>NZ_JAUASX010000021.1 GCF_030345715.1 Solimonas sp. SE-A11
CCGCTTCCTTCAGAAATCCGATGATCTGCTCTTCCGAATACCGCTTCTTCACGTCCGACCTCCTGGGGTCTTGGGTCGGACTCTAAACCACGGTGCTACTCAATTTTGGGGTAACGTCGCAGGGTAACGCCGCTGTTCGAGGATGATTCGTCCTCAGTATCGTCAAACAGCCCCCACTGCAAAATGGCGAGCCCTCCTAGGGGCTGAATTTAGTGGCTCCGAATCTGCTCGGACTCAACGCCGATATCTTCCAATCGCTTCCTCTGCCTCACAGATAGTCTTACCCATGATTTATAGATTTCGCGCCAAGTCTTAGCTTGGAAGCTCTTGGCGACGGAGCGGAATGGCACCCCGTCCAGCTTGCCCTCATACAGGCAAAGCCTACGATTGAAGGCACGCTCGTTGAAGCGCTTCTGGCCAGCCTGCTTGTAGCGCGCAACCGCCGCCGCGTTCTGCTGCATCAGCGGCACGTAAACGCGGCTCACCTCCGCCAGCAGCGGGGCGAGATCGTCATGCAGGGCCAGTTCTGGCTTTGGGGTGCTGCCGAATTCATGGCGGTGCAGCCGCTGCACCCACTCATGCGTGCTTGGCGCCGTGGCGGCGATGAAGCGGTTGGCCGAAGGATCGGGCAGGTTCATGCCGATCTGGCCGTAAAGGGAGAAGTCCGCCAGCGTGGGGACGTTGCCGAACAGGTAGGGGCGCCGGCTGAAGATGGGCTCCAGCGCGAGCAGGATGCGGCGGTAGCTTTCTTCCAGCAGGGCATGCGTGGGCGGGAAGCCCTCGCGCGAGGGCGGCTGGCGCTCCGGGGGCAGGCCGGGGATGTGGAAACCCTGTGGCGCGACGCTGAAGAGGTAGGGCAGGCGGCGCACCTGGCGGGCGCTGAAGAAGTCCGCGACCGGGGCGTCGCGGCCCAGCAGGGTCCAGCGCAGTTCGTGGCCCAGGCGCTGGCCGGCGTTGTTGTCGATGGCGGAGACCTTCCAGCGGAAGTGGTGGACCAGGTACAGCATCCACTCGTCCGCGAACTCGTCCAGCAGCTTCACGACGAAACGCAGCGCGGGGTCGGCCGGGATCAGGGGCGTGGGGGCGGTGCCGCGCTGGTCCAGCCATTCGCCGATGGCGGAGGAGTCGTAAAGATTCTCGCCGTTTGGCCCGAACAGGAAGGGGACCAGGGGGAACTCGTCATCCTCCGTCATCTGCGGCCAGGTAAGCGGCAGCAGTCCGCGCACCAGCCGCTCCTTGCGGAGAGTGATGCGCATGTTGTCCAGCCAGCCGCCCTCTTCCGGCAGGAAGCGATACGGCAGGCCCTTGTAGCGGGCCATGGCCAGCAGCTTGAGCGTGAAGGGCGACAGCTCCGACCCGTAAACCGTCCAATTCTTGTTCATGGGGCAGACTATTGGGCAAAGGCCCGGGGCGGGCAATGACCGGGGAGGTTATGGGTCACTTCTCTGCTCCCGTCCTTGCGCCGAAGAGCCGGGTGCGCCGCGCCAGCAGCAGGATGACGCTGGGCCAGAACAAGGTGTTCCAGATGTCATGCAGGCTGGCACCCCATTGCAGGCGGTGGCGGGTGACCCAATCATTTCGCAGGTCCACCAGCTCCACGATGATGGCCACTGCCAGGACAAGGAGCCAGGGCAGCCACGAGCGTAGGGGCTTGCGGAAGATCAGCGCAGAGATGAAGAGCGTGGCGAGTCCGGCGTAGACATGCAGCGCGTCACGATCCAGCCCGGTGGCGGACATGATGACGAGCTTCGTGGATTGAAAGGTGATGTGTTCCATAGCGGACATGCTCCTTCATCCGGCCATGGCTGGCCAGACGCTGGAGAGCGCTTTCACAATTCCTGCACGAAGCTCCACGGGATTTGCACGACGGCTGCGCGGCAGCGGCACGGGGAGTGGCGATGCTGGGAGGCATGCACTCTCTGCCTATCTCACGACTTTCCTGTTCACAGCGGCCGGCACCACGATTGGGCCGCGCTGCGGATGGGCATCTGAGCCTGCACTGCGGGCCTTCACGGCGGCGCAAGCTCAAGGCCTGGGTGCTGCTGCGGCTGCGCTATGGCTTTCAACCGGCGGTGGGCGATGAGAGCCGCCTGCTGGTCTGGGGAGCAATCCGGCTGCGTGTGCTGGAGGGACCTGAGCTGACGCTGGTCTCGGATTCCGCTGTCGGTGATGTGTTGCTGCGGGGGCTGTGCGGGGAGCTGTAGGCCTGGCAAAGGCCGTTCATGCTTCGACAAGCTCAGCATGAACGGCCTTAGGGTTCTCAAGCCTGCGGAGGAAACTCCGCGTACTGCGGTGCGCTGCCGCCGATGTGGTCCCAGCTCGCCTTGGAACCGACGAAGATGTGCATCTCGATCTGCACTCCAGGGTCGCCGTCCACGCTGCCTAGGGTGACGCCGTGGACCTTGCCCTCATGCAGGCCACAGAGCGTGGACCCGCAGCTCTTGCAGAAGCCCATACCCCAGCCGGGCGTGGTCTCGTATTGCGTGAGGCTGTCCTGGCCCGAGAGCCAGGTGAAGGAGCCGGGCACTACCTCCGCGTAGGCGGAGCCGGTGCCGCTGAAGACCTTGCGGCAACGCGAGCAATGGCAACTGCGGCCGGGGCCTAGGGGTTGATCGATCTGGTAACGAATCTGGCCGCAGAAGCAGCCGCCGGTGAGTGCCATGGGTCTTCCTTCCTGGATGTTGTTATTGGAATGGCGGCGGTTTTTTGCATGAGCCTGCATGCGTAGATTTTTGGCCGAGCAGCAAGAACAAATCCGCCCGTACTTCGACAGGCTCAGTACGAACGGATTTGAGGAAACGACTACGCCGCGCGCTCTTCCTTGATCCCGGTCCAGCTCCCCACATCGATCGGCCCGCTGGCCGGCTCGATACGCACCGGGATGCCGGTGAGGTGCGCCATGCCGGAGACGGACTCCACCGCGTCAGGCCCGTCCGCTGCCAGCAGGTTCACGTTGGCGCCGCCCAGGCTGCTGGCGATGCGCATGCCCTTGGCGTTCTGGTGGCCCCAGCCGTGGGGGATGGCGACGGTCCCGGGCATGAGGGTTTCCAGCAGCTTCACCGGCAGACGGATGGTGTTGGTGCGGGAGTGGATGTCGGCCACGGACTTTTCGCCCAGGCCCTTGGCCTGTGCGTCTTCGGGGTGCATGTAGAGGTAGTTGGTCTGGCCCATCTCGCCGTTGGTGAGCTCGGCGATGTTCTGCGTCCAGGAATTGTGGGTGCTGTGCATGCGCTTGGAGATCAGGCGCAGTTCGCCGCGAGCGTAGCTGGCGCTCTCGTCGGCGAAGATGGTCTCCAGCCGCGCGGTCTGCTGCATGAGCATCTCGGGGGCGAGGTGGACCTTGCCGTCGTCGGTCACGCAGCGCTTGCCGAGGTAGCTCTCCGGCTTGGGGCCGCCGCGCCAGGGCAGGCCCTGGGGCTGCTGGATGATGTCCTTGAACTTGCCGAGCTTGGCGGAGCGCAGGATCAGGTCCAGGATCAGGCGGATGGGCAGCGAGGGCTGCTTGCCGCGGCGCCAGGGGGCGTTGCCCCAGATCATGAGTTGCATGATCCACTGCAGCGGCTTGGCACCGAACAGGCTGACACCGCAGGCCCGCGCGAGCTGGGTGTAGAGGGTAGCCTCGTCGCGCTGCTCGCCGGTGGGCTCGACCACGGCGTCGGTCGCGGCGATGTAGGGGCGCGACTGCATGCCCAGGAACAGTGGGAAGACGAAGGGCAGGTCCGCGCGCTCCAGCGGCGAGGTGGCGGGCAGCACGTAGTGCGCGAGGCTGGCGGTCTCGTTGAGGTAGATGTCGGTCACCACCAGCAGTTCCAGCTCGCCCAGGGCTTTGCGCAGGCGCGCGGCGTTGGGCATGGTCATCAGCGGGTTGCCGCCGGTGACGAACAGGGCCTTGATCTGCTCGGTGCCGGGCTTGAGGATCTCGTCGGCGAGGATGCCGCCGGGAAAGCCGCCGTTGAGCGCGCGGAACTCGCCGACGCGCGAGCGCTGCACGCGATCAAACAGCTTCTCCTTCTTGGCGTAGGCGGCGAAGTCGAACATGCCCTCGCCCAGCAGCACGCCGCCGCGGCGATCCAGGTTGCCGCTGATGGCGTTGATGACGTCGGCGATCCACTGCGCGAGCGTGCCGTGCTTGCCCATGCCCAGGCCGGTGCCGGTGACGATGGCGGAGGCACCGGCGCCGATGTAGTCCGCGACGATGGCTTTGAGCGCGGCGGGCTCGATGCCGGTGAGGGTGGCGGTCTTCTCCGCCGGCCAGGCCTGGGCCAGGCGCTCCACGTCATCCAGCCCGGTCATGTAGCGCTGGGCGCGCTCGCGGTCCACGCCACCCTGCAGGAAGAGCTCGTGCAGGAAGGAGAGGAAGAAGAAGACGTCGGTATTCGGGCGGATGAACTGGTGGGCGTCGGCCACCTTGGCGGTTTCGGTCTCGCGCGGGTCCACCACCACGATGCGGCCGCCGCGCTTGCGCACTTCCTTGAGACGCTTGCCGGGGTGGGCCACCTGCAGGAAGGTCCACTTGGAGACGATGGGGTTGGTGCCCACGATCAGCATGTACTTCACGTGGTCCAGGTCCACCACCGGCTGCGTGAAGGGGAAGCCGTACATCTCGGTGGCGGAGGCGAAGCGGTTGGCGCAGTCCTGCGTGGAGGACGAGAACATGCTGCGCGAGCCCACGCCTTTCATGAAGCCTTCCGCGAACACGGGGTGCAGCAGGCTGAAGCCGGCGGCGGTGCCGACATACATGGAGATGGCGTGCGGGCTGACGGCGCGCAGGCCTTTGACCTTGGCGCCGATCTCGGAGAGGGCCTGCTCCCAGCTGATGCGCTCGTAGCGGTCACCCACGCGCTTGAGCGGATACTGCAGGCGGTCCGGGGAGTCGTACATCTTGTGCTGGTTCAGGCCCTTCATGCAGGCGAACCCGTCGGTGCCGATGTGGCCCTTGTTGGGGCTCAGATCGACGATCTTGCCGCCCTCCACCTCGGCCACCAGGCCGCAGGATGCTTCACAAATCCGGCAAAACGTGTGTTTCGTCTCGCTCATGGCTGCAGTCTCCCCATTCTCCTGGGGCCACCCTACGCGCCTGCGAGGGTCGGGGACTCATCCGGGGGGAGTAGATGGGGCTGAGTGAATGGGGGCTCGCCAGGACGGCAGCTGTTCACCCTTCGACAGGCTCAGGGCGAACGGCAATTTCGGGGGAGCTTTGCCAGGGGCGCGCCCCCTCACCCTCGGCAACTGCTCCATGCGTTGCCCCACCTCGGGCATCCATGCCCTTGTTTCCCTCTCCCCGCGCGCGGGGAGAGGGAAACAAGAAAAAGCTCCGGGTGGGCCGGCGCGGTGCTGGCGGTGCCGGGACTGGATACCGGCTTTCGCCGGTATGACGGCAGCGCTTGTAGCCTGGTTTCGCGTAGCGAAGGGGGGCGTGGCTTGCGGGTGCGGCCCCGGCTTGCCTGTGGCAAACCGGGCTACGAGGTGGCACTCAGATCAGGCGCCAGAAATGCGGTGACGCGGATATCCATGAAAAAAGCCCGCCAGGATTCCTGGCGGGCTGGGAGACAAACGGACTGTTTCTCAGGGCGCGGATGGGGCGGCGGGCTCGGCGCCGGCCAGCGCGGCGAGGCGCGGCAGCTGCGAGGTCACGCGGCGGTCGTGGGAGGGCACGATGAGCAGCTTGGGGTTGGCGGCCTGCAGCTGGTGGAGTTGCACCAGCACGCCGCGCAGGGTGGCGGGGTCGTGGTCCACCATGTTGCGCGACATCCAGGGCTTTTCGGCGGGGATGTCCACGCCCTCCTTCTGCCAGGCGAGATCGCCGATCAGGGCATAGTCGCGCTCGGCGCCGCGCAGGAAGGCGATCACGGCGCCAGGCGTGTGGCCGCCGGCCGGCACCAGTACGACGCTGCCGTCGCCGAAGACGTCATGGCTGGCGGGGAAGCCGGCGTAGGCCGGGCCTTCGAAGGCGTAGGTCTGGAACTTGTCGACACCGAAGCTGCGCGCCAGCGTAGTGGCCTCGCCGCCGTGCTCGATGAAATCACGCTCGGCCTGGTTCACGTAGACCGGTACACCCGGCAGGTCCGGCAGCGCGCCGACGTGGTCCCAGTGCGAGTGCGTGAGGAAGATGCCCTTGAGGCTGGCGGGGGCGATGTGAGCGGCGGCGAGCTGCTCGGTGAGCCGTTGCGCGGGGTGAACCTTGGAGACGCTGCGCATCAGCCGCGGCACGGTCTTGAAGTGCTCGCTCAAGTGACTGCCGAAGCCGGCCTCGAACAGGATGGTGCCCTGTGGGTGGCGGATGACGAAGACATCCATGCCGAACAGGCGCTTCTCGAAACTGCCGCCGCGGTAGGCGAACAGCGCGTTGGATTCCATGGAACCGGTTTCCGCCACGGCGAGCTGCACGCGCTGCGCCGGCGCGGGCGGCAGCACGGGGCCAGGTTCTTGCGGCACCGGCAGCGGGGCGGGGGTGAAGGTCCAGGCGAAGGCGGCGGCGCCAACGAGCAGGGCGGTCAGCGAGAGGGCGGCGAGTTTGCGGGCCATGGGTTCTCCTTGGGTTTTGTTGTTGTGTCTAGGCAGCAGCGCGGAAATCGGGTTGCAGCGGAAGAGCCCACCCGTCCTTCGACTGGCTCAGCTCGAGTGGACTTTCAAGGATCGGCATATCAGGTCTTGCCCGCCATCCAGTGCCGATACTGGCGCGTGCGGCGCGCCACGTCGAAGCGCTCGATCAGCAGGGCCTTGAGTGGCGAGACGCCAGGGCGCGGGCGGCGGCCGTGGCTCAGTTCACGCATCTGGTACTTCACGCTGGCCATGTAGGCGCGCGCGGCGAGCAGCTTGTGCTTCCAGCGGATCGGCGGCACGGCGGCGCTGGCATCTCTCTCGCCGGCCTGCCAGCGACGCGGCAACTGCGGGTCCAGCGCCAGGGCGGTGCCGATGCCCACGGCGCCGAGGCCGGCTTGCAGCACCTGCTCCGCCACGGCCAGGCGGCGCACGCCGCCGGTGACCATCAGCGGCATGCGCGCGGTGCCCAGCATCTGCTGCGCGAATTCCAGGAAGTAGGCCTCGCGCGCCAGCGTGCGGCCGTCGCGTGCGTCGCCCTGCATGGCGGGGGCCTCGTAGCTGCCGCCGGAGAGCTCGACCAGATCCACCGGCAGTTCGTTGAGCCACTCCAGCACGCGGCGCGCGTCCTCGGTGTCGAAACCGCCGCGCTGGAAGTCGGCGGAATTGAGTTTCACGGCGACGCAGAAGCCGGGGCTCACGGCGGCGCGCACGGCCTTGACCACCTCCAGCAGCAGGCGCGCGCGGTTTTCCAGGCTGCCGCCCCAGCGGTCCTCGCGGCGGTTGGTCAGCGGCGAGAGGAACTGGCTCAGCAGGTAGCCGTGCGCGGCATGGACCTGCACGCCGCTGAAGCCGGCCTGCTCGGCCAGGCGCGCGGCGTTGGCGAAGCGGGCGATGACGTCGGCGATCTCGGGCTCCGTCATGGCGCGCGGCATGGGGAACATGCGCGACAGCGCGCCCAGGTCCAGCGCGATGGCGGAGGGCGCCACGGTCTCCTGCCCCATGCTGGCCAGCGCCTGCCGGCCGGGGTGGTTGAGCTGCAGCCAGAACTGCGCGCCGCCGCTGCGGCCGGCCTGGGCCCAGGCGCGGAAGCGGTCCAGGTGCTGCGGGCTTTCCAGCACGACGCCGCCGGGGCCGGTGAGGGCGCGGCGGTCCACCATGACGTTGCCGCTGATCAGCAGGCCGGCACCGCCCTCGGCCCAGGCGCGGTAGAGCTGCAGGTGCTGGGCGGAGGGGGCATGGTCGGCGTCGGCCATGTTTTCTTCCATGGCGGCCTTGGCGATGCGGTTGGGCAGCGTGGCGCCGTTGGGCAGGACCAGGGAGGTGAAGGCGGTCATGTAGAGGTGTCCGGGAAGGCTCTAGGGGGTGGTATACCGCAAAGCCTAAGGTTAAAGTTAGGTTTAATGTCAACTGGCGGGGGCGGGCGGGATGAAGATCGGCGAACTGGCGGAGCGCAGCGGGCTGGCAGCATCGCGCATCCGCTTCTATGAGTCGGCCGGCCTGCTCAACGCGGTGGAGCGCGGCGCCAACGGCTACCGGCGCTACGGGGCGGAGGCACTGGGCATCCTGGAGATCATCACCAGTGCGCAGACCTGCGGCTTCACGCTGGACGAGATCCGCCCGCTACTGCCGGTGCCGCAGGGCGAGACCTGGCAACAGCAGGAGTTGCTGGAAAGCCTGCGCCGCAAGCTGGCCGAGATCGAGCAGATGCAGAAGCGGCTGGCCCACAACCGCCGCCGGCTGATGGGCGTGATCGCCAGCATCGAGAACAAGCCGCAGGATATCAGTTGCACGGACAACGTGCAGCGGGTGCTGGCGAAGATCCGCTGAGGCCTGGCCGTCATGCCGGCGGACGCCGGCATCCGATGCGAGTCCTCCGTTCATGCTGAGCCTGTCGAAGCACGAACGGATTCAGACCGCTCTGGTTACCCGGTGCCGCCCACCCTTCGACAGGCTCAGGGCGAACGGCACTCCATCCTCCCTTTACCGCAGCAGCTCCACGTCGTCGTCCTTGCGCGGCGTGCCGCCGGCCAGGCTGTCGCGCACGAACTTGATGTGGCGGCGCATGATGTAGCTCTGGTCGGCGAAGGCGCCGGGCATCTTCACGTTGATCACCGACTTCTCGATCTCGTCCAGGCGCTGCACCAGCGCGGCGCGCTGTTCCGGTGTCAGCGGCTCCTGCGCGGCGCGCTCCAGGGCCATCATCTCGCCGTAGCGCTTGTACAGGCGGCGGTTGACGCGCCAGGCGTAGATGGCGGGGGCGAAGCGCATGCCGGGGATCAGGATCACCAGCAGCGGGAAGATGATGACCAGCGCGCGGTTGACCAGGCTGGCCAGCCAGAACGGCAGGAAGCGATAGGCGTAGCTCTTGCCGGACTTGTAGTAGCGCGCGGCATCGTCGCTCATCGGGTAGTCGTGCTCGATGGGATGCGGGAACTCTCGCGGGTTCTGCATCAGCGAGGAGCGGCTGTGGATCTCCTGCGCGGCTTCCACCAGCAGGTCCGACAGCGCCGGGTGCAGGTCGCGGTTCGCCAGCAGCTCCACGGTGGGCGCCATCATGGTGATGCGGTGATCCGGCAGGTTGGTTCCGAGGTCGAAGGCGCCGGGCGGCAGCTCCAGGCGGTTGAGATAGCGGAAGCGGCGCTCGTAGGCCTCGCCCTGGGCGCTGAAGTCGAACAGGCGGACGCCCGGCTCGCGCAGCAAGCTGCGCACGGTCTTGATGGCGGCGGAGTCGCCGGAGAGAAAGATGGCGTCCACCTGCCCGGCGCGCAGCGCTTCACGCGCGGCCTCGCCTTCCAGGTCCAGGAATTGGGTCTTGCCCACGCCCGGCTCCAGGCCGTTGCCCTTGAGCAGGGCCAGCGCGAGGAAGCGCGTGCCGCTGCCCTGCCGGCCGATGGCGATGCGCATGCCGTCCATCTGCGACAGGCGCTCGAAGGCCTTGTCGGATCGGTAGAAGATCGACACCGGCTGGCGGAACATGGTGCCGAGCGAGACCAGCTCGTCGGTGCCGGTCTCGCGCGTGACGCCGGACTGCACGAAGGCGAGGTCCACCTCGCCGTCCACCAGCTTGTCCAGGCTGTCGGCCGAGCCCAGCGAGGGCAGGATTTTCAGCTCCACGTCGTTGCGCGCCAGGATCTTCTGGTACTGCTCGGCGATGTTGCGGAAGTTGCTGCCCTCCGGCCCGCCGGCGATGGTGAGCGAGCTGGGCGGCGCGGGCCGCACGAAGTACAGCGCGGCGCCGACCGCCAGCGCCGTGAGCAGCACGATGGGGCCGATGGTGGCCACGGCATCGCGCCAGGACACCACAGACACGGGCCTCAGGCCCAGCAGGCGGCGGCGGGCGGTCTCGATCTTCTTCTCGCGGGTGGCTTCTTTCTCGGCCATGGCAGCGTCCTTGTGCGTTGGAGACGAAGCCTGCACCAGAACGCGCAGCCGCGCCAAGCGCGACAGGCTTAATGCACGGCCCTGGGCTGGTGTACCTCGGGCCTACAGGAAGCGCGCGGGAACCTGGTCGGCATAGGGGAAATACTGCAGCCACGGCTTGGCCTCCTGCAGCACGCGCTGCACCGAGGCGCGTTGCAGCAGGCGCTCGAAGTAGGCGGCCAGCGCGGCATGCTGCGGCCCGAAGGGTTGGAGGATGTGGGCGTAGAACAATGACGGCGCCGCGGCGCAGTCCGCCACGGTGAAGGCCGGGCCGGCGGCCCAGGGCTGCGCCGCGAGCTGCCGCTCCGCCATGCCGTAGGCCATGTCCAGCAGCTGGCGCGCTTCCCGCACGCTGGTCTCGTCACGCTGGCCCTCGGGGCGCAGGCGGTCGGCGACGATGCGCTGCATCGGCGTCATCACGTACTGGTCGAACAGGCGGTCCCACAGCCGCGCCTGCAATTGCAGCTCCGGGTCGGCCGGGAAGAGCGCGGGCGCACCTGGATGCAGGCGGTCCAGGTACTCCAGCATGATGCTGGTCTCCGGCACCACGCGGCCCGCGGCGCGGTCTTCCAGCAGCGGGATCTTGGCGGTGGGCCACAGCTCCGCGTAGGACTGGCGCGCCTGCGGATCACCCAGGTTCACTACGCTCGGCTCGAAGGGTATGCCCTTCTCGTAGAGGCCGATCAGCACCTTGTGGCAGTAGGACGACAACGGGTGCAGGTGCAGGATCAGGTCGGTCATGACGAAAGCTCGTGTGGTTCCGGCGCGGCGGTGGCGATGCTGCCCTCTACTTGGCCGCCCGCGTCCACGGTCATCCAGGGCAAGCCCAGTTCTTCCAGCCACTGCCGGCCCTGTGCGCCCTTGAGCATGGCGATGGTGGTGGCGGTGCCGGCGACCAGGCATTGCTCGGCCAGCACGCTGACGCTGGCGAGGCCCTCGATGGGCCAGCCGCTGCGCGGATCGAGGATGTGGCTGTAGCGACGGCCGCCGAGCTCGAAGTAGCGCTCGTAGTCGCCGCTGCTGGCGATGGCGCCGCCGCGCAACTCTACGCCGGCCACCGGCAGATCCGGCGCGCGCGGGTGGCGGATGCCCACGCGCCAGGGCTTGCCGTCCGGCTGCGGGCCGAGCACACGGATGTCGCCGCCCAGCTCCACCAGGGCGTCGCTCACGCCGCTGGCGATGAGCGCGGCGGCGGCGCGGTCGGCGGCGTATTCCTTGCCGAAGCCGCCGAAGTCCAGCTCCATGCCCTTGAGCGGCAGCACCAGACGCGGCCGCTGCCATTGCAGCTTGTCCCAGCCCACCAGCGGCAACAGCGCGTCGAGCTGCGACTGTTGCGGCAGCTTGCGCGCCTTGAAGTCCCAGGCGCGGCGCAGCACGCCGGAGGTGGCGTCGAACAGGCCATCACTCTGCTCGTGGGCCGCGGCGGCGTAGTCCAACAAGGCGGCGGTCTCGGGATCCACCTCGATGCCCTGGGCGTTGCCGGCGCTGGCGTTGATGCGGGAGACGACGCTGTCGTCGCGGTAGCGCGAGTACTTGGCCTCGATACGCTGCACCTCGGCCTGTGCGGCGGCGGCGGCGCGGCGCAACGAGTGGTCGTCGGGCGCGAACAGCTGCAGCGAGCAGGGCCCACCCATGGCGAGGAAGCTGAAGTGCTGGAAGCGCATGGGGAAAGCTTACCCTGCCTACTGGCGGAGTATCTTGTCCATCGCCTTGCCCTTGGCGAGCTCGTCGATGAGCTTGTCCAGGTAGCGGATGTTCCGCATCAGCGGGTCTTCCACTTCCTCCACCCGCACGCCGCAGACCACGCCCTTGATCAGCGCGGTGTTGGGATGCATGGCGGGGGCCTGGGCGAAGAAGGACTGGAAGTCCTTGCCCTGCTCGATCTGCTGTTGCAGCGCCGCCGGCTCGTAGCCGGTCAGCCAGCAGATGATGCGGTCCACCTCTTCGCGGCTGCGGCCCTTGCGCTCGGCCTTCTGCACATACAGCGGATACACGCTGGAGAATTTGGTGGTGAAGATGCGGTGTCCGGACATGGCTTTTCCCCGGTCGGGCCCGTGCGCCTAGCCGCAGCGCCCCTCAACGCGGTGGGCGATGACGTAGCCCTGGCGGTTCATCAGCCAGAAGTGCACGCAGGACTCGCTGACATCCGGGCGCGGATAGCGGTACTCCAGCCGATTCTGGTCCTGCTTCACGATGCTCTTCGGCGGGCCCCAGACCTTGACCAGTTCGGAGGCCGGGCGGCCGAACCAGCGCTCCATCTCGCTATCGCGCGGCGGATCGTGCGAGCAGCCCGCTGCGCACACGACTGCCGCAAGAAGCACGACGACGATGTTCCTGTTGAATGTCATGGGATCGGCTGAGGCGCGGATGGGCGTGGGGCGATGCGGTCTACTATCGCGCCTTCGAACTTGGACAACAAGGGAGCAAGCCCGAAGCCCCGCTGATTGGAGAAAGCAAAAGGCCCTCATTCTTGCGAATGAGGGCCTTCAGGGACCGAAGTAACGCGGAGTGCTACTCGAAGCGGTACGTCAGCCGGAACTGGATGCTCCAGTAGTCGATCAGCGCCGGGTTCTCCACGTCCACCTTCTTGAGGGCGAAGTCCTTGCTGGCCTTGTAGTACTCGGCGCCGCCGCCGATGGCCCAGGGGCCCACGGCCTTGCTCAGGTCCACGCGAGCGGAGAGTGCGCCGTAGGGCGAGAGGCGGTAGTCGCTGGAGGCGTAGCCGTCGCTGCGCGCACCCGCGTAGTAGGGCGCGTAGAAGTCGGCCTGGCTCTGGGAGTACCAGCGCAGCGAAGGCGTGAGGCGGATGTTGTCGGGCAGCACCTTGGCGAAGGCGACTTCCACGGTATGGGCGTCGATCTCCCAGTCGTCATGGAAGTAGCGGTAGTCCAGGTGCAGGGCACCGTTGTACTGCTGCAGGTAGTGGCGCAGCTTGCCGCTGAGGGCGAAGGACTGGCGCGTGTCGGGACGGCTGTCGGCCACCAGCGTGCCGCCGACAGAGGCGAGCTTATAGGGGTCGCTAAGGAAGCCGTCGTGGTTCTGGTAGCTGAGGCTGCCCTGCACCACGGTGTTGGCGTTGAGCACCATGGCGGCGCCGCCGAACACGGTGATGCTGCGCTTGTCGTCCTTGGTGGTGCTGACCGGCGTGGCGCCCTGGGTGGGCTTCAGCGTGTCGTCGGAGTAGCCGACGCCGCCGGTCCAGGTGATGCCGGTGCGCTCGTCTTCCAGCTCCAGCTCGACGCCGGCATTGATGGCCTCGTAGTCGTCCTCGGTGGAGTAGCCCAGGCTGAAGGCGGTCTGGAAAGGGGCGATGGGCAGGGAGTAGGTGCCCTGCACGTCGATACGCTCTTCGCGGATGCTGGCGCCGCTCATGGCGACCACCGGCTTGCCGTTGGCGTCGGGCGTGATGTACCAGGGCGAGGCGCCGCTCATGGTCTCGTAGGTGAGATTCACGCCGATGGCGCGGTCGCCTTCCTGCGGCGCGACGACGCGGAACATGTGCGAGTAGATCTCGTAGCGGTCCGAGGCGCCGCTGCTCTTGTTGCTACCGGAGATGTCACCTTCCTTGTAGTAGCTGAAGAGATAGTCGGACTGGATCTCGGCGGCCATGGCGGCGCCGGGCAGGGCCAGCGCGGCTTGCGTGAGCGCGGCAAGGGCCTTGGATGTCTTGGTCTTGGTGGTCATGGGTTCCCCCTTGTTTCTTTCTTATCTGCTGACGGTTTGGGTCTGGCGGGTGCGGTCAACGCCTTCGCGCGTATCGCTACGCTAGGATCCCCGGCGCCCCAGCGCCGTGGGCCCTCCACGCGGCGATACGCTTTAATTGCAACCGCAACCACCACCACCGATCGTGGCGCCACCGCTGGCGGCTTCCTTGCTGAACTGCACCTGGCGGCGGTACTCGGACATCAGCGGATCCGGCTCGAAGGCCATCTCGGACTTGGCGAGCGTGCCGCGCTGCCAGGGCTGCACGTCCTGCCTGGCGGTGGTGGCGCAGCCGGACAGCAGCGAGACGGCGAGCAATGCGCCGCAGAACAGGTTCAGCCTCATGGTTTCTCCCCCAGGGTTTTGTCTATCAGCGCTTCAAGCGCCGGCATATCCGAAGTCCTGAATCCTTCGTGCACGTAACGCACGATACCGTCCCGGCCGATCAGGTAGCCAGAGGGCATGGTCGGCAGGTCGAAGCGCTCGGGCCAGGTGCCGGCCGGGTCGTAGACCACCGGGAAGCTCACCGGGCGGCGCTTGAGTGCGCGGTCGGCCTCGGCGCGGTCGGCGTCCACGTTGACGCCCAGAACCACGAGGCCACGCTTGGCCCACTGCTGGTAGAGGCGTTCGTATTGCGGCATGGCCTGGCGGCAGGGCGCGCACCAAGAGGCCCAGAAGTCCACGTAGACCACCTTGCCGCGGTAGTCCTTGAGATTCACGGTCTGCTGCGCGGCGTTCGGCGCGGACAGCGGCGGCGCGGCCTCGCCCGCCTTCACGGCATGGCTGACGGGTGATGCCAGCATCAGGGCCAGGGCCAGGCCCAGGGCGATTCGCATCCTGCTCTCCTCCAACGGCACGGCCGCCTTCCCTCTGCGGGGCTGGTCCACGGCATCATCGCATCCTCCCCGGGCCGGGGCGACGGGGCGATATTCCTAGCGGTCAGGCGATTGATAATTCAGGACAGCCGGCCCGGGATGGCCCCGTCGGAATGCGGGGGCTTTTCATTTGGGGCCACGGGCTGCCGGGCGGCAGTGGGGAGCGCCCGGCTTCGCTGCGCGAAACCAGGCTGCGGGGTCAATGGCGCGCTCAGGCCTTGCGGCGGAAGGCGTCGTCGTAGAGCGTGAGGTCGGGCAGCTTCAGCGGCTCAGCGCCTTCGAAACCGGGCGCCAGGCGCGCGCGCCACTGGTCCATCAGCGCGGCGCGGGCCTCGGGCTTCAGGTAAGGCACGTGCCAGGCGGCGAAGGTGGGCAGCACGTCCATGCCGACGTAGCCGAGTGTGCCCTGGGTGATGGGCTTGAGCATGGCGGACAGCTCGCCGTGCACGCCGCCCTCGCTGAGCATGTCCTCGCGGCCGCCGAGTGTCAGCGCGACCATGGCCTTCTTGCCGCGCATGCCGCCCTGGGCGTAGATGCGCTTGCCGCCGTAGAACACGCCGGAGATGAAGACGCGATCGATCCAGCCTTTCATGATCGCGGGCACGGAGAACCAGAACAGCGGGAAGTTGAGGATCAGCAGGTCGCAGGCCTTCACTTTCTCGATCTCGTCGCGGATCTGCGGATCGATGCTGCCGGCCTCGAAGGCGCTGCGCTGTTCCAGTGCGTAGGTCAGGTAGTCCGGGTTCTTGCGCGTGCCGAAGTCGGCGGCGCTGGCCACGGGATTGAAGCCCTGCTGGTAGAGGTCCGACACGACCACGCTGTGGCCCTGCTCGCGCAGCACGTCGGCTGCGGTGCTGCACATGGAGGCGCAGAAGGACTGGGGCTCGGGATGGGCGTGGACGATCAGGACGTTCATGGGGGATCTTGTGATTCTTGGGAGGACGACAGCTTAGCGGATGAGTCCCGCTCGGGAACTGATTCGGGGGACAGCTCGCATCGTCATGCCGGCGAAAGCCGGCAACCAGTCCCGGCATGTCTGGCATGGATCGCACTCGCAGGACTGGATATGGCTTTCGCCGTTATGACAGTTGAGAGGGCCTAGCCGTTTACGTTCAGCCGCCAGGCCTCCGGGGCCGCGTCCGGCCGGCGCAGCAGGTGCCGGCGCAGCCAGCGCGCGGCTCCGGCGATGCCGAGCATGAGCAGCGAGCCGACGATGCAGCAGGCCATGGCGGCTGCGGCCCTAGTGGATCGGCACGACGCGCAGGTCCTGCATGCGGTCGAGGTCCACGTGCAGGGCGGCACGGCCCTGTTCGTCGGCGCGCAGGCTGGTCTCGGTGCCGCCGATCACGCGGTATTCCGCGCCGGGCCGCAGCTGCGACAGGCCCAGCGGGAAGCGCCCGCCGCCGGCACCAGGGGCCAGGCGCAGGAACAGGGCCTGGCCATCCGACACGGCGCCGGCCACCAGCACCTGCGGATAGCTGGCGTCCTGCAGCAGCGGACCGCGGCGCCAGGGCTCGGGCATGCCGACCGAGACCAGGTCATGGAAGCCGTTGCCGCGCAGCACGCGCGCAGCGTGGATCACGGCGTGGGCGCTCACCGAGCCGCCCTTGTAGTGGCGCACGCCGCCGATGACTTCGCTCTCGAACTCGGCATCGACGCGCGCGAGCAGGCCGTCGGCCACTTCGTCGTCGCCCATCTCGCGGGCGGAGGCGGCAACCAGGGCGTAGGTGGTGAGCAGGCTGCGGCGGTAGTTGCCGAAGTCGATCTTGTCCCAGCCGTTGACCTTGAGCTGCACCTGGCCGCGCTCCAGGCGGATCAGGTCATGGCGCACGATCTCCCAGCTGCGGCGCGCGAGTTCCGGCAGCACGGGGTGGATGAACAGGGCGGTGACGGCGTCGGCCATGGTCGCGGTGAGCGCCGGCACGGTCATGCCGGTGTAGTAGTCGCGGATGGCGGTGATGCGGCCGTTCTGCGTGACGAACTCGTTCTCCAGGCTGGCCTGGTAGCGCTCGCGCACTTCTTCCCACCAAGTGGTGCCGAAGTGGCGGTCATGGCACTTGAGCGACAGCGCGCCAAAGTTGTTGCAGATGGGGTAGATCCAGCGCGGCTCGCAGGGGAACAGGCAGAAATCGGAGGCCGCCATGTTGCGGCGGATGATCTGGCAGATGTCGGTGAAACTGGACTCGTAGACCTGGCCCGAGGGGTGCTCGAGGCGGATGGAACCGGGGCGGCTGAAGCGCTCATTGCCGGTGTTGCAGAGGTCGATACCCAGCATGCCGCCGTACCAGCCGTAGTACATGATGTTGTCGCGGGCGAAGGGGTCCGGGTTGCTGCGCAGGTTGCCCCACATGTTTTCCAGGCGCCAGTAGCTCCAGGCGCGATGGTCCATCATCTTGCGCGCGAGGTTCTGCTGGCCCTGGTCCATGTAGCCGCGAAAGGCCGGCGTGCGCGTGTAGGTGTGCATGCCCAGCATGTAGGACAGGTTGCACACTTGGTAGCGCTTCGCCGCCTCGCGGAACTCGTCGATGATGTCGAAGCCGCCGAAATCCGCCACCGGCTGCAGCGAGCGGTCCAGCAGGAAACGCCATAGCGGCAAGTCCTGCTCCTTCAGCGGCTCTACCTTGGGCAGGCCGCTGCTGGCGTCCAGCACGGTGGTAACGGTGGTGCGCTTGCCGGCGAGGTAGCCGTTGATGCGCTCGCGCTCGGCGCGCAGCCAGGGCAGGCGGCGGCGCATCATCACCACGACCAGGCCCAGGGCGGCGAGGCTGCCGGCGGGCAGCCAGGCGCGGGCGTCCGCCCAGAAGGCGGCGGTGGACAGTGCGCCACTGCGGCACATGGCCATCATGGAGACGATGCCGGCCGCTCCGGACCAGTGGTCCATGGCCGCGGCGGCCACGGCGCTGCCGAGCCATACGATGACCGGCGCCAGCAGGTTGCCGGTGGCCACCCACAGGAACAGCGCGAGCAGGAACAGGAACAGGGTGCCGGCGACCAGGCCGACGTGCAGCAGCGCGGCGCCGGCACCGCCGGCATGGAACAGGAAGCCACCGCCAGGCACGACCAGGCCGAGGCCAAAGGACGCCCACTGCGGATCGCTGCCCCAGGCCAGCGCGGTGCCCAGCGCGACCAGGGCGAGATAGACCAGGGCCGTGCGGCGCCAGCGCGCGCTGGTCACCGGGCCGGCCAGGCCCTTGCCCGCCGGGATCAGGGGAACCGGGTTGCCCTGCGTGCGGAAGCCATGGGCGTTGGTCGCGGTGGAGGAATTCATGTGCCGTCTCCCTGGTAGCCGACCTTGTCGATCTGCGGGGCGCCGCGGCCGTATTCGCGGCCGAAGAAATCCGTGATGTGGCGCTCACCCGGATCCGGCAATAGGCGCTTGGCCAGGAACAGCGCGCGCACGCCCTGCGTGGCCATGGCGTTCTGGAAGGCGCTGGGCTCGGGCAGGCGCAGGGCGCGGCGCAGCTCGGGGTCGATCATGGCGTGGAACACGCCGGTGCCGAAGCCGTGCAGGGGAGCGGGGAACCAGTAGTCCGCCCACTCCCGCGCCAGGGCCGCAGTGATGTCGCTGCACTCCGTCGTGGGCTCGAAGCGGCGTCGCTCGAAGTCCCGCATCCACGCCAGGAACTCCGCGCGCGACGGGGGGATATCGCGGATCTGCATGAGTTCACCAATGGCACGCCAGAAGCGGTACTGCGCCTCGCACTCCTTTTCGCCCAGGCCGCCGCTGCCCATGTAGCGCTGTGAGATTCGCTCCGGCAGGCAGGACAGCGTCGCCAGGGTGTACAGCGACATTTCGTTCTCGATGGGGAAGTTGGCGTGGATGCGCAGCAGGCGATCCACGATGCGGCGCGTGGGCTCGCCTTCGCCATGACGGTAGAGCTCGCCGAAGAAGGTCAGCGAGTCGAAGTTGCGCTTGCGCGTGTCGCGCAGGATCGGCCCGCGGCCGCCGCGGTGGAGGATGCGCGCCATGGCGGGCATGCCGACGTTGTAGACGAAGGCCACCGAGAACAGGCCGTGCAGGAACATCGGCATGCCATAACGCACCACGAACGACAGTTGCGCGATGCGGTGGTAGTCCCGCTCGACGTCCAATGCTGCGATCTCGTCCCGCGCCCAGGTCCACTTGGCGGCCATGGCGTCTTCTCCTCTTGTAATGGGGCCCACCTTAATGCGACTATTTAGTCGCATTCAATTCGCATTTCAGGGCATGCGCAAGACACCCCGCCAGCACCGCTCCCGCGCCATGGTCCAGGACCTGGTGGAGGCGGCGGCCATCACCATCGCCGAGGAAGGCCTGGAGGCCGCGACGGCGGCGCGCATCGCCGCGCGCGCGGGCGTCAGCGTGGGCTCGCTGTACCAGTACTTCGAGCGCAAGGAGGACCTCTACGCCGCCGTGCTGGCGCAGATCGCCGGCGAGCTGAAGGCGGTGGTGGGCCGGCAGCTCGGCAGCCTGTCGCCCAAGGGTATCCACGACTTCGTCAGCGACCTGCTGCACGACGTCTGGACGCTGCTGGAAGCCCATGACGGGCGCTACATGCACATCTCGCGCTACTGGGCGCAGCTCGACAGCGCTACGGTGATGAACGAGCTGGAGGCGCAGATGCACACGGCGCTGGCGGTGTACCTGATGCAGAACCCGCCGACGCAGCCGATCCAGGACCTGCAGGCCAAGATCTACGTGCTGATCAACAGCGTGCTGTTCACCACCGTGCGCTACATCAGTGACCCGGCGCCGCATGTCTCGCGCGAGCAGGTGATCGAGACCTTTGCCGCGATGTCGGCGCAGCTGGTGGGCGAGCAGCGCGTGGGCCGGCCTGCCGGCGAAGGGACGAGCCGCTAGCGCCTTGCGGGCGCCGCCCCAATCCAAGGATCATCGGCCGATGTGCCCGATCCCAGGATTCCCATGCGCCGAACCCTTGCCGCCGGCCTGCTCGCCGGTCTCGCCCTGCAGGCTGTTGCAGCGGAGCCGCCCGTGAGTGCCGACCCGTATCTCTGGCTGGAGGATGTCGGCGGCGACAAGGCGCTGGACTGGGTGCGCACGCAGAACGCGGCGACGCTGAAGCAGCTGCAGGCCGACCCCGGCTACGAGCCGCTGCGCCGTGACATCAAGGCAATCCTTGATTCCGAGGACAAGATTCCCGACGTCCACCAGATGGGCGGCCACTGGTACAACTTCTGGAAGGACGCCGCTCATCCGCGCGGCGTCTGGCGCCGCACCACGCCGGACGAGTACCGCAAGGCGCAGCCCACCTGGGAGGTGCTGCTGGACCTGGACGCGCTGAACCAGGCGGAGAACGAGAACTGGGTCTGGCATGGCGCGGAGTGCCTGCGCCCCGCCGCCGGCCAGCCCTGGACGCGCTGCCTGGTGGCGCTGTCGCGCGGCGGCAGCGACGCCGACGTGACCCGCGAGTTCGACCTGGGCAGCAAGGCTTTCGTGAAGGACGGCTTCTTCCGCCCCGAGGCCAAGGGCGCACTGAGCTGGATCAGCCAGGACCGCGTCTACGTCTACAGCGATTTCGGCGAAGGCTCGCTGACCGAGTCTGGCTACCCGCGCGTGGTCAAGGAATGGCGGCGCGGCACGCCGCTGGCCGAGGCGCACACGGTCTACCAGGGGCAGAAGGACGATCTCTACATCGCCGCCCGCCATGACGACACGCCGGGCTACGAACGCGACTTCGTGATCCGATCGCTGGCCTTCTACAACGAGGAGCTGTACCTGCGCGGCGCCGACGGCGCGCTGACCAAGCTGGACCTGCCGAATTCGGCCGACAAGAGCGTGGAGCGCGAGTGGCTGCTGGTACAGCTGCGCGAGGCCTGGAACGCGGGCGGCCAGGAATACGCCGCCGGCTCGTTGCTGGCGATCCGCTTCAAGGACTTCATGGCAGGGCAGCGCGGCTTCACGCTGCTGTTCAAGCCGGACGCACGCAGCTCGCTGCAGGGCGTGAGCTGGACGCGCAACCATCTGCTGATCAACGTGCTGCAGGACGTGAAGAGCCGCCTCTTCATGCTCACGCCGCAGGACAAGGGCTGGAAGCGCGCGCCGCTGCCGGGCGCGCCGAGCATCGGCTCCGTCAGCGTGGGTGGCGTGGATGCCGACGAGTCCGACGACTACTTCATGCTGGTGACCGGTTATCTCACACCCAGCACCCTGTTCCACGGCCGCGTCGGCGAAAAGCCCAAGGCGCTGAAGTCCGCGCCGGCCTTCTTCGACGCCAAGGGCCTGGAGGTGAAGCAGTACTTCGCCGTCAGCCGCGATGGCACCAAGGTGCCGTACTTCCTGGTGTCGAAGAAGAAGCTGGAGCTGGACGGCCGCAACCCGACGCTGCTCTACGGCTACGGCGGCTTCGAGATTTCGCTGACGCCGGGCTACAGCCCCGGCGTGGGCCGCGGCTGGCTGACGCAGGGCGGCGTGTACGCGGTGGCCAACATCCGCGGCGGCGGCGAGTACGGCCCGCGCTGGCACCAGGCGGCGCTCAAGCAGAACCGCCTGCGCGCCTTCGAGGACTTTGCCGCGGTGGCGCAGGACCTGATCGCGCGCAAGATCACCACGCCCAAGCACCTGGGCATCCAGGGCGGCAGCAACGGCGGACTGCTGGTGGGCAACATGCTGACGCAGTACCCGCAGCTGCTCGGCGCGGTGGTCTGCCAGGTGCCGCTGCTGGACATGCAGCGCTACCACAAGCTGCTGGCCGGCGCGTCCTGGATGGCCGAGTACGGCGACCCTGACGACCCCGCGCAGTGGGACTACATCAAGACTTTCTCGCCCTACCAGAACCTGCTCAAGGACGCGGACTACCCGCCGGTGCTGTTCATGACCTCCACCCGCGACGACCGCGTGCACCCCGGCCACGCTCGCAAGATGATGGCGCGCATGCTCGAGCAGGGCCACGCGGCGCTGTACTACGAGAACATCGAGGGCGGGCACGGTGGCGCGGCGGACAACGACCAGCTGGCGACCATGCAGGCGCTGGCCTATACCTTCCTGCGGCAGCGGCTGAAGGACGCGAAGTAGCCACGAACCCTGCACGGGTTTTGCACGGCGGCGCGGCAGAATGAGCCGCATCCACCGGAGCCACCGACATGACGCAGCCCGCCTCTTCTCCTGAAGTACCCACCGCTGCCTTCAGCGACCGCAGCGGCGCCGTGGCGGTGGTGCTGGTGGCGTTGCTGTCCAGCCTGCTGCTGCTGGCAGCACAGCAGAAGCTGATCGGCGAGGGCCTGGTGCCGCGCAGCAGCTGGTACACGCTATCGCTGGGCGTGCCCGCCATGCTCTGCCTGCTGCTGCGCAGCGCGCGTGACCGCTACGCCTGGATCTGTGGCGCCGTGCTGGGCCTGCTGCTCTGGGGAATGGCGGCTCACAGTGCCGGCGCCTGCGTCGGCAGTCCGGGTAGCCCCTCCGACCTGGACTGCGGCAGCATCTTCAAGCCCTACATCCTGGCGCTGGCAGCCGCGCTCTTCATGCTGCTGCCGTTCCTGCAGGTCTGGCGCGAGCACGGTCGCCGCCTGCCCTACGATGCGCTTTACCACCGCGCCTGGGACAACGCCCAAGCATTGGCCGCCGCCGGGTTCTTCATCCTGGCGGGCTGGGCCATCCTCTGGCTCTGGGCGGCACTGTTCAAGCTGATCGGCATCCGCTTCTTCGATGAGCTGTTCGGCGAGGAGCGGTTCTATTACCCCGTCACCGGCCTGCTGGTGGGCCTGGGCGTGGTGCTGGCGCGCAACCAGGCCGGCGCGCTGCGCGCGATGCTGCGCGTCTGCCTGGCACTGGGCCGCCTGCTGCTGCCGCTGATCGCACTGGTGGCGCTGATGTTCCTGGCGGCGCTGTTCTTCACCGGCCTGCAGCCGCTGTGGGATACGCGCCGGGCCACCGCGCTGCTGCTGTGCCTGGTGTTTGGCACCGTGGCGCTGGTCAACAGCGTCTACCAGGAAGGCAGTGGCGGCGAGAGTTACGGCCACTTTGCGCGCCGCCTGGTGGATGCCGCGCTGCTGACACTGCCGGCCTATGCGGTGATCGCCGCCATCGCCCTGCAGTTGCGCGTGTCTCAGCACGGCTGGACCGTGGAGCGCTTGTGGGCGGCGATCCTGATCGGTTTTGCGCTACTGTACGCGCTGGGCTATGCGGTGGCGGCCCTGTGGCGCGGCGGCTGGCTGGCGCGGCTGGCGCCGGTCAACACCGCGGTGGCCCTGGCCCTGGTGGCCACGCTGCTGGCAACGCAGAGCCCCTTGCTGGACTTGCGCCGCATCAGCCTGCACTCGCAGCTCGCCCGTGCCGGTGACGACCTGGATACCCTGGACCTTAAGTACCTGCGCTGGGAGCTGGGGCGCGTGGGCGTGGAAACCCTGCAGCGTCTGCGGCAGGACTCGCGTGTGCTGGCCGATACGGGCCTGGCAAGCCGCATCGACGGCGTACTGAAGATGCAGCAAAAGTGGGACGCTGGAGATCCGCCTTCAGCTGCGTTGCTGGCGCAGAAGCTGGGCGTGCGCCCCTCCGGGCTGGTGGCGCCGCCCGGATTGCTGGACCTGTTGGCGGCGCGTGAGGGACGGCTGGACGCGAATCTATCGGAGTGCGTCACCGGAACCCGCTGCTGGCTGATGGCCGCGGACCTGGATCGTGACGGCGCGATGGAATGGCTGCTGTTCAACGAGGCCCGCAGCGGTGACCTGCCGTTCTTCGGCGAGCGGGACGGAAAATGGAAGAGGCTCGGCGAACTCCAGCAGCGCAGCGTGCATCGATCGGGTCAACAAACCGCCGAACCGCCGACACCCAAGGCTCTGGCGGAAGCCGCGGCCCGCGGCGATTTCCGCGCGGAGGAGCCGCAGTGGCGCGACTTCATGCTGCAGGATGAGCGTTACGTCGATACGCCCTGGTAAAGCGTTCGTGCCGGCGCGATCCGTCCACTGCGCTGTCACAAAAGCTTCGCCCAACCGTCACGGAAGGGTTACGCGCCGGGCCTAGGCTGGTCTCCGTATGAAAGGAGCAAAGCCATGCGGATCGCCTATGGAGTGATGGGCTACGGACGCGGGCACGCGATGCGGACCATGTCCGTGCTGCCCGCGCTGATGCAGGAGCACGAGGTCACCGTCTTCGCCGGCGGCGACGCCTATGACGTCCTCGCGCCGCTGTTCCCCACGGTGCGCATCCCCACCATCGGCTACCGCTACAACCTGCACGGTGGCCACTCCTTCTCCCGCACGGTGCGCGAGAACTTCGCGCCGATGACCGACCTGCTGTTCGGCGGCCTGGGCATGGAGCAGATGGAGCGCGAGTTCCGCGAGCGCGGCATCGAGCTGGTGATCTCCGACTCCGAGGCCTGGACACATCGTTGCGCGCAGAAGCTGAAGATTCCGCGTATCAGCTTCGATCATGTCGGCATCATCGCCTACTGCAAGCCGCACTTCCCGCCGGACCTGTGGCTGACGGGCATGCGCGACGCGGTGGGCTACCGCTCGCTGATGGGCATCCCCGAGCGCATCCTGATCTCCAGCTTCTACCCAGCCGAAGGCCAGTACCCGGGGGTGAAGGTGATCGGCCCGATGCTGCGCGACGAAGCCCTGCGCACCAAGCCGACCCGCGGCGACTACCTGCTCTGCTACTTCAACAAGGGCGAGCACCAGTACCTGCCGCAGGTGGACCGCGCGCTGCGCCTGCTGGACCACCCGGTGGTGGTCTACGGCACGCCCTACCGCGGCAAGGTGGAGAACCTGGACTTCCGCGCGCCCAGCAACGAGTGGTTCCTGCACGACCTGGCACACTGCCGCGCCGTGTTGTCCACCGCCGGCAACGTGCTGATCGGCGAGGCGATCCACTTCGGCAAGCCGATCATGGCAATGCCGGAAGATGCCTTCGAGCAGCGCCTCAACGGCTACATGATCGAACGCATGGGCGTGGGCATGCGCGCCGACATGAAGCGCCTGACGCCCAGCGACGTCGACCGCTTCATGGGCAACGACGAGTACTACCGCTCCAACATGGGCGAGCATGCCCGCGACGGCAAGGCCGAGGCCATCGCCACACTGCAGCAGTACATCGAGGAGTTGGGTGGCTCCCGCTCAAAAAGCCGCGTGAAGAAGCGCGTCACCCGCATCCACACCCGTGACGTGAAGGCCCTGCAGCAGCCGGCCTGAATCCCGCCGGCCTGGCGCGGACCCAGGCTGGCACCGGAATTGCGAGTCTCCCCGCACCGGGATAGTGCCCGGATGAACGGGAGAGGACCGATGCGCCAGCCGATCCGCGGCCAGCGATGAGCACGCGCGCTCGCAAGAAGCCGCCGCCCAGGCCGGCTGCCGTCAAGGGACCACGCACCGGGCTGGTGCTGACCGCCGGTGGTGCGCGCGGCGCCTACCAGGCTGGCGTGCTCAAGCGCGTCAGCGAGATCCCGCGCCTGCGAGGCCGCGCCGCGCCGTTCCCGATCATCACCGGCGCCTCGGCCGGCGCCATCAACGGCGCCGCGCTGGCCGCCTGGCATGGTGACTTCAGCGAGGGGGCCAACCAGCTGGCGAAGCTGTGGGCCGCCCTGCAGATGACCGACGTGGTGCGCACCGACCCGGCGGCCCTGGCCCGCGGGGCCGCCGACCTCGCGCTGGACATGGCCCTGGGCGGCCTCACCGGTGCCGGGCGTACGCAGGCCCTGCTGGACGCCTCGCCGCTGGAGGGCTTCCTGCGCCACCACCTGCCGCTGGACCGCATCGCCGGCGCAATCTCCGCAGGCACGCTGGAAGCGCTCGCCGTCACCGCCACCGGCTATCACTCCGGCAAGGCCTTCACCTTCGTGCAGGGCAAGCCCGGCCGGCCGCTGTGGAACAAGAGCCGCCGCGTGGCGCTGGCCACGACACTGACGCTGGACCATATCCGCGCGTCCGCCGCGATTCCCATCGTGTTTCCGCCGGTGTCGCTGTCGGCAGGCGGCTCCACCGCCTGGTTCGGCGACGGCGCGCTGCGACTGACCACGCCGCTGAGCCCGGCGATCCGCCTCGGTGCGGAGCGGCTGTTCGCGATCGGTGTACGCTGCCAGGAGTCGGCCGACAGCCTGCTGCGCTCCGAGATGTCCACCGCCGGCGACGTGGTGCCGGAGCTGCATCGCCCGCCGCTGGCGCAGATCTGCGGCGTGTTCATGAACGCGATCTTCCTGGATCACCTCGACGCCGACCTGGATCACCTCAAGCGCATGAACGAACTGGTGGCGGCCTACCAGCAGGTGGCCAAGGGGCAGGTGCAGCCCGGCGTGTCGGAGCCGATGCGCGTGGTGAAGTCGCTGACCGTGTCGCCGTCGGCGGATATTGCCATCATCGCCAAGACCCTGGCCCACCGCATGCCGCGCAGCCTGCGCTACGTGCTCGACGGCCTCGGCACGCCGGATGCGCAGAGCGCGGACCTGACCAGCTTCCTGCTGTTCGACAACGCCTTCACGCGCGAGCTGATCGCGCTGGGCTACCGCGACGCGGCGCAACGCATCGACGAGATCGAGGCCTTCCTGCGGGAAGACTGAAACCGGATTGCCATCGTGCTGAAAGAGCCTGCTTCCAAGCTGTCCCCACTGGCATCTAGCTGGATTGGCCCGATTCCTGCTCCATCCAAGCTGGGTTGTTTCGCCTTGCCCTGAGGATGGCCCGAATGATCGACAAACTTGCACTACCCTTGACCATCTGTGCCCTGTTGCTGGTCGGCATCGGCTGCATGCTGACCGGCCTGTTCCACATCAAGACCGCCGCCGGGATCGTATTGCTGGTGGTTGGCTTCTTTGCGGGCGCCAGCTCGCTGCTGTTGTTGAGCTTTGCGGGGCGTGAGAGGTACGGCTAGACGGCTGGATACCGGCTTTCGCCGGTATGACGTCAGATAGAGCGTCAACGCTTGCGTGAAGCAGGCCGCTTCCCGATCCACGCGGCCTTGCAGCAAGCCGTGATGGTGGGCGCGCTACGCTGGGCCCACCCTACGACACGAAGCCCTGCAGCAACTGCAGCATCAGCCGGTTATTGCCGGCGAAATGATCCAGCGAGGCCAGGATGGATTCCGGCGGCTGCACGTAGCGCGCCGGCGCCGGGCGCTCGTGCTGGAACCACTCGCGCGCATTGGCGGCCGTGACCTCCAGATGGAACTGGATCGCGGCGATGCGGCCGTCCAGCTCATAGGCCTGGTGGGCGCAGGCCTCCGAGGACATCAGCGTCTGCGTGCCCGGCGGCAGGGCAAAGGTGTCGCCATGCCAGTGAAAGGCGGTGAAACGCGGCGGGAATCCGCCGAAGAACTTCGAGTGCCGCCCGGCTTCGCTCAGCTCCAAGTCGAACCAGCCGACCTCGCTGTGTGCGTTGCGCGTCACCGGGCCGCCGAGCACGTCGGCGATCAGCTGCGAGCCAAGGCAGATGCCAAGCAGCTTCTTGCCGGAGTCGATCGCCGAGCGAATCAGCGCCTTCTCGGCGCGCAGCCAGGGATGGGCGTCGTATTCGTAGATGTTCATCGGCCCGCCCATCACGATCAGCCAGTCGAAGCTGTCGACGGACGGCGGCGCCTCACCCTGCTGCAGGCTCGTGCAACTCACCTCATCGCCGCGCTGCGCCAGCCAGGGGGCGATGCAGCCCAGGTCTTCGAAGTCGGCGTGCTGCAGCCAATGGACGCGCATGGGTATTCAGCTCGGGTGAGGGCCGTTCGCACTGAGTCTGTCGAAGTGTGAACGGCAGGTAACCGCACAGCAGGCGATCCGTTCATCCTTCGACAGGCTCAGGACGAACCGATGGGACGCTCGGTTATGCCTCGCGGGCCTTGAAGTCCAGCGCGGCGGAGTTGATGCAGTAGCGCAGGCCGGTGGGCTTCGGGCCGTCCGGGAAGACGTGGCCCAGGTGCGCATCGCAGCGGGCGCAGAGCACCTCCACGCGGCGCATGAAGTGGCTGTTGTCCTCGCGGCTGGCGACGTTGCCATTGACGGCGGGGTCGAAGAAGCTGGGCCAGCCGGTGCCGGATTCGAACTTGGTGCGGGAGTCGAACAGCGGCAGGCCGCAGCACAGGCAGGTGAAGATGCCGTCGCGGTGGTCGTCCCAGAGCGCGCCGGTGAAGGCACACTCGGTGCCGGCCTGGCGGGTCACGCGATACTGCTCGGGGGTCAGCTGGGCGCGCCACTCGGCGTCGGTCTTGGTGATCTTTTCCATGGCTGTACTCGGTCGTCTGGCTTGCGGCGCGGGGAAGGCGCCCGGTCCTGATCCCCCCAATATGGGGACGCGCGGGCGCCGGCGGTAGTCCTTGGCGGCTTCGGCCGCCGCCGCGCCATACTACGCCAGGCCCGTCCGGCCGGGCACTAACTGTGCCGGCGCCGGTCTGAAGGCCCTGTAAGCCCATAACAACGTAAAGGCATCCGATGGAGATTCCGATGAAGCGACTCGCCCTTGCCGCCTGCGCCGCCGTGGTCATGGCCGGCTGCGGCAGCCAGCCCCGGGCCCCGGCGGCGGACCCCGCCGCCGCCGAACCCGCGACCAAGGGCCCGCAGTCCGGCATCGACGCGGCCAACTTCGACACCCAGGTCCGCGCCCAGGATGACCTCTACCGCGCCGTCAACGGCGGCTGGATGGCGCGCACCGAGATTCCGGCCGACAAGGCCAGCTATGGTGCCTTCACCGAGATCGACGACCGCGCCGAAATCCTGCTGCGCAAGATCATCGAGGAATCCGCTGCGGACAAGAATGCCGCCGCGGGCAGCGATACCCAGAAGGTCGGCGACTATTACCGTGCCTTCATGGACGAGGCCCGTGCCGAGCAGCTGGGCCTGGCGCCGCTGAAGGACACGCTGGCGCAGATCGACACCCTGCAGGACCGCAAGCAGCTGCCAAAGCTGCTGGCGGAGCTGTCGAAGATCGGCGTGGGCACCTTCCCCGCCTGGATCGAGCCGGACGCGAAGAAGTCCTCGGAATACATCGTCTATTTCCTTCAGGGCGGCACCGGCCTGCCGGACCGCGACTACTACCTGTCGGCTGACGCCAAGTTCGCCGAGATCCGCCCCAAGTACGTGGCGCATGTCGAGAAGATGCTGACGCTGGCCGGCATCGCCGATCCGCGCGCCAGCGCCGAGGCGATCATGACGCTGGAGACCAAGCTGGCCAAGGCGCAGTGGACCAAGGTTCGCTCGCGTGACGCGGACCTCACCTACAACAAGTACACGGCGGCCCAGCTGCGCAAGCTGACGCCGCGCTTCGACTTCAAGACCTATCTCGCCGAACAGGACCTCGCCGCGACGCCGGGCGTGATCATCGCCCAGCCCAGCTTCTTCCGCGACTGGGACCGCATCGTCACCGCCACGCCGCTGCCGGTGCTGCGCAACTACCTCAAGTGGCAGGTGCTGAGCGACTTCGCACCCTACCTGTCGCAGGACTTCGTCAACGAGAACTTCGCCTTCTACGGCACCACGCTGCGCGGCATCCAGGAGCTCAAGCCGCGCTGGAAGCGAGGCGTGGACGCCACCGAAGGAGCGCTGGGCGAGGTTACCGGCCGCATCTACGTGTCGCGCCACTTCCCGCCGGAGGCCAAGGCCCGCATGGAGAAGCTGGTGGACCGGCTGCTGCTGGCCTATGGCGACAGCATCCGCAAGCTCGACTGGATGAGCCCGGAGACCAAGGAGAAGGCGCTGCTCAAGCTGTCCAAGTTCACGACCAAGATCGGCTACCCCGACCAGTGGAAGGACTATTCGGCGCTGCAGGTGAAGCCGGATGACCTGGTCGGCAACGTCATGCGCTCCAACCGCGTGGAGCATGCTCGCGAAGCCGCCAAGCTGGGCAAGCCGATCGACCGCGGCGAGTGGTTCATGACGCCGCAGACGGTCAACGCCTATTACAACCCGACGATGAACGAGATCGTCTTCCCCGCCGCCATCCTGCAGCCGCCGTTCTTCGACATGCAGGCCGACGACGCCGTGAACTACGGCAGCATCGGCGCCGTGATCGGCCACGAGATCGGCCACGGCTTCGACGACCAGGGCTCCAAGTACGACGGCGACGGCAACCTCCAGTCCTGGTGGACCAAGGCCGATCGCCAGCGCTTCGAGGAGAAGACCAAGCGCCTGATCGCGCAGTACGGCGCCTTCGAGCCGGTGCCCGGTCATAAGGTCAACGGCGAGCTCACCATCGGCGAGAACATCGGCGACCTCGGTGGCCTGGCCATCGCCTACAAGGCCTGGCAGATGTCGCTGGCCGACACCGGCCCCTCGCCGGTGATCGACGGCCTCACCGGCGAGCAGCGCTTCTTCATGGGCTGGGCACAGTCCTGGCGCCGCAAGTTCCGCGAGGCCGACCTGGTGCAGCGCCTCAAGACCGACCCGCATGCGCCGGACGAATACCGCTGCAACGGCGTGGTGGTGAACGTGCCGGCCTTCTACGAGGCCTTCGGCGTGAAAGCCGGCGACAAGCTCTACCTGCCGCCGGAGCAGCGCGTCAGCATCTGGTAGCACGGCCAGGAAAAAAGAAGCCCCGGATCGCTCCGGGGCTTTCAATAACAACGGGCGGTCCGGTCAGAACCCGCCGCTGCTTTCCTCGGCGCACGGGGACGACTCGCCCGCCATTGCATCCGCCACTTCCTCCGCCGTCAGGGAGATTCCGGTGCCGCCGTTGATCACCAGGGTCGCACTGCCGTCGTCGTTGAAGGTGAAGCGGGCGGTGGACCCGCCCGACTGCAGTTGGAGCTCGCCACCGTCCGGTCGAGTGCCGTTGACCGTGATGCCGCCCGTAGAAGGCGTCGATACGCGAACCTCGCCGCCTTCGCAGCCGACGTTGTTGGAGCTGTAGCGGTAGCTGCCATCCAGCTCGAAGGCATTGCCGCTGACCTTGGCGCGCAGCGGCGCGTCATTGTCCCCCAGGTTGGCGGAGAGCTTGTAGTCGATGCCGCCCTGCTGGAAGCGTTCGGTCTTCAGCCGCAGGCGCAGGCCGTAGAAGATGCCGTCCTCGGTCTCAAGCGATTCCACCGTGCCGAGATACTCGATCAGCTGGCGGATTCCGAGCTGGCCCTCATCGTAGGTCTCGTTGAGCGTGAAGGCGGCCTTGTCGCCGGAACCGGCCGTGAAATAGTCGTACTGGCCCGCCGCTGTCTCGGCGGAGCCGTACTCCGTGATGCCATCAGCCTGGAAGAGCTCGACGATCTCCTGGCCTTCCCCATAGCAGTACTGCTCCTGGTAGCCATCCGTGTTCTGTCGTTGGAAATCCACGCGCACGCCGGAGGCCGGCGGGTTCAGCAGCTTGAAGTCGCGATCCTTGGAGCCTTCCTCTTCGGAGGCGCCCCCTTTTATCGTGTCGCAGTCCCCCGGTCGCAGGGCCTTGGCGGACAGTTGCGGGCCAGCCAGGCGCTTGCTGCTCGCGCGGGCTGAAGCAGCGGAGGAGAAGTTGATGTAGAACGACAAGGGGCCGTAGCTGCCGATCGACAGGCCAAGCTCGCGCAAGCCATCGCTCTTGGTTTCGAGGGGGACCGGATCCGCTCCGCCGTCACCACCGTTGTTGCAGGCGGCGAGCAGCATCGTGCTGCCGGCCAGTATGGCTACCTTGAGTGTACGGTTCTTCATGGTGATGTCCCTATCCTTGCGATGTGGTTGACGCCGCTCCTACGGCCGCCCCGGCGCGCGGGCAGGGCCTCGGCGCAGGGGTTGAGCAACCTAACCACCCACCATGCGGCTGGGCTATTGGACCTTCGTCGGATGCCTTGCCAGGACATCTCCATGCGCCGGGTCCTCCTGGTCCCCAGGCCACACAGCAAAAAGCCCCGGATCGCTCCGGGGCTTTTTGCTTGCTGCAACTAGTGCTTCTAGCAGGGTGACTGGTCCAGCACGGCGCGCACTTCGGTAGCGGTCAGGGTCTGCGTCACGCCGTTGAGGTTCAGCGTGGCGCCGCCGTCGCCGTTGAAGTCGAAGACCGCGTACTGCTGGCCCACCGCCAGGCGCAGCTTGCCGTCCACCGGGTAGTTCGCGCTGCCGCCGGTGCCCAGGACCAGCGTCTCCTCGGTGGAAACCGTCACCGCACCGCCGCCACACTCGCTGGTGGCGTAATCGTAGACTCCGTTGAAGCTGCGCTGCTGCCCGTTCCGCGTCTCCCGGAACGGCGCGCCTGCCTTGCCGATCTGCACCACCGCGTAGCTGCGGACCTCTCGGCCACTGGTGAGGTCGGCGCGATCGTAGCTGTAGCCATAGTTCACGCGCAGATCGCTGCCGCCGTCGACCGCCAGCCGCTTCTCGATGGTGCCGAGCCGCGCGCCGATCTGCGTATCCACGGTTTGGGCTCCCAGCAGTTGCGTGTAGGTGGCGGCGTAGCCGTTGGCACCCTGGTCGATCAGGTAGGCGACCTGCGAGCCGTCGTTGAGGGTGGCGCCGCCGGTCTCCATGGTGCCGTTGAACCGCAAGGTCGCCGTGCGCGGCGACGGCGCCGTGGCGGTGGAGAGACAAGCGTTGTTTTCCTCGCGATCGAAGCTGACCGCGACATTGCCGAGGCCCAGCAGGCTGAAATTCCACTGGCGGTTACCGGAGCTCAGGTCACTCCGGCCACTCATGCTGCAAAGCCCCTCGGCGCGGCCGAATTCCGGAAGATCGCCGATCCGCTTGGCTTCCGCCGTGGCGCCCGTGTCCAGCGGATCGGGCAGTTCCGACAGCATGGCGCTCGCCACGCCAAGCTCGCGCAGGGCATCGGCCTTGGTGGCCATGGAGAAGCTGTCGCCACCGGTGCCGCCGCCGGTGCCGCCACCACAAGCCGTCAGCGCCAGCAGGGAGCTGCAGACCGCAGCCGGGAAGAGAATCCTGTTCATGTATCGTCCTTGAGCCTGTGGAAAAACCGGGCGGGGCCTTCGGCAACCGACGGCTGGCAACACCGGCAGCGATCACCCCGCTGGAAAAACTGGCAAATCGCGTGCCGGATTTACGCGGTCTTCCTGTGCTCGGTAGGTGTCCCGTCCCTGGAGGCTGTCTCCAGCACTCGCCGGCACTGTAGACGGGGTCAGCCGCCTGTCCGGCGGTCAGACATGGCCATTTACGAAGCGATGCAATTGCTTACAAATCGGCCGCGGGAACGGCGCCGCTTCAGGCTGCCAGCGCGGGCAAGGCCTCGGGGCTGGCGCGGGCCAACCACTCCAGCTGCCAGCCGCTGCGCTCCAGCCGCGTCATGGCGGCGTTGGCCAGGGCCTCGGCGTAGCTGCGCCCGAAGGCGGAGCGCAGGCGGCGCTGTTCGCGCCAGGTCATCCAGCGGTCATCAGCGCCATCGCAGAGGCGCAGCAGGTAGTCGCCTTGGGTATCGCGGCTGAGGAACACCGCGCACATGCCGCCTGCGCCGCCCAGCAGCGCACTGCTCAGCAGTTCTTCCCGGGTTTCGATCCAGGTGCTGAGCTCGGCGTGGGCCGCCATGGCGGGGAGGTGCGACATGGGGGCATTGTCCGGGGCGGGGCGGGCCGCCACAGCCGGCGCTCCACGATGGTGCTTGTAGGAAACGGCAGTGAGCCCTGTCAGGGGCTGAACCCGGCGCCCTGACAGCGGTCAGTCTGCAAGGGTGCCGGGGGACCATTCGAACGAATCGAACGGTTCGTTCAGAACATTTTGCTTTTTTGAAGGTTCGGCCGGGTACTAGCATATCCGTCAATTCAGGAGCCGCCATGTCCCAGCCACTGCCGCAACGCTACGGAGCCATCGCCCAGGCCGGGCACTGGCTGACCCTGCTGCTGGTGATTGGCGCCTTCGCGCTGGGCTGGATCATGAGCGACATGAAGATGTCGCCCACGCGGCTCAAGCTGTTCTCGTACCACAAGTGGATCGGCGTCACGATCTTCGGCATCGCCGTGCTGCGCCTGCTCTGGCGCCAGTGGGCCAAGGCCCCGCCGCTGCCGCCCGCCATGCCGGCCTGGGAGCGCATCGGCGCCCACCTGAGCCACTGGGGCCTGTACGCCCTGCTGCTGGCGATCCCGCTGTCCGGCTGGCTGATGAGTTCGGCCAAGGGCTTCCAGACCGTGTACCTCGGCCATTTCCCGATCCCCGACCTGATCGGCCGCGACCGCGAGCTGGGCAAACTGCTGGAAGACGTGCACGAGCTGCTGACCACGATCCTGCTGTTCGTGGTGGGCCTGCATGCCGCCGCCGCCCTGAAACACCATTTCTTCAATCGTGACGACGTGCTGACGCGGATGCTCCCGCGCTGGCGCAAGACCGGAGACGCCTCATGAAACTCTTCACCGCTGTCCTGTTGTCCCTGGCTGCCGTCTCGGCGCAGGCCACGCCGCGCACGGTGGATACCGCGCGCAGCGACATCAGCTTCAGCGTCAAGCAGATGGGGGTGGCCGTGGAGGGCCGCTTCAAGCGCTTCGAGGCGCAGGTGAACTTCGACCCCGCCAAGCCCGAGACCTCCAGCGCCGCCCTGTCGGTGGACATCGCCAGCATCGACGCCGGCAGCGACGAGGCCGACAGCACCGCCGCGGAACGTGCCTGGCTCGACAAGGCCGGCTTCCCCAAGGCCACCTTCAAGAGCAGCAGCGTTCGCGCCACCGGCCCCGGCAAGTACGAGGCCAAGGGCCTGCTGACCATCAAGGGCAAGCCGCGCGAGATCACCGTGCCGTTCCGCGCGACCGACCAGGCCAGCGGCGCCACGCTGCTGTCCGGACAGTTCTCGATCCGTCGCACCGACTTCGGCGTGGGCGGCGGCGAATGGAACGAGGGCGATCTGGTCTCCAACGACGTGCCCGTGACGTTCCAGCTGCTGCTCGCGCCCGCCAAGTAACACCCCCCAATTCCCAAAGGAGTGATCCCATGAAGAAGTCCCTGCTCGCCGCCGTCCTGCTATCTGCCGCCACGCTGACGGCGCAGGCCGCCGAGTCCACCTACAAGATCGACCCGACGCACACCTTCCCGACCTTCGAGATCAGCCACCTGGGCTTCTCCACCTTCCGCGGCCGCTTCGACAAGACCGAGGGCACCATCACCCTCGACACCGCCAAGAAGACCGGCAGCGTGGACGTGACGATCGACGCCAACTCGATCTCCACCGGCGTGCCCAAGCTCGACGAGCACCTGAAGAACGAGGACTTCTTCGACACCAAGAAGTACCCGACGATCACCTTCAAGGGCAGCAAGTTCAAGTTCGACGGCGACAAGCTCGACGAAGTGACCGGCGAACTGACCATGCACGGTGTGACCAAGACGGTGACGCTGGACGTGGATGATTTCGTCTGCAAGCAGCACCCGATGCTCGGCATCTGGGCCTGCGGCGCCAACCTGGAAACCAAGATCAAGCGCTCCGACTGGGGCATCAGCAAGTACTCGCCCAATGTCGGCGAGGAAGTGGAGCTGAAGATCGAGGTGGAAGCCCACCAGCAGAAGGATGGCGCCGGCAGCAAGCGCTGAAGCAGCCTGTCAGTCCCCCCAGCACGGCCGTCCCCCCGACGGTCGTGCTTCGCCGGAGGAGCCGACGCAAGTCGGCTCCTTTTTTATTGGCTTTTCTTTTGTGGGAGCGGCTGTCAGCCGCGATCCACGCCTGACTTGAAAAACCTCGTTCGCGGCTGTCAGCCGCTCCTACGCTGTTATCTGAATTCCCCGCCGGAAATCCTTCCACCCTCATCCACCAGCGCGTGGAACCGGCTGCGATCCGCCCGGTAGTCCGTGGTCGCGATCTCGCCCGGCAGCACCAGCGCCACGTCCGGATAGCGCAGGCGGAATTCCGCCGGATCCGGCCGCGTGTCGATGAAGTGGCGGAAGTCCACCATCTCCGCGTCGCTGACCTGGCCGCGATACGGTTCTTCCTTGGGCGTGTCCATGCCCATGCCACGACGCAGGCCCTTGCCCAGCACGCGGTTCACCAGGTTGATGGCGCCGTAGACCGTGTCCGCGGTCTGGTCGTGGATCGCACGCACCACGCGCGTGGTGTCGCGCGTCGCCGGTATCGCCTCGAGGATGCCGAAGGGAATGCTGGCGATGCCGTGGTGGATGCCGCGCACCGTATCGGTGCCGATGCTGACGCCGCCTTCGGCCAGCTTCTGCACCTGCGCCAGCGTGCCCAGCGCGCGGCTGGTGTAGCCATAGTCACTGTGCCAGGCCTCGATCCGGCGCAGCTCGTGCCGCCACTCCAGCACCTCCTCGTGCAGGCGCAAGCCAGCCGCCAGCGTCCCGCACAGGGCCGCGGTGCTCAGCAGCGCCAGCACGAGTTCAAGGGGCATGGTGCTGGCGCACCTCCGCCGTGACGCCGTGGCCCTTGAGCTCCTCGCGCACCATCTGCGCGGCGCGCTGGTAGACCAGGCGGCGCACCAGCGTGGGCGTGACGCTGCCCAGCGCGCCGGCCACCCAGGACTCCTTGGCGGCCAGCTCCATGGGGTTGAGGATCTCGATGGAGATCAGGCTGGGGCGCGAGGCGCTGACCAGCTCGAAGTTGCGTGCGGGATCGCCGGCCAGGTTCGGCGCCAGCTGCTGCAGTCGGCCGTGCAGGCGATGCTGCACGCGCCACAGGCGCAGGAACAGCAGGCCGAGCACGGCCGAAAGCAGTACGTTGAGCAACAGCAGGATCGTGACGAAGGCGCTCATTACATGAACCGGCCGCCAGTGATGCGGCCCTCGGTGTCGGTTTCGGCGAAGTAGCGGCTGTTGTCGTGCCGGAACTCCTTGGTGGCAATGTCGCCGGGCATTACCAGCTTCACGTCCGGATAGTGCGTGCGGAACTGCTCCGGCGTCGGCCGGCCGGCGATGAAACGCCCGAAGGCCTCGAGATCGGCGACCTTGCCGGGGACCGGCGCGGCGGTGGCTTCGGGCTGGTTCATGGGCTGGGCGCAGGCGGCGAGCTGGACACAGGCCCCCAGCAGCAGGCCGGACAGAAGGACGATCCGACGCATGGGTATTCCCCCGGATTGGTATGGGTGCCAGTTTTAGCGCATTTCCGGTTCCGCGGCACTGGCGGCGCCGCCCGACGGCACTGACGCCGGGAACAGCGTCACCGTCTGGCCCAGCTCCAGGGTCTGTACCTGGATCTCGGGCCGCTGCGCCATGCCCTCGAAGAAGCGGTCCAGGCGCACCACCAGGGGGAAGGGCCGCAGTGGCTGGTCCAGCGGCAGGGTGAAGTCGTCCCAATGCACCGGGATGACGCGCCGCGCGCCGACCGCGTCCACCGTCTCGCGCAGGTAGTCCGGCAGCTCGTCCACCAGCGCCACGCCGAGGAACACCAGGTCGGCACGCAGGCCGGCCAGGGCGCCCGGTTCCCAGCCGGCACTGCCGTGGTGCAGCACGTTGCCCTGCGGATGCTCCACCAGGATCGAATAGGTGCCACCGAGCTTGTAGTCCAGGTAATGCGCCGGCGTGTGCAGCGGCGCGGTGATGTCGCCGGTGGGGCGGCCGCCGCTGGCGCCAGCGTGGCGGCTGGCGATGAAACGGATGCGGAAGCGGCCCACCGTGATCACCTGGCCCGGCTCGATGCGGCGGATGCGTCCATCCGGCAGACCGGCGCCGCGACCGATGTTGGCCGTGCTGGCGGAGCCCATCAGCATCGCGCCGGTGAGCTTGGCCACCACGCCGGCATCCATGCCGTGGTCGTAATGCGAGTGCGAGACCAGCACCGCATCGAGCTTGTCGATGCGCGCCGCCAGCAACGCCGCGGCAATACGCGTTTCATCCGGCGCGATCGCACGGTTCAGCACCAGCGGCAGCAGGCCCTCGGGCCGGGTGAAGAAGGGATCGATCAGGATCGCGTGCTCGCCGTCGCGCAACAGCACGGCGCTGACGCCATACCAGGTGGCGGTGAGCGCGCCGGGCTGCGCGGCGGCCTCGTAGTGATGCGCGCGGTAGGCGTCCATGCCCGGCGCCTGCGTACGCAGCCAGGCCACGACCACGGCCAGCAGGCCCAGCAGCACCACGAGCGCGACCAGCAGCCGGCGCAGCAGTTTCATGACATCGCCCCCGAATCGAAGAGGCGACAGCATTCCATTGCCGCCGGCAGGCGGCAACCGGTTCACCGGATTGTCATGCGGCCCCGGCCCATGGGCCGGGGCCGGCGTTCAGAAGTCGCCGTAGCGCCGCTTCTTGCGGCCGCCACCCATCCAGGGCAGGACCAGGCCCAGCAGCACGCCGCCTCCAACCAGGCTAGCACCGGTGATCAACGTCTTGCGCTTGGCGCGCTCCACGTCGAAGCGCTGCTGCAGCGTGGCCGCGGAGCTCTGTAGCTCCGTGATGGTGGCCTTGAGCGACTCGTTCTCGCGTGCCAGCTCGAAGGCCGGCTTGGCCTGGCCCAGTTGCTGCTGCGCCGCCGTGAGTTCGCGCTCCAGGTTCTGCGCGCGCTTCTGCGCCGCGTCGAGATCCTGCTGCGCCTGCTGGTAGCGCTCCTTGGCCGCCGGCTGCGCGGAGAGGAAACGCGACGTCACCCAGCCTTCACGGCCGTCGGCGGTGCGGATGCGAGCGAAGCTCTCGGGTCCCAAAGACTCCAGCACGCTGACCTTGGCGCCGCTCTTGAGCACGCTCACGGAGGGCGCCTCGTTGCGCGGCTGCTGGCGCAGCGTCACGGTGATGTCGTCGGAGATGTATTGCGGGCGTCCGGCCGATTGGGCGGATGCCAGTGCCGGCGCCAGCAGCGCGGCAGCGAGTAGTAACGTCCTTGTCATGGCCCACCGAGTCTAGCAACGCAGCGGCGCGAAACAAATGATTTTCTTTCGCGCCGCTTCAGCGTTCGTTCAGCTTGCGCTCACAGCGCCAGCCGCCGCATGTCCGCCATCAACTTGCCCAGCGACACCACGAAGCGCGCCGCCGCGGCTCCGTCGATCACGCGGTGATCGTAGGACAGCGACAGCGGGCACATCAGGCGCGGCACGAACTCCTTGCCATTCCACACCGGCTTCATCTGCGAGCGCGACACGCCGAGGATCGCCACCTCCGGCGCGTTGACGATCGGCGTGAAGTGGCTGCCGCCGATGCCGCCCAGCGAGGAGATCGAGAAGCAGCCTCCGCGCATTTCGTCCGGCTTGAGCTTGCCGTCGCGTGCCTTCTTGGCCAGCTCGCCGCATTCGTTGGACAACTGCACGATGCCCTTGGACCAGACGTCGCGCACCACCGGCACCACCAGGCCGTTGGGCGTGTCGGCGGCGAAGCCGATGTGGCAGTACTTCTTCATCACCAGGCTTTCGCCGTCGGCCGACAGCGAGCTGTTGAACTCCGGGTACTGCTTCAGCACCGCGCCCACCGCCTTCATGATGAAGGGCAGCAGCGTCAGCTTGAGGTTCAGCTCCTCGCCCTGCGCCTTGCGGAAGGCCTCCAGCTCGGTGATGTCGGCCTCGTCGTTCTGCGTGACGTGCGGCACGTTGAGCCAGCTGCGGTGCAGGTGCGCGGCGGAAATCTTGCGGATGCGCGCCAGCGGCTTGTTCTCGATCTCGCCGTACAGCGAGAAGTCCTGCGCCGGGATCGGCGGGATGCCCGCACCGCCCGTGGTGGTGGCGGCCGCCGTTGGCGCCGCGCTGAGCCTGGCCTTGACGAAGGCCTGCACGTCCTCGATCACGATGCGTCCGCGCGGGCCGGAACCCTTCACCTGCGCGAGATCCACGCCGAGCTTGCGCGCGAACTGGCGCGTCGCCGGGCCGGCATAAGGCACGTCTCCGGTTTTCGTGGGAGCGGCTTCAGCCGCGATCTTTTGCGGAGCGGGCGCGGGTGCCGGCTTCGGCGACTCTGCGGCCACCTCGGGCTCGGTACGCTTCGGCGCGGGTGCCGCCTCGGCTTTCGCCTCGGTCGCGGCACCGCCATCACCTTCTAGTGTGCAGACGAGGTCGCCCTTGGACAGCTTGTCGCCGAGCTTCACCTTCAGCGCGCGCACGGTGCCGGCGGCGGGCGCGGGCACTTCCATGGTCGCCTTGTCGGACTCCAGCACCAGCAACGGCTGATCCTTCTCGACGCTGTCGCCGTCCGCGATCAGCAGCTCGATCACCGGCACGTCCTTGCTGTCGCCGAGATCGGGGATGCGCACTTCCAGGCTGCCGCCGCCCTTGGCCGGCGTGGCGGGCACAGCGGCGGGGGCCTCGGACTTCTTCGCGGGCGCGGCGTCCGCCGCGACCTTCTTCTCCGGCGCTGTCGCCGGCTTCGCTTCTGCTTTCGGCGCGGCGGCCGCAACGTCGCCCTCCAGCTGGCAGATCGCGGAGCCGGTGTTGAGCTTGTCGCCCACCTTCACCTGCAGCCCGCGCACGATGCCGGCGGCAGGCGCCGGCACTTCCATCGTCGCCTTGTCGGACTCCAGCACCAGCAGCGGCTGGTCCTTCTCCACCGCGTCACCGTCCTTCACCAGCAACTCGATCACCGGCACGTCGTGGCTGTCGCCGATGTCCGGAACCTTCACGTCAATGTTGGCCATGGCGGATATTCCTCAGACGGTCCAGGGAGCCGCGCGGTTGGGCTTGATGCCGTAGATCTTGATCGCCTGCGAGACGCGCTCGGCCGGCACCTGCTTGCGCTCGACCAGGGCCTTGAGCGCCTTGACCACGATCCAGCGGCGGTCCACCTCGAAGAAGTCGCGCAGGGCCGGGCGGTTGTCGCTGCGGCCGAAGCCGTCGGTTCCGAGCACGTGGTAGGGCATCGGCACGTAGGGGCGGATCTGCTCGGCGTAGGCGCGCACCCAGTCGGTGCTGGCGATGGCCGGTCCGCTCATGCCCTTGAGGCATTCCTCGACATAGCTGAGCTTGGGCTTGGCATCCGGGTGCAGCAGGTTCCAGCGCTCGGTCTCCATGCCGTCACGCGCCAGCTCGGTGAAGCTGGGCACGCTCCAGACGTCGGCGGTCACGCCCCATTCCTCCTTCAGCAGGTCGGCGGCGGCGATCACCTCGCGCAGGATGCTGCCCGAGCCCAGCAGCTGCACGTGCTTTTCGGAAGGCTTCTCTTCCGAGCGCAGCAGATACATGCCACGGATGATGCCACTCTCGATGCCGGCCGGCATCGGTGGGTGTGTGTGGTTCTCGTTGTAGAGGCTGACGTAGTAGTAGAAGTCCTTCTGCTCGACGTACATCTCCTCCATGCCGTGCTGCAGGATCACCGCCAGCTCGTAGGCATAGGCAGGATCGTAGGAACGGCAGTTGGGGATCACCGCGGAGTAGATGTGGCTGTGGCCATCCTCATGCTGCAGGCCCTCGCCGTTGAGCGTGGTACGGCCGGCGGTGGCGCCAAGCAGGAAGCCGCGCGCACGCAAGTCACCCGCCGCCCAGGCCAGGTCGCCGATGCGCTGGAAGCCGAACATCGAGTAGTAGATGTAGAAGGGCAGCAGCGGCGTGCCGTGGTTGGCGTAGGCCGTGGCGGCAGCCACCCAGGACGACATGGCGCCGGCCTCGGTGATGCCCTCTTCGAGAATCTGTCCCTTGATGTCTTCCTTGTAGTACGCCAGCTGGTCGGCGTCTTCCGGCGCGTACTTCTGGCCCACCACGGAATAGATGCCGAGCTGGCGGAACATGCCCTCCATGCCGAAGGTGCGCGCCTCGTCGGGGATGATCGGCACCACGCGTGGACCCACGTTCTTGTCGCGCAGCAGCGTCTGCAGGAACTGCACGTAGGCCATCGTTGTGCTGATCTCGCGCTCGCCGGTGCCTTCCAGCAGGCGCTGGAAGTTGATCAGCGGCGGAATCTCCAGCTTGTCCTTGGTCGGTCGGCGCTGCGGCAGATAGCCGCCCAGCTCCTCGCGGCGCGCCTTGAGGTACTGGATCTCCGGTGAGTCCTCGGCCGGGCGATAGAACGGGATGTCGGCGAGGCGGTCGTCGGAGATCGGAATCTGGAAGCGGTCGCGGAACTTGCGCAGCGCATCCTCGCCCATCTTCTTCTGGGAGTGCGTGATGTTCTGGCCCTCGCCGGCCTCGCCCATGCCGTAGCCCTTCACGGTCTTGGCCAGGATCACGGTCGGCGAGCCGGTGTGCTTCACCGCCGCGGCATAGGCGGCGTAGACCTTGTGCGGATCATGGCCGCCGCGGTTCAGGCGGGCGACGTCGTCGTCCGACATGTTCTCGACCAGGCGCAGCGTCTCCGGCGTCTTGCCGAAGAAGTGCTCGCGCGTGTACCGGCCGCCCTTGGCCTTGTAGTTCTGGTACTCGCCGTCGACCGTCTCGTTCATGATCTCCATGAGCTTGCCGCTGGCATCCTGCGCCAGCAGCGCGTCCCAGGCCGCGCCCCAGACCACCTTGATCACGTTCCAGCCGGAGCCGCGGAAGATACCTTCCAGTTCCTGGATGATCTTGCCATTGCCGCGCACGGGGCCGTCGAGGCGCTGCAGGTTGCAGTTGACCACGAAGACCAGGTTATCGAGCTTCTCGCGCTCGGCGATGTCGATGGCGCCCAGGCTCTCCGGCTCGTCCATCTCGCCGTCGCCGCAGAAGCACCAGACCTTGCGGCCGGTCATGTCCTTGATCCCGCGGTTATGCAGGTACTTCATCAGCCGCGCCTGGTAGATCGCCATGATCGGGCCCAGGCCCATGCTCACGGTCGGCATCTGCCAGAAGTCAGGCATCAGCCAGGGATGCGGATAGGACGACAAGCCCTTGTCCAGCGCCTCCATGCGGAAGCGTTTCAGGTCCTGCTCCGTCAGGCGCCCTTCGAGGAAGGCGCGCGAGTAGATGCCCGGCGTGACATGGCCCTGGATGTAGACCAGGTCGCCGCCCTGCGGATGGTCCGGACCCTTCCAGAAATGGTTGAAGCCGACGTCGTACAGGGTCGCGGAAGACGCGAAGCTGGCGATATGGCCACCGATGCCGGCGTGGTCGCGGTTGGCGTTGACCACCATGGCCATCGCGTTCCAGCGGATGATCGAGCGGATCTTCCACTCCAGCGAGTGGTCGCCGGGGGAGCGCTCCTCCATGCCGACGGGGATCGTATTCAGGTAAGGCGTGTTGGCCGAATAGGGCAGGAACACGCCGCTGCGCCGAGCCTTTTGCTGCAAGGCATCAAGCAGCTGGTGCGCCCGCTCCGGGCCCGCGTGCTTGAGCACGGCCTCGAGCGACTCCAGCCATTCGGCGGTCTCGAGGGCGTCGATATCTTCGTTCTGTGCCACGGCCTGCTCCTCGCCTGCGTGGAAAGTCTGTTTTACCCAATCTGCGGGACTGTAGACAGTGGCTCTCATATATGTCCAATATATGAATCAGGCATTTGCCATACCCTATACATATACGTCCTGTGGAACTGCGCCATCTGCGCTACTTCGTCGCTGTGGCCGAGGAGCTGCACTTCACCCGTGCGGCCGCCCGGCTGGGCATCGGCCAGCCGCCGCTGAGCCAGCAGATCCAGCAGCTGGAACAGGAGCTGGGCCTGCCGCTGTTCCGTCGCCTGCCGCGCGGGGTAGCCCTGACCGAAGCGGGGCAGAGCTTCTTCGGCGATGCCCGCGCGATCCTGGCCAATGTGGACCGCGCCAGCGCCCAGGCCCGCCGGGTGGCGCGCGGTGAACAAGGCCGGTTGCGCGTCGGCATGATCAACTCCGCGCCCTTCCATCCCTTTGTCCCCAGAGTGATCCGGGAGTTCGGCCAGCGTTACCCGGAAGTGGCCCTGGCGATCGACGAAAACAGCACGCCGGCCCTGGCCACCGCTGTGCTGGATAACACTGCCGACATCGCCTTCGTGCGTCCGCTGCTGGGCGACTGCGAGGGACTGACCACCGAGCCGCTGTTCGACGAGGAAGTGCTGGTGGCCCTGCCGCAGGGCCACCCGCTGGCCCGCTTCCGCACGCTGTCGCTATGGGCCCTGGCCTCCGAGAACTTCGTACTGTTTCCGCGCCTGGTCGGCTCCGGTCTCTACGACGAGATCATCGCCGCCTGCCAGCGTAGCGGCTTCAGCCCGCGCGTCACGCAGGAGGCGTCGCAGGTGACGTCGATCGTCAACCTGGTGGCGGCGGGCCTGGGCGTATCGCTGGTGCCGGCCTCGATGCAGCAGATCAGCACCGACGGCGTCACCTATCGCGCCATCGCCGGTGACGCGCCGAGCGCACGCATGAGCCTGGTCTACCGCGAGGGCGATGATTCGCCGACGGTGGCGAACATGGTGGCGCTGGCACGGGAGCGGGTGGCGCGGGAGAAAGTCCGGAAGGCGCGGGGCTAGGTTGCTTGTGTAGGAGCCAGCTTGCTGGCAACAAGCTGCGAGTCGCCAGCAAGCTGGCTCCTACAACTCAGGCGCCGTAGCCCGGTTTGCCGGAGGCAAGCCGGGACGCCGTTCATGCGCCCCCAGGCTTCGCTATCAAAGCCGAGCTGCGCGTCGCCCCCCGTTCGCCCTGAGCCTGTCGAAGGGTGAACGTCTCCGCCCTCAGATCAGGCGCTGCTGCCGCATCCACTCCAGCGAAGCCTCCAGCACCGGCTTGAGTTCCTCCTGCGCCGCACCGCGCACATGCCCACCGGGCTGCACCACCAGGTCCACCCGCGCGCCCGACCGGCGCAGCGCGGCCTCCAGCGCCAGGCTGCTGGCGGCGGGAATGAAGTCGTCGCGCTCAGCACGGATCATCAGCACGCGCCGCCCCGGCTTCAACGATGCGGCTGCCTGCTCGATGCTGGGCAGACCAAGCAAGGCGTGCAGCAACCGCGAGCTCATCCAGGCGCCCGCGCGGCCGAGCCAGCCGGCGCTCGGTTCCCAGCGCCGCGCGAACTGGTGCTGGATCATACCCGGCAGGTCGGCAAAGCCGTGCACCAGGATCACTGCGGGAAAGCCGGTGTCGGCCGCGGCCAGCGTCGCAAAGGGAGCACCGGCACTGACGCCGACCAGGGTGATGCGGCTGGAGTCCACGTCCGGCCGCTGTCGCAGCTGCCGGTGCAGCGCCGCCAGGCCCTCGCGGGTTTCGGCGATGCCGCGGCGCGTCTGGGGTACCAGGCGCGGAATTTCGGACACGCGCAGCTTGCGCGGCAGTTCCGCCGGGTAGTCGAAGCCGGCCAGCATCACTGGACGGCCCGCCGTCACCAGGTCCAGTGCACCGGCGCCGCGGCGGTAACCGCCGAGCAGGATCACCGCGGGCAGCTTCTCGATCGTCTGCGTGGGGCGCAGCAGGCGCACCTCCAGTGTGCGCCCGGAGGCCAGCTCCAGCGGCAGGGTTTCTTCGACAGGGGCCGCCGAAGCCAGCGAAGGCAGCAGCAGCGCGAGCGACAGCAGCCAGCGCCGTGCCGCGATCATGGCGGCGTTACCGGCGGCCCGGAATGGGGATTTCCCGCGGGTCATGTCCCTGCGTGCGCAGCCAGTCGCGCAGCGCCAGGCCCGTGGCGGCCGGCCAGTAGGTGGCCTGTGCCGGCGGCACGCGGATGTATTCCGCCAACTCCGCGCCAAGCTTGATCTCGCCGTCGGCCACCACGTGGTAGGCAATGATGATCTGGTTCATGCGCTCGAAGCGGTAGTGGCCGATGAAGCTCGGCGCGCGGCCCTGCAGGCCCAGCTCCTCCTCCACCTCGCGCACCACGGCTTCTTCCGGCGAGGGATCGTTGGCCTCCAGGAAGCCCGTGATCAGCGCGAAGAACTTGCCCGGCCAGGCGACGTTGCGCGCCAGGATCAGGTCGTCGCCATGCTGCACCACCGCCGCCACCACCGGCGTCGGGTTGTTCCAGTGCACGTAGCCGCAGCCGGCACCGCAGCCCATGCGCGGCGTGCCGTCGTGGTCCTGCGGCGCCAGCGGCGCGGAGCACTGCGGGCAGAATCGGAATCCTCGGCTCATGTCTGTCCTTGCTTGATCGCGGCATAGGTGCCGCTGGCTCGCGCCACTTCGCGCTCGCCGATACGGATGATGGTCTGGACCGCGATCCTCGCACGCCCACGCTTCTGCAGCATCTGCAGGAAGCGCGGCCACTCGGCCTCGGACAGGCGGCTCTCGGCACTGAAATCAGCCAGCGCCGGCTCCAGGTAGTCGCATTCGCTGCGCTGGACCATCAGCTTGGCGCCGACGCCCACGGCGTCCAGTTCCTGCTGCACCAGCACCCAGCCGCTGAGGATCGCCAGCGTCGACAGCGCGCCACCGAAGGCGCTGCCATGGTGGTTGGCATTGGCCGCCAGCGGCGCCAGGATCTCCACGCGGCCCGGCTCCTGCACCTGCACGCGCACGTCCATCGCCGCCGTCAGCGGGATGCTGCGGTGGAGATAGGCCGTGATCTCTTCGTTGTTCATGGCCGCGGATGATGCCGCCGCCAGGCCCAGAGGTACAACGCCCCACTGAAGATCACCAGCAGGATGGCGCCCGCCAGCTGCAGGCCCGGCGTCAGCCCGGCCGGGTAGATCAACGGCAGCAGGTAGTGGTCGATGAAGCCGCCGTCGTAACCCTGCTGGCCCGCCAGCTCGCGCAAGTGATTCTCCAGCGGCGTCAGCGGGCAGATGCCGTGCAGGGCCATGATCCCCGCGGCCCAGGCCAGCACCGGCAGGTGCAGCCAGCGCAGCGTCCAGCGCCAGGCCACCGCCAGTGCGCCGAACACCGCGAACAGGATGAAGCAGAAATGGAAGGCGACGACCGCGTCGGCCAGCAGGGCGGGGATCATGCGCGGGCCTTGCGGGCTTTCGGCTTCTTGCCGCCGGGCCTTTCCAGCGCGCCGTCAGCCGCCGCCTTGAGGATGCGCCGGAAGCTGGGGCATTCCATGTGGCTGGGCGCCTTGCAGGCGGCGGCGTGTCGCAGCCCGCGGCTCACCGACTGCAGGCGCCGGATGCGCTGGTCCAGTTCATCGGCCCTGGCGACCAGCGCCGTGCGATCGATGCGCGGGCGCCCGTCCGGCGCGAACATCCGCGTGATCTCCTCCAGCGAGAACCCGGCGATGCGGCCCAGCGACACCAGCGCCAGGCGATCCAGCACGCCGGCGTCGAACACCCGGCGCAGCCCGCGCCGGCCGATCGGGGCAACCAGGCCTTTCTCCTCGTAGTAGCGCAGCGTCGAGGCCGGCACGCCGGAACGTTCCGCCACCTCGGCGATATCGAGTTCGCGCATCGCTTGACCTCAAGTCCACTTGAAGTGGCAGATTGCCGCCATCCGCCCTTGAAGGGCAAGCAAGTCACTGGAGCCCCGCATGACCACCGCCCCTGCACCCGAAGAAGGCCAGGCCGCGCTGTGGAACGGCGTGGCCGGCCAGGCCTGGGTCGATGCGCAGGGCGTGCTCGACCACATGTTCCGACCCCTCGAGCAGCATCTGGCCGATATCGTCGCCGCCTCGCCCGGGCGCGTGCTCGATGTCGGCTGCGGCACCGGCGCCACCACGTGCGCCTTCGCCAGGCAAGGCGCGCCCTGCCTGGGCGTGGATATCTCGGCGCCGATGATCGCCGTCGCCCGCGAGCGGGCTCAGCGCGAAGGATTGGCCGTGGAGTTCGCCTGCGCCGACGCGCAGGCGCATCCCTTCGAGCCCAGCCGTTTCGACTGGATCGTGTCGCGCTTCGGCGTGATGTTCTTCGACGACCCGGTGCAGGCCTTCGCCAAGCTGCATCGTGCCGCCCGCCACGATGGCCGCCTGTGCCTGGTCGCATGGCGTGGCGCCACGGACAATCCCTTCATGACCACGGCGGAGCGCGCGGCGGCGCCCTTGCTGCCACAGCTCCCACCGCGCAGGTCCGGCGCTCCCGGGCAGTTCGCCTTCGCCGAGCCTGGGCCGGTGCTGCGCATCCTGGAGGACAGCGGCTGGCGTGATGTCGACATCCGCCCCCTGGACGTCGCCTGCCGCTTTCCGGAACGCGACCTGCTGCTGTACCTGAGCCGCCTGGGCCCGGTCGGTCGCGTGCTGCAGAAGATGGATGAACCCACCCGCAACAAGGTCATCGCCACCATTCGCGCGGCTTTCGAGCCCTACGTGCATGCAGATACGGTGCGCTTCGATGCAGCCTGCTGGAAAATCTCAGGCCGCGCGGCCTGAGCTTCCGATGCAGAAGCTAGAAATCGATGCAACACCATGATTTATAAGGCGTGCTTTATTTATGAATTTCAGAATGGGCACAGTTCTGGGCACATCCAAGCGGGTTGTCGCCGAAATCACCGCCTCTCATGAGCGAAGCAGCCGCCCATGGGGCCTTCGTTGCAGAGGCCCCAACGCTATTGCGCGGAATCCCCAAAGATTTCCGCGTAGGTCGTAGCACCGTAGAACTCGTCGGTGGCCGGCACAGCATATCCGTGGATAGCGGAGACATAGCCACAAAAGGTTCCGAAGGTGGGATCACGGCCTAGCTGACCAGGAGACAAGGTTTCGGCCTTGTAAAGGACAGCGGCGCTAGGATCGATGAATCCTGTTATTACAAAGCAGTCGGCCACAAGCTCCGAGCAAAAGTACGACCCCTTCGTCGCTGGCCTCGGTGGCGAAAGCCCGTTGAAATAGTCCTCAAGCTGCTCTTTCAGTGTTCGCTGGTGAACTTTTTGTCGCCATGGGAAGGCCACCGCTCCAAATAAGTTGTACTTCGTCCCAGAGGCCGAAATCGACTCTGCAAATGCTCGAAGCACTTCGACGCGACGAGGGGACCACGCATCGGGCTGACGAAACACCGCGATATGGTCGTATCGAGCGGCAAGGTCTGTCGCTTTGGTTAGTACAACGCCCTGCATCACTAGAGCTTCAACTACTAGGTCCTCGCCGACGCATATAGCGGCGTGGGTGTAGTCGCTCTTGGTCACGCCCGTGATTATTGCTCCAGTGGGATCAATTTTCTTGTCCTGAAAGCACAGCAACACATCGCCAGCTTGGATTTCGGCGGCCAACATTTGTAACTCCCAAAATACGGTGCGCTGACGATGAACTGTGGGACTGGCTTCTCATGGTCCCTGATAAGGGCGAGGATCGGAAGCTCCTCGATGCCTTGGAAATGAAACTGAAAATAGCTTGGGTAACTGCATCCTCTCGCGCCGCCCAGCCAGCAGTTTGATGTTTAAATCGAACTGGTGACGCCAAGCGTTCACTTGGCGGTTTGACCGCCACCATTGGATTCCGGCCCCCATCAGGCTCCAAAGAAAGGATACGCTGGTGTAGTCGCAGTCCTCGGCCAAGAAGACGCTTCCCATAAGCAGAAGAGCCTTGTCCGTCATAATGAGCAAGATAAGCGATCCCAGGAAAATGCCCATGCCCAACCACAGGGCCTCCAAGTTGGGATCGCCCGGAATCCCCATCTGATGGTTGGTTAGAGCCTCCGCTTCATAGTCGCGCTCGGAGTCAACGTCGAAACTGATCTGCCGCATGCGTCCCCCTGTCTGCCTAATCTCTCTCGCATCGGATTGGCGCCGCCCTGATTTTGGGAGCCCGCCTCCAACGAGGCAGAACAGTAGAACACTTCACTCTGTCGCTAGCCAATCACGAGCAGCACCCGCCAGGTGCAGCGGTGCGGAATCTTCCGCTGGCTAGTAGAGCATCTATCCAAAGTAGTCCGAGGCTCGGGGAGGCGGCACCGCGAGTCATCGTTCAAATACAACAACTACGCCCTGCGCCTTCGCAACCTGCTGGGAGTAACCACCAAAGGCAGGCATTACGCCAGCCTCGTTCGCGCTGCCAAGAATGATCCCGTCTCCACCCTGAAGGCAGGCACACCGCTGCAGCTCCTCGATGGCGTCCGGGGTGTTGTCTGAGATCATCCCGCCGCCAGGGGCCTTTGCCATGCAGATGCCCAGCTCTGTGTATCGGATGCCCTCGGGCGGGCGCAATAGCACCTTGGCGCCACAGTTTTTGGGCTTGGCGGGATACTGCGCCTGGGTCACGCCCGTCGCGACGAAGCGGTGGCCGGTACAACCGCCCACCAGCATGAGTATTGCTAGTCCGCACGCTTTAGCTGCTTGCTTCATCTTTCCCTCTCGGTGTCTGCTCTTGTCCTGATGCAACGTGTGAATCACGGCAACGACTGGTAGCCGTGAGAATTCGCGCTACGCTGTGTCTCCACCAACCCAGAAACTCCTCGAACGTCTCATCGTCCGCGTAGTCCTCACGGCGCGGCGCCTGCGGCAACCGAGTGCCGGGCACCCGCTGATCCGTAGTGGAGTTGGACGCCGGCTCTGCCTTCGTGCTGCCGGCCGGGGACTTACTCACGCTCTTTCCATGCGTGGGCGAAGATTCCAATGGAGGCGATCAGCAAGAGCCAGGTCCACGGCCTGGAGGTGAGCCACCGCCGGCCGCCATCCGTGTCGCTGAACCACACCTTCTTGATGTTCTCGCTGTAGATCGCCACCGCGCAGTTGTTGGCTGCTGGCGAGTCGTTGTAGCCGTTGATGAGGCGCCAGCAATCTGAGCGAGCCTCGATTTCAAACTCCGCGGAGCTAGGCACCCGAGACAGGGCCAGGCGGTACTGGATCGAGGGATGGCTCAGCACGGCGAAGACCAGAAGCGCCCATCCGGCGATCAGTTGCATGCCCTGCTTGGGCCTTCCTTCCTTTCCGGTGGTGTGCCAGATGACGACGGTGACCCCGATGTTCGGGATTAGGAAGAGAAGGATTTCACCGACTGAGTAGGGACCAAGGAGCATGGGGACCGTCGTCCGATATAAGACATAAAAGGTCTATTATCACCAGATTATGTCCTTTGACATAAGCTGTCTAGAGACGACTCTTTGGTCCTACTCCTGGGACCAGTCGGATGTCAAAGCAAAAGCGTCAGAACGAAGCCCTGGCCGTGCGCGTCGGCAGCCGCGTTAAAGAGCTACGACGGCAGCGGGGAATCACCCAGCTCGCCTTGGCCGAAGCTATCGGCGTAGAGCCGGAGACCGTAAGCCGGCTTGAGCGCGGAACAGCGCTCCCCTCCTTGGAAAAGCTGGAGAACGTGTCAGACGCACTCGGGGTTTCCCTGGCGGAGCTGGTGGGGCATAGCTCGTCGCTTCCAAAGGACCAGGCGACCGTCATCACCGAGATGCTGGTGAAGCTGTCTCCCAAGGATCGGGATTTCATCGTGGAGCTGGTGAAGATGCAGTGCGGGTTCCTGCGGAGCAGGTAAGCGGCGCCTATCTAGACGAAGTAATTCGCCAGGCCCCTGTAGTAAACGGCGGCAGCCAGCTCGGCCTTTTCCTGCAGTCGAAAGTAGGTTTCCCACCGCATCCACCGGGGTTTCGGTGGAAAGGGCTCAGCGAGGCTCCGGCTTCCCCCGAGCCGTGCTCGCACCTTCTGCACGCGCCTCAGCGCACGATAGGTCGCGTTCTCTCTGGTGCTGGGATACGCCAGGCGCAGGCAGCGCCGGCACCTGAAGCTGTCCCCCAGATAAAGCTTGGCCGTACGGCGCCTGCACCAGAAGCTCGGGCAGATGAACCACGGACGATGACCGCCAAGATGGCAAGCCGTGCGGTCCAAATCGATAACCTGTTGAACGGCGCGTGACTTGTCACCGGGGATTGAATCCACCTTGACGTGGTCGGTGGTGGCGGAGATCAACATGGAGACCTTGGGCGTACCCGACCATGACCATGTGGAAAGCACCCCCGGCACCAGCCAGCCACCCTTGCTGAGCACGCGCACGTCGAGGCACCGCACCTCGTTGATGATGCCGCGTGGTTGGCCTCTGGCAACCGAAATCATTTGGCTAGCCTGACCTTCAAGGCACGTGGGTGGAGGAGGACGTGCAATGCGTGCGGGCATCTGTCACAAGTGTCATAGCGTCATCAGGAGTGGCTTGAGGGGTGACCGATGACGCTTGTGACGCTTGTGACGCTTGTCCGGCCATCATGCACGGGGCTGGGGCTTCTTGGCGAAGCCAGATCAGGCGCTGCTGACTGGTACGGCCGTAGTCGAAGGTGATGCCTACGTGGCGTAGCGAGGGTCCCAGGCGCCGCAGGGCATTGGTGAGGCCTTTCGGCGACTGCGGCCAGCCCGGCAGGCTGCGCTCATCCACGCCGGCCTGTCCCTCCAGCAGGCGGAGCAATTCCAGCGTGCTGCCTTCCCAGTATCCGCGTGAGCCTATGAACCGGCGGATGGCGCGGGCCAGCGCGGAGGTTCCCAGGCCGTCCTCGATGGCGCGGGCGTTCTTGGTCATGTAGGCGTCCATGAAGGTGTCGGCTGAGTACCCTAGGGCCGGCATTCCGGCGGAGGCCCATACCGCGAAGTCGGCCATCCGCGGCAGGTTGTGTGGCTTGATCGTCTCCTTGTCGCGGATGGCGTGTGCCAGGCCGTCCAGAAGGGCGGCGAAGATGGATGGGCCAGAGGCGCGGAATTCCTCCATGACCGCAGCTTCGGTGCGCCGCTCGTGGGCGGGGATGACGGGTAGTTCGATCTGGATGCACCGTTCGGCCAAGTCCGGGCGCCCCGCCAGTTCGTCGATGCCGTTCAGGATGAGCGGCCTCTGAAGCTCGATCAGGTTCTCGTCGTTGTCAGTGTAGAGCTTGCGCGAGGACATACCGCCGCCGTTGGCAAGCCGGCACAGCGCATCCGAGAGGTCCGGGTCTACCTTGGATAGGTTGTCCAGGGCGACCACCCAGCTCGACTGCGCGGCCACGAGCAGGTCGCGCTCATCTTTCACTGCGCCGCGCAGCGGTACTGCAGACGGATCAACCAAGGACTTCAGGATGCGCGCCGCGGTGCTCTTGGCGCTGCCTTGCTCGCCCACCAGCAGGAGGATGGGGTAAGGGCCTTTGGGGCGCAGCGCCGCGAGCAGCCAGGCGAGGACCAGGGGACGGTCTGGCTCCGCGACATTTAGGACGCGCCATAGCGAGGCGACGTTTGGCGCGACCGGCACGGGCAGGGCAGAGGGTTTTCCGCTGCGCCGGAAGTGAACCGGCGCCTGAGACACGACCTGCCAGCCATCTCGCGTTACCACCACGGCTCTATGGGACTGATCGCCGAGGTCGATGACGATGCCCTGGCTCACCTCGCCAACACGCAGGAATACCGGCTCCTGCGGCCCGTCGAACTTGGCGGTGGCTGCCAGGGTGGTAACCGCGTCGGTCACGGCGTTGCGGTTCGCCCCCCTCTTGGTTAGCTTGTAGTAGTCGCGCCCCAGAAGCTCACGATAGGCCGCGCTCGTGATACTCACCGCCAGCCTGCCGTCTCCGGCGGGTAGGGCAGCATAGGGGTCGCCGCCCAGGTCGTGAAATAGATGATGCTGTCGTCCGATCTCTGTTAGCACCGTGGCCTGCGGGCGCGGCATCCCTTCCTCGGTGGTGGTCGCCGGGGTGCTGCTCACCTGCGCCGGTTGTTGCTGGTCTACAGGGGTCACTTGTAGGCCCCCCAGTTCGACTCCCACACCCCACACCATTGGTTCGCCGCCGTGCGCGGCCACACGGCAATGCCGCCGGCGGTGGCCCGCGGTGGATACGCGCGGCACTGCCCCTGCTCCCAGAATGCGCAGGTATGGCATTCCGCCGCGTACAGGCCCGCCTCGATGGTGCTTAGCGAATCGGCGCTCTCGGTCTTCGCCGCGATGCGGTCTGACAGCTTGCGGAAATTTGGCGCGCGTGCGTCAGGGTGGTGGCGGCGAGCGCCTGGCTCGTTTCGCGGAGCTGGCGGCGGCATTGATGATGGCGACATCACGGCACACCGGCACGGCTCTGCTTGACCAGGCGGCAGAGATACTCGTCTACCTCATGCTGCAGCCACCCGACGGCACCGCCGGTCAGGCGGATGGGCTTCGGGAAGCTTGAATCGTAACGCTTGGACTTCGGGTTGATCTTGTCGTAGATGGTGCTGCGGGAGAGCCGCAGGCGCGCCTCCAGATCACGGCGACGCAGGATTTTTAGCTCGGGGTGATGAGATTCAGGCATTGTCGGCTCCTTGTGGAATGGCCGACACCCAATCTATACATCGACTATAGCCGCCTCCACATCTCAGCCGGCAGAATGCTCACTCTGCCGGCAGGGTTCCATTTTTGGCTGCAGCATCCCATTCGCGAACCCAGTCCTCGATCTTCTTCTGGCTTTTAAGGTGCTGGCACTTTTCCAGCATGTCTCGGGCAAATTCTGCTTTGCTCTTGTATCTAGACGGATTGGCACGCCAATCGCGATAGCACTCAAACACAAACTTCTTGTCCGCAGCCTTGGGGTCTTTCTGGTGGCGCACTACGGCCGCCTCGTAAGCCATCTTGCGCCGCACCTTCTGAAACTGAGGGCTACCGTTCAACTCGGCCTGCGCATCTGCCAATGCGTTGACTGCCGAGACAACCGACGCAACGGCACCACGGCCATCAATGCCCATGCCGGTAATTGCATTATCGATCTCTCGTAAACACGCGAACAGAAGGTGTTCTCCACGGCGTTCATCGATCACATCGGCGAGGCCTGCCTCTCTGAACTGGTCCAGAATTTGAGCTACGTAGGCGAGGATTTCCGCCTCCGTCCGGTAGGTCAAGGACAGGGACTTCGAGCAGAGGGCGATTCCAGCCTTGTCTATAATTCGACCGTCCGCCGCCATTTCGACAACAAGCTTCTCCCACATCGATATGCTGCGCTTAAACTCCTCATATCGTGTGAGGAAATCCTGCCGATCCTTAACCTCCAACAATCGGTAGGCTTCGTGCCCGATCCGCCATAGCGCATCGGCATCTGAGTTTTCGGGGTTCCGATAAATAGGACGCCCGGCCTCGTTCAGCAGGTATCTGTTTGATGCATCCGAGTAGGTCTGAAACGGAGAGAAGCCCATGAACGGCGCCTTCTCCACCGCCACCTCGATTGCGCGCATCAGATGTTCCGCTGTCGCAACCTTCTTGGACGGTAGCTTTTGACGAGCCTTCTTCTTCATACCAACGCCCTGTTAGCTGTTGAGGTCTCCCAACGGTGGGAGTGCCTTCACAATCTTCATCGTCTCCAAACTTATCGTGACCACGCGCAGCAGTAATTCCAGCGGATAGCGCGGGTTCTCCATTGTTTCGGCTGCCCAGTCATTGGCGTCCCGAATAATTCCAGTGTCAGGCTCGGGCTTAACACACTGTCGCTCGATGACCCAATCAAGTGCGGACTTTCCGTTGACCACGTACTCCTGAGCCTCGGGCGGAATGCCGGTGATGGTGATGCGGCTGTTGTAATGAATTGTCGTAAGGTCTTTGTCTTTTCCTCTCTTCCCATACCTTATCTTCTCAACCCGGAAGTCCGTGTCAGTCAATGGCTTGCCACCATGCTCGATCTTTGCCCCGGGGTACATCGGCGCAGTTTCATAGTTGAGATGCAGGTCAGCTAACAACCTACCCGCGTCGGCGATTGTCCGGAAGTCCCTAGACGCTTTCACGCGGGGAATGCGCGGGAGTTCCTTGCCAAGGTTGTCTGCGTAGCGCCCGCGATAGTCTGGTGAATGCAATAGGCCGTAGACATAGTAGAAAACGTCTTCTTTGCTAATTGCCTCTCCTGAATATGCGGCCGTGAAGTGCTGAAGCCCTTCATCAGTTATCGCATCGCGGCGCTTACGTGAACGGGGCGGCGGCTTGGAGGCAAAGAGGGCCTGTTGAACGGCAACATCATCAGCAGCCTCTCCTTGTTCATCATCGTACAGATACAGTGGAAAGTTCTGTGCGCCACCATCAATCTGCAGCTCCGGTGGGCAATTCACCATCAGGGCTAGCTGTCCCTCTCCCGACCAACGCTGCTTAACCATAATGGCTCTATTGTCTACAGCCGCATCAGGGAATATTCGCGGCATCTGATATACCCTTTCGTTAAAGCGGCGGTTGTAGTAAAGCCACTGCTTACAGAATGGACGGTAGAGGCTCTTGGTGAGACAAGACGAGTCGAATTCGTAGCGTCGATTTCTTACGAGGTCTTCTTTTAGATTAACGGTCCAGCTGATCTGGGTTGGGTCTGTGTTTATGAAGCCATTCAACTTCTCGTCACGCTCCTTCTTGGGCAGCGAGCCATACGCGTGGTCAAATCTCTCTGCCTCCGAATTAAAGAAGGCAATCATGCGTGTGAGGTTGGTAGCAACCGCCTGCTTGGAGGGGTTATAGCACCACGCATCCCGACCTGACGCGATTCCCAGCGAGAAGTTTTCAAAAATCGCGGGGCCATCACCTTTCTTATCCCCCAGCGCAATGAAGCTGCCAAAACTGTTATCGCGTTGCTTCAGCCAGTCACCATGGATGTCCGGCGTTACCGTTCGCCATCCTTTTACAGCGGCAATTCCTGCAATGCTGGAGTACGTCCGAATTTTCTCCAGCTTTTCTTCGCGACTAAGGTAGTCTCCAATGTCATGAAAGAAAATCTGCCCCCGCTGTGACGCAGCCGGGTTTTTAACTAGCAGAGAAATCGCGATGGGCGCGCGACTACCTCCCCCGAAAATCTTACCTCCCTCTCTCCTAGATACCTCTCCGGACGTACGTTGGTTTCCCCGCAAGTGGAATACGTAAATCGAACTGAACTCCTCTGCCAGACATTGCCGCATGCCATCCTGAGCATTGGCATCTAAGAAGCCAGCGTTTGTTACGAAGCCTATGACGCCGCTTTCACCGATGCGGTCGCTTGCCCAGCGAATCGCGCGAATATAGCTGTCGTATAGATTTCGAACTGAAGTCATCTGCGAACGCGCGGCATACGTAACTTCGATTCGTTGATCTAGCCCTGGGTATGCGACATTTTGATTGTTCGCGTTTGCGTCTCCTTGCCCTACAGAATAAGGAGGATTTCCAAGGATTACGCGGATGTCTAGCTTCTTCTGCCGCTTTCGGCGCTTGCTGTTATCGACCAATAGAGCGTCTACGAGGTCTTCCTTTTCGTACATTTGGAAGGTATCGGTAAGGCATATACCTTCGAACGGCTGGTAATCACCGCCTACAATTCCATGGTAGACCGCTTCGATGTTAATGGCGGCGATGTAGTACGCCAGAAGAACTATTTCGTTCGCGTGGATTTCATGCTTGTACTTGTGCGGAAGCTCCTTTGGTTGGACCAGTCCGCTTTGAAGTAGTCGTGTGATGAAAGTACCCGTTCCCGTGAACGGATCAAGAATGTGGACATCCTTGCTGCCAAGAGTTTGCCCAAACTCCGATTTAAGAATGTGCGCCACGCTGTGGATGATGAAGTCCACTACCTCGACGGGGGTATACACAATGCCCAGCCGATCTGTCATGCGAGGAAAGGCATTACGGAAGAACTTATCGTACAGTTCGACGACGATTTTTTGCTTGCCTTCTGCGTTGTCGATGCCTTCTGCGCGCAACTTCACGCTGTCGTAGAAAGACTGCAGCGTATCCGCTTCTTTTTCCAAACGATGTTCCTGCAAGGCATCCAACACGCCTTGCATGGCCTGACTCATCGGGTTATTGCTAGCGAAGCTGTAGCCTTCAAACAGTGCGTCAAACACGGGTTTGGTTATTAAATGCTGCGCCAGCATCTCTATGATCTCAGCATCGCTGATACTGTCGTTTAGATCGTCGCGTAGCTCTGTAGAAAACTTTTCAAACGCCTCTTTCTCTCGTGAATTCGCGGGGTCTTCTAGCAGTGCGGTAATACGGTCGATATGTGTCCGAGCGATCTTGGCAATGTCGTTGGCCCAATCCTCCCAGTGGTGGCGATTGCCAACCTTGTCGACAAGCTTGGCGTATATAGCTCGCTCGATCTCGCCGATCTCGAACTGCAACTCTCCTTGGCTTTCTTTTCCAGGTGAGCGAGGGAGTTCCGCACCAATGCCGAACTGGTTGCGTCCTGCATCTTTATCTTTGGTACCACTAGTCTTGGATTGCTTCTTCTGAATCTTGTCAGTGATGGCGACGACTTCCATCTTCTGGACGTTAGGGCCAACCAACTCCATCTTGTTGACCATGGCATCAAAGCGATCATCGTGTGAGCGCAGAGCCTGGAGAACCTGCCAAACCACTCTATAGGTCTTGTTGTCGTTCAGCGCTTCATGAGGCTCCATTCCTGCGGGGATCACCACCGGCAGTACGACGTAGCCGCGCTTCTTACCGGGAGCGTTGCGCATTACGCGGCCCACTGACTGGACCACATCTACCTGAGAGTTGCGCGGGGAAAGAAACAGGACGGCGTCTAACGCTGGCACGTCCACTCCTTCGGAGAGGCAGCGTACGTTGCTAAGAATGCGGCACGTGTCCGCTGGTGGACTCTCTTTGAGCCATGCGAGCTTGGCTTCCTTCTCGCTGGCATTCATCCCGCCGTCAACATGCGCAGCCTCACACGCCAGCGTTGCCATCTCTTCGTCCTCGGCAGTGCGCTGGTATTCCTCTACGACCGCCTGGAACATGCTCGCGATGTTCTTGGAACTAACCTTATGCGTCTTCGCGCCCTTCTGTACCTCGATAACCTGACAGAAAGCGACCGCACGGTGCATTGGCGTGCCGTCGTCGGTGAGGCGTTCGGTTAATCCTTGCTTGGCAAGTGCCTTCCAGCAGCCAACGATCTTTGCAGCATCATCTACCTTGAGCTGGTTGTTGTCGTCTTTAAGAAGGTTCTGCAGGCGCCGATTAACGTGTGTCTCTTCCACGGACAACACGATGACCTTGTAATCCACAAGCAAACCGCGCCTGACTGCCTCGGAGAAGGTGATTACGTACAGTTCCTTTCCGTATAGCGCCTCATCATCCATGGAACACAGCGCCACACTATCTCTTTCAGCGCTGGCTTTTGCCGTATCACCGTAGATGCGTGGCGTGGCTGTCATGTACAGCCGTTTGGCGGCACGGATCACGGCTGCATCGTGGACTTTGACAAAATTGCTCTCGTCTTCGCTTTCGAAGGTGGCGCCGGTGGTTCTATGCGCCTCATCGCAGACGATGAGATCAAAGCTCGCCAACCCTAGCTTCTGAGCAGCGCTAATGACATCGATACTGTGGTATGTGCTGAACACCACGCTCATGTGCTGCGCGTCGTGCCGTTTAGCTACAGCGTCCGCTAGGCGCCTAGCGTCCGTAGTTGCCGGATACTGCAGCTCGTGGCTGAGCATCTGGAAATCGTCGTCACCGGATTTTCGCTTTTTGCCAACGTCGCTATCCGAGCACACCGCGAAGCTATGCAGTGGGGTAGTGCTCTCTTGCGTCCACTCTGTCAGCGACTGTGAGAGCAAAGCAAGGCTCGGCACCAGGAAAAGCACACGCTTGCCAGGCCCTGCAAGTTGTTCAGCAACTTTGAGGCTAGTGAAGGTTTTGCCGGTGCCACAGGCCATGATTAGCTTGCCGCGATCCGCCTTGGCTAAGCCACCGAGGACATCTGCAACGGCGTTTTGCTGATGTGGCCGCAACGCCTTCTTCGGCTTTAGCACCGGAGCTGCGTGCTGCTGGTAGCGGGACCAGTCGATTTGGCTATTCTCTAGATCGAGCAACGTCACCAGACTGACTGGCGGCTGCTGATCTTGCACGGCGTTGCGCAAATGGCCGCTACTCTTTGTCGCAGTCAGGAATATCAGTCGATATGAATACAGCTTCTTGCTGGAGGCGGTGAAGAAGGTCGCGAAGTCATCCAACCTCAGGACTGCGTCGTCATCGTAGAATTTTGCTTGTACGGCGTGCAGTTCGCCCGAGCTGGTTTCAGCAACGAGGTCGATTCCGGCATCCGCACCTACGTCGCCCAGCCCGCGCTTTGCTGCCTGAGCACGCCATTCTTCCCAGAGCCAAACGCGGCCGCCGTACAAGTCCGCATAGAAGGGTTCGTTGATGAGATACGCCTTCACCAGCCGCTCGAAGTAGTTTCCCTTCTCACGTTCGGAAGCAGCGCTATGCCGGAATGAGTCCAGCAGTGTGTTCAACGGAGTCACAGGTTCCCCTTATCAGTACCAATCACCTGCATTGAGCAGGCTTTAGCTATTCGTGCTTTACGGTCGCTTTAGGCCGCGCGAGCTTCCTTACCGAAGCGTCCCAGAATCACCTTTCGGCCTTCTTCGATCTGGCTCTCCACGAAGTCGGCCCACCACTGGAGCATTTCGCGCCGTGGCTCTTTCCATTCGGCCTTGTTGTATACACCGCGAACGCCCCCCGTCTTATGGGCTAGCGACTTCTCAATCCAGTCGGAGTTGAAGCTGGCCTCGTTGAGGAGGGTCGATGCCGTCCGGCGGAAGTCGTGGATTACGAAGTCTTGCACATCTGCCTCCAACGACCGAATCACGTAGTTGAGCGTGGTCTTGCTGATCGGGCGCTTTGAGTCGTTACGGCTGGGGAAGACATATTCCGATCCACAGGCCAGCTTCTTCAGCTCTTCAAGCATGGCGATGGCCTGCCGGGGCAGGGGAACAACGTGGGCCTTATCTTTCTTCATTCTTTCCCAGGGGATTGTCCACTCCTGCGCGTCGAAATCGAATTCCTCCCACCGGGCCTCGATCAGCTCTGATTTTCGCACCATGCAGAGCATGAGTAGGTGCAGACCGAGCTTATATGCGCGGTTCATGTTGGACTGGTAGATGGCCCGCAAGAGACGGCCGATCTCCGGCGGAGTCAGCGCCACCTCGCGGCTACGTGCTACCGCAATGTACTTTGCCTCAATGGCCGCCGCTGGGTTGAACTGGGTCTTCTGACGGGCGATGCCGTAGGCAAACAAGCGCTTCAGGATGTTTCGAGTCTGCAGTGCCATCTGGTCAGAGCCGCGGGCCTTGATTCGGTCTGTGATGTTCAGGATGTCGGTGACAGTGACCTCCCCAACCATCTTGGCCCCGATGGAGGGAATCACGTCTTTTTCAAGCACCCGCCGGATGTTCCTGCAATCGCTGTTTGCCGGCTCGGCGACCTCCTGGAACCACCGCCATGAAAAAGCCTCCACCGTGTCGGTGCTGAGCTTGGCGGCTTCCGCAGCCCTTAGCTTGGCCGTGGCTTTGGCGCACCACCGGCTCACGAACTCCTGCGCTTGCTCGCGCACAGCCACCGGGATATCTCCTGGGATGGCATTCCCCTGGGCAAGAGCCATCGGAGAGACCCCGCGCTTTGCCAGGCTCTTGGCTGCCTCGCGCCAGGCTCGTGCCTCCGCGATGGACCAAGTGGGGTATTCACCCAGAGTGACCTTCTCTTGCTTCCCCAGGAGCCGGTACCGCAGCCGCCAAGCCAGTGTTCCCCCCGGCATGACCTCCACGAACAGACTTCCGCCATCAGCGACGGTGTAGGGCTCAGCCTTCGGCTTGAGGTTGCGGAGCTTTGTGTCTGCCAGCGCCATTGCGTTCTCCATGATGATGTTCCCATGACCTACGGAGTAGAAATCGACTTACGGTGAGATTTGGGCACACCGAAGTCTGCTACTGGGCACGGCCATGGGCACACTTTTACTCGGATTTGCTAGGCACGCGCAAGCGCGATTTGGACGGAATATCCTTTTAAGTCGATGGGTTAAATGAAGATATCGGAACGCTCTGGCATCCCCAGGAACGACTTTTACTTTCCGATGCAGAAACTGGAAAATATCCGCCCCAGCAGGTCCTCTGTGGTGAAGCACCCGGTGATCTCGCCCAGCGCCTCGTGCGCCAGGCGCAGTTCCTCGGCGGCGAGTTCCGGCAGGGCGGCTTCGCGCAGGCGGGCCTGCGCGTCGCCCGCCAGGGCGCGCGCGCGCCGCAGCGCATCCACGTGGCGGCTGCGTGCGGAGAAGGCGCTCTCGCCGCTGCTGACGCCGGCGAAGCGGCGGATCTCGGCGAGCAGCAGGTCCAGGCCCGCGCCGCTGCCGGCGCTGAAGCGCAGGTGCCGGCGGCCGTCGCGCTCGAATATCTCGGGCGCTTGGCCGCTGAGATCGCACTTGTTGTGCAGCACCCACACCGGCAAGCCCTCGGGCAGGCTGGCCAGCAGTTGCCGGTCGGTGTCGTCGGCACCGCCACGGTCGTCCACCAGATAAAGGCCGAGTTCGGCGCTGGCCAGCGCGGCGCGCGCGCGGCGGATGCCCTCGCGCTCCACGATGTCGTCGCTGTCGCGCAGGCCGGCGGTGTCCACCACCGTCACCGGCAGGCCCTCGAGGTCCAGGTTCTCGCGCAGCACGTCGCGCGTGGTGCCGGCCACCGGCGTGACGATGGCCACCTCGGCGCCGGCCAGGCGGTTGAGCAGCGTGGACTTGCCGACGTTGGGCTGGCCCGTCAGCGCCACCACCAGGCCCTCGCGCAGGCGCCGGCCCTGCGCGGCGCCGGCCAGCAGCGCGTCGAGGTTCGCGATCAATGTTTCCAGGCGCCCGCGCAGCTGTGCATCACCCAGCCAGTCCACGTCCTCGTCGGAGAAATCCAGCGCGCCTTCCACGAACACGCGCAGCGCCACCAGCTCTTCGGCCAGCGCGCTCACCTGTTTGGACAACGCACCTTCCAGCGAGCGCTGCGCGGCGCGCGCGGCCTGCGCGGTGCCGGCATTGATCAGGTCGGCCACGGCCTCGGCCTGCGCCAGGTCCATGCGCCCGTTGAGGAAGGCCCGCTCGGAGAATTCACCGGCGCGCGCCACGCGCGCGCCGAGCTGGCAGGCGCGGCGCAGCAGCAGGTCCAGCACCACCGGGCCGCCATGGCCCTGCAACTCCACCACATCCTCGCCGGTGTAGGACTGCGGGCCGGGAAAGCGCAGCACGATGCCTTCGTCCAGCGTGCTCGCATCCGCGGCGCGGAAGGGGCGCAGGCCGGCCTGGCGCGGCGGCGGCAAGGGTCCGGCGATGGCGGAGGCGATGGCCTGCGCCGCCGGCCCGGAGATCCGCAGGATGCCGACGCCGCCGCGCCCGGGTGCGGTGGCGATGGCGGCGATGGTGTCGGTGACGGCGCTCATGCGCGGCAGCTTAGCTTGCCCCGCGCCAACGAAGAAGGGAGCGGCTCGCGCCGCTCCCCCTGTGTTTCGTCAAACCCCGCGAGGCTTGCTTGCTACTTCTTGGCCAGCGCCTTGGCGCTTTCCTCGCGCTCCAGCTTGCGCGTGATGAACCACTGCTGCGCGATGCCGATCAGGTTCGAGGTCACCCAGTAGAGCACCAGGCCCGACTGGAAGAAGGCGAAGAAGGCGGCCATGCCGATCGGCATCACGCTCATGATGCGCTGCTGCATCGGGTCCATCGCCGTGTTGCCGCTGAGCTTCTGCTGCACGAACATGGTGATGCCGAACAGCACCGGCAGCACGAAGTAGGGATCCGGCGCGGTCAGGTCGTTGAGCCACAGCACCCACGAGGCCTGGCGCAGCTCCACGGACTCCAGCAGCACCCAGTACAGCGCGATGAACACCGGGAACTGCACCAGCAGCGGCCAGCAGCCGGCCAGCGGGTTGAAGCCCTCCTTCTTGTAGAGGTCCATCATCGCCTTCTGCTGGCGCTCGCGGTCGTCGCCGTAGCGCTCCTTGATGTCCTGCAGCTTGGGCGCGAACTTCTTCATCTTGGCCATCGAGCGGTACTGCGCTTCCGACAGCTTGTACATCACGCCCTTGACCAGGATGGTCAGCAGGATGATGGCCCAGCCCCAGTTGCCGGTGAACTTGTGCAGCTTCTCCAGCAGCCAGAACAGCGGCTCGGAGATCGGCGTGAGGATGCCGTAGTCCACCGTCAGCTCCAGGCCCTTGGCATGGGTGCCGATGCTGTCCTGCAGCTTGGGGCCGATGTACAGGCCTGTGTTGAACGTGGCCTGCGCGCCCGGCTCCAGCTTCTGCGTGGCGCCGACGTACTGAGCCACGTAGCCGTGCTGCGGCGACGGCTTGGCGCTGAGCGTCAGGGCTTCGCCCGGGGGCGGCAGGATGGCGGTGACGAAGTAATGCTGCAGCATGGCGATCCAGCCGCCATTCTGGTGCTTGTCCACCGGCTCCTTGGCCAGCTTCTCGAGCTTGGTCTTGGCGAAGCGGTAGCTGTCGCCGCCCGCTTCCTTCTGCTCATAGAGGCCCACGCCGGTGAAGGTGGCCGCGAAGGGCGGCTCGTCACCGCTCTTGTAGTCGGTACGCGCGATGCGCACGTAGGGGCTGGCGTCCAGCGCCGCGGCGCCGCTGTTGGTCAGCGCCTGCTGCAGCTCGATCTGATAGCTGCCGCGCTTGAACCGATAGGTCTTGGTGGCGCTGAGGCCGTTCTGCTGCGTGGTCAGCACCACGTCGAGATGGTCGGAGCCTTCCACCAGGCGGTAGTCGTTCTGCGCCGCCGTGTACATCGTCTTGTGCGTGACCAGCGGCTCCTTGCTGCCGGCCAGGCCGCTCTGCAGCACGTAGTAGCGGCCATTGCTGTCATCCAGCAGCGCGAAGTTCTGCTCCTTCTGGTCCTTGTGGACCGGGTAGCCCTTCAGCTCCACGCGGCGCAGCTCGGCGCCCTCGGTGGAAATCTCGGCGATGTAGAGATCCGTCTCCACGCGGATGCGGCGCGCCGGACCGGAGGTCACCGCGCCGGCAGGGGCGGGGACAGCCGCACCCGTGACGGGGTCCGTGACCGTGGCCGGCGGTGCGGTGGGAATGTCGTCGATCGCGTTGGCGCTGGCGGCGGCGGCCGTGGCGGCCGGTGCCTGCGGCAGCGGCTTGACGCCGTAGTCCTTTTGCCAGGCCTGGTAGATGAAGAACAGCACGACGCCCAGCAGAGCGATCAGGATGAAACGGCGGTTTTCCATGGCGGTCAGTGGTGCGGGCAGCCGCAGGACTTCTGCGGTGTCGGCCCTAGGTGTTCGGGAACGGGATCGTAGCCACCGGGATTCAGGGGGTGGCAGCGCACGAGGCGGCGTAAGCCTATCCACCCGCCGCGCCAAAAGCCATGGCGGCGGATCGATTCAGCGGTGTAGTGGGAGCAGCTGGGGTAAAAACGGCAACGCGGCCCCAGCAGCGGGCTGATGAAGAGCTGGTAGCAGCGGATCAGGAAGAGGCTGAGGGTGCGCATTTGGCAGCCGCTCGGGTCCAGAGCCGGTCGAGGATATCGCTGAGCTGTTCGGGCGTGGCCTGCAGACAGCCGCCGCGGGCCAGGATCACCACGTCCATGGCCGGAAAGGCGGAACGCCGGGTCCGGAAGCTTTCACGGATCTGGCGCTTGATGCGGTTGCGGTCCACCGCACGCGGTACCGCCTTCTTGGGTACTGCCAGTCCCAGCCGGGACTCCGAGGAGTCCCCGCTGGAAACGACTAGCGCGGTCAGCCACTTCTCGTTAAGGCGGCTGCCGCGCTCAAAAGCCGCCTTGAACTCGCCGGGCTTCTGCAGGCGGGCGCGCCGCGGAAAGCGCGCCGTCACGAACCGATCCTTACGGGATCAGACGCTTGCGGCCCTTGGCGCGGCGGCGCGAGATGACCTTGCGGCCACCAACGGTCGCCATGCGGGCGCGGAAGCCGTGCGTGCGGGCGCGACGCGTGTTCTTCGGCTGGTAAGTACGCTTGGTTGCCATGACATCACCCTGAAAACGTGTGTTGATGCAAAAGGGCGCGGATTCTATCCCTTGCCGGGCTCACAGGGCAAGCCGCCGGGCGCTCCGGGGCTGTGGATAAGTCACCCCCGAACGGGTAGACTGCCTGCCCGGCGCGACAGACGCCCTCATACTAATTATTAGAAGCGAGATGCACTCTTCGGAAGAACTTTGGACGCAGTGCGTGCGCTGGCTCGAGGCCGAACTGCCCGACAAGGACATCGCGACCTGGATCCGGCCGCTGCATCCCATCGCCTCGCGCGAGCGGCTGCTGCTGCTGGCGCCCAACCGTATTGTGCTGGATCGCGTACGCCAGGACTTCCTGGGCACCATCCGGCGCGCGGTGCGCGCCAGCTCCGGCGAGACCCTGCCGGAGGTGGAGCTGGCCGTGGGCAGCGCCGAGGCCCGTGCCCCGGCCGGCCCGCCCAGCACCCCGGCCGCCGGCCCGGAGCCCGTCGTGGCGACGGTCCTCCCGGACGAGCCGCCGATGGGCAATGCACCCAAGCTGGACTCGCGCTTCACTTTCGCCAACTTCATCGAGGGCAAGTCCAACTCCCAGGCGCGGGCCGCGGCCCAGTACGTCGGCGAGTCCCCGGGCGGTGCCTACAACCCCCTGCTGATCTACGGGCCGACCGGGTTGGGCAAGACCCACCTGATGCACTCCATCGGCAACGAGATCCAGCGGCGCAATCCGCAGGCCCGCGTGGCCTACCTGTTCGCCGAGCAGTGGATGAGCCAGTACGTCACCGGCGTGCGCCACGGCCGCTGGGACGACATCAAGTCGTACTACCGCTCGGTCGACGCCCTGCTGATCGACGACATCCAGTTCTTCGCCTACAAGGAAAAGACGCAGGAAGAGTTCTTCCACGCGTTCAACTCCCTGATCGACAGCCGCAAGCAGATCGTGCTGACCTGCGACCGCTATCCCAAGGACGTGGACGGCATCGACGAGCGCCTGAAGTCGCGCTTCACCTGGGGCCTGTCCGTGGCGGTGGAAACGCCGGACCTGGAAACCCGCATCGCGATCCTGCAGACCAAGGCCGAAGCCAGCCACGACCTCAAGCTGCCGGACGACGTCGCCATGTTCGTGGCCCAGCGCGTACGCTCCAGCGTGCGTGACCTGGAAGGCGCGTTGCACCGCCTGGCCGCCAGCGCCCGCTTCCGCGGCGAGCCGCTGACCATCGAGTTTGCCCGCACCACGCTCAAGGACATGCTGGCCGCCTACGAGCGCCAGGTGACCATCGAGAACATCAAGCGCAAGGTGGCGGACTACTACAACATCCGCGTGTCGGACCTGAGCTCGCCGCGCCGCACCCGCACGCTGGCGCGTCCGCGCCAGATCGCGATGGCCCTGGCCAAGGAGCTGACCCAGCACAGCCTGCCGGAGATCGGCGAGTCTTTCGGCAAGGACCACACCACCGTCCTGCACGCCTGCCGCAAGGTGGCCGAGCTGCGCGAGCAGGACCTGAAGATCCGCGAGGACTACGAGAACCTGCAGCGCCAGCTCGGTTTCTGAGGCCAGCGGGGCAGGGCATATATAAGGAATAACAAGCTGTGGACGGAGTGCATGGCAAAGCTTCGGAAAACGCTTGCAAGAAGCTGTGGATAAATTAAGCTCAAGGTTTATCCACAGTTCATCCGAAGGCTGGCAGCCGGCCTGTCCAGTCCCGGAAACAGGCTTCAAGCGATTGATGTATAAGCATTAATCGAAAGTTATCACCAGCGGCATGCGGTCCTTGTTGTTATTGTTTTTACATCATTAATCAATCTACATATTAATAAGGTGATGTCATGAAACTCCAAGTGGGGAGAAACGAGCTGCTCGCAGCACTCTCTGCGGTCATCGGCGTAGTCGAACGTCGCCAGACCTTGCCGGTGCTCTCCAACTTCCTGATGGAGACCCGCGAGGACGAGCTGATCGTCACCGGTACCGACCTGGAGATAGAGCTGGAAGCCCGAGCCCGCGTGCAGAACCTCGCACCCGGCCGTGCCACCCTGCCGGCCCGCAAGCTCTTCGACATCTGCCGTGGTCTGCCCGAAGGCGCCGAGATCTCGCTGGACGTGTCCGGCGACAAGGCCACGCTCAAGTCCGGCCGCAGCCGCTACTCGCTGTCCTGCCTGAAGGCAGACGAATTCCCGGCCATGGGCCGCCTGGCCGAAGGCCGTGAGCTGACGATCCCGCGCCGCGCCATGCGCACGCTGATCGAGCGCACGCAGTTCGCCATGGCCCAGCAGGACGTCCGCTACTACCTCAACGGTCTGCTACTGGAAGTCACCGCCAAGCGCGTGCGCTGCGTAGCCACCGACGGCCACCGCCTGGCCATGAGCGAGGCCGGCCTGGACACCGGCTTCAAGGACAACCTTCAGGTCATCGTGCCGCGCAAGGCCGTCATGGAACTGACCCGCCTGCTGGATCCCAGCGACGAGCCGGTGACCCTGAAGATCGGCGCTGGCCAGATTCAGGTCGATGTGGACGTGGTCCGCATGACCTCCAAGCTGATCGATGGCCGCTTCCCGGACTACGAGCGCGTGATCCCGGATTCCGGCGACAAGAAGCTGCAGGCCGACCGCGAGCTGGTGAAGCGCGCCCTGGCCCGTACCGCGATCCTGTCCAACGAGAAGTTCCGCGGCGTGCGCCTGGCACTGGACGGCACCAAGCTGGTCCTGCAGACGCACAACCCCGAGCACGAAGAGGCCGAGGAAGATCTGGAAGTCAGCTACGAGGGCAGCGCCCTGGAGATCGGCTTCAACGTGAACTACCTGCTGGACGCGCTGGGTGCCCTGAGCGGGGAGCAGTTCGTGATGGAGCTGAAGAACTCGGATTCCAGCGGCCTGATCCACGCGGCGGACGACACCTCCAGCAAGTACGTCGTGATGCCGATGCGGCTCTAAGCGGCGCATGACGTATCTCGCCCAACTCGGGGCGGAAAACTTCCGGGTGTTCGAAACCTTGAGCCTGCGGTTCCACCGCAGGCTCAATTTCGTTTATGGGGACAATGCAGCGGGCAAGACCACGCTGCTGGAACTGGTCCATGTCCTCAGCCGTGGGCGATCCTTCCGCGGCAGCAGCCTGCAGGATGGGGCAGGGCCCGCCGGCAAGCACTGGCGGCTGCGCGGCCGCTACCAGGGCGAGGAGACGATGCCGGCCGTGGTGGTGGACGCGGCCTGGGCGCAGGGCGAGTTGACGCAGAAGCGGGCAGGGCAGGCGAGTAGCCGCCTGGAGCTACTCCGTGAATATCCTGTGCAAATCCTTGAACCAGGCCTGCATAAGTTATTGCAGGACGGCCCCGCCTATCGGCGCGGATTCCTGGATTGGGGTGTGTTCCACGTGGAACAAGGCTTTCATCCGGCCTGGAGACGTTACAGTCGGGCCCTGAGGCAGCGCAACCTGGCTCTGCGCCAGCGGGCATCCGAGCGGGAACTGGAGCCCTGGACTGCGGAATTGGCCCAATCCGGGGAACAGGTCCATGCCTACCGCCTGGCCCAGCTCGAAGCCCTGCGTCCCTACATGGATCGCCTGGTGCCCCGCTTGCTGGATACCGACGACTGGTCCCTGGACCTGCAGGCTGGCTGGACCGCGGGGCAGGGGCTGCGCCAGGTCCTGGATGCTCACCTGGGCCGGGATCGCCAGCAGGGCATGACCCAGGACGGACCCCAGCGGGCCGAGCTGCGCCTGCGCCTGTTCCAGCGCCAGACCAAGACCCTGGTCAGCCGCGGGCAGCAGAAGCAGCTGATCGCCGCCCTGCTGTTGAGCCAGTGCGAGCTGATCCGGGAGACCACCGGAACCGCCCCCATCCTGCTTGTGGATGATTTTGGATCGGAGCTCGGCGAGGACTACCAGAAGCGCCTGTTCCAGACGCTCCGGGAATACCCCGGGCAACTCTTCATCACCAGCTTTGCCCCTGCAGGCGTGCTGGAAAACATCGGGGAAGGAGCGGTGTTCCACGTGGAACATGGCCGCTGCAAGGCCATATCTCTCTAGGGTCTCCCTGGGGTCGGGTCAGGCCGAACCCCCTGAAAATGCTAAAATGACAGCTGTCCTACAGGTCGAATCCATGACTGTTCCGCCGAACAACGAATACGACGAATCCAGCATCCAGCAGCTCGAAGGCCTGGAGGCCGTGCGCAAGCGCCCCGGCATGTATATCGGCGATACCTCCGACGGTACAGGCCTGCACCACATGGTGTTCGAGGTAGTGGATAACTCTGTGGACGAAGCGCTCGCAGGCCACTGCGACGACATCGTCGTCACGATCCATTCCGACAACTCCATCAGCGTCTCGGACAACGGCCGCGGCATCCCCGTGGGTATCAAGTTCGACGACAAGCACGAGCCCAAGCGCACCGCCGCCGAGATCGTGATGTGCGTGCTGCATGCTGGCGGCAAGTTCAACCAGAACAGCTACAAGGTCTCCGGTGGCCTGCACGGCGTAGGCGTGTCCTGCGTCAATGCCCTGTCCAGCAAGATGACCCTGACCATCCGCCGCGATGGCCAGAAGCACTTCCTGGAGTTCGCCCGCGGTGTTCCACAGAACCGCCTGGTGGAAGTGCAGAACGGCGTGGAGGTCTCCCCGCTCAAGATCCTGGGCCCGGCCGAAGGCCGCGGCACCGAAGTGCACTTCCTGGCCGACGAGGAAATCTTCGGCAAGATCGAGTGGCACTACGACATCCTGGCCAAGCGCCTGCGCGAGCTGTCCTTCCTCAACAACGGCGTGAAGATCCGCCTGATCGACGAGCGCAGCGGCCAGGAGGAGAACTTTGCCTTCTCCGGTGGCGTGAAGGGCTTCGTCGAGTACATCAACCGCGCCAAGACGCCGCTGAGCCAGAAAGTGTTCTACGCCAGCGGCGCAGCCATGGTCTCCGGCAGCACCGGCGGCCCGGTCGAGATCACCGTGGAAGTGGCGATGCAGTGGAACGACAGCTACCAAGAACAGGTGCTGTGCTACACCAACAACATCCCGCAATCCGACGGTGGCACCCACCTGACCGGCCTGCGCGCGGCGATGACCCGCGTGATCAACAAGCACATCGAGGAATCCGGCGTCGCCAAGAAGGAAAAGGTCGACATCACCGGTGACGACATGCGCGAAGGCCTGGCCTGCGTACTGTCCGTGAAGATGCCGGACCCCAAGTTCGCTTCGCAGACCAAGATGAAGTTGGTGTCCTCCGAGGCCCGTCCAGCCGTGGAAGAAGTGGTGACCGAGAAGCTCGCCAACTTCCTGCTGGAGAACCCGAACGAGGCCAAGATCATCGTCGCCAAGATCGTGGAAGCCGCCCGCGCCCGCGAGGCCGCGCGCAAGGCCCGCGACATGACGCGCCGCAAGGGCGTGCTCGACGGCATGGGCCTGCCCGGCAAGCTGGCGGACTGCCAGGAGAAGGACCCGACCAAGTCCGAACTGTTCCTGGTCGAGGGTGACTCCGCAGGCGGCTCCGCCAAGCAGGGCCGCGATCGGCAGTTCCAGGCGATCCTGCCGTTGAAGGGCAAGATCCTGAACGTGGAGCGCGCGCGCCTGGAGAAGATGCTGTCTTCCCAGGAAGTGGCCACGCTGATCACGGCGCTGGGCTGCGGCATCGGCAAGGACGAGTTCAAGCCCGAGAAGCTGCGCTACCACCGCATCATCATCATGACTGACGCGGACGTGGACGGCTCGCACATCCGCACGCTGCTGCTGACCTTCTTCTACCGGCACATGTTCACGCTGGTGGAACGCGGCCACATCTATATCGCGCAGCCGCCGCTGTACAAGGTGAAGGCCGGCAAGCACGAGACCTACGTGAAGGACGACCACGCCCTCAACGACTGGCTGATCGCTACCGCGCTAAACGACGCGCAGCTGATCCCGGCCGAGGGCCAGCCGGCACTGCCGACGGCCGAGCTGGAGCGCCTGGTGCGCGAGTACGCCGCGGTGCAGGGCAGCATCGAGCGCCTGGGCCGCCGCTACGACCACCACGTGCTGCAGACCCTGGCGCGCCTGGCGCCGGTGCCGCCCAGCGACGAGAACGAGTTGCGCGGCTGGGCCGAGCGCTTCTTCCTGGCCCTGAACGAAGGTGGCCTGGTCGGCAGCTTCTCGGTCACGCCGCAGATGGGCGCCGAGGGTCCACTGCTGGAAGTCTCGCGCCGCTTCCACGGCAACACCCAGATCTTCAGCTTCAACCACGACTTCTTCGCCGGTGCCGACTACCGCCGCATCGCCGCGCTGCGCGAGACCACCGCCAGCCTGATCGGCGCCGGTGCGCAGGTGAAGCGCGGCGAGCGCCAGCCGGTGGCCGTGTCGAGCATCGACGACGTCTTCAACTGGCTGCTCAGTGAAGCCCGCCGTGGCCTGGGCATCCAGCGCTACAAGGGCCTGGGCGAGATGAACCCCGAGCAGCTGTGGGAGACCACGCTGAACAAGGCCAACCGTCGCCTAGTGCGCGTGAACATCGAGGACGCCGTCGCGGCGGACCAGATCTTCACCACGCTGATGGGTGAGCAGGTGGAGCCGCGCCGCGACTTCATCGAGAAGAACGCCCTGCTGGTCAGCAACCTGGATCTGTAAACGCGCATGAAGTCCCTGACTGTCGAGCTGGCGGATCGCAGCTACCCGATCCGTATCGGTGCCGGCCTGCTGGCCGACGCCCGCCAGTACGCCAAGGCCGAAGGCCGCCGGCTGAAGCTGGTGACCGACAGCAACGTTGCGCCGCTGTACCTGGCGCACGTGCTTAAAGCATTGAATTTAAAGGAAGAAGACGCTCTGGTGCTGCCGGCGGGCGAGGAGCACAAGAGCTGGGCGACGGTGGAGCGCGTGCTCGACTGGATGCTCGGCGCGCGCCTCAACCGTGACGGCCTGCTGGTGGCGCTCGGCGGCGGTGTGATCGGCGACATGGCCGGCTTTGCCGCGGCGATCTACCAGCGCGGCATCGACTTCATCCAGATCCCCACGACGCTGCTGGCGCAGGTGGACTCCTCGGTCGGCGGCAAGACCGGCGTGAACCATCCGCGCGGCAAGAACATGATCGGCGCCTTCCACCAGCCGCGCCTGGTGCTGGCCGACACCGCCGCGCTGCGCACGCTGCCGCAGCGCGAGCTGCTCGCCGGCATCGCGGAAGTGATCAAGTACGGCATGCTCGCCGACAGCGACTTCTTCAAGTGGCTGGAGCAGCGCCTGGACGACCTGCTGGTGCTCGACACCGACGCGCTGACCAAGGCGATCTACCGCAGCTGCGAGCTCAAGGCCCGCATCGTGGCGCAGGACGAGCGCGAATCGCTCGCCGGCGGCGCCGGTCCGCGCGCCCTGCTGAACCTGGGCCACACCTTCGGCCACGCCATCGAGACCTACACCGGCTACACGCAGTGGCTGCACGGCGAGGCCGTGGCCACGGGCCTGGTGATGGCCGCCGATCTCTCCGCGCGCCTGGGCTGGATGAGCGCGAAGGACGCCGAGCGCTGCACGCAGCTCGTCGCCCGCGCCGGCCTGCCGGTGAAGCCGCCGGCCGGCATGACGCCGGACCAGTTCCTGGAGCTGATGGGCCACGACAAGAAGGTGGCCAACGGCAAGCTGCGCCTGGTGCTGATGCGCGGCATCGGCTTGGCCGTGGTCAGCGGTGATTTCGACAAGGCGGCGCTGCAGGCGACGCTGGAGCATTTCACCCAGCAGTGACGTTGTTCCACGTTTTTCACCCCTCGCCCGCTTGCGGGAGAGGGGATGGGGGAGAGGGTTTCTGTAGCTCTCGCTTATCGCACCAGCTTCAAGCTTTACAGCACCCTCTCCCTAGCCCTCTCCCGCAAGCGGGCGAGGGGACTACAAGCAGAGAGCAAACTCATTAGACTCCTCCCACGATGAGCGACCTCGCCCCCTACGCCGCCAATGAAGCGCAGTCGCGCGGCCGCCTGCATGCCGAGCCGCCGCCGGGCAACCGTGGCGAGTTCCAGCGCGATCGTGATCGCATCATCCACTCCGCCGCGTTCCGTCGGCTCGAGTACAAGACGCAGGTCTTTATCAACCATGAAGGCGATCACTTCCGCACGCGCCTGACGCACTCGCTGGAAGTGGCGCAGCTCGCGCGCACCATCGCGCGCAACCTGCAGCTCAACGTGGATCTCTCCGAGGCGATCTCGCTGGCGCACGACCTGGGGCACACGCCCTTCGGCCACGCCGGACAGGACGCGCTCAACAGCTGCATGCAGCCCTACGGCGGTTTCGAGCACAACCTGCAGTCGTTGCGCGTAGTCGATCACCTGGAGGACAAGTACGCGAGCTTTCGCGGGCTCAATCTCTCCTTCGAAGCACGCGAAGGCATCCTCAAGCACTGCTCGCTGAAGAACGCGCGCAAGCTCGGCGAAATCGGCGAGCGCTTCATCAATCGCCAGCAGCCGAGCCTGGAAGCGCAACTCGCCAACCTGGCCGACGAGATCGCGTACAACAACCACGACATCGACGACGGCCTGCGCGCCGAATTGCTCACCGTGGAACAACTGCGCGACGTCGCGCTGTTCCGTCGGCACCATGACGCAGCGCTGAAGGCGCATGGCGCGCTCACCGCCAAGCAGGCGCGCCACGAGACCACGCGCCGCATCATCAACACCCTGGTGGTGGACCTCACCGAAACCTCGCGCGCCAACATCCAGGCCGCGAAGCCGAAGAGCATCGACGAGGTGCGCCAGCACGACAAGCCGCTGATGGCCTACAGCGACGAGATCGCCGCCGAGTCGCGCGCGCTGAAGAAATTCCTGTTCGACAACCTCTACCGTCATCACCGCGTCTACCGCATGACGACGAAAGCGCAGCGCGTGGTACGCGAGATATTCGACGCGCTGCACGGCGACGTGAAACTGCTGCCGCCGGATTTCCATGACGAAGCCAAGCACGCCGAAGACGAAGCCGGCCGCGCGCGCGTGGTGGCGGACTACATCGCGGGCATGACGGATCGCTATGCGCTGGATGAGCATGAGCGGCTGTTTGATCCGCGGCGCTTGAGATAAGACTCTAAGGCTTTCCGTAGGACGTGGTGAGCGCAGCGAAACGCATCGGAGCCTGAATGATGCGGTTCGCTGCGCTCACCACATCCTACGAATGTTGCGTATGTTCCACGCGGAGCAAGGGCGCACCTCGATACGCTGCGCTACTCGGTGTGAGCGGGTGTGGGGACATGCCATCGTCCGTCGCGTCATCCCTACGCCTTCCGCCAACCCGTTCCTCCCGAGTGCCGCGTCCCTCGATACAACCCGCCACGGCGGATCACTCGGGATGAGCGGACGTTGGCGTATCGAGGGCGAGCCGGCTTTCATCCAACGAGAAAGCCGCACGGTTTCCGTTCGCCCTGAGCCTGTCGAAGGGTGAACCGCAGGGACCTCGGAGCCCGCGCAGGCTTGATGATCCAAGCCCAGGAAAAGCAGACAAAACCACCCGACCGTTCGATCAGATTTCATCCATTTGCAGATATGCAGACAGGGTTGTCGGCGGCGACGGCCGACTCCCTAGTCTCCCCAGGCGCAATTCGCGCATGAGGAGACCACTACAAATGAAAGCGACACAGCTGCTCCTGGTATTGGGAATCACCACCCTGGCCGCGCCGGCCCAGGCGCTGAACATCGTGCTGTCCAACGACGACGGGTTCGAGACGGCGAATATCCGCGCGCTGTACCAGCGCCTGAAAGCCGCCGGGCATGACGTGATCGTGTCGGCACCGACGCAGAACAACAGCGGCCGCGGCGGCTCGATGAATTTCCTCACGCCGGTGACGCCGATGGCCAAGGCCAGCCGCCATGGCAGCGTCGCGGCGGGCTCGCCGGGCGTGGGCAAGGACCCGGGCGACGCGGATGTGTTCTACGTGGACGGCACGCCGGTGATGTCGATGCTGCACGGGCTCGACGTGGTGGCGGTGAAGCGCTGGGGTCAGCAGCCGGACCTGGTGGTGTCGGGCTTCAACGAAGGCAACAACACCGGGCTCATCAACAATTCCTCCGGCACGGTCAACAACCTGCTCTATGCGGTGAACCGCGGCATCCCGGCGATCGCGGCGAGCTACGAGGGCACGGAGGCGCGCTCGCACACGGCGCTGGCGGAAGGCGCGCTGGAATACGAGATCGCGGACGTGGTGGTGAAGCTGGTCGACACGCTGGAGGACAACCGCGTTGCGGGCCAGCCGCTGCTGCCCCCGGGCGTGGGGCTCAACCTCAACATCCCCAAGGTGACGGCGACGGGCCAGGCGGCGGCCCTGCCCTTCCGCTTCGCGCGCATGGGCCTGGCCACGGAATTCCAGCCGGTGTTCTTCGAGAAGCTGTCCGACAGCCCGGTGGCCGTGGGCTATGGCGCGGGCGTGGCGCTCCCCGGCATCTCGTTCGCCAACGACGTGATCGCGCCGCCGGCGGGCGTGGTGATCCTGCAGGATGACAGCGCGCTGTCGGAGCTCAACGTGATGAAGACGCACGCGATCCCGGTGACGGTGGTCGAGGGCGTGCCGCAGGGGCGTCGCAGCAATGAGGAGTTGGTGAAGATCCAGCTGCGCGGCCTGCTGGGTGCCGCGCCGTGAGCGCCCGCCATGCGGTGATGTTGCTCGCCGCCGCGCTGGCCCTGGCCGGCTGCAGCGACAAGGACGACAAGGAGATTCCGGGGCCCAAGCTGGAGTTGCCGGCGCTGGCCAGCGGCGCTCACGCGCTGCGGCTGGACGGCGATGCGGCGGGGTCTTCCGGCTGGGGCTTTGCGGCGGCGGACGGGCGCGGCTTCGTGCTGCTGGCGCCGGACTCCGACAGCCCGGCGGCGGCGCTGTACGTGCGCGACGCCGGCAAGGCCTGGCGCCGGGTACCGGCGGCCACGGGGCCGGCCACGCTGACGGCGGCCCTGGACGAGCCGCAGCCGGCGGCCGCGGGGCCGGAGCTGGCGGGCAGCTACCAGGCATTGCTGGGCGGTACCCCCACCCGCTTCACGGTGGCGGCCGACGGCGGCATCACGGCTGGCGCCGGAGACTGCGCCTTGAGCGGGCGTATCGACAGCGGCAAGGGCTATGGCGGGGCATTGCCGGTACAGGCAAGCGTTGCTGGCTGCGCGGCCCTGGCCGGAAACTATCAGGGGCTGGCCTTCGCCGATCCCGACGCCGATAACGCCCGATTCCGGGTGATTTTACACGACAGCGCTAAAATCCTGGATTTCTACGCCTTCAACCGCTAATTGGCCCCGATCTTGCTCATTGAGCCCGGCTTTGCCGGGCTTTTTTGCTGAATGGGGGAAGGCCAATTTGTGAAAACGGTTCCATTTCGGGCCTGTGATTGACGCTCCGCGTTCCATTCTTATAATGGAATGTTGCACCGCAGCGATTCGCTCCCGTCTGGTCACCCGCAAAGTGTCCGCAGGCCGCGCCAAACCGCAGGCCGGGAGAAGTGTCGCCGTTGGAAAGCTGTACTCAAACGCAAGGTAGAAAGGTCATGACAACCCAGCAAGGGCTTTACCGCCCGGAATTCGAGCGCGACAGCTGCGGCTTCGGGCTCATCGTGCAGATGGACGATCAACCCTCCCATTGGGTGGTTGAGACGGCCATTGGTGCCCTGGCTCGCATGACCCACCGTGGTGCCATCGCCGCCGACGGCAAGACCGGCGACGGCTGCGGCCTGCTGATGAAGAAGCCGGACCGCTTCCTGCGCATGAAGGCCAAGGAAGCCGGCATCAAGCTGGATGCGCGCGCGCCCTACGCCGCGGGCAACGTCTTCCTGTCCACCAACGAGACCGTGGCCGCGCGAGCGCGCGAGCTGATGGCCGAGGCCTGCGCGGCCAATGGCCTGGTGCTGGCTGGCTGGCGCAAGGTGCCGGTGAATCCGGAAGCCTGCGGTGCCGAAGCGCTGCGCACCCTGCCCCAGGTGGAGCAGGTGTTCATCACCGCCGGCAAGGACGTGAGCAACTTCGACCTCGCCCTGTTCAAGGCGCGCCGCCGCGCCGAGAAGGCGATCGACGCCGCCGGCGACGGCGACTTCTACATCACCTCGCTGAGCTCGCGCGTGCTGGTGTTCAAGGGCCTGGTGATGCCCTCGTACCTGCCGGTCTTCTACGTGGACCTCAGTGACGAGGACCTGGAGAGCTCGCTCTGCGTGTTCCACCAGCGCTTCTCCACCAACACCATGCCCAAGTGGCGGCTGGCCCAGCCGTTCCGCTTCCTGGCACACAACGGCGAGATCAACACCGTCGCCGGCAACCGCAAGTGGGCGCTGGCGCGCGCCAAGAAGTACCAGTGCGCCAACCTGCCGGACATCAGCGAGATCTCCCCGCTGGTGACCATGGATGGCTCGGACTCGCAGTCGCTCGACAACATGCTGGAAGTGCTGCTGGCCGGCGGCATGGACCTGTTCCAGGCGATGCGCGCGCTGATCCCGCCCGCCTGGCAGAACGTGGAAAGCCTGGACGCCGACCAGCGCGCGTTCTACGAATACAACTCGCTGCAGATGGAGCCCTGGGACGGCCCGGCCGGCATCGTGCTGACCGACGGCCGCTACGCCGCCTGCGCCACCGACCGCAACGGCCTGCGCCCCACCCGCTATGTCATCACCCGCAACCGCGTGCTGACCGTGGCCTCCGAGATCGGCGTGTACGACTACCCGCCGGAGAGCGTGCTCGAGAAGGGCCGCCTGCGTCCGGGCCAAATCCTGGCCGTGGATACCGAGAACGGCAGCCTGATGCGCCCGGCCGACATCGACAAGATGCTCGCCGGCCGCCGCCCCTACAAGCAGTGGCTCAAGCAGGGCATCAAGCGCCTGGAAGCCGTGCTTATCGACGACGCCGGCAAGCTTGAGAAGCTGCCGGGCGACCAGGTGCGCGTCTACGAGAAGCTGTTCGGCCTCTCTTATGAAGAGCGCGACCAGGTGCTGCGCGTGCTGGCCGAGAGCGGCCAGGAGACCGTGGGCTCCATGGGTGACGACACCCCGTTCGCGGTGCTGTCGCAGAAGGAACGCTCGGTCTACGACTACTTCCGCCAGCAGTTCGCGCAGGTGACCAACCCGCCGATCGACCCGCTGCGCGAGCAGATCGTGATGTCGCTGGAGTGCTCGCTGGGCGCCGAGAACAGCATGTTCGAGGAAACCCCGGAGCGCGCCGCGCGCCTGCTGGTGGACTCGCCGGTGCTGAGCGAGACCAAGTACCGCAAGCTGCTGTCGCTGCACGACCAGGGCTACCCCAACGCGATCATCGACCTGAACTACGACCCCGCCCTGGGCCTGCAGGACGCCGTGCGCGGCGTCTGCGACCAGGCCGTGGCCGCGGCCCGTGATGGCAAGGTGATCCTGGTGCTGTCCGACCGTGCCATCGTCAAGGGCAAGTTGCCGGTGCATGCGCTGCTCGCCGTGGGCGCGGTGCATCACCGCCTGACCCTGGAAGGCCTGCGCGCCGACTGCAACATCGTGGCCGAGACCGCCACCGCGCGTGACTCGCACCAGTTCGCCTGCCTGCTCGGCTACGGCGCCTCGGTGATCTACCCCTATCTCGCCTACGCCAGCCTGTACGACATGGCCGAGCGCGGCGAGATCAAGGGCAAGGAGCTGCCGTACCTGGCGCAGGCCTACCGCAAGGGCATCAACAAGGGCCTGTACAAGATCATCTCGAAGATGGGCATCAGCACCATCGCCAGCTACCGCGGTGCGCAGCTGTTCGAGACCGTGGGCCTGCACGACGAGGTGGTGGAGCTCTGCTTCGAGGGCACCGTCAACCGTATCCAGGGCGCGCGCTTCGCCGACCTGCAGGCCGAACAGGCCGCGCTGGCCGCCGTGGCCTGGAACCCGCGCAAGCAGCTCGACCAGGGCGGCCTGCTGAAGTACGTGCACAACGGCGAGTACCACGCCTACAACCCGGACATCATCAACACCCTGCACGCGGCCGTGCAGTCGGGCGACTACGGCAAGTACAAGGAATTCGCGGAGCTGGTGAACCACCGCCCCGTGGCGATGTTCCGCGACCTGCTGAAGTTCCGCGGCGACGTGAAGCCGATCGACATCAGCGAGGTGGAATCCGCCGAGGCCATCCTCAAGCGCTTCGACTCCGCCGGCATGTCGTTGGGCGCCCTCTCCCCCGAGGCGCACGAGGCGCTGGCCACGGCGATGAACCGCCTGGGCGGCCGCTCCAACTCCGGTGAAGGCGGCGAAGACCCGCGCCGCTACGGCACCGAGAAGAACTCCAAGATCAAGCAGGTGGCGTCCGGCCGCTTCGGCGTGACCCCGGCGTACCTGTCCAGCGCCGAGGTGCTGCAGATCAAGGTCGCCCAGGGCGCCAAGCCCGGCGAAGGTGGCCAGCTGCCTGGTGACAAGGTCAACGAGCAGATCGCCGGCCTGCGCTACGCCAAGCCGGGCGTCGCCCTGATCTCGCCGCCGCCGCATCACGACATCTACTCCATCGAAGACCTCGCGCAGCTGATCTTCGACCTGAAGCAGGTCAACCCGTCGGCGCTGGTTTCCGTGAAGCTGGTGTCCGGCCCGGGCGTGGGCACCATCGCGGCTGGCGTGGCCAAGGCCTATGCCGACCTGATCACCATCTCCGGTTACGACGGCGGCACCGGTGCCTCGCCGATCACCTCGGTGAAGTACGCGGGCACTCCCTGGGAGCTCGGCCTGTCCGAGACCCACCAGACCCTGCGCATGAACGGCCTGCGCGAGAAGGTCCGCGTGCAGACCGACGGCGGCCTCAAGACCGGCCTGGACGTGGTCAAGGCCGCCGTGCTCGGCGCCGAGAGCTTCGGCTTCGGCACCGCGCCGATGGTGGCGCTGGGCTGCAAGTACCTGCGCATCTGCCACCTGAACAACTGCGCCACCGGCGTGGCCACCCAGGACAAGGTACTGCGCCTGTCGCACTTCATCGGCCTGCCGGAAATGGTGATGAACTATTTCCGCTTCGTGGCCGAGGAGACCCGCGAGTGGCTGGCCGCCATCGGCGTGCGTTCGCTCAACGAGCTGATCGGCCGCACCGATCTCATGGAGATCTCCGCGGGCGAGAGCGACAAGCAGAACAACCTCGACCTGTCGCCGCTGCTGTCCGCGGCCGGCATGGCGCACGAGTCCGGCCACAGCTGCATCTCCGCCAACCCGCCGCATGACAAGGGCGAGCTGGCCGAGCAGATGGTGGCCGACGCGCTCTCCGCCATCGAGGCCAAGAGCGGCGGCGTGTTCGAGTACAGCGTGCAGAACGTGCACCGCTCGATCGGCGCGCGCCTCTCCGGCGAGATCGCCAAGCGCCACGGCAACCTCGGCATGTCCGACGCGCCGATCACCATCCGCCTCAACGGCACCGCGGGCCAGTCCTTCGGCGTGTGGAACGCCGGCGGCCTGAACCTGGAGCTGGAAGGCGACGCCAACGACTACGTCGGCAAGGGCATGGCCGGCGGCCGTATCGTGATCAAGCCGCCCAAGGGCAGCCGCTTCAAGAGCAACGAGACCGCCATCATCGGCAACACCTGCCTGTACGGCGCCACCGGCGGCTCGCTGTTCGCCGCGGGCACCGCGGGCGAGCGCTTCGGCGTGCGCAACTCCGGCGCGCTGACCGTGGTGGAAGGCTGCGGCGACCATGGCTGCGAATACATGACCGGCGGCGTCGCCGTGATCCTCGGCGAGTGCGGCGTGAACTTCGGCGCCGGCATGACCGGTGGCTTCGCCTACGTGCTGGACGAGTCGCGCAGCTTCGTGGACCGCTACAACCACGAGCTGATCGACACCACCCGCATCGTGGCCGAGCACATGGAAGCGCACCAGCACTACCTGCGCTCGCTGATCCAGGAACACGTCAACGCCACCGGCTCCGTGTGGGCCCAGCAGATCCTCGACGACTGGCGTGATTTCGTCGGCAAGTTCTGGCTGGTGAAGCCCAAGGCGGCCGACATCGGCTCGCTGCTCGTTGCAATCAAGGCCGCGGCTTAATCGGCCCCGCGACCCAGGGATATCAAGATGGCAAAGAAGAATGTCATGCAGTTCATCGAGATCGGGCGCCAGGACCCGAAGAAGGTGCCTGCGGAAGTGCGCCTGCACGACTGGCGCGAGATCTACGGCCAGTTCCCGCAGGAACAGGCGAGCACGCAGGCCGGGCGCTGCCTGGAATGCGGCAACCCCTACTGCGAGTGGAAGTGCCCGGTCCACAACTTCATCCCCAACTGGTTGAAGCTGGTGCAGGAAGGCAACCTGTTCATGGCGGCCGAGCTCTCGCACAAGACCAACACCCTGCCGGAAGTCTGCGGCCGCGTCTGCCCGCAGGACCGCCTCTGCGAAGGCGCCTGCACGCTCAATGACGGCTTCGGCGCCGTGACCATCGGCAACGTCGAGAAGTACATCACCGACGAGGCCTTCAAGCAGGGCTGGCGCCCGGACATGTCCGGCGTGGTGCCCACCGGCAAGCGCGTGGCCATCGTCGGCGCCGGCCCCGCCGGCCTGGGCGCCGCGGACATCCTGACCCGCAACGGCGTCAAGGCCGTGGTGTTCGACAAGTACAACGAGATCGGCGGCCTGCTGACCTACGGTATCCCTCCCTTCAAGCTGGAGAAGGAAGTGATGCTGCGCCGCCGCGAAGTGTTCGAGGGCATGGGCATCGAGTTCCGCCTGAACACCGAGATCGGCAAGGACATCCCGTTCAAGACGCTGCTCGACGAATACGACGCCGTGTTCCTCGGCATGGGCACCTACACCTACATGAAGGGCGAATTCCCGGGTGAAGACCTGCCGGGCGTCCACGAGGCCCTGCCCTTCCTGGTGAGCAACATCAACCGCGTCATGAGCTGGGAGAAGAACCCAGCTGACTTCATCGACATGGCCGGCCAGAAGGTCGTCGTGCTTGGTGGCGGCGACACCGCCATGGACTGCGTGCGCACCTCCGCGCGCCAGCAGGCCAGCAGCGTCACCTGCGTCTATCGCCGTGACGAGGCCAACATGCCCGGCTCCAAGCGCGAAGTCAGCAACGCCAAGGAAGAAGGCGTGAAGTTCGTCTTCAACCGCTCGCCGGTGGAGATCGTGGGCAACGGCAAGGTGGAAGGCGTGAAGGTGGTCGAGACCCGTCTCGGCGCCCCCGACGCGCGCGGCCGCCGCAAGCCGGAAGTGGTCCCCGGCTCCGAGCAGATCATCCCCGCCGACCGCGTGGTGATCGCCTTCGGCTTCCGCCCGAGCCCGGCCGACTGGTTCGCCCAGCACGACATCAAGCTGCAGGCCGACGGCCGCGTCGACACCAGCGAGAGGAAGCGCTTCCAGACCGCCAACCCGAAAGTCTTCGCGGGCGGCGACATGGTGCGTGGTTCCGACCTCGTCGTCACCGCCGTCTACGAAGGCCGCCAGGCTGCCGAGGGCATTCTCGACTACCTGGGCGTCTGATCCCGCAGCGACAAGGCTGCCAAGCCAATCCGGGGTCAGCGCAAGCGACCCCGGATTTTTTTTGCCTGAAGTTTTGCCCTAAGCCCCTCTCCCCTCGCGGGAGAGGGGTTGGGGAGAGGGGGAAGCCTGATGCGCATCACCGCAGCTTCAGAGCCCCCTCTATCTAACTCTCTCCCACAAGGGGAGAGAGAACAAAGAAGGAAGAAGCCCATGAACACGCCCACAGAATCCCCCGACCAACTCCGCCGCGGCTACCTCTTCGCCGCCCTCACCGTCATCATCTGGACCGGCTTCATCCTGGTCTCACGCATGGCCGGCAAGGGCACGCTCACCGCGTTTGACGTCACCGCCCTGCGCTTCGGCGTCGCCGCCGTGCTGCTCTCCCCGCTGCTGTTCATGCGCGGCCTCGGCACGCTCAAGAACCTGCGCCGCCTGTTCGCCTGCACCCTCACCGGCGGCCTGGGCTACGCGCTGCTCTGCTACAGCGGCTTCTACTTCGCCCCCGCCGCACACGGCTCCATCCTGCTCAGCGGCATGATGCCCTTCCTCACCGCCATCCTCGCCTGGATGTTCCTGGGCGAGCGCCCGAGCACGCAGAAGCAGATCGCGCTGCTGGTGATCGGCGCTGGCGTCGCCTGCATGGCGGTGCAGACCTTCAGCCACGGCTTTGCCGGCAACAGCTGGATCGGCGACCTGCTCTTCGTCAGCGCCAGCACTGCCTGGTGTGTGTTCACGATCCTGGTGCGCCGCTGGCAGATCAAGCCCTGGGATGCTGCGGCCGGCATGTCCGTGACCTCCGCGCTGATCTTCCTGCCGATCTACATCCTGTTCCTGCCCAAGCACATCAGCGTGGCCCCCTGGCACGAGATCCTGCTGCAGGCCGGCTACCAGGGCGTGCTGGTGGTGATCGTGGCCATGGTGCTCTACACCCGCGCGGTGGCGGAGCTGGGGCCGACGCGGCTGGCGGCGGTGATGGCGACGGTGCCTGCGATCTCGGCGTTGTTGGCGTGGCCGGTGTTGGGCGAGGCGCTGACGCCCTTGCTGGGGGTGGGGATTGCGTTGGTGACGGTGGGGGCGTTGATTGGGGCGGCTACGCGGCTATCGGGGTGGGCGAGGCAATAGCGACATATATTGACCTGACGCTGTCGTCAGGTCGCGCCGCTGCGGTAGTTGTCGCATGATTCGATCCGGCAGTGCTTTGGCACAAGGAAAAATCTTGGCGTGGTCCCCCATGTCTTCGCTTTTCAACACCAGACAAAGAGGAGGATATCCAGTGGCAGACAACATGAGTATTTCTGGCCCGGTTAGTGTCGATCTAAAAGACAATTCCGTAGCAGCGGTCGCATACGATCTAATGCAGCACATTGGCTCAGGCGAGGATCTGAAGGGAAAAGATCAGGAGTTTAGGCGTCAGTACTTTTTGACGCTGTATTGGCAATGTTATAAAGCAGCAGCGGGGCACCACTTGGAATCAATACTGCAAAGAGCATAGGTGTGCCACGCGCGATCTTCAACGTGAACGTTACGCTTGATTCCAGCTTGGATACAGAAAAGCTTCAAAAAGCAGCTAGAACTGCTTAAGAGATTCGGCGCAATCTAATGGCCTACTACCTAGTATCAAATATCGTCGGCAGGAACCATCAGAAGATATATGAGGAGCTTGGTAAGAGCGCCTTCTTTGATCTTTCCCCACATCAAAGCGGATGGGATGAATTCTCTAAAATTCAGGCTGGGGACTTGGTTTACGTGATAAACGAAAATGGCAGGGTGGCTGTCGGCCATAGCGTGAACAGGGTAATGGCCGGCATTCTTCTCGCTGAGGATCCAACCTGGGGTTCGCGAGTTGCTTCAGCAGTAGGCGGGAATGTGGGCGTTATTTTTGGAAAGGTGTGCGAGCGGGTAGATATGGAGTACTCCAAGTTCGTCAGACAACGAGGAATACGGAGCTCGAAGTTAAACCCTGCTACCGGCCAGATGTATCAGGGGTTCAACTGCGCATCGTTTAGGTAGAGAAAAGGGGTCGAGAAAAGGGGTCGGAGTAATTTAACTGCGAACGCAGCGTGGGCTTCAGACCACCGTTATCGGGCCAGGCTGGTGGGCACGCTGCGCTCTGCCCACCCTTGTATTGTAGCTGTGCCTGCCGGAGTCGCTCTTTGGCAGGCAGATCAGCCGGACGCCGAGCCCACCCTTGGATGCTCAATCCGTGACGTAGATGAATGCGCCGGCTGCTCGTTTTTCCCTTGCGAGAAATCGAACAGTATCTTCGGCCTGGAATATTCCAAGAGCCAGCATTCACAAGGCGGATTGCGCAAGACATGAGTGAGATCACCTATCTCGGCATTGATGTGTCCAAAGCCAAGTTGGACTGTGCCCTGCTACTGGGCCAGAAATTCCGCAGCAAGGTTGTTCCCAACAACCCGGCCGGCCTGGATACGTTGCGCCAATGGCTGCAGAAGAACCTTGGGTCTTCAGCCTGGGTCTGCCTGGAAGCCACCGGCATTTATTGGGAACTAGCCGCCCAGACCCTGGCGGATTTCGGTCACAAGGTCTCGGTGATCAACCCGGCTTTGGCCAAGGCGCATGCCGAATCCTTGGGCTTGCGGGTTAAGACGGACGCGGTTGATGCCCGCGTGCTGGCCAGTTTTTGCAAGGAGAAGCAACCGCAGGCCTGGCGGCCGCCCTCCCGCAGCGAGCGGGCCCTGCGTGCCCTGGTGCTGCGTCACCAGGCCCTGGTTGAGATCCAGACCCAGGAAAAGAACCGCATGGAGAGCGCCCGGGATGAAATCCGGGAAAGCCTGCAGACTCACCTGAAGTGGCTGGCTGACGAACTCGAACGCATCGAGCAGGCGATCAAGCAGACCATCGACGACGACCCCGACCTGAAGGGAAAGCGTGAACTGCTGGACTCCATACCGGGTTTGGGCGAGCGCACTATCGCTGTCCTGCTAGCCTACGTCGGCCATGCCCAGCGCTTCGGCACGGCGAGGCAGTTTGCCGCCTTTGCAGGACTCAGCCCTCGGCTGCACGAATCTGGCTCCAGCGTGCGCGGCAGACCACGCCTATCGAAG
>NZ_JAUASX010000022.1 GCF_030345715.1 Solimonas sp. SE-A11
CCGCTTCCTTCAGAAATCCGATGATCTGCTCTTCCGAATACCGCTTCTTCACGTCCGACCTCCTGGGGTCTTGGGTCGGACTCTAAACCACGGTGCTACTCAATTTTGGGGTAACGTCGCAGCATCCATGAATCGGCCCGCGACGTGGCACGTCAAATTGCGAAGACGTCAGCGTATCGACGATCACGCCGCGAGCGGAAGAAGGTCGAGATGCTCTTTGCGCACCTCAAGCGAATCCTGAAGCTCGATCGGCTGCGCCTGCGCGGCCTGACTGGCGCAAACGACGAATTCACCCTAGCCGCGACGGTGCAGAACCTTCGCCGCCTGGCCAAGCTGATGCCGCAAGGTCCGCCTCTCAGGATAGGTGTCTGTGCTTGATGCGAAAACCCTGAGAAACGGCCACAAAGGAGGCCAACGAAGCACGCTGAAGAGGGGCTGATCCGCAGGATCGCCAAAAGCGGCGATGCCCGGGGACGGCTACCCATCGCCACCGCCGGAGTTTTTCAACAGAATTTGCCAACTGCCGCCTTTCGAGAGTGACTGCTACCGGCAGCGCAGCGGTTCAGGCGCGGCCGAGCGCGGCGAGGCCGTCACCTGGAACCGCTTGTTAGCTGCGAACTTATGGTCGCTCATATGATGTCCGCGACACCCACGCGGAGAGCCATGCTAAGCCAACAATCGCAGCGGCCGGGACGAGGTAAGAGAAAGCCAGCCGTTCTATGGCCATTTTTCGCTCCCAGCCTCGAATGAACTCTTCAGCGGTTTGAGCTTCATGTGCCGGGAACGAGCTAAGGAGAAAGATGTTGCTTCGGGCAGGAAAGGCCAACTCAAACAGCACGTGCGCGGTAAGTAACAGCCACCAAGCCATTGCCAGTGCAAAGCCAATCCGAAGTGTGTGGGTCATGTTGCGAGCACCTGACAGCAAGTAGGCGGAGAGATGTCCGCGTATGCATTGTTACGGACTATTCGTTGGGCACGCGTATCGATTTGCCTTCTTTCACCTGCATTCGAGGGCTGTCCGCATAACAAATTACTAGGCGCCCCCCTTTCCAGTCGTACTACTCCCCGTTTGCCCTGCACTGACAGGGTAATCTAACCTTAGTTCTCGGGGCGAGTTCTAGCGGCACTTTCGGAGGGGGTATGGAAAAGTGGATTGTGCCTGCCATAGTAGCGGCGCTCTTCTATTTCATTATCCTAGAACCAGAATATCTGGAGCCTCGGCGGCGTCAGCAGGAGGAGGCGAAGTGCTTACGAACTCCTTCGTGTCAGGACATGAACGCCCGCATTGAGTCCGACTTTAGCGAGTCTGGAATCGCACGTTCGACCACTGGCAAGGTGTACTACAAGGGAAACGAATGCTCTGGCGATTGCGTGGAGTTCATCCGCGGATACGAGGCTGCCTCCTCCCTTGGGATGACGCAGGAAGATGCTTGCCACCGACCAACCCTTAGTCAAAGCAACACGGCAGGCTGCGTCGCTGCGGTAGAAGATCGCATGGCGGAGATTGAGGCAAATGTCGAAGCCCGATATGAACAAGACTGATCTCATGTGAGCGCAGGGGCGCGTCGTAAGCAACGACAGCCTAGTCCTCGATGATTACATCGAGGCTGCCACCTTGTACATGCACAAGGGGTAGCGACTTGAGGATTCTTGACCTTGCCTCCTGTCGTTGCGAAGCGTCAGCCATGTCGCGAAGCTCACGGAGATCGCCAACGGTAGGCGGAGGTCTGTGAGTGGTCATCAATTGCAGTGCTATCACCCAGACACCCACTGCAATAGCGGCAAGTACTCCCTTCGTATAATTGTCCATGGCTTCCCTAGTGTTGCCCGCTAAAACGTGACAAAAGAATGCCACATCTGGGCCAAGGACAGTTGCAATGCCCGGCAGACTCGCCAATGAGCGGTTCATCTCGTTTGCACATCTGCGTGTACGAGTCTGTGGTCGTCGACAACATCCTGGCGGACCTGCATCGGCGCCTCGACTCGGCTGCGGATTGGTGCGGAGCGAGGCGAACGGTCACTGGATATCTACTAGACCGATCCAGCTTCATCAGCCAAAGGACGGCCCGCCGCAACCCTGCCGCCGGGAAGCATCGTATCGCTCTTCATGCGCCAGCAGCGCCCAGATGGTCTGGGCGTCCTTGTTGGCCAGCGCGACCGCCGCGACGTTGCGGCTGCGCCGCCTCATGACCTGGACAGGCCAGAGGCGTTCGGCATCCTTGGCGGACGCGCAGTGATGCAGGACCGAGCGGGCACTCCGTCTCCGACGGCGCCCAACGCCTATTAGCTAGTCTTTGCGCCCTCATGCATAGATGCCCCATGACGCGTCGAGAATCTCTATCAATTCACCGACATTAATTGTCGCCGACGCATGTGCCATCGAGCCACGGATTAGCCATTCAAAATCGCAACCTGCCCGTGAGAGCCCAACGAACTGCAAAAAATAGAAGCATTACAAGAACTGGAAAGACGAAAGCCGCTATCCATGAATTGACTACTGACCTTGAATAGCGAGCCATTCTTCGATGTGCCTCCGCCAAGGCCGCCGCTTGAGTTGGCGAAAGATGCTGGCTTTGCTTTTCCTCAAACTGAACTAGGGCGCTACTGAATTCCCGATGATGGTAAGAAGAATAGGCCCCGTATGCCCCGAAGCTTAAGAAACCAATTGCTGCAGCAAGGATGGAAAAGCGGAAGAAGATAATCTCGGCTTTCATGATCACCCCGGATTAAACGCTAAGGCCCTGGCGCCTCGAAAAAAACACCCCCTCAGATTCGGACCTGCTTTTGCAATTCCAGACTTAACCTGCGCTGAGCATCAACTTTCCCCTTCCAAGAAGCCCGCTCTTATCCACCGATATGATTTCAGAAACACATAGGCACTGAGCCAGGAACATATAACCGGACAGAAAGAGAAAAGAAGGGATTCACCTAGGCGCATTTTCTTACGTACTGGAACTAAGTCGTCGAAAGTCCCCGTTGGAGCAAAAGCATCGAGGAACGCGTCCGCAGACATGGGGTACTTAAGCTTGCATCTCAATGCCCCATTCCCCTCAGTCGGCCTTGCCACTTCCGCGCAATTGCGGTTTCATCATGCCGCATTCCGATGCGCCGTTGCTTCAATGAAGGTACGGCACAGATTGTCGCTTTGCTCGCTGGTAGCGGGTTTGATACGCAATCGAATAGAACCTGACGGGTGAATCAGGTTGCCTGAGGGTGATTCATTCGCATGACCAAGGCCCGTGTCTGGGGTGACCGGTTTGCGGCTGACATTCGAAAACCCGCAACTTCCGCTTCGGGCTGTTTGCCGACAGTCATATCTGGCGATTCGTCTCCCGCGAACTCATGCGCTAGCGCCGGCACATGACTCGGCCATCAGTTGCCCGTGCTGCGCGTAATGGGCCGGAGATGGCCGGATTGCCTGCCCGATATCGGCAAGCCTTTGATGCCTCTGAGTACTACGGCATTCGCCTGACGCCCCAGGACACGGAACTCCACCCCCATCAACGGTTTCCAAACCCTGGAGATGGCGCAATACTGCGCCTGTGTCCCATCGCCCGGAGACCTGCATGGCCAGCTACCAGCACATCCTCGCCGCGGTTGACCTGGACCCGCTCGGAGAGCGGGTCCTGCGGCGCGCGCAGGACATGGCGCGCCTGTTCGGGGCGCGGCTCACCGTCCTGCACGTGGTCGAATTCATTCCCATGGACAGCGGCGACGCGCTGATGATCGCTACCCCCGACCTCAACCGCCAGCTCGTCGAGCAGGCGCAGCAGCAGGCGGAGGACCTCTGCAGCCGCTGCGAGGTACCGCGTGAGCAGCTGATGGTGCAGCAGGGCTCGGCGTCGGCGGAGATCAAGCGTCTGGCCAAGGAACGTGCGGTGGACCTGGTGGTGATCGGCCACCACCCGCGCCGCGGCCTCGCCACGCTGTTCAGCCATACCGATGAGCACGTGGTGCAGCGCGCACCCTGCGACGTGCTCGCGATCCGCCTGCCCGACGAAACCTGAACAGGCTCTAGATCGGCTGTAGGGCTTGCGGCTGGATCAGCTGCAGAAACTCGTCCATCTGCTGCCCCGGCAGCAGGGCCTCGCCGCAGAAGTGGCCGGCACCAACGCTGGCCAATGCCGCCAGTTGAGCGGCCGAGTCCACGTCGCGCACCAGCAGTTCCAGGCCCATCTGCCGCGCCAGCACCGACAGCGCGCCCTGCCCCAGGCCCGACAGTCCGGCACCTGCCACCAGCAGGCTCAGCGGCGGCGAGCCGTCGGGGATAGCGGGGATGATGGTGTCGGCATGCAGGGCGAAACGCAGGCCGCGGCGGACCAGGGCGGGCACCGCATCGTGCAGCGCCAGCGGCTCGTCCACCGACGTCTTCAGCACCAGCACGAGTTGCGCCGGTGCGATGCGGAAGCGGTCGATCAGGTCGGCGGCATAGAGACCGAAGTCGGCGGTACGCAGCTGGAAGGCGGAGATCTCGACCAGCAACGGCGGCATCGCGCGCTCGCGGCGCGCGGCTTCCGCCAGCAGTTCGCAGGCGCGGTAGATGCACCACAGTTCCAGGTCGGCACGCACGCCCGCTTGCTGCGCCGCCAACCCGGCCTCGTCCTCGCCGATCAGGCCGTGGCGCGAGTGCTGCCAGTCGTAGCGCAGCAAGGCACCGGTGACGGCGCCGCCCTGTGCCGCAATCACCGGCTGCAGGCGCGCGCGGAACTGGTTGAGGGCGATGGCGGTATGGACCTCGCGCTGCAGTTCCAGTCGGCGCCGGCGCTCCGGCGCCAGGTCGGCCTCGAACAGGTGGTAGCGCGCGCGGCCGGCCTGCTTGGCCTGGTACATCGCCGAGTCGGCGTAGCGCAGCAGGCCCTCGGTGTCGGTCTCCACCAGCGGATACAGCGCGATGCCGATGCTGGGCGTGACCGGCAGCGACAGGCCGTCCACAAGCAGCGGCGCGTGGAAGCTGTCGAGGACCTTCTGCGCCAGGCGGCCGGCGTCCTCGCGGGTGCGCAGGCCCTGGGCCACGATCACGAATTCGTCGCCGCCCAGGCGTGCCACCGTGTCGGCATTGCGCAGCCCCTGCTTGAGTCGCTCCGCCGCGGCGCGCAGCACGCGGTCGCCGGTCTCATGGCCATGGCGATCGTTGATCGGCTTGAAGCGATCCAGGTCGATGAAGAAGACGCCCACCATTCGGGCATTGCGCGCGGCCGACAGCAGCGCCTGGTCCAGGCGGTCCTTCAGCACGGTCCGGTTCGGCAGGCCGGTGAGCGCATCGAAGTGCGCCAGCTGGTGCAGCCGCTCCTCCGCCGCCTGGCGCTCGCTGATGTCGGCGACGATCGCCATGAACACCGGCGGCTCCTCCTCGCGCGAGAAGTTGAGGCGCACCTCCACCGGGTAGCTGCTGCCGTCGGCACGGCGGTGGCGGCAGCGGTAGCTGAGATGGCCGGTATCGCCACCGCGCAGGCGCGAGAGATAGGACTGGAACATCGCCGCGTCCAGGTCCTCGCTGATCTGCAGCGGGCTCATCTCGGTCAGCTGCTCCAGGCTGTAGCCGAGATTGCGCTGCGCACCGCGGTTCACTTCCAGGAAATACAGCGTCTGCGCGTCGAAGATGTAGATTTCTTCCATCGCGCTGTCGAGCAGTCGCCCAAGGCGCGAGGCCAGGTTCTCGCCACGCAGGCGCTCGGTGATGTCTCGGATGATCACCACCAGGCCGGAGCTGTCGTCCACGCTCATCGGCTGCACCCACAGCTCCACCGGGAAGGTGGTGGCGTCCTTGCGCCAGCCCACCACCTTGGGCAAGTGGGCCGCGGGCCGTGCACCGATGTAGTCGCCGATGCGCACGCCCGGAGTATTGAGGAACGGTACCGGCATCAGCTTGGTGACGGTGACGCCGGCCATCTCGTCGCGCGAGTAGCCAAACATGCGCTGCGCACGCGCGTTGGCGGAGCGCACCACGCCGGCCGGATCGGTGGTCAGCAGGCCTTCATCGAGATGGTCCACCACACTCTGTGAAAGACGGGCCTCGCGGCGCAGTGCCTCGGTCTGGCGGGTGGCGACGGTCAGGTCGCGGAACAGCATGGCCGCACCGTCGATCACGCCGTCGGCGTCGCGCAGCAGGCAGGCCATCACCTCCACCGGGCGAACCTCACCGCCGCGGGTGCGCAACGAGCAGGGCTGCGGCGGTAGGTCCTCGCCCTCGCGCAGGCAGCGCTCCACCGGAGTGACTTCGGGGATGCCGCTCTCGCCCAGGGTGTGGAATACGGTGTAGGCCGGCCGGCCTTGCGCCTCGGCGGCGCTCCAACCGGTCAGGCGCTCGGCCGCGGCATTGGCATAGCGGATCCGCGCATCGCGCCCCACCAAGAAGATCGCGTACTGCAGGCCGTCCAGGGCACGGCCGACACGCTCGCGAAGGTTCTCGGTCACCTGCCAGGCCAGTTCGGGCGGCAGACGGCCCACCAGGCTCCGGTGCATGTCCAGCCGGCCGGACCAGTCCACCGAGGGCCGCAGGTAGCGGCGCAGTGCGTGGCCAAAACCGGCGAGCAGCAGCAGGCCCGCCAGCATCTGCAGGCGAGCGCCGCGGCGCAGCGCCTCGACCGCGGGGTCGGAAACGCGATGCGCCCCGCTGAACAGCCGGAAGCGGAAGATGTAGCCGGAGGCCTCGGCTCCGGCGAGCGCGGATAGCCGCTGGCTGTCTTCATGGCTCAGCAGGGCATACAGCAGGCTGCGGATCTGGCGGCGCAGCACGGCGGGAAACGGCAGGTCCAGGGCGTCGTAGACGCCGCGGCGCAACAGCAGGTTGCCGCGAGCGTCGGAAACCGCGATCTGCGCAAAGCCGGAGCCGGGGGTCTTGAGCAGCTCGTCGATGCGGCTGCCGAGCCCCCGGTCAGCCGGCCAGGCGGCTGCCAGGGGCAGGAGTTGCTGCAGGACCGGTCCGGCGGCGCGCAGCTCACGAGCACGCTGCAGTGACTCACCGCGCCATTCCTGCGCCAGGCCGGCCAACAGCAGTAGGCCGGCGGCGGCGGCACCGGCCAGCAGCGAGCCGGTGACCCAGGGCTGCCGGGCGTTGCTGGCGTTCATCGGCTTCGGGGCGGCCACGCGGACCGGGTCAGCCAGCCCGGCTTACTGGTTGGCGAATTTCTCGCGGTCCAGGTGCTCGGGGATCGGGTATTCGAAGCTCTTCAGGTAGCGCCCGTAGACACGGTCGGCCACCTCGCCGGGCAGCGAGGCCGGCGTGGGGCTGGCGGCATTGCCGCCGGCCTGCAGATCCAGCCAGGCACGGCTTTCGTCGCCATGCGCCGGCACGGTGGCCGCCGGGGCGGCTTCCGCGGCGGGGACTTCCTGTTCCTGGGCCTGCACCTGCAGCGCCGGAACGGCCAGGGCCAATACGATCAGCAGTTTCTTCATTTCACACCTTGGCTCGTCGCCACGCGGCTGGAAAGGTTTTGCGCCTGCCGGCGCAGGCTGGCCAGGCTCTTGTCATCGACACCGCCGGCCGCGGCCACGCGCTTCACGCCGGCCTCGTCGCGCGACAGGATCAACAGCACGATCAGGTTGTTGCGCGCCTTGTTCTGCCCAGGCTCGAGCTCCACCGCCGTAGCGAACTCCGTCAGGGCCTCGCGGTAACGGCCGCCGGACATCAGGGCATAGCCTAGATCGTTTCGCATCTCGGCGCTGGTCGGCTGCCGCTGGACGGCTTCGCGCAGGTACTGGACGGAAGCATTGAGATCGCGCGGCGCGTACAGCAGTCCGAGGCCTCGATAGGACTGCGCGGCATAGCGGCTGCGCAGCAGTTGCCGGTAGAGCTTCTCGGCCTCTGCGGCCTGCCCCAGGCTGCGCCGTGCTTCGGCTTCCAGGAAGCGCAGTTCATCGTTGTTGCCGCCCTCGCGCTGCTGCTGCTGGATATGGGCCAGCGCGGCGTAGTACTGCTCCTGGGCGATCAGGGCGCGGATCACGTCGGCGTACACCGCGCGGCCGGACTTCTCCTCATCCAGCGAATCGGGCTCCGCAGGCTTGGATGACGACTGACCGCCCGACGGACGCAAGCCCACGTCACGCCCGGACTGGCCTGAGCCGGACGCGCAGCCGGCCAGCGCGACGAGGCAGAGCCCCGCCAGGGCGCGGCGCGCGATTGCGGCGGGCATTGACACGTCAGCGGGCATTGACGTCGCCCAGCGCCTTGATGATCGAGGAAAAGGCCGGACCCGCGACGAAGATCATCAGCGCGGGGAAGAAGAACAGCACCATCACCACGGTCATGCGGCCGGAGATCAGGTTGACCTTCTCGCGCGCATCCAGGGTGCGGCGCTCCTCCAGCACCGACAGCACTTCCATCAGTGGCTGGCGGATTTCACCGCCGTAGCGGTCCACCTGGCGCAGCACGCCCAGGACGCTGACCAGGTCGGACACGCCCAGCAGGTCGCCGACGTTCTTCAGCGATTCGGACAGGTCGCTGCCCGCCTCGATCTGGCGCAGCAGGATCTCGAACTCGCGGCCCAGCTCAGGCAGCACGCCGCGGCTGTCGCGCACCAGGCTGGCGAAAGCCTGGCGCGTGGACAGGCCAGCGTCAAACAGCATGGCCAGCAGGTGGATGAACAGCGGCACCTCGCGCTTGATGCGGTTCTGGCGCGAGCTCGCGGCGCTGCGCAGGACCCAGCGCGGCACCAGGAACGACAGTGCCGCGGCGACGAAGGCGGCGAGCGCGGTGTACATCAGCTTCTTTTCCGCCGGACCCAGTAGCCAGAACGCCAGGACCAGGCCGGCCATCACCAACGGCAGGACGGTCTGGAAGGAGTACCAGGCGATGCGAGCGCTGGCGCTGCGCCAGCCGGCCTGCAGCAGCAGGCGCGCGGACTCGCCCTCTTCGTCCACCATGGACTCGAGGCTCTTGCCGCCGCGCACCATCGCCTGCAGCAGCGGGCGATCCTTCTGCTCCAGCTCGTCCACCGGCGCCGCCTCGGGCGAGAGACGCCGCTTCAGCACGGCCTCGTTGCGCGAGAACACCGTGACGAAGATCACCGCCAGGATGGCCAGCACGGCGACCAGGATGCCGCCCGCGACCAGGGCTGCGAAGACTTGCGGGCTCATGCACCGTCCTCCACCGAGCGCATCATCTTGAAGATGACGCCGATACCGATGAGCTGCATGACGATGGAGCCGATCAGCATATTGCGTCCGCCCGGATCGACCCACATCTGGCTGTAGTACCCCGGATTGCGCAGCACGATCACCAGCACCAGCACGATGGGCAGGGCGCACAGCACCATCGCCGAGAAGCGGGTTTCCGCCGTCAGCGCGCGCAGCTCGCGCGCCGCCATGTCACGGGTACGGATCGCCTGGATCAGGCTGCGCAGGATGCTGCGCAGGCTGCCGCCAAACTTGCGGTTCACCGAGGCCGCCAGCGCCAGTACCTTGAGGTCGGCGATCTTGTGCACCTCGCCGGCCTCGTAGAGCACGGTCTCGATCGGCGCGCCCAGGCGGACCTGGCGCCCCACGGACATGAACAGCGGGCGGATCGGCTCCGGGCTCTCGCGGGCGGCCGAGGCGAAGGCTTCTTCCAGCGTGTTGCCGGCAGACAGGATGCGGATGGCCGACTCCAGGAAGTCCGGCAACTGCTCGACGATCTTGTTGCGCCGCGCGGCGGCGCGACGGGTCAGGAACAGCCAGCCGAACAGCAGCAGCACCGCCACCAGGATGCTGCCGCCGAACCAGCCGAAGGCGATCAGCGCCGCGGGGACCAGCAGCACCATCACCAGCAGGATGCGTCCCACGGTGGATGGATCGAGTTCCACGCCCGTGCGCCAGATCAGATGGCAGGCCCAGCGCAGCACCGGATTGGCGATATGGCTGTTGCCCTTCAGGCTCGGCGCCGCCAGAACGGCGTCGTCGACGTCGCCGCTGCCGGAGGCGCGCAGGCGCAACTGCACCTCTTCCTGGCGCTCGCGCTGGCCGGCGCTGATGAACAACCAGACCGCACCTGCCACCAGCAGCAAGGCCAGCAGGAAGATCGCGATGGAGACATTCACAGTGTCGCCCCCCGGAGATCGCGATGCAGGCCGCTTTCTACGTCGTAGCGGAACACATCGCGGAGAATGAGATCCTGGCCCTTGGCGCCGACCACCTCGGTCACCGACATCAGGCGGCGGTGTCCGCTGGGCAGGCGCGCGACATGGACCAGCAGCTGGATCGCGGAAGCAACCTGCGCGCGGAAGGCCACTTCCGAGCCGTTGTAGCCGGCAAAGCCGGCCAGCAGTTCCAGTCGGTGCACGGCATCGTAGGTGCTGTTGGCGTGGATCGTGGTCATGGAGCCGTCATGGCCGGTGTTCATGGCCTGCAGCATGTCCAGCACCTCGTCGCCGCGGACTTCGCCGACGATGATGCGATCGGGGCGCATGCGCAAGGCATTGCGTACCAGGTCGCGCGCGGTCACGGCACGCTCGCCTTCGAGATTCGGGGGGCGCGTTTCCAGGCGCACCACGTGCTCGTGCTCCAGCCTCAGCTCGGCGGCGTCCTCGACCGTGAGGATGCGCTCGCCCGGCGGGATCCACTGCGACAGCAGGTTGAGGAAGGTGGTCTTGCCCGAGCCGGTGCCGCCGACCACGATCAGGTTGGTGCGGTTGGTGACGCGCTGCCTGAGATAGTCCAGCGCCTCGCGCGAGACCGAGCCCGAGCGGATCAGGTCCTCGGCCGTCAGCGCGGACTTGCGGAACTTGCGGATCGAGATGCAGGGACCGTCCAGCGCGATCGGCGGGATGATGGCGTTGACGCGCGAGCCGTCCGGCAGCCGCGCGTCCACCATCGGGTTGGACTCGTCGATGCGGCGTCCGATCGGCGCCAGGATGCGCTGGATCACACGCACCACGTGCGCATTGTTGAAGAAGCGCACCGGCGCGATGCCCAGCCGCCCCTCGCGCTCCACGAAGATGCGGTCCGGACCGTTGACCACGATATCGTTGACGGTGTCGTCGTCCACCAGGCCCTGGATGGGCCCGAAACCCATCAGCTCGTCCTTGGCGTCCTTGGCCAGCGCCTCGGACTCGCGCTGGTTGATCGGCAGACGCTGCTCCACCACGTAACGCTTCAGGGCGTCGGTGACAAAGCGCTCGATGCGCGGCGCATCCCAGTCGTCGAAGTCGAGGTTGCGTTCCTCGATCTGCTGGATCAGGTGGCGGTGGAAGTTGTTCTTGACCTGCTGGTACTGGTCCGACAGGCGGAACCGGAACAATGCGGGATCGGCGCTCATGCCACCTCTCCTGCGAAGCCGTTGCCGGCAGCGTCTGCGGCGATGAGTGTCAAGTGCAGGAGCGTCATGCCGTCACCGGAGCGCCGCGCTAGCTGAACAGCTTGCCGAGCAGCCCGCCGGCACGGACGGGCGCTGCCGCGGCGCCGCCGCTGAGCAGGGCCTGTGCCAGCAGGCGCACGTCTTCGCAGAAGGCATCCTTCGGCGCCACCGTGAACAGGGGCTCGCCGGCATTCATCGCCTGGATGCGGGCGTTGCCGCTGCTGGCCAGCGTGCCGGCCAGCGGGATATCCAGCAGCTCGGCGAGATTCTCGGGCTCCAAGCCCAGGCGCTTCTGGTACTGATCCACCACCAGCGCGGTGCGATCCAGCGGCGTGTCCTCCAGGCGCAGCGCGCGCAGCAGGTACTTGTTGTGGCGCGACATGATGATGGACTGGTTCGACAGCAGCAGCGTGCGGTCGGACTGCGACACCACGGCGCGCAGCCCGTCCAGGGGCTGCAGGCCGTCCAGCGCCACCACCACGCAGCCGAACAGGCCGCGCATCACCTGCAGCAGCTTGCTGAACTCGTCGATGTTGATCTGCGGCCGGCCCACCAGGTCCTCCGGCAGGCTCAGCACGTAGATGCCGCTGGCATGGCGCGAGAAGGCCGTCTCCACCAGCGTCTGGTCGGCGCGGTAGACGTCGTTGATCGCGTCCAGGACGCTGTACGACTGGTTGATGTTGAGGAAGATGGTGCCGGCGCCGGCGGGCATCGCCACGTCGACCAGCAGCACCCGCTCGTTGGCTGGAATCTGCTTGGCCAGGGCCAGCGCAAGGTGGCCGGCGACAAAAGCCGTCTCCGGCAGGGAATTGGAGGACAGCACCGAGAACAGCTTGCCCTGCTTCTGCTGGGTCTTGGCCACCGTGGTGGTCCGGCGCAGCAGCTTGGCCATCAGCGCGGCGACGTTGGCCTCGTCACGGCGCAGCACGAAGAAGTCGCGGGCGCCGGCACGCATGGCGGCCAGCACGATGTCGGGGCTGTTCTCGGCGGCACCCAGGCCCGCGGCCGGCACTTCCGGCATGCGGTCCATCAGGCGCTCCACCATGGCGACGCGGGTCTCCACGTTGGCCGCGTCGAACTGGAAGAACACGATGTCGACGCGCCCCAGCATCTGGATGCGCTCGATCAGGTCGTCGGCGTCCAGCGGACGCAACAGGGAGAAATCGGTGCTCTGGCCGGCCGCATTCTGCAGCCAGCTCACATACACCGGATCATCGGCAACGACCACAGCCTGGGTTTTCATCAAAGACATCCGCCCACTGATAACTCCTTGATTCTAGTGCAAAGCCCGCAGGCCCGGCCGTCAGGACGGCCTGCGGTCACACCATCCACCGACTCGACCCTGGGGCCTAGCGGCTGAATCCCGTTTCCGTGCTCGCGTCCTCGAAGAACAGCTGCCCGGAGCGCGGCTGGTAGCCGTCATACTTCGAGCCCGGCAGCGGCGGCAGCTGCACTTCGCGTGCCAGCGGCCGCACCAGCCGCGGCGTCACCACCATGACCAGTTCCTTTTCCTCGCGGGTCATCTCGGTCGCGCGGAAGAAGGCACCCAGGATCGGCAGCTGTCCCAGCCAGGGCACCTTGTCGACATTGCGGCGCAGGTTGCTGCTGATCAGGCCTGAGATGACAAAACTCTCGCCGTCGCCCAGCTCGATCATGGTCTCCGTGCGACGCACCAGCAGCGCCGGCACCGTCACGCCGCCGCTGGTCACGCCGGCGTTGAAATCCAGGTCGCTGACTTCCGGCGCCACCTTCAGGGCGATACGGTTGCGCGCCAGGACCGTCGGCGTCAGCGCCAGGCGGACGCCGAATTCCTTGTACTCGATGGTGATGCTGCTGCTGCCGCCACCGCTGCTGCCGCCGCCCTGCACCACCGGGATCGGGAACTCGCCGCCGACCAGGTAGGTGGCGGTCTGGCCGGACATCGCCACCAGGGTCGGCTCCGCCAGGGTGCGGGCCAGGCCCTTGCCCTCGAGCATGCTCAGGGCGCCCAGCAGCTTCGAACTGGCGCTGTCGATGACCAGGTTGAAGGCCTCGTTGAAGGGATTCAGCACCGAGGTCTCGGTCTGGTTCAGCGTCGGGCTGGAGCCGGGGTTGCCGAACACCGCGCGGGTCTTGCCGCCGGTATAGATCGCGTTGAAGCCGAAGCGCTGCGCGGTGGAACGGCTGATCTCAGCGATCTTGACCTGGGTCTGCACCTGCGTTTCCAGGGCCACGTCGCTGCCGTCGGTGATCTCGCCATCCTTGGGCACGGACGCCGCCAGCTTGGCGCGGCGATGGGCCGTCAGGTTGGGCAGCCGGCCGGTGACGCCCTGGCCAGGGTTGACCTGCGCCTGAGCCAGGTCCGGGTCGCTCTGGACCGCGGCCGAGGTCGGCTGCCGGGGCGGCACCACCTGCACGCGGAACTCGCGCGGGTACTTCGCGCCGCGATTCCACACCGTCAGGCTGGTTACGCCGATCTTCTTGCCGTTGACCAGCACGTCGTGCAGGCCACCGACGGTGACATCGGCGATGGCCGGATCGCCGGTCGCCACGCGGCTGACCGCCTGGGTGTCGCGGATGATCTTGTGCAGTCCCAGTTCAACGGTGATCCAGGTCGCGTTGCCCTGCGCCGGAGCCTGCAGCGGCAGCGCCAGCAGCAGGGTGGAGAACAGCGCCATGACCATCTTCTTGTAAGTCTTCATCGGTCCGGTCCCTTATTGCACGATCACAGTCTGCGTGTTGGAGCCGCGAATCACCTGGACCTCCGGCCCCTTGGGCTGGTCCTGCCGGCGCATGGTGGTACCTGGCTTGGCCAGCTGGCCCAGCGCCCAGGTGGGCACGTCCTCGGGCTTGGGGTCGGCCGCGGGCAGCTCGGCGGTTTCCGCCTGCTCCTTGGCCAGGCCGTGCAGCGCCAGCCTCAGGTCGCCGGCGCTGTCGCCGAGCAGCAGCTTGGTCACGTCCTTGTTGGGCACGGCGAGCACCGCGGTGCGACGGCCGTCGCGGCGCTGCTTCTCCTGCTGCTTTTCGCCGTCCTGCGCCTCGCCCCCCTCGGGGCGGTCGATGATCAGGTCCTGGTAGGCCAGCACGCGCACGTTCTGCAGCAGCACGCGGCTCTGCGGCTGGTCGATGTTGCCGCCGCCGCCCAGGTACAGCAGTACATCGACCATGTCGCCGGGCTGCACGAAGCCACCCACCGCGATCACGTCGGAAATCTCCACCGACACGGCCTTGTGGCCCTCGGGGATCGAACGGGCCAGGATGCTGCCCTCGGTGAAGTAGCGCTGCGTGACCGGCGCACCGGTGTCGATGTCGACCAGCGGCGTCTTGCCCACCACGTCATCGAGCGTGGAGAACGGCTTGACCGGCGCCACCGAGACCGGGACCAGGGCGATGGCGTCGCGCTGGATCGGCTCGTAGGCCAGCAGCGGCTTGGTGGCGACCACCACGAGCGTCTGCTTGGCCTTGGCCTCGTCGGCCGCTTGCTGGCGATCCTGTTCCGCCTTCTCCGCCTGCTCGGCCTTCTCGGCGAAGCTGCGGCTGTATTGGTAACCCGCGGCGGCGAGTATGACCGCCAGAAGAACAGCGACGACCGCAACGATCTTGAGCGTAGTGCTGCTCATGAGCCCCCCTACGATGAACGACATGGAAACAACTGCAGCTTACATCGGCAACCGCTCCCGCGCGAAGGCCGGGAGGCAACGGTCGAATCCAGCCGATCTCCGGCGGATCCGCCCTTCAGAACCAGTCTGTTATGGGCAACAGCAGCGGGCCAGCCGCGAGCTCCGCGCAGAACGCCAGCGCGAAGGCGCCAGCGGCCGGAAAACGCGCCTTGCGATCCCCGGCGAACAGGCGCAGCCAGGCCAGCGCCAGCAGGCCGAGTGCCAGGCCCGTCAGCAACAGCATGTCTAGCGTGCGTCCCAGCCCCAGCAACAGCGCCAGGCAGGCCGCGAACTTGACGTCTCCGGCGCCCATGCGCCCCAGCGCATAGCCCGGCAACAGCAAAAGGAAGACCACCGCCAGCCCGGCCAGGGAGGACAGCACACCGGCCCCCAGCAGTCCGCGGCCGTTCACCAGCAGCGCCAGCAAGGCGACGACCAGCAGCGGCAACAGCGCCAGATTGGGCACGCGACGCGTGTAGACATCGTAGGCCCCGATCAGCAGGGCCCACACGCCAACCGTGATGGCCAAGGCAAGAATCCCTAGAACAGATGGCGACCCCGTGAAACCTCAAGCCCGCGGGACATCGCGGAGCGGCGGGGTTGGCTGTATTGCTAACTAAAGACGGGCTGCACCGGAGTGCAGCCCGTCCGTGTAACGCCCCCGCGATTACTTCTGCGCGTTGGTCAGGCCATCGTTGGCCTTGTTGAACAGGTTTTCCAGGCCGTTGCCGAGGAAGCCCAGCACGACGATGATCGCCACGGCGATCAGACCGATGATCAGGCCGTACTCGACCGCGCTCGCGCCTTCTTCATCACGGAGAAACTTCATCATCTGATTCATTGCAAACGCTCCAAGAGGGTGTGGTCAAGCGGCCATCTCGCGAGCCGCAGAGGTACTATGCAAGGATCGTAAGTGCCCGTCAAAGAAGCTGATTGACGCTTTCACTACCGCTCATCGGCCACTCCGAACAAGCGGCACCTGCCGGCAGACGACCGGGCCCTGGCATTGCTGTTCGCAGACGTGATCCAGGTCACATGGATTGCCTGCGATGCGCAGGGCGGCCCATCCCTACCGGACAGGGCTCGCGCGTGTGCGCGGCGTGCGGGCACCGATACAGTGCGCAGACCCGTTCCGGAGTTCCGATGCCGACATTGCTCTTCGCCTGCACGCTGTTCCTCAGCTCCGCGCTGCTGTTCGCGGTGCAGCCGATGATCTCCAAGATGGTGCTGCCGCTGCTGGGCGGCTCGCCCGGTGTCTGGAATGCCTGCATGTGCTTCTTCCAGGCCGGGCTGCTGGCGGGCTATGCCTACGCCCACCTGCTGGCGAAACGGCTGGCCTGGACCACGCAGGCAGCGCTGCACGCCTCGCTGCTGCTGCTGGCCTTCCTGTTCCTGCCGCCGGCACTGGGCCATGCGGCGCCGCCAGCCGATGGCTCGCCGGTCTGGTGGCTGCTGGGCCTGCTGGCGTTCAGCGTCGGCCTGCCGTTCTTCGTGCTGTCGGCCACGGCGCCGCTGGTGCAGCACTGGTTCTCGCGCACCCGCCATCCCGATGCCCGCAATCCCTACTTTCTCTACGCCGCGAGCAACGCCGGCAGCCTGCTGGCCCTGCTGGGCTATCCCCTGGTGATCGAACCCCAGTGGGACCTGGGGCAGCAGGGCCTGGCCTGGTCTGCCGGATTCATGCTGCTGGGCCTGGCGCTGGCCGCCTGCTTTGCCGCGGCGTACCGGCAGCGCAGCGACGACAACGGGGCGCCGGCGACCGAGGCCGAGGCCCCCGCCGTGTCCGGCCGGCTGCGCCTGCAATGGCTGGCGCTGTCCTTCCTGCCGTCCAGCCTGCTGCTGGGGGTGACGACCTTCATCACCACCGACCTGGCCTCCACCCCACTGCTGTGGGTGATCCCGCTGGCCCTGTACCTGACCACCTTCATCCTGGTGTTCGCACGGCGCCCGCCGCTGCCGCATGAATGGACGCGCCGCGCGCTGCCGCACTTGCTGATCCTGATCGCCCTGCTATCGCTGCTGCACATTGCCTCGGTGTGGCTGCTGGCGCTGCACCTGGCTGGGTTCTTCGTGATCACCATGGTCAGCCACGGCGAACTGGCGGCGCGGCGCCCGCCCCCCGCCCACCTGACCGAGTTCTACCTCTATATGTCGCTGGGTGGCGTGCTGGGCGGCATCTTCAACGCGCTCCTGGCGCCGGCGATCTTCTCCGGCGTCTACGAGTATCCGCTGATGCTGGCCGCCAGTTGCCTGCTGGCGGGCCAGGCCACGGCCGGCCGCCGCGCCCTGGCGCTGGACGGCCTGCTGCCGGCGCTGCTGCTGGGCGCGCTGGTACTGCTGGCCCTGGGCAGCGACGCGCTGCGCAGCCTGCTGGCCAAGGGCGGCCAGGCCGGTATCGTGCTCGCGGTGCTGGCCTTCGCCGGACTGGCGGCGCTGCTGCTGTCCTTCAGCAGCCGGCCGCTACGCTTTGCACTCGGCATCGCCGCCTGCCTGGGCTTCGCCATGGTGCGCCAGGTGCAGGGCGCACTGGAGATGGAACGGAGCTTCTTCGGCATCTACAAGGTGATCCCGGTGGAAGAAGGCCGCCGGACGGCCCTGCTGCACGGCACCACCGTGCACGGCGTCGCCAGCCGCGATCCCGCCCACTACCGCCTGCCGATGAGCTACTACGCGCCGCAGGGCCCCTTCGGCCAGCTACTGTCCGCCGATGCGGCGGGAGGTCTCGCACGCATCGGCGTGGTGGGGCTGGGCGTGGGGGCCCTCAGCTGCTACGCCAGGCCCGGACAGGCCTGGACCTTCCACGAGATCGACCCGCTGGTGGAACGCCTGGCTCGTGACACGCGCCACTTCCGCTACCTGGAAGCCTGCGGGCAGAACACTTCCGTCGTGATCGGCGACGCCCGCCTGACGCTGGAGCAGGTACCGGACGGCGGCTACGACCTGCTGGTGCTGGACGCCTACAGCTCCGACAGCATCCCGCTGCACCTGATGAGTCGCGAGGCGCTGGCGCTGTACTTGCGCAAGCTGTCGCCGCAGGGCCTGCTGGCCTTCCACGTGACCAACCGCCATCTCGACCTGATGCCGGTGCTGGCGCGCCTGGCCGGCGATGCCGGACTGGCCGGGCTGCAGCAACGCTTCAGGCCCGCGGATGAACTGCGCCGGCAGGGCGATGCTTCGGCCACCGACGTGGTGTTGCTGTCACGCGACCCGGCGAACCTGGCCCTCCTGCTGCCCGGCGGTGCCTGGCAACCCCTGGAAGGCGTGCCAGGCACGCCGCTATGGACCGACAGCTACTCCAACATCCTGGGCGTGATTCGCTGGCGCTGAGACGCCGCAGCCACCCTGCCCTCAGTGCTGCAGGTACAGCAGGCGCTTGATCTCGCGCTGGCCGCGGGTCACCGCATGCAGGATCACGCCGCAGGTGAAGGCCATCAGTGCCGACAGCATGATGCCGGTGCACAGCACCGCGGTAGGCAGGCGCGGCACCAGCCCGGTGCGGGCGTATTCCAGGAATAGCGGCAACGACAGCCCCAGCGAGGTCAACGCCAGCAGCGCCGCCACCACGCTGAAGAACAGCAGGGGCCGCTCGCTGCGGAACAGGCGCGAGATGGTCCACAGGATGCGCCAGCCGTCGGGCAGTGCGCGCAGCTTGCTGGTGGAGCCTTCCGGACGCTCCACGTAGGGACCTTCGATCTCCGCCATCGGCACCCGCAGCGACAGCGCGTGCACCGCCAGTTCCACCTCGATCTCGAAACCGGTGGCGAGCGCCGGGAAGGACTTGGCGAAGCGCCGCGAGAACACCTTGTAGCCGGACAGCACGTCGTCCATCTGGTGGCCGAACAGGTAGCCGATCAGCGAGGTGAACAGGCGGTTGCCGAACTGATGCCCGCGCCGGTAGGCCTCCGCGCCCTGCGCCAGCCGCCGGCCGTTGACCAGGTCGAGCTGCTGCGCCAGCAACGCCTCGATCATGCGCGGCGCCGATGCGGCATCGTAGGTGGCGTCACCGTCGACCAGCACGTAGCAGTCCGCCTCGACGTCGGCCAGCATGCGCCGCACGACATGGCCCTTGCCCTGGCGCCGCTCGGTGCGCACCACCGCGCCGGCGGCGGTGGCCAGGGCCACGGTGTCGTCGGTGGAGTTGTTGTCGTAGACGTAGACGACGGCGCCCGGCAGCGCCGCCAGGAAGTCGCCCACGACGCGCGCAATGGTCTCCGCCTCGTTGCGACACGGCACGAGGACGGCGATGCGGGGGCTGGAGATCATGTTCACGCGCTAGGATTCCGGAAAACGTAATGCCGGGACAGCAAGTAGTTGGACACCAGCGCCGCCGCCGTGCCCGCCAGGTAGGGCAGCAGCAGCCCCTGTTCGACGCCAGCGGCCGTGATCCAGGCCAGGAACACGGCATAGTTCACGCCGCAGCCCAGGCTCTGCACGCCCAGGTAGCGCAGACCCTCCGGCCCCGGCCGCGCGCTGGAACCGAAGGTGAACCAGCGGTTGCCGGCCCAGGTGACGCCGACCGCCGCCAGGAAGGCCAGCAGTCGCGCCAGCCACCAGGCCTTGCCGACGCCTTGTGCCAGCAGGAAGAATACCGCGGCATCGACGATGAATCCGGCACCGCCCACCAGAAAGAATCTCAGGAATGCCATTGACGGACCGATCGAAGACGCAGCGCACAGTATCGCCCGCCCTGGCGTGACGGAATACCCGTCCGGACACACGGCGCCATCCGCCGGAAGACCCTTGCTCCCATGACATCCTCCGCCCCCGGCCGCACCCTGGCCCTGCTGGTCGCCATGCTGATGATGGCCGTCGCCCTGGCCCGTTCGGCACCGAGCTCCTTCGAGCGCCTGTCGCAAGCCGACCTGTCCAACCCCGACAGCTACTACAACCTCGTGGTGCTGCAGGACCGTACGCCGGAGCACGGCCACCGCTTCGTCGCGCGCGACAATGCGCCCTACGGCAGCTGGGTCCACTGGACCGAGCCCTACACCTGGACGCTGTGGCAGTTGCACCGGCCGCTGCGGGCCGCCGGCCTGGCCGAGGAGCTGGCGTTGCGCTATGCCGGCGCCGCACTGAGCCTGCTCGGCATGCTGGCACTGGCACTGTTCACCGCGCTGGCGGTGTCGTCCACCGGCACGCGCCGCACCGCCATGATCAGCGGCCTGGCACTGGCGGCCTGCATCCCGCTGCATGCCTACGGCAACATGCTGCAGATCACCCATCACATCTTCATGCTGGCGCCGCTGGCCGCGGCGGCGGCCTGCCTGCTGCGCCGCTCGTCCCTGCCGCGGCCGGGGCTGGACCTGCTGGGCGGCGCCTTGCTGGCACTGGGCTGGTGGATCTCGCCAGAGGCGATGCCCTTCGTGGTGGGGCTGGTGTACCTGCGCATCGCCGCGCGCCTGCAGGGAACCGCGCCGGCACTGTGGTGGCTGGCGCCCGGCTTGTTCGGACTGACGCTGCTGGCATGGTGGCTGGACCCGCCGCCGCCCACCTTCCCGGCCTGGACGCTGGACCGCATGAGCCTGGCCTGGCTGCTGCTGGCCGGCCTGCTGGCGGCGATGCCCCTGGCGGCGGAAGCCTGCCTGCGGCGCGGCCTGTCGCTGGGCCGCAGCTTCGCGCTGATGATCGCCGTGTCGCTGGGGGCCCTGCTGGCCTGGGTGCTGGCGGTCCCCGAGGTGCGCGCGGGGCCGGCCGGCCTGATCCCGGCGGAACTGCGGACGCTGTGGTGGAACCAGATCATCGAACTGCAGACCGCGCATCGGCCGCACCAGTGGATGGCCTACCTGGGCCTGCCGCTGGCCGGTGCCCTGGCCGCCGGTTATCGCGCCTGGCGCGAGCGCAGCCTGTGGATCGCGGCGCTGGCCTGCATGTCCCTGGCCTATGGCCTGCTGGGCGTGTGGCACCTGCGCATGGGCGCGGCCGCGGGCGTGGCCGGCGCACTGGCCTACGGCATCGGGCTGGCCGGGCTGCGCGGCTTCGGCGACGTGGACGAGACACTGCCGCGGCGCAGCCAGCTGCGCGTCTTCCTGCTAACGCTGTTCCCCGCGCTGCAACTCACCGCGACCGTGGGCCTGGCCTCGCTGTGGCCACCTCCGGCGCAGGAGAAGCACTGCAGCCTCGCCAGCGTCGCCCCGACACTGCAGCAGATTCCGCAGGCAACCTTCCTGGCGCCGGTATTCAGCGGCTCGGAGCTGCTCTACCGCACGCATCACCGCATCATCACCGGCCCCTACCACCACAACGTGGAGGGCCTGCTCGACAATTACCGCGCCTGGCTCTACACCGGCACCGACCAGCCGCCGGAGATATTCGCCCGGCGCAGTGTCGGCTACGTGCTGGGCTGCACCTACTATCAGAATGAACTGCGGGGCAGCGAGGGCCATCGCACGCTGATGGAGCGCGTGGCCGATGGCGACACCCCGCCCTGGCTGCAGGCCCAGCCCTGGCCGGCCGGCACCGAAACCGAGTGGCGCCTGTACCGCGTCCAGCCGCCTGCCTCCTCGTCCTCCGCCGCCGGGGAGCCTCGGCCATGACCACGTACGCGATCGGCGACGTACAGGGCTGCTATGACCCGCTGCGCCGGCTGCTGGAGCGCCTGCGCTTCGACCCGGCACAGGACCGCCTGATCTTCCTCGGTGACCTGGTCAATCGCGGGCCGCAGTCGCTGGAAGTGCTGCGCCTGGTGCGCTCGCTGGGCGACCGCGCCATCAGCGTGCTGGGCAACCACGACCTGCACCTGTTGGCGGTGGCCGCGCGCGGAGAAAAAGCCAGCCGCAAGGACACGTTCCAGGACGTGCTGGAAGCGCCCGACCGCGAGGAGTTGCTGGCCTGGCTCAGCCGCTGCCCGCTGGCCTACGACGATCCGCAGACCGGCGTGCTGGCCGTGCATGCCGGTGTCGCCCCGCAATGGACCCGCCTCGAGGCGCTGGCGCTGGCGGCAGAAGGCTCGGCCTGCATCGCCGGCCCCGATGCCGGCGGGTTCTACGCCCACATGTACGGCGACGATCCCGACCAGTGGCGCGACAGCCTCAAGGGCTGGAAGCGCCTGCGCTTCATCGTCAACTGCTTCACGCGCATCCGCTACTGCGACGCCGAAGGGCGGATCGACACCCGGCACAAGGGCGCGCCCGGCAGCCAGCCGGCACAGCTGCATCCCTGGTTCGAGGTGCCGGGACGCCGAACGGCGACAGACCGCATCGTCTTCGGCCACTGGTCCACGCTGGGCAAGCTGAGCTGGAGCGACGGCAAGGCCCTGGGCCTGGACACCGGCTGCGTCTGGGGCGGCCGGCTGACGGCGATGGACCTGCAGACCGGCGAGCCAAGCGGCTGCGAGTGCCCGGCGGCGCAGAAGCCCGGGGCCGGCAGCTAGAGTCGATGCAAACCCTGTTCCCGCCGGCCGGCGGGCTACCGCTTTGCCGCTGCTTTCTCTACTCTGGCCACGAACGCCGCCCCGTCCTTCCATCAGCCAATCCGGCCCGCTGGAAGGGCATGCAGTGCAAAGCGGTCCAGGGCCATGCATGCTCACTGGGCGGCCCTGTATCCGCGGGCGTGACCACTACGCACGGTACGGATGAGCACTATGTTCAAGATGGACAGACAACGCGGAGCGACAGCGGTCGAGTATGCGCTCGTGTTCCCGGTGTTCTTCCTGCTGTTCTACGGCATGCTGAGCTACGGCCTGATCTTCCTGATGCGCCTGAATCTTCAGCATTCGGCCGAGGAAGGCGCGCGCGCCGCCCTGCGCCACCAGCGCCTGCCCAGCGGCAACACCGAAAGCCCGGCCCCCTCGCAGCTCGAACTGCGACGCCGCCAGGCCGAGGTGGTCGCCACCCGGCACAGCAGCTGGATCAATACCTGGAAACCCGGGCTGCTGCAGATCCAGGCCAAGATCTGCCCGGCCGACGCCGCCATCGACAACGCCGCCCAATGCCCGCCAGGCTCCAATGCCTCGAACTGTGACGTATTGCCCGGTTGCCAGGTCGTGGTGACGATGAGCTACCCCTATGCCGCCCACGTCAACGGCCCGGCGCTGCCGCCGCTGCCAGGCTTTGGCCTGCTGATCCCCAACTACCTGACCGCCCAGGCCCGCAGCCTGCTGGACGGCAAGGCGCTGGACCTGTGAAGCGCCCCGCCGACCGTTCCCGGCAGCAGGGCGCCGCGGCGATGGAATTCGCCCTGGTGCTGCCGGTGTTCCTGCTGATCCTCTACGGACTGATCACCTTTGGCGCCGCGTTCTACACGCAGCTGGCCATCTCGCGCGCGGCGGAAGACGGCGCGCGCGCGGCGATCCAGCCCGGCATCACCGACGCCATGATCAAGAGCGAGGTGATCAATTCGCTGGCCACCTCGTCGATCGCGCCGCGGGCCCACAACGCCAACTTCACCTCGCGCCGCGACTGGCTGAATACCCAAGTCAAGCCCTCGCGCGTGATCGTCGTGCGCAACACCGCCTGCAATGGCGCCGGCAGCTCCGGCTCCGTCAGCATCACGGTCGACTTCCCTTACGACAACGCTGCCGGTACCCGCATCCTTCCTTCCATCACGATACCGGCGGTAGGCGATATCGACGGGTGGATGCCCAAGAAGCTCGTGAGCTGCGCCACGGCCCAGATCTGATACGAGAGAGGTCCATCGTGCCACGCCCATCCATCACCGCCCTTTCGCCCTCGGCCCGCCAGCAACGCGGCTCCATCGCCATCTTCGCGGCGCTGGGCCTGAGCCTGGCGGTGATCCTGCTGTCGATCGCCGACATGGGCTTCCTGTACTTCTACAAGCGCGAATACCAGAAGGCCGCGGACCTCGCCGCCATGGCTGGCGCCCGCAGCCTGCACTTGAGCTGCAACACCGCGCGCACCACCGGCTCCACCAATGCCCTGCAGAACCTGGGCAACAAGCGCCACAACGCCCCGGTGATCGAGTGCGGCCACTGGGACGGCCGCCGTGACCAGGCCTTCGACCCGACCGCCGCGACGGAAGACCTGAACGCGGTCCGCGCCACCATCTCCGGCGTGCCGCCGCGCTTCCTGCCCTTCATCCAGAGCCACACGCTGACCGCCAGCGCCATCGCCATCGCCAACCAGCCGCTGGCGCAGCTGCGCATCCGCAGCACGCTGGCCACGGTCAATCCCGGCCAGGGCACGGTGTTGAACGCCGTGGTCGGCGGCCTGCTGGGCGGCAGCCTCAACCTCAGCGCCGGCGCCTGGGACGGACTGGTCCATACCGATCTCAACCTGCTGAACTATCTCGACGCGCTGGCCATCAACCTGGGCCTGAGCGCGGGCGACTACGACAGCGTGCTCAACACCCAGGTATCGGTGGGCACCCTGCTGGGCGTAGCCGCCACGGCGCTACAACAGGGCGGCGGCAGCGGCGGCACCGCCAACGTCAATGCCGCCCTGCTCGGCCTGCAGAACCTGGTCGGCGCCAACCTGCCGGGCCTGCAACCGCTGGTGCGCCTGGGCGACCTGCTCAACGTCCAGACCGGCACGCCGGAGTCCGGCCTCGACGTGGGCCTGAACCTGTTCCAGCTGGTCCAGGGCAGCGTGCAGCTGGCCAACAAGAACTGCGTGGCCTGCGCCAACCTGCCGATCAACCTGCCCGGCGTCGCCGGCGCCAACGTGCGCGTGCGGGTCATCGAATCGCCGCAACTGTCCGCCATCGGCAACCCGGAGCGCGCCCGCCTCGCCCCGCTGGGCGCCGACCGCATCTACGTGCGCACCGCCCAGGTGCGCACGCTGATCTCGGTGGATTTGCCAGCGAGTTTGGGCACTACCCTCAATGGTCTGCTGAACAACAGCTTGGTCTCGGCCCTGACCAATACAGTCAATGACCTGCTTTCGCTGAACCTAGCTCAGGTGCTGTCCTGTCTGTTAGCTTGCGACGACACACGAGAAATCATCGATATCCAGGTGCTGCCGACGCCCAGGCTGGATATCAATATCGACGCCGGCGGTGGACGCGCGTACGTCAACGACTACTCCTGCGCTAACGAGCCGGACAAGTCGCTGTCTGTTCCTACCACAACCGCTGCCGCAGAAATCCGCATCGGCAAGATGGGCACCACGGCCTCCGATGCCGCAACCAAGGTCTTTTCTTCCAGCAGCGCCCCGAGTGTCGAACCCGTTCCGATCCTCGACATCGGAACCAAGACAGCCCACATCAAGTGCACTTTGTTGCTTCTGTGCACAACGACCTACCAGACCGCCACCGGCACATGGACCAGCAATATCGCCCTCGCCAAGCGCAATGCCTTTGCCGGCGGAGGCATCGGTCTCAAGGCCGACCTGCCGGTGGCCAGCACCAGTACCACCCAGGTCTACACCCAGCCCCCGGCGGGTGGCCTACCGAAGATCGGTGAGGCCCCCGCTTACAAAAGCGTCACATCCACCAACATCGTTAGCAGCCTGCGCAACACTCTGCTGGGTCTGCAACTGCAGTTCTATCGGCCCACCAGCTCTGGCCTGGGCAATGGCCTGGGCAATGTCGTGTTCCTGGTCGGCAGCGTGATCAACGGCTTGGTGTCCGCGGTCATGACCGTGGTCAACGGCCTGCTGGGCCCGCTGCTGGACCCGCTGGTCAACCTGCTGCTGGAACAGCTGGGCGTGGACCTCAACAAGGTCGAGGTCGGCGCCAACCTGAGTTGCAGCGGTGGCGGGGCGTCGCTGGTCGATTGATGGCGCGGGGCTGGCGAGCGCCGTCACCCGAATGCGTTCGCCCTTCGACAGGCTCAGGGCGAACGGTTGGTCGGGCCTCTGCACACGCTGCCCCGGTCCTCGGCAACTGCTCCATGCGTTGCCCTACCTGCGGGCGTCCTGCCCTTGTCGGCAACTGCTCCGGCATTGCCCTCGCTCGGGCATCCCGCCCTCCCGCGAGGGGAGAGGGAGGAAGCTGCTTTGCCTTGATGGCTTGTGAGCTTGAATGAGCGCAGCGAATGCTTTTGATGTGCCGGGTTCCCTTCCAGTAGCGCCTGCCTGCGGATCGAGTCCAGGGTCGAGCCGGGCAGGAGCACGGCCGAGGGGCCTCAGGCCAGGGATGGCCTGTGGGCCCGACCCGTCGCACTCGATCACCAGGCCGCCGACGTAGCCGCCGGCATCCCCTCTTCGGCTCTCAACCGAAAGTCCGCCGCCCCTACCCTCGCCCCGCCTGCGGGCAGAGGCGGAACCCGCAACGGGTCAGCCATACATGGGTGACCCACAACAAAAAAGCCCCCGACTAGCGGGGGCTTTTCCTTGCAACCGTTACATCAGTGGCGCGGCTTGAACACCGGCTCTTCACCCGGCGCCAGTTCCTTCGGCTTGAGGATGAAGGACGCGATGGCCGGCAGCAGCACGATGGCGCCGATCATGTTCGTGGTGAACATGAAGACCAGCAGCTTGCCCATGTCGCGCTGGAACTGCAGGCCCGACCACAGCCAGGTCAGCACGCCCAGGCTCAGCGTGATGCCGGTGAAGATCACCGCCTTGCCGGTCAGCTTCAGCGTCTTGAGGTAGGCCTCGCGACTCTTGAAGCCGGCCGCCAGTGCGTCGGCATATGTGGCGTATACGTATATTCCGTAGTCCACGCCGACCCCGGCCGCCAATGCCACCACCGGCAGGATCGCCACCTTCATGCCGATGCCCAGGATCGTCATCACCGCGTAGGCCATCCACGACACCAGCGAGAGCGGCAGCATGATCGCCACCAGGCTCTGCCACTCGAAGAAGGACAGGAACACGCAGATGATGATGCCGGCGTAGACGACGTAGAGGATCGGCTTCTCAAGGCGGTGCACTTCCTCGTTGGTCGCCGCCATGACGCCTACGTTGCCGGAGGCCAGCGCGAAGTTGACCGGGCAGGCCTTGTCCATCGCCTTGTGCGCCTCGGCAGCGGCATCGGCCGCCTTGGTCAGCTCGATGACCTTCGGATTGGTGTCGATCTTCTCGTCGGTGAGCGTCTTGTCCTTCTTGCGCATCGCCTCGATGTGCTTCTCGCGGGCGATGCGGGTGCGGCCCGCGTCACGACGCTTCTCGAGTTTCTCGGCGCAGTAGCCCTCGTTGACGTCCTTGTTGACCTCGTAGAACTCGGCGGCATTTTCCTTGTTGAAGGTGCCGACCTCGTGAACGATGCGCTCCAGCGTGGAAGCACGATGGTTCTGGGTGAACACGAAGATCGCCAGGGCCGAGCAGTTGGAGTTCAACAGGCCGGACGAGGTCGGGATCGGGGTGATCGCCTGCACCATGGTGTACTGGTTGCGCGGCAGCACTTTGAACTTCGGGGTGGCTTCCGAGAACGCGGCGTTGACCTGGCGAGCCGCCCAGGGCAGCGACAGGATCGACTGCACGCCCTCGGTGTTCTCCATGCGCCAGCCGAAGCGATCCACCTGGTCCATCATGTCATGGCGGACGCAGGCCTCCGCGTCCATCTCGGCGATCACCTTCATGATGTCGGTGCCGATCGCGAAGTTGCGGCCGATGGCATTGGTGTCCTGGTTGTAGCGCGAATCCGGCAGCAGCTCCGGCACGCCGTCCTGGCTGTCGCCGACCTGCAGGCCTTCACCCTTCCAGAAGCTCCAGCCGTACAGCGCGGCCGCGGCCAGGATGGCGATGATCGCCGGGGTCGGGCGCACGACATTGGAGATGAACTCCCAGATCGGGTCCAGCACGCTGTCGCGCTGCTCCTGCTTCTGGCGGAAGGCTTCCGGATCGCCGATGTCGATCCAGGTCAGCCAGATCGGCATCATGATCTTGTTGGTGACCAGGATCGCGAACATGCCCAGCGAGGCATTGAGCGCCATCTCGCGGATGATGTCGATGGGAATCACCGCGATCAGCGCGAAGCCCACGAAGCCGGTCATGATCGCCATGGTTCCGTACACCGCCAGGCGACGCCAGGTGTAGAGCGAGGCGTCGAAGCTGTTGCGCTTGAACAGCGTGATCTCGCCGACCCAGGCGTTGACGTACTGCACGCCATGCGACACCGAGATCGCGATGATCAGGAACGGCACCAGGATCGCGAAGGGATCCAGGCCCTTGCCGGCCATCTGCAGCAGGCCGAACTCCCAGATCACGGCGGTGACGGCGCACACCAGTGGCAGGACGGCCAGCTTCATCGAGCCGGTGTAGAGCCACAGCAGCAGGAAGGTCATGAACAGCGTCAGGATCAGGAACAGCACCACCTGCATGGTGGCGTCGATCACGTCGCCCACGACCTTGGCGAAGCCGATGACGTGGACGTTGATGTCCGGGTTGTACTGTGGGTTGTCGATGAACTCGACGGCCACGTCGCTGCCCTTGACCTTGATCCTGTCGGGTGCCGAGCCGTCATCCTTGGCCGGACCGTTGACCTCGAAGGTCTCCAGGCGCAGCTTCCAGCCCAGGTCGACGAAGCCTTCGCCCACCACGGCACCGGCCGCCAGGCCGTCCTGCGCCGCCTTGAGCTTGTAGACGTACTTCTTCGGGTTGGTGAAGCGGCCGCGAATCTTGTCTTCCAGCAGCTTGGAGACCACGGCGTAGTCCAGCTTCTCGCCGGTGACCGGATCCACCTCGAGCAACTCGGAGTAGATCATCGCGCCGTTCTGGCTCTTGGTGGTGTAGCGGCCGACATGGCCGCCCTTGCCGACGTTGGCGCGCACCAGGGCGAACATCTCGGGGTTGGGCGCGTACTCGGCGGGGATCACGTTGCCGCCGGCGAAGCCGCCCTCCACCACCTCGATGTAGCGCACGTCCGGCGTGAACAGCGAGGACACGCGCGAGCGGTCGATGCCGGGCAGGAAGAACACTTCGTCGGTGGCGGTCTTCAGCGAGGTCAGGAAGGCCTCGTTGTACATGTCGCCCTTGCCGTCCTTCTGGATCAGCGCCACCAGCACGGTGTTGGCGCCGCCGAACTCGGCCATGTACTGCTTGAGCACCTGCATGTACTGGTGCTCGAGCGGGATCGACTTGTCGAAGCCGGCGTCGCGGCGGATGTGGCCGGCTTCCCAGGCGAACCATACGGTCAGCACCAGCAGGATGCCCATGGTGAGCTTGCGGCGCGCGTAGATCAGCGGCTCGATGGCCGCGAGGATCTTCTGCGTCGTCGTCGGCTTGTGGTTTTCTTCGGTCATTTTAAGAATTCCTGGTCGGGACGCGACGCTTACTGGAGCTTCACGCGCTGCACACCCGACTCGCCGACGGCGAGCAGGCTGGCGTCGCTGGCGACGATGACGCCGGACAGCGGGGTGCCGGCGTCGGTACGCAGGCTGCGCACGTTGCCGCCGTTGGCATCAATCAGCAGTACCGCGCCGTTGAGGCCCACCATGGCCACGCCGCCGCCCGGCAGGGCAGCGCCGCCGAACATGGAGGCCACCGTGCCGGTGTCGACCTTGGTCCAGTTGCCGGCCGCCGGATCGGCGGAGACGTAGACGTTGCCGCGCAGGCCGAACAGCACCGCGCCCTTGTCGCCGACCGGCACCGCGCCGAACAGCGAGCTCTCGTAGGGAGCCGTCAGCTTGTTCCAGGTGGCGCCACCGTCGCTGGACAGCGCGAGGGTGCCCTGCTCGCCGGAGATCAGCAGGTTGCCATTGTTGAGGCGGGTGATGGCATTGAAGTGCAGCTCGTCCTCGCGGATCGGGGACTGCACCTCGGCCCAGTTCTGGCCGCCGTCGGAGGTTTCGTAGAACAGGCCGTAGGCGCCCACCGCGAAGCCGCGGCTGGCGTCGAGGAACAGCACGTCGAGCAGCGGCTTCTCCAGCTGCGGCTGGAAGTTTTGCAGGGTCCAGGTCTTGCCGCCGTCCTTGGTGTGCAGGATCACGGCGTCATGGCCCACGGCCCAGCCGTTCTCGGGGTCGGTGAAGGTCACGGCGGTGAGCGCGGAGCGCACCGGCACCTGGACCTGCGCCCAGTCCTTGCCGTTGGTGGACACCAGCACGTGGCCGCGGTCGCCGACCGCCACCAGGCGCTTGCCGGTGTTGGCCACGTCCAGCAGCATGGAGCGGCTTGCCAGCGGCATCAGCTCCGAGGGACGAGGCTTTACCGTAGGTGCGGCGGCCTCCTCGGCGGCTGGCGCCTCAGCGGCGTCGGCCGGGGCAGCGTCGGCGGCATCCTCTGCAGGAGCCTCCGCGGCGGTCTCGGCCGGTGCAGCGCCCTCGTCCTGGGCAATCGCGCTGATGGCCAGCGCGGCGAGCGTGGAACCGGCCAGCAGTCCCAGCAATTTCTTCTTATCGTGCTTCATGCTTCCCCTCGAATGGTGTCGCGCAGGGGAAAACTGCGCGCTATGGGTATTGGCCGCGCAAGTTTTTCACGTCGCCGCCAGCTTGGCCAGCTTTTTCAGCCGCCCGCACTGCAACAATTGCGCTTGACAGGAGCGGCCCTGCGCCCCCCGAAACGAAGCGGGCGGGGCTCGCGCAACGCGGCCCCGCCCGGTGGACATCGAAACCGCCCTCAGAACTGGTAGCCGAGGGACAGCATCAGGTTGTCGCGGTCACGCAGGGCGTCACGGTCGGCGCCGCCGGTGAACCAGGTGTAGCGGACCTCGCCGTTCCAGGTCGCCAGGTAGTCGAAGCGCACGCCCGAGATGATTTGCATGCGGCCATCGACGAAGTTCTGGCCCAGGCCCGGGGCGGTGCCTTCAACGTCGTGGAAGAAGGCATTCAGGAACTCCAGGTTGACGTTGGCAAACGCATCATCGAAGCGGGTGAGCGTGACGAGACGGTAGCCGTAGGAATACTCGGTGCCGAAGTTACCCTTCTTCTGGGCCGTGGGGTTCTGGCGCAGGCTGGCGGTGGTGGTGCTCGAGCTGGGGTCGTTGGGATCGCTGCGGACGTCGATCGGGTTGATGCCGAGGCTGCCGTCGGCGCCGCCGCTGATATGGGTGTCCACGCCGCCGCCCTGGAACTGCAGCTCGGACAGCTTGGGCATGTCCAGCACATGGGTCATGCCCATTTCCAGCAGCAGCGTGACCTGCGAGGCGCGTATCCAGTTGTCGCCGCCGATGGTCTTCAGGAAGGTAGTGCCGAGCTGGCCCACCTTCATGCGCTCGTAGCCGCGGATGTAATCGCCCGGATTGACGCTGACGCCGCGGTACTGCGAGATGAAATCCGGAACGGCGGTGCGGCGGCCCGGCAGGCGCAGGCCGCTGGTGATCACGAAATCCTCGGCCGGGAAGGCGGGCTGCAGTGCCGAGAAAATCAGGTCCGTGGTGTGGATCTGGATCGGCAGGTTCTCGCGGAAGGCATATTCGCCCGACCAGGCCACGTCACCCAGCGTGGTGTTGAAGGAGACGCCCCACAGACGGATGTTCTCGGGGTATTCCACCATCAGCCGCATCGAGTCCAGCGGCAGCGCTTCGCCACTGGCGGGGAAGAACGGACCCGCGCCGGCCAGCCCCGAGACGATGTTGATCGGGTTGATGCCGCAGGCCGCCGCCGTCTGCAGGAAGCCGGGGATGCCGCTGGCACCCGCCGGGATACAGGTGGCGTTCGCCGCGAAGGCCGACACGCTGGGCACGCGGCTGTGGTAGTTGGAGTAGTAGAGGCCGACCTCGGTGCCGTTGTTGAGGCCATCGAAGAAAAAGCGCAGGGCGGCGCCGTACTGCCCGCCATCATCCGGACGGCGTCGCTTCTCTTCGGCGAAGTCGCGCAGGACGGTGCGGCTGGAGGTGGAGCCCAGGATCGCCGCCGGATCGTCCGCGTTGCGCCAGGGTTCGTACAGCTGGTCCGGATCCTCCGGCGCCTTGCCGAAGGACAGCATGGCGTAGGTGCCGCCGTCGCCCAGGATGTCGGAGCTGGAGAAGAAGCTGCCGACCGGGTCGATGCGGATCGGCTTCCACTCGTACTGGTAGAAAGTCTCGAGGTTGACGCCCTCGAGCAGCTCCAGGTTCAGCACCGCCATGCCGGTGGGCTGGAACAGTTCCTTGACGTCGAAGCCCGGCAGGCGCAGCAGCGCCTGGTTGGGCGGATTGATGCTGTTGAGGCTGTTCAGCGCCAGGAAGCCACTCTCGCCCCAGTTGATGACCTGGTTGCCGACCTTGATCGCGGCCTGGCGATCGCCGATCTCGAAGGTACGGCTGACGAAGTAGTCCAGCATCTGGAACTTGTTGCCGATGCGCTTCTCTCCAGCCTCGGAGAACGGCGTCTTGCCCAGCTGCGCGGTGGTGTCCGGATGCTCGACGTCGTAATCGGAATAGTTCGCGTCGTAGAAGTACAGGCTGCGGGCGAAGACGTTGAAGTCGAACAGGTTGAAGCTCAGGTCCGTCGTCAGCTTGGCGGTGGCGTGGACCCAGTCGCCCTTGTCGAAATTCAGGTTGCCGTTGTCGCCGTTGGGGCTGGAGGCGCCCGGCTGCGTCAGGTAAAAGTTGTTGCGGTTGCCGAACTGCGCGTCCTCGACCGTGCCGGAGCAGGTATCGCCGGAGTAGCGACGATTGGCGCTGTCGTACGGGTCCGCGGTGGTGCGGCCGACGCAAAGGCCCGGGTTCAGGTTGCTGCGGCCGACCAGGCTGTTGTCGCGATCCTGCATGCGAAGGACGCCGCCGATCGAGATCAGGTTGTCGAGCTTGATGGCGGTGTCGCCGATGTCGAACTCGAAAGCCATTGCCGGTTCCGCGGCCAGCAGGCCGGCGGCAATGGCAATGGGCTGCAGCAGGAACGGCTTGCGCTGATGTACCGCTTTCATGGTGTCTCCCCGTATCGCACCGATGGCCCGCAGGACTGCGGACCGGACTTCTGTTCGTCTCAAGTGGCGTCGCACCTGCGATCCTGTCCGGCAGCGACGCTCAAGCGCCTTGTAAGCCGGCCGCGCACCGCAAGAGGGCACGCGAGATCGTTGGTTTCTTTGCGGTTATTTAACCTTGCCCTCCTCGGCGGCGCAATCCGGGGAGGCCAGAAATATGACCTAAGGGGACTCAGCCGATCCAGATCAGGCTGGCCATGCGCCCGCAGACCGGCTCGCGGCGGAAGGAAAAGAAGCGCTCGGCGTCGGAGACGGTGCAGAGCCCGCCACCGTAGATCCGCTCCAGCCCGGCCCGGCGCAGGCGCAGGCGCGCCAGCGCGTAGAGGTCGGCCTGCAGCCGGCCCGGCAGCCCCGGGGTGAAACAGGTGGCGGCATCCGGATCCTGGGTCATGAAGGCCTCGCGCACTTCCGCCCCCACCTCGAAAGCCGCCGGGCCGATCGCCGCGCCCATCCAGGCCAGCAATCGCGACGGCGGGCGGCCCAGGGCGGCCAGGGTCTGCTCAAGCACGCCGCCGGCCAGGCCACGCCAGCCGGCATGGGCGGCCGCCACGGCACTGCCGTCCTCGGCGCAGAACAGCACCGGCAGGCAATCCGCCGTCAGCACCACGCAGACCTGGCCATGGCCCTCGGCGACGCTGGCATCGGCCGCCGGCAGTCCGGGGACCGGCGCCCGCGCCACGGCGCAGCCGTGCACCTGGTTGAGCCAGGCCGGCTCCGCCGGCAGTGCCAGCGACTCGCGCAGCAGGGCCCGGTTGCGCGTCACGGCGGCCGGATCGTCGCCACAGTGGGCGGCCAGGTTGAAGCTGGCATGGGGACCCTGGCTGGCCCCGCCCACGCGGGTGGTCTGGAGCGCCCGGACCCCGGGCGGCGCCGGCCAATCCGCCCGCAGGAAGGACTCCGGCGCCAGGCTCACTGCGCGGCCCGCAGGGCTTCGAGCAGGGCCTGCATGTCGGCCGGCGGCTCGCAGGTCCAGCCGATGCGCTTGCCGGTCTTGGGATGCTCCAGCTCCAGCTCACGGGCATGCAGGGCCTGGCGCGGAAACGCCTTGAGTGTCTCGCGCAGCTGCGGGTCCATGCCGGCGCCGCGCACCACGTCGCCGCCGTAGATCGTGTCGCCGACGATGGGGTGGCGCAGGTGGGACAGGTGCACGCGGATCTGGTGGGTGCGGCCGGTCTCCAGCTTCAGGCGCAGGTGGGTGTGGCCGTGGAAGCGCTCCTGTACCCGGTAGTGCGTCACCGCCTCGCGGCCGCGCATGCCCTCCACCACCGCCATCTTGATCCGCTCACGCGGGTGGCGGCCGATCGGCAGGTCGATGGTGGCGCCGGCGATCAGGGTGCCGTGGACCACGGCGTCGTACTCGCGGCGGAAGTCGCGGCGGCCGATGTCGGCCACCAGCTTGGCATGGGCCGCCAGGTCCAGGGCCACCACCAGCAGGCCGGAGGTGTCCTTGTCCAGGCGGTGCACGATACCGGCGCGCGGCACGCCGGCGGTCTGGGGAAAATGGTGCAGCAGCGCGTTCTGCAGCGTGCCGTCGCGCTGGCCGGCGCCGGGGTGGACGGTCAGGCCGGCCGGCTTGCGGATCACCGCGATGTACTTGTCGGCATGGGCCACGTCCAGGGGGATGTCCTGGGGCTGCACCGTCGTATCCTGGGGCGGCATGGCGTCCAGCTCCAGGATGTCGCCCGTCACCGCCGGCTGGCGCCCCCGGGTCACGGTCTCGCCGTTGACCCGCAGCCGCCCCTCCTCGATCCAGCCCTGCAGGCGGGAGCGGGAGAACTGCTCGAACAGGCGGGCGCAGGCCGCGTCCAGTCGGCTGCCGGCCAGGTCGGGGGGAACCGTGGCGGTCAGCAGGAGGTCTTCTTCATCGGCCAGATCGGACGCGGTCATCGGCTATACTCGGGAAATCACAGGATTCACTCTTCCATGAAGCTCAAAATCACGCTCGTGGCGGCCTTGCTGGTCGCCGGTTGCAGTTCCGATCCCAACCGGCTGCCGCCCACCAATCCGTTCAAGCCCGAGCAGCGCAGCGCGCGGGAAATGCGCCTGGAAGCCGGCCAATTGTACAAGGCCGCGCGCGATTCCCTGGATACCAGCGACTACAGCACCGCGATCGAGCGCTATGACCGCCTGATCCAGCGCTTCCCGTTCTCCGAGTACGCCACCCAGGCCCAGCTCGAGAAAATCTACGCGCAGTACCGCAACTACGACCACGACTCCGCCCTGGCCGGTGCCGAGCGCTTCCTGCGCGAGCACCCCCGCCACAGCGGTGCCGCCTACGTGCAGTACATCAAGGGCCTGGCCAACTTCGATCGAGAAGAAGGCCTGAGCGACATGCTCGGCCTGGATGCTACGCAGAAGGACATGGGCTATTCGCGCCGCTCGTTCGACGATCTCGGCCTGCTGGTGCAGAAGTACCCCAACAGCCCCTACGCCGCCGACGCGCGCCAGCGCATGATCTTCCTGCGCAACCGCATCGCGGAAAGCGAGATCCACGCGGTGCGCTTCTACATGAAGCGCGGCGCCTGGATCGCCGCCGCCAAGCGCAGCGAGCAGATCATCGCCCAGTACCCTGGTGCCCCTGCGGCGCTGGAAGCCCTGCAGACCATGGAGCAGAGCTACCGCGCCCTGGACCTGAAGCCGCAAGCCGACGAGGCTGCCGCCATCCTGGCCGCCAACCGCGATCGCCCGGCTCCGGTCACCCCGCTGCCGGCCAAGGTCATCCCGGCTGCCGTCGTGCCGGCGGCGGAGCCGGCGGAAGCGCCGGCACCGGCTCCTCGGCAGCCCTGAAGGAAAGCCGGGCGGCGGTTCAGATATCGCCGTAGACGGCGGTCAGCGGATAGCGCCTCTCGCGCCCGAAGGCGCAGCGCGTCACCTTAGGCCCCGGCGGCGCCTGGCGGCGCTTGTACTCCGAGCGCCGCACCAGCGACGCCACGCGCTTGACCGTGGCCTCCTCGAAGCCTAGCGCGACGATCTCCGGGATCGACAGCTGCCGCTCGACGTAGGCCTCCAGGATCGGGTCCAGCACCTCGTAGGGCGGCAGGGAGTCCGAATCCTTCTGGTCCGGGCGCAGTTCCGCCGAGGGCGGACGCGTGATCACGCGCTCCGGGATCACCGGCGAGCGCGTGTTGCGCCAGGTGGCAAGGCGGAACACCAGGGTCTTGTAGACGTCCTTGATCGGCGCGAAGCCGCCGCACATGTCGCCGTAGAGCGTGGCGTAGCCCACCGCCATCTCGCTCTTGTTGCCGGTGGTCAGCACCACGTTGCCGAACTTGTTCGACAGCGCCATCAGCAGGATGCCGCGCGAGCGCGACTGCAGGTTTTCCTCGGTCAGGTCCACCGGCTTGCCGGCGAAAGTCTCGGCCAGGGTCTCGTTGAAGGCCTTGAAGGCCGGCTCGATCGGCAGCACCGAGTAGCGGATGCCCATGGTCTGGGCCTGGATGCGCGCGTCGTCGTTGGACATGTCCATGGTGTAGCGCGACGGCATTGACACGCCCCAGACCCGCTCGGGGCCCAACGCATCGACCGCGATCGCGGCGACCAGGGCGGAGTCGATGCCGCCCGACAGCCCGATCAGCGCGCCTGGGAAGCCGTTGCGGTTGACGTAGTCGCGCACCGACTGCACCAGCGCCTCGTACACCACCTCTTCCAGCGGCAGGTCCGGCCGGCGCGGGGCCTGCTCGAAGCGTCCGCCGTCCAGCGTCACGGCGTAGATGCCCTCCTCGAACAGCGGCGCCTCGAAGGCCAGCGAGCCGTCGGCACGCAGCACCATGGAATCACCGTCGAAGACCACGTCGTCCTGGCCTCCCACGCAGTTCACGTAGAGGATCGGCAGGCCGGTCTCGGCCACGCGCTGGTCCAGCACGCGGCGGCGCTCCCCGGTCTTGCCGGCGTGGTAGGGCGAGGCGTTGATGTTGATCAGCAGCTCGGCGCCGGCATCGCGCGCCTGCGCCGCCGGCTGCGTCAGCCAGATGTCCTCGCAGATGGTCAGGCCGATGCGGCGCCCGCCCAGTTCGAACACGCAGGGCGCATGGCCCGGGCGGAAATGGCGGCGCTCGTCGAACACACCGTAGTTCGGCAGCTGCTGCTTGCGGTAGCGCTGCTGGATCACGCCGTCGCGGATCACATAGGCGGCGTTGTAGATCACGCCGTCGGCGTATTCCGGCAGGCCCACCACCAGGGTGATGCCGCGCACTTCCGCCAGCAGGCGGTTGACGCCCTCCTCGATCACCCGCGGCATCGCCGAGCGCAGCAGCAGGTCGTCGGGCGGGTAGCCCAGCAGGGAGAGTTCCGGACAGGCCACCAGGTCGGCACCGAGCTCGTCCCTCGCCCGCGCGCTGGCGGCGATGATCTTCTCGACGTTGCCCTCGACATCGCCGACCCAGAGGTTCAACTGGGCGAGCGCGAATTTCAGTTGTTGCGGCATCGGATGATTATCCAAGAAAAAAGGCGCGGCGACAGGCTTGCCCTAATATGAGGCAATGAACACCCCCATCCGTCAGCCCGCCCTGTTCCTTCCTCATGGAGGCGGCCCCTGCTTCTTCATGGACTGGGACCCGCCGGACTTCTGGGACCACCTGGGCGGCTGGCTGGAGTCCCTGCCCGGCCTGCTGCCGGCCGAGCCGCGGGCGCTGCTGGTGGTCTCCGCGCACTGGGAGGCCGCGGTGCCGACCGTCACCGCCGGGACGCAGCCGCCGCTGCTCTACGACTACGGCGGTTTCCCACCGCACGCCTATCAGCTCCAGTGGCCCGCCCCGGGAGACCCGGCACTGGCCGGGCGCATCCAGGGCCTCCTGTCCCGCGCCGGCATCGCCAGCGCCGCCGACCCGCAGCGCGGCTACGACCACGGCGTGTTCGTACCGCTGCTGCTGGCCTGGCCACAGGCGCGGATTCCCACGGTGCAGCTGTCGCTGCGCCACGACCTCGACGCCGCCGCGCACCTGGCCATCGGCCGCGCGCTGGCGCCGCTGCGCGACGAGGGCGTGCTGATCCTGGGCAGCGGCTTCAGCTACCACAACCTGCGCGCGATGATCGGCGGCGCGGTACCGGACGTGGCCGGCAGCTCGCAGCGCTTCGACGGCTGGCTGACGGCGGCGGTGCAGGCCGCGCCCCCGGAGCGCGATCGCCTGCTGGCGGGCTGGGCACAGGCGCCGGATGCACGTGCCTGCCACCCGCGGCCGGAGCATCTGATTCCGCTGATGGTGGTGGCGGGAGCGGCGGGTGAGGACGCCGGGGCCCGGTGCTATCACCATCTGCTCGGTGAGGTGACGCATTCGGGATACCGGTTCGGCTAGAAACCCGTCATGCCGGCGAAAGCCGGCATCCTGTCCCAGGCCGGAGTGTCGCCGTCATGATGGAGTCCCGGCTTTCAACGGCATGACGATACAAACGAAAAAGGCCCGCTCGAGAGCGGGCCTTTTTCGTTACCGCGTGACGGCTTACTTCAGCAGCGACAGCATCGCCGCGCCGAGGTCGGCAGGGGAGCGCACGGTCTTCACGCCCGCGGCTTCCAGCACCTTGAACTTCTCGTCGGCCGTGCCCTTGCCGCCCGAGATGATGGCGCCCGCGTGGCCCATGCGCTTGCCCGGAGGCGCGGTGACGCCCGCGATGTAGGCCACCACCGGCTTCTTCACGTGACCCTTGATGTACTCGGCCGCCTCTTCCTCGGAGGAACCGCCGATCTCGCCGACCATGATGATGCCTTCGGTCGCCGGATCCTTCTCGAACAGCTCGATGACCTCGATGAAGCCGAGGCCGCGCACCGGGTCGCCGCCGATGCCGACGCAGGTCGACTGGCCAAGACCGTTCTGCGTGGTCTGGTGGACGGTTTCGTAGGTCAGCGTGCCGGAGCGCGACACGATGCCGATCTTGCCGGGCTTGTGGATGTGGCCCGGCATGATGCCGATCTTGCATTCGCCCGGGGTGATGACGCCGGGGCAGTTGGGGCCGATCAGCACGCTGCCCGGGTACTGCGAACGCAGCGTGGCCTTGACCTTGACCATGTCGTTCACCGGGATGCCTTCGGTGATGCAGATGATGACCTTGATGCCGGCATCGGCCGCTTCCAGGATCGCATCGGCGGCAAACGGCGCCGGCACGTAGATCATGGTGGCATCGGCGCCAGTACCGGCGACGGCGTCATGGCAGGTGTTGAACACCGGCAGGTTCAGGTGCTGGCTGCCGCCACGGCCCGGCGTCACGCCGCCGACCAGCTTGGTGCCGTAGGCGATCGCCTGTTCGGAGTGGAAGGTGCCCTGCTTGCCGGTGAAGCCCTGGCAGATGACCTTGGTCGCTTTGTTGATCAGGATGCTCATGAGGGGGATTCCGGCGGATTAGGCAGACTGGGCGAGCGCGACGACGGTCTTGGCCGCCTCGGTGAGATCGCTCACGGGGGTGATCTTGAGGCCGCTGGCATTCAGCATGTCGCGGCCCTTCTCCATGTTGGTGCCCTGCAGGCGCGCCACCACGGGAATTTTCAGACCAGTCTGCTTGCAGGCCTGGATGATGCCCTCGGCAATCAGATCGCAGCGGACGATGCCGCCGAAAATGTTGATGAAGATCGCCTTGACCTCGGGCGAGCGGGTGATCAGCTTGAAGGCCTCGGTGACCTTCTCCGCCGTGGTGCCGCCGCCAACGTCCAGGAAGTTGGCCGGCTTGCCGCCGTGCAGCTTGACGATGTCCATGGTGGCCATGGCCAGGCCGGCGCCGTTGACCATGCAGCCGATGTCGCCGCCCAGGGTCACGTAGTTCAGGTCGAACTTGCTGGCTTCACGCTCGGCGTCGTCTTCCTGCGAGGGATCGCGCATGCCGGCGATCTCCTTCTGGCGGTACAGCGCGTTGGTGTCGAAGTTGAGCTTGGCATCGAGGGCCATGACGTTGCCCTCGGTGGTGACGATCAGCGGATTCACTTCCACCATGCTGGCGTCGCAGTCGGTGGCAATGCGGTAGAGGCCCTGCATGATCTTGGTGAACTGGTCGACCTGTTCCTTGGTCAGGTCCATGAAGAAGCCCAGCTCGCGCGCCTGGTAGGGCTGCAGACCGGCGGCCGGGTGCACGAAGATGCGCTTGATCTTCTCCGGGGTGTGCTCGGCAACTTCCTCGATGTCCATGCCACCGGCGGCGGAGGCCATGAACACGATGCGCTCGCGGGAGCGGTCCACCAGGCCGGCGACGTAGAGCTCGCGGGCGATGCCCGAGGGCTTCTCGACCCAGACCGAGTTGATCGGCAGGCCGGCGGCGTCGGTCTGCTTGGTGACCAGGCGCTGGCCGAGCATCTTCTTGGCGGCTTCCTCGACGGCGTCAAAGCCCTCGACCAGCTTCACGCCGCCGGCCTTGCCGCGACCGCCTGCATGGACCTGGGCCTTGACGACGAACTTGTCGCCGCCGAGTTGCTTGGCGGCTGCACGGGCCTGCTCGGGACTGGCTGCCAGCTGGCCCTGCGGGACCGGGATCCCGTAGCGCGCGAAAATTTCCTTGGACTGATACTCGTGCAGATTCATGCAGATCCCCGTAGAGAAGGAGGTGGGCGGTCAAATCAAGGGCCGCGCATTCTGGCGCAGCGACTACGCGAAGGCAAAACACCGTTCGGACGAGGCGGAAATCTCCAGCCACTACAGGATGTGATTAAAAATACATATATATTATTTTTATTAAATTCTAAATCTCGCTTTCTATCGCGATGGCGCCCTGCCCTACAATGCGGGCTCGCCCCCCTTCGCCGAACCCCGATGATCTTCCGCCTGCTTCTGCTCGCCGCCCTGGCCTGGATCGCCTGGCGCCTGTTCCAGCACTTCACGCGCGCGCAGCCGTTGCAGCCCCCGCCGCCGCAGGATCAGTTCGAGCCGATGGAGCGCTGCCAGAAGTGCGGCACCCACCTGCCGGCCAGGGCCTTGTCGCGCGACGGACGCTGCGGCCGCTGCAGCGAATGAAGGCGGAGGCCTCCGCCACCCGTCCCGAAGACTGGCGCGTCCTCTCCGCGCTGGGCCTGTATCGCCTGTCGCTGGTCAGCCTGCTGCTGGTGCTGCACCAGAGCGGCTTCGGCGCCAATTTCTTCCAGCAGTTCCACGACGACAGCTTCCGGCTGGCCTGCTACAGCTACGCCATCCTGGCCCTGTTGCTGCTGCTGCTGGTGGTCTACCGCTCGCCGCGCCTGCCCGTACAGGCTCACGTGCACTTCGCCGGCGATCTGGGCATGGTCACCTGGCTGGTCTATGCCACGGGCGGCGTGCCCGAAGGCCTGGGCGTGCTGCTGCTGACGCCGATCATCGGCTGCAGCCTGATCCTGTCGCCGCGCATGGCGGTGCTGCAGGCCGCCCTGGCCACGCTGACCATGTTCGGCGAAGAAACCCTGCGCCAGTTGCAGCAGCTGCGCTTCGACGCCTCGGACTATACCCAGACCGGCGTGCTCGGCCTGATGCTGTTCGCCGCCAACATCGCGGCCAACACCGTGGCCCAGCGCGCACGCCGCAGCGAGGCCATCGCCGAGCGCGTCGGCAGCGAATTCGCCAACCTCTCGCGCCTCAACGAAAGCATCGTCGAAGCCATGCAGACCGGTGTGCTGGTGGTGGATGCCGAGCGGCGCATCCGCACGGTCAACGCCGCCGCGCGGCGGCTGCTGGGCCGTAGCGCCGGCATCGGCCGCCCGCTGTCCGAGGAGCTGCCGCGCCTGGAGCAGCAGCTGCAGCTGTGGCAGGACAACGATCCCGGCGCACTGCAGCCCTTCAGCGAGAATCCGCATGGCCAGGAGCTGCTGCTGCGCTTCTCCCGCCTGGGCTGGGGCACCCAGGCACCGCTGCTGATCCTGCTGGACAGCGCCGGGCAGCTGCGCGAGCAGGCCCAGCAGATGAAGCTGGCGGCCCTGGGCCGCCTGTCGGCCAGCATCGCCCACGAGATCCGCAATCCGCTGGCGGCCATCACCCATGCCGGCCAGCTGCTGGCCGAGTCCAGCGAGATCCGCGGCGAAGACCAGCGACTCCTGGGCATGATCCAGCGCCACTCCGGGCGCATCGACAAGATCGTGCGCGACGTGCTGGAACTGTCACGCCGCGACGATGCCCGCCTGGAGACCCTGGTATTGCGCGACTGGCTGCAGCGGACCATCGCGATCTACAAGGAAGGGCACCCGCAGTCCTCGCGCGCGCTGGACCTGCTCGACGTGCCGGGGAGCCTGCAGGTGCGCTTCGATCCGGGACACCTGCAGCAGGTGCTGTTCAACCTCTGGGACAACAGCTTCGAGCACGGCGCCGCCGGCGGCGGAGCGCCGCGGGTGCTGATGCACGCCGAGCGCCTGGACAACGGCCGCATCTACCTGGAGATCGCCGACAACGGCCCAGGCATCTCGCAGGACCTGTCCGACAAGGTGTTCGAGCCGTTCTTCACCACCCACAGCGCGGGCACCGGCCTCGGCCTGTACCTCGCCAGGGAAATCTGCGAATACAATCACTCGCGGCTACAGCTCGTGCCGCAGACCCGGGGTGCCTGTTTCCGCATCCTGTTTTCGATGGAACCGCGAGAATGAAAGGCGCAGCCGCACTGATCGTCGACGACGAAGCCGATATCCGGGAGCTGGTGGAGATCACGCTGTCCCGCATGGGGCTGAAGACGAGATCCGCCGCCAACCTGCAGGACGCCCGCCGCCTGCTGGGCGAGCAGGCCTTCGATTTCTGTATCACCGACATGCGCCTGCCCGATGGCAACGGCATCAGCCTGGTGCAGCACATCCAGAAGCACCACCCGCAGACGCCGGTGGCGGTGATCACCGCCTATGGCAGTTCGCAGGCGGCAGTGGAAAGCCTCAAGGCCGGCGCCTTCGACTTCGTCTCCAAGCCGGTGGACCTGCAGTCACTGCGCAAGCTGGTGGACGCGGCACTGAAGCTCCGTAGCCGCGACGACAAGAACGGCGGCGATGACGGCGGCCTGCTGGGCGAGCACGACAGCGTGCGCCAGCTGCGCGGCATGATCGACCGCCTGGCCCGCAGCCAGGCCCCGGTGCATATCGCCGGCGAATCCGGCACCGGCAAGGAACTGGTGGCGCGCCTGATCCACAGCCGCGGCCCGCGCGCCGGCGGCCCGTTCGTGCCGGTCAACTGCGGCGCCATCCCTTCCGAACTGATGGAGAGCGAGTTCTTCGGCCACCTCAAGGGCAGCTTCACCGGCGCCCTCAAGGACAAGCCGGGCCTGTTCCAGGCCGCCGAGGGCGGCACCCTGTTCCTCGACGAAGTCGCGGATCTGCCGCTGCACATGCAGGTCAAGCTGCTGCGCGCCCTGCAGGAACGCGCCGTGCGCCCGGTGGGCAGTGAGGCCGAGGTGTCGGTCAACGTGCGCATCACTTCCGCCACCCACAAGAACCTGGGCGAGCTGGTGGCCCGCGGGGCCTTCCGCCAGGATCTGTTCTACCGCCTCAATGTGATCGAGGTGCGTACGCCGCCGCTGCGCGAGCGTGCCCAGGACATCCCCCTGCTAGCCGACCACATCCTGGCGCGGCTGGCCCGCGAGATCGCTCTGCCCGGCTGCCCGACGCTGGATGCCGAGGCCCGCAAGGCGCTGCAGGCCTATGGCTTCCCCGGCAACGTGCGCGAGCTGGAGAACATCCTGGAGCGCGCCATCACGCTCTGCGACGGCGAGCAGATCACCGCTGCCGACCTGCAGCTGCGCCACATGCCCGGCGCGGAAGCCGGCCCGGCCGGCGGCGCGCTGGAAGACCAGATGGAAGACATCGAGCGCAAGGCCATCCAGGAGGCCCTGGAGAAGGCGCGCTTCAACAAGACCAAGGCGGCCGAGCTGCTGGGAATGAGCTTCCGCTCGCTGCGCTATCGCATTAAGAAGCTGGGCATTGAATAGCCCCGCGAAGTGAGTCGCGGAGAAATCGTAGCGAGCCAAGGCAGGTCGCGATCCGCCGGAGCAGAGGAACCGGAGCGTAGATCAGTACGTGAGGATTCCGAGCACCGCCGGAGCGTGAGATGCACGGCGTACTAGATTTATCCGCGGCTCACGCGGTCTGCAACCCGCACTCGCGCTTGTCGTCGCCCTTGGTCGGGTCGTAGTAGTCGAGGTTGTCCGGCAGTCCGTGCTGCTTGAGGTACTGCCACAGGTCCTTCGAGGTCCAGTGCAGGATCGGCGCCACCTTGATCACGCCGCGGCCATCCAGCGACACCGGGTCCATGCCGGCACGGTGGGCGGTGTCTCCCGAGCGTACGCCGGTGATCCAGATCTTCGGCTGCAGCTCGCGCAGGGCGCGGCGGAAGGGCTCTAGCTTCACCTCTTCGGTGAAGCGCTCATGCTCCGGGGTATCCAGCGCCGGGATGTCCACGCCATCCACGGCCTCGCGATGCGCTCGCGAGCGCAGCGGCTGGTAGATCAGGCGGCGCAGCTTCAGTTGCCCGGTTACCTGGTCGGCGAACTGGTAGGTGGCCGGCGTGTTGTAGCCGTTGTCCATCCACACCACCGGGATGTCGGCGCGCTGGCGCGTCACCAGATGCAGGATCGCGGCGGAGAACGGGCGGAAGTTGCTGGTGATGATGGCACCCGGATCCTGGGCCAGCGCCCAGGCGATCAGCCCTTCGGGGTCTCGCCCCAGGTCGCGATTGACGGCTTGCAGGTCCAGGCTCATGTGCAGCTCCAGCGGAATGTGACGATACAGACCGTAAATTATAAGCCGCCGTGCCAGAATCAAGGGCAACTGCATAAAGACCACTATGAATATCACTTCCGCTGCTAAGAGCTACGGGGACCTGGCGCTGACCGAGGACCGTCGTCCGGGCCAGCCCACCTGGCGCGGGCGCCGCGCGACCGGCGGTGAACCCGCCCTGCATTTCCTGCACGGCAACGGCTTTTGCGGCGGGGTCTATTGGCCCTTCCTGCAGCCCTTCCTGCCCCGCTACGGCTTGTTCTGCAGCGATATCGAGGGCCATGGCGCCAGCGAGGCGCCGGCGCGCTTCTCGGGCGTGGGGGCCATCCTGGAGCGCGCCCGCGCGGTGATCGCTGCCCAGGGGCTGGACCAGGGCTCCCTGGTCGGCATCGGGCACAGCTTCGGCGGGGCGCTGACCCTGCGCCTGGCGGCCGAGCACCCCGGGTTGTTCCGGGCGGTAGTGCTGCTGGACCCGATCGTGATGCCAGGGCCGATGTGGGCCGCCGTGCGCTTGGGCAGCTACATCGGCCGCCACCCCATGGCCCAGGGCGCGCGCCGCCGCCGCGAGCGCTGGGCCAGCCGCAGCGAGGCGTTGGCCCGCCTGCAGGGCCGCGGCATCTATGCCGGCTGGACGGCGGAGGCCATGCAGTGCTTCGTGGACCACGCCCTGCGCGATACCGGCAACGGCGAGGAAGTGACGCTGGCCTGCCCGCGCGAGCTGGAGGCGGAGATCTTCGAGCAGCCGGTCTGGCCCTGGCGGGCCTTCCGCCGGCTGCAGTGCCCCACCCTGTTCGTCAGCGGCCAGTCCAGCTACGGCTTCTTCCCCTGGGCCACGCGGGTGGCACGGCGCATGGCGCCCCAGGTGGAGTTCCTGACCCTGCCTGGCGGCCACTGCTTCATGCAGGAAGACCCGGCGGCCACGCAGGCCGTGGTGGCGGACTTCCTGCGCCGCCAGGGGCTCTGACACAAAAACTTCACGGAACCTTCATCTTCGCTTCACTGCGCCGGCGCAAGCTGAGACGCATGAAAAAGGAAGATGCGAGCAACGAGGCGAAGACACACTACCGCACGATCTGGATCTCCGACGTGCACCTGGGCACGGCCGGCTGCAAGGCCGATCACCTGGTGGACTTCCTCAAGGCCCACACCTGCGACACGCTCTACCTGGTCGGCGACATCGTCGACGGCTGGAAGCTCACCGGCGGCTGGTTCTGGCCACAGGAGCACACCAACGTGGTCCGCAAGATTCTGACCAAGGCCAAGCGCGACACGAAGGTGGTCTACATCACCGGCAACCACGACGAGTTCCTGCGCAAGTTCGTGGACTATCGCCTGGAGATCGGCAACATGCGGCTGGCCAACGAGGCCATCCACATCACCGCCGACGGCCGCCGTCTGCTGGTGACCCATGGCGACTTCTTCGACGTCATCACGCGCTACCACAAGTGGATCGCGATGGCGGGCGACGCCCTGTACGAAAACACCATGCGGTTCAACTACTGGTTCAACCGCGGCCGCTCGCTACTGGGCATGCGCTACTGGTCGCTGTCGGCCTTCGCCAAGCAGCACGTCAAGACCGCAGTGAACGTGGTGTCCACCTTTGAGGAATCGCTGGCCCGCGAATGCCGCCGCCGTCAACTCGACGGCGTGGTCTGCGGCCACATCCACCATGCCGAGGCCCGCAACATTGACGGCGTGGACTACTACAACTGCGGCGACTGGGTGGAAAGCTGCACCGCCCTGGCCGAGGACCAGAACGGCAGGATCCAGGTGATCCGCTGGGTGCAGTTGGACCACCTGAACCAGTCTTCGCCCAAGGTCACTCCTTTGCGCAAGCCGGTGCCGGCCGCCGCCTGAGCAATAAAAGCCAGCAATAACCGGGGTTTCCAACCGGGTCCGAAGGGGTCGGCTAGAATGTCGTGAAAGACCGACACGGAACCGGCCCATGCCCAAGAACATCCGGCTCAAGAATTTCCGGGGGACTGCTGTCGCCGCCGTCCTGTCGGCGCTGGCCGCCTGCCACTCCAGCGATCCCAGCCCCGCAACGCCGGGCGGCGGCAGCCGCAGCAATGCCCCGGCGCGTTGCAGCAACTTCGCCCCGGACGATTTCGTCACCCGCAACGACCTGGCGCCGGGCAACCGCCGCAGCGACGCCCAGCTGATGCTGCGCTTCCTGCAGTTCACCGACGACCACATCATCGACGACGAGGGGCAGGCCATCAACGGCGCCGGCTTCCTCGATCCGCTGCTGCCGACCTTCGAGTCCGCCATGCGCCTGCAGCAGGAGTACTCGGACGAAGTGCTCAACGACATGATCCGCGGAGTCAACGACTGCCATGCGCAGTACCCGGCGGAATTCATGATCGTCACCGGCGACAGTGCCGACCTGACCACGCTGGCCGAGACGCGCCGCTTCATCGACAACCTCGACGGCACCTATGACCGCCTCAGCGCCTTCGAGAAGCGCTGCAGCCAGGGCCTGCCGGAGGGTCTGGTCGCCGCCACCTGCACCCGCTTCACCGGCCGCGGCGTGGCCGACACCCAGAGCGTGGACCCGAACCCGGACGATCCCACCTACCAGCTGCTGGCCACGCGCACCGTGCGCCAGATCCTCGACGCCACCACCGCCTCGCTGACCGGGCGCGCGGCCGACGGCTCGGTGGACCCCGTGCGCCAGACCACCACGCGCGCGCCGGGCATGCCCGAGGCACTGCGCTGCCATGCCGGCGACCCCGGCTGCATCAACGACAAGCTCGCCATGCCCTGGATGGTGGCCTTCGGCAACCACGACGGCTACGTGCGCGGCACCCTGGCCCTGCCGCAGGACGTGCTCAACGCCGCCCTGTTCGTCGCCGGCCGCCGCTACCTTGCCAACCAGCACGAGTTCATCGACGAGTTCTTCGAGACCGACGCCCTGCCCGGTCCGGTAGGCCACGGCTTCCAGCACGCCGACATGGCGCGGCGCCTGGATGACGACCTGCGCAACGACGGCTACTACGCCTTCGACGCCGCCGGCGGCCGCTTCCGCATGATCGTGATGAACACCATCATCGACGGGCACGATTCGCGCATCCCCGGCAACCTGCTGCTGAATCCCTTCGCGCTGTCCGACGGCAGCATCGATGCCGCGCAGTTCGCGTGGATCCAGGCCGAGCTGGCCACCGCCACGGCACGCCGCCAGCTGGTGATGGTGTTCAGCCACCATCCTGACCTGACCTTCGCCGAGTTCGGCATGTTCGCCCCGCTGGTGCCGATCGAGGTCACCGCCGCGCAGCTGGACGCCGAACTGGCCAGCCACCCCAACGTCATCGCCTGGGTCGCCGGCCATACCCACGTGCACCGCATCCGCCCGTTCAAGGTCGAAAACGGCATCGGCTCCAATGGCAGCATCGAGGTGCCGGTGGACTGTAAGGGGCCGGGCGCCTGCACCGGCTTCTGGCAGATCGAGAGCGCCTCGCTGATCGACTTCCCCCAAGAGCAACGCCTGATCGAGGTCTTCGACAATGGCAACGGCAGCGGTACCATCCGTGCACCGGTGTTGACCCATCGCCTGGAGGGTCCGCGCCGGCTCGCCGAGAGCGACGACCGCTGCGCCTTCTACCTGACCGACCCCGCCGCCGTGGCGGCCGCGATCACGGAAGCCAACCTCGGCGCGCTCTGCGCCCAGGGCGGCGTGCGCGTCGGCACCGCCGCCGACCGCAACGTCGACCTGATGTTCAACATGCCCGACTGACGGAACCCGCCATGCTTTTTTCGTTCTTCCTGTCCCTCCGTGCCGCCGGGGTCAAGGCCAGCCTCAGCGAGTTCCTGGTGCTGCTGGAAGCGCTGTCCAAGAACGTCGCGATCTTCTCCCTGGACGACTTCTACTTCCTGGCGCGCACCTCGCTGGTCAAGGACGAGACGCAGTTTGATCGCTTCGACCGCGCCTTCGCCGCCTACTTCAAGGGCATCGAGGCCCTCACCGGCGAACTGTTCGCCAGCATCCCAGAGGAGTGGCTGCGCCTGCAGGCGCAGAAGCTGCTGACCGACGAGGAGAAGGCCAAGATCGAGGCGCTGGGCGGCCTGGACAAGCTCATGGAAGTGCTCAAGCAGCGCCTCGAGGAGCAGAAGGAGCGCCACGAGGGCGGCAATAAGTGGATCGGCACCGGCGGCACGTCGCCGTTCGGCAATGGCGGCTACAACCCCGAGGGCGTGCGTATCGGTGGCCAGGGTGGCGGCAAGACCGCGGTCAAGGTCTGGGAGAAGCGCGAGTTCCGCAATCTCGACGACACGATCGAACTGGGCACCCGCAACATCAAGGTGGCGCTGCGCCGGCTGCGCCGCTTCGCCCGCGAGGGCTCGCCGGACGTGCTGGACCTGGACGACACCATCGCCTCCACCGCGCGCAACGCCGGCTACCTGGATATCAAGATGGTGCCGGAGCGCCGCAATGCGGTGAAGGTACTGCTGTTCCTCGACGTGGGGGGCTCGATGGACCCGCACGTACGCGTCTGCGAGGAGCTGTTCTCGGCCGCCAAGACCGAGTTCAAGCATCTGGAGTATTTCTACTTCCACAACTTCATCTACGAGACGGTGTGGAAGGACAACCACCGCCGCCACGGCGAGCGCATCCCGCTCTACGACATCCTTCACAAGTACACGCCCGACTACAAGGTGATCTTCGTCGGCGACGCCACCATGAGCCCGTATGAGATCGTTCAGCCCGGCGGCAGCGTCGAGCACTGGAACGAGGAAGCCGGCGCCCTGTGGTTCAAGCGCGTGATGGATATCTTCCCGCACCTGATCTGGCTGAATCCCGAGAATCCGCAGTACTGGGAGCACACCCAGTCGGTGCAGATCACCCAGGAGCTGCTCGGCCGGGAACGCATGTTCCCCATGACCCTGTCAGGCCTGGAGCAGGGCATGAAGAAGCTGGCCCACTGAAGCACGCCTTACCGTCGTCCATCATCACCAACAACAAGAGGGGAACACCATGTCTGCACTCGTCGCACTGATCGGCTTCACCGCCTGGACCCTGCTGCTCGTCTTCCTCGCCGTCAACTGGCGCGGCATCGAGATCCTGCGTGGCGTCAAGGCCGACTCCTGGACTCGCGGCGCGGAACGCGAGCGCCCGAGCATGGTCAAACGTATCGAACATGCGCACTTCAACTGCCTGGAAAACCTGCCGATCTTCGCCGCCATCGTCCTGGTGGCGTATGCCATGGGCAAGCAGCCGGTGGTCGACGCCCTGGCCTGCGCCGTGCTCGCCGCTCGTATCGCCCAGAGCGTGGTGCATATCCTCGGCGTCTCGCACTGGATGGTCATGCTGCGCGCCACCTTCTACCTGGCGCAGATCCTGATGTTCTTCTACATGATGTGGGGCCTGGTCGCTTGAAACCTTCCACCCGACGCCGCGTCCGCCGCTGGTCCCTGATCTCGATCGGGGTCCTGGCGCTGGTGATCCTGCTGGGCAACCGCTGGGTCATCAACTCCAGCGACGGCTACATCACCGACAAGTGGGCGCTGCTGCCGGACAACGACGTGGGGCTGGTGCTCGGCACCAGCCCCTTCCTCACCTCGGGCAAGACCAGCCCGGCCTTCCAGGGCCGCATCGACGCGGCCGCGGAGCTGTACCGCGTCGGCAAGGTCAAGCACTTGATCGTCAGCGGCGCGAACCCGGACGAGACCTACAACGAGCCCCGCGCCATGCGCAAGGCACTGATGCAGGCCGGTGTACCGGAAAGCGCCATCACGATGGATTTCGCGGGTTTCCGCACTTTCGACTCCGTGGTGCGCGCCAAGCAGGTCTTCAAGCTGTCGCGCATGACCATCATCACGCAGAAGTATCACAGCTACCGCGCGGTGTTCATCGCCCGCAAGTTCGACATCCCCGCCTACGGCTTCATCGCGCCCGCCAACGCTGATGGCCGGCCGGGCAACCGGCACCCCGTGCGCGAGGTCTTTGCCCGTGTCAGCGCGATCCTCGACATTTTCGTGCTGAACACCAAGCCCAAGTTCCTGGGCGCGCCGGAGGCGGTACCGCTGGCGCCTGAGGCCGAAGGCGCCTGAGCCCGACCTGAGCCTAGGGCCCGGATCGCCCTCAGCCTTCGTTGCTCCGCAGGAGCGCGACCAGGGCGACCAGCCCGACCAGGATCGCCGCAGACAGCAGCTTGCCGTAGCGATCGAGCCGGGCCGCGTCGCGCGAAGCCACCGGTATGGGCTCGGCCCAGCGGACGATCATGCGGGTGGCCATGAAGTAACCCGCCAGGATCAGCAGCGAGTCCAGCAACAGGTGCCGGCCCAGGTGCAGCTTCAGGGCGAGATACAGCGGCGCCACCATCAGTACCAGCGCTGCCAGCCGCCAGTAGTGACGCACGAAGAAACCCCGCCCACAACGCGAACAGCGCGCCGCGCCGTAGCGGCTGGAGATCGCCAGCGAAAAGGGCGCCAGGCCACGTTCGCGGCAGGCCGGGCAATGTGCTCTCATCGGCGTCCCCGCCCGCTCAGGGTCATCTCAGCGCGAGGTGCTGAAGCGCTCGCGCTTGTCCTCCGGAATCTCCGGCACGCGCAGCGGCACGATCACCAGCTCCTTGCCGCGCAGGCTCAACTGGCGCTGCATGGCGAGCGGCATCTGGTTGTGCAGGAAGCGGGTCATGGCATGGTCGTGCTCGAACATCAGCTGGCTGGCGAAACAGAGGCTGTCGGGATACTCGGCCAGCACCTGCTCCAGCAGCGATGACAACTCCTGCAGCGGGTCGTTGCCGTAGGCCTGGTAACTGGCGGCACGCAGCCCGCGGCTGGCGCAGTAGCTGGTGAGGTAGCGCAGAGAGTTGTCGATGCGCACCTGCAGCGACTTGATCGCGCCGCTGCCGTCGAAGCTCTGCTTGTCCACCTCGCCGACCGAGACGAACAGGTAGTTACGGAAGCGCTCCGGGAACTGCTTGCGCGCCCATTCCAGCATCACCATCGCCGCACCACGATTGCTGCCTACCAGGAACACGGCCGTGGGCGCTGCCTTGTCCTCGGGTCGGTTCTCGGCGTCGATGTCCCAGGTCGGGCGCGGCGCGAAATGGTTCTCGATCAGCGCCATCTGCTTCGCCACGCCCTCGTAGTGGCGGTGGATCATCAGGCCCAGGCCGGCCACGCTGCCGGTGATCAGCAGCGTCACCCAGCCACCGTGCGCGAACTTCTCCACCAGCGTTACCAGCAGGATGAAGGCGCAGACGACGAAGCCCAGTGCCGACAGCAGGAAGGAGCGCCGCCAGGGCTGCATGAAGCGGCGCTGGTCCAGCCAGTGGCGGCACAGCCCGGCCATGGCCAGGGTGAAGGTGATGAAGACGTTGATCGAGTACAGCACCACCAGCAGGTGCACGCTGCCGCGGCTCCACAGCAGCACGGCCAGCGCGGCGGCACCCATCAGCAGCACGCCGTTCTGGGTCACCAGGCGGCTCGACAGCTGGCGGAACTGGCGTGGCACCCAGCGATCGGCCGCCATGTTGGCCAGCACGGCGGGGCCGCCGAGGAAGCCGGTGTTGGCGCCCACGAACAGCAGGCAGGCCTCTAGCACCAGCACGCCCACCAGCAGTCCATGCGACAGGCCCGGGTCCTCGAAGCCGAAGCTGTCGATGATCATGCCGAAGGTCACGGCATTGAGCGTCTGGCCGTGCACCGGCTTGGCATCCCACAGCAGGTACAGCAGCAGGATGCCGGAGGCGACGAAGGCCAGCGACAGCGCCATGTAGAGCATCGTCAGGTGGCCGGTACGCACGCGCGGCTCGGCCAGCATGTTGACGTTGTTCGACACGGCCTCCAGGCCCGTATAGGTGCCACCGCCCAGGGAGTAGGCCTTGAGCAGCAGCGCGATGGTGAACATCCAGCCGGCGGTGCCGGCCAGTTCATGGGTCTCCTGCACGGTCTGGGTGAACAGGGTGTCCAACACCTCCACGTGGTGGTAGATGCCGTAGACGATCAGGAACAGGTGCGACACGAAGAAGCCGAGGAACAGCGGCAGCAGCACGCGGATCGACTCTTTCATGCCGCGCAGGTTGAGCCCCAGCAGCAGCAGCAGGGCCAGGACCTGGGCCGGGAGCTTCCAGGACAGCCAGTCCCGCGGTAGGAAGCTGAAGATAGCATCCACGCCGGCGGCCACCGAGATGGTGATGGTCAGCACGTAGTCGATGATCAGAGCGGAACCGGAGACCAGGCCCGCGTAGGGGCCGATCAGCTTGGTGGCGGCCTTGTAGCCGCCGCCGCCGGAGGGGAACAGTTCGATCACTTGGTTGTAGGCCAGTGCGATCACGAACACCGTGACCGCCGTGGCGATCACCAGCCACAGCCCGAGATGGGAGTGCTCGCCCAGCGCGCGGAAAGCTTCTTCCGGCCCATAGGCACTGGACGACAGGCCGTCGGCGCCCAGGCCGACCCAGGCCAGGAAGGCCACCAGGGCCAGGCTGTGACGCGTGCGGGGATCGAGCGGGTCGAGCGGACGCCCGACCAGGATGCGTCCCATGCCCTGGAAGAAGTGCTTCATACCGGTTCCGGCGCGGCGGCAGGCCCGGGAGCGGGCACGTTCACGGCCGAAAACCGCGCGAGATTACTCCTACGGCAACCCGGCGTCAGCTTTGACAGGCAACGCGATTTGGGACAAGAAAAGGCGCGGGCCGGAGAGCCGACCCGCGCCTGGATACCCGGAGGCAGGCTCCAGACCTAGGGCTGGGGCTTTTCCAACACCAGCTCGGAGGAGTTGCTGGTGCCGTTGCCGTTGTCGCGGTTGCGCCGTAACTGGAATCCGGTCACGTTGCCCTCGCTGATGTAGATTTCCAGGTTAAGGCCATCGCCATCGGTGTGCTTGCCCAGCACCAGGTATCGCGGAGGGTTCTGGCCCAGCTGCTTTTCGAAGTAGAAGCCCTGCGCCGCGGGGTCGATCTTGAACCTGCTGCCGTCGATGTCGATCACGCCGGTGGTCGAATCGATCAGCACCGTCACACTGCCACCCACCGTGTTGGTGTTGGTGAAGCCGCCGGTGCGGCTCTTGACCGTGTACGCGTACGTGCCCCCGATCGCCTTGAGCTCCTGCGGCACGTTGGCGACCGGAACCTTCTTCTTCAGCTGCCCGAGGTAGCGCGGGTTGCCCTGCGCATCACGCTGCGAGGAATCGCCGACATTGATCTCCTTGAGGTCACCATCGACATTGTCGATCAGGGCGTACTCCAGCTTCTTGGCCGTGTCGGCCCAGATGATCTCGGCCAGATTGCCGTTGCGGGTGTAGGGATTGCTGAGCGTCTTGCCGTCGATCACCAGGGTGTTGTTGACGCCCACCACCACCGGCACCTCGGCCTTGTCGGCAAAGGGCGCGCCAGCGGCCTGCTGCGTGTACACCAGCGTATAGCTGCCCGGGAGCGCGTCGTTGATCGTGGCGGGCGACGTGTTGCCACCGGGCCCGGGCTCCTCCTCGTCCTCGGCCGGAGGTGGCTCGAAGTCGTCGCCCTCCTCCACGACCTGCACGAGCAGTTCGGCATAGCTGGTCTCCGCGCTGCGAAGGCGCGCGGCGAGCGCCTCCAGCAGATCGTCATACAGATTGCCGGCGGCCGGAGTGAACGCCGTGGTCACGGGGTTGAGGTTGGCGGGTACGTTGTAGCCGGCACCACGCAACTTCTGCAGGAGCGTGCTGATCGAGGGAGCCAGTTCGTCCAGGTCCGGCGGATTGGCCGCGCTGACGGCGTTGAACCAGGTCAGCGGGTTGGAGCCGCTGGCCAGCGCCACCGCCAGATCGGTCAGCGGCGTGAGATTCACCGTGCCGCTGCGGGTGGCGAAGCTGTGGAAGGACTGCGTGTTGGCGGCACCGCCTACGGTGCCACCGCTGACCTGCAGTGCGCAGGGCAAGGCAGAGGATGGCAGCGCGATGCTGTAGCCACCGGTGGCGTTGCTGGTGGCCGCGAAGGTCTGGCCGCCGCTGCACTTGGCGGTGATCGCGCCCCCGACGATCGGCGCACCCACGGCGGCGGTACCGGCCAGGGTGGCCGTGCCGGCGGTGCCCTCGGGGCCGCCGTCATCCGTATCCGAACAGCCCACTGCCGCCAGTGCCAGCACACCCGCCATCGCGGCGCGCCAGATGCGCGCCGACCAAGATCCCTGCAACTGCATGTCCGTCCCCTGTTTCGGTGTGGAGACCAACATGCCGGGGAACCCACCCCCGCCTCACCCCCCGGATGAGGTGTACCCCCCATTTCGGGGGCGTGCGGGATGCACGTGATGCAGGCCTCAGACCTTGGCCAGCTCTCCCGCCAGGCGAGTCGCATGCTTGGCCACCAGGCCGTAGATCGACAGCTGCGGATTGGCGCCGATGCTGGTGGGAAACAGCGAGCCGTCGAGCACGTGCAGGTTCTCCAGCTGGTGGTGCCGGCCGTGGCTGTCGGTGACGCTGGTCTTCGGGTCGCCGCCCATGGCGCAGCCACCCATCAGGTGGGCGCTGAACAGTCCGGTGCGGAACTTGACCATGCGCAGCTTCTCGACGTGGCGCAGGGCGTCGCTGGGGTTGTCGGTCCAGCGCGCATCCAGGTGCACTTGGCGCACCCGCTTGGCCCCGGCCGCGAACTGCAGCTCGGCCATGCGCCGGTAGGCCTCGCGCATGCCCTTCCACAGGTACTCGCTGATGTCGTAGTCCAGCAGCGCCTCGCCGGCATCGTCGACGCGCACACGGCCACCCGGCGAGTCGTCGACGAAGCCATCGCGCAGCAATGCCAGCGCGGCATTCAGATGCGGCAGATGCCCGACTTCCTCTTTCAGCTCCGCGCCGAAGCGACCGAACATGGTGGAGATCAGCGCCGGCATCATCGGCGGCACCTCCAGCTTGAAGCCGGCGGCGCCGGTGGCGCCGTCCGTCCACTGGAAGTGGTCGCTGGCGATGGACTGGGGCGCACCGTAGTAGCCGTCCACCTTGCCCGGCATCTCGGCGATGCTGAGCACCACCGGATGCACGCAGGTATGCAGGCCGGTCTGTCCATGCGGATCGGGCGCCTCGCTGCGCAGCAGCAGCGCCGGCGTGTTGATGGCGCCGCCGGAGAGCACGTAGTGCCGGGCGCGCACGCTGACGCGGATGCCGCTGGGCGACAGTGCATCGGGCTTGAGCGCCAGCGCCTCCAGGCCGGCGACACGCCCACCCTCGAAGCGCAGCCGCTGCACGCGCAGGTGATGCACCAGCTGGGCACCCTGCTTCAGCGACTGCGGGATGGTGGTGACCAGCATCGACTGCTTGGCATTGGTGGGGCAGCCGGTGCCGCAGTAGCCCAGGTTCCAGCAGCCGCGCACGTTGCGCGGGATCACGTGCCACTCCCAACCCAGCTTGGCCGCGCCATCGCGCAGCACGCCGTTGTTGGCGTTGGGCGGCATGCCCCAGGGCGCTACGCCAAGCTGCTCTTCCATGCGCTGGAACCACGGCGCCATGTCCTGCTCGGAGGCTTCGCGCACACCGTGCTGCGTGGCCCAGTGCTTCAGGGTTTCCGGCGGCGTGCGGAAGCTGGAGGTCCAGTTGACGGTGGTGGTGCCGCCCACCGCGCGGCCCTGCAGGATCTGCAGCGCACCATCGGAGCTGGTGCGCCCGGCACCCTCCTGGTAGAGCGTGGCGTAGGCGCGCGCCTCGCTCATGTCGCGGAAGTCGCGTGCGGTCTGCAGTGGGCCCTCCTCCAGGATCAGCACGCGCAGGCCGGCCGCGCTGAGGATCTGCGCCGCGGTGCCGCCACCGGCGCCGCTGCCGACGATCGCCACGTCGGCCTCCAGGACCTGGTCCTGGGTGAAGGTGGAGGCGTCGCGCACGTTCCAGCCGCCCGCGATGCCGTCGGTGTAGAGATCGTTGATCGCCATGTCGCGCGCCCTCAGCGGTTCAACGATTCGTAGGCCCAGGCCAGCGGCCCGGGATAGCCCATCTGCGCCCAGCCCTCCGGCTGGCTGTAGTGGGTGATGCAGCAGAACTTGTTCAGCGCCAGGTAGCCGGCGTTGAGCAGGCCCACGCGGCTGTCACGCCAGCGCTGCAGGAAGGCCGTGACCTGCTGCGGCGTCGCCTCGCGCCAGGGTTCGGCGATGCCAGTGGTGAGCCAGCGCGTAGGCCGCAGGTGCAGCAGGTCGAACAGCTTGAACAGCTCGTGCCGCGCCGGCGCACCGAGGCGCAGCGCGGCGTCGTCGATGCGCGCCAGCAGGCCGTCGAGTGGCGCCCCGTCCGCCAGGCTGCCGGCCAGCATCACCGGCAGCAGCGCGCGGAACAGCTCCACGTCGGCGTCGCGCAGGCAGCGCAGCCCTGCCGCGGCCGCCACTTCCCGGCGCGAGCAACCGGCCAGGCCGGCGCCCAGGCTGGAGACGGTCAGCACGGCACCGGCCGCCACGCCCAGCTTCAGGACGGAGCGCCGGCTCAGCGGCAGGGAGTTATCGGGCATGGGGGTCTGCATAATTGAACGATCGGATTATTTTAGCCAAAAAGAAACGGGGCGGCCTTTCGACGCGCCCCGTCGGGATCAGAACTGGAATTTCACGAAGGCCTGCGCGGTATCGCGGTCCTTGTTGAGGTTGTAGACGCCGCCGCCGAAGTTCCAGGTATAGCCCAGGTTGAACGAGAACGAGGACTTGTAGCGGGTCTCGACGGTGATGTTGGCCTGCTTGCGGCCTTCCACGAAATTGCCGGCCAGGCCCGGCGCGGTGCCCTTCACGTCGTGCTTCCAGACGATCTGCGGAGCCAGGCTGATACCGGGCAGCACCGATTCGTAGCGGATCAGGCTGATGATCACGTAGCCATAGGACAACTTGTCGGGGAAGCCACGGCGGTCCTGCTGGTGCGGGTTGAAGCGCAGGCCGTCGGGGCCCATCACGCAGGCGGGGTTGCTGGAGCAGGCCTGGGCCGAGCCGTCGGCACCCGAGCCGTCGGCACCGGCGCTGGCGTGCAGGTAGGTGCCGGGGGCCTCGAGCTGCAGCACGTCCAGGCTGGGCAGGTCCGGCACCCAGGTGGCGCCGGTCTCGAACAGCATCAGCACCTGGTCGGCGCCGATAGGGTTGTCGGTGGCGCCGGCCACGTAGGTACCGCCCAGGTTGAACTGGTAGGTGTCGAACTCTTCCCAGCCACGGATGTAGCCCGGGTTGCTGCGGTTGAGCGGCGCGTTGCGGTCGCTGCCCGGGTTGGTGCCGATGATGGTGCCGCGGTACGGAATCAGGAACGACGGGAACGAGCGGCCCGAGCCGGTCATGTGGCCCACCAGCAGGTCATAGGTGTCGCAGTTGCCGGCGACGCGGCAGTTCGGGTTGGCGTCGCTGCCCGGGTAGAGGCCAATGGTGCCGTCCGGGAAGGTGCCGACGCCGCCGAGCTGGTTGATGTTGACGCCGGCGTTCTGCAGTTGGCCCAGCAGCAGGTTGAGGGATTGCGCCAGCTGGCTGCCCACCGGAATCTGGCCCAGCAGGTCGGTGACCTCGCCCAGGAACCCGCCGGTGCCGGCACAGACCTCCGTGGTGCCACAGTTGGACAGCGTCGGGCCGAAGGCCGAGAACACGACGTCTTCCAGGTCTACCTGCAGCGGTTCGTTCGGGCGGTAGGCCACTTCGCCCTGGATCGAGAATTCGCCCAGGGTCGTGTTGAAGCTGATGCCATACATCTTCAGGTTTTCCGGGTACTCCAGCTGGATGCGCAGCGAATCGAAGTTGACCGCGCTGCCGATGTTGCGTCGGCCGTCGTCACCGTTCTGGATGCTGTCCGGGCCGCCGTAGCCCGGCAAGGGTGAGGCCAGCAGCGGGATGCCGGAGCAGGACAGCAGGAATTCCACGGTGTTGGTGGTCTTCTTGCTGCAAGCCTCGGTCACCGAATAGGCGCTGACGATCGGCAGGCGGGAGTGGTAGTTGGCGAAGTACAGGCCGATCTCGGTGCCGGCGTTGAGCCACTCGGCGAAGTACTTGAACGAGGCGCCGTACTGGCCACCGTCGTCGGGATTCTTGTCGCGCAGGCGGTAGCCGGTGGTGGAGGTGTTGGTCAGGCCCGACAGCGGGTTGTCGAGCAGGCGCGCCAGCTGGTTGGGGTCGTCCGAGGCCTGGCCGAAGCTGATGTTGAAGTAGTCGACGGCGTTGTAGCTGCCCAGATCGACGAAGGAATAGAACGAGCCTGGCGCCGGAATCTCCACCGGCACCCATTCGTACTGGTAGAAGGCCTCGAGCGTGGAGTTCTCGAACAGTTCCATCGACACGTAGGCCATGCCCACCGGCTGGAACACTTCCTCCACCTGGAAGCCGGTGCGGTAGAAGTTGTTGGCGTTGATCGGGTTGATGGTGTTGAGGGAACTGAACACCAGCAGGGTGGACTCACCCCAGTTGAGGTTCTGGCGGCCCAGCTTGAAGGTCAGCTGCTTGTCGTCCCACAGCGGCAACTGGCCGTAGATGTAGGCGTCCAGCAGTTGCAGGTCGGTGCCGATCTGGCGCAGCGTCTCGCCGTCGCTGCGCTTCTGGTGCACCTGTCCACCGGGTCCGTAGAGGATGTAGCAGGGCCCGATGCCGCCCATGGACTGCCGGCCCGGCGGGCAGGGCCTGGAATCATTGCGCGGCAGCAGCAGCGGATCAGTGCCGGCGCCCACGGCGTTGCCCACCTGCAGGTAGTTGTCGCGGGTGATGGCGTTGGGCTTGTTCTCGGTGAAATCGTTGTTGACGAAATCGTAGAAGTACAGGCCCTTCACGAACACGCCGAAGTCACCCAGCGATAGCGTGAAGTCCTGGGTGATCTTCAGCGGCGCCTGCACCAGGTCGCCCTTGTCGTAGTTGAGGTTGCCGTCGTCGTTGTTGATCGAGTACTGGCCAGGGAACTGTGCCAGCCGCTCGGCAGCGAAGGTCTGGTCCTTGAACAGGCCCTGGCAGGACTGGTACAGGGTCCGGCCGGTGTTGGGGTCACGGCCGCAGAGGCCGGGATTCATGCTGGACTTGCCGACCAGGTCCGGGCTGCGGTCCTCGGTGCGCCAGGAGGCGCCAGCCGTGATCGTGGTGTTGAGCACGCCCTCGATGAGTTCCCCATCCTCGCCCCAGGGCAGGGAAAAGCTGAGGGCATTGGCGGCACCGGACCAGGCCAGTACCGCAAAGGCAGCAAACGCCGTCAGGCTGCGTTCGCCACGGCGCGCAATCGTCATTCCCATTGTTCTCCCCCGTCGCTTGGGTGTGGCCGGCATGGGGCCGGCCTTGGCTAAAGCGTTCGCGGTGGCCGGCCTTCAAGGCCCGTCACCCCACGATTGATGTTTGTGCCCCGAATCTATCGGGAATCGTGCTGCGGAATCAACCTGAGGTCCACCGCGCAAGCGGCCGAGAGCCTTGGGCTTCGGCCGTTTCAGACGGCGTGGCAGGCCCGCCGCACGCCGTCCCGCTGCTCGATCACCGGCGGACGCCGGGCGCAGGGCTCGAAGGCCTGCGGGCAACGCGGCTGGAAGGGGCAGCCGGCCGGCAGTCGCAGCAGGTCGGGCGGGGAGCCCGGGATGGCCGCCAGCGGCACGTCCAGCGGGGAATCCAGCGCCGGGCGCGAGTCCAGCAGGCCGCGGGTGTAGGGGTGCCCGGGTCTCGACAGCAGGCGCGCCGTGGGGCCGCTCTCCATCAACTGCCCGGCATACATCACCAGCGTGCGCTCGCAAAGCTCGCCGACGATCCCGAGGTCGTGGGTGATCAGCATCACCGCCACGCCGAATTCGCGGCGCAATTCACCCAGCAGTTCCAGGATCTGGGCCTGCACGGTCACGTCGAGCGCGGTGGTTGGCTCGTCGGCGATCAGCAGGCGTGGCCGGCACAGCAGGGTCATGGCGATCATCACGCGCTGGCGCATGCCGCCGGAGAGTTCGTGCGGATACTGCGAGAGCCGTTGCGTGGGATCAGGGATGCGCACCGCCTCCAGCATGCGCGCCGATTCCGCCAGGCCCGCCACCTGGTTCATGCCGCGGTGCTGCACCAGCACCTCGGCCATCTGCGTGCCGACGGAGAGGTAGGGGTTGAGGCTGGTCATGGGGTCCTGGAACACCATGCCGATCTGCGCACCGCGGATGCGGTTCATCTGCGCCGGCTTCAGGCCCAGCAGGTCCTGGCCGTCAAAGCGGATGCGGCCACGGACGCTGGCATTGGGTGCCAGCAGGCCCATGATCGCCATGGCGGTCTGCGACTTGCCGGAGCCGGATTCTCCGACCACGCCGAGCGCCTCCCCCGCCCCGATCTCCAGCGACAGGCTGTTGACCGCACGCAACTCACCCTCCTGCGTGCGGAAGCTGATTTCGAGATTTTCGACTTCGAGCAGCGGCATCGGTAGGCCCTTACCTGTCCTTCGGATCCAGCGCGTCGCGCAGTCCATCACCCAGGAAGTTGAAGCACAGCAAGGTCACCGCCAGGAAGCTGGCCGGGAACAGCAGCGGCCAGATCGTGGCCTCCATCTCGCGCGCGCCGTCGTTCACCAGCGCGCCCCAACTGGTCATCGGCTCCTGCACGCCAAGGCCGAGGAAGCTCAGGAAGGATTCCACCAGGATCACCTGGGGAATCGTCAGCGTGGCGTAGACCACCACCACACCCATCAGGTTGGGCACGATGTGGCGGCGGATGATCTGCCCCGGTGGCGTGCCGGAGACGATGGCCGCGTCGATGAACTCGCGGCGGCGCAGCGACAGGGTCTGGCCGCGCACGATGCGCGCCATGTCCAGCCAGTTGACCGCGCCGATCGCCACGAAGATCAGCAACAGGTGGCGCCCGAACAGCACCATCAGCAGGATCACGAAGAACATGAACGGCAGCGCATAGAGCACATCCACGATACGCATCATCACTTGGTCCAGCCGCCCGCCGTAGTAGCCAGCGATGGCGCCATAGGCCACGCCGATCAGCAGCGACACCAGAGTGGAGACGATGCCCACCATCAGCGAGATGCGCCCGCCGACCAGGGTGCGGGAGAACAGGTCGCGACCGACGCTGTCGGTGCCGAAGACGTGGCCGTCGTGCAGCGTCGGCGCGGCACCCCACTCACCGTCGAAGTCGATCTCGTCGTAGGCATGCGGACTGAACAGCGGCCCGACCAGGATCGCCAGGAGCAGCACGGCCAGCACGCCGCCGGCCACCAGTGCGGCACGGTTGTGGCGCAGGCGCCGCCAGGCGTCCTGCCAGAGGCTGCGGCCAGCCACGGGTTGGGGGAGCTGGCTCATGGCGCCGCGAACAGCGTGGAGGGGGTGATGGCAATGCTAAGGGCTGACTCAATGTCAGCCTGAAGCAGGCCATCGCCTGCGAAGCATGGGGATCCTGGCGTCGTGAGTCGGCGCAGGAATGAGCGCCCCCTGCGCGTGCCAATAGTGAGTAGGGTTGAGCTCATTCCACCCTCACCCGCGGATCGAGCGCGCCATAGAGCAGGTCGACCAGGAAGTTGAACAGCACGATCAGCAGGCCGTAGAAGATCACCACGCCCAGCACCAGGGTGTAGTCGCGGTTGATCGCGGCCTGCACGAAGTAGCGGCCGAGCCCGGGGATGCCGAAGATCTGCTCGATCACCACCGAGCCGGTGATGACGCCCGCGGCCGTGGGGCCCAGGAAGGACAGGATCGGCATCATCGCCGGCTTGAGGGCGTGGCGCAGGATCACGCGACGCTCCGGCAGGCCCTTGGCGCGGGCGGTGCGGATGAAGTTGGAGCGCAGCACCTCGATCATGGAGCCGCGCATCAGGCGCGCGATGTAGGCGATCTGCGGCAGCGCCAGCGCCAGAACCGGCATCAGCATGTCCAGGTAGCGCCCCTGCTCCCAACCGCCGGCCGGCAGCCAGTGCAGGGTCACTGCGAACAGCAGGATCATCAGCGGGGCGATGACGTAGCTCGGCAGCGAGATGCCGGCCATCGACAGCGTCATGACCGACCAGTCGCCGAGGCGGTTCTGCCGCATGGCCGCCCAGATGCCCGCGGCGCCGCCGACCAGCAGTGCCAGCACCATGCTCGACAGGCCGATGGCCAGCGACACCGGGAAGCCCTGGGCGATCAGCTCGCTGACGGAGAAGCCGGCGTACTGGAACGAAGGCCCGAGGTCGCCCTGCAGCAGGCCGCCCATGTAGCGCAGGTATTGCTGCCACAGCGGCTCGTCGAGGTGATAGGCCGAATTGATCGCTGCCTCGATCTCCGGCAGCAGCGACCGCTCCTTGTCGAAGGGGCCGCCCGGCGCCAGGCGCATCATGAAGAAGGCCAGCGTGATCAGCACCAGCAAGGTGGGGATCGAGGCCAGCAGGCGACGCATGGCGAATCGCAGCATCTCAGTGGCCCTCGATCCGCATGTCCTTGGAGTAGTGGTAGTCCAGGATGTTGTCCTGCCACTGCTTGACCCAGGGTTTCACCAGGTTCTTGGAGACGTAGAAGGTCAGCGGGATGTACGGCAGCTCCGACAGCAGGATCCGCTCGGCCTCCTCCAGCATCGCGCGGCGGCGGCCCGCGTCGGTCTCGGCCGAGGCCTGTGCCAGCAGCGCGTCGTAGCGCGGGTTGCCCCAGCCGGTATCGTTCTGGCCGTGGGTGCTGTGCATGATGTCCAGGAAGGTGGTGGCATCGTTGTAGTCGCCGATCCAGGCCGAGCGGAACACCTGGGTCTTCTTCTTGAGCTTGCGGGTGTTGAGGAAGACCTTCCATTCCTCGTTGGCCAGCGTGCTCTTAACGCCGAGCCACTGCTTCCACATCGCCGCCACGACCACGGCCATGCGCTTGTTGTTCTCGCTGGTGTTGTAGCGGATTTCCACTTCGGCCGGGTTGTCCTCGGAGTAGCCGGCCTCGGCATAGAGCTTGCGTGCCAGCGCCAGGCGCTGCGCCTGGGGCCACTTCGCCCATTCCGGCGTCTGCGGCGTGACACCCTCGGTACCTGGCGGAATCCAGCCGTAGGCCGGGATCGACAGGGTGTAGAGCACCTTGTCCACGATCACGTCGCGGTCTATGGCCAGGCTCAGGGCCTGGCGCAGCTTGATGTTGTCCCTGAACGGCGGCCGGGTGACGTTGTAGCCGAAGTAGGAGATGCCGAGGTACGGCGCCATCTTCAGCTCGCCCTTCAGGTTCTGGCGGATCCAGGGGGTCAGCACCGCCGGATAGCCCGTTGCCCAGTCCAGGTCGCCGGCGCGGTAGGCCTTCAGCTCCGAGTTCACATCCTCGGTGGAGTAGAACACCACCGTGTCGATCGAGGTCCTGGCGTTGTTCCAGTAGTAACGGTTGCGCTTGATCCGTACGTGCGACTGCACCACCCACTGGTCCAGCAGGTAGGCGCCGTTGCAGACCATGTTGCCGGGCCGCGCGAACTGATCGCCGAACTTCTTCAGGCTGGGACGGTGGATCGGGAAAGTGGTGGTGTGCGACAGCATGCCCAGCAGGTAGGGCGTGGGCCCGCGCAGGCGCAGCAGCAGGGTGTGGTCGTCCACCGCCTCCACCCCGAGGGCGTCCGGCGGCTTCTTGCCGGTGACCACCTCCGGTCCGTTGATCAGCGGCTCCAGCATCTGCGCATAGGAAGAGCCGGTCTTCGGATCCGCAGCGCGGCGCAGGCCGGCGACGAAGTCCTCCGCCACCACCGGGTCGCCATTGGACCAGCGCGCGGTCGGACGCAGGAAGAAGATGTACTCCAGGCCGTCCGGGCTGATCTCCCAGCGCTCCGCCGCGCCGGGCACGGTCTGTCCGGTGGGGGACACGGTGGTCAGGCCCTCGCAGAGATCGCGCACGATGCGCGAGCCGTCCACGGTCTCGGTCTTGTGCGGATCCAGGGTCTGCGGCTCCGCACCGTTGCCGATGCGCAGCACGTTGCCTGCCGGCCCCGCCGCCTGCAACGGCCCGGCCAGCAGCAGGGCCAGGCAGGCCAGGCCGCGACTCAAGCACTTGCGAGGGGAGATCGGAGACATAGTGTACTTATGTTCTATTTTCTACTTTTATTCGCTAAATAATCACATCACACCGGGCTGGCGGCCTTGGGCCTGCGCGAGGCCAGGGTCACCAGCACCACGCCGGCCAGGATCACGCCCGTGCCCAGCCACTGCGTTGGCGACAGGCGCTCGCCCACCAGGGCCCAGCCCAGCACCACCGCGACCGCAGGGTTGACGTAAGCATAGGTGCCGAGCACCGCCGGCGTCACCTGCTGCACCAGCCAGAAGTAGGCGCCGTAGGCGACACAGGACCCGAACAGCATCAAATACAGCAGCATCCATGCCGCCGACGGCGTCATGTGCCAGCGCGGCAGCTCGCCGGAGGCCAGGCCGATGCCGGCCATCAGGCTACCGGCGATCAGCATCTGCATGGCGGCGCCCGCCCATGCGCTGCAGTCCGGCGGGTGGCGCCGCAGGTAGACCGACCCCACGCCCCAGGCCATGGAGGCCCCCAGTAGCGCTGCGTAGCCCAGCGGCGGCGCGGCACGCAGCTGCAGGCTGCCGCCCACCAGCACCGCCACGCCGAGAAAGCCCACGGCGAGCCCGACGATGGCACTGCGTCCGATCGGCTCGCCCCGGGCCCCAAAGGTGCCGAACCAGGAGATCCACAGCGCGCTGGTGGCCACGATCAGGGCCGCCTGGTTGGACTCCACCCACTGCTCGGCCCAGGTCACCAGGCCATTGCCCAGCACCAACATGGTCACGGCCGCCAGGCCGATGCTGCGATAGTCCTGCCAACGGGTCGGCAGCTTCTGGCCACGGATCCAGGCCCACAGCAGCATCAGCAGGCCAGCCCCCAGGAAACGGCTCCCGGCGAACAGGAAGGGCGGCAGGTCGCGCACGCCAACCCGGATCGCCAGATAGGTGGAGCCCCAGACGAGATAGACCGTGGCCAGGGCCAGGGCGACGGCGGAATTGCGGGACATGGTCACGAGAATAACCTCCAACGACCTGACGGCGCCCCGGAACGACAAAGGGCGCCCCAGGGCGCCCTTTATGAAGTCATGAACTGACTTGGACAGCTTTAGGCGGCAGGAGCCTCGGCCGGGGCAGCTTCACCGCGCGGACGGTCGACAAGCTCGACATAGGCCATCGGGGCGTCGTCACCGGCGCGGAAGCCGCAACGGAGAATTCGCAGATAGCCACCCGGGCGCTTGGCGTAGCGCGGGCCGATCTCGTTGAACAGCTTGGTGACTGCATCGCGATCACGCAGGCGTGAGAACACCACGCGACGGTTGGCCAGGGTATCGGCCTTGGCGCGGGTGATCAGCGGCTCGGCCACGCGGCGCAGTTCCTTCGCCTTGGGGACCGTGGTCTTGATCAGTTCATTCTTGATCAGCGCAACCGTGATGGCCTGCATCGTGGCCTTGCGGTGGCTGGGGCTACGGCCGAACGCGCGGCCAGACATTCCGTGACGCATGGTACTTATCCTTTAAATGCTTCTTCAGGCGGGCGTCTTGGGCGACGACCAGTTGTCGAGCTTCATTCCCAGCTCGAGGTCGTGCGCCTTCAGCGCTTCCTTGATCTCGTTCAGCGACTTCTTGCCCAGATTCGGCGTCTTCATCAGCTCCATCTCGGTGCGCTGCACCAGATCGCCGATGTAGTAGACGTTCTCGGCCTTCAGGCAGTTGGCCGAACGCACGGTGAGTTCCAGATCGTCGATCGGGCGGAACAGGATCGGCGACAGGTCCTTCTTGCCCGGGGCGGCGGCAGCCTGGGCGGCCTCGGCTTCCAGGTCGACGAACACGGCCAGCTGGTCACGCAGGATGCGAGCCGACAGGCGCACGGCCTCGGCGGCATCGATGCCACCGTTGGTGTCCACGTCCAGGATCAGCTTGTCGAGGTCGGTGCGCTGGGCAACACGGGCGCGCTCCACGGCATAGCTGACGCGACGCACCGGGCTGTAGCTGGCATCCAGCTTCAGAACGCCGATGCCGCGGGTTTCCTCATCGCGCACCACGCTGGCCGCCGGCACGTAGCCGCGACCGCGGGTGACCTTGAGGGTCATGTTCAGCTTGCCCCCGGTCAGGTGCGCGAGCACCAGTTCCGGGTTGACGATCTCGACGTCGTGGTCCAGCTGGATGTCGCCGGCGGTGATGGCGCCCTTGCCCGACTTCTCGAGGCGCAGGGTGGCTTCTTCACGGGCGTGCATGCGGATCGCGATGTTCTTGATGTTCAGCAGGATGTCGATGACGTCCTCCTGGACGCCCTCGACCGCGCTGTACTCGTGAACGACGCCGTCGATCTGCACTTCCGTGATGGCGGCACCGGGGATGGACGACAGCAGGATGCGGCGCAGGGCATTGCCCAGCGTGTGGCCGAAGCCGCGCTCCATCGGTTCGAGGGTGACGCGCGCACGATGGGCGGAAACGGCTTCCACCTCGATCAGGCGCGGCTTCAGCAGGTCGGCAATCACATTCTGCATGCGGGATACTTCCTCGGCTTATGCGGCCGGTGAATTACTTGGAGTACAACTCGACGACGAGCTGCTCGTTGATGTCCGGCACGATCTGGTCGCGCGTCGGCACAGCCTTGAAGGTGCCCTTCAGGCCCTTCTCGTCGACGTCGATCCAGTCCGGCATGCCGGCCTGAGAGGCGATCGACAGCGACTCGGCCACGCGGCCCTGGCTGCGCGACTTCTCGCGGATCTCGACCACGTCGCCCACCTGAACCTGGTAGGACGGGATGTTGACCGACTTGCCGTTGACCAGCACAGCCTTGTGGCTGACCAGCTGGCGCGACTCGGAACGCGTGCGGCCGAAGCCCATGCGATACACGACGTTGTCCAGGCGGCACTCCAGCATCTGCAGGAGCATCAGGCCGGTGGAGCCCTTCTTGGAGGACGCCTTGAGGTAGTAGTTGCGGAACTGCTTCTCGAGCACGCCGTACATCTGCTTCAGCTTCTGCTTTTCACGCAGCTGCAGAGCGTAGTCGGACAGGCGCGGCTTGACAGCGCCGTGCTGACCCGGGCGGGTTTCGATCTTGCACTTGCTGTCCAGCGAGCGGGCACGCGACTTCAGCAGCAGGTCGGTGCCGGCGCGGCGGGAAAGCTTGCACTTGGGGCCAATATAACGAGCCATGAGGTAATCTCCGGGAGCGGCTTACACGCGGCGGCGCTTGGGCGCGCGGCAACCGTTGTGCGGAATCGGGGTCACGTCGGTGATGTTGACGATCTTGAAGCCAGCGGCGTTCAGTGCACGCACGGCGGACTCGCGACCGGGGCCGGGGCCCTTCACCAGCACTTCGACGTTCTTCACGCCGTGTTCGGCGGCAGCCTGCGCAGCCTTGTCGGCGGCGACCTGGGCGGCGAACGGGGTGGACTTGCGCGAGCCCTTGAAGCCGGCGGCGCCCGCCGTGCTCCAGGAAATCGCATTGCCCTGACGATCGGTGATCAGGATGATCGTGTTATTGAACGAGGCGTGGATGTGAGCCACGGCATCGGTCACGTTCTTCTTGACCTTCTTGCGCTTGGCGGCGGCAGCGTTGTTCTGGGTAGCCATATCAGGTTCCGGGCGCTATCAGGTGGTCTTCTTCATCGCAACCGTGCCGCGGCGCGGACCCTTGCGGGTACGGGCGTTGGTGCGGGTGCGCTGGCCACGGACCGGCAGGCCACGGCGGTGACGCGTGCCGCGGTAGCAACCCAGGTCGATCAGGCGCTTGATGCTCATCGACACTTCGCGGCGCAGGTCGCCTTCCACGATGTACTTGCCCACCTCGGCGCGCAGCTTGTCCAGCTCGCCCTCGGTCAGCGTGCGAATCTGCACAGTGGGATCAATACCCGCAGCCACGCAGATCTTCTGCGAGCGGGTCTTGCCGATGCCGTAGATCGCCCTGAGGGCGATGACGGTGTGCTTCCTATCCGGGATGTTGACACCCGCGATACGTGCCATACGCGAAACTCCTAGTACAACTTTATGCCGATAGCGCGAAAAAGGGCGCGATTTTACTGATATTTATCCGAAAAAATCAACCTTGGCGCTGCTTGTGCCGGGGGTCCGAGCACAGGATGCGGACGACGCCGTTACGGCGTACGACCTTGCAGTTGCGGCAGATTTTCTTGACCGAAGCGCGGACTTTCATGATTTGACTCTCAAAATTTGCCGGATCAGCGTGCCGACGACGGACCCAGGGACTTCAGATTGGCCTTTTTCATCAGGCCTTCGTACTGGTGGGACATCAGGTGCGCCTGCAGCTGCGCCATGAAGTCCATCACCACAACCACGGTGATCAGCAGCGAGGTGCCGCCGAAGTAGAACGGGATGCCGGGAACGAAGCCACGCAGGATCTCGGGGAACAGGCAGACCGCCAGGATGTACGCGGCGCCGGCGACCGTCAGGCGGGTCAGCACGGTGTCGATGTACTTGGCCGTCATCACACCCGGACGCACGCCGGGAATGAAGGCGCCGGACTTCTTCAGATTCTCGGCCGTTTCGCGGGAATCGAACACCAGCGCGGTATAGAAGAAGCAGAAGAAGATGATCAGCAGGCCGTAGAGCAGTGTATACAGCGGCTGGCCCGGCGACAGCGCATTGGCCACCTGCTGCAGGAAGCCGCCCTGGGCATCGTCGCCGAAGAACTGCACCAGCGAGGCCGGGAACAGGATCAGGGAGGAGGCGAAGATCGGCGGGATCACGCCCGACATGTTCAGCTTCAGCGGCAAATGCTGGGTCTGGGCAGCAAACACCTTGCGACCCTGCTGGCGGCGAGCATGGTGCACCGGGATGCGGCGCTGGGCGCGCTCCACGTAGACCACGAACCAGGTCACCACGACCACGGCCACCAGGACCAGCAGGACGATGAAGCCGCTGATGGAGCCCTCGCTGACCAGCTGGGCGGTAGACGCCATGGCCCGCGGGAAGCCCGCGACGATGCCGGCGAAGATCAGCATCGAGATGCCGTTGCCGATGCCGCGCTCGGTAATCTGCTCGCCGAGCCACATCAGGAACATCGTGCCGGTCACCAGGGATACCGTCGCCGTGAACAGGAAACCGAAGCCGGCGTTGATCGCCACGCCCGACTTCTGCAGCGCGATGGCGGCACCGACCGACTGGAACAGCGCCAGGACCAGAGTGCCGTAGCGGGTGTACTTGGTGATCGTGCGACGGCCGGCCTCGCCTTCCTTCTTCAGCTCCTTGAGCTGGGGAACGACGGCGGCCATCAGCTGCACGATGATAGATGCCGAGATATACGGCATCACACCCAGGGCAAAGATCGACAGGCGCTCGAGCGAACCGCCTGAGAACATGTTGAACATGTCCAAGATGGTGCCCTTGGACTGATTGAACAGCGCCGTCAGCTGGGCGGGATCAATGCCCGGCACCGGGATGTAGCTACCGATGCGGAACACAATGATGGCGCCCAGCAGGAACAGCAGACGGCTGCGGACTTCCCCAATCTTGGAGAGGTCCGGGACCATCGATCCCGCCGGCATGCCTGGTGCTTTCGCCATGGTGTCTTTCTAGTCCGTTACCGGAATTACTCGCCGATGCTTCCGCCGGCCGCCGTGATCGCTTCGCGCGCACCCTTGGTGACCAGGATGCCCTTGAGCGTGACGGCGCGAGTCAACTCGCCCGACTTGATGACCTTGGCGGTCTGCGCATTGGCGTCGACCACGTTCTTGGCCTTCAGCACGGCCAGGTCGATCTCGGTCTCGTCGAGCTTGTTCAGCTCGGACAGGCGCACTTCAGCGGTCAGGCCAGCCAGCGGGGAGTTGAAGCCGCGCTTGGGCAGGCGACGCTGGATCGGCATCTGGCCGCCCTCGAAGCCCAGCTTGTTGTAGCCACCCGAACGGGCGTGCTGGCCCTTGTGGCCGCGACCGGCGGTCTTGCCCAGGCCAGAACCAATGCCACGAGCAACACGCTTCTTGGCGGTCTTGGCGCCCTTGGTCGGCTTGATGGAGTTGAGTTTCATGGCTTAGTTGACCTCTTCCACGCGGAACATGTGGGAAGACTTGTTGATCATGCCCAGGTTTTCCGGAGTAGCGTCGACCACGACCGAGCGGTGCAGCTTGCGCAGGCCCAGGCCGTTGGCGTTGTTCTTGTGCATCGCCAACTTCTTGGCGAGGCTGACGATCAGCGTGACTTTGAGCTTCTTGGCCATGGCGTATTAACCCAGGATCTCTTCGACCGTCTTGCCACGCTTGGCGGCAATGTCGGACGGAACGTTCATCTTCTGCAGCGCGTCCATCGTGGCGCGCACCAGGTTGATCGGATTGCGCGAACCCAGGGCCTTGGCCAGGATGTTCTGCACGCCGGCAACCTCGAACACGGCGCGCATGGCGCCGCCAGCGATCACGCCGGTACCGTCGGAGGCCGGGCGCAGGAACACCTTGGCGGCGCCGTGCTGGCCACGGATCTCATGCTGCACGGTCAGGCCGCGCAGCGAGACGGTGATCATGTTCTTGCGGGCCTGGTCCATCGCCTTGGCGATGGCAGCCGGCACTTCGCGGGCCTTGCCGTAGCCGAAGCCGACGCGGCCATTGCCGTCGCCGACCACAGTCAGCGCGGTGAAGGCGAACTGCTTGCCGCCCTTGACCGTCTTGGAGACGCGGTTGACTGCAACCAGCTTCTCCTTGAAATCGCTGCCCGACTGGGAATCGTCGTAGTTCATGTGCTGTGCCATGTCTTAGAACTCCAGGCCGGCTTCGCGCGCGGCATCGGCCAGCGCCTTGACGCGGCCGTGATACTTGAAACCGGAACGGTCGAAGGCGACCTTGCTGATGCCCTTGGCCTTGGCGCGCTCGGCGATCGTGGCGCCAACCTTCTTGGCGGCCTCGACGTTGCCGGTGCCCTCCAAAGCGGAGGCCAGCTCCTTCTCGACGGTGGAAGCGGACACCACGGTCTCGGCCACACCGGCAGCGATGATCTGCGCGTAGATGTGCCGCGGCGTGCGGTGGATGGTCAGGCGGGGCACGCCCAGCTCGCGGATGTGGGAGCGGGTGCGACGTGCGCGGCGCAGGCGGATTTGGTTCTTGTCTTTCATGACGATCTCTGTTCAGCCAGGCCTTACTTCTTCTTGGCTTCCTTGAGGACGACCTTTTCGGTCGAGTACCGCACACCCTTGCCCTTGTAAGGCTCAGGCGGACGGAAGCCGCGGATGTCGGCGGCCACCTGGCCAACCATCTTCTTGTCGGCGCCCTTGATGATGATTTCCGTCTGGGTCGGCGTTTCCACCGTGATGCCCTCGGGAATCGGGTAGGCGACCGGGTGAGAGAAGCCCAGCGACAGGTTCACGACCTTGCCGGCAGAGGCGGCGCGGTAACCGACGCCGACCAGCTGCAGCTTCTTCTCGTAGCCCTTGCTGACGCCGATGACGGCGTTGTTCAGCAGGGCGCGGAAGGTGCCCGCCTGCATGTTGTCGGCCTGGATCGACTCCGACTTCACGGTGACGGTATCGCCCTGGACGTCGATCTCGACGGCCTTCGGGACATTGATGGACAGGCTGCTCTTGGCACCCTTGACGGTGAGCAGGCCGGCAGCTGCCGTGACCTGGATACCGGCCGGGAGCTTTACCGGCATTTTAGCGACGCGGGACATGTTCGTATTCCTTAGGCGACGATGCAGATCACCTCGCCACCCTGACCGGCGGCGCGGGCCTTGCGGTCGCTGACGACGCCGCTGGGGGTGGAGATGATGGCGACACCGAGACCGCCGAGAACCTTCGGCAGCTCGTCCTTGGCCTTGTAGACGCGCAGGGCCGGCTTGGAGATGCGCTCGATGCGCTCGATCACCGGCTTGCCCTGGAAGTACTTCAGGGCGACGGTGATGGTCTTCTTGCTGCCTTCGGCGGTGACCTGGTAGTCGGCGATGTAGCCTTCGTCCTTGAGGACGGCGGCGATCGCTTCCTTGACCTTGGACGACGGCGAGGAAATCTGCTTTTTGTGCGCCGCCTGGCCGTTACGGATGCGGGTCAGGAAGTCGGCGATGGGATCGGTCATGCTCATGGGTTCAACCTCTTACCAGCTGGCCAGCTTCAGGCCCGGCACTTCGCCGCGCATCGCCGCTTCACGCAGCTTGTGACGCGTCAGGCCGAACTTGCGGTACACGCCACGGGTGCGGCCCGTGAGCTTGCAGCGGTTGCGCTGACGGGTCTTGGAGGAATCGCGCGGCAGCTTCTGCAGGGCGATCACGGCAGCATCCTTGTCCTCGGGAGAGGCATTGACGCTGGAGATCAACTCCTTGAGCTTCGCACGCTTCTTGCCGTGCTGCGCGTTCAGCTTGGCGCGCTTGATTTCGCGCTCGATCATGCTGGTCTTGGCCATGACGTTCTCTTACTTGCGGAACGGGAAGTTGAACGCGTCGAGCAGTGCCTTGCCCTGCTCATCGTTCTTCGCCGTCGTGGTGATGGTGATGTTCATGCCGCGGGTCGCGTCGATCTTGTCGAACTCGATTTCCGGGAAGATGCCCTGTTCGGTGATGCCGAAGTTGAAATTGCCTCGGCCATCGAAGCCACGTGCCGAGATGCCGCGGAAGTCGCGGATACGCGGCAGGGCGACGGTGATCAGGCGCTCCAGGAATTCGTACATCTTCTCGCTGCGCAGGGTGACCGTGACGCCCACCGGCATGTTCTCGCGGATCTTGAAACCGGCGATGGCGATGCGCGAGCGGGTCACCACCGGCTTCTGGCCGGCGATGGCGGTCATTTCGGCGACCGCGGTCTCGATGATCTTGCGATCGCTGGCGGCTTCACCAACGCCCATGTTCAGGACGATCTTGGAGATGCGCGGAACTTCCATCGCACCGAGGCCAAGCTTCTGGGCGATCTCGGGAGCGAGCTTCTCGCGGTACTGGGTTTGCAGAGTGGCAGTCATGGTTGCGGCCTATTAATCCACCAGTTCCTGGTTGGACTTGAAAACACGGACCTTGCGGTCGCCTTCCGTCTTGTAGCCGACGCGGTCACCCTTGCCGGCCTTGGCGTTCCACAGCATCACGTTGGACGCCTCGATCGGCATGGCCTTCTCGACGATGCCGCCCGCCACGCCAGCCTGCGGGTTGCCGCGCTGGTGCTTCTTGGCAACGTTGATGCCTTCGACGACGAGCTTGCCCTCGGCGACGAGCACCTGCTCGACCTTGCCGCGGCGACCCTTGTCCTTGCCGGTGATGACGACGACTTCGTCGCCCTTGCGAATCTTGCTCATTTCATCAGCCCCTTACAGCACTTCCGGCGCCAGCGACACGATCTTCATGAACCGGTCGCGCAGTTCGCGCGTCACCGGCCCGAAGATGCGGGTGCCCAGCGGCTCGTTCTTGTTGTTCAGCAGAACGGCAGCGTTGGTGTCGAAACGGATCACCGAACCGTCGGCGCGCTTGATCGGGAAGCGGGTGCGGACGACGACGGCGTCGTGCACTTCGCCCTTCTTGACCTTGCCGCGGGGGATCGCGTCCTTGACCGTGACCTTGATCAGGTCGCCCACGCCGGCGTAGCGGCGGTAGGTCGAACCCTTGACCTGGATCACCTGCACCGTGCGCGCACCGGAGTTGTCGGCGGCGACGAGGAAAGATTCCTGCTGGATCATGGCTTAGGCTCCGGCGGTCTGCAGCACTTCGACCAGGCGGAAGCGCTTGGTCGCGGACAGCGGGCGCGTCTCGACGATGGCGACCAGGTCGCCTTCCTTGCAGACGTTCTGCTCGTCGTGGGCGCGCAGCTTGGTGGAGCGGCGCAGGGTCTTGCCGTACAGCGGGTGGCGCTCGATGCGCTCCACCAGCACGGTGATGGTCTTGTCGCCCTTGTTGCTGACGACGCGGCCGACCACGCGGTGGCCCTTGTTCTCGGTCTGGGTCTGGTCGGTCATGACTTACTTCACCTGCTGACGCATCAGCGTCTTGACCTGGGCGACCTTCTTGCGAGCGATCGTGATCAGGTGGGACTGGTTCTGCTGGCCGATGGCCTTCTGCATGCGCAGGTTGAACTGCTCCTTGCGCAGGGCCAACAGCTCCTCTTTGAGCTCGTTCGCGCCCTTGGCGCGGAGAGACTTCAGATATTCCTGGGCTTTCATTACATGATCGTCCGGTTGACGAAGACAGTCTTGACGCAGAGCTTGGTGCCGGCGAGGCGGAAGGCCTCGCGGGCGGTCGCTTCGTCGACGCCTTCCATTTCGTACAGCATCTTGCCGGGCTGCACCTTGGCAACCCAGTACTCGACGTTGCCCTTACCGGAGCCCATTCGGACTTCCAGCGGCTTCTTGGTCACCGGCGCATCCGGGAAGATCCGGATCCACACCTTGCCGCCACGCTTGACGTAGCGGGAGATGACGCGGCGGGCCGCTTCGATCTGGCGGGCGGTGATCATGCCGTGCTCGGTCGTCTTCAGGCCGAACTCGCCGAAGCTGACCTTGTTGCCGTTGAGCGCGAGGCCGCGGTTGCGACCCTTCTGCTGCTTGCGGTACTTGGTGCGTTTTGGCTGCATCATGGCAGTCTTCTCCTAATCCTTAGGCAGCAGCCGCTTCCGCGGCTTCTTCCTTCTTGTCGGCGCGGGCGTCAAACACCTCGCCAGTGAACACCCACACCTTGACACCGATGATGCCGTAGGTGGTCCGGGCTTCCGCGGTCGAATAGTCGATGTTCGCGCGGAGCGTGTGCAGCGGCACCCGGCCCTCGCGGTACCACTCGACGCGGGCAATCTCGGCGCCGTTCAGACGGCCGCTGACCTGGATCTTGATGCCGCCGGCGCCGATGCGCATGGCGTTCTGCACGGCGCGCTTCATGGCGCGGCGGAACATGATGCGGCGCTCAAGCTGCTGGGCCACCGATTCGGCGATCAGCTTCGCGTCGAGTTCCGGCTTGCGGATTTCCTCGACCGAGATATGCACGGCATCAGCCTTCAGGCCCATGATGCCGGCAACTTCCTGCTTCAGCTTCTCGATGTCCTCGCCCTTCTTGCCGATGACGATGCCAGGGCGGGCGGTGTGGATCGTGACGCGGGCAGACTTCGCCGGGCGGTCGATCTGGATCTTCGATACGGAGGCCTGGGCCAGCTTCTTCTTGAGGAAGTCGCGGACCTGGATGTCCTTCAGCAGGTTCTCGCCGTAGGTCTTGCGCTCGGCGTACCAGTTCGACACCCACTTGGTGGTGATGCCAAGGCGGAAACCGTTGGGATTAACTTTGTGACCCATGAGTGCTCTCTTACTCGTCCGTCACGCGGATGGTGATGTGGCTCGTCGGCTTGACGATACGATCGGCACGGCCCTTGGCGCGGGGCATGATGCGCTTGAGCACCGGACCCTCGTCGATGAAGATGGCCTGCAGCTTCAGCTCGTCCACGTCGGCGCCATGGTTGTTCTCGGCGTTGGCGATGGCGGACTCGAGCACCTTGCGGATCAGACGCGACGACTTGCGCGTGTTGAACTTGAGGATGTTCAGAGCCTCATCGACCTTCTTGCCGCGCACCAGGTCGGCGACGGCACGGGCCTTCTGCGGCGAGAGGCGGACGAATTTCAGTACGGCTTGCGTTTGCATGATCGTGCTTCCTTAGCCGCCAGCTTTCTTGTCGCCATGACCCTTGAACGTCCGGGTCGGGGCAAATTCGCCCAACTTGTGGCCGATCATGTTGTCGGTGACGAACACCGGCATATGCTGCTTGCCGTTGTGGACCTGGATGGTCAGGCCGATCATGTCCGGCGAGATCATCGAACGACGCGACCAGGTCTTGATCGGCTTCTTGACGCGCTCACCCTGCACCTTCGCGACCTTCGCGAGCAGGTGGTGATCGATGAACGGGCCTTTCTTAAGAGAACGTGCCATGACGGATCCTGGTTACTTCTTCTTGTGACGGCTACGCACGATGAACTTCTGCGTGCGCTTGTTATTGCGGGTCTTGAGGCCTTTGGTCTGCTGACCCCAGGGCGTGACCGGGTGCGGGTTACCCTGGCCGGACTTGCCTTCGCCACCACCGTGCGGGTGGTCGACCGGGTTCATCACGACGCCGCGGACGGTCGGGCGGATGCCCTTCCAGCGCTTGGCACCGGCCTTGCCGTACTGGCGCAGGTTGTGCTCGTTGTTGCCGACTTCACCGACGGTGGCGCGGCACTCGGACGGCACCTTGCGCATTTCGCCGGAACGCAGGCGGATCGTGGCGTACTCGCCGTCGCGGGACACCAGCTGCACGGAGGCGCCGGCGGAGCGGGCGATCTGCGCACCCTTGCCCGGGCGCATCTCGACGCAGCACACGGTGGAGCCGGCCGGGATGTTGCGCAGCGGCAGGGCGTTGCCCGGCTTGATCGCGGCATCGCTGCCGGACTGGACGGTGTCGCCGGCCGCCAGGCCGCGAGGAGCAATGATGTAGGCGCGCTCGCCATCGGCGTAGCACAGCAGGGCGATGTGCGCGCTGCGGTTCGGATCGTATTCAACGCGCTCGACCTTGGCGGGGATGCCGTCCTTGGTGCGCTTGAAGTCGATCACGCGATACGCCTGCTTGTGACCGCCGCCCTTGTGGCGGGTGGTCATGTGGCCGTTGTTGTTGCGGCCGCCGGTCGAGCTCTTCTTTTCGATCAACGGAGCATACGGCTCGCCCTTCCACAAGCCCGGCGTGACCACCTTGACCTGGTGGCGACGGCCCGCGGAGGTGGGCTTCATCTGAATGGTTGGCATGTCTCTGCGTCCCGTTAGGCGGCGGCGTTGCTGCCGACGAAGTCAATCTGCTGACCTTCGGCGAGCGTGACGTAGGCTTTTTTCCAGTCCGAACGGCGACCGGTGAACTGACCGAAGCGCTTGTTCTTGCCCTTGATGACCAGCGTCTGCACGCCCGTCACCTTGACATTGAACAGCTTCTCGACCGCTTCGCGGATTTCCGACTTCTCGGCATCGCGGAGGACCTTGAAGACGGCCTGGTTGCGCTTTTCGGCGACGCGGGTCGCCTTTTCGGAGATCACCGGCGCGAGGATGATCTGATGCATGCGCTCGACGTTCATTGCAGCCAAGCCTCCAGCTTCTTCACGGCGTCAGCCGTCAGCAGCACCTTCTGGTGGCGCAGCAGCGAGACGGGGTTGAGGGCTTCGACGTCGCAGACCGCCACGGTGTGCAGGTTGCGCGAGGAAAGGAACAGGTTCTTGTCCAGCTCGCCGGTGACGATCAGGATGTCCTGGGTGCCCAGCTGCTCGAGCTGAGCAACCAGACCCTTGGTCTTGATCGCGTCGACGGTGAAGGACTCGGCGACCACCAGGTGACCCTGGCGGGCCAGCTCGGCGATGATCGAGCGCAGGGCGCCGCGATACATCTTGCGGTTGACCTTCTGCGAGTGATCACGCGGCACCGCCGCGAAGGTCTTGCCGCCGCCACGCCACAGGGGCGAGCGGATCGAGCCGGCACGGGCGCGGCCCGAACCCTTCTGCTTCCAGGGCTTCTTGCCGCCGCCAGAGACTTCGCCCTTGGCAAGCTGAGCCTTGGTGCCCGCGCGGCCGGCCGCCATGTAGGCGGTCACGACCTGGTGGATCAGGCCTTCGTTGTACTCGGCGCCGAAGACGGCGTCGGAAACGGAGATTTTGTTGGCGCTATTATGCAGTTGAATATCCATAGCCGTTTTTCCCCAGTGGGCCTTATGCCTTCACCGTGGGGCGCACGATGACATCGCCATTCGCAGCGCCCGGCACAGCCCCCTTGACCAGCAGGAGGTTGCGTTCCAAATCGATCTTCACCAGATCGAGGTTGAGAGCCGTCACACGTTCATTGCCCATGTGACCGGCCATCTTCTTGCCTTTGAACACACGGCCCGGACTCTGACGCTGGCCGATAGAACCCGGCGAGCGGTGGGAGAGCGAGTTACCGTGCGTCGCGCGACCACCGCCGAAGCCGTGGCGCTTGATGACACCGGCAAAACCCTTGCCGATGCTGGTGCCCGTGACATCAACGGCCTTGACGCCGTCGAACACGTTCACGCTGATTTCCGAACCCATCTGGAAGTCGGCACCTTCGCCGTCGTCCAGACGAATTTCCCAGAGACCACGACCCGGAGCCACGCCGGCCTTCTTATAGATGCCGGTCAGCGCCTTGGTCACGCGGCTGGCCTTCTGCTCACCCACGGCAACCTGCACGGCGCGATAGCCGTCGGTTTCCAGGGTCTTGACCTGAGTCACGCGATTGGGCGTGCACTCGATCACCGTCACCGGGATGGACGTACCATCCGGGGTGAACACGCGGGTCATGCCCGCCTTGCGTCCTACAATTGCAATCGTCATGTCCGTATCTCCTTAGTTCAGCGAGATCTGGACTTCGACGCCCGCAGGCAGGTCGAGCTTCGACAGCGCGTCCACGGTCTTCTCCGTGGGGTCGATGATCTGCATGAGCCGCTTGTGGGTGCGGATCTCGTACTGGTCACGCGCGCTCTTGTCGACGTGCGGGGAGGCGAGGACAGTGAAGCGTTCCTTGCGGGTCGGCAGCGGGATGGGCCCGCGCACGACGGCGCCGGTGCGCTTTGCCGTTTCGACGATCTCGCGCGCAGACTTGTCGATCAGGCGATGATCGAAAGCCTTGAGCCGGATGCGAATAGATTGGCTGGTCGCGGCCATGCTTGGTCTCAGGTCTTAAAGAACGTGGAACAAAAGGGGCGCGAATTATATTCGGGCCACCCGGAAAAGTAAACAGCTTTTCAAAAGGCTAGGGGCCGGGGGGCTGTTCGCCCCCAGGCCCCTGCCCGGTACTCTTAGGCCAGGATCTTGGTGACGACGCCGGCGCCGACGGTACGACCGCCCTCGCGAATGGCGAAGCGAACACCCTCTTCCATGGCGATCGGGTTGATCAGCTCAACCAGCATCTGCACGTTGT
>NZ_JAUASX010000023.1 GCF_030345715.1 Solimonas sp. SE-A11
ACCCAAGAAAGCACTCGGCGGGCTGGCGCCCGCCGTCTACGCCAAGCAGCTTGCTGCAAAGGCTATTACCATCAACCCAGGGCTCTAAACCAAACCGCTACTCAAGGCGGGGTAACGTCGGGACGGCGCCGCAGTGGCAGGAGCCGTGGTAGGTATTGGTGGGCATGGCGGTGCTCCGTTGGGAGCCGTTCACCCTTCGACGGCCTCAGGGCGAGCGGCTGCGGGGTGCGGGGGGAAAATCAGGCAGCCGGTTGCTGGGCGAGCAGCCTGGCGTCGAACTCCGACGCGCGCTGGACGGCGGGGCGGTCGCAGACGCGGGCCGCGTATTGCTCGAAGACCGGCAGCTTGGGTACGGCACCGACCATCATGGTCCAGCGCAGGGCGGTGCCCCAGAGCACGTCGGCAGCGATAAAGCGCTCACCCAGCAGCCAGGGTCCCTTCTCCAATTGCTTGGCCAACGTGTTGATGACGGTGTCGTAGTCGCCATAGGGCGAGCTGCTGGGGACCGGCGGAGTGTGCTGGTTGATCTTGTCGACGATGGCGGGCTCGAAGCAGGCGGCGTAGAACGCGAGCCAGCGCAGGTAAGGGCCGCGCAGGGCGTCGCCGATGGCGGGAGCCAGGGCCTTCTCGGGATAGAGATCGGCCAGGTACAGCGTGATGGCGATGCGCTCGGTGACCAGGGCGCCGTCATGGACGATGGCGGGCACCTTGCCCAGTGGGTTGATGGCCAGGTATTCCGGGCCTCGCTGCTCGTTGTTCTTGAGGTCCAGCACCTTCAGCTCGTAGTCCGCGCCCAGTTCTTCCATGAGCGCGAGGGTGGAGGCGGAACGGGACTGGGTGGCGTGGAAGAACGTGACCTTGCGATTGCTCATATGAAACCTCCTTGGCGATGCGGCTTGTGTGTGGACCGAGGAGACGAGCTTAGGGCCAATTGCGGACAGATTCGGCCCTCGATAGGATCGGCCGCATGTTGACTGCCTCATCCCGGCTGCTGCGCCTGATCGCCCTGCTGCAGAGCCGCCGCTATTGGTCCGGCCGGGAGCTGAGCGAGCGCCTGGAGGTGGATCCGCGCACGCTGCGGCGCGACGTGGAGCGGCTGCGCGAGCTGGGCTACCCGGTGCAGGCCTCGGCCGGCGTGGGGGGCGGCTACCAGATGGGTGCGGGCGCGGAAGTGCCGCCGATGCTGCTGGACGATGACGAGGCCGTGGCGGTGGCGGTGTCCTTGCGCGCGGCGACGGCGAGCGTGGCGGGGATCGAGGAGACGGCGATGCGGCTGCTGGCGAAGCTGGACCAGTTGCTGCCGGCGCGGCTGCGGCGGCGCGCCAGCGCGCTGCATGCGGTGACGATCTCGCTGCGCAGCGGCGAGCCGCTGGCGGATGCGGAGCTGCTGACCGGCACGGCGGCGGCCTGCCGCGACCAGGAGTGCCTGCAGTTCGGCTACCGCGACCGCGGTGGGCGCGTGACGCGGCGGCGCGTGGAGCCAATGCGCTTGGCCAATGCAGGACGGCGCTGGTACCTGGTGGCCTGGGACCTGCAGCGCGGCGACTGGCGCACCTTCCGCAGCGATCGCATGAGCGGGCCGCTGCAGGCGGGACCGCGCTTCACGCCGCGCATGCCGACGATGGACCTGGTGGAGTACGTGAAGCGGGCGATCTCGTTTGCGCCCTTCGAATACCAGTTGCGTATCCGCCTGCAGGGATCGATGCAGGAAATGGCGCAGCGCCTGCCGCCCTGGGCGGGCGTGCTGGAACACGAGAGCGATACGAGCTGCATCCTGGCCACCGGCGCGGACAGTGTCGAGGCGATGGCGGCGCAGCTGATGTTCGCGCGCGACTTCGAGCTGGTGGAGCGGCCGGCGTGGTTGCCGGAGCTGCAGCGAGTGATTGGGGGGGCTGGGGAAGCGGGTGGGTTGAGTGGGGAAGGCTGACGGAAGCGTTTGCCCTTCGATCCTTCGGCAGGCTCAGGACTTCAGGGCGAAGGCAGCCAGACTCCGTTACCAGGTTGCCTCCCGCACGTCGACAAGCTCAGTGCGAACGGCAACTCCAGCAAGCTTTCCTGCTGCATCCCTCTCCCCTTGCGGGAGAGGCGTATTTGCTTACTGATGAGTGACTCAATGTCACTCGCCAGCCTGGCAAACACGAAGGAGAGGGAAACCCGCAGAGAGTGGCTGGATCTTGATGGAGCCCCCTCTCCCCTGCCCCTCTCCCGCAATGGGAGAGGGGAACACTGAACCTTAAGCCGCCAGCGGTAGCTCGCGCGGCTGCTCGGCATCGTTGGCCGGCACGGTGGCGCCGTTGCCGGGCTTGCGGCGGCCGGGCAGCGACAGCTTGGCGATGCGCTTCCAGGTGCTCAGCGTCTGCTGGAAGAAGGAGCCGGTGTTGTACGGCAGGCCGTGCTTCTTGCAGATGGCCTGCACCTCGGGGGAGATCTCGGCATAGCGGTGCGCCGGCAGGTCCGGGAACAGGTGGTGCTCGATCTGGAAGCTGAGGTTGCCGCTCATGATGTGCATGAGCCGGCCGCCGTGGAAGTTGGCCGAGCCCAGCAGCTGGCGCACGTACCACTGGCCGCGGGTCTCGTCCTTGATCACGGACTCGGGGAACTGCTCGACGTCTTCCGGGAAGTGGCCGTTGAAGATGACGGCGCAGGCCCAGACGTTGCGCGCCAGGTTGGCGGCGACGTTGCCGGCGAACACCAGCGGCGCCATCGGGCCACCCAGCAGCGGGAAGACCACGTAGTCCTTGGCCAGGTGCTTGCGCATCTTCTTCCACACCGGCTTGAACTCTTCCTTGAGCTGCTCGCCGGTCTTGGTCTTGTAGATCAGGTAGTCCTCGAGCTTGAGGTTCTGCACGGCGACGAAGTGCTGGAAGAAGGTGTGCAGGATGACCGTCAGCGGCAGGTTGGCGAGGAAGCGCGGCTCCCACTTCTGCTCTTCGGACATGCGCAGCAGGCCGTAGCCGATGTCGTGGTCGCGGTTGAGCACGTTGGTGTAGGTGTGGTGCTCGTAGTTGTGCGTCTGCTTCCAGTTCTTGGCAGTGTCCGCGCTGTCCCAGTCGAACTTCTGCGAGTTCAGCGCGGGGTCGCCCATGAAGTCGTACTGGCCGTGCATGACGTTGTGGCCGATCTCCATGTTGTCCAGGATCTTGGAGGCGCCCAGGGCGGCGACGCCCAGCGGCCAGGCCGGCGGGATCATGAGCATGACGCGGCCGGCGACTTCCAGCTGGCGCTGGCGGCGAATGATGCCGCGGATGTACTGCGCGTCACGTTCGCCAAGGTCGGCGAGGACACGGTTGCGGATGGCGTCCAGCTCGGTGCCGATGGCCTGGAACTGCTCGGGGGTCAGCTTCTGAAAGATGCCCATGGTAGGTGCTCCTCTAGTCTTGTTTGAGAAGTCCGCGCCATGGATGGCGCGGTCTGTCACAGGGATGTGTGTATGAGTTAGATATCCAGGGTCACGGTGCCGACCGGCACGCTGACGCAGATCTGGATTTCCTGTTCGCCGGCTTCGCTGAGTTCGCCGGTGCGGACGTCGCGCACGACGCCGTTGGTCTTGCGACAGGTGCAGGCCTTGCAGATGCCCATGCGGCAGCCGGACTCGGGGCGCAGGCCGGCGGCCTCGGCCTGGTCCAGCAGGGTGGCGCCGCTGTTGACGGCCAGGCGCTCGCTGCGGGCGAAGCGCACTTCGCCCTCGGCGCCGCCGCTGTCGATCACCAGGGGGGCGACGGTGAAGCGCTCCAGGTGCAGGCGCTCGCTCAGGCCGTCTTCCGACCAGACCTTCTCCACGGCCTGCATCATCGCGGGCGGGCCGCAGAGGAAGGCGGTGGCTTCGCGGTAGTCCGGCACGGCGGCCAGCAACTGCTCGCGGCTGAAGAAGCCCTGCAGCTCGCCGCCCTGTTCGGGCTGGGCGTAGCAGCGGATCAGCTCGACGTTGGCGTGCTGGGCGGCGATCAGCGCCAGCTCGTTGGCGTAGATCATGTCGAGCGCGGTGTTGCAGTAATGCAGGAAGGTGATGCGGCCCGCGTGCTTCTCGTCGAGCAGGGTGCGCAGCATGGACATCACCGGGGTGATGCCGGAGCCGCCGCTGATCAGCAGCACGCGGTCAGGGCGCTGTTCCGGCAGGGCGAAGACGCCGTCGGCCTGCGAGAGCGTGACGACGGTGCCGGCGGTGAGCGCGGTCTTCAGGTGCCTGGAGACGAAGCCGCCGGCGTGGGCCTTGGCGGTGAGCTCGATCAGGCCGTCGGCGGCATGCACGGAGTTGGCCGGGGAGTAGCAGCGCATGCGGCGCACGCCGTTGATCTCCACGGTGAGGCGCACGAACTGGCCGGCGCGGAAGCCCTGCCAGTTGCCGTTGGGGCGCAGCGTCAGCGTGACACTGTCGGCGGTGCCGTGCTTCACGGCGACGATCTCGGCGCGCACTTCATGCACGGACCAGGTCGGGTTGAACAGCTCGAGGTAGCGGTCCACGCCGTGCGGGGTGGTCAGCGTCTCGGCCAGGCGCGAGCTGAGGAGGCGGCGGACGCCGGACTTCAGGAAGCTGTTGCTGGTGGTGGCGGTGTTCATCTGCGGCTCAGGTTGGTGAACAAGTGTGCACCATCTTGTTCCCTGAGACTCGCGGTGTCAACAGTTGTTCACTGAATTTTGTTAATTTATTGTTTTTGAAGTATTTTTAGTTAAATATTTTAGTGAACATTTCCGCATTATGCAGGGCTTCAGGGGTGTTCGGCGAGGGAATCTGCGGGGAATGGGGGAACAATCCTGCGGGATGCGGGAATGAGCGGCGGCAGGGTATGGGAGTGAGCTCGCGGCCAACGACCGCTCCTCCCGGTGCTTTTCATGTGGGAGCGACGCACGTCGCGAGGGACACGCTGGAAGATCGCGACTTGCGTCGCTCCCGCGGGGTGGGCTTTCAACGGGGACCGGTGGATTCATACAGGTGGCTTGTCGCGAGCAAGCTCGCTCCTGCAGAGGGACACATCTGTACGAGCGAGCCTGCTCGCGACACCGCAGCCTGGCGGCGCTCCCCGGCTTCGCTACGCCAAACCGGGTTGCGACGCCGCTACTTGAGGAGACGCGCGGCGGTCTTGTCGTCGGCCAGCAGCTTCACGGTGACGTAGACACCGGGCTCGACCAGGCGCGTGAGGTTACCGGCGCCGTTGTTGCGCACTTCGTCGGTAACGCGGGCGAGCAGGCCGGCGACGAGGAAGGTGGGGACGAAGTCCGGCAGCGGCGGCAGGCCAGGCTGCTCGCGGCGGATGCGCTCGGCGATGCGGCGGAACAGCTGGATGTAGGGCTGCGCAGCGCGTTGGTGCTGCACGGCGGCCTCGCCGCCCGCCAGCGGCAGCTCCAGCAGCCAGGCGCGGGCCAGGCCGGGGCGCTCCTCCCACCATTTGAGCCAGGCCGTGAGGCCGCGGCGCACGCCCTCGATCCAGTCCTGCTCCAGGCCGAAGGTCTCCATGGTGGTGAAGACGTCGGCTGCCGCTTCTTCGGCGGCGGCGAGGAAGCACTCCTGCTTGTCCTGGAAGAACTCGTAGAAGGCGTTGCGCGAGACGCGCGCGGCCGCCACCACGGCGGGCACGGTGGTGGCGACGTAGCCCTGCTCCGCCACCAGCGCGAGCATGGCCTTGACCACGCGCTCGCGCTGCGAGGCGCGCACGAACTGGCTGGAAAGGCCGTGGCGGCCTCGTGGCAGGGGGGCACCGCTGAAGGGGGTCTTGCGCTTTGAAGACATGCGCGTATTATAAGTTCCATCAGAAGACATTCATGTCTTCAAATAACGACAAGCCCATACACCGACCGGCAGGCGGCGCCTTTTGAGCGCTTCCGCACGGCGGGGAGACGGGTCGCGGCGCGCAATGCGTCGCGACCTCCCAGTGCAAGTGGTGCAACGAGGAGAGAGGGTCCATGAAGCCGAAAAAGGCTTGGGCGGTCGCGTGCGCGACGGTCCTGATGTGCTGTTCGTGGGTCGCGGAGGCGGCCAATTCCTACCCGATCGTGCTGGTCCATGGCTTTTCCGGCTGGGGACGCAACGAGCTGTTCGGGCTGCAGTATTGGGGCGGCGGTTTCCAGGTCGGCGGCAACCGCGACCTGCAGGAGCAACTGAAGGCGGCGGGTTATCCGACCTACACGGCGGCAGTGGGGCCGATCAGTTCCAACTGGGACCGCGCGGTGGAGCTCTTCTACCAAATCAAGGGCGGCTGCGTGGACTACGGCCCCTGGCACAGCACGCACCTGGAGATGACCAACGGCGCGCTCGACTCGCGCACGCACATCCGCAAGCTGGACGGGACCAACGGCGCGCCGCGGCGCTGCTGGGCGAAGGACCCGGCCAACAATCCCTACAACGATCCGCTGGCGCTGTATCCGCAATGGGGCGACGACCCGTCCAAGAAGATCCACCTGGTGGCGCACAGCCAGGGCGGGCAGACGGCGCGCATGCTGCTACAGCTGTTGCGCAACGGCTCGCCGCAGGACCTGAACGCAGACACGGCGCTGTACAACGAGGCAACGCAGAAGAACCCGTTCACCGGCGGCAAGAACTGGGTGTCCAGCATCACCACGCTGGCGACGCCGCATGACGGCACCACGCTGGCCAGCGGCGTGCAGCTGCTGCCGATGGTGCAGCAGCTGGCGGGCGCGGCGGCGGCGGTGGCGGGCCTGGTGTCGAGCGACGCGGTGATCTTCGATCTGAAGCTGGACCAGTGGGGCCTGAAGCGCAACGCGGGCGAGAGCTTCGGCAGCTACTACAACCGCGTGAAGGCCTCGGCGATCTGGAACACGTCCAAGGACGTGAGCCTCTGGGACCTGTCTCCGGACGGAGCGAAGGAGATCAACCAGAAGGCGCAGCATTTCAACGATGTCTACTACTACTCCTACGGCACGCAGACGACGTTCAAGGGCGTGCTCAGCGGGCGGCACTACCCGATCCTGCAGACCTTCCTGCCGTTCCAGCCGCAGACGCTGTTCATGGGCGGCTACACGCGCAACGAATCGGGCAAGGTGACGATCGACTCCAGCTGGTGGCCCAACGACTGCGTGGTGAACACGCGCAGCACGCGCTCCCCGACGCTGGGCGTGGCCTCGCCGGTGGTGGACTATACGGGTGTGTCGCAGGCCGGCAAGTGGAACTACATGGGCCTGTGGTCCAACTGGGATCACGTGGACATCATCGGCGTGCTGACCGAGAAGGACGTGAACTACCTGAAGAACAACCTCTACCTGCCCCAGGCCGCACGCCTGAAGGCCCTGCCCAACTGAGCCCGGGGACGAAAACATGAAGAAGACATTCATCCTCGCCGCCCTCGCCTGCCTGGCCGCGGTGCCGGCGCAAGCGGTGGACATCCCGGCCGGGCGCTACCTGGTCAAGCCGGCACACAGCCAGCTCTGCCTGGACGTGAACGGCAGCGGCCAGCTGCAGCAGAAGGCCTGCGTGGACGGCAGCAGCGCGCAGCAGTGGGACATCAGCGCCACCAACGGCGGCTGGTCGAAAATCAGCAGCGCGCAGACCGGCTGGGCGATGCAGGTCAGCGGCGGCTCCAACAACGACGGCACGGTGATCAACAGCGCCAGCTATGGCGGCAGCAACCAGCAGCAGTTCATGTTCCTGAAGAACGGCAGCGGCTATGTGCTGAAGGCGCGGCACTCCGGCAAGTGCGCAGACCTGAAGGATTGGAGCGGCGATGCCGGCGGCCTGTTGCAGCAGCTCGGCTGCAGCGGCGGTGGCAACCAGACCTTCACGCTGCAGCCCACCGGCGGCGCTAGCGCGCCGATCCCGGAGGGGCGGTACAGCATCCGAGCGGTGCACAGCAATCTCTGCGTGGACGTGCCGAATTCCAGCACGGCGCAGAACACGCAGCTGCAGCAGTACACCTGCAACGGCACCGGCGCGCAGCAGTTCGACGTGCTATACGTGGGCAACAGCCGCTATGAGATTCGCAGCGTGACCAGCGGCCAGTGCGTGGACCTGTTCAGCGGCTGGACCGTGAACATGACGGCGGTGCAGCAGTACGGCTGCAACCAGACCTCGGCGCAGCGCTGGATCATCAGCGGTATCGGTGACGGCAGCGTGCAGTTCAAGTCCGCGGCGGATACGAGCAAGGTCTGGGACGTGTCGGAGGTGTCCACGGCGCCGGGGGCCGAGGTGTGGATCTGGAGCAACAGCCAGGCGGCGAACCAGCGCTGGTGGCTGAACCCGGTGTCCTATGCGCCGAACGTGGCGGACGGCACCTACTCGCTGAAGAACAGCAAGAGCGGGAAGTGCCTGGAGGTGCCCGGCACCAGCACGGCGGCGGGCGTGCAGTTGCAGCAGAACGGCTGCAGCAGCGGCACGGCCCAGCGCTTCAAGCTGACGCACGTGGCCAACGGCTACTACACCATCGCCAACGCGACCACCGGGCTGGCGCTGCACGTGCAGAACTTCCTGGTGGGCGACAACGCGGCGATCCAGCAGAGCGAGGCACACGGCGGCGACAACGAGCTGTTCACCTTCGTGTCCTACGGCGGGGGTTACCTGGTGAAGCCGATGCACAGCTACAAGTGCCTGGACATCGTCGGCGGCAGCACGGCGAACGGCGCGCTGCTGCAGCAGTACACCTGCAACCAGAGCACGGCGCAGGTGTTCATGCTGCAGTGATCGAGAAAAGGGCTGGAGGAGATCGCAAGGGCGGAGGTTAGGTGGACGCGCAGACGTCTCGCCATGGATGGCATCCCCGCTGGAGGATCAACAATGACTTGGGCTTGAGGTCTTCGGGCGGCCAGCAATGGCCGCCCTTTTTCTTTGGCTCTCGAAAATCCCCTGCCCGTTCACCTCATCCTTCGAAGGGCTCAGGGCGAACGTCCGTCGTCGTGGTCCCTCTCCGATGGAAACCGCTCGCTGCTAAGCTGCCCCCATGCCACGCCTCTTCTCCCGCTTCACGCTCGTCTTCACCGCCGTGCTGGGCCTGCTCTATGCCTACCTGGCCTGGCGGCTGACGGATCACCTTGCGGCGCGCCTGCTGCTGGCCCTGCCCTTGCTGCTGGTCTGGATCGTGCCGCTGCGCTACTGGGGCGACCGGCGCGAGGAACGCCACCCGCTGGATGCGGCGCTGCACGTGGCGGGCTACCTGGCGATGGGCTGGCTCAACTTCGTGCTGCTGCTGTCGCTGCTGCGCGACTTGGTGCTGGCACTGACCCCGGCGCTGCCGGTGGTGCATGGAGCGCTGCAGGAATCCGGCCCGGCGCTGGTGGTCGGCCTGTCGCTGGCGGCGCTGCTGGCGGGATTCCACGGCGCGCGCCGTGGCCCGCAGCCGGTGGAGGTGGAAATCCCGGTGCCGGGCCTGGACCCGGCGCTCGAGGGCTTCCGCATCGTGCAAATCTCGGATCTGCATGTGGGGCCGACCATCGGCCGCGAGTACGTGGAGCGCGTGGTGCGCATGGCCAATGCCCTGGAGCCGGACCTGGTGGCGCTGACCGGCGACATCGTGGACGGGCCGGTGGCGCGGCTGGCGCAGGCGGCGGCACCGCTGGCGGAGCTGCAGCCGCAGGGCCGCGTGTTCCTGGTGCCGGGCAACCACGAGGTCTATGCCGGACTGCGTGCCTGGGGCACGCAGTTCCGTGGCTGGGGCATCCGCACGCTGGTCAACGAATACGCGCTGCTGGATCAGGCCGGCGCAAGGCTGCTGGTGGGCGGCGTCAGCGATCCGACCATGGCGGTCTTCGGCGAGGCGCTACGGCCCGATGCGCCGCGTGCTGCCGGACGTAGCGAGGGCCGCGCCTTCCGCCTGCTGCTGTCGCACCACCCCAAGCTGGCGGTGGACGCCGCGGATGCGGGCTTCGACCTGCAGTTGTCGGGGCACACGCATGGCGGGCAGTTCTTCCCCTGGACGCTGGCGGTGCGCCGGGTGCACGCGCCGCATGCGCTGGGGCTGTCGCAGCGCGGCCGCATGTGGATCTACGTCAGCGCTGGCACCGGCAGCTGGGGGCCGCCGCTGCGGCTGGGGACGAAGACGGAAGTGACGCTGTTGCGGCTGGTGCGAGCCTAGGACGTAAATGCAGGAGCGGCTGTCAACCGCTCCCGCATCTTGAGGAAACCTCAGTACTTCTCGAGCAGCTTCTGGCTCGCCTTCGCATCCACCGGATTCTTGCCGCGGATATCTTCGGCGATCAGGTCTTCCAGCTTGCCGCCGACCAGGGGTATCTTCACCGACACTTCCCAGTCGAAGGTCTTGGTGCTGCTGCCGCCGGACTCGGCCAGCGAGGTGCTGCAACGGATCTTGCCCGGCAGGCCCTTGGGCTCGACGATGACCTCGCCCTTCTTGCTGGAACGGTCCCAACGCTCGGTCTGGGTGACGGTGGTGGTTTCGCCCAGCACCTTCTTGGCGAAGCCGGGCAGCGGGGCGGAGGACTTCACCTCGTAGCTGACCTTGATCATGAAGCGGGTGCCGTCGTCGCTGTGGTCCACCTGGCGGAAATTCATGGCGCCGAGGGCTTCCTGCAAGGCCTTGTGGTAGGCCGGGTCGCAGAACATCTTCAGCACGGTGGCGTTGTCCTTGGCGAAGGTCTGCTTGTACGAGAACTGCATGTCGGGCTCTCCTGCGGTTATTGGTTTCGTGGGCGCACTGTGCAGCAGCGCGCCGGGCCTGTCATCCCACCAGGGGACTATGGACTACTGCCGGAATTCGCTGGGGCTGACGCCGGTCCAGCGCTTGAAGGCGCGGCGGAAGCTGCGCACGTCGGCATAGCCGGACTGCTCGGCGACGCGCTCGATCGGCAGTCCCGGGTTGGCCAGCAGGCCCATGACGCGGGTGCGGCGCACGTTGTTGAGCAGGGTCTCGAAGCTCAGGCCCTGATCGCCGAGGCGGCGGCGCAGGGTGCGGCCGCTCATGTTGAGCTCGCCGGCGATGCTCTCCAGGCTCGGTCCCTTGGTGAGGGTCTTCTCGATGGCGCGCTCGACGGTGGCGGCCAGGTCCATCTTCTGGCGCACCTGGGCGTTCTCCGCCTCCAGCAGGGCCAGGGCCTGCTTCAGCGCCAGCGGGTTGTGGTTGGGCAGGGCGTGCATCAGCCAGCGCGCTTCGATGACGCAGCGGTTCTGCTCGGCGCCGAAGATCACCGGCGCACCGAACAGGGCCTGGTACTGCGCGACCCAGGCCGGCGCCGGATAGGCCAGCTCCACGCGCAGCGGCGAGAAGTGCGGCCCGACCAGGCTGCGGCCGTAGACCAGCAGGCTGGCAAACAGCTCCTCAACGGCGAAGACCTGGATCTCCACGTCCGGGAAGCGGAAGCCGGCCTCCACCCACAGCTCGGTGCCGGACAGGCGCAGGCTGGTCTGGGTGATGCCGCCGGCGGTGACCTGGTAGCGCAGGCCGATGTCGAAGGCCTCGCCCAGGGTGGGGCACAGCGAGACGGCGTGGCCAAGCAGGCCGAGGGTGCCGAGCACGTTGCGGTTGCCCACGGCCAGGCCCAGGGCGTCGCCGGGCACCAGTTGCAGGGCGCGACGGATCATCAGGCTGGCCTGGCGGTAGGAGACGCGGAAGGTTGGATCGTCCAGGTCCTCCGGGCCGAAGCCGAGGCCGCGGCACAGGGCCTGCGGCTCGACGCCTCGGGCGGCGGCAACCTGGGCCAGGGTCTGCAGCAGGAAGACGGGGAAGACGGCGGCTTCGTAGCGCGGGTCTTCGACAGTGCCGGTCGGGTTGGTGGCGGGGGCCTGGGTCATGGCGGATACGATGCCATAACCCGACCGGGGGCTTTTAGCCCCCGGTGCTTTCAAGCCACCAGGAAGCCCTCAATGCTCCAGCGCGGACTGCCGCAGCATGAACAGCACGCTCTGGCGGTTCTGTACCTCGCGGCGGCCGGTGCGGGCTTCCTCGACGGTGATGTTGCGGGCGCAGAGGTAGACGTCGCGGCTCAGTTCGTCGGCCTGGGGACAGCCGATCTGCAACAGTTCGGTGCGCAGCAGGCTGAGGAAAGGCTGGGTCAGGGGCTCGAACTGGGCGGCGTAGCGGGTGCCTTCGGCGGCCTGCACCGCGGCGGTGCGCATCTCGCGGCGGGCAAAGCAGGCGTCCCAGTAGACCTGCATGGAGCGACTCAGGCGCGAGACGCTGGGCTCGCCGCTGATCTGGCCGACGACTTCGGTCAGCACCTGGCGCAGGAAGTCGCGGTAGGCCGGCAGGGCCTGCTCGGGCATCAGCTGCATCGTGTTCATGGCGTTTCCCCAAGGTCCCGTAGTCATGGAGTGTCCTGCACGAATCACGCCGGGCGTGAGGACCGCAGTGACGCGGCAGGGGGACCGTGGCGGACAGCATACCCGAGCCGCGGTGTCCGCCATGGTCCGAAAGGCGCAGGCCGGTCGGTGAGACCCGACAAGACACGGGTCACTCGCCGGCCAGGGTGGCGGCGGCATAATGGCGCCATGGTTCCCGAACTCAGCCGCATGCAGGCCGCCTTCATCCAGGGCCCGGTGTCGATCTCGCTCGCGTCGCGCGATGTCGCGCGGCGCACGACGATCGCCCGCGGCCTGAGTTGCCGCGTGTCGGAGGCGCGCGACCAGATCTCGATCCTGGTCTGCGGGGCGCGCGCGGCGGCGCTGCTGGCGGAGCTGCGCGTGGATGGCTGGATGGCGGCGAGCTATTCCCTGCCCGCCACCCACGAGACGCTGCAGGTGAAGGGCCGCGACGCTCGCGTGGAGCCGGCGCAGCCCGGCGACGAGGCGCTGGCGGCGGCGCACCGGGCGGCTTTCGCCACGCAGATCGCAGTGGCGGGCTTCACGGTGGCCTTCACCGAGGCCCTGCTGCACCACGAGCCGGGCCAACTGTGCTGGGTGCGCTTCACCCCCGCCGCGGTCTACATGCAGACGCCGGGTCCGCGCGCCGGCGAGCGCCTGAAGGCGGGCGGCTGATGCGCTCGGTCGACAGCATCCGCGATTGCCTGGAAGGCGGCGTGCCGAGCCTGATCGCCACCTGCGACGCCGAGGGCATGCCCAACCTGACCTATGTCTCCCAGGTGCATTACGTGGACGCGGAGCACGTGGCGCTGAGCTTCCAGTTCTTCAACAAGACCCGCGAGAACATCCTGCGCGACCCGCGCGCGACGGTGCGCGTGGCCAACGCCGAGACGGCCGCCGAGTACCGGCTGGATGTGGAGTACCTCCGCACGGAGTCGGAGGGGCCGCTGTTCGAGCGCATGAAGGCCAAGCTCGCCGGCGTGGCTTCGCATACCGGCATGGCCGGGGTGTTCAAGCTGCTGGGCGCCGACGTCTACCGCGTGCGGGCCATCGAGCAGCTGCCCAGTCCGGCGCTGGCGCCGGAGCGCTTGCACCCGCCACTGCTGCCGCCGCTGCGGCGGCTGGGCGAGCGCATCGCGGCTTGCCGCGAGCTGGACGAGCTGCTGGACCGCACGCTGGCGGGCCTGCAGGAGCTGTTCGGCATCCATCACTCGATGCTGCTGATGCTCGACGAGAGCCGGCAACGGCTCTACACGGTGGCCAGCCGCGGCTACGGTGCCTCGGGCGTGGGCTCGGAGGTGGCGCTGGGGCATGGCGTGATCGGGGTGGCGGCGGAGCAGCGCACGCCGATCCGCCTGTCCTACGCCAGCATGGATTACATCTACGGCGCGGCGGCGACCGGCACCGCGGCGGAGATTCCCTGGCCGGGGCTGCGCGAGCCGCAGAGCCAACTGGCGGTGCCGATCGGCTCCGGCGGCCGCCTGCAGGGCGTGCTGTACGTGGAGAGCCTGGACGAAATGGCCTTCTGCTACGAGCACGAGGACGCGCTGGCGGCGCTGGCGGTGTCGCTGGGCTTCGCCATGCAGGCGCTGGCGCAGGAGGACGAGCCCGGCGAACCCGCGCCGGCTGCCGCCCCCCCGCAGCAGCCGGCCGGCAAGACGGCGCTGCAGGTACGCTACTACCCGGAGGACGACAGCGTCTTCCTGGGCGAGGACTACCTGATAAAGGGCGTGGCCGGCGCGATCTTCTGGAAACTGCTGCGCGACTACCAGCGCGACGGCCGCACCGAGTTCAGCAACCGCGAGCTGCGCCTGGACCCGAGCATCCCGCTGCCGGACATCGCCGACAACCTGGAGGCGCGCTTGCTGCTGTTGCACCGCCGCCTGCAGGAGCGCAGCGGCTTGCTGGCGCTGGAGAAGACCGGGCGCGGGCGCTTCCGCCTGTGCGTGCGCCAGCCGTTGAAGCTGGTGGAGGTCGCGGCCGCCTGAGCGGCCGGCGACCTCCACCTGGCGGCTCAGGCCGCCTTGGCCATCGCCACCGGCTGCGTCAGCGCGTCCTGCAGGCGCGCCCAGTCGCGCGCCGAAAGCAGTGGCTGCAGCATGCCCAGCACTCCCGCGAAGACCTCCGCCGGCGCGCCGGCGCGCATGCCCATCAGCATGCCGCAGCGCTCGCCGTGGCTGGCGCTGGGCAGCATCCAGCGCAGGGTCAGCATCATCTCCGGCGGCGGGATGGTGGCGACCAGGGCCTGCTCGATGGCGTGGATCTCGGCGTCGCTGTAGGCCGACCACAGGGCGGCGTTGTTGCGCACTTCCTCGATGTCCATGTGTTCGTGGTTCTCGGCCACGAACATGGCCAGCGCCAGGTACAGGGCGTGGCCCAGCTCCAGGCGGCGCGGGCCGCGGGTGGCTTCCAGGGCATCGGCACGCGCCAGCAGGGTGTCGACGGCGTGGATGTGCTCGCCGTGATCGGCGCCGGTCTGGCCGCTGGAACCCGGGCGACGGGCTTCCATGGCGGGGTGGATGAAGTCGTTTTCGTGCGCAAGATGCGTGCGGCAGACCGCCAGCAAGGCACGCAGCTCCCCCAGCGCGGTACCGCTGTCCTCGGCGTCCAGCCAGTCGGCGCGGCCCAGTGTCTGCAGCGTGTCGGCCATCCAGGCGCGCAGGCCTTTGTGGATCACGGAGTAGATGTTGTAGCGCGGTGCGAGGGTGTCCATTGCAGCAGTCTCCAAGTGGGTTTTCCAAGGGCAAAACAGGCTTTGCCGATGGGTGAGCAGACTACGCAGGAGAACCCTTTCGCATTGCTAAATAGCGCTTAAGAAAACCCTCAAAATTTCTTAAGTGGAGGCGCGCTGTGAACGGCTTCACACCTCCTTGGCGCCCCTGGGGCGTTCCCTGGGAGCGCCCCAGGGAAACCCTCCGTTCAAATAACACTCGCGCGGCGCGCAATTTTCGTGTAAATCTCACACCCGCACGCTCTGCGTCGCAGGGCGATCTCAAGTCCAGGATCAAGAGAGGAGCAGGAGAATGGCTGTTAAGAAGGCTGCTAAGAAGGCTGTTGCGAAGAAGGCTCCGGCCAAGAAGGCGCCGGCCAAGAAGGTTGCTGCTAAGAAGGCTCCGGCCAAGAAGGCGCCGGCCAAGAAGGTCGCCGCCAAGAAGCCGGCTGCCAAGAAGGCCGCCCCGAAGGCGAAGAAGCCCCGCGCTGCCGGCGGTGGTATCGCCCAGCCGGTCGCCCTGAGCGCTGATCTCGCCGGCATCGTCGGCGCGACCTCGCTGAGCCGCGGCGAGCTGACCAAGCGCATTTGGGACTACATCAAGAAGAACGGTCTGCAGGACCAGAAGAACCGCCGTCAGATCAACGCCGACGCCAAGCTGAAGGTCATCTTCGGCGGCAAGAACCAGGTGTCGATGTTCGAAATGACGAAGCTGGTCAACAAGCACGTCAAGTAACACCGCTTCATCTGAAAACCCGCCGGCGCCGAGAGGCCCCGGCGGGTTTTTTCTTGCCCGCGAGCCGGCCGCTCAGCGCGTGCTGCAGCGCTCCGAGATCGTCGCCATCAGCCGCCCCAGCGTGATCAGGTGGGTGCCCAGCAGGGCCTTGCCGGTGGTCAGCAGGGAGCAGGAGATCTCGCGCTGGGGGTCGGCCCAGCCGAGGATGTTCATGAAGCCCAGGTGGCCGTAGGCATGGCGCGTCATGGGGCCGTAGAGGCCGGCGGGGTTGGCACCCAGCATCATGCCCTCGCTGTAGCGCATGGGGATCATCAGCGAGCCGTCCAGGGCGATGCGCCACTTGGGCTTGATGGCGCGCTTGAGGGTCTCGTGCTTGAGCAGGCGGCGGCCCTGCCAGACGCCATTGTCGAGCAGCATCTGGAAGAAGCGCGACAGCTCCTCGGCGGTGGCGTAGAGGTTGCCGGCGGGAATCACGGCGTCCATGAAGGCGGTGGAGTTGGAAGAGTCCACTACCTGCTCGAAGGGCACGATCAGCACCTTCTCGATGATCGCCGACAGCGGGAAGCGCACCGGCTGGCCGGCGGCGTAGTTCAGCGCGGCGCTCTGCCGGTGCTCCGGCGGCACACCGAAAGTGAAGTGCTTGAGCCCCAGGGGTTCGCGGAAGCGGCTGTCGAGGTAGGCCTGCACCGGCTCGCCGGTGATGCGCTGGATCAGCTCGGCCAGGATGAAGCCGCCACTGATGGCGTGGTAGGCCATGCGCCGCGGGTGGGTAGGCGGCGCGCGGCAGATGCGGTCGATCACGCCCGGCCAGTCCAGCAATACCTCCACCTGGCGCTCGCGCTTGGGCACCTTGATCTGCGGGAAGCCGCCGCGGTGCGCCAGCACCTCGGCCACGGTGGTGTCGCGCTTGCCGTGCTGGCCGAAGGCCGGGATGTAGTGGCTGACACGCTGGTCCAGGTCCAGCCCGCCCTCTTCGGCGAGCTTGTGCACCAGCACCGCGGTGACGGCCTTGGAGGCCGAGAACAGGCAGATGGGGGTGTCCAGCTCCATCACCGGCTTGGGCGCGTTGGTGAGGTCCCAGGGGCCGTTGCCGCGGGCGTGGCCGAGCGTGCGGTTCAACAGCAGCTCGCCGCGGCGACGCAGGCTGAAGGCCACGCCGGGATAGGCGCGGCTGCGGTAGAGATCCTGCACCGCGGACCAGATCGCCTCGACGTCGCTGGGGCGCAGGCCGCCGCGCGCGGCGGAACCCTCGTTGGGGTCGATGCGGGTGACGGATTCGATCCGCTCCGGCAGGCGGACCTTGTAGTTCTTCAGCAATCCGGCGTCCTGGGCTGCCTTGATGATCATGGAACGCGTCCCGCTGCGATGACAGGAGGGCATGTTCACACGGACGTCATGCGATGTCACAAAATGGGGGCATGCCTAAGATCCGCGCCTGCCTGGCCTATGCCCTCCTGCCCCTGCTGTCTGCCTGCGGCAGCAGCAGCGATTCCGCCGGCACGCCCGGCCCCGGTCCGGGCCCCGCGCCCGAAGTGAACTGCGCGCCCGGACTGGCGGCGCTGGAGATCACCGGCAGCGCCGCGCCCGGCGATGCCAAGACCTACCGCGAGCTGCCCTTCGTGGTGGGCGCCGGTACCGGCCGCATCGAGCTGTCCTACGGCTGGACCGACCGCTCGCCGCTGCCGTCCACGCCACTGACCTCCACCACGCTGGACCTGGGCCTGTGGGACGAGCACGGCTACCGCAGCGCGGTGGGCTTCCGCGGCTGGTCGGGCTCGCGCCAGGGGCGCATCGACAGCGGCCAGGCGCCGGTCTTCGTGGAGGCCGCCCGTGCCGAGCGCGGCTACCGCCCCGGGCCGATCCGCGCGGGCACCTGGTATGCGGACCTCGGCATCGCCGCCGTGAGCCCGGGTGGCGCGGACTGGATCGTGAAGGTGGAGTGCAAGGCGGCGTCCGGCAGCACGCCCACCGATGACCCGGTGGACCGCCGCCACGTGGCACGCAGTGTCGCCGGCTGGTACCACGGCGACTTCCACATGCACGGCTACCACTCCAACGCCAACGCACCGGACGACGCCGGCTTTGTGGCGCAGGCACGCGCAGCGCAGCTCGATTTCCTGATGGTCACCGAGTACGTCACCGGCGAGCACTGGCGCCGCCTGGGCGCGATGCAGCGCGCCAACCCGGACCTGCTGGTCTGGCCCGGCCGCGAGATCATCACCTACCACGGCCACGCCAACACCCACGGCGAGACGCCGGGCGTGCTGGAGTACCGCCACGGTTTCGAGGACGTGACGCTGGGCGAGATCCAGCGCCTGGCCAAGCTCGAAGGCGCGCTGTTCCAAGTGAACCACCCGACCACCTTCCCCGGCGCGCTGTTCGCCAACTTCTGCCGCGGCTGCGCCTTCGAGCTGGAGGACGCGATCGACTGGGCGCAGGTGGACACCATCGAACTCCTCACCGGCCCGCTGATCACCGAGCTGGGCGACCTGGGCCTGCCGCTGCCCCTGCCGCTGGGCATCGAGAACCCCTTCATGGGCACCGCGATCGACCTGTGGGAGCGCAAGCTGTCGGAGGGCTACCGCATCACCGGCGTCAGCGGCTCCGACTCCAAGGGCGTGGACGCCGAGGACGAGCGCGAGCGCAAGGGCTACGGCAGCTCGGCCACGGCGGTGTACGCGCCCCAGCTGTCGCGCAGCGCCCTGAAGAGCGCGATCCAGTCCGGCCATGCCTACGTGCGCACGCGCGGCGTGGCGCACAGCCCAGCGCTGACGTTCGCGGCGCAGGCCGCCGATGGCCAGCGAGGCATCTTCGGCGACACGCTGCGGGTGGGAGAGACCGAGACGGTGACGCTGCGTACAACGGTCATTGGCGGTGCCGGTCAGACACTGCGCTACTTCCGCAACGGCCAGTTGTTCCGAAGCGTGGCGATCAATGCCGATCCCTTCGAGCACGAGCTGGAGGTGCAGCGCCAGCCGGGCCGCGAGGGGCCGCTGGGCACGTTCTGGCGCATCGAGACGCGCGATGGGCAGGCGCGGACGACGATCGGGAATCCGGTGTTTTTGAAGGCGCGTTGAGGCGTCCGCTTGTAGCAGCCAGCTTGCTGGCGACTCCCGGTTCGCAGTCGCCAGCAAGCTGGCTGCTACAGGGATGGGCAGCACCATCCGTAGGAGCGGCTGTTAGCCGCGAGCAAAGCTCATCATGAAGGGCCTTGCTCGCGGCTGAGCAGCCGCTCCTACAAAAGAGCCGCTGTCAGGTGGCGGTGCGCCCCTCGATACACCGCTTCGCGGCACTCGGGGTGAACGGTCTGGGGAGGCTTCATTACTCGCCCCACTCCACCCAAATTCTTCCATCCGTGAACACGCGGCCCTTCTCCTTCAGCCCCGTGTCGCCGTTGTCGATGCGCTTGTGCACGTTCGCCGCCGGGTTGACCACCGCATCGCGCCCCTTCGTAAAGCTCTGTTCGCGCACCGTCAGCAGGTAAGCCTTGTTCAAGGCCAATGCCCGCTCGCGCGAGGGGCGCAGCAGCACGCCCAGGTCCTTGCCGTCGCGCTGCGCAGTGGCCTCGTCCAGGCTGCCCTTGGGGAAGTAGCGGTGCAGCATCTCGTCGTTGGCGCGGAACTCGTCGGCGCCGCCGACGCGGCGCAGGTAGCGCAGCGTCTCGGGCTCCTGGCTGCCCGCCTGCGGGCGGTCCGGCAGGCCGGCGATGCTGTGCTCGGCCCAGCCGGCGGCGCCCGGCAGCTTGCGCGGGAACGCAAAGGTCTGGTCGGCGGTGACGCCGATGGTGCTGTGGCAGCCCATGCAGAACAGCTGCTCCTCGTAGGTCTGCAGGCGCAGGCGGCCCTGCGCGTCCTCGATGAAGGCCTGCAATTGCCAGCCGAAGGAGTTAAATAGCCCAACCGCGGCATCGCCCGGATAGTAGGGCAGCGCGCCGGCGGCCTTCTCGGCGTTTTCCTCGGCGTAGGCGTGGTCCAGTGCGGGGTCGTCCAGCCACAGGCGCTTGATCGAGTAGCGCAACTCCTTGAGCCGCGGCGAGCGCGCGTCGGCGGTGTCGGGGTCGACGTAGCGCAGGCTGTGCAGGAACTCGGTGCCCACCGGGTACAGCCCGCGCGCCACGGCCACCGCCGTCGCGCCGCCGGCATAGCGCGCCGGCAGGCCGCGGATCTGCTCGACGTGCCCGCCGACCCGGCCGTTGCCGTCCAGGTCCACGCGGGCCAGGGCCTCGTCCACTGGCTCCACGCGGCGGCGCAGGGCGGCGTCGGCCACGCGCGCGTCCACCGTCATCGCCGCTTCCAGGATCGCCAGGTTCAGGCGATAGGCTTCGCGCGAGTCCTGACCCTCTGAGTCACGGCGGTACTCGGGCGGCAGGCGGATGAAGACGTCGTCGCTGCTGCCGTTGGTGGGCCAGAAGGTGCCGGGAAAGGGCTGATAGCGGATCGCACGCCAGCCGGAGCCGTCCTTGGCAAACCCTTCGGCGTCGAAGCCGGCGGCCAGGTCCAGGTCGGGGCGCCAGCCCAGGTAGTTGTCGCGCATCTTCAGCTGCTCGCGCAGCGCGGCGTAGTTGTCCTGGCGGATCCAGGCCAGGATCTCGGCGTCCGGGATCGCGGCAATCTGCGCGCGGCGGTCGCGGAACAGGTTGGCCCAGTGGTTGGTCTCGCCCACGGCGCTGAAGGCGTATTCCTCCTGCAGGTGGGCGTCGTCCATGCGGTTGCGGCCGTTGGCGGGCACGTGGCAGGTCCAGCAGGGATTGGCGATGCCGTCGGTCTTGGTATAGCACTGCGGCGGCACCACGGCCTCGCGGTTGTCCACCCGCCGGCCGGCCGCCAGGGCCTGGGTCAGGGGGTCGAACGCCGCGGCGGGAGCCGGGGGCGGCGGGGCTTTGCCGCAGGCGGCGAGCAGCAGGGCGGCGGCGAGTAAGGCGGGGCGCATGGCGGCATAATACCCAGCGCATGAGTACGATCCGCTACCGCATCCAGCCCAGCCACCCGCGTGAGCACTACTTCACCGTGCAATGCCGGCTGGATTCGCCCGACCCGCAGGGCCAGGTCTTCCGCCTGCCGTCCTGGATCCGCGGCAGCTACCTGGTACGTGACTTCGCCAAGCACGTGCAGGACCTGCACGCCTCCGCCGGCGGCGAGCCGGTGGCGGTCGAGCGGCTCGACAAGCGCAGCTTCCGCTGCGCCCCCTGCGCCGGCCCGCTGACGCTGGACTACCGCGTCTATGCCTTCGACGAATCGGTGCGCAAGGCCTTCCTCGATACGCGCCGCGGTTTCTTCAACGCCAGCTCGCTGTGCTACCGCGCGGACGGCGCGGGCGATATCGAGATCGGCATCGAGCCGCCGCAGGACGAAGCCTGCGCCGGCTGGCAGCTGGCCACCACGCTGGACCCGGTACAGGTTGGCGCCGACGGCTTCGGCCGCTACCGCGCGGCGGACTACGAGGAGCTGATCGACCACCCGGTGGAGATGGGCCGTTACCAGCGGCTGGGCTTCGACGTGGACGGCATCCCCCACGCGATGGTGCTGTCGGGCCGGCACGCCGTGGACGGCGAGCGCCTGACGCGCGACCTCACCCGCATCTGCCACGTGCAGCGTGAGATGTTCGGCCAGGAGCCGGCGCTGCGCGAGTACCTGTTCCTGACCTACGTCATGGGCAACGGCTACGGCGGCCTGGAGCACCGCAGCTCCACGGCCCTGGTCTGCTCGCGCAAGGACCTGCCGGCGCCGGGCGATGCCCGCTTCACCAAGGACTACCGCAGCTTCCTCGGGCTGTGCAGCCACGAGTATTTCCACCTCTGGAACGTCAAGCGCATCACCGCCGCACGCTTCCTGGAGTCGGACCTGGCCGCCGAGGCCTACAGCCGCGACCTCTGGCACTACGAGGGCCTGACCTCGTACTACGATGACCTGTTCCTGCTGCGCGCCGGCGTGCTCGACGCCGCCGCCTACCTGGACCTGGTGGCGGAGAACGCCACGCGCCTGCAGCGCACGCCGGGCCGCCTGGTGCAGACGCTGGCGGATTCCAGCTTCGACACCTGGATCAAGTACTACCAGCCGGACGAGAACACGCCCAATGCCGGCGTGAGCTACTACATCAAGGGCGGCCTGGCCTCGCTGTGCCTGGACCTGCAACTGCGCCTGCATTCGCAGGTCACGCTGGACGACGTGTTGCGCACCCTGTGGCAGCGCTACGGCGCGCCGGGCATCGGAGTGCCCGAGGGCGGGCTGGAACAGGTGGCGCAGGAGCTCTCCGGGCTCGACCTGCGTGAATTCTTCGACGAACTGCTGCGTTCCACCGAGGAACTGCCGCTGGCGGAACTGCTCGCGGCCTTCGGCGTGGAGTGCAAGCAGCGCGCGCCGGTGTCCGATGCCGATGCCGGCGGCCGCATCAGCGGCGACCCACCGTCAGCCTGGGTCGGCCTGAAGCTGCGCGGCGGCGAAACGCGCATCGCCTACATCCAGGCCGGCAGCCCGGCCGCGCAGGCGGGGCTGTCGGTCAACGACCAGCTCGTCGCCATCGACGGCCTGCGCGTGGCACCGGGCAACTGGCCGGCGCTGGTCGCCACGCTGCCGGCAGGCCAGCCCACGACCGTGCATTACTTCCGCGGTGACGAGCTGCAGGAGACGCGGCTGGTGCCCACCGCACCGCCGGCGGACACCTGGACATTGACCCTGGCCACTGCCGAGGGCGAGGTGCTGGCGCGCCGCCAGGCCTGGCTGGGCCTGTAGGAGCGAACCACGAGCATGATCGAAGCACTCGCCAAGTTCCTGATCGCCTACCTCGTCGGCACCGTCATGGGTGGGCAGATCGTCGGCCGCCTGCGCGGCGGCGTGGACCTGCGCCAGCACGGCAGCGGCAACGTCGGGGCCACCAATGCGCTGCGCACGCAGGGCAAGGCCTTTGCGCTGGCCGTGCTGCTGATCGACGTGCTCAAGGGCGTGCTGGCGGTGCTGCTGATTCCCAAGCTGCCCGGGCCGCTGGTGGAGGCACAGCCCTGGCCCACCGACTGGCAGGCCTATGCCTGCGGCGTGGGTGTGGCACTGGGACACTGCTACCCGGCGTGGTACCGCTTCCAGGGCGGCAAGGGCGTGGCGACGCTGGCCGGCGTCTTCGCCACGGTGCTGCCCATGGCACTGCCCTGGCTGCTGGGCGGCTTCATCGTGGTCACGATCCTGACCGGCTATGTCGCGCTGGCCTCGGTCAGCGCCGCGGTGCTGGCGCTGTTCTACATCGCCTGCGTCGATGCTCGTGGATTGTTCTCCGCCGCCGGCGCGTTCACCGCGGCGATGGCGCTGCTGGTGGTGTGGAAGCACCGCCGCAACCTGATCAACCTGGCGCGCGGCCAGGAAAACCGTTTCGAGAAGGCGAGGCTCCTGCACCGATGGCTCAACCGCTGATCGAAGCCGAGCGTCTCAAGCTCGTCGACGCACTCGCCGACGGGCAATGGCATTCCGGCGAAGACCTCGCCGCCGTGGACGGCATCTCCCGCGCCGCGCTGGCCAAGCGCATCGAAAAGCTGCGTGACTGGGGCCTGGACGTGGAAGCGCGGCAGGGCCTGGGCTACCGCCTGCCGCAGCCTCTGGAGCGTTTGCTGCCGGAACGCATCGCCGCACCGCTGCCCTTCGAGATCCTCACCGCGACCGATTCCACCAACACGCGCCTGCTCGAGAGCGATCCGGCGCGAGATCCGCAGGTGCTGCTGGCCGAGTACCAGACCGCCGGGCGTGGCCGCCGCGGGCGCGAATGGCGCTCGCCGTTTGCCGCCAACCTGTATCTCTCGCTGGCCTGGTCCTTCCCCCACTGGCCGCGCACGCTGAGCGCGCTGCCGCTGGTGGTGGGCGTGATCTGCGCGCAGGCCTTGAAGGCCCAGGGCGCCGCGGACATCGGCCTGAAGTGGCCCAACGATCTCTACGCCCGCGGCCGCAAGCTCGGCGGCATCCTGATCGAGCATCGCGGCGAAGCCGGCAGCGGCTGCCGCGTGATCATCGGCATCGGCATCAACGTCTCCATGAGCACGCAGCAGGCCGAGGGCATCGAGCAGCCCTGGATTCCGCTGGCCGAGCTCACGCCCACCCCGCCCTCGCGCAACCTGCTGGCCGCGGCGCTGCTGCAACGCCTGGCCGAAGGCATCGCCCGCTTCGAGGCGCAGGGCTTCGAGGCCTTCGCCGCCGAGTGGGCCGCGCTGGATCTCGCACAGGGCCGCCCGGTGCGCGTGCTGCAGGGTGAGCGCGAATACGAAGGCATCGGCCGCGGCGTGGATGCGCAGGGCGCACTGGTGGTCGAGGCTCTCGGCCAGTACCAGACGCTGCACTCCGGCGAGATCAGCCTGCGTCTCGCATGATCCTGCTGCTCGACATCGGCAACAGCCGTATCAAGGCCGCGATGTCGGGCGACTCCGGCATCGAGAGCATCACCGCGATCGCGCATGACGGCGCCCCGGCCGCCGCGCTGTCCCAGTTGCCCGACGAAAAGCCCTCCCGCATCGCCGTGGCCAATGTCACCGGCGCGGCGCACGAGCAGCAGATCGAATCCGCGCTGCGAACCCGCTACGGCATGGCTCCGGCCTTTGCACGCACGCAGGGTGAGTACGGCGGCCTGAAGCTGGCCTATGCCCAGCCGCAGCGGCTAGGCGTGGATCGCTGGCTGATGATGCTGGCGCTGTGGAGCGAAACCCGCGAAGCCTTCGGCGTCAGCGGCGCCGGCACCGCGCTGACCTATGACGCCGTGGACGCCAACGGACAGCATCTGGGCGGTTTCATCGCTGCCGGTCTCTCCACGCATCTGCAGGCCGTGCTGGGCGCCACGCGCTTCGGCACCGGCGAACTCGGCGCGCAGTATTACGATGGCCTGGGCCAGGACACCGAGGCCTGCGTGAGCCAGGGTGCCTTCCTGGCCTGCCTGAGCGCCCTGGAGCATGTCGCCCGCCGCCATCCCGCGCCGCGCCAGGTGTTGAGCGGCGGTGACGCCCCCCTGCTGCAGCCCTGGCTGCCGGATTGGACCGCACGGCCCCAACTGGTGCTAGAAGGCCTGCTGGCCTGGGCGCGTCTCTGCGCCTAAACGTTTGCGGGAGACCCGCGGACTGCCTAAACTGCCTCCCCTCGCCGGGTTAGCACAGCGGTAGTGCAGCGGTTTTGTAAACCGTTGGTCGGGGGTTCAAATCCCTCACTCGGCACCAACCAATCCCCAGGGAGGACATCCTCAGTTCTTCGGCGAAGTCCTCAGCCCTCGTTGCCGGGGGCTTTTTCTTCTGTGATCTGCTCGTGTCGGTTATCTGGACCCGCCTCGCGCCGTAAGCGCAAGGCGGCGATCTTGACTATTGGCAGGTCGTCACGTTCGTGACCTCGACAACCGCGTCCTTCACGTCGCAAGCGAACTGGCGTGGCAGATCTCCGCTCTCGGTGCAGTTACCCCAGCCGTTGTAGGCCCAGATGGAGCCGGTCATCCCCGTCCCCGGTCGCTCGGCAGGACAACGTGCTTCGAAATGCACGGTAATGCAGTTGGCTACTTTCGGCAGCACCTTGGGCCGGATGCCAATGACCGAGGGCAATCCCCCCTTGGCCGGACACTTCATGGCCTGAAGGCGGATGGCGCGCCGCTCGGCGGAGAGATGGTCCTGGAGCGCCTGGGCCTGACGCTCCTTTTCCTGGCGGGCGAGTTCCTCCTTCTTGCGGATCTCCTCCGCGCGCTGCTGCTCCCGGGCTAGCCGGGCCTGCTCGGCGGCACGGATTTCCTCGTCCCGGCGCTGTTCTTCTTGCCGGCGCAACTCCTCTTGCTTGCGCTGCGCGCCCTGGATGCCGGACGGCGCCGACGGCGTTGCCGTCCGGGCCTGCGCGGCGGCGGTGTTCGCCGCCATGATCCGATCCGCGCGCACGCTGGCTTCTCGTTCGCGCTGCTGCTTCTGTTGTTCTATTTGTTGCAGCTTCTGATTCAGATTGCGCTCGAAGTCGAGCGACTGCTGCTCCATGCGCGTGTTGTTCTGGTTGGCCTGGTTAAAGCCGCTGGCCAGTCCGCGCAAGATAGCATCCGTCGTCGCTTGCGAGCGCTGGGTGCGTTCGGCAGCTTCGCGTTCCTCGTACAGGCGATTGCGCTCGCCTTCAATTTTTTTGCGCTCGCGATTTTCCATTGCGGCTGCCAGGCGTTCGCGGGTCACGGGAAGATAGAGGTTGTTCCGCGCGGTGTCCGAGTCGCCTCTCTGATCCCAGCTGATCAGGCGTATGGCGTTGCCTTCATTGATGTAGTGCTGCCGACTCGTGCCCCCCTGGGTGTCGTAGTGGTGGACGATACGATCGTCGGCATTCCGCATGAGTTGACGCGTAGAGAACGAGCCGGCGGGGTGATTCGGCAAACTCACCACACCAATAGCCCCTGGATCCGCTCCTGAGGGAGGGCTGAAAACATCACGGCCAGGGCGTGTTTCTTCGAGTTGCATGAAGACGAAGGCGAGCTGGCCTGCCTCGTCCTTCTCCATTTTCAGCAGAATGGTTTGCCCCACGAAGGTCTGGCCCACGACTTGCTCCCAGGTGCCGAATGGCCCAGCGGCGCGCAGTCGCTGGTAGGGAGAATCCGGGTCAAGACTCACAGGCAGGACGCTACCGTCGTTCAGCGTGTAAAGGCTGCGCCGCAGCGGCTTGGGGGTCATGCGGAACGCACTGGCGGATGCACGATAGGAGAAGTGGGCCTTGTCGTCGGCCAGCGTCAGTTGCAGATCGTTGAGCGAGCCGCTCAATACCTGCATGCGTCCCTGGTCGTCGAAGCGCACGGTCGCCTGATCGTCGCTGAACAAACCGGATTTTTCGATCCGCAGATGAAAGATGTCCGGGCTGGGCGTCGGACGCACGACAAGTCCGATACGGTCCGAGTCCCGAAGGTCATTGACCGAATAGAGACTGAGATGGAGCGCGCCCTGGGCCGGCGCGGTCGTCACGCGCAGCAGATCACCATCGTCGTTGCTGTACTGGCGGCCGATGTATGTTTGCAGAAAGCCCCAGTCGATCTGGCGAAAGGCAGCCTCGGCGGCGGCAAGGGCTTCAGGAGAAGTGGCCGTGCCAGGGGAGGAATCCGTTGTGGCGCAGCCGGCGGCAAAGGCCGAGGCCAGCACGAGTGCGAGCAGGTTCTTTTTCATGTTGTGTCGATGTTCTGTGGCTGTGTCGTCGCAGGCAGGAGGTCCCTCGGCGGATTTCCGGGGAAATCCGCTTGCGCCGCATCGCTCCAAGCATGGGCGAGCTTTTCCAGCCGCCGGTCAGTGAACAGCCCCTTCCGACGATTCCAGGGTGGACAGGCACTTCTTCCAGGGTCTCCAGGGCCCGTAGCGCCTACGAGAGCACCGCGCCCAGGGATGTCTCCTGTGCACTGCGCATAGTGTGTTCACCGTTCCCGGCGAGCCGGCGCCCAGGATGCGCCGGACGCTGTCGAGCGTGGGCCGCTCACCCTCAGCGATGATCTGGTCGGCTGCACGTGTAACGTCTGCGAGGGTCACGCCCATTTCAAGTCTCCCGAGGTCACCGCCCCGCCCTTTGCTTCTATTTATTTTGTGTACGCGAAAAGTACAGATACAGATTACCGCGCCAGCGTCGAGGCTACAGCCTTTGTCGCCTTCATGAAGTGACGCGCATCTGTTTTGGAAGGCCGGCGCCGATGGGCTGCGGGCAAGAAAAAACCCCCGTAGCATGGCTACGGGGGTTTTCCACTTCTTTAAGAGCCTGGCAGTGTCCTACTCTCACATGGCTATTGCCACACTATCATCGGCGCTGTGTCGTTTCACTTCCGTGTTCGGGATGGGAACGGGTGGTTCCAACACGCTATGGCCGCCAGGCAAACTGGCTGACAAAGCAGTCTTGCGGACTGCTTCATCGAATTGGGTTTGTAGTCAAAGCTGTGACGCTTGTTCTCAATGCCTTCAGATACATTGACGTCAAAAATGCTTGAGCGTTATATGGCCAAGCCGCACGAGCAATTAGTATGCGTTAGCTCAATGCATTACTGCACTTACACACCGCACCTATCAACCACGTAGTCTACATGGGCTCTACAGGCAGCTTAAGCTGCGTGAGATCTCATCTTGGAGTGGGCTTCCCGCTTAGATGCTTTCAGCGGTTATCCCGTCCGTACATAGCTACCCAGCGATGCCACTGGCGTGACAACTGGAACACCAGAGGTACGTTCCACCCGGTCCTCTCGTACTAAGGTGAACTCTCCTCAAATCTCAAACGCCCACGGCAGATAGGGACCGAACTGTCTCACGACGTTCTGAACCCAGCTCGCGTACCTCTTTAACCGGCGAACAGCCGGACCCTTGGGACCGACTACAGCCCCAGGATGAGATGAGCCGACATCGAGGTGCCAAACACTGCCGTCGATATGGACTCTTGGGCAGTATCAGCCTGTTATCCCCGGAGTACCTTTTATCCGTTGAGCGATGGCCCTTCCATACAGAACCACCGGATCACTTAGACCTACTTTCGTACCTGCTCGACTTGTTTGTCTCGCAGTCAAGCTAGCTTATGCCTATGCACTCAAGAGCGCGATTTCCGACCGCGCTGAGCTAACCTTCGCACTCCTCCGTTACTCTTTGGGAGGAGACCGCCCCAGTCAAACTACCCACCATACAGTGTCCCTACTCCGGATAACGGAGCGAGGTTAGAAATTCGAGTTTATCAGGGTGGTATTTCACCGGTGCCTCCACTCCAGCTAGCGCCAGAGTTTCAAAGGCTCCCACCTATGCTACACAAACAAACTCAAACTCCAGTGTAAAGATATAGTAAAGGTTCACGGGGTCTTTCCGTCTTGCCGCGGGAACACCGCATCGTCACGGCGATTTCAATTTCACTGAGCCTCGGATGGAGACAGTGGAGCCATCGTTACACCATTCGTGCAGGTCGGAACTTACCCGACAAGGAATTTCGCTACCTTAGGACCGTTATAGTTACGGCCGCCGTTTACTGGGGCTTCGATCAAGAGCTTCGCTTGCGCTGACCCCATCACTTAACCTTCCAGCACCGGGCAGGTGTCAGACCCTATACGTCCACTTTCGTGTTTGCAGAGTCCTGTGTTTTTGATAAACAGTCTCAGCTCCCTCTTCACTGCGACCCGCTTGCGCGGGCGTGCCTTCTCCCGAAGTTACGGCACTAATTTGCCGAGTTCCTTCATCCGAGTTGTCTCAAACGCCTTAGGATACTCTCCTCGCCCACCTGTGTCGGTTTGGGGTACGGATTCCTGTTACCTGAAGCTTAGAGGCTTTTCTTGGAAGCGGGGTATCAGCAACTTCAGTCCAGTAGGACCTCGTCATCACGCCTCAGCTCAGCTCTCCGGATTTGCCTAAAGAGCACGCCTAAACGCTTAAACCACCATCCAACAGGTGGATTGCCTAACCTTCTCCGTCACCCCATCGCAGTAACAGCAAGTGCTGGAATATTAACCAGCTTTCCATCGACTACGCCTCTCGGCCTCGCCTTAGGATCCGACTCACCCAGCGCCGATTACCGTTGCGCTGGAACCCTTGGGCTTACGGCGAACAGGTTTTTCACCTGTATTGTCGTTACTCATGTCAGCATTCGCACTTCTGATACCTCCAGCAAACCTTACGATTCACCTTCACAGGCTTACAGAACGCTCCTCTACCACGCATATTGCTATGCATCCGCAGCTTCGGTGTATCGCTTGAGCCCCGTTACATCTTCCGCGCGGGCCGACTCGACCAGTGAGCTATTACGCTTTCTTTAAATGATGGCTGCTTCTAAGCCAACATCCTGGCTGTCTGTGCCTTCCCACATCGTTCACCACTTAGCGATAACTTTGGGACCTTAGCTGGCGGTCAGGGCTGTTTCCCTTTTCACGATGAAATTTAGCTCCCACCGTGTGTCTCCCGTGATTGCACTTGTAGGTATTCGGAGTTTGCAACAGCTGGGTAGGAACTTGTGCTCCCCCCAAACCGTAACAGTGCTCTACCCCCTACAGTGATACACGAGGCGCTACCTAAATAGCTTTCGAGGAGAACCAGCTATCACCCGCCTTGATTAGCCTTTCACTCCTATCCACATGTCATCCCCGACTTTTTCAACAGGCGTGGGTTCGGGCCTCCAAGTGGTTTTACCCACTCTTCACCCTGCACATGGATAGATCGACGGGTTTCGGGTCTACTCCCAGCAACTAATCGCCCTATTCAGACTCGGTTTCCCTACGGCTCCCCTATACGGTTAGCCTCGCTACTGAGAAGTAAGTCGCTGACCCATTATACAAAAGGTACGCCATCACTCTTGCGAGCTCTGACTGCTTGTACGCATCCGGTTTCAGGTTCTATTTCACTCCCCTCTCCGGGGTTCTTTTCGCCTTTCCCTCACGGTACTGGTTCACTATCGGTCGACAACGAGTATTTAGCCTTGGAGGATGGTCCCCCCATATTCAGACAAGGTTTCACGTGCCTCGCCTTACTCGATTTCACATTTCTGAGTTTTCGCATACGGGGCTATCACCCGCTATGGCCGGCCTTTCCAAACCGTTCTGCTAACTTTCGAAATGCTTAAGGGCTGCTCCCCGTTCGCTCGCCACTACTAGGGGAATCTCGGTTGATTTCTTTTCCTTCAGGTACTTAGATGTTTCAGTTCCCTGAGTTTGCCTCCACAACCTATGTATTCAGTTGCAGATACGGCCGAAGCCGTGGGTTGCCCCATTCGGAAATCCGCGGATCAAAGCTTGTTTGCTAGCTCCCCGCGGCTTATCGCAAGCTACTACGTCCTTCATCGCCTGTTGTCGCCAAGGCATCCACCAGATGCGCTTGATCGCTTGACCATATAACCTCAAACATTCTCTCGAATATCTTCGGCTACAGATTAAATCAATCTATAACTTACATTTCGCCGTCAAGCACCTTCGGCATTGAGTCTGATTACTTCCTTTTTACAGGATGTAAACAGATACAAAATGTCTACAGTTTTTGACTACAAACCTAATTGTTAAAGAACAGTTGAACCCACTTTCGCAGACTCATGAAAACATCTTCTTCTAAGACGCTTTCATGAATCGGAATGGTGGAGCCAGTCGGGATCGAACCGACGACCCTCTGCTTGCAAAGCAGATGCTCTCCCAGCTGAGCTATGGCCCCGGTGATCGTCGCGCCTTGGGTCTGAAAAGATGGTGGGTCTGGCTGGAATTGAACCAGCGACCCCACGCTTATCAAGCGTGTGCTCTAACCAGCTGAGCTACAGACCCAGGTCAGGTGCGGCTGAATCGCCAGGCGGCGATTCCGACTGTCTTAGCAAGTAACTTGTGTGGATGCTCCCAGAGCGCTTAAGAAGCGTTCTGTAAAGGAGGTGATCCAGCCGCAGGTTCCCCTACGGCTACCTTGTTACGACTTCACCCCAGTCATTGACCACACCGTGGTAGACGTCCCCCTTGCGGTTAGACTATCTACTTCTGGTGCAGCCAACTCCCATGGTGTGACGGGCGGTGTGTACAAGGCCCGGGAACGTATTCACCGCCGCAAATGCTGATCGGCGATTACTAGCGATTCCGACTTCATGAGGTCGAGTTGCAGACCTCAATCCGGACTACGATGTACTTTCTGGGATTAGCTCCCTCTTGCGAGTTGGCGACCCTCTGTATACACCATTGTAGTACGTGTGTAGCCCTGGCCATAAGGGCCATGATGACTTGACGTCATCCCCACCTTCCTCCGGTTTGTCACCGGCGGTCCCCTTAGAGTGCTCAACTGAATGGTGGCAACTAAGGGCAAGGGTTGCGCTCGTTGCGGGACTTAACCCAACATCTCACGACACGAGCTGACGACAGCCATGCAGCACCTGTGTCTAGGTTCCCTTGCGGGCACTCCCACATCTCTGCAGGATTCCTAGCATGTCAAGGCCAGGTAAGGTTCTTCGCGTTGCATCGAATTAAACCACATACTCCACCGCTTGTGCGGGCCCCCGTCAATTCCTTTGAGTTTCAACCTTGCGGCCGTACTCCCCAGGCGGGACACTTATCGCGTTAGCTACGACACCGACACGCAGAGCATGCCGACGTCAAGTGTCCATCGTTTACGGCGTGGACTACCAGGGTATCTAATCCTGTTTGATCCCCACGCTTTCGTGTTTCAGTGTCAGTACAGGCCCAGGCGGCTGCCTTCGCCATTGGTGTTCCTTCCGATATCTACGCATTTCACCGCTACACCGGAAATTCCACCGCCCTCTACCGTACTCTAGTCAAACAGTCTCGGAAGCAGTTCCCAGGTTGAGCCCGGGGATTTCACAACCGACTTGTCAAACCACCTACACACCCTTTACGCCCAGTAAATCCGATTAACGCTTGCACCCTCTGTATTACCGCGGCTGCTGGCACAGAGTTAGCCGGTGCTTATTCTTCAGGTACCGTCAAGACTCAAGGTATTAACCCGAGTTTTTTCTTCCCTGCTTAAAGTGCTTTACAACCCGAAGGCCTTCTTCACACACGCGGCATTGCTGGATCAGGCTTGCGCCCATTGTCCAATATTCCCCACTGCTGCCTCCCGTAGGAGTCTGGACCGTGTCTCAGTTCCAGTGTGACTGATCGTCCTCTCAGACCAGTTACTGATCGTCGCCTTGGTGAGCCATTACCTCACCAACAAGCTAATCAGACGTAGGCTTCTCTCAGAGTGCAAGGCCTTGCGGTCCCCTGCTTTGGTCTTTCGACATCATGCGGTATTACTCCAAGTTTCCCTGGGCTATCCCCCGCTCTAAGGCAAATTCCTACGTGTTCCTCACCCGTCCGCCACTAGATGTATTGCTACACCTCGTTCGACTTGCATGTGTTAGGCATGCCGCCAGCGTTCAATCTGAGCCAGGATCAAACTCTCCAATTAAATATGTATAACTGGATGACACCTCAATCCTTGTGCAGGATCTTCAGTGCCGTAAGAGTCATCAACTCTATGCTCAACTTACGTTTGGCTTTACGTTGATACTCTCGGTTGTGTTGCTATGGCTTCTGCCACGCACCGGGAGCACCCACACAAATTACTTGCTAATTTGTTCTTAAAGATCAGTGCTTTAGCGGCTTCGTCGTTTCCGTCGTTGCCGTCAGCGGGGCGCGAATAATATGCGAATTTGAGGCTCCTGCAACGGGATTTTTTCAGGAAAATCTCAAGCCACTGTTTTTGAATGTTTTTTATTATCAGCGCCTGGGCCTGATTGCCCCGCCTCTGCGCCGATGGCGGCGCTTTTTGAGCATCGCAGCGGCTGCTGACGCCCTCCACGGCTCTCTCCCCACCCCATCCAAACATGAAGAGCACGATGGCGTGGTTGCCCGCTTGAATGGACCATGCCTTCGTTCCTGCGCTTCTCGCTATTCCTACCGGCCACACCGCTTGCCGCGTTGGCCAAGCAGACTGGCGGCACGGTAGGCCGCGCCGGCGCCCTTCTATTCGTCGCAGACCGGGGGTTGCCCGCCAGCGTCGATACCGACTCGGAGGGACGCGGCGTGAGCCCCAAGACCTCCATCGCCTGGAGTCCCAGCGCGGACCGAGGCTGGGTGCGCTGGCGTTGGCCATGCTGGTCGGCAAGATCCTGGATGCCATCACCTAAGCGCTGATCGGCTACCTGTCAGATCGCAGCTACGCCCGTCGCGGCACACGCATCAGCTGGATAATCGCCGCTAACATTGTCTCCACCGTCGGCGTGTGGTTCGCGGTGAAGCTGAGCTATTCGGACAGTACTGAGCTGGACATCCGTTCGCTGGGCGTCGCCGCCGTGATCTGCGTGGTGCTGCTGCCACTGGCAACGATGATCGCCGTGGCCCACGTACTCCTTGGGCAGACCGCCGCGCCCACAGCGGTACGGGTGGGGCAATCGTACGGCGGACTGATCGGGGCGTTGCATGCGGCCCAGGCGCCTGCCCTGGTCAAGTTGATCGTACAGATCGACCCGACGCCGGAGTTCGACCACGAACTGATCGACAGCTCGCTCTGGAATATCCCCGTGCTCGCGCGATTCCTCGAGCTCTGCACGCTGTTGAGCATCGACAATCCGCTGATGTCGCTGCTGAGCCGCGAACCGCCGCCGGATATCGTTACCCGGCTGAAGAGCACACCCCGGCAGATGCTGCGATCCCTGCAGGGCTCGATCGCGGAAATATGCCTGCTGCAGTAAATCCGCCAGCTCATTGCCGCATCTGGATCGGCCAGGCAGTGCCCCCCGGCTGGCCATTAGCGCCGCGCCGCCGCCAGAACACCGGAGCCGGCTGCAGAAGATTTTGGTCGATGAAGCAAAGGAAGAAAGCTTCAGGCTTGCCGCCTTGGAACTGCACCAGCGTCATGCAGGCCAGAACGACGCCAGCCGCTGGATCACCCTGCCCTACAACCACGTCAGCCGGGTCACCAACCAGCCGCGGCTGCCGAGGTGGCCGCAAAGATGCTGGCGTTCATCGCATGACCCGTCCGGTGTGCATGGGCGAAACCATCGCGAAACTCAGGGCTCCCAGGCTGGCTGGAGCAGGCGCGCATCGCGCACAGTAGGCAGCTTCAGCAGGCGATCCAGCAGCAGTTCGGGCAACGCCACTTCATTGGCCAGGAGATCAAAGCGCAGTTCGACGCTGTCGTCGCTGTCCCGGCGGGTGAAGCTGAACTGCAGCGGCAGCTCGGCCCTCACGGTCAGCAGGGCCAGCACGCGTGCGGGCAGCTGAGGATCCGTATCGCCGGTCAGCAGGAATCGCAGGCGATCGGGATTCCCGATCCCGGTCGGCGCGTCTCCATAGGGTCCCTTGGCCGCTGCGGCCTCACGTTCCAACGCGGCCTGCCGCGGTTCCTGGCTTGTCATGCTTTCTCCTCGCGGCACTTGGATCTCAAGCGGCGCCGCTTGCAGTCTAGGCGCCCTTTTCCCGGTACACACCGGAGGTCAAACCAGTGCCCAGGATCTCGCCACGCCAAGCGGGCGTGATCGGAGCACAAAGGGTGAGCCGGCTGCGGCGCGAGGTATCGGCCCTCATTGCATGATCCCGGCGCCGTCGAGGCAGCTCCCCCCCGGTGCAGATCCGGGCCTGCGCCCGCAATTCCTTCAATTCGATTCCAGCCGCTCCGCCAGGGCGTCGATCAGGCGCACGCCATAGCCCGTCGTCCCCCTGGGTATACCAATGATCGGCCGGCTCACCATGGCGACACCGGCCATGTCCAAGTGTGCCCAGGGCGTGCCCATGGCGAAGCGCTCCAGGAACTTGGCGCCGGCGATCGCGGACGAGGTGCCCGCGCCGCGCAGGCCCGGCTTGCCGGTATTGCGCACATCCGCGATATCGGAATCGACGAGGTAATCCTGCCGCTTCGTCAGCGGCATGCGCCACAGCCCCTCACCGCAAGCTTCGCTCGCTGCCTGCAACTCGGCCGCCAATGCGTCGTCCGCCGTGAACAGGCCGGCGTACTCCTCGATAAGGGCCGTGAGAATGGCACCGGTGAGCGTGGCCAGGTCGACCAGTTTCTTCGGCTGGTACTCGCGGATCAGATAGCTGATGGCGTCGGCCAGGACGATGCGCCCCTCGGCATCGGTGTTGTCGACCTCGATGGTGAGGCCGGACAGCGAGGTGATGACGTCACCCGGTCGATAGGCCCTGCCGTCGATGATGTTCTCGCACAGCGGAATCACGGCGACGACGTTGATCGGCGCCTTGCGCTGGGCCAGCACGCGCATGGCGCCCGCCACCGCAGCGGCCCCCGCCATGTCGAGCTTCATGTTGGCGATGTGCGCGGTGCTTTTCAGGTTGAGGCCGCCGCCGTCGAAGGTCAGGCCCTTGCCCACCAGGCCCAGGTCGATCTGCTTCGCGCGCCGCCCATTCCACTCGCAAACCAGCATGCAGGGCGGGTTGTCGCTGCTGCGGCCCACGGCCAGCAGGCCGTTGGCGCCCAGCTTCTCCAGCGCCTTCTGGTCGAGTATCTGCACGCGCACGCCTGAAGCCACCAACTCCTTGGCCGCATCGGCAAAGCCTTGCGGCGTCATCAGGTTGGGCGGCGCGTCGACCAGGGCCCGAGCCCAATTCACCGCATCGCCGAGCTGACGAGCACGCTCCGTGCCCTTCCAACGGGAGGCCGGCAACTGCAGGGCCTTGACCTCGAAGTGTCCCCTGGGCTGCTGCGAGCGAAACGCCGTGCAGCGATAGGACGCCACCGTCGCACCCAGCGCCAGCTGGTTGGTGGCACTCTGCGCATCGAGAGCCAGGGGCAGTGGCTCGGCGACCAGCACCGCGTTGTCGATGCGCAGCGTTCGCAACGCATCCACGGCCGCCGCGCCGGCCGCCTCCCAGAAGCGCTCTTCCCGCTCATGGTCGGCCGCGTTTCCGCAGCCGACAGCGATGATGCGACGCGAGCCCAGGTTCAGGTCGGCAACATCGCCCGGAATACCGCGGAAGCTTGCCGGCAGCCTGGGCAATTCGACGTCGGCGTGCAGCGGCGCGAGCGCGCTGCCGACCAGGATCACTTCCACCGCAGGAGCTTTCTTGGTTCGCGGCGCCAGCGGCCCGGGCTTGGCGTCACTCAGGATCTTCGACATGTCGGGGGTCTCGGGAGTCAATGATGTTTTCCGGTGATGCAGGATGTTCGCGGGTATGAACCAGCGTCATCGGTAGTTCCACCGGTTCGGTCGGCGTGGCTCAGTGGCCGGCGGGCTGCAATCTGGCGGGAGACAGCGCCGCTGCCTCCAGGCCTAAATCCGCCAGTTCTGCCGGAACATCGCGGCCCAGCAGGCAGGCAGCCGCGAAGCGCGATAGCGCCGGCGCGGTCTGGATGCCATAGCCGCCCTGCCCGGCCAGCCAGAAGAAGCCGGGTGCATCGGGCGCAAAGCCAGCGACCGGCGAGCGGTCGGCGACGAAGCTGCGCAGCCCGGCCCAGCGACTGTGCATGCGGCGGATGTCCAGCGTGGTGGCACGCTCGATGTTGTCCACCGCCACCGCCAGGTCCAACTCGTCAGGCTGCGCGTCGCAGGGCTCGCTCGGCGTCTCGTCGCCACGCGACAGCAACAGGCGGCCGGCATCGGGCTTGAAGTAGAACTCCTCGTCGATGTCGATCGTCAGCGGCCAGTGCTCCTGTCCGGCATGCCCCGGCACGTCCACCAGCGCGGCGGTGCGGCGCAGCGGTTGCAGACCAATGCCTGCGACGCCAGCCAGGGCTCCGACCTGGTCGGCCCAGGCCCCCGCAGCGTTCACCAGCAGCGGCGCCTCGAATACCCCGGCTTGGCTGTGAACGCGCCAGCCCTGGCCGCTGCGCTCGATGCGCGCGACCCCCGACTGGCAGCGCAAGCGCCCGCCATTTCGGCGCAGTTGCGCGAGATAACCCTGGTGCAGCGCGTGAACCTCGATATCGCTGGCGCCATGATCCAGCAGCGCCGCGGTGAGATATTCGCGGCGCAGCACCGGCAGGCGCTCGCAGGCCTGGTCCGGCGTCAGGCGCAGGCTGCCACCCCGAAGGTCGGGTGCATCCGCCAGGTCTTCCAGGGCCTCGTGCTGGTCCTCGCGGGCGATGAACAGGAACCCGCGCGGCAGCAGCAACGGCGTGTCGGTGAACCCCGCCGGAGGCTGATCGAAGAACGGCCGGCTGCCGCGCGACAGGATGCGCACCAGCGGGCCGCCGTAGCTCTCCGCGAAGACCGCGGCCGAGCGTCCGGTGGTGTGGTAGCCGGGCTGCGCCTCCTGCTCCAGCAGGACGACGCGCGAGCCGGCGCCGATCTCGGCCGCGATGCCGGCACCGGCAATACCGGCACCGATGACGATGACGTCGAAGGAATGGGCATGTTCAGACATGACGAGATGCTAGGGCCGGTCCGGGAGCGCACATATCCGTGGTTCTACCGGTCGCTCCTGACCGGGGTCGGTAAAAACGCCGCGCCGGTCGGCCCAGGGCCGCAAACCCTGATCAGCCCGTACTATTACCTATGGACCACCCGAGAGTCCCGACCTGACACTGTGAGCAAGCCCAGAGTCCGGAGGACCTCGCTTGCGCCATTCCCCTGCTGTCGCGACACCGCCGATCGCGCGCGGATTGCTGTTCGCCTTTGCCCTGCCGGGTATCCTCCAGGGCTTCATGCAGGCGCCCGGGCAATCGCTTCTGCAGGGCATCTATGCCAAGGAATCCGGGCTGGCGCTGATAGCGCTTGGCGGCGCGGTGCTGTCCGTGCGCCTCATCGACGTGCTCAGCGACTTCCTGATCGGCTACTTCTCCGACCGCAGTGCCGAGCATGGCATCAGCCGCAAATGGTGGATGGGTGCCGGCACCATCGTCACCGCCATTGCCCTGTGGTTCCTGTTCCGGCCGCCAGCCGATGTCAGCATCACCTACTATGCCGGCTGGTTCCTGCTGGCAAACATCGGCTGGTCGCTTTGCGAGATTCCCTACCGCGCCTGGTCACTGGAATTCTCGCCGGAGCCGGCGGAGCGAACGCGGATCACCGTCTCGATCGCGCTGGCCACCCTGATCGGCACCGTGCTGTTCTATTCCGTGGCGCCAGTGGGCAACTCCCTGGGCCTGCTGAAGACCGGTGAGCTCAACCTGGAGATGCTGGGCTTGACTGCCGTAGTCGTGGTACTGCTGCTGCCGCCGCTGAACTTCTTCGCACTGTGGCGAGTGCCCGACGGCCAGTCTCGCGCCGCGCGCGGCCACAAGCCGCCGCCCGAAAGCTGGCGCCTGCTGCTGGGCTCGGTGCTGGGCAATGTCCCGCTGATCCGCCTGATCATCGTCTTCTCCATCGCCAGCTTCATGACCGGCATGTCGCAGGGCGTCACCCTGCTGTACATGACCAACTACCTGGGCCTGGGCACCGCGGTGAATTACGTCATGGCCTCCGCGCTGCCGATCAGCGTGCTGGGCCTGCCGCTGTGGGGCTGGCTGGTACGGCGCTATCCGCTGCAGCGCACCTGGGCCGTGGGTATCGGGCTGGGCGGACTGACCTATGCCACCATCGGGTTCTTCCCGCCACAGCCGAATGTGGTCGGCTTCGCGCTGGTGCATGGCCTGCTGCTGCTCTTGGTCATGTCCACCCTGGTCGCGGCACCGGTGATCCTGGGCGACATCATCGACTACGGCAAGGAGCACTACGGCGTGGATCGCGCCGGCCTCTACATGTCCTTCTGGGCACAGATCATCAAGACCGTGGGCGCACTGTCGGCTGGCGGCGGACTGATCTTCCTGGGATGGATGGGCTTCGACGCCTCCAAGTCCGGCGCCGACCTGACCCCCCAGGCCGTATCCGCGCTGAAGCTCGTGGTGGCCTGGACACCGGCCGCCGGCTTCGTCGTCACCGCCCTGCTGCTGTGGTTCGTGCCGATCAGCGCCCAATCGCGCCGGCTCGCCGCCGCCCGCAAGAACACAACCGCTCTGCCCCAGGATTGATCACGTGAAGATTTTCAGCGCCTTCCTCGCTACCGAAACCAATACCTCCGGCGTGATGCCCACCGCCGGTATCGACTTCGAGAACAACGGCCTGTACCGTGGCGACGCCAGCCTGCGCAACCCGACCGGCTTCGGCGCCGCCCACGTCCTGCTCAAGCAGATGGCCGCGGCCGACGGACACACGGTGGTTGAGAGCCTCACCGCACACGCCCAGCCCTCGGGTATCACCGCGCGCTCCGCCTACGAGCAGTACCGCGACTGGATCGTGGAAGACCTGAAAGCGGCATTGCCGGTGCAGGCCGTGGTGCTGTTCATGCACGGCGCCATGGTGGCCGACGGCTACGACGACTGCGAAGGTGACACCATCCAGCGGGTCCGTGAGGTCGTCGGCCCCGGCGTGCCCATCGGCGTGGAACTGGACCTGCACTGCCACGTCAGCGAGATGATGCTGACGCAGTCCGACATCATCATCGCCTACAAGGAATACCCTCACACCGACACGATGCTGCGGCTCGAGGAGCTCTATGCCCTCATCACACGCCAAGCCGAGGGCAAGATCAAGCCGGTCACCGCCGTGCACGACCTGCGCATGATCGGCCTGTGGCACACCACCAAGGAGCCGATGCGCTCCTTCGTCGATCGCATGGCGGCGCTGGAAGGCAAGGACGGCATCCTGTCGATCTCGCTGGGCCATGGCTTCCCCTGGGGCGACACGCCGGACACTGGCGCCAAGCTCTGGGTGGTGGCCGACGGCGACCGAGCCAAGGCCCAGGCGCTGGCGGACCAGCTAGGCGAGGAGTTCTGGGCGATGCGTCACGACACCTGGCAACCGCCGCTGTCGATCAAGGCCGCAGTCGAGGTGGCTCGGCAGGCGCCGGAAGGTCCGGTGATTCTGGCCGACGTCGCCGACAACCCAGGCGGCGGTGCCATGAGTGACAGCACTTTCATCCTGCAGGGGCTGCTGGATGCCGGCGTGCATGACGCGGTGATCGGTGCGATCTGGGACCCGGGTGCCGTCATCATCTGCCAGAGTGCCGGCGTGGGTGCCCGCCTCAAGCTGCGCATCGGCGGGAAATGCGGCCCCCTCTCCGGAACCCCGGTCGATCTGCCGGTGACCATCAAGGCGATCGTCGAGAACCATTCCCAGAGCGGTCTTGGATTCCGCTGGCCACTCGGCACCGGGGTATGGGTGCAGACCGACCAGGGGATGGATATCGCCCTGTGCACGCTGCGCTCCCAGCCGATGTCGCTCGAGGTGTTCGAGAACCTGGGCATCTTGCTGACGGGCCGCAAGGCCATCGTGCTGAAATCCTCGCAGCACTTCCACGCCGCCTTCGCGCCGATCGCCAAGCAGGTGCTCTACGTCGGCGCTCCCGGGTCGGTCTCGCAGAACTTCGCCGAGATGAGCTACACCAAGCGCGACAACCATTTCTGGCCCCGCGTGGAAGACCCGCGGAGCTAGAATCCGTCGGCCGGGCCCGCCGCCTCAGGAGACGCCATGCTCCCCGTCAGTTTCGATAGCGTCGTGGCCGCCCGCGAGCGTCTCCGCGGGCAGATCAATCCCACGCCCCTGACCCGCTCGCGCGTGCTGTCGGAGATGACGCAGGCCAACGTATGGCTGAAGTTCGAGAACTTCCAGTTCACCGCCAGCTTCAAGGAGCGCGGCGCCCTCAACAAGCTGCTGTCGCTGGATTCCGCCCAGCGCCAGGCCGGCGTGGTCGCGATGTCGGCCGGCAACCATGCGCAGGGTGTGGCCTACCACGCCACGCGGCTGGGCATCCGCAGCCTGATCGTGATGCCGCTCGGCACTCCTTTCGTCAAGGTGCGCAACACGCAGAAGCTCGGTGCCGAGGTGATCCTCCGGGGTGACTCCCTGGCCGAAGCGGCGAGCCACATGGAGGAGGAGTACGTCGGCCGCCAAGGCATGACTCGGGTACACCCCTATGACGATCCCCAGGTCATCGCCGGCCAGGGCACCCTGGCGCTGGAAATGCTGGAAGCCGAACCCGGCCTGGATACCCTGGTGGTCCCGGTGGGGGGCGGCGGCCTGATCGGTGGCGTCGCCGTGGCGGCGCAGGGCCGGCCCGGCGTGCGCGTCGTCGGCGTCGAGTCGGAGCGCTATCCCTGCGCGCAGGCCGCGTTGAGCAACGACCCCGCCATGGTCAGCGGCGGCCAGACCATCGCCGAGGGCATTGCGGTCCGCACGATCGGCAGCCTGCCGCTGGAAATCCTGCGCGCCTTGCAGCCCTCGCTGCTGATCGTGGACGAGCCCGGCATCGAGCGCGCCATCGCGCTGCTGGCCAGCATCGAGAAGGTGATCGTCGAAGGCGCCGGCGCGGCCGGGCTGGCCGCCCTGCTCGGCCACGGTGCCGATTTCACCGGCCGCAACGTCGGCATCGTCCTCAGCGGCGGCAATATCGACACGCGCCTGCTCGCCTCGGTGCTGATGCGCCAACTGGTTCAGGAATCCCGCCTGATCGCCCTGTCGATCGAGGTGGAGGACCGTCCCGGCTTCCTGTCCCGGGTGGCCGGCTGCATCGGCGAATCCGGCGGCAACATCGTGCAGGTCGAGCACGACCGCCTGCACGGAGGCGTCCACGCCAAGAGCGCCTCGCTGGAGGTCCAGCTCGAGGCCCAGGACGAGCTGCACGCCGCCCGCATCGTGCGTGACCTGGTGGCCGCGGGCTTCCGCGCCCGGCTGATCCGCTAGCGGTTCTCGCTGCACCTGCGGCACCCGGGCATTTCCAGTGTTTCTACGAATCCCCCGCCGGGGGGGCCGCTGCTTTACTGTCGTCTTCATCGCCTCACCCAGGAATCGCCATGGGCACGCCCAAATCCACGCTTGATCCGGCCGCAGCCGCCGCTCCCACCGCATTGGCCACCACCATCAGCCTGCGCCAGCCCTACCTGCTATTCCTGGGCGACGCCAGCCACTCCTCGCGCGCCAAGACCGCGCTGGGCGTATACGACTGGGCGCCGGAGGCCTGCGCCGCGCAGCTGCGCCTGCCGGATTGCGCCGTGGACCTGGGCCTGCCCGAACTGAGCCCAGCCGAAGCCGCGCAAAAAGGCATCGGCTCGCTGCTGATCGGCATCGCACCGATCGGCGGCCAGTTCAGCGACAGCTGGCTGCCCACCCTGTTCGCCGCCGTCGAGGCCGGCCTGGACATCATCAGCGGCCTTCACGCCAAGCTCGGCGACATACCGGGCCTGGCCGACGCCGCCATAGCCCGCGGCGTGCGCCTGATCGACGTGCGCCGTCCGCCCGCCGGCCTGCCGGTGGGTTCCGGCCGCAAGCGCAGCGGCAAGCGCCTGCTCACCGTCGGCACCGATTGCGCCCTGGGCAAGAAGTACACCGCCCTGGCCCTGGCCCGCGCGCTACGCGCCCAGGGCGTGGCCGCCGATTTCCGCGCCACCGGCCAGACCGGCATCATGATCGCCGGCACCGGCATCCCGCTGGACGCCGTCATCTCCGACTTCACCGCCGGCGCCGCCGAATGCCTGACGCCGGACGCCGCCGCCGATCACTGGGACGTGGTCGAAGGCCAGGGCTCGCTGTTCCATCCCGCCTATGCCGGGGTAACCTTGGGCCTGGTGCATGGCTCGCAGCCCGACGCGATGGTGCTGTGCCACGAGCCGGGCCGTACCCACATCTGGGGCTACCCGGACTTTCCCACGCCGACGCTGAAGACCGCCATCGAGGAATATGAACGCGCCGCGCGCCTCACCAACCCGAAGGCCCGCGTCGTCGGCGTCGCCTTCAACACCTCGATGCTAAATGAAAGCGAGCGCGCCAGGCTGCTGGCCGACACCGAGCGTGAACTGGGCCTGCCCTGCTTCGATCCGCTGAAGAGCCCGCTCGATGCGGTCGTCCAGCGCCTGCTCTCCCTCTGAATACCGACATGACCCGCAAGCTCTGCATCCACACCGAAACCTGGGCCGCCGCCGCGCCCTTCACCATAACCGGCCGTACGGTGACCGAATTCCAGACCTTCGTCGCCGACATCGGCGAAGGCACCCGCAGCGGCCGGGGTGAAGGCATGGCGATCCACTACCTCGGGGAAACCACAGAGTCGATCCTGGCGCAGATCGAATCCGCGCGTGCCGCGATCGAAGCCGGCGCGACCCGCGAGGCCCTGCGCTCGGTGCTGCCACCCGGCGCCGCCCGCAACACGCTGGACGCCGCGCTGTGGGACCTCGAGGCCCGCCTCGGCGGCCAGTCTGCCTGGACGCTGGCCGGTGTCGCGCCGCGCAGCGTGGAGACGGTCTACACCATCGGCATCGAGACCGAGCCGGAAGCCATGGGCGAGAAGGCCGCCCGGGTGACCCACCCGCTGCTGAAGATCAAGCTGGACGGCGACCGCCCGGTGGAGCGCGTCGAGGCGATCCGCCGCCGCCGGCCGGACGCCCGCCTGGTGGTGGACGCCAACCAGGGGTGGAGCTTCGAGCAGTTGCGCGAGGTTGCCGATGACATGAAGCGCCTGGGCGTGATCTTCATCGAGCAGCCGCTGCGCCGCGGCAGTGACGAGGTCCTGGAGGGTTACCAGGCGCCGCTGCCGCTGGCCGCCGACGAATCCTGCCAGCACCTCGGCGAACTGGAGCAGGCCGCGCGCCGCTACCAGATGATCAACATCAAGCTCGACAAGTGCGGCGGACTGACCGAGGGCCTGCTGCTGGCCCGCGCCGCCCGCGAGCGCGGCCTGGGGCTGATGGTCGGCTGCATGGGCGGCACCTCGCTGGCGATGGCGCCGGCCCAGGTCCTGGCGCAGCTCTGCGATTACGTCGACATCGACGGCCCACTGCTGCTGCGCAACGACCGCCTCGGCGGCTTCGTCTACGATACCGGCCAGGTCAACCTGCCCGCCAGCGGCTTCTGCTGGGGCATCTGAGGAATCACGGCGTGCCGATACTCAAGGTCTTCACCACGGGCGGCACCATCGACAAGGTCTACTTCGATGCCGCCAGCCAGTACGAGATCGGCGAGCCGCAGATCGGCCGCGTGCTGCAGGGTGCCGGCGTCGCCGACGTCGAGATCCGCCCGCTGATGCGCAAGGACAGCCTGCAGATGGACGATGCCGACCGTGCCCGCGTGCGCGAGGCCGTCCAGGCCGAGTCCTGCACGCGCATCCTCATCACCCACGGCACCGACACCATGGCGCAGACCGCGCTGGCGCTCGGCGACTGCGGAGGCAAGACCGTGGTCTTCACCGGCGCCATGCAGCCCGCACGATTCCACGAGACCGACGCCGTCTTCAACATCGGCTTCGCGCTCGGCGTCGCCCTCAGTTCACCGCCCGGTGTGTACCTGGCCATGAACGGCCAGGTCTTCGACCCCGCCCACGTCCGCAAGAACCGCGAAGCCGGCCGCTTCGAGAGCCTCTAGATCTTCACCTCGCGCGACTCCATGGACCTGCCTGCCGACCACCCGCAGAAGCTGGACGCACTGCTCAAGCCCTGGAACAACAGCGACGCACCGGGCTTCATCGTCGGCGTGGCCCATCGCGGCCGCACCGTCTATCGCCGTGGCTTCGGCCTGGCCAGCATCCAGCAGGGGCAGGCCAACACGCCGCAGACGCGCATGCGCATCGGCTCCACCACCAAGCACTTCACCTGCCTGGCAGCTCTGCTGCTGGCACAGGAAGGCCGCCTGGACATCGACGCACCGCTGCGCCAGTACTTGCCGGAACTCGATAGCATCAGCGGCGAGCCGAGCCTGCGCGAGTGCATGCTCCACACCAGCGGCCTGCGCGATCCCAACGACCTGCTGCTGCCCTTCCTCAACAAGACCTGGAATCACTACCCGGCTCCGGGACACCTGCTGCAGCTCGCCAACCGTGTCGCGAGCCTCAACTTCCCGCGTGGCGAGCGGATGATCTACTGCAACCAGGGCTACCACCTGCTGTCACGCGTCATCGAGCGCATCAGCGGCCAGGCCCTCGGCGATTTCCTGCGCGAGCGCATCCTGGCTCCTGCGGGCATGCACGACACCGAGCTGCTGACCAGCGACCACCGGCTGCTGCCGCGCCTGGCCGACCTGCATTTGAAGGACGGCGACGGCTGGCGCCGCGGCCTGTTTCCCAGCGAGGAGCTGCTGGGCGAAGGCGGCATGGTCTCAACGGTCGACGACATGCTCAACTGGCTCGCACGGCTGCGCAATCCAGCCACGGCCATCGGCGGTAGCACGGTCTGGGACCAGATGCTGCGCAAGCCCCGGTACAGCAGCGGTGCCGAGGGCGACTACTGCCTGGGGCTGATCCGCGAGCAATGGCGCGGCATCGAGATCGTCCATCATGCTGGCGGCGTCATCGGCGGCAACAGTCAGATGCTGGCCGTGCCGGCGCATGAGCTCGACGTCATCGTGCTGTGCAACCGCAACGATGCCTCCGCTCCCGCACTGGCCAATCAGATCGTCGAGGCGCTGCTGGGGGCAGCGATGGAGCCTTTCGCCACGCCCGCGCCGCGGCCGGGCCTGCTCGGCCGCTGGTATGCCCCCGGCTCGCACCGCCTGATCGGCCTGCTCGAGACCGCCCTGCCGGGCAACCCGGACAAGGTCCTGGCCATGAGCATCCAGTCACAGAACATGGGAGCGCTACTGGAACGCGATGGGCAATGGATCCTGAACTGTTCGCCGCACGGCCGCGTCACCGTCACCCTGCCGTCCGAGGAGCGCCCGCAGTTCCTGCAGGGCCACGATAACGGACATGCCGAAACCTGGCAGCGCCTGCCGGACAACGGCCCCGCCGCCGAGGTGCTGGCCGCCGAACTGCTCGGCCGTTACCGGGATGCCGAACTGTGCCTGGAGGCGGAGGTGGTGCTGATCGACGGCGGCCTGCATATCGACCTGCTGCCGGCCACGGGTCATAGCCGCCTTCATCTGACCCCCTACTCGCTGGACGTCTGCGGCTTCGTGCACGAATCCAATGCCTTCGCCAACTATCCCGTCGTGGGCAGCCTGGCGCTCGAGCGCGAGAACGGCCGCGTCACGGGCCTGTGGCTGAGCACGGCCCGTACCCGCAATCTCCACCTGCTGCGCTCCGCCTGATCCCAACATGAACTTCGAAACCCTGTTCCGTTCCGCCGCCGTCGATGGCTGGCTGCATGCGCTGGACCTTGCCAGCGGCCTTGAGATCGCCTGGCAGGCCGACGAGCCGGTGGTCGCCGCCTCCGTGTTGAAGATCCCCGCGCTGGTGGAGCTATGCCGCCAGGCCGACGCCGGGCAACTCTCGCTCTGCGAGCCGGTACACGTTCCGCTGCAGGACCGCGCGCCGGGCCCCACCGGCCTGTCGGTGGGCCTGGATGCAGCGACGCTAAGCTGGCGCGATCTGGCGCTGTCGATGATCGTGGTCAGCGACAACGCCGCCACCGACGTGATCTGCACCCGCCTGGGCATCGATCGCATCAACGCCTCCATGCGGGCCCTGGGCCTGCCCGGCACGCAACTCGAAGGCGACTGCCGCTTCCTGTTCGCGCAGATGGTCGAGGACGCCGGCGGGCGCAGTCACGCCGATTTCCCGGCAAAGCCCGACCTGGAACTGCTGGGCCGCCTGCGCGCGCTGCAGCCGCTGCAGACCAACCGCAGCACGCCGCGCGAGACCTCGCGCCTGCTGGCGGCCATCTGGCGCGACGAAGTGGCCTCGGCCGACGGCTGCGCGCTGATGCGTCGCATCCTCGGTGCCCAGGTCTGGCCGCACCGCCTCGCCTCTGGGTTCCCCGAGGACGACATCCGCACCGCCGGCAAGACCGGCACACTGGTTACGGTTCGTAACGAGGCCGGCGTGGTCAGCTATCCGGATGGCCGTCACTACGCCGTATCCGTATTCACCCGCAGCCACGACGTGCGCGTCAAGCACCCCGGGCAGGACCGTGTGATCGGCCACGCTGCACGCTTGGCCATCGACTTGCTGCGCAGCTGACGACAAGGCCACCACATTCGTCCGCGGCGGATTCCGGGCGCACCCAGTATTTCTGCAGATAGCCCCCCTGTCCCCGATCGGAGACGATCAGGTGGACGATAAACCTGCAGAAGACCATGACCGACAAGACCGCCGCCACCCTCATTCAGCAACTCGACGAGCTGTTCAAGCCCTGGAATCGCAGTGACACCCCCGGCTTCGTCGTCGGCGTCCGTCACCAGGGCAAGCTGCTGTATCGCCGTGGCGTGGGGCTGGCCAGCATCGAGCATGCGGCCGCCAACACGCCGCAGACGCGCATGCGTATCGGCTCCACCAGCAAGCATTTCGCCTGCGTCGGCATCCTGCTGCTGGAAGAGGAAGGCAAGCTCGATACCGACAAGCCGCTGGGCGACTACCTGCCGGAGCTGGCTGGCAAGGCCAGCGGCAAGCCGACGCTGCGCCAGCTGATGCATCACACCGGCGGTGTCCGCGATCCCCTCTACGGCGTGATCCTGCACAACCATGGCTACTGGGGTCATACCCCGATCGGCGGCACCTTGCAGCTGCTGCAGCGCTTCGATGGCAGCAACTTCGAGCCCGGCACCAACATGATCTACTGCAACACCGGCTACACGCTGCTGTCGCTGGTTATCGAGCGCATCAGCGGTCAGTCCTATGCCGACTTCCTGGTCGATCGCATCTGCGCGCCGCTGGGCATGGTGGACACCCGCCTGCTGCCCAGCGACATGGACATCGTGCCCAACATGGCCACGCTGCACCTGCCGCAGGCCAATGGCAGCTGGCGCCGCGGCATCTACCCCACCGACGAGTTGCTGGGCTCTGGCGGCATGATCTCCACGGTCGACGACATGCTGACCTGGACCGAGCACCTGCGTGCACCGCAGAAGCGCATCGGCAGCACGTCCCTGTGGCGGAAGCTGCTACAGCCCTTCCGCCTGGCCAACGGCACCGAGGGCACCTACTGCCTGGGCCTGACGCGCCAGGACTTCCGCGGCATCGAGACCATCCATCACGCCGGCGCCACGCTGGGCTCCCAGTGCCAGATGTACATGGTCCCCTCGCACGATCTCGACATCATCGTGATGAGCAACCGCATGGACGGCGCCGCGCCGGTGATGGCGCAGAAGATCATGGAACTGGTGCTCGCCGGGCAGTTGCCGCCGCCGCGCCAGCCGCCCGCGGCCGACGATCATCCGGGACTGCCGGGCCGCTGGTACTCCGCCGCAGCGCGCACGCTGCTCGAGATCAGCCGCATCCCGGTGCTGCCGGGCCAGCCGGAAGGCATGATGCTCTCCTCCCATGGCAGCGCCGTGGGCCTGCTGCTCGAGCGCGACGGCCGCCTGGCAATCGCCAACTCGCCGACCAGCCCGATCGACCTGCTGCCTCCCGCGGCCGGCGAAACCCCGGCCTCGCACGACTTCCGCCTGGCCGGCGAAACCCGCCGCTTCGAGCGCCTGCCTGCGCAGGGCCCTGCCGCCGCGGAGTTCGCCGACGGCTTCTGCGGCCGCTATCGCAGCGTGGACTACGGCCCGGAGATCGAGGTGGTCCTGCGGGACGGCAAGCTCTACATCGACTACCAGCCGATCTGCGGCAAGGCGCTGTGGGAACTGCAGCCGCTGGCCGAGAACCTGGTCGCCTGCGGCGCCTTCCATACCGTGCCACCGCTGCCGCTGCCGAACGTCGCCGTACTGGCGCTGGAGCGCCGCGACGGCCAGGTCGTCGGCTTCGTCATGGACGCCGATCGCGTGCGGGATCTGCGCTTCGAGCGCTGCTGAACATGAAAAGCCATTCCGGGAATCTGGCCATGTCCTCGATCGCCCTCCACTCACGCCGCCTCGGCCGCCTCAAGGGTGGCTGCGCCGCCGCCCTGCTGGGCCTGAGCAGCGCCGCCGGCGCCCAGGCACAGGAAAGCAACGAGCCGCAGGACTTCGACCTGGATGCATTGCTGGCGGAACAGCCGGCCAGTACGCCGGCCGAGCCGGCGGCCCAGCCCGCCACCTCGCCCGCCAGCGAGCCGGCAACGGCGGCCAGCGATGACGAATCGCCCGCCCCGGCCGCCGATCCCGCACTGGCCGAGACCGTGGATACCATCCCCGTGCAGCCGCTGCAGGCCGAGCCGGAGCCGGCCCCGATGGCGGAACCGCGGCGCCACGCGCAGATCGAAGAGATCATCGTCACTGCCACCAAGCGCGAGCAGTCCACGCGCGAGATCCCCATCAGCATCTCCGCGCTGACCGGCAAGGCCCTGGAGGACCTGGGCTCGCATAAGCTCAAGGACTTCATCGCCCTGGTGCCCGGCATGAACACCCAGGACGAGATCGCCGGCATCCCGCGCAAGCTCAGCGTCCGCGGCGTGGGCCCGGACGTCAACACCAACCAGACCGTCGGCGTGGTCTTCGGCGACATGCCGCTGACCGATCCCTACGGCTCCTACACCATCGTCGATCCCGATCCCTGGGACCTGGCTACCGTGGAAGTGCTGAAGGGCCCGCAGGGTTCGCTGTTCGGCGCCACCTCGCTCGGCGGCCTGATCCGCTACGTGCCCAACGCGCCCAAGCTCGGCGAGTGGGAAGGCCGCCTCTCCGGTGACTGGGTCAGCGTCAAGACCGGCGAGGCGGCCCCTTCGTACTCCGCCATGCTGAACCTGCCGCTGGGAGAGACCTTCGCGTTGCGCCTCGCCGGCTCGCTGCAAAAGCAGCCGGGCGTACTCGACATCGACACCCCGGGGCGTCGCGAGGACAACGTCGACGACATGGACAACTTCGCCGGCCGCGCCATCGCGCTGTGGAAGCCGCTGGACGAGCTGACCCTCAACCTCTCTTACATGCGCTCGCAGCGCGAGGGCGACGAGCTCGGCTACACCACCAACGACCAGGGCAAGCCGCGCAATGAGGCGCCGTCACCCTCGCCGTACAAGAACGGCTTCAACGCCACCACCCTGGACGCGCGCTACGATTTTGACTGGGCGCAGCTGGTGTCGGTGACCGGCTACCAGACCAAGTTCAACAACAACGATGCCGACACCTCCTACATCCTGCGGCCGCTGGCGATGCTCGGCGTGCGGTCGCTGCATGCCAAGCGCGCAGTGGAAACCGAGGGTTTCATGCAAGAGTTCCGCCTGGTGTCCAACGGCGACGGCCCCTGGAACTGGCTGGGCGGCGTCTACTTCAGCGACTACGAGGCCAACATCCGCTCGCAGCTCTACCTGGACCTCGCGGTCGTGGGCATTCCCATCATGGAGCGCCTCGCGCCGCTGCTACAGGCACTAGGCCTGCCGGTGGATTCCAGCGGCGTGCGCGCCACCGACACCGGCTTTCGCCCGCTGCTGGCCAAGGAGAACGCTGTCTTCGGCGAGGTCTCCCGGGTTTTCGCCGAGGACTGGACGCTGACCGTCGGCGGCCGCTACTACCAGACCGAAGTGACCGGCACGCCTACCCGCAACGGCGAACCCGACGGTAAGCGCACACAGGAAAGCAACGGCTTCAGCCCCAAGGTGGCCCTTAACTGGCGCCCCAGCGACGAGCTGATGATCTACGGCAACATCTCGCGCGGCTTCCAGTTTGGCGGCTTCAATCTCAGCAACGTCGCCTCGGTACCGCCCAGCTACGAATCCAGCACGCTGTGGAGCTACGAGATCGGCATGCGCACCGACTGGCTGGACCGCACGCTGCGCTTCGACCTTACCGCCTTCTACCTGGACTGGAAGAAGCCGCAAGTCAACCAGAACTCTTCGCCCATCGACCCGTACATCGACAACGTCGGTCGCGCGCGCAGCGTCGGCACGGAAACCACGCTACACTACCTGACGCCGCTGGACGGCCTGTCGCTGGAAGTCTCGGCGGCCTGGATCGAAGCGGTCACCGCCGAGGACTTCGACTCCACCCAGGGCAATGTGCCCAAGGGCACGGAGATGCCCAGCTCGCCCAAGCTGCAGGCGACCGCCACCGTCGGCTACCGCCACGAGTTCGGCCTCTGGCAGACGCAGGCCTCGCTGATCGGCACCCACCAGGGCAAGGCCTTCAACAACATCAACCACTCGGCGGAGGTCGGTGGCTACGAGCTGCTGCACTTCAACTTCGGCATCAGCCGTCCGGACCTGTCGTTCATGCCGGCGATGAGCATCGGTGTCAACAACATCTTCGATACCCATGCGCTGTCGGCGGCGCTGGGCGGATCGGATCTCGAAGCGGCTATCATTGGCCGCCCGCTGGTCTACACCACGCCGCGCACCGTTCGTCTCAACCTGTCATTCGGCTTCAACTGAGAGACCGATGAGCCTCGACGCTTCCCTGTTCCATCGCCTCTCGGGACAGCCCGGCGAGCTGCCGGACATCGTGCTGGAGTCCGGCGGCCTCGGCAGCTCGGACGACTGGCGCCACGTCGAAGCCCTGCTCGCCGCCCATGCCCGCGTGCTGGTCTATGACCGCGCCGGCATGGGCGACAGCCCGGCGGACGATGCCGGCTTCGGCGCCGCTGCCGTGACGGCACGTCTCGCCGCCCTCCTTGATCGCCTGCAATGGGACCGCCCGGTGCTGATGGTCGGCTACTCGCTGGGCGGGCTCTATGCGCGGCACTTCGCCGCCTGCCATCCGCAGCGCATTGCCGGCCTGGCGCTGCTCGATACGACGCCGGTGGCCCACGTCTTCCCGGCAGCGGCCATGCGCCGGGCCCAGCGCGTGATCGGCCTGCTGCACTGGTTCGTGCGCCTGATGCCCTCCGGCCTGCTGCAGCGACTGTTCGGCGGGAAGGGCGACCCCGCCCGCTTCCGCCGGCAGCTCCAGCAGCTCGGAGCGCCGGACTACCTGCCGCGCATGCGCGCCGAACTCGGCGCCATGACCGGGGTGCAGGCCGACGTCGGCCGCATCGCAGCCCAGCCGCAGCATCCGGTACTGGCGATCCTCGCCGGCACCCGGCCCAAGCAGATGACGGACGCCGAGTTCGCCCACATGCAGACCCTGCATCGCGAACTGGAAGCCGTCTCGCCGGCCCCGCTGAGCCAGTCCGTCCGCATCGACGCTGCCAACCACGGCACGCTGCTCAGCGATCCAGTCAACGCCACCCAGGTCGCCGAGTCCATCCTCGCCTTCGCGCGCCGCCTGCCCAGAACTTGAGAGAACCCCATGAGCATTGAAGTCATCGGCACGAGCCCGACCCTGGCCAACGGTATGACCGTGCCGCTATCACCCGCGATCCGCGCGGGTAACCTGGTTTTCGTCTCGGGACAACTGGGCCTGGACGATAACGGCACGCTGGTCGGCCCCGATATCGAGGCGCAGACCCACCAGGTGATGAAGCGCCTGCGCGCCGTCCTGCAGCAGGCCGGCGCCGACCTGGATCGCGTGGTGAAGGCCGGCGTCTGGCTCACGGACAAGACCGACTTCCCCGCCTTCAATGCCATCTACCGCGAGTACTTCCCGCAGCGTCCGCCGGCGCGTTCGACCGTGGTCAGCGAGCTGCTGATCCCGGGCGCACGACTCGAGATCGACGTGATCGCCAGCTTCGACTAGAAGGCGGCTCCACGAAAAACCGTCCTGCCGGTGCGAGCCGGCAGGACGGTTTGGCGTTTCCGGACGGCCCGCTCTCAGCTCAGCATGCGTGACAACTGCACGCGATTGCCGACGCCGAGCTTGCGGAACACATTGTGCAACTGGAACTCCACCGTGCGCGGCGAACGGCACAGGCGCTCGGCGATCTGATCGTTGCGCAGGCCTTCCACCACCAAGCGCGCCACGCGCTGCTCCGACGGTGACAGCTTCTTCAACGCCGCCAGCGCCTGTTGCGAGAGTTCGCCGGCTTGGCCCAGGGTCTGCGTATCGACCAGGCGCAGCACATAGCCGCCGGGCGTAGGGTCCAGCGTCGCCGAGAGCTCCGGCAGTTCCGGGTGCTGCAGGCGCAGTTCCTTCTCCGCGCCCTGAAATACCGTGCGCAGCGCTGCCGGCAGGCCCGCGGGTTCCTGGCCACGGCGCAGCGAGCGGTTCCAGCGGCTGAACTGTGTCTCGCCGTGCGCGCTCTGGTAGAGCAGCCGGCCCTGCGTATCGAAGAACACCAGGGCCTCCGGTGAGTTCTGCAGGTAGCCCTGCAGCAAGGTACTCAAGCTGCGCTCCTGCTCCAGCGTGCGCAGGCGCGCCAGGCCGGCATCGATCATCGGGTGCAGGAATTCCAGGAAGGCCTTCTCCTCCTGCGGCACCTGCTTGTCGCCCAGCACCGCCAGCACGCTGTGCGGCTCGGCCTTGCGCCAGAAGGCCAGCGCGACGAAATCGTCCCATTCCGGATCAGGCTCCTGCTCCAGCCGGCGCTGCTGCGCCTCCGGGTCCTCGGCAGCAATCTCGGCGTAGGTGTAGGACTCGATGCGCGGATGGCGCGCCAGGTAGGGCGCCGCCACCGACAGGCTCCTGGCCGGAACGTAGTCCGGATTGCGCGGCGCCACCAGGTGGTAGCGCAGTTGCATCGGCTCGAAGTCGACGATGTCCGAAAACAATACGCAGGAGCGCTGCGGCAGCTCCTTGCGCATCAGGCTCAGGCTGGCGCGCCAGAAGCTGTCCATGTCCACCGCGCTCTGCAGGGCGACGATCTGGGAGCGCGAGGAACGGGGGGCGTAAACCGCGGAAGAAGAGTCGAGCATGGTCCTGTCCGGTGTTTCCTTACATAGTATTTTAATTTGCGTTAAAATACATGCTGCAATCTAGATCAAGCGGTCGCCGGGCGCAAGGGGAAGGCATGCAGGACCAAGACACTCGGGCGCGCAAGCGCCGCGGGAAAAGCGCCGGGGGGCGCCCACGCAAGCTCAGCCAAGAGGCCGTCATCGCCGCTGCCGAGCAGCTGATCCGCCGCGACGGCACCCAGGCCCTGACCCTGCGCGCCCTGGCCGCCCAGCTCGGGGTGCAGGCCCCCACCCTCTACACCTACTTCAGCAACCTCGACGAGATCGAGGAGGCGGCACTGCAGGGAATCTTCGGCTCGATGCCCGCCCCCGACCTGTCCCGGCCGGAACCGCTGGGCCATCAACTGTTCGAGATGTTTCTGGCCATCCGCGAGCTGCGCCTGCGCAGTCCCGGCGCCCTCACCGGCACTCCGGGATCGGCGGCCTGGCACTGGGAGATCAAGCTGGTCAATCAGTTGCTGAAGACCTTCTCGGAGATCGGCGTGGACGACTTCCGCACGCTGCTGGCCTACCGCACGCTGCTGGGCCTGACCGCCAGCGACGCCCGGGCAGAAGAGCGCAATGCCGACCGCAAGGTCGAGGAAGCCCTGATACCGACGCTGCCAGAGTCCGAGGCCGGCTATATCCAGCGCCTGTTCCGCAACGTGCCGGACTGGGTCCAGCAAACCGGCGCGGAACGCTTCCGCCAGATCTTCACGGCCCTGGTCGAGTTACTGCTCCCCCAGGTGATTCAATACGACGCGCGACGGCAGTCGGGCGCCTGAGCGGGACCAGGCCTCAACCGAGCAGCCGCGAGAGCTTCACGCGATTCTCCACACCCAGTTTGCGGAAGGTGCTGTGCAGCTGGAATTCGATCGTGCGCGTGGAGCGGCACAGGCGTTCGGCGATCTGGTCGTTGCGCAGGCCCTCCACCACTAGGCGCGCCACGCGCTGCTCCGACGGCGTCAGCTTCTGCAGCGCCGCCAGTGCCTGTGGCGACAGTTCGCGAACCTGCCCCAGGGTCTGCGCATCTGTCAGGCGCAGCACGTAGCCGCCTTCGGTAGCCTGCAGTGTCGCCCGCAGGGACGGCAGCTCCGGATGCTGCAGCTCCAGTCCGTCCTCGGCTCCACCGAAGACGCCACCCAGCGCCGCCGGCAGGCGGAGCGACTCCTGCCCGCGCCGCAGGGCCCGGTTCCAGCGGCTGAAATGGCTTTCGCCCAGGGTGCTCTGGTACATCATGTTGCCGCGCCGGTTGAAGAAAACCAGGGCCTCGGGTGAATTCTGCAGGTAACCCTGCAGCAGCCGGCTGAGGTTGCGCTCCTGTTCCAGCGTGCGCAGGCGCGACAATCCCGCATCGATCATTGGCCTCAGGAAATCCAGGAAAGCGCGTTCCCGCTCCTCGATGCGCTGCACGCCGAAAAGCGTGAGCACGCTATGTGGCTCCGTACGCCCCCAGAAGGGCAGCACGACAAAGTCACTCCACTCCGGGTCTGGCTCCTGTTCCAGCCGGCGCTGCGCCGCCTGCGGATCCTCGGCGGCAATCTCGGCATAGGTGCAGGATTCGATGTATGGATGGCGCGCCAGGTAGGGCGCGGAGATCGACATGCTCTTGGCCGGCACGTAGCCGGGCTTGCGCGGCGCCACCACGTGGTAGCGCAGCTGCGCCGGCTTGAAACCCTCGATGTCGGAAAACAGCGCGCAGGAGCGCTGCGGCAACTCGCTGCGGAGGAGGCTGAGGCTGGCGCGCCAGAAGCTGTCAATATCCACCGCCCGCTGCAGGGCGATGACCTTGGCGCGCGAACCGCGCGGGCTGGACCCAGCGAGGATGGCAGTGTTCATGGCCCCCGGGTTCCTCAGAACCCGGCGCTGAAGCGCAGGCTGACGGCACGCGGGCGGCCATAGACCCAGTTGTCGCCGGTCAGGTTCTCGCTGGTGTAGTTCATCAGGTTTCGCTCATCGGTGATGTTGGTGATACCCAGGGCCAGCGCGGGCGCACCGGCCCAGTCCGGACGGGCAAGCGAGAGCAGCACATTGAGCAGGTGGAAATCGTAGACGCGCGCCTCGTGTTCGATGTTATTCCAGGCCGGCCCCCAATAGGAATGCATCAGCGAGGCATTGGCCTGCCAAGGGCCCAGCTTGGGGCCGTAGCTTAGCGTGGTTGCGGCCTGCACGCGGGGTGAGGCCGGCATGTCGGAGCCCGAGGGTACGACGCTGCCGTCACCCGGGTCGTAGGCGGCGGCGGTGCGCGCACGGATGTAGGACGCCGCGATGTTGAGTGTCAGCCCATCCAGAGGCGTGACCCAGGTCATGGCCCCCTCGACACCCTGGCTGCGCACCTTGCCGACATTGTCGACGTAGGTCGAGGAGACGATGCCACCGCTGTCCTGTCCAAACTGGGCGTTACTCCAGTCGAGGTCGAACAGCGTCAGGTCCAGCAACAGGCTGCGGTCGAGCCAGGTCGTGCGCAGGCCCAGCTCGCGGCTCCAGAGATCGCTGGAAGCGAAGGACACCGGCACCGGGCGCCCGGTCACCGGATTGTTCACCGGCAGCGACACCGCCGGCGGAGCATTGGCGCCACCGAACTGGAAGCCCCGCGCTACGGTGACATAAGCCATCACGTCGTCGTTTAAGTCGTACTTCAGCGAGACCTTGGGGCTGTAGCCATCCTCGCCCTGATCGAAGCGGGCAGTCGAGCGGGTCGGGCCCGCAGCCAGCACGGTGCTGATCGAGCGTTCGCCCTCGAACTGGGTTTCGTAGCGGCGCAGGCCCAGTGTCAGCTCCCAGCTTTCGCCCAGGCGCCGCGAGAGCTCGCCGTAGAACGAGAGCTCGCTGGCTTCGGGCTTGACGACCGTGGTGGCGGCCGTGAGACCGCGATCGGTCAGCGGCAGCAAGTCTCCCAGCAGTGGAATGAGCAGCCGCAGCCGGCCGAGGGGAGCAGTGTTGGCGACGTAGAGGTTGGCGAAAGCATCGGCCGTGTACTGCGACACGAACACGCCGCCGATCCAGTTCCAGTCGCCACCGGAGGGCGACACCAGGCGCAGCTCGCCGGAGTAGCCCTCGGTCTGGAAATTGCCGTAGGTACTCAGCAGTTCCAGGCCGATCTGGCCGGTGGCGCCGCTGTCGGAATCGATTATCGCGTTCTTGCGCTGGTGTGAGCCCTGCAGCACCAGCGTGCCGATGCTGTCGAACTCGTAGCGCGCATCGAGGCTGGCGAGCTCGAATCCGCTCTCCACCGAACTGGGGCCCGGCAGGCGGTTGTTCTCGAGCCGTCCGTCGCCATTGGTGGCGGCAATCAGCGCGTCCTGATCGGTCTGCTGCTTGAGATACATCAGCTCAAGCCTGAAGCGGTCGCTGGGCTCCCAGCGCGCCAGCGCGCGTGCACTCCACTTCTCGCGGCTGTCGGCGTCGGGCGTATCGCGTCGCAGGTTGTCGTAGACGCCGGGCACGCGGGTTTGCACACCGACCAGGCGCAGGGCGAAGGACTCTCCGGCCGGGATGTTCACCGCGGCACCATAGCTGGTGTCGGCGCCGCCCTCAGTGATGCTCAGGTGCTCAGCGAAGCCGCGCGCACTCCAGCGGCCAGGTTCGGCCGGATTGGGGATGTAGCGGATGGCACCGTTGAGCGCCGATGCCCCGAAAGTGGTGCCCTGCGGCCCCTTCAGGATCTCGACGCTGCGCAGGTCGTAGGGATCCAGGTCCGGAGTGACGAAATTGGAGTACGGATCGGTCAGCGGCACGTCGCCGATGAACTGACCGACGGTCTGGTTGCCGGAGTTGCCGGAAGAAGCGCTGGCATTGCCGGGCCCGACGCCGCGCACGGAAAGATTGCGCCCGCCGGCTTCACCGGAACTGTTGTCCTGCAGGGTGATACCTGGCACCTGGGCGATGTAGTCCTTGAGATCACGCGCGCCTTGCTTCTCCAGGTCCTCACCCTTCAGGGCACTGATGGACACCGGGATTTCGCGTGCAGACTCCTCACGCTTGGTGGCGGTGACGATGATCTCCTCGATCTGCCTCGGTGGAGCCTTCCCTGCCAGCGCCGGCACCGACGCTTCGCGGACGGGAACGGGGATGGTGTCGTCGTAGGGTTCGGCGGCAGCCTCCGATACGGCAGCCGCCGGCTTGCCGGCAGGCTGCCCGGATGGCGCGGGCTCCGCCGCGGCACCATCCAGCAGTTCGTCGAGAAAATCGTCCTGCGCGAGTGCCGGCGCAATAGCCGCCTGCGAGAGCAGCAGCGCGGCGGTGATGGAAGTCTGTTGCCTGTTCATGAGTTCACCGGAAAGCTGACAGTGCATTGCCGATACGGTCCCAGGCCGTGCCCGTGACGATCGGCATGTGGGGGCCGGGAATCTCCGTGACGGAAACGACGTGATAGCGTCGGGATAGCGCGAGATAAAGCGGACGGGCGCCATCGCCGAAGCCGCAGATGGCGATCACCGGGGTCCTGATCTTCGACCAGTCCAGGCCCCAGGGCCTGTGCAACACCGCCGTGGCCTCGTACCGCAGCATCGCCCTGCCCTCGCGCTGGCGCAGGCCTTCGCGGATCATGTCCTCGAACTGGCGGATCGCCGCGGCGTCCCAGCCGGTCTTCTTCGCGAACGAGGCGGCAGCCTTGCCGGGATTTTCCACCATGGTGGCGATCGCCCGACTCATCAGCCAGGGCACGCGGGTCGCCGAATTGCCCAGCCGTGTGGGCCAGGAGACTTCCTTCCACTCCGGCTGCGCGGTATCCGGCGAGGGGTTGATCAGCGCAACGAAGCGGATGCGCTCCGGTGCGGAAACCGCCAGGTGCAGCGCATAGGGCGCGCCAGCGGACATGCCCAGCATCGCAAAGCCGGCAATGCCGAGCGCATCGGCCAGTGCCAGCACGTCCCGCCCGAAGGCCTGGAAGGAAAGATCAGGCACCGGCGACGAGAGTCCGTACCCGGGTCGGTCCACGGCGATGATGTGGATGCGGTTGCGGCGGGCATGCTCATCGGCATAGGCCGGCTCCAGCCGCGAGGATCCACCGCCGTGGCAGTAGATCAGCGGCGCGCCGGCAGGATCGCCGTAGCTTGCATAGCCCAGGCTGCGGCCGTCGGCCAGTTGCAGGGTCTGCGCGTTTCGCGGTGTGGCAGTCATTCTCGCCCGGCCCTCCGGAGGCCCTGGTTCAGCATCGTCCGAGGGGGTCGGCCGGCAGCAACCCTGACTTTTGCCACGCCCGTGTGTTAATATTTACACACGACCGATGCAAAATATCAAGCCGCCGCGGCACGACGGGGCTCGGGTATCCTGCAACGGTGTCGAGGAGCCAAATGAGCCAGCTGAAGGAAAAGCCCCTGCTGCCGGGGGAACGCAACGGGAGCGGCGGTGCCGTAGGGCGCCCGCGCAAGCTGACGGCGGAGGCGATCATCCAGGCCGCGCTGCAGATCATCGACCAACAGGGCGCCGGGCGGCTCAGCATCCGTTCGCTCGCGGCGCACCTGAAGGTGCAAGCCACGGCGATTTATACCCACTACGACAATCTCGAGACCATCGAGGACGCTGTGGTGGACCGGCTGCTGAGCGAGATGCCGATGCCGGATGCCTCGCGGCCCCAGCCGCTGCGCGAGCAATTGATCGACTATTTCGTATCGATGCGCGCGGCGCACATCCTGCACCCTCGCCTGTCTACGGTCGGCCGCGAGGGCTCGCCGGCCTGGAACCGCAATCTGCAGCACATCGACGCCGTGCTGGCCCAACTCGTCGCCCGCAAGGTGGACCTGGCCACGGCCGAGGTCTTCTGCCGCACCCTGACCGGCGTGACGCTGCTCAATGCCCTGCAGGAAACCTCTGCCGCCGCACAGTCCCGCACCTCACCGCAGAAGACCTTTGCCGCCATCAAGGCCGCCGGGGCCCCCTTGGTATTGGAGATGCTCAGCGCCGCCGATCCCAAGGCGAGCCCGGAAGACCGTTTCCGCCAGCTGGCGGGTACGCTGATCGACCGGTTGTTGCCGGCGTCCGTGGCCAAGGGCGGCAAGGGCAAGGCGCCTTGAGCCCAGGATGCCGGGATCAGTCCCAGCGCCGTAATGCGTGGACCGCGAGGCCGGCCTGCGAGGTTTCCTTGTAGCGCGACTGCATGTCTCGGCCGGTTTCCAGCATGGTGTTCATGACTTCGTCCAGCGCCACGCGATGACCGCCGCCCTCCTGCATCGCCATGCGGCAGGCGTTGACCGCCTTCACGGCACCGATCGCGTTACGCTCGATGCATGGAATCTGCACCAGCCCACGAACCGGGTCGCAGGTCATGCCCAGGTGGTGCTCCATGCCCACTTCCGCGGCATGCTCGATCGCCTCGTTGTCGGCACCGAGAGCCGCTGCCAGACCCGCGGCCGCCATCGAGCAGGCCACGCCAACCTCGCCCTGGCAGCCAACCTCCGCACCGGAGATCGAAGCGTTCTCCAGGTACAGCACGCCGATCGCACCCGATACCAGCAGGAAGCGGCGGATGCCCTCCGGCGAGGACCCCGGCATCAGGCGCTCGTAGTAGCGCAGCACCGCCGGCAGTACGCCGGCCGCGCCGTTGGTGGGCGCCGTTACCACGCGGCCGCCGCTGGCATTCTCTTCGTTCACCGCCATCGCAAAGGCATTCAGCCAGTCCATGGAGTCCATGGGGTCCGTCCGCCCGCGGTGTGCTTCCAGCCGCGCCAGCAGCCGCGGCGCGCGGCGCTTCACGCCCAGGCCGCCCGGCAGGATGCCTTCCGTGGTCAGGCCACGATCGATGCACGCCGACATCGCCTGCCAGATCTCGCGCAGCGAGAAGTCCAGCTTCTCGCGTCCGTGCAGGGCGCTCTCGTTGCGCTCCACCAGCTCCCATAGCGGCAGCCCGGCCGATGTCGCACGCTCCAGCAGTTCCGCGGCATTGGCATAGGGATATGGCACCGGCGCCTGCTCCGCTCCGCCGCCGGTGTCGGCATCTCCCGACTGGATGAAGCCACCGCCGGTGGAGTAATACACCTGCTCGTGCAGCAGGCCATCCGTGCCCAGGGCACGGATGCGCAGGCCGTTGGGGTGACGCGGCAGCACCTCGGCCGGATGCCAGGCCAGGTGCTCGGCATCGTCGAAGGACACGTGTCGTATCCCGGCCAGCTCCAGCGAGCGGCTGTCACGGATCCGGGCCAGCATCGGCGCCACTTCGGCGGGATCGACGGTGCGGGGATCCTTGCCGCACAACCCCAGCTTCACCGCCCAGTCGGTGCCATGCCCCAGGCCGGTGGCCGCCAGCGATCCGTAGAGGTCCACCCGCACGGCGCTCACCAGCGACAGCAGGCCACGCTCCTGCAGTTCCAGCACGAAAGCCCGCCCCGCGCGCATCGGCCCCACGGTGTGCGAACTGGACGGCCCGATACCGATCTTGAACAGGTCAATCAGGCTGGTGCGCATGCGGGCTCGCCTCAGTACTCCAGGGCGCGCTTCAGGGCCGCGCCCACGCGCGCAGGCCCGGGGAAATAGTGCCACTCGTGCGCCAGCGGATACGGCGTATCCCAGCCGGTGAGGCGCTCGATGGGCGCCTCCAGGTAGTCGAAGCAGGCCTCCTGCACCTGTGCCGAGAGCTCGGCGCCGAAGCCGCCGGTACGCGTCGCCTCGTGTACCACCACGCAGCGTCCGGTCTTGCGCACCGAGGTCTCGATGGTCTCCAGGTCCAGCGGCACCAGCGTGCGCAGGTCGATCACCTCGGCGTCGATACCCGACTCTTCCACCGCCGCCAGCGCCACATGCACCATCGTGCCGTAGCACAGCACCGTCACCGCGGAACCCGGACGCAGCACCGCGGCCTGCCCCAGCGGGATGCGGTAGTAACCCTCCGGCACCTCGCCCAACGGATGCCCGGACCAGGGCTTCACCGGACGGTCGTGGTGCCCGTCGAAGGGGCCGTTGTAGAGGCGCTTGGGCTCGAAGAACACCACCGGATCGTCGTCTTCGATCGCGGCGATCAGCAGGCCCTTGGCATCATAGGGATTCGACGGCATCACCGTCTTCAGTCCGCAGACGTGCGCGAACAGCGCCTCCGGGCTCTGGCTGTGGGTCTGGCCGCCATAGATGCCGCCGCCGCAGGGCGAGCGCACCGTGATCGGTGCGCTGAATTCGCCGCCGGAGCGGTAGCGCAAGCGTGCCGCCTCCGACGTCAGCTGGTCCATGGCCGGGTAGATGTAGTCTGCAAACTGGATCTCCACCACCGGACGCAGTCCATAGGCACCCATGCCCACCGCCGCGCCGACGATGCCGCCCTCGGCGATCGGCGTGTCGAACACGCGATTGATGCCGTGCTTCTTCTGCAGGCCAGCCGTGCAACGGAAGACACCACCGAAGTAGCCGACGTCCTCGCCGAAGACCAGCACATTGGGGTCGCGCTCCAGCATCACGTCCATCGCGGAGTTGAGCGCCTGGATCATCGTCATCGAAGGCATGGCTCAGCTCCCCAGTTGTTCACGCTGCCGCAGCAGATGCTCGGGCAGTTCCTTGAATACGTCATCAAACATCGTGCGCGGATCCGGCGTCTGGCGGCCCAGCGTGCCGTGGCTCTCGGCCTCCTTGCCGGCGACCTTCACCACCTCCGTCAGCTCATCGGTCAGCGCCGCGTGGCGCTCCTCCGACCACTCGCCCAGCGCGATCAGGTGCTGCTTGAGCCGCTCGATCGGATCACCCAGCGGCCAGCAGGCGGCTTCACCGTCCGGGCGATAGCCGGAGGGATCGTCGCTGCTGGAATGCGCCGCCGCGCGATAGGTGTAAAGCTCCAGCACCGTCGCCCCGTGGCCGGCACGGGCTCGGGCAATGGCCCAGCGCGTCGCGGCATACACCGCGAGGAAATCGTTGCCGTCCACGCGCAGGCCTGGCAGGCCGTAGCCGATGGCGCGCGCCGCGAAAGTCGTCGCCTCGCCACCGGCGATACCCTGGAAGGACGAGATCGCCCACTGGTTGTTGACCACGTTGAGCAGCACCGGTACGCGATACACCGCGGCAAAGGTCAGCGCGTAGTGGAAGTCGGCCTCGGCGGTGGTGCCGTCACCGACCCAGGTCGCCGCCAGGCGCGTATCGCCCTTGTAGGCCGAGGCCATGGCCCAGCCCACCGCCTGGATGGCCTGCGTTCCCAGGTTGCCGGAGATGGAGAAGAAGCCGGCCTCCTTGGCGGAATACATCACCGGCAACTGGCGCCCCTTCATGCGGTCGGCGCTGTTGTTGTAGACCTGACACATCATGTCCACCAGCGACCAGCCGCGTGCCACCAGCAAGCCCTGCTGGCGGTAGCTGGGGAAGCACATATCGTTGGGCTCCAGCGCCATCGCCTGCGCCACCGCGATCGCCTCCTCGCCGGTGCACTGCATGTAGAACGAAGTCTTGCCGGTGCGCTGCGCGCGCAGCATGCGCTGGTCGAACAGGCGCGTGAGCAGCATGGAGCGCAGGCCCTGACGCAACCGATCCGCATCGAGCGACGGCGCCCAGTCACCGGAGGCGCGGTGGTCGTCGCCGAGCACGCGGATCAGTCCATAGGCGTACTCATGGAGCCGCTCCCGCGGCGTATCGATCGCGGGACGCGGCAGGACCTGCGTCGGCAACTCGATACTGGAAAGATCGGGAGCACTGCCAGGCCGACACTTCGGCTCCGGCACATGAAAGCGCAAGGGACGAAGCTCGCCCTCCGTTGTGGCACCCTGCCCTGCCGCTGCGCTGCTCGTCATCTCATCCTCGTAGGAAACGACCTTTCAACCGAAATAGCTTATGCCTAGCCCCGGGGCATTTCTTCCCTTAATTCCCCTGCTTTTCCGATATTCCGGTAAAATTTTTCCCACCCTAAAGGATTGGAGGTAAATATGCCCGAGCCACTCGACGACCTCGACCGCCGCATCCTGGAACTGTTGCAGGAGGACGTGACACTCCCCGTGGCCGACATCGCCGAGCGCGTGGCTTCATCCAAATCAGTGGTCTGGCGACGCGTGCAGGGCTTTGTCGACAGCGGCGTGATCGACCGCCGCGTGGCCGTGCTCAACCCAAAGAAAGTGGGCTTCAACGTCATGGTGTTCGCGCTGGTGAAGATGTCGCGGCATAGCGCCAACGCCTTGCCGAAGTTCGTCGAGTCGGTCAAGGCCATACCCCAGGTGCTGGAGTGCCATACCACGCTGGGCCATGTCGACTTCGTGCTGAAGATCGCCGCCTCCAGCATCGAGGAATACCGCGAGGTGGTGTGGAACCGGCTGTCGCAACTGGAGGTACAAGAGATCAGCTCGCTGATCTCTTTCGAGCAGTCCGTGAACAGCACCCGCCTGCCGCTGGGAAGGGGCTAAGCGCCCCGGTCCCGGTCTTACTCTATCGTTGCGCCTGCAGCTCGGAGCTGCGCACACGGCCGATCGCCTGGGCCAAGTGGCAAGCGCCAAGCTTGCCGTAGGCATTGCGCAGGTGGTACTTCACGGTGTTGATCGACATCCCGAGCTGCTGTGCCACTTCCCGGCGCTTGATGCCGCGCGCCACCCGCTCCAGCACCTCGGACTCGCGAGGGGTGAGCTGCTCTATCAAATCCGTTTGCATCTTTACTCGGCTCCTACTGCCTGACGCCGCTCGATTTCCTGGTCCACGAATTTCACCCACTGCCCCGCCTGCGGCGCCAGCGTCGGCGACTGCTGCGCAGCGACAAAGGACTGGCGCGCCTCGGCGTAGCGGTTGGCGTTGAACAGCGCCGTGCCCAGCTGCATCTGCACGTCGGCCGTCTTGTCCATGTTCTTGGCCTTGAGCGAACTGCGGAAGGCAGTCACCGCATCGCTCCACTGGCCCAGCTCGTTGTAGGCCTGGCCAAGGTAGACGTAGTGCTTGGACTCGCCGCTCAGCTCCGCCAGCTTCTTCAGCACCGGAACCTGCTTCTCGTACTCCCGCGACATGGCCAGGGCCTGCGCATAGAGCTCCAGGTTCTGCGTGCTCGGCTTGATCGTCTTGTCCCGCATGCCCTGCGTCAGCAGGCGCACCGCGGCATAGGGCGCGTCCTGCACCATGTAGAGCCGCGCCAGGTTCAGCAGGTCGGACTCGGAGGTGAGCAGCTTGCCGCGGTAGGCCGCGTGCATCAGCGTGGTCTGCTCGCGCTGCTGGTCCAGCAGCCCGCGCATGCCGGCCAGCTGCTGCCAGTAGGCAGCCTTGCCCGGGTACTGGGTCACCAGGATCTCCAGGACCTTGGCGGCCTTGGCGTACTCCTTGCGCTCGTAGTAGATCGCACGCAGCAGGCTCAGCGCTGACTCCTTGGGCGCGACGCCGCGCTCCTTGGAGATGCGTAGCGACTGCACCAGGGCCTGCTCGGCCTCCGCAAATTTCTGTATCTGGTAGTTGGCCTGGGCCAGCAGCGCGTAACCTTCTGGGCTTGGACTGGCAGACGCCGCCAACCACTTCTTCACCACGGCAATCGCCTTCGGGTACTGCTCCGAGATGAAGTACAGCTGGGCCAGCGCATACAAGCTGCCATCGCGCAACGCGTCGTTCAGGTTGGGCTGCTTAAGGACGGTGATGTAGGCCTCGATGGCCTTGGGAACGTTGTCCTGCGCGTAGTAGACGGCCGCGTAGAGGTTGTAGAGCGTGGCCCGTTCGTAGTCGTTGAACTTGGCCTCTTTCGCCTTCAGGGCATCCAGGGCGACGACCGCACCGGCGTAGTCCTTGGCCTCGTACGCCTTCTGCGCGACCTCCATGCCCTTGTAGGTTTCGGCACGGATCACCTGCGTCTGCTTGGTCGGCGGCGGAACCGGCTTCTCTTTCTTTTCCTTGGCGATGGCAAAGCCGGACAGCGACACCACCGACGCCGCCACGAACGCCAACAACAGCTTCTTGAGTTGCGTCGTCATGTCACTTGTCCAGCTCGAAGCGGATCAGGTGCTGCACATTGGTCACGGCAATGGCCTTGCCGTTCTCGACCCGCGGCTTGTACTTGAACTTGAGCACAGCCTTCTTGGCGGCCTCGTCGAATACCCCAGGCGGCTGCGATTCGATCACCACCGGATCGGCCACGGCACCCGATTCCAGCACGGTGAACTTCAGCAGCACCCAGCCCTCGATGCCCTGGCTCTGGGCACGCGCCGGATACATCGGCGCCACCTTCACGATCGGCAGGTACTCGCCATCGGTGGAGGCCAGGCCGAAGCTGGACTTCACCTGCGTGGTGTTCTCCAGCGTCATGTTGATCTGGATGTTGGTATTGGTCGGGGCCTGGGCCGCGGACTGCTGGATCGCCATCTCCGGCGGTGCCTCCGGGCGATCCGGCATTTCCGGCGGAGGACGGCGATCACGGGTTTCCAGCTCGAAGTTCTTCGCCAGGCGGAGGAAATCGACGGTCGGCAGGATTTCGCTGTTGCCCTTGGCTCCAGTCGTGGCGTGGATCAGGCTGTAGAGCAGCCAGAACAGACCCACCATCGACACGCAGGCCAGCAGGAAGGGCAGCACGAAGCGCGCCGTACCCAACTGGAACCTGACGGGGCCTTCCCCACCCTGGCCGGGGGCCGATGACGCATCACGTCGATCGGCGATGAAGATCGGGATGCCGCCGGACGGCACGGAAGGAGGATTGGCCATCACTCCGCCCCCTTGGTGGCCACCGAAACGGTCTGCACGCCGCCGGCACGGACCTGGTTCATCACGTCAGCCATGATGCCGGTTTCCGACGCCTTGTCCGCCAGGATCACCACGGTGTCCTCGGGACGCTCCGCGTGCATGCGCTCGACCATCGCGCGCACCTCGGGCGGCGTCACCTTCTTGCGATCCATCCAGATCTCGCCGTTGGGGCGGATGGCGATCAGGATATTGCCGTTGGCACGGGCCTCCGCCGTTTCGGCCTGCTCCTTGTCGACCTTGACGCCGGCCTGCTTCACGAAGCTGGTGATGATGATGAAGAAGATCAAGAGATTCAGCACGAAGTCCAGCATCGGCGCGAGGTCGATGCCGTGGTGTCCTTCGTCGGTTGCATGTCGGCGGGCTAGCATTGTTTCTCCTCCTGCTCGCTCTGTTTATTTTGACGCCGTCGGCTGCAGCATCACATCCAAGGCACCACCCTGGCGGGCCTGGTCCATGACGCGCACGACGACGCCGGTCGCAGCCTTGGTATTGGCCACGACGATGACCGGGCCCTCTGGCTTCTCGCCGCGGAAGCGCTCGACGTTGGCGCGCACGGAAGCGACGTCGATCAGACGGGAATCGATCGACACGTCACCACTCTTGTGCACGGCAATGAACAGCGTGCCCTTGTCGTCTTCCTTGTCCTGCTGCTGGTTGTTCGGCGGAGCGGACGGCTGGTGCAGGCTGATACCCACTTCCTTGACGAACACGGCGGTGATGATGAAGAAGATCAACAGGTTCAGGACGAAATCCAGCATCGGCGCCAGGTCGATGGCTTCCTCGTCATGCTCTTGGTACTGGCGGCGGCGGCGCATGCCCATGTAAGAATTCCTAGAAGCTGAAACGATCGGCCAGCAGTTCGGTCTGCTTGCGGATCTTCGACTGGAAATAGAACACCGGGTACATACCGGTGACACTCACCGCCAGGCCCGTCATAGTGCAGTTCATGGCCTTGGACACGCCGGACGCCATCGTTCTGGCGTCCGCCGAGCCCAGGATCGACATGGAGTCGAACACCTCGAGCATGCCGTGCACCGTCCCCACCAGGCCCAGCAGCGGGCACATGGGGATCAGCACCTTGAGCACCGGCATGTTCTCGGACATCGCGCCATTGAGCCGCGAGATCATGGCGGTCCGCACTTGGTGCGACATCCAGGACTGGTGCTCCGGCCGCCCCTGCCATTCATCCAGCAGGCTCTTCACCATCGAAGGGAAGTGCGCGCGGAAAAACCACAGGCGCTCGAAGATCAGCGTCCACATCAGGACGCCGGCCACCAGGATCCAGATCACGAACGGCCCGCCGGCGATGGTCAGCTGGCTGACCGCGTGGAACGGGGCGAGCAGGATCTCAGGCACGACGCTTCTCGATCAGCTCGGCCAGCAGGCCGGTGCTCTGTTCGTCGAGGATCTGGATCAGGCGCTTGGAGCGGCTCTGCAGGGCGCTGTTGGCGAACAGCAGCGGGATGGCGATGCCCAGGCCCAAGAGGGTCGCGATCATGGCCATGGAGATACCGGCAGCCATCAGCTTCGGGTCACCCGAGCCGGACTCGGTGATGACCTGGAAGGTGTGGATCATGCCGACGACGGTGCCGACCAGGCCCAGCAGCGGGCCGGCGGCGACGCCCAGCTTGAGGAAGGACTGGCCGCGCTCCAGCGGCGGCAGTTCCTTGAGCACGGCTTCCGACACGCGCAGTTCGATGACTTCCGAGTCCTCGGCATTGGTCGGGGCGTTGTTGCCCTTGAAGGCTAGTAGGACGCGGCCCAGGGGGTTGTCGTTGCTGAGCTGGTTCAGGTTGGCGAGCTGGCGGTTGACCTTGCTGTTGGTCAGCATCAGGTAGCCGAACTGGTAGATAGCGATGATGGTACCGATCAGACCGATGCCCAGGATCAGCCAGTTCACCGATTCGCCCTCGACGATGCGCTGCATCATGTCCGGACGCTGCGAGAACAGGTTCAGCAGCACGCCGCGGGTCGGATCGACCACCATGGCGTGATAGCCGGAGCCCTCCTCTTCAAAGTCTTCGGCGACGTTGCCGAACTTGGAGGGCGGCTGCTTGGGCGGCGTCGCAAAGCCGTTGCCACCCATCGTGTACTCCAGGAAGCGGCCCTCGGAAATGGCAACGAAGGGGCCGACACGCAGGACGGTCTTGTCGGACTGCGAACCATCCGGCGCCGTGACCTTGGCCTGGATGCGCACGACCTTGCCGCCTTCGGTCATTTCGCGCTGCATCTCGAACCAGAAGCGGTTCAGGTCTTCCATCGGCGGCATGGTCTTGGTCTGCGCCAGGCGGTCGATCTGCCCGACACGGTCCGGGAACTGGGCCGTCAGCATCGAATTGCGGGCGACGGTGGCGAAGTCGCCGGCGGTCTGGCGCATGACGCCGAACAGTTCGCCGAGGTTGCCGGCCTTGATGTCGCGGGCCTGGGTCAGTTCGCCGATCAGGCGGTCGTTGTCTTCGAACTGCTTGGCCAGGGCGGCGGCCTGATTTTCCAGGGCGGTCTTTTCGGCGTTGGCCTCGGCCAGCAGCTTCTGCTGCTGGTCGCGCGAGCCGGCAAAGCGGGCCTCGCGTTCGGCATTGGCCTTTGCGTCACGCGAATCCGCAGTGCGGACCTGCTCGAGCAGTTCGTCGAGGCTCTTGGCGGTCGCCTGGGCGGGAGCCTGGGCCAGGACCGGCAGGCTGATGACGCCCAGCACCAGGGCGGCGGTGAGATTCTTCAGATTCATGGCTTACTTGCTCGCGGCGGCCTGGATGGGAACGATCAGCAGGTTCGGGGAGGTCTGCTTCTTGGCGACCTTCAGACCTTCAGTGACACCTTCGGCGTAACCGCCGTCGGCCACCCAGTCCTTCTTCTCGCGATCCCAGTAGCCGGTCTCCTTGCCATCCGGGGTCTGGTAGAACAGGCCAACCCGGCCAACGCGTAGGAAATCCACTTCCTTGTCGGCCAGCTTGCCGCGGTAGGCCTCGATGGTGCGGCCGTATTCCATCTCGATCTGGTAGGCCTCGACGATGCGGCGGTACTTCTCCGACACCGTAACGTCGGCACGCGGCATCATTTCCTTGAGGCGGGCGACACGGGCCACGCGCTCTTCCTTCAGGAACGGCACGTCCAGCTGCACGAACTGATCGACGGATTCCAGCATGCGCAGCATCAGCGGCTGGATCTCGATGTTGGTGCGGTCCAATTCCTGCGACTCCTGGCGAATCGCGGCCATCTCGTCCTGCTGCGACTTCAGCTGCGCGCGCAGCTGCTGCAGGTAGAGCTTGAGGCCCTCGGACTCACGAAGCGTCGTACGGTAGTCGCTCGACAGGTCACGCCGCTGGTCGGCCAGCGCGTCCACCCGCTTCTGGGAATCAGCCTGGGCTACCAGCCACTGGCCACCGCTCTTGTTGACATCTGACACCGTAGCTGCCGATACCAGACCGGTCCACAGCACGGCAGCCAGCGTCATTGCCGCACGCTTGTTTATGAACAGCATCACTTCTTCCTCCGAATAGATTTCAGCGTACCGAACAACGGCCAGTGTACAAGCCGCCTATTGGAATTATTTCCCTTTGACGGACATCCACAATCAAATAGGTGGTTATACCTAAACATGCACGATTTCGAAGCGGGCCATTGGACATTCATGGTGCAATTCGTTCGCTGCAATGCAGCAAATTTGTGCGGATCATCGGCCTGAAATTCATCTTAGAATAAAGACAGCATTCCAAGCGACTACTAAACCAGGCGGAACAATGTCTCCCAGGCTCGACTCCATGGACGTACGCATCCTCGACATCCTGCAGGAGGACGTCACGACCCCGATCGGCACCATCGCGGAGCGCATTGGCTCGTCCAAGACGGTGGTCTGGCGCCGCATCCAGCGCCTCACCGACAAGGGCGTGATCCGCCATCGGGTGGCGATCCTTGACCACCGCAAGATCGGCGCGGGCGTCATGGTTTTCGCCTTCATCAAGATGGCCCGCCACAACCGCGATGTGCTGCCCCGCTTCATCGAAGCCGTGGGCAGCTACCCCCAGGTGGTGGAGTGCCATACGCTGATGGGTCACATGGATTTCCTACTGAAGATCCTGGTGGCGGACATCGAAGAGTACGAGCACTTTGTCTGGCAGAAGATCTCGCAGATCGACGGCGTGCAGGAGATCAACTCCTCCATCTCGATGAGCCAGCCGGTCTACACCACGCGCCTGTCGCCCAGGGCCACCACGACCGATACCGACTCGGACTGAAGCAGCCGTGCCTGGGCCGGCACTCATCATGCAACCCTCTGCAGGGCCGGGCTGTTGAGCCTCTCGACATGCTGCGGCCCCAGTTCGGCGATCGAGCGGCAGCCCAGCAGCCCCAGTCCGCGCGCGATCTCGTCACGCAGCAGCGTCAGCGCGCGCTCCACCCCTGCCTCGCCGCCGGCCGCCAGGCCGTACAGGTAGGCGCGGCCGATGGAGCAGGCGTCGGCGCCTAGCGCCAGTGCCTTGAGTACGTGGGTGCCGCGGCGCACGCCGCCGTCCACGATCAGCTCCAGCTTATCCCCTACCCCGTCGCGGATCGGCGCCAGCGTGTCGATGGGCGCGACGCAGCCGTCGAGCTGCCGTCCGCCATGGTTCGACAGCATGGCCGCGGTGGCGCCAATGGAAACGGCGCGGCGCGCGTCCTCCACCGTGCTCATGCCCTTGATCACGAAGGGGCCTCCCCACAGCTCGGCCAGCCAGGCAGCGTCGTCCCAGGAGATACTACGGTCGAACTGGCTGTTGACGTACTCGATCACCCCCATCGCGCCACCGCCCAACGCATCGACGCGATGCGTGACATTGGCGAGACGGAAGTCGGGATCGCGCAGGAAATTGAAGACCCATTCAAAACTGGCGGCAAAGCTGAGGAAGGACTTCAGCGACAGGCTGGGCGGAATGGTCATGCCATGGACCCGATCACGCTCACGATTGCCGGCCACGGCCGTGTCCACCGTCAGGCAGAGTGCCTGGTAGCCGGCCTGGCGACAGCGCTGCACCAGCTCCCTGGTCAACTCCCGATCCTTGAAGATGTAGACCTGGAACATCTTGGGGCCGACAGTAGCCGCTGCTACGTCTTCCAGACGCGTCGTCGCCATCGTCGACAGGCTGTAGAGCGTGCCATGCTTCGCCGCCGCCCGCGCCGCCGCCAGCTCCTTGCCGTGGTGGAAGAGACGCGACATGCCTGTGGGCCCCAGGAACAGCGGCATTTCCAGGTCGCAGCCGAGCACCCGGGTGCGCAGATCCACCGCCGAGACGTCCTGGAGATAGCGCGGAAGCAACTGGTAATCGTCGAAGGCCTGGGTACTGCGCTTCAAGCTCCATTCGTCGTCGGCGCCGCCGTCGATATAGTGGAACATCGGGGCCGGCAGCTTGCGGCGCGCGCGCGCGCGCAGGTCCTCGATATTGTTGCAGCGCTTGAGACTCAATGGACTCTCCCCCTGGAATCTTCTGTGGTTCGGGCCAGTCTGTTGAGCGCCCGGAAAACCTGCTACGGTGGTCTGACCACCCGGATGGAAAAGACATGGAACTATCGGAGAGCCGCAGCGGCCCGCAGACCGTGGCCACCCGCCTGGAGAAGGCGATCCAGAAGGGTGAAATCCGTCCAGGACAGGCCGTTCCTTCGGAGCGCACTCTGGCCGGACGCTGGGGCTACTCACGCCCCATCATCCGCGAAGGCATCAGCATGCTCGTCGCCAAAGGCATCCTGACGCGACGGCATGGCCTGGGAACCTTCCTCAACGATGTCTCGCAACAGCTCGGCAGCTCGATCTGGGCCGATCTTTCGCGCCGCCACCCTGACCTGCAGGGCCACCTGCTGGAGTTCCGCTACATGCTCGAACGCCGTTCGGCGGAGCTTGCGGCCGAGCGGCACGACACCCAGGACCGGATACGGTTGCAGGAGGCAGAAGCTGCCGTTCACCTGGCGTTCCAGGGAGACGATCGTGCGCAACGCATGCGGGCCGACCTGGCGCTGCATCATGCCATCGCCGATGCCACACACAACCCCGTGTACGGCTACCTGATGCGATCCATGCACAAGATGCTGCACGAGCATATGGAACTGTCACTGATCGGCCATGACAACGATGCGGAACTGATCTCCCTGGTACAGCGGCAGCATCGCCAGCTGGTACAGGCGATCCTGGCGCGCGACGCAGAAACCGCAGGACAGATCGCGGCCGGCCACATCGAATTCATCCGCGTGCGGATGAACCACCTGGCACCGGAATCCTCCCCGCGCCGGCGGCAGAAAGTCGCATCAGAATCTTTGGAATGATGTTCTCAGTTTCACCAGAATCACAAGACGAAGTTCCGTATTAATAGGTTTCAAGCGTAACTAAAGAACAAAATTCCGCGAACAATTTCTTAAACTGTTCCCATACAGAATGCCCGAAAAAAGTACCGGGTCCGGGAGGGAACATGTTCAGCAGCAAGGCCTTTGACGGCCACGAAGGGGTCACCTTTTTCTCCGATGCCGCCAGCGGCCTGCGCGGCATCATCGCCATTCACTCGACCACGCTGGGCCCCGCGGCCGGCGGCTGCCGCGCCTGGACCTATGACAGCGACGAGGCCGCCCTGCAGGACGTGTTGAGGCTGTCGCGCGGCATGAGCTACAAGAACGCCGTGGCTGGCCTGCCCATGGGCGGCGGCAAGGCCGTGATCATCCGCGAGCCCGGCAAGCCGGTGACCGCCGCGCAGTTCGAGGCCTTCGGCCGCGTCGTGAACCAGCTCGCCGGCCGCTATGTCACCGCCGAGGATGTCGGCGTCAGCGTGGCCGACATGGCCTGCGTGGCGCGCAACACCCGCTATGTCAGCGGCCTGGCCCAGGACGGCGCCGCCGCCGGTGGCGACCCCTCGCCCAAGACCGCCTACGGCGTGTTCTGCGGCATCCGTGCCGCCGTACAGGCCCGCTTGGCGATCCGCGAACTCCGTGGCCTGCGCGTCGCCGTGCAGGGCCTGGGCAGCGTGGGCCGGCACCTCTGCGAACGCCTGCATGAAGCCGGCGCGGAACTGGTGGTGGCCGACATCAATACCGCCGCCTGCGAAGACGCCCGCGTGAAATTCCAGGCCCGCGTCGTGGCACCCGAAGAAATCCTGTTCCAGGACGTGGACGTGCTCTCCCCCTGCGCGCTGGGCGGCATCCTCAATGCCCAGTCGATCCCGCGCATCCGTGCCCCGATCATCGCTGGCGGCGCCAACAACCAGCTCGCCACACCGGAAGACGGACAGGCGCTGCACGATCGCCACATCCTCTACGCACCGGACTACGTGATCAACGCCGGCGGCATCATCTGCGCCGCCTCGGAATACCTGAAGAGCGCCACCGAGGACCAGGTCTGGCAGCGCGTCGCGCGCATCGAGCAGACGCTGACCGGCATCTTCCTCGAGTCCACCGCCACCGATACGCCGACCAACCTGATCGCGGACGCCCTGGCGCACGAACGCATGCACGCCGGTCGCATGACTGCGGCATCCCACTGAGATCATCGTCATGAACGCCGACAACCCGCTGGCCGTGAGCCCCGCGACGCTCGAACTGTACGTGCCGGAGCCCGCCGCACGTCCGGGCGACACGCCCGATTTCAGCCACCTCCACATCCCGCCTGCGGGCATCGTGCCGCGCCCGGCCACGGACGCCCCGGAGTCCAGCCTGCGCGAGCTGCCCTACCAGCTGATCCGCGTGCTGGACGGCCAGGGCAAGGCCGTGGGCCCCTGGAACCCCAAGCTGTCGGCCGAGCGCCTGCGCCACGGCCTGCGCACGATGCTGCGCACCCGCGCCTTCGACGAGCGCATGGTGCGCCTGCAACGCACCGGCAAGACCTCGTTCTACATCAAGAGCACAGGTGAAGAAGCCATCGGCGTCGCCCAGGCCTTCGCACTCAACCGCGACGACATGTGCTTCACCAGCTACCGCCAGCAGGGCCTGCTGTTCGCGCGCGACTGGCCGATGGTCGATCTGATCTGCCAGATCTTCAACAACCGCAAGGACCGCCTTAAGGGCCGCCAGCTGCCAGTGCTGTATTCCGCCCGCGAAGCCGGCTACTACTCGCTGTCCGGCAACGTCGGCTCGCGCTTCCCGCATGCCGTGGGTTGGGCCATGGCCTCGGCCTACAAGCGCGACAGCCGCATCGCCTCCGCCTGGATCGGCGACGGCACGTCGGCCGAAGGCGACTTCCATTACGCGCTGACCTTCGCCTCGGTTTATCACGCCCCTGTTATCCTCAACGTGGTCAACAACCAGTGGGCCATCTCCACGCCGCAGGCCATCGCCGGCGGCAACGAGGCGACCTTCGCCTCGCGCGCCCTGGGCTTCGGCCTGCCCGGCCTGCGCGTCGACGGCAACGACTTCCTGGCCGTGTATGCCGCCACCGAGTGGGCCGCAGAGCGCGCCCGCCGCAACCTCGGCGCCACGCTGATCGAGCTCTATACCTACCGCGCCGCCGCCCACTCCACCAGCGACGACCCCTCCAAGTACCGCCCCGAGGGCGAGGCCAATGCCTGGCCGCTGGGCGACCCCGTGGAGCGGCTCAAGCAGCACCTGCTCGGCCTCGGCGAATGGACCGAGGAGCGTCACACCGCCCTGCTCGCCGAATGCGAAGAGGAAGTGCGCGCCGCCGTGAAGGAGGCGGAAAGCCACGGCACCCTGCACAGCGGGGATGACGACCTGGAAAGCCTTTTCGAGGATGTGTTCGAGACCATGCCGCAACACCTGCGCGACCAGCTCGACGAACTGCGGAGCATCGGCTGATGAGCAGCATGAACATGGTACAGGCGCTGAACTCGGCGATGGACGTCATGCTGACGCGTGACCCCAATGTCCTGGTCTTCGGCGAGGACGTCGGCTACTTCGGCGGCGTGTTCCGCTGCACCGCCGGCCTGCAGGCCAAACATGGCCGCCAGCGCGTTTTCGACGCTCCTATCGCCGAGGGCGGCATCGTCGCCACCGCGGTCGGCATGGGCGCCTACGGCCTGCGCCCGGTGGTCGAGATCCAGTTCGCCGACTACATCCTGCCGGCCTTCGACCAGCTGGTGTCCGAGGCCTCGCGCCTGCGCTACCGCTCGGCCGGCGAGTTCTGGGCGCCGATCACCGTGCGCTCTCCCTGCGGCGGCGGCATCCACGGCGGCCAGACCCACAGCCAGAGCCCGGAGTCGATCTTCACGCACATCTCGGGCCTCAAGACCGTGATGCCCTCGACACCCTACGACGCCAAGGGCCTGCTGATCGCCGCCATCGAGGACAACGATCCGGTGATTTTCCTCGAGCCCAAGCGCCTCTACAACGGCCCGTTCGACGGCCACCACGACCGTCCGCTGCAGCCCTGGGCCAGCCACCCGGCGGGCGAAGTGCCGGACGACTACTACCGCATCGAGCTGGGCAAGGCCTCCATCGTGCGGCCCGGCAAGGCCTGCACCGTGCTGACCTACGGCACCATGGTCCACGTCTGCCTGTCGGCGGTCGAGGAGTCCGGCATCGACGCCGAAGTCATCGACCTGCGCTCGCTGTTCCCGATTGACGTCGAGACCATCACCGCCTCGGTGGCGCGTACCGGCCGCTGCGTGATCGCGCATGAAGCCAGCCGCACCTCGGGCTTCGGTGCGGAGCTCGGCCAGCTCGTGCAGGAACACTGCTTCCACAGCCTGGAATCCCCGATCCGCCGCGTCACGGGCTGGGACACCCCCTACCCGCATGCGCTGGAATGGAAGTACTTCCCCGGCCCCAAGCGTGTCATGCACGCACTCAAGAGCGTGATGGAGAACTAAAGATGGGTCACTACAACTTCAAGCTGCCCGACGTCGGCGAGGGCATCGCCGAATCCGAGATCGCCACCTGGCGCGTCGCCGTCGGCGAGATAGTCAAGGAAGACCAGGCCCTGGTCGACATGCTGACCGAGAAGGCCGCGGTGGAGATTCCCTCCCCCGTCACCGGCCGCATCGTGGAACTGCGCGGCCAGCCCGGCGACAAGATCGCCGTCGGCGCCGTCCTGGTGATAATCGACACCGAGGGCGCCGCCGCCCCCGCTGCCGAGGCCACGGCCGCCACGCCAGCCCCGGCCGCCGCCAAGGCCGCTACACCGGCTGCCGCTGCCAGCGCTGCCGCGCCAGCTCCAGTCGCCGCGGCCCCCACCCCGGTGGTCAACGACAAGCCCCAGACCTCCCCGGCCGTGCGCAAGCTGGCCCGCGAGATGGGTGTTGACCTGACCCGCGTCGCCGGCAGCGGCCCGCGCGGCCGTATCCTGCGCGACGACGTGCAGGCGGCCCTGTCGCGGCCCGCTCCCACCGCCAATGCGGTCGCCGTCCCGCCCGTCGGCGACGCCGTCGAGGCCATCCGCATCATCGGCATGCGCCGCAAGATCGCCGAGGCCATGCAGCGCTCCAAGCAGCGCATCCCCCACTTCGCCTACGTGGAGGAGGTGGACGTCACGGAGCTCGAGGCCCTGCGCCAGCACCTCAACGAGCAGCACGGCAAGACCCGCGGCAAGCTGACCGTCCTGCCTTTCCTGATGCAGGCCCTGGTCAAGCTGCGCCCGCGCTTCCCGCAGATCAACTCCAACTACGACGACGAGGCCGGCGTGCTCTACCGCCACTCCGCCTCCCACGTCGGCATCGCCGCCCAGACGCCGCAGGGCCTGGTGGTGCCGGTGGTACACCACGCCGAGCGTCTGGACCTCTGGGGCTCGGGCTCCGAGATCCGCCGCCTGGCCGAGGCCGCCCGTGCCGGCAAGGCCAAGCGCGAGGAGCTGACCGGCTCCACCATTACCATCACCAGTCTGGGCACCATGGGGGGCATCGCCTCCACCCCGGTGATCAACGCCCCGGAAGTGGCCATCGTCGGCGTCAACAAGATGGTCCTGCGCCCCATGATCCGGGATGGCGTGGTGGTGCCACGGCTGATGATGAACCTGTCCTCGTCCTTCGACCATCGCATCGTGGACGGCTATGATGCCGCCGAGTTCATCCAGGCCATCAAGAGCCTGCTCGAACATCCGGCGACGCTGTTCATGCCCTGAGCAGCGCCGTTTCTCCTCCCCGGCACCTCGTCGCCGGGACACTTGCCGGGGCGTCCTCCAGGACGTTCCGGCTTTCTTCATCAACGCTCAGCGGGGGCTGAAATGGACAAGCTGTACCCCTCAGCGCAAGACGCCTTGGCCGGCCTGGTCAAGGACGGCATGACGCTCGCCGTCGGTGGCTTCGGCCTCTGCGGCATCCCGGAAGCACTGATCGACGCGCTGCGCGACACCGGTGCGCGCGACCTCACCGTGATCTCCAATAACGCGGGTGTCGACGGCTTCGGCCTCGGCAAGCTGCTGGAGACGCGCCAGGTCCGCAAGATGATCTCGTCCTATGTCGGCGAGAACAAGGAATTCGAGCGCCAGTACCTGGCCGGCGAGCTGGAGCTGGAGTTTACCCCCCAGGGCACCCTGGCCGAGAAGCTGCGCGCCGGCGGCGCCGGCATCCCCGCCTTCTACACCCGCACCGGCTACGGCACCCTGGTCGCCGAGGGCAAGGAAACGCGCGAGTTCGACGGCCACTGGTACGTCATGGAGCGCAGCCTGCGTGCCGACGTGTCGCTGGTGAAGGCCTGGAAGGCCGACCGCGCCGGCAACCTGGTGTTCCGCAAGACCGCTCGCAACTTCAACCCCATGTGCGCCACCGCCAGCCGCATGTGCGTGGCCGAGGTCGAGGAGATCGTCGAGAACGGCAGCCTCGACCCCGACCAGATTCACACCCCGGGCATCTACGTGAAGCGCATGGTGCTCAACGCCCGTCCCGAAAAGCGCATCGAAAAGCGCACGATCCGGAGCAAGTGACATGGCATGGACCCAGGAAGAGATGGCACGCCGCGCCGCGCAGGAACTGCGTGACGGCTTCTACGTCAACCTCGGCATCGGCCTGCCGACGCTGGTGGCCAACCACATCCCGGAGGGCATGGACGTCTGGCTGCAGAGCGAGAACGGCCTGCTCGGCATCGGCCCCTTCCCCACCGAGGACGAGGTGGACGCCGACCTGATCAACGCCGGCAAGCAGACCGTCACCGACCTGCCCGGCAGCGCCTACTTCAGCAGCGCCGACTCCTTCGCGATGATCCGCGGCGGCCATATCAACCTGTCGATCCTCGGCGCCATGCAGGTGTCCGAGAAGGGCGACCTGGCCAACTGGATGATCCCCGGCAAGATGGTCAAGGGCATGGGCGGCGCCATGGACCTGGTTGCCGGCGTCGATCGCGTGGTGGTGCTGATGGAGCACACCGCCAAGGGCGACGCCCGCAAGATCCTGGAACGCTGCGACCTGCCGCTGACCGGCGTGGGCGTGGTCGACCGCATCATCACCGACCTTGGCGTAATGGATGTGACCCCGGAGGGCCTGCGCGTGCGCGAGCTCGCCCCCGGCGTGACCCTGTCCGAGATGCAGGACCGCACCGGCTGCCGCCTTCTCGGCGACGCCCACTAACTTCAGAGAGGATCAAGGCAGCATGAGCACCCCGTTCAACGACCGCGACGGCTTCATCTGGTACGACGGCGAACTCAAGCCCTGGCGCGAGTGCACGACCCACGTACTGACCTACTCGCTGCACTACGGCGTGGGCTGCTTCGAAGGCGTGCGGGCGTACA
>NZ_JAUASX010000024.1 GCF_030345715.1 Solimonas sp. SE-A11
GACCCAAGAAAGCACTCGGCGGGCTGGCGCCCGCCGTCTACGCCAAGCAGCTTGCTGCAAAGGCTATTACCATCAACCCAGGGCTCTAAACCAAACCGCTACTCAAGGCGGGGTAACGTCGCAATCTCGCTGATCGACAGGCCGTCCCGGAACCGCATTCGCCGCACTTTTGCGTACATCGCCATGGTATGCACCTCGTCTTCCTGCTGGGCTTGGAACCCCGCAGGCTAGTGAAGAACACCCTGGTCAATTTTCAGTGAGCAGAACCCCGTTTTGATGGTCAATTTTCAACGAGCGGCAACAGTCATCGGGGCAGTGTGTTGCCGCGCGTTGAAGATTGACCCAGGTGGTCAGTTTTCAACGCGCGGCAACACCCTCTACCGTCTGGCCTCCAAAATCACGGTCGATGGCCTGCCCAATGTCCAGGCCGAGAGCCTGATCGCAGCCCTGAATGCCGTCCTGGTCGAGATCAAGGCCCGGGAGGACTGTCGAGAATGCCGCACACGACATTGGCTTCGGGCAGCCCAGATGTAGCACTGCCCTAACCCATTGGAAGGATATTACTGAGCGGTTCTACCGCGCAGGCCCCATCCAGGCAGCACCGCCGGCATACTCGACCAAGCGCCACCCGCTATCCAAACTCTTCCATATGGACCCAAGTTCTTTGGAGTCCACAACATCAACAAGAGAAGCGTCGGGCGAGGGCTGCGACCGCAGCGCGACCATCTCATCCGCTTGCGCGTCGCTGTCCTGCGCAATATCGACCAAGGATGCGCCTGGCACGGATGGCAATCGCAGAGCGCCCTTTTCATCTATCGGCGCGCCGCTGGTCTCCGCTTCTTCCAAAGACGACGAGGTGGCGTGCCGCCAGATGCAAACAACATCAGTGTGCGCGGTCAAATCAAGGACGAGATCAGCCTGACGGCTAACTTTCGGAGGCCCACCCCGGGTCTGCCAACCCCAGCGGTCGAATATCACATCGCCACTTTGTCGGGGTGCTGTCAGTTGAACTTGTTGAGATTGGTTCTTGTCAAAAATGCGCAGCATAGCGGGGTTGATATAGCCTTCCCCGCGGCCCAGCATATCGGGCGGATCGCAGGCAATGGCTGCCCCAGGATTTGGCCCCTGAGCATAAATGCACACCACTGCTTGTGTATCGTCGGCAAGTGGCGCTTCGTACTCGACGAGAAACTCCAACCGAGTAATCCGCGGGGGCGCCCGGCGCCTGATGCCCTGGTTGTCATAGGCAACCCAGAGTCGCGTTTTTGACCATAGCGGCGGGTTCGAAAGTGCGCTGCGTGCTCGTTCGCGACGAACGCCTAGCGCTTCACCGCCTGCCGGCTGGCCGACAAGGAAGTCGAGGACTTCTGAATCAGCCACACTTGGAACGCTAGGCTTTATTTCCCATCGGGGGCCGGTCGACTCCTTCTTTCTCCAGCATGACCAGCTCCAACTCGCACTGCGGTCGGAGCGGAAAAGAAACAATTGGGCTCCCTTACGAACAAGGCCCTCCGGAGCGACTTCAAGATAGAGCCGCATCGAGTAGTCGCTCAGGGCATCAGCTTCCTCGAAGTCGATATCCACCAACTCAATCTTTGCAAGCCGGGCCATGTGCTCTTCCGGCTTGATCATGCCACAAACCTGTGGGTCGATCTCGCCTTTCTGGCCTGCATTGATTGCCTCAAAAAGTTCCGCCACACCACGGCCAGCCTTGGCGTGCAAATGCAACGGAATTTGTCGCTGTTGCACCTGCCCAGGGACGTAGTCAGAAATTAGCGTTTCGCGTATGCGTGCTAGGTTGGCTCGATAGGACTCCGCGAGCTGCATGGCAGCATCGCCGAAGCTTCCTGACGATTTAAGTAACTCACTCGCTTTTCTGGCGATATCGGTCAATCCCCAATCGATACTACTTGGGCTGGTCAATAGCAGCGCCTCGTGGGCCTTCACCATCAGGTATAGCGAGCGCAGAAGTGATTCCTCGGCGCGGCGGCGGTTGACCCCAGCCAACGATCGCAGAACCGGACTTATTTCAGCTCCTGCCCCAATGACAGCGTGATCCACTCGAAACGCCAGCGCAGCCGAAGCCGTGATCGCCGAGCAGCAGTTACCAACCTGCTGCCCTAATTCTTGGATCTTGGTGAGGCATCGACTTTTTTCGTCTGTGAACTTCTTAATCTCACCGGAAAGCTTCTTCCATTCATCACTCTGGGAAGCCAGTTTCTCAAGGTAACTGTCGAACTCACTCTGAGGAACCTGAAACTCGCGGATTGCATCCGCAAAGCCCTTTACAATCGGGGCGCCTGCCTTGGCGTACTTTGTTATGCTGTCGATCCCGTTGCCAGAAGAGCTATCGGCTTGGGCCTTCTTTATGACTTCATTAATTTGCGGCTTGAAGCGTTCTCTTCGTTCACGGTCTCTGGCCAGTAGCTGATCCTCTACTTTGTCACGGATGGGCTGGACGCGCTTTCGGCCCGCAAATTTTGGCTCAGGATCTTCATCCTCCTCCTCAATCGTGAACAATGAGGTCTCAGATGAAGCATCCGATAGGCTCTCTTTACCTTCCAAAATATATCCGCCTGCGTGGGCGATGCCGTCGCGTTCCTCTTTTTGTATGCCCCCCTCACTTTGCACTGCCATCTTCTCGGACTTCATGGCGGTTACGACACTGCAGAGATCGTCCGCCTTTTCAAAAATTTTCGCGATCGGCTCTATAAAGTCCACTTCGGAGTCGGCTCGCCCGATCTTGTCCGCAAGCAACGTGGACAGTTTTCCTCCCCAGCCTAGATAGGGCTGCGCTACGGGTATCGCTTGACAAAGGGCTCCAGCGATTTTGAAGAATCCTCGAATGTCATGCTCCCTCGAAAGATCACCTCGCGCTTTGTTGACGAGTGTGAGTCGCAGTGATGACATTTCAGCCTGGAGCTTTCGGATCTGGGGCTGGAGGACGTCTTCTATTCTTTTGCGCAACTCTGCGGAATCGCGCTCGGCCTTCTCGAGCAGTTGTGCATTGCGCGAAATCTCATCGTAAGTAAGTGACTTCAGATCCTGATTAATATTCAGGGTCGACTCCGACGATTCCTGCAGAGACTCTATCCGGCTACATAGCAGAAGTGTGCGGGCGGCTGCATCAACTTCAGCTTGATGCATGCGAATCGTGGCGCCCAGCGAATAACTCGGCGAGTAGCCGGATGGCTTGCCAAAGTAGTCAAGGTTGAGCCTGAACCGGTTGCCAATATTGGCGGCTTCGGTCTTGGCCCAGATCAAAATGTCGGCATCTCCATGCTCGATTCCGGCTCCTTCTAGGCGTTCTTCATAAAGAGCGAGTAGCTTTTGCAGTTCATCCCCGTGGTTGGCAAGCAGGAGGTCGCGAAGATATTGCATCAAAGGGGGCAAAGACAGAGCAGAAAGCCAGGCAGACGGAGTAGCCACGTGCTCGAAGTGGCCATCTCGTCCTCTGGTCACTGCTGCTTCCCTGGCAAAGGCGTCTACGCCGGCCTTCGTCTCGCGAGTTTCCTTGGTTTCGTATCGTAGATCGGTCCCAGTATGCACGCCCCACCATGAATTGTAGAAACCCTGAACATGATACTTGCAGGACTTCATCGGGGAGCCCGCGCGACCACCTTTGCAGTCATTCGCCTTGTTTCCTGAACGGCCACTTGGCGCGGAAAACAGCGATTTTAAATTGACATGATTGCTCAACAAAACTCCGCCGTTCCCCGGATTCCCGGGGACCCCTGGGGAAACGGCATTGCCGCCATCGGTCGGCCACTCTCCCTCGCCACAGGTCCAGTCTGACCAAGTCCCGCCGCTCCAGTGAGCCGGCGATGTAAACCAGCGAAAGCTGAAGTACACCGCAGGAGGGTTGAAGTTAAAATCGACACCCGTAGTTCCTATCTTTGCACTGAACTCCTCATGGTGATGATTCATCGCGCTAACCGAGCGGCCGTCGCTGCCATTGATACCCGCGCCAGCATGCTGCCCATCTCCACCCGCAGCATGAAATCGAGGACTCGAATCTGGAGCAAGGCAGTCGCTGACGAAAACTTCGATTCGTCCGCCATCCTGGCCGTGCTTTCCATTGCCGCCGGCGCTTCCTGACGAGTTTGCCGACACTGCGGTGGGAACCAGCCATTTCGCTGGAGAGACGGAGATTTCGGCTCGCTCTCGTCCATCTTTGAAAACGAGCTGCCTTGCGAAGATGCGGATGGTGGCACAAGGCAGAAAGAACCTTGTTGTGATCTCGAGGACATCGCAATGGATGTCGATTTGGCCAACCGCATATCTGATGTGGTTTGAATCTATCAGAGAATCACTATGAAGCTCCTTCCAAGGAGTTTTGAACCGATCTATCACGATATGGACGCCAGAAATTTGGCGACGCAAGGATCCATCATGCCAGCGGGTATCTCGGATGGATAAGTACCGATCGCTTTTGGGATCGGGCCGGGGAGCCTGAATCGCGAGAGTCTTGAAAGAGGGTTCAATAATGCTCGGCATAAGAATTCCTGTGGGCAAAGACAAGAAGAGCGGTGGCTATGGTTAGTAGCGGCCTTTCGCTAAGACGGCCCGAGTGACCCGTACTCGGTCGCTCGCTCTGAAGCACCGTCAAACTTGGCAGATGTGCTGCCTATTTCACTTAACAAACGAACGTCTGGTCGTCTATAGGGCTTACGAAGTCCGCCAATGCTGTTCACGCACGGACTTGGATCGGCGGAGGAGCGGTTTATGTTGTCTGTGCAAGGTGATGCCTTTTGGTTTTTCAATATGCCTCCTCAGGGGCCGCGCATGGGCCGATATCCGTCAAATGGTGCCGATATTCAGTACTAGGCAGCTTCAGTAGTTGGCCCCGCCAGTCGGAACCAGGATGAATGTCATAAGAACCTCACATGTGGTCCTGAGATGCGCCCCCTGATCATACATGCGCCGGGTGTGCGCCCCCTACCTCGCGGGTCATCGGACGCACGGGCAGCGCACAGCCTGAGCGTTGTATTGACCGGCGCCGCGGACGGAAATATCGAGGTGATGAATCTCATGAGACGATACTCCCTGACACCAAGGGTCGGTTCGAATACCCGGCTAGGCCACGCGGGCTTGCAAGCAGAGACTCATGCCTCCCGAAGCTCTCTCAGTCGCGCAAGCGCTGTACAAAATGCCCTTGATGCTTATCCGGGTTCCCAGGCTGTTGGCGTCAGCGACCGGTAGCGGCGTGGGTGTGTTCTTCGAAGGCTAGGCCAGCCAGCCCCAGAAGAACGGAGGAAGTTCGGAGGAACTAAGCACGAATTTGGCCGGCCGGAGTTCCTCCATGCCCCCGACGTTACCCCGAGCTTGATCAGCGCCGATGTGCCTGGCGCAGCCCAGCCAGACGAAATCGAAGATATATTTATGATTTTAATGGAATTTAAGTATTATCAATCAAGCCCATTTGTCCGGTCCGCAAGAACAGACACGCGAGCCAACGTGAAAGCGCCTACTCAAATGCATCTGTTGCAATCCAAATTCTTGATATGTGCCGTCAGCGACTTAGCCTGCGTCTCGATCTGGGCGGGCTTCGTTTATCCAGCCCTCGTGATCGACGTCTTCGCGAGCCGGGTCCTCGGCTGGAAGGCGGCCCGCTGAGTCCGATCGAATCTCGGGCTGGATGCATTGGAGCAAGCTCAGTATGCGCGACGATCAGCCGCAAGCGGGTTGCGCGGCTGATGCGCAAAGCCGGCTCGCGTGGGATCAGCCGGCGGCGCGGCCATGTCGTGACCACCGGGTGGGATCGGCACCAGGGCTCGGCGCAGGACCTGGTGCGGAGGCGCTTCGCAGCCGATGGCCACAACCAGCTCTGGGTCGCCGACATGACCTACACCCCCTACCTGGGGCGGCTTCCTGTACCTGACGATGGTGCTGGACGTCTTCAGTCGCCGGGTGGTCGGCTGGGCAATGGGGAAGCAGATGACGGCCGATCTGGTCCTTGACGCGCTCAACATGGCCCTGGAGTGGCGTCGGCCCGCTAACGTGATCCACCACAGCGACCCGGGCAGTACACCAGCATCGCCTTCGGGGAGCGTTGCCGGCAGATGGGCGTGCGCCCGTCCATGGGCATGGTCGGAGACGCCTACGATAACCCCATGGCCGAGAGCTTCTTCGCCAGCCTGGAGTGCGAACTGATTGACCACAGCAGTTTCCGCAGCAAGGCCGAGGCCCGCATCACCCCTTCACCTGGATCAAGGGCTGGTACAACCCGCGCCGTCGTCACTCGGCGCTAGGCTACCAGTCGCCCATCAACTACGAACGGAGAAACCCAACACCCGGCAAACCACCCCTTGCAGAAGCTGCAGTCGCCGCTTGAGAATCAAGCGCACACCCGTCCGTCAGAGCGGGGCAACTCTACACACGCCTTATATGATGATTTTGGACCCCTCGTTGCCCTGCCTCCATGTGAGGTCGCCGTTTGATCGCCGCTACCTGCGATTTCGTCAGAACTATTCGGCCGACCGTGCGCTAATTCAGTTACAGCATCCCGGTGTGACGATAGAAGAATGACCATTCCTGTTGATACTCGGTATATAGGTGATGTCGAACTAGATCGCGCTAGACGATTGCTTGCGTTGCTGCTCCGAGCACGATGGACCGGGGAGCCGATCTCGGAGTCCGACACTTCCAACGTAAAGGCCGCGGCATTCTCTGCTCTATTGCGCATTCATGGCGTCGCCAGTGTGCTGGCTTTACGTCATAGTGACCAGATACATCAACTGCCGCCACAGTTGGCTGATCATGTGGTCCAAGCGCAGCGACGTGGTGTCAACGCTGCGTTAATGCAGGCGCGTGCCTGCATTAACGTGACTCAAGCGCTTGAGCGAGCTGCTATACCGTGCCTTCCTCTCAAGGGACAAGCGCTATCCTGGCGTCTTTACGGCGCGATTGGCGCGCGCCACAGCAGTGATGTCGACCTGCTCATCGATCCCGACACGGTGCTTCCGGCCGTGGCATTCCTTTTGGATCTCGGATACTTTCCCTCAGCACCTCTTCCGCAGAATCCCCTGCATTGGCGTGAGTTGATGCGAACGCGGCATCACGCCAATTTCCGGAATGAGAGCGGCACCTATTTGGAACTTCACTGGCGGACTGAACCACTGCGCAGTACCTCGCTGCCATCATTAGCGCAATTACTCCCTGAAACTGGCATCATCGCTTCAGGTCCATTTCGCGGCCTGCGCGAACTGCCGCCGGAGCTTCTTCATAGATCCTTAGCTTGTCATGCAGCCCGTTCCCGCTGCGCCCGCTGGAAATGGGGCTACGATCTCTTAGAGATCTTTGGGGCTCAGGGCGATTCACCTTGGAATCCGCGCCTCATCGCAGCACAGCCCCCACAAATCCGCCAGGTCCTAAAAGTCATGGGGGCGCAACTTCAGGTGCCTGGCTGGCAGCGCTCGCCATCGGAAGATCTGATCTGTCGCGCTGCCGCTGTCGAGGGGCGTGAATTGCTGCGGGGTGGCGCAGGCATTGGCAGGACATTTCGAGATGGTTTGCTTCTGCATCTCGCTGCTTGGGCGGCGCTTCAGAGCGGCGCGGCCCGCTTGGAGTATCTGGGCTGGATGCTGACGCGGATATCTTCGGACGTAGGCGATGACGCCTACTCTCTGGTGGCAAAGTGGCCTTGGCTGGCGCCGCTAGTTCGCGTCGTTGCCGCAATTCGCCGCAAGACACGCCGAAACCGATGAGGCACGCCCTTAACCCCTCGCGTGATCATCAATCTCAAGGTCTCACTTACCGAAGGGAGATCGACGGCCTGCGGGCGTTGTCCATACTGGCGGTGGTGCTGTACCACGCCGGGCTTCCAGGCTTAAGCGGGGGGTTTAGGGGGGTCGACATCTTCTTCGTGATCAGTGGCTATCTGATCACGCGCATGTTGTTTGTAACCAGCTCGCAGAGGGGCATGGATCTGCGTGACTTCTATGAGCGGCGCGCGAGGCGCATCCTGCCTGCACTTGAGATGATGTTGCTCTGCAGCACGGTCGCCGCGGTGCTGCTGATGCAACCCGACGAGCTAAGGATTTTTTGCCGCGAATTGGGCGGAGCAGTACTCCTCAGCGCCAACTTCGTTTATTGGCAGACCAGCGGCTATTTCAACCCACTGAGTGACTGGATGCCGCTGCTTCATACTTGGAGCCTGGCGGTGGAGGAGCAGTTTTACCTTCTCTGGCCGCTGCTACTGCTGCCGCTGCTGCGGATCTCCCCGCGTCGCGTGCCTGTGCTGCTGGTGGCGCTCGCTCTACTGGCGCTGATAGTGGCACAGTTACTGGATACACGTCTGCCCCGGTTGGCGTTCTACCTCCTCCCTGGTCGCGCCTGGGAGCTGCTTGCGGGTGCCTGCGTGGCAGGCATGGAGCGGCGGGGAGTGGCCCGGCCGGGGCCTCGGACTGCAATCGCCCTCAGTGGCCTCGGTTTGCTGGCGGTGTTTGCCAGCCTGCTTTGGCCGAATCCTCCTCACGGCGCTGGACTGGCTGCCCTTCCGGTAGTGCTTGGCACCGCCTTGCTGCTTCAGGCGCTCCCGGCGGCGCCGGCTTTTTCGCAATGCCTTGGCGCTGCGCCGCTCCGCTGGCTGGGGCTGTCCAGCTACAGCATATACCTCTGGCACCAGCCACTGGGAGCCTGGCTGCGCTACGCAGTTCGCGACGAGCCTCCGCTTGCTCTGCGTCTGACCGCAGCCGGACTGGCGGTGATTATCGGGCTGGCGAGCTGGCGCTGGCTGGAGCAGCCGCTGCGCGACCGTCGTCGTGTGCCACTGCGGCCCTTCCTCATCGGCATCACGGTATCCACATTACTTCTCGCCGGATTCGCCGCAGCGGGCTTTTACACCAAGGGCTTCGAATCGCTCTTTCTGCGTTATGCCCCTACCTCGCACCAGGCAATCTACCGAAGCCTTTCGCGAGAAGAGTATCCGCTGCTTGAAGGCCGCTGCCGCTTCATGCCACACGGTCTTGCCAATGCCACCGCAGAGCGCATCAGAGAGTGCTTCCACCTCCACGGCTCGGGACTGTTGGTGATGGGCGATTCTCGTGCTCAGGATCTCTACCGCGCCATGCTGCTAAGCAGTTCGCAGCCTTTCATCGTTGGCCTGGCTTATCCGGGATGCCAGGCCGAATGGCAGCACAAGAAATCTTGCGGCTATGATCGGCTGCTCGATCTCCTGCAGCAGCAGCCCGATAGCTTTGCCGTCGTCCTTTACACTCAGGCCGGATTTCATCTGATGAAGGACAGCAAAGATCAGCAGCCGTCTCGGAATGTGCTGGCCGATCCCCGCAGTGGTATGCGGGGCCTCAGAATCGATCCTATGCGCGTTAATGCCCAGCTCCCGCTGCTGAAGGAACTACAGCGCGCTGGCCCGCTGGTGTATTGGCTGGGTCCGCTCATGGAGCCACACCGTGACCCGCAGCAGCTGCGGAGGATGGCCCTAGATTGCTCGCCTTCCGGCAACGCCTTACGGCCGCATCTACAACAGGCATTCCAATCGCTAGATCAAAAGCTTGCCCTGCGACTCGCAAATCCGGAGGCCGCCGTTCGCTATCTGTCAGCTCAGCAGCGCATGCAGTTCGACCCGAATCGTGACGTCTTTGACTGCCGGCGACTGCTTTGGCGTGACGGAGACCACTGGAGCCCCGCTGGCGAGGTCGAATTCGGCCGCCGCCTTCTGCGGTCCCTGGCCGACGAACCGCCTCTGGCTGCGCTTCTGCCGTCCCGCTGAGCGCTCAGGTCGGCGCAAGTTGCAAGGTGCGCAACCAAATGTTCAGCGCAAAGCGCCGCTGCTCAAAGCGATCGTCGGTGCAGCGCACTGGAAGCACCTCGTGTGGCATCCAGGAGGCAAATGCCACGAGTCGGTCGTGGCGGCTGTCGATATCTTCGAAAGCTGCACCCACTGGCGCATGGAAGCGAATCGCCCCGCCCTCGTAAGTCCGTGGACTCTGATGCAGGTAGTAGACCATACTCATCTGCCTGGCCCAGCGCGCGTCTTTCCCGGTGCTTGTATCAATGTGGCGGCGGTAGAAGCAGCCGTCGCCATAGGCCGTCAGTTCCAGCTCAGCGCGATAATCGGTGAAGCCAGGCATGCCCAGCGCCTGCTGCAAATCTGGAACACGTGCGGCAAAATGCTCGTAGAACAGAGTCGGCAACTCAGCGCCAATGTAGCGCAGCGCCGTGCGGGTGCCGGGAAGGAGGTGCCCACCTCCAAGAACCGCCGGCTCGAAAAGCGGCTGTCTTTTGATCGCCAGTGCGTGCAACGCGGCTGCGCGTTCGGCCCCAAGGAATCCATCGACCACCACCTTGGAAGGAACACGCAGCAAGGCCTGTGACTGCGAGGTCATTGGATAGCAGCTCCGAGCGAATCCGAATGACGCGCATGCTATCGTGGTGGTATGCCCGACTCCAGCACCTCCCACCGTCGCCCCTGCTGGCGTAAACGATTACGAAGCCGCGTGCTGGCCGATGATCTGCTGGCCGTTGAGGCCTTAGCTGCACTGGGTCTGGCTCGGCTGGCTCTGCTGCTGCCGTACCGGCACTACCGGCCGTGGCTCGAACTGCGGTCCGACAACCCCGGGACAGCACCCGAAATGGCGCTGCGCATCGCGCGCGCCGTGCGCCGTGCGGCTCGCGTCGCCCCTTGGTCGGCAGTCTGCCTGCCGCAAGCCATGGCGGGAAAGTTAATGCTGCAGCGGCGAAATATCGGTTGTTGCTTGGTTCTGGGGGTGGAAAACACCCAGCCCGGGATATTGCTGCATGCATGGCTGGAGGTCGACGGCAACATCATCATCGGCGCCGCAGGGGCAGATCGATGTGCTGTACTCAACCGCTATGGCAACGGATAGCCCATTGCTATGCGGCAGTGCACAAAGTTGGGGGCTCGACGGTGAGTAATGTTTCAATTAACCTAGACTAGTTTTTGCTGCGCTACCAGATTTGTGTTTTCCGATAAGAGTAATTCAAGCCATGACCCAGCAGGATCTCGATGCGGTTTCTCCGGCAGCCGCCCACGAAGAAGCAGGTACCCCCGTCCCGCAGCCACGCTGGACGACACCTAAGATCACCTCTTTCGCGCCGGTGCCTGTATCGGACGCACAGGGTGCCTCGGGCAATCCCGGTGATGGCGTTTCGAACCTCACCTGATACTGCTCCCCCGCTGCCCCGGGAGCCGTATTGCGGGGGGCTGCGCGGCGTGGCAATTTGGCCTCGCTAACCTGACAGCGTCTGGATTCCCTTCAGACGATTGACGGGCGGCTACTCGCTTTCTGAAGTAAATGCTTTCGTAATGGCTGAGCTCTGGACCTTCGACTGCGGAGGGTTGTGCATCGAGAGTGCTTTGCCGATCCCGGGGCTACCGATGGCGGGGCCGGGCGCTGGGTCGACCGATGTTCGTATCCACTGGCAGCTCGGAGGCGAGTGCAAACCTGGCCCCCTCGTGTTCCGTTGGGACATTAATGATGGCGCCAAGCTACATCGTGACGGCGAGGATTGGCTTTGGGCGCTCGGAAGCGGCGGCCATATCGGAGTGGACGCAACTGGCCACCGGCTGGTGTGTTACGCGGAATCACAGGAGGTCCAGGAGCGTCAAGCGGACTTCCTGGCGCGCAGCCTGCTGCCGCGCCTCTGCGCACTGAGAGGGTCGCTGGTTCTTCACGGCTCGGCGGCAGCGTATAGCGGCGCGGCGGCCGTAATCATAGGGCGTTCCGGCGCCGGCAAATCCACCCTTGCGGCGGCGCTGGCACAAGGCGGGTGGACTCTACTCAGCGACGACGCCGCCGTTCTGCTTCAGCGTCCGGGCGGGTACTTCTGCCATGTGTCTTCCGTCCAGTCTTGCCTGCTCACCGAATCTGTAACTGCCCTGAATCACGACCCGGCATCACTTAATGTGCGGCGCGCTGCCCGCGCCAAGCTATGCCTGCCGCATGCGAGTATGCCTGCGCTGCGTGAGGCGCCCGTGCGAGCGATCTGGTTCTTGGAGCAAGGGGACTCCACCATGCCGTGTCCCGAGTGGGTTCCGTTAGACCTTCCAGAAGCCCTGGCAGGGCTTTGGAACAAGCGTGCCCGTTTCAATCCCGCCGACCACGCCAATCACGCCGCTGAGTGGAAGCAAATGGCGAGTTTGCTGGCTTGTGCACCGGCATTTAGGCTCCGACTTCCACGGTCTCTCCCGCGTCTGCCGGAATCTGTCGCCTCGCTAAGCCGCGCATGGAAGGATCTGCAGCAGTCACACGATGAGAAATCCGCTTCAGAATCCTGCCTCCACCAGGGGCCATGACGACTGCCAGCAGTTCGGGCCGCCGCCTGCTTTCCTGGTCCGGTGCCGTCAACGGCACGTGGAGCTCCCTAGATGGAGCCGCCCTTTCGCGCGCTGCCGGTTTTCAGCTGAGATCGGAGTGATGTCATGACATCACATGAATACTCCTACGACATGGTTTCAGCCGGACATGACTACCCGGAATGGCAGGGCGCGCCGCGGCGCAGCCTGATCCTAATCTCCCACCCTCGCTCCGGCAGCACACTGCTGGCGGAAGCTCTCCATGCAGCCGGGGGGCTTGGTAACCCTCTGGAATACCTCCATGCGGGATTCCGCCCAACGTTTGCTCGACGTTGGCAAGCGGAGTCGCTTCCGCAATATCTGACAAAGCTTCACCGCTTGCGTACGGACCCTGGGGGTACCTTGGGAATAAAACTATTCTGGCGCGACTTGCGTGAAACCGCAGTGGAGGCTGGCATCCGGTCCGACCAAGGCCCCAATCCGCCACCCGGGGGGGAGGACTACATGGCCCTGCACACACATTTGCAGCGGGTGCTACCGAATCCGGTTTTCGTCTATCTGTATCGCGAGGACCGCCTACGCGCCGCAATTTCAGCTTATATCGCGAGCAAGACGGGAGTATTCCGGGCGCTCACCCCGGAGCAGCTCCAGCGTACGCGCCGAGAGGTCGAATATGACTACGAGGGTATCCGGCAGGCGCTGGCCGCCTTCGATGCTGCCCATGCTCATTGGCGGGCCTACTTTGCCGCGTCCGGCATCAGGCCGTTGCGCCTAAGCTACGAGGAGCTGCAGGCCGACTACCATGGCAGTGTCACCAATGTGATTACATCCCTGGGCGGATCTGGCCAAAAATCGCTGCCCGCGCCACGGCTGACGCGTCAATCCTCGCGTCATTCGGAGACATTGCTGCTGAGGTTCCTGCGCGACCATGCGGAGAGGTGTCCTGCTTCCAACTGACGAGTGTCGGAGACCGGCTGACAACACCGCTATTCCCGGAGAATGTTCCGCCAGAAGTCCGATCTCACCACGGCGAGCAGTGCTGGACCGGACGCTGTCGACCAGAATTTCACCTGGTCGGTTGATTGGATGATCCGGCGCGCCAAAATCTTCGGAGGCTGCGCCGGCCAGCTGGCTCCAGGATGAGTCGGCACGTCGAGGACCGGTAGTTGCTTGCAGGCGTGGGACGCCGGGTCAGTCAAGCTGCAAGATCAGGTCGCGCGAAAGCAAGGTCTGCAAGAAACTCTCTATCTCTTCGGTCGCAACGCTGTCGTCCATGGAGAACTGCTGTCGGGCCTCCGCGACCAGTTCTGAGACGCTTGCAGGCTGAAGCAGCCGCCGCCAGATCCAGTGGGCGCTGGCGTTGAGTTGAAACACCTCACCACTATCGCGATCCAGCACAGCGCCTCCATCCTGGATAGGAGCGTCGAGGTGCGCGTCACTACGGCGCACGTATCGCGAAATTCTTGCGGTCATTGAAGCGTACCTTATCCGCAGACAGCAGCCTGTTCAAGCCAAGTATCAACGGCCACTACTGCCCATAGAGTTGATAGCCGCCCTGTGTCGAACGGGAAGGGGCGGCCTTTCCGTTGCCAAAGGCGATATTGCGCTACCAATGCCTCGAGGCTGTCACCCGAAACCCACCCACGCTGCACGGGCTGTAGGCGCCACGGATCGCGCTGCGCCATTCGGTCCAGCACCGCATCGGCGATCTTTGATGAGAAATTGGCTTTGTCCTGACGATTACGGACAGGCTCCGGTAGTACATCGCGCGTGGCCTCTCGTAGTAGCCACTTGCTCACGGACTTGCCCCCAACGTGACGTCGCAGGAGGTGCCCCGGAATCTCGAACAAGTAGGCTGTTAGGCGCGGATCATGAAAGGGGTGGCGCAACTGAAGTCCTGCCTCGTCATAGAGTGCAAGAAGCGGTTCCCAGGCCATGCGGCGCCGGGCCATCACGAACGGGGCATACCGTGACTGGCCCCATAGAGTATCGGCTATAGCTGGGGTTTCTTGCGGTGCACGCTGCCAGCGTCCGGCCAGATCGACTCGGCGTGCCCAGTCCGGCTGCAGCAGCGTCGGCACTTGCAGTTGCGGGTTCAGATGTGGAAAGCACAGACGCAGGCGATCATCGGCTTTCATCAAAGGCCTGATACCGTGTCTCCATAGGTAGAGCAGCCGGCGCGGCACGTCGTCGGCAATTCGGTCGCTGAACAGACCCTCCAACAATTGGCCGAACTGCCCGTGTCGAAATTGACTGGCCAGGTAATTGTAGTGCCCCCCCAGCCAGTCGTCGCCGCCCTCGCCCGTTAGGACTACTCGCGGCTGTAGGGCCTTCCACTGCGGCGAAGCCGCCAGCGGGTGAGCTATGGCGGGCCGCATCGGCGGCAGCAGGAACCGGTGGGCCTCGGCTTCGGCGGTAGACCAGTCATAGGGCATAAGGCCATCAGCGATGATGGGTTCGATATGGGCCGCCTCGATGACCGCATCACTGTAGCGCGATTCGTCGCAGGCCTCGCCAGGGTAGCGCACGGTGGCCACGACCGGCATTTGGCCGCCGTCAACACGAATCAGTTGCGCTGCACGCATGACCACAGTGGATGAATCCAGCCCACCAGACAGGTGTGCGGCGACGGGGCCGGGACTATCGAGACAATCGCGCATGCCAGCATCGAAGAGGCTGCGAAAACGCTCGACATGGTCCTCTGTGCTAAGCCCGCCGAGGGACTCTGTTTTCACGCGATGCCAATGACTCACGCGACGTCGCCCGCACACCCAATCCAGACGCGATCCGGCCGGCAAAGCATGGATGCCCTGCCAAAGCGACCCAGTCTGAGTCACGAAGCGCATAACCATTAGCTCCGCGACGGCAGCCTCGTCGGCTCGGCGCTCCAGATTCAGGCCATTGAGCAACATACGAGCCTCGGTAGCGAATGCCAGGAGGCCCTGTGATTCGCACCAATACAGCGGTCTCCAGCCCATCGGAGAGCGCTGCAGGAGAAGGCGACGCTGGTGTCGATCCCAGATCGCCAATGTGTAGTCGATTCCTTCCAGCTCGTGGGTCGCCATCTCGCCCCACTGCGCGAAGGCGGTTACGGCGAGCTCTGCGTCACTGCAGGCATCAGCCTTGACCTGTAGACGATGGGCAAGGTCTCGGCGATGCGAGAGGCGACCGTCGAACAAGGCCACCAGCCGTCCATCTCTCGACACAGAGACGGCGGGGGCAACTGAATCTTCCCAAGGGCTACAGCAACGCAACAAAGCGACGGCGCCTTCGGTCCATAGTCGTGGCACGCGACCGGCCCGAACCGGTAGCCCTGAGCGAAAACATCGCAAGGTCTCCTGATCCAGGTCACTGTAGTCTGTGCGCAGAATGCCGGCAAGGCCGGTCATGCCGAACTCTCGACTCCAGATACCAGAAGGCCGAGCTCAAGCGCCCGTGCAATGAACTGCTCTACCTCAATAGCGAGCTGCCCTCCTGACTCCGGAAAGCGGATTTGCAGGGCCGCTACCACCTGTGCTGGCTCACCCCATTCGCCGATCAACTCCCATATCGCCGACCCGCTGGCATTCAGGGCGTGATAGCTGCCGTTGCGCGTATCGAACAGTACCAATTCGCTCCCGGCGGCATTCCAGTACACCCACGAAGCGGGGCGAAAAGACACTCGGGAGGTCATGGCATTCAGATCTGGAAGTGACGGGGATGATCTGGCCCAACGAGGACGCTGCGCAGCTGCCGAAACCCTAGCATGTAAAAACTCGCGAATTGACGCGCCGATGTGTCATCAGTTGAAAATTGCCTGGTAACGCATTTGTCCGGAGTGCGGCGCGGGTCCCAGCGGCACCACAAAAAGTACTTGAGGTGGCAGCTGTGCATGATGAAGGCGGAAATTCCCCTGAGGCCAATGCGGACGAACCGGGCTCTCGAAAACCAGACTGAACGGCTCACGGCTGCCAGGATACCCCCTCCCCTGCAAAAGAGCCACGCATTCCACCAGTACCAACGGCAGGAACAGGCCCTCGGCGGACTCCAGTTCAAAGGCTTGCCCCACGCAAGGACTAAGCGTTTCGCGACTCAGCATTTTAAACAAGCCTCCTCTATTCCTGTGACGGCAACCTAGTACTCGGCGGGGTAACAGTTGACAAATTACTTCGACTACTTGTCTATGGTATACAGTTGCGGTAGCACAAACAGGACACGCCTGTTAGTCAAAATTTGTAATCGAAAACGTACGGGGGTACTTATGGATCCATTTTTGGGTGAGGTACGAATCTTTGGCTTTGACTTCCAACCTAGGGGTTGGGCCCTTTGCGATGGTCAGCTGATGCCCGTCAAACAGAACCAAGCTCTATTTACTCTGCTAGGGAAAGCGTTTGGAGGAGATGGAGTCAACAATTTCGCACTGCCGGACTTGCGTGGCCGAGTAGCGGTGGGCGTGGCTGAGAATGCGCCGATGGGCAAAGCAGGTGGTTTCGAGACAATTGGCTTAACCTCATCCCAGATGCCGGCGCATAGTCATCCGGCGAAAGCCTTTAATCAGGATGCCAATCAAGGATCCCCAGGCAATGGTACTTTCGCCGCTACCCAGGAGTCGGAGGCCTTCCCAATCTATGCAACTGAAGGCAGTCTGACCGCGGTCGATCCCGGAACGGTCGCGCCGAACTTTCCCGGTACTGTCGCGCCGCACTCGAACATGCAGCCCTACCTCGTCACCAGCTACGCCATCGCGCTAACCGGCGCGTTTCCGCTGCGGTCGTAAGCCACCAGACTCGCTTCTTGGGGGGAGAATAACAAAATGTCGGACCCTTATATCGGTGAAATTCGCTTATTTGGCGGTGACTATGCACCTCCTAATTGGGCATTGTGTCAGGGGCAACTGCTGCCAATTTCGGATTACGACGTCCTGTATAACCTAATCGGCACCCGTTATGGTGGCGATGGCGTTACCAACTTTGCTTTACCCGACCTTCGAGGACGAGCTCCAGTGCACCAGGGCGCCGGCCCCGGCTTGACTCTGCGAGTGATGGGTGAGCAAGGAGGTCTTGAGGATGTAACCTTGACGCACAATCAGATTCCGTCGCATCAGCATGCGTTCATGGCATCGACATCAGTAGCGTCTGACCGGCAACCATCCAAGACTCGGTTACTAGGAGCGGTAAGCAATACGACAGACGGCAGGCGGCGAGTGCTGTACCTGCCGAATACGGTAACTGGCCGTACCGACCTCGAGATCAGTCCGTTGGCTCTCGCACCGGTCGGAGGTGGGCAGCCGCATGCGAACCTCATGCCCTCCCTAGTGGTGAGTTTCATCATTTGCGTGAATGGCCTCTATCCTTCGCATTTCTGATTTCGGAGCATGTGAATATGGATCCTTTTGTTGGCGAAATCCGGGCGTTTAGCTTCAACTTTCCGCCCACCGACTGGGCGCTGTGCAACGGGCAATTGCTTGCCATCAACCAAAATACGTCGTTGTTTACAATCCTAGGAACAACCTTCGGTGGCGACGGTAAGTCGACGTTCGGGCTGCCGAACTTTTCCGGCCGGACACCCGTAGGAGTTGGCGCCGGTCCCGGGCTGACAAAGCGCATATTGGGCGAGCAGTTTGGCAAGCAAGCTGAGACACTAACCGAGGCGCAGATTCCGCCGCATAGCCATCGGGTCATCGCCTCGACCGTTACCACGCCAAGCGTCCCCAATATGGTGGCCGCCCCGGCCAGCAACGTACGCCTGTCACGCGCATTCACGCTGCCCGCGACCACGGGCGGTAGCCCAACTTCGACGCGGAACTACTCGTCTGTCGGAACCGTGGATACCGAACTTGCACCTTCGGCCATCGGCTTAACCGGCAGCGATCAGCCACATGAAAATCAGCAGCCGTTCCTTGTATTGAACTACTGCATTGCCCTGAAGGGTATCTGGCCACTACGTCAGTAACGACTGATCGTGCCAGGCCTGAATTACCCCCGACCTTTGACCGAAGCCTGCCTTGAGGCCCTGGCCTTGGCCTGGCGTCCGGAGGTCGGGGGGGACTATCCGTTTCTTGAAAGCTTGTACATCGACACGCGCTGGGACGAGTTTGCAGCACTTGGTTGGCCGGAGGCGCCACTACGGGCCTTTCTCGCCAGCCAGTTCGCGGCTCAGTGCCGTCACTACGCACAAGCCTACAGGGACGTTTCGGCGTTTCGAATTCTGCTGCACGATGGACGACCGATAGGCCGTCTTTACCTCTATGATGCCCCCATGGACAGTCGCATTATAGACATCACCCTAGTCGCGTCATGTCGCGGCAAGGGCATTGGAAGGACACTGCTTTGCGCTCTGATTGCCGACGCGAGGGCGACCAGTAGGACTGTTAGCATCCACGTAGAGAGCAACAATCCGGCACGCCGCCTTTACGACCGGCTAGGGTTTCAAGAGGCAGCGGAGGCACATCCGCCTTACTTACTTATGCAAACGCAGCTGGCGAAGTCCGTGATCGAGGCAAGCATCAGTCAGGCGCGAGGACCGACGGGTTGCTGAAGTTCCTGGGAGTACCGTAGGAACCTAGCGACTGCTGCTCAGGTGACGAGCTCCAGCCGCTCCAGCCGCAGATCCCCGCGTGAATTTTGCCGCAACTCCACTCGGTGCTCCGCGGTGTGCCAGTACAAGCGCAGGCTGCGTCCATCTTGCTCGAGCCGGAACTGCGTCAGGCGCCCACTTCCGACCAAGTTGTTGCTAGTGGTGATGTACTGATTGACAATTCTATTGCACGATTCACCGCGTTCGCCGCGATAGTCGGTGTTGCAAATGATTTCTCTAAAACCCTGAGACAGGCCCGAGAACCCTAGCAGCTTCCCTCTGGCCAACCAATCGCGAATGATGTGCTCTATAGCCATCGGACTTGCCAGCTCGGTGACTGTCGGCCCTTCCAGAGCGTGAAGGAGAAATGACCCGACTGCGGAAATCGCAGCTGCGACTTGATCCTGACGCTGCTTCGGTTCAGTGGCCTCCTGACCGATGCGTGCCGCCAGCGCGAGATAGCAGTGCATATAGTCAGCGAACTCTATAGGGGTACGCGCTTGGCGGCGGCTGAAATCCGCAGCTTCCGAGAGCCACTGGTCGGGTGGGTTCGCCATTATTGGCGATTGCTGGAAGGAGTGCAGTGCCAGCAAATCCTCCGTTGCCAGACTAATGAACAGTGGGTCCGCTGCGACCCCAAGACTGGACAGAAAAATCGGCACCTTCGCCAACTCGTTCTGGAGGATCAACTGCCTTTTCTTTAGGAGGTTGCCGATCACCAATCGGGCGTCCGCGGAATCGTCCCCGGCCTCAACCCTCGTGAGAGCGCGCAATTCTTCGAGGCTGCTGGCCATCAGACAGGCCACGCCCAGCTTCAGTCCGGTGCGGGGCAGATGCACCCAATCAGAGCCATGCAGGCGCCGCTGGATATCTATCAGAAGCGAGGTCTCGTCAGGCGACTCAAAGGCTTGTGAGATCGACGACATGGCCCAACTCAGCCACTCCATTCCCCCGTCAATGGTTGCCAGCGCCAATCTGGCATGAGCGGTCAATCCGTCGGGTCGAGTAAGGCTTCGGCCGGCTACGATAACAGTCATTAGATGAAGACTCCGATGGTCAGGCCCGCCACTTACGGGGACTTCCCGCAACATGCTGACCGTGGGCGCAAACTTGACATGGTTTCTGTGGAAGAGTCTAGTGGGTCAGAGTTGGCTAACCAAGGCAATAATCGCCCTATAACTACTGGCGTTGTTGAGGCGTTGGTGCCAATTACTTAAATGCCAGCCCAAGCGTGAGTTCTACTTATCGCGCCGGATCGATGTAAGCGATGACCACGTTTACCTCCACAGTGGCCCCCTCTGGGTAGAAGACCTCAACGAGCCTGCCGGTGCAGGGACTGCCAATCTTGGTACGGCCAGAGTTTCCTAGACACTCAGTTGCTGCTTAGCGCGTAGCGCTTTTCAAACTCTACCGGTGATACGCCGCCAGCGGAACCATGCCGGCGGATCGGGTTGTAGAACATCTCGATGTAGTCAAACAGGTCCGACGTCGCAGCAACCCGTGTCGGGTAGATCCGTCGCTTGATCCGCTCCTTCTTCAATGCGCTGAAGAAGCTCTCGGCCACGGCGTTGTCGTGACAGTTCCCGCGACGACTCATGCTTGACTGCATCCGGTGCGCCTTCAGGAACGATTGCCAGTCGCTGCTGGTGAACTGCTTGGTGTTCAAGCTGGAGCTACGCGGATACCTCGAGGTTCAGAACTCCCGGGACACCCCGCTTTTGCTTAAGCAGTTCTTTCGCCAACGGGTTGGTCCCGTAGATTCGAATCTGGACGAGACGGTGCACTGGGTTATTGCCTGGCACGAGCCCCGGCTGGAGTAGCAACCCGGGGGACATCAAGCAATAACCGTGCGTAGGTGAGCGCCCCTATCAACAACAGCGGCCTGCGTTTCTCGCATCGAACATAACGAGAATGAATTTTTGCCGTCCTCTGCGGCTGGCGGTATTGCATGTGGTAGGTCCGTCGCAAACCGCAGACTACCATTCACGTCCCAAGCTTCTCTCCGCAATCGTTCGCTTGACGGCCTAGAAATTTAATATCGAACCGAGATCAGCCTCAAAATCGTAGGCCAGTCCCAGCGCGATGGTCGTGCTGTCACCCGGCACATCCAGCATGACCTGGCGCGCGGCCAGATAGCCACTGAAGCCCATGCCGATCTTGTGTATCACGCCCAGGCTGTAGCCGTCGCCTGAAAGCGCCGGGCTGCCGGCTTCGAAATCGAGTTTGCCGTAAGTCGCCGCCAGCTGCGTGCTGGCGTTGAGCGAATAGCTGCCGGAAACCAGCAGGTAGTGACGCGGCTCGGGTTCCGCCGCCACGTCCACGTTCTCGAAGGACACGCCGACGCTGTAACGCGGCGTTCGGAAGGAGCCATGCACTCGAACGCTCTCGGACTTGCCAGGCGAGCCGCTGACGGTGAGCAGCGAATTGCGGTCCACGTTGCCCGCCGCAAACGAGGCCGGATTCTCGATCTTGATGTACTGCACGCCCGCGCTCGCCAGGTATTGATCGTCGGGGCCGGTGATCACGTAGTCCGCACCGGCCGCGTAGTCGGTCTCATCATTCGGCGCGTCCTCCCGGCCGAAATAGCCCGCGGCATTCAGGCGCAGTCCGCCGAGAATCGACGGCGTGGTGTAGGCCACGGTGTTGGTGGTGAACCCGTTGGTGAGGTTGGAAAGACCGAAGCTCGCGCCTTCGCGCGCCTCGCGGCCGTTGAAGCCGGTCACAGAGGTGTCGTAGAACGGGTCGAGGCGCTCACCCGAGAGACGGTAGTCGTTGGCCTTGCGGCCGATCAGCAGCTGCCCGAGCGGGGTATCGACGCCGGCATAGAGCTGGCGCAGGCTCTCGATGCCGGCCTTCTCGTTCTTCTCGCCGGCATCCACGCGCGCGAACCAGTGCAGGGCGTCGTGCTTGACGCTCAGGGCCAGCCCGGCTTTGGAGGCATTGTTGACGGTGTCGTATTCATCGCCGACCGCCTCGAAATCGCTGTCGAGATGGCGCACGGAGCCGGCCAGGTGTGCATCGAAGCTTAGGTCGGTTTCAACGGCGAAGGCGGACTGGGCGACCAGAGCCAAAGCGGTGGCGGCAAGCATGCGTTGCATCTTTAATCCCCTGAATTTATTGAATTCCCTGCTGCCGTTACGCGCCAAGCTACAAAGTGGATGCAAACTGGGCCCTTTCGCCCGGGCGTCAGAGGGACGTGAGCCTCTCGATCATCCACCAGGCTGCCGCCGCCCCTACCAGCACGGAGCCCGCCTGCAACACCAGCAGGCGGTAGAGTCGCCGTTGCCGCAGCAGAAATATCACCGGCAGCAGGATGGCTACGATGGCAAGCTGCCCCAGCTCCACTCCGGCGTTGAAGGCCAGCAGGGAAAGCAGGCGCGCCTCATCCGGCAGGCCGAGTTCGCTGAGAGCCGACGCGAAGCCGAAGCCGTGGATCAGGCCGAAGCCGAAGGCCAGCAGCCAGCGGCGGCCGATGACCACCGGCCACAGGTTGTTGAGCGCTGCCAGCAGCACCGAGGCCGCGATGACCGCTTCTACCGGTGCGATCGACAAGCGCAGGATATCCAGCGCTGCCAGCGAGAGGGTGATGGAGTGGGCCACGGTAAAGGCGGTCACCACACCGACCACGTCCAGCAGGGCGGTGCGCAGGCGCGGCACGCCCACCCATTGGGTGCCAACCCGCACCAGCACGCAGGGCAGGAGCAGCGTGACCAGGAACAGGATGTGATCGGTACCGATCCAGATGTGATGCATACCTTCGCGGAGGTAGTCCGCAAATTGTGTCCAGCGCGATGCGCTGCGCAGCGAAAGCGAGCGCTGCGCCTGCGCCGGACTGAACACGGCGGTTTGCGTCAGCGCGCCGGCATGCAGAACCAGGATGCCGCGGTGCGTGGGGTCGATGTCAAACAGCAGGCGATAGTCCAGCGCCAGCGTCCCGGGTGGCTGAGCACAATGGCCCGCAAGCGTGAACCAGGCATACCGCCCGTCGAGGCGGTCGTTGACGAGCAGATCCTCGATCCGCAACGGGCAGGCGCCACGGTCTGTGGACACCTGCAGTGACGACTTCAGCAGTTGCTCCAGCGCCGGCTGTGCATCGCGCAGTTCGGCCCAGGTGATGGCACCATCGCCGTTGGCATCCACGCCCACGGCGGCTTCGAGATCGCGCAATGCGATCTCCCACTGGCCGTGGAGCTGTGCCTGTTCCACGGTAAGCGTGAGATAGGCGTCGCTGGGGCGGTGCCCCTGCGCGGCACCTCCGCACAGCATCAGCAGGAGGACGCAACAAAGACGGCCGGTGCGGCTCATGGTGCGGCGTCCAGGTAAGGCCTGAGACGCGCATCCTCGTAGCCTGTGGCCGCAATCCAGTCGCGGACCGTCTTGGCAGCTGCCGGCTGGCCCGCGGCCTTGGCGGCGGCGAGCAGCAAGCGTGCATCCCAGGGCTCGTGTTGCACCCGCCAGTTCTGTCTCGCCAGCGATAGAGCCTGTGCGGCGTCGCCACGAACCTGCAATACATAGCGCGCCTCCTCGCGCAGATGCGGAGAATCGCCGCGCTGCCGCGCAGCGGCGAAGCCGTCGGCAACGGCTGCCTGAAGGCTGGCATCGACGCGGCCCAATTGCTGTTGCGCCAGCAGCTGACGCAGGCGCAGAGCGTCCACACGGGCATCGCCGTCATCGCGTGTCACTACCACCAATGCTTCGGCAGACTTGCCGTGGTCCAGCAGGAAATCCGCATAGGCGGCGCGCAGCCCCAAGTCATCCGGCGCTACCGCCAATGCCCGCGGGTAGGCGGCCGCGGCCTCTTCAACGGCGCCGCTGCGCTCCAGCATCTCGGTGTATTCGGCCCAGTACCAGGCACTCAGCGACGGCGGGCGTGCGCGGCCAGGCGCTTCAAGCGCCTGAATCTGCACCAAGGCAGCGGACAACTCGCCACTAAGACCACGAACCGCTGCCACGCATAGCGCCGGCACGAAGTCATCCGTGAGTCCGATCAGCCTGGCGCAGGCTGCGCGCGCCTCTGGATAGCGGCCCAGTACACGCAGCACGGTAGCGCGCGTCAGCCACGCTTGCGCATCACGCGGGTTGTCCTTTAGCAGCAGGCCGAGATCATCCAGCGCGGCGTCGAAGTCATGCTGCGATTGCCTCAGAGTCGCGCGCAGCAAAAGCACCGGCGCGGGCGGGAGCGCTAGGTTCCACCACGGGCGCAGCATGCTCTGCGCATAACCCAGCCAGCGCGGATCACCTTCGCTACGCGCGCGCTCAATGTAGGACTGAGCCAAAGCCGCCGCCGCCTCCGGCGTAGCGGGCGCCTTCTGCGCGATGCGCGCCACCTTGCCGGCCGGGACATGCTCCAGCACCTGCCCATCATCGGTGGGCCGGAACGGGGTGGCAGCTGACGACAGTGGCAAGACCAGCAGTACGGCCGAGAGAATCCCCCGCGATGCGCGGGGGGAATTGACGGTCAGCAACGCTCTATCTGCTCAGATGGGACGCGGCGGTGCCGTGTCGTTCGTGTCTTCGTCGCTGATGTTCAACTGGTTGAGCGGCAGCGGTGCCGACACCTCGGTGGTGTTGTCGGCAATCTCCTGATCCACTAACTCAGATGTGGTCTGCGCAGCTTGCGGTCCCGCCGCGTTATCGTCGTGGCAGGCCGTGACGAACATCGCGGAGGACAGCGCCAGCAGAAGGCTGAAGCATTTCAGTCGGGTCATGGCACCCTCCGTTACGGCGAGCCGGGAACCGGCGTATTGAGGTACGGGAAGGCGGTGAGATACGCCGCGGGATTGGGACGAGCACCGTCGTTTACCACCGCACCCGGATTGACGACCATCGGCGTCGCGCCGGAGACGTTGCAGGTCTGCAGACCGTTAGTGCCAGTGAGCGCGCCTTCAGCGACGGTAAGCGCGATATCGACGACGTCATCGACCGGGCGGCGGCCGTTGGGGAAGCCCGCCAGATCGCAGCCCAGGAAGCCCAGATCGTTCTGGTTGCCGATGGCGGCCGGCGCAATAGCGGTGTTGAGGCGCAGCATTTCGCCCGGCACGGTGAGGTTGGTGGGTGCGGTGTACTTGAACGGCGCGCCGTTGACGGTGGCGGTGACGCCGGTGACGAAGGCCGCCAGCAGATCATTGCGCGGCGTGGCAGGGGGCGGCACGTTGAACAGGACGTTCACCAGCACCGGCAGGGTCGGATACAGCACGTAGGCGCCGAAGTTGGCAACGTCGTTCTTCGGCTCGCTGGTGTTGAACTTGTCCTTGTCGGTGATGCCGATCACCACTTCGTTCACCAGCGGGCTGCCGAGACGCGAAACCTGCGTCCACGCGCCACCATCCCGGCTCGGGCCCCGGCCGCCACCGTTCGCCACGGGGCCTGCGGGGTTCGGATTGAGCAGGCGCGCCTGGCGCTTGCTGGCCGTGGTCCAGGCGCCGATCACAGGGTCGGCACCGTTGGTGAGGCAGGCGATGGGCAGTTCCAGCGCGAGGGTGGTGACATTTTTGTTGCCGATGGTGTTGCCCGCCGAATTGCGAGCGCCCAGCGGGTTGAGATTGACCTGATCGAACACCTGGCCGAGATTGACCACGAAACCTTCGCGGCGCTGGCCGACGAACATGCGGGCACCGGTGGCCGCACAGCCCGGCACGTTGATGTTCTGCACGAAGCCTGCCGCGTAGCCGGCGTAGTCCGGGATCGATTTGCTGCCGATATTGTCGACCGGCTTGGTGAAGCTGCTGGCGCCGCCGCTGGCGGCGGTGACCGCTGCCACCGAGCCCGTGCGGCGGTTGCCGCGCACCAATTTCACGGTATAGCTCTCGGTGACGTTGAGCGCGCCTGTGGCCGCGCCCATGCCTGGTCCGATGTTGGCTAGTGGCACCTGCACGCCGCCTGCCGGGCCACCGGTTACCGGCACTTTGCCGCCTGTGACGTTCAGCGAAGGGATATTGGCTTGACCGTAGGCATTGGTGAAGCGAAACTGGAAGGTGAGGTCTTCGGCGCTGTCGCCGCTGTTGTCCACGTGGATCTCGTAGAGCGCATCCGGATCCATGGTGAAGTAGTTCGGCCCGCCGTAGGCATCCTGCAGCGGCTGGTAGTTGGCGAGGATGGTGACGAAACCCTCGCGGCCGGGCTCGTAGCTGCGGAACATGTAGAAATCGGTGCCATCCACCTTAGGCAGGCCGGCGACGAAAGGCGCCTCGCGGTGGCTGGAAGCAATGGCGGCACTGCCCATCGCAAGGCTAGTGGCGGCAAGCACAGCAGCCATTGCAATCTTGTTTCTAGTCACCAATCTCTCCTGGTTACGGTAGGGTGATCACCCGAACTGGAGGGTCTTACGCAGCTTGCCGACAATTGGATTCACGCAATCTCGGCCTGTGCACATAATTTCTTATTGCAGGCCGCTGGGCGAGCGCGGCAGGCTGCTGATCCGGATCAGCCTCGGCTTGAGATTGGATGACCGTACGTGCGTGGACTCCTCTCACACTTCCGCCATCCAGATGAGGTCGCGGCCTACATCGAACCCGTCGAACGCCGATGCACCTAGATCCAGCTGATCGCCTAGGACCAGGGCCAGATTCCTACACATTCAGGCAACCCACAGGCAATGCCAACTGGACTGACAGCCCAGCTCGCTCGCAAAGCCGTCCGCCAAGAATCGATGCTTCCATTACCAATCCCCAAAACACCTGACATGCGCTTCCTACGTAAGCGCCTCATATGTCGGATGCGTGGCATGCCTCATGGGGCTTCATATCGATTCCAGTGCGTCGCCGGTTCAGTTTAGCGCGTCGGATACGACCGGCGGACATCATCCGCATTCAAGCGCTGCTCCAGGAGCGCATCCAAATGCCGATTTTGATCATAACAACACCAACGGAGGTGCGGACCGACCTTGGTCGATATGCGTGCAAACGTCACCCTCCGAGTCGTGGATTTCCAGAATGCGATTCAACAAGACTGCCAGCGAGTTCTTTCGGGATGAACGCTTGAATGACCATCAGAATCGGCATTCTGAGGCCCTCGGCACATTCGCCTTCTTGTCTGACATCGAGAGGGAGGGCGCAGCGAGGGTGCAGTCGAAAATTGGACAGGCGGGCTGGGAGCTTGCCATTTGCCAGGCGGAGCGGCTCGGCGTCCATCTGATCGGCGTTAAGCCGCAAAGTCCCTAACCTCCATATGGACGGTCACATGAGCGAAGTACAAAGTCGCCCCCGGTGGGCTTGCTCGATCACCTCTGCATTGTGCCGGGAGGTAAATGCGGGCATCCGGGTCGATCTGAAATTGCATCACATAATCCAGAACGAGAGTTCCTGTGACTGACGACCGATGCGTGTTGGCACGCAGCGAGAGTTGACCCAGGGGGGGTGCGGACAAAATCTTGGACTATCTGAAGGGGTAGTTCATGTATTCACACGAGGATCGGCTACGCGCCGTGCAGTTGTACATCAAGCTGGGCAAACGAGTCGGTCTGACCATCCGGCAGCTCGGTTATCCAACCAAGAACGACCTCAAGGCTTGGTTTCGGCAGTATGAGCAGCACATCGATATGCCGGCCGGCTACACGCGCCAGGCGAAGTACACGCAGGCGCAGCGAGAACGGGCGGTCAACCACTATCTGGAGAATGGTCGCTGTATCTCGGCGACGATCAGGACGCTGGGCTATCCTTGCAGACCATTGCTGTCCGCCTGGGTTCAAGAATGGCGCCCGGAGGGATGCCCGCGCATCGTGGGGCGATCTCGGGAGCGGTCCCCGGCGGAGAAGCAATCCGCAGTCATCGCGCTGTGCTTGCGGCAAGGTAGCGCGCGGTCTGTGGCGGATGAGTTGGGCTTGTCGCGCCCCACGCTGTACAACTGGAAGCATCAGCTGCTCGGCAGCGACATCTCCGTCCCCATGACACGCAAACGTGAGCCCTCCCCAAGCCCTGAGCGCGATGAGCTGGAGCGGCAGGTCGAGTCGCTTCGACGAGACATCCGACGCCTGCAGCTCGAGCAAGACATTCTTAAAAAGGCGAACGAACTTCTAGAAAAAGATCTGGGCATCTACCAGCAGCTCCTGACGAACCGGGAGAAGACACAGCTGGTTGATGCCCTGAGACCAACCTACGCTCTGGCGGAACTGCTCCGAGCCGTCGGCCTGCCACGCAGCTCCTTCTTCTACCATTTGGCCCGGCTTGAGGTCGGAGACAAGTACGTCGAGGTGCGCCGCGCCATGGCCGACATCTTCGAGCGCAACTACCGGTGCTACGGCTACCGCCGGATGCGCGCGTCCCTCACCGGGCAATCCATGAATATCTCCGAGAAGGTCGTTCGGCGACTGATGAAACAGGAGTCCCTGATCCCCGTCAAGCGCAAACGCCGTCGATACGGCTCGTACATGGGCGAGATCAGTCCAGCGCCTGACAACCTCTTAAATCGGGACTTTAGCGCGGCGGGACCCAACCAGAAGTGGCTCACGGATATCACGGAATTCCAGATTCCGGCCGGCAAGGTGTACCTGTCCCCGATTATCGCTTGCTACGACGGCCTGGTCGTCAGCTGGCCGATCAGCACCCGTCCAGACGCTGAGCTCGTCAACACGATGCTGGATACGGCTATCGAGACGGTTGCTGGCTGCATCAACCGACCTGTGGTGCATTCGGATCGAGGCGGCCACTATCGGTGGCCTGGCTGGTTGTCCCGCATTGAGGAGGCGAAGCTTGTTCGCTCCATGTCACGCAAGGCGTGCTCGCCGGACAACGCGGCATGCGAAGGTTTCTTTGGTCGCCTCAAGAACGAGCTTTTTTACCCGCGCGATTGGCTGTCCACAACTATCGAAGAGTTTGTCGCAGCTTTGGACGCCTATATCCGCTGGTACAACGAGGTACGGATTAAGATCTCGCTGGGCTACCGCAGTCCCATGGAGCACCGCAGGAACCTAGCGATCGCTGCTTAACCGGTCCAAGATTTCTGCCGCACCCCCTGGGTCAACTTTCGCTGCGCGCCAACACATAGGCGACGCATTCGCGCCAAGCGTGGCGATCGGCCAGATTGACGCCGTCGACCAGGATGCGACCGGCACTGGGTGTGAGCAGCCCCGCGACTGTTGGGACGGAATTTGCATGTGGAAGTTCTAGCCCACGCTGTGCTGCAGCCGCGATTTTCTAGAGCAGCAGCTCGATTCGGAGCTAATCTCCAATGGGGTATTGCGTCATCATCCGGATTCCGCGCAGCCAGGCACAGGAGTCGCCCCCAATACCGTTGGATAAAGCACAAGCATCGCCAGCGTCCATACAAAGGCTTCTAAAGGCAGCCTGTTGCCCCCCGCTTCCTCGTTTCCGTATCGAGGGCGGACGAAGATACGCTTGGCTCCAAGGGCGCGCGCTTCTGCTACGCTGCTGACCTTGATTACAACACGGCGAGCATTTGTCTTCGATACTCGCACCCGGCGCTCAATCGAAAGCTCAAACTTTAGGCCCGCCACTGAGGAAAGCGAGTCCATCAAGGAAAGTACTCGACTGGCCTTGTCGACTGAAAGCACGAGTTGTCCACCGCCCTGCGTTTCAAACGCTTCGAGCAATAGCTGAGCGAACGCCGGAATTTTCTTGTTTCGAGCCCCCACACGGCTGGACCAAAGATGCATCGCCTTGCACAGGGCTCGCTCGTCATCCGATTCTGGAGCGATGTCTGCGAGGCATGAAATTCCATGCGGCCCGAGCTTGGACCTCGATATAGCCTTCTTCTCGTTGATCAGATCGACGATCTTCGTATGAAGCTCCAGCGTGACTGCCGGAACCTCCACTGCGCCGGAGCTGATACGCTTGCACAGGATCATCCAGTCGCGCGGCGTTGCCAGCGCTTTTGAATGGCGACTCCCCTCGCCTGCCCTCGGCTCCGGATTGCGGGGATTATCATTTCTAGCGATTCGGCTGGGATACTGCCGTTCGACACTGAGCATGACCGCCCGCAGCGAGGCGTCCCGCGGCCTGGCACCGCCGGCAGCGATACAAACCGCCTGCACCCCAGAAATCTCGGCTTCCCGGCCAAGAGTCACGGCGGCATGTCGCAGCCAGTCTTGCGCGTGCAAGTAGTGAAGCAAGGTCATACCTTCGTGACGATGGCCGAGGAGGCCGCGCACGGCGTGAAGGCGATGCATGGAGCCGCGCTTGCCCATCAACACCCCATTCGCCTGAGCACAATGAGGTATCAACTCGCGAAGAAAGGGCCAGTCGTCCGAGAACCGGTCCAACTTGAGATCATCTGCGTAAAGCGTAACCAGAAGCCAACTCGCCGCTGAGTGCCTCAGTGTCTGGATGCTAACCCCTTCATCCCCGGTGACTTCAGTCAACTTCTTGCTCAGCCGCCTTTGAAGGGTATCTTCGGAAACTGTCGCCCCGTAACCATGAACCAGGACTTCGCTCGGATCTCCTTCCATGATGTGAGATCGAATGTCGTCGTCCATGCCCCAATGATCATTCAACGCGATGGGGATACGCCGCTGCGACGAATCCGTCTTCAATGCTCGGTGAGAATTGTGGACAACATCAATCGTTGACCCCGTGTCGAGATTGATCTCGCCGCGCCGCTGCCCGCCAACCTCCCCTCGGCGCATCGAATAGGCGAACCCAAATCGGGCGATCACTCCCTGATATTCTCGATCACTCACACTCTCCGTGGACGCCTCGTCGCTGAGCATTTCGAGAAGGCTCTTGAATTCGAGCGGAGCGATCAGGTTGGCGTTAACCACACCCTCTAGCTGTTGGCCTTGAATCGACGGGGGGAGTTGATCGATCTTCCCAGATCTGTACGCCCAGCTCACAAAGTGCGAGTAAGACTTCCTGATCGTGGCGTTCCAGGAGCTCGATAACTCCGGATCAAGCAACTGCTCCTGAGCCAAATGCCAGTCATCATCGGCGAGCCCTCGTATGGGGGTTTCCAGAAGTGCTGCCATCAGACGGGGGCCAAGTGCATTGAGCATTGTCCGGACACTGCTCAGCCTGCGCGGAACACCCGTTGTGAGCTTTTCGCCCAGCAGATGTATCGTCCACTCCAGCAAAAGCTGGTCAATTTCCGACACAGGCGGCCGGGATTCACACAAGGCACGGAGCTGTTCGATAGCAGCCGCGGACTCCTTTACTGCCCTAAGTATGCTTCGGGAGCTGGTCAGGTATCCCCGATCTTCACGGCGCAGATCAGTACCTGTCGCCCCGTCGCCTTCCTGGGACTCAGGTTCCCTCGAGGGCCGATCCAACGGAGCTTGTTCGACCCATGGCGCCAACCCCGTTAACCTGCGCCAGACCGACTCCGGAACGGCATAACTTACGACGCGGCCCTCCGCGTAATCGACCACGAATTGGGGAACTCTCGGCGTCAGCCGCAATCGAGTGGCTACACCGCGCATGAGAGAAGCCAAACTTGGAATTTCGGCACTGCGCATGCCCATCTTCGCGCAGAACCTCTTTATCGCCTCGTCTGGTCGAGGAAATTCCGATCCATTGGCCTTCAGCGCCATGGCCGCCGCAGCGGTTCTGGGCGTCAAATAGAGACGGCGCGCACCAACGCCATCATGCTTGGGCCCGCGAATCGCGGGCAACCAAACATAGTAACTGTTGTGACAGACGCGGACGCTCTTCGATTCTGTCAGGGCCTCAAGCGCCGAGGCGAGCTCGTAGCGATTGAGAACGCCGTTGTCCATAACCAGAAGCAGCGCGATCAAGCCCATTACCTCAACTGGGTCCAACGGCGCGCGCTCTTTGCCGCCCCTCGCTTTATCAAGAAATATTTCGAGTAGAGCATCGATCCTTGATGCCGCCTCCATATCCGTTCCAACCATTTCCCCGATCGTCTGCCTCGGCTTCGGGAACTGGCAAATGACGATTCCCGGAATCGGCCTACCGACTATGGTTTCGAGGATCGCCTTCGCTCGCTCGATCTCGCCCTGCAGAGTACTGACGGGAGTGCTCGAGCCTTTGGTCGACCTCGACAGATGCTTCAGCAAGATTTCCCTGGCACCTTCGACGGTGAGGGAAGCCGAATCCCAGACGTAATCACCCGATGGGGCCACACATAGAAGGTGGAGTCGGCTCCACGTGAGTTCCCACTGTTGTAATTCATCGGGCGGGACCGATGAAATCAAGCGCCCAAGTTCTGGCGCAGCGCTATCCGGGAAATGCTCCCAAGAGGGCGACAAGGTCGTCACGACGTCCACGCCAGCCCGTCAACCAGGATGGACGGTATCGCTACCCATCCGTCTTCAATGAGTATCGGTTCGACATGCGCTGCGACCAAGTCGTGCAGCTCGCCGACCTGAAAGCCGGAGCCCTCCATCCAGGGGCAGGCGCCAAGGTTCCAGTGGCCCATCCATACGTCCACAGGCAGCCCTGGCGCGCCGCGTTCGAACAGGCGCGTTCTCATGCGCCGTCGCAAGGCATTGATTCTGTAGGGCCACAAGTCACCAGCGTCACGTTCGGCGCGCAAAGGCTCAAATACCCTCGCCTTGCCAGCATCGATCCAGAAGAGGTTGGATCCCTGCATCCGCGCGAGCGAACGCAGCAACGAGGCCATCAGCCGCCGATGATTTTTTAGGTGGTGCAGGTGATCAACAAAGACCCCGGGCACTGGAACAATTCGCCGATGGAAGCCTTCGGAGTCCTTGTCGCTGAATAGGGCGATAGTGCGTCCGCCGACCTCAACGTACTCTTGCTGTGGATCTATGGCTGCACGATAGGCAAGAGCTGCCGTCATCATGAACGCCGAGTACGCAATGTAGCTGTTCGAGTAAGCCCATACAGAAGCCATCGATCCATCCGGCACGACCGAGAGCCGCTCCCTGTAGGAGGCGCACAGGTCCTGCACTTCAGTGCGTGATGGCAACTTCGGTGCACCTATACGCCGTCCATCGAGGCGCGCACGGACGTCGTCTGCCGGCTTCATTAGGTCCTGGGACCTCCCATGCGATTTTTTCGCGCGATGGATCAATGTCAGCAGTGCTGCGTCGATTGCCTTTTCGATGCCCCCTGACATCGGCCCAAGGTAATGGCGAATCGTTCGAGTGTGCACCGGCTCCCAATCACCCCAAAGGGCGATTGATGCAAGGTCGCCCGTTTGGTCGAGCACTGCCCTTGGCAGCGCCTGTGCTATCTGGGCCGGCAGTATTCCAGCCGCCCTCAGCTCAAGGTCGATTTCTGACTCACGAAGCATCGACTGCTGCAGACTGGGATCGGCTTCAGCAATGCTCGCTCGATTCCCCCCCTGGCGGCGAAACCATTCCTCTGCCAGGTGGTGAAAGCCGATGCGATCCGGAATGCAAAGGAAGTCCTCGATTTTCTTGGGACCGCCCAAGATCTCGCCCGCCACCAGTTCGGGGCGTTTGGCCGAAACGCGAAATTGCCTGTCCTGCAACCGGTACTCGATGCGACTGGATATCGTGGTCCGCTTTGAATCATCGATCCAGAGACTTTCCTGAACGGTTTTCCGATCGTGCCCTGTTGCAAAGCTTGCCGCGTTGATCATCCTGGATCGCAGAATTTCGACACTATCACTTGCAAGGTCGATTTCAGGACCGAGGACCGTGTGTAGCAGTTGCGCCAATTTCTGACCGGTCAGTGCCTTGAGGGTCCACCGCGGCAACTGGTTTATGGACTGGGCAAGTTGATAGTGCCACTTCGTCCGCACCACCAAGGCGGGTGAAAGGAGACTCGACTCTTCGGCCGTCGCTGTATACGCGACGGTTCCGGATGGCTCTACAATTTCTTCGAGCGAATAGTCCTGGGAGAGTCGTCCAACTGCCCCTTTCTGATCGATTTCACTGAGCAGAGTCAGACCTGACTCTTCTGCGGCCAATTCGGCCGCCTCGAAGATCCACTTCAGTTGGTAGACAAATCGACCACGACCGATCTCGTGCAACTTCGAGCTTCGAAGCAATCGATTGAAACGCCTCCCACCTCGGGTCGCGTCCAAATCTAGGCGTTCTAGGAGGTTCGACAGTTCGACCAGGAGCTCGTGGGTGTCGGCACCGATTCCATAAGCCTCTGACGGGCTACCCAGAACCGCGTCAGCACTTAGACCTGCCACCTCCAAGCGCTCCCATGCCAAGTCGTGCTCAGGCCGGGACAGCAATCGGAGAGTATGTTCAATCGAGCTGAAGGCAGACAGGCGGGGGCCGTATGGATGAGTCGGGCGTATCACCTCAGTCCGACCCTTGGTCTCCCGGCGCTCCTGCCATTCGTTAACAAATTGCTTGTGCGCCTCGGGAGTCACCAACTTGCACGAGGCCGAGACCATATCCCCGATCACCTCGGAACACAGGTCATTGAAGAAATTCTTTCCCAGTGAGTCGATTTCGACGAGCATCGCCGACCAGATTGGGAATTCACTAATGCAGTATCTGTTGAGGGGACTGCTTCGTACCCCAGCATCACGCCCCGGAGCTTGAAACCACTCCTTTTGGTAGGAGGGGTCTATTGAACCGGCGGTCGAAGCGGCCCATACCAATGCGTCGGTAAAGGAGGAAGCGCTAGAGGCTGGATCTGGCAAATCGCGCCAGGATGGTCCAATCGACGAGAGCAGACGACCCCGTTCTAGGATGGCGCCCAGGTAGCGAAGATTAGGCGGAGCAAACAAAATCTGGAGCAGCGACGCAAGGGGTTTTCCCCCTCCCCTGGCCCCAAGCTCCACAATCAGAGCTGCCCTGTGGTCGCGCCATTTCACGCCTTGTCCCCTGCCGCCCCGGGGTCGTCGGCGTCGACCTTGACTTCGTCTGCCTCGGCTTTGACGTTGTTGGCGTCGACCTTGACGTTGTCGGCATCAGCTTTGGCATTGTCGGCGTTGGCGTTTTCGGCGTCGGTGTCGGCCGGCTCTCCTTTGGCGCTGCGGAGCAAGTCTGCAGCTCTATTCCGGCCCAAATCGAAGAACTCCGCCACGGAAACAGCAGTGGGCTTTTTCCAGTGCCACCACTCCCAAATCTCCGTTTGGGTCGCCCACTTCACCAACTCATCTATGGTGCAAGCCTTATACATGAGGGTTCCAAGCATTGCCGGATCGACTGAAGGGGCCGCCCTATCCACGACGAGGCATCGGATGGTCGACTCGGGCCGGCAGGCAGCAATTAACTTTCGAGTCAGGGAGACACATCCGGCTAGGGAGTAACCGCCTGCTTCGGTGTCGCCCCGGTACGCCACTTGGGGAGGCACCAATTGAAGAAGCGCCAATGCACCTTCTTCGGTACGGACGGGGCTCTCCGGCCGGTACGCGATATGCAGTCTGAAAAGTTCTTCGGGCTGAACTCGGGCGATCACCTGCAGCTGCCCTGCAGTGAGCTCGATGCAGCCCACCGCTGCGTCCCTTGAATCTCGCCCTTTCGGGGAACGTGCCATGTCCCGACTCCGACCTGTAGAAAACCCCCAACTCGGGGGCCAGCACGTACCCCACGCCTGGTCGTCTGAGCAGGCGATTTGGGACCATCCCCTAAGCACAATTCCCGCCCGTCGGCGGATGCCGTCCCGCAGCCTCGAATCGCGACAGCTGCAGCACCTTCACGAGCCTCGAGAACCACCTCATGTTGTCACTGGCACGTCCGCCAAATCGGCGGTCGACGCGTGCCGGAAGAGGCGCCAAAGCAAGGCATGCCCCATACCCATATTGCTGGCAAAGAGTCTTCCCAAGCGGCGGTTAAGCTGGTGTCTGCCCTCAGATCCCTGCGGGAGCCACAAATCGGAGACAGCTCGGTCTCCTCCCGGATGCCCCCAAGCACCCCAACTTGGTGACGCGGATCTATACCGCTCAGTCACCCGAGCCGCACCGGCTTTGTATACTGGAAAAGCGCAGAAACAGTCAACTTTATCGACCGATTTCGTAGTGCGGTAATCTACCTAGTTCTACATTGTGCTATATTATTGCATGAAAATGCGACGCTGCTTTTTGATTTAACATATTGTTTTTAATAGATTAAAGTGAAATATCGTCGCTTGTAGCGTTACACACTTATAGCTTCCGAAGCCGAGGGTCGGGGGTTCGAATCCCTCCGGGCGCACCAAATCAAAGACTTAGTGCCGGCTCGGCAGCCGGCACCCTGCTCTCGAAAAACTTCGGCCAATCTCCGCTCTTCACGGATTGACCCGATCCCAATTCCAGGCACAAAACGTAGTTGGGCATGAATGCCCATCTTGTGCCCAGGTTAGGCCCACGCCTCTCGGGGGTCATGTGCATTCACCCAATCGCTCTGTGCCCGTCCCTTGGCATCCCTGCTTCAGCGATCGGCATGGCCACGCAGCCCTTCTGCCACCTTTAAGCCTGCGAATGCCTTCCATGCGGATTCCGTGTCACTCTTTCAGCTCGATATGCTGATAGCAGACAGATAGGGACGGCGTGCTGCCCATAACGCCACGCCTCCGAGAATCTGTGACCCGCCACAGACCAGCAGCAATGGCATTGCCAATGACCCGTCGCCTTTGAAAAAGGCATGGCTGAGCCAGCCGACGAGTGTCGGCCCCAGGCCGAGTCCGGCCAGTGTCATGATCATCAGGCACAACGCCGTCGCTCGTCCGATCATCACCACAGGCACCAACTGCCGCAGGCCGGCCGCCCAGAGTCCACCGGTCATCGCGATCGTGAAAGTAGAAGGTGCGATAAAAGCGGCAGCAACGCGCCCATCGATCGGCAACAGGAACCAGAGCCCGAACACCACGCTGCCCGCTGACGCCAGCAGCCCCACTCGAAGCACGGCATCCCTGTGCCCGGCGGCAGTCCAGCGGTCCGCCAGCCAGCCACCAAAAAGCACCCCCGCGCCTCCAAAGACCGAGATGATGATGCCGTAGGTCATGCCGAAGGTAGCCACGGACCAACCGTGCGTTCGCACGAAGTAGCTGGGCAGCCAGGCCGAGGACGCGTAGCCGGACATGCCCATCAGCGCGAATCCGCTGGCCAGAAGCAGGATCACGCTCCAGCGCCCGCGCAGGAGCGTCCATTGGGCCGATCCAGCCTGGGATGCCGGCACGGTGCGCGGTGGCTCCCGCACAGCGAGCAACAGCAGTGCCAGCGCGGGTCCGGCACTGGCAAGTAGCAGCAGTACCGCCTGCCATGGCTGCACGGCGCCGATTACCGGGAGCGTCCAGTAGGCACCGCTTTCGATCATTTGTAGCAGCACCCCGCCGATCAGCACCGCGGCGCCAGCGCCCAGATAGACACCCAGCGAATATACGCTGGTCGCGCGTGCAGCCTGATGAGGCGGAGCATATGCAGCGATCAACGAATAAGCCGCGGGCGCCAGCGCCGCCTCACCGATCGCGAGCGCCGCGCGCGCCAGCAGCAGATCTCCGAAGCTTCGCGACAGTGCGGTCGCTGCTGTTGCCAGGCTCCAGAACAATAGCCCGGCGATGATCAGGTTGCGGCGATGGCCGCGATCCGCCACGTAGGACAAAGGCAGGCCGGCCAGGACGTACGCCAGTCCGAACACCCCGCCCAATAGCAGCCCAACTTGCGCATCGCCGATCTGGAACTCCGCCTGGAGTGGGGCCACCAGCAGGCTGAGGACCTGGCGATCCAGGAAGGACAGCATCGACGTCAGAAGCAGCACGCCCACGACGAACCAGAGATACAAGGGTCGGGCGACGGGACGCTCAGGGCTCACGGGTTAATTTCCAGGAAGGCAGGGCAGCAGTATGAAGCCTGCCGACGCAGCAGGATGCGCCAATATCGTCCAGCATGCGCCTTGGATCAGCCGCCGGCTCCGGCCGTGCGGCGCATGAATTCCCCGAGTTCCTGCATCGTGTAGAAGTACGCGACCTCGCCCGAGGCCACATTCTCGACCCTGCCGATGGCCTGGGCGGGGGTGGGATCAGCGGGGTCGCACAGCTGCACGACGAAGGAACGTGCTGCCGCCTGGAGGGCTTGAGCGAGTGCGGCGGGCAGAACAGTGCGTTCCATGAGTCTCCGATCCTGCCGGTGAATCTCACCACCCCTCTCGACCGGTGGGCTTTCCATACGGCTGCGGCTCAGTTGCCCCATCGCAAGCTCACCGCCACCAGCCCTGCCAGTTCGTTCAGGTCCATGACTTGCAGGTCCAGCCCGTACCAGATTCCAGAATCGCCGGCTGTCTCCCAGGAAACGCCCGCCAGCCAGCTGTGCGTCTGGTAGTCCACATCCAACGGACGGCCGTTTAGGCGGACCTGCGTCTCGTTGCCGAGCGAGAAGTATCCACCGGCCCGCAGGGTCATGGCGCTGCCAGGCCAGTTCCAGCCGTAGCCCAGCGTCGGCGCCAATCCGAAGCCACTGGCCGGCGCATGGTCTTCCACCGACTGCGCCAAGGTGATCGGCGTCAGGGCCGTTGAGCTCAGGTACACATCAAAGTCATCGATGTAGCTCAGTGCCACCTCGACCTTCCAGGGCGCACTCAACCCATAGCCGACACGCAGGAATCCACCAGGGACTGCGCGATCGAGCTTATCGACCTCTCCTGCGTAACCCTCCCTGGCCAGGTCCCGCCGCAGGCCTTCCCGACTTTGACTACTGAATGCCGATCCCACACCTGCCGTGAACTGGATTCCGGCACCGGCACCGGTGGTCAGGAAAGTCATCGGCGGGGGCGGCACGCTGGAGACCGGCGACCGCGTCGGGGTTCCCGCCAGAGGCACGGCCGGATAGGGTGAGCGGTAGATCTCTACCGGCGGCGTTGCCGGAGCGGCTACAGGCGGCGGAGCAACCGGTGCTGGCCGCGGGCCTGCGTAGTTCAGCAGATACTTGTGCTTGAGGTACCCCTCGGTACCCCCTGGGGTTCGCAGGCGCACGAACTCGCCATGCTCCGCCAGCACGGTAACCGCTTCGCCCTGATTCAATACGCCGAGGATGCCGCTGCCCAGGTCAGGCTGCGCGCGGACGTTGATCATCAGCTTGGCCCGAGTGGGTGCCGCTGTCTGTGCCGGCGCCGGCGGCGCCCAGGGTAGCGCTGCCAGGGCCAAGGCCCAGACGGTTCGCTTGAATCGCCACTTAACCGGCCGTGTCATTGCAGATCGCTCCAATAGAAAGCCCTCTGCCACTTTGGTACTGGCAGAGGGAAAGGCCCCGGCGCTTGATGGACACCGTGGACTGGGCCTGAACTCGTGCTCGCTGGGAGTCGTCAGGCACGGGTTCATAGAGTTCAGCTCACCGTCGCTCTAGTACCGTGGCCTTTGCTCGGATTCGAATTCCCTTTCAACAAAACTGGCTTTCAGCCCGAGACTGCGCTCATCGGGGACAATGGCGCAGTCCCGGACCGGAGCCGCCTGGCTTATCGGCCGCTGCGGACCAGACTGCTCTGGTTGCCGATGGCGGTGGCATTGAGGTTGTTGCCGCTGGTGACGGCCCCGCCCGTGTAGCTGCCCGGCGTGGTCAGGCCGGCCGTGCTGAAGCCGACATTCACACTGCTGATCGTCGCCGTCACCGTAGTGTTCAGCAGGCTCTGGCCGGCGCTCAGGCTGGTCAGCGGGCCGCCCATGGTGCTCACGCCATTCAGCTGCACCTGCTGATTGCTGCTGTTGGCGATCGTCTGGGCCACCACGACGTTGCCATTGACCGACAGCGCCGTCGGGATCGACGAGTCGGAGAACAGGCTGCTGCCGATGCTGCTGTCCGCCACCCGTGCCACCAGCACCGCAGCGTCGGTGGTCTGCGTGTCGTTGGCCGTCACCGCCGTGGTCGCAGCGTTGAAGTTGCCGCTCAGGTTGTTCAGCAGACGGCTGGAGTCGTTGCCCACCGTGGTGGCCTGCAGCCGGTTGCCGCTGACCGCCGCTGCCGGCAGAACGCTGCCATCCCCGCCGATGACGCCCACCATAGTGTTGGTCACCTCCGAGAACAGGTCGCCACTGGTGGCCGCAGCGTTGCCCGTCAGGGCCTGCGTCGCAGTCAGCGCGATCGTGCCGGTGGCGCTGGAGAAGGCCGCGCCGTCCAGGTTGTTCAGCACGCGGTTACCTGCCACTGCGGAGCGGACCGTATTGTCGGCCACACTGACACTAGTATTGGCACCCAGCGTGGCGGCCTGTACGCCGATCACATTGTCCGTGGTGCCGCTGGTTGCACTGATGCCGCCGCTGGAACCGCTGATGACCTGCGTGGCGCTCAGGGCAATCTGCCCGGTCAGCGTGCCCGACACCGTGCCCGTGGTTTCGCTGTTGTTGCCGGTGGCGCTGGTGACGGCCTGGTTGCTGTCCACCGTCAGTGCCGCGAGTCCTTCGGTACCCAGCTCACCGATACCGACCGCGCCGATCCGAAGGCCGCCGTTGCTGGCCGCCAGCGAAGCGTTGCTGTTGAGCGTTTGCGTGGCGGTGGCGCCGAGCGTGCCGTCGATGTTGGCGGCGGAATCACCCAGGTCCACCACGCGGCTGTCATTGCCGCTGGCGACCGTGGTGACGCCATTGGCCGAGACGCTCAGGCTGGTGGCACCTGCCCCCGCAACGTTACCGATGTTGGCGTCGGTAATTCCGGCGTTGATGCTGTTGCTGCTGGCCGTGACCAGGCTGTCCAGCGTCTGGGTGGTATCGATGCCCGCCGTTCCGCCGGCCGCGATGCTGCCGAAGATCCCACCCAGGCTTGCCGTGCTGTTGTTGGCTGCCGACACGGCGACCAGGCTGTTGTCGGCGACGCTCACGCTGGTGCTGCCGGTGCCGTTTCCGACGGTGCCGCCGTTGAGCAGGTTCGCGCCGAGGTTGACGCTGTTGTTGGTGGCATCCACCGTCGCTCCCGCGCTGGCCTGGGTAACCGTGGCGCCGACGCGTGCGCTGGCCCCCACGGTACCGTTGACGCCGGCACCCACGATAGTGGACAGGTTGTCGGCCGCATCGGCGCGCACGCTATTGCCGGTGACCGTCAGGCCGGTGCCCGCGCGGGCGTTGCCCAGGCCGAGATCGGCGGCCGTGGTGGCGGCGGTGACGCCAACATAGACGCCGCTGTTCTGAGCCAGCGAGGCACCGATGCCGCCGGTCTGGCTGACCAGGCTGCCCACGTCGCCCTGATTGATCTGGCCGGACACCGCGCCGAACACGATTCCCGCATTGTTGCGCCGCGAAAGCGCCTGCAGCGTGTTGCCGTTGACGTTGAGCGAGACGTTATCAGTGTTGCTGCCGAACAGTGCTGCCGTCGGGCTGGACTCGACCAGGCCAAGGCCGGTGTCAAGATTCTGCGCCCGCGTGTCCACGTCATCCGCGACCTGCGTGAGGCTGACTCCGAGACGGTCGGTCGCGCTGGGCAGATTGACCACGCCGCTGACCGCGCCGATCTGTGCCTGCGCCTGGTTGGCCTGCGCCTGCGCAGCAAGCTTGTTGTCGCTGATCGTCAGGTTGAAGCGGCCATCGACGATGTCGATGGGCTCGGTGGCGCCGTACAGGCCGGCGCCGGCGCGGGTCAGGCCAGCCACTACGTCCGATACGCCGCCAGCGGCGGTGTTGGCGGTCTGGGTAGCACTGAGTACGACCGTGCCTTCAAAATTGCCGCTGGCGCTGTCGAGCGTCTGCACCGAGCGGTTCAGCTCGGTCTGCGCGTCCACGGTATTGCCGGAGACCGTGATCTCCGCCGCGGCGCGGCCCGGGTCCGCGCTGATCGTGGTGCCCGCGTCAATCACGCCCAGACGCAGGTCGGTGACGTTGGCGCCGGTGCTGATACTGTCTGCCGCCTGGGTGGCGCTGACCGCGGTGGTGCCGGTGGCATTGCTGCCGCCGCTCTGCGCGCCCAGGCTCTGGCTGTTGCGGTTGACCGTGATCAGGCTTGCGGCACGGTTGCCGGAAACGGTCAGCTGCGGGGCCGCCAGCGTGGTGGCGCTGGAGCCGATTCCCAGCCCGTTGACGTCGGCGGCCAGGGTCAGGAGCTGTGTCGATGATCCGATCGCCTGCTGGTCCTGCATCACACCCAGATTGGCTTCACGCGCGCCGGCGAACGCGGCCACGCTCTGCTGGGCGTTGTTGCCGATCACCTGGCCGATGGCGGTATTGTCCGAGACCGTGGTCTGCGACAGGGCGTCGGTGGTAGCGACGGTGCCGATACGAGAATTGCTGATGTTGGCGCTCAGTGTGAGGTCGCCAGCGACCACGCCCAGGGTCTGGTTGCCACCGATGCTGGCCGTACCGGCCTGCACGCCCGCGCCGAGGTCGGCCACGGTGCTCTGGTCGTTGCCGGTGGCGATGGCCGTGAGGAGGTTGCCGGCAACGTTGCTGCTGACGCTGGTGGCCGTATCCACGCCGCTCAGGCCGATCAGGTTATCGGCGGCGATGGACTCGATGTTCACATCGAGCGTCTCCGCGCGCACAAACTGCTCGACGTCCGCGACCAGGCTGTCGTCGGCGCCATTCGGGCGTGCGCTAACGCTGGCAGTCGCACGGTTGCCGGTGGCCGCGGATTGCGTGCGGTTGCCGTCCACGACCAGCGCGCTGCTGGTGACCGTGGTGACGTCCACGCCGACCGTGGCGCTGGCGGCGGCACTGATGCTGGTGTCGTTGACCGTCTGCAGTCCGTAGGCAACGCTGTCCACGTCGCTACCGCTGAGGGCATCGGTCAGCTCCAGCACCAGGCGATTGCCGTCGGCCACCGATGCTGCGCGATTGCCGCTCACCGATATGCCGCCTGCGATGGTATCCACGGTACCGGCGCCCGCCTCGTCCGTCAGGCCCAGGACCGAGGTGTTGATGCTGGCACTGACGTTGGACTGCTGGTCCAGGCCCTGGACGCCGACAGCCTGCAGGTCGCCGAGGATGGTCAGCGTGCCCGGTGCGGGATAGGTGTTGTCCTGCGCTGCGCTGGTGGCATCGTTGCCGCCTGCGCCCGAGTTGGCCCCACTGGCGATCAGCCGGCTGGTGCTGTCGTTGGCGCGCGCGGTGGCCGTCAGCGCGTTGCTGTCCACGGTCACGCTGGTGGCTCCAGACAGTGTGCCATCGTTGGTGATCCGCACGCCGGCTCCCGACTGCTCGATGGTCGCGGTGCTGGTGGTCTGGTCGGTGGTCGTCGCCAGCGCAGCGACAGCCAGGCTGTTCTCGCCGGTGGCAATAGTCTGCGAGGCGAGCTGGCTGATGACCGTGGCATTGGATGCCAGCGTGTTGCCCGAGGTGGCCAGCGCCGCATCCACGGCGTTCTCAACAGCGGTACCGACCTGCGCGCTCTGGACCTGCGCCTGGATCTGGCTCGGGTCGGCGAAGCTGGTGAGGATGACGGAGTTGCTGAGTTCGTTGGTGGCGGCCACGAGGCGCGATGGGCCTCCGGCGCTGGGCTCGCCTACAGCGAAGTACTTGTCAGTCGACACGAGAACCTGTCCATCCGGAATCTTGATGTCCGATACGCCAGTGACCGTGGTACCGGGATTCTTGTTGTTGATCGCGGTCAGGAAGTCGGCATAGGCCGCGGCAAACTTCGCCTCCGCATCGGCGCGGTCCACAGCCTCGATGGTGAACCCCCCCGTCTGCGTTCCGTCACCCGGAATCTCGATCTCAAAGGTAAAGGTGATGTCCGCCGCTTCGTCGGTGAACACCAGATACTTCGTCTCGGGGCTGTCGCCGTCGATCACCTTCAAGGGGGTTCCTTCGATACTCACGGCGCCCGACGGCGGCTTGACCACCCCACCGGTCTGGGTGATCTCGATGTTGAGTGCGGGCCCCGACTGCTGGGCGAAGGCCGGCTGATGGATCGCCAGACTGATAAGGCCGAGGGCGGATAGGGCAAACGGTAGCTTGTTGTTCATGGAAGCGGTCCCCTTGAATATTTAGGTATGACGTTCGGTGCATCGAATGGGTTGCGGTGCGGCGTTCAATCGCCGCGAGGTTCGCCGGTCATGGCGGACCTCCGTGCCGTCGTGGCGGGTCGCCGGTCGGTGCCGGCTTCATCGGGCGCGGACTCATGGGGCGCTTCCGTCGCGCGGTCGGCGCGAAGCCTCAGGCCCGATGCCTCGCGGTCCAAACTGTCCCTCGCCCCCGCCAATGTCGGGGCGGCCGGTCTGCGGCAGCAGCGGTGCAACGGGCGTGGAAACCGCTGGCGCCGAAGCTGCTGGTGCGGGCGCCACGGCCGTGTCGGCCGATTCAGGCCGCGACGCGGCTCCTGCTCCGCCGGCGGTGCCGGCCTTCGGCGCCGCCAGGATCGACGCGGCCCCATCCAGCTTCAGAGAACTGCCCGGTGCCAGCTTCAGGTTCTCGGGCCGGTACTCGATACACTGCTGCGGATCGACACCCGCCATGGGGCTCAGCAGCTCCAGCACGGCCTGCTCAAGCGTGGTGCGCACGGCCAGCTGCAAGGGCTCCAGGTGCTTGCCGCCCACCTCGACGTCCACCAGCACGTCGCTGAAGAACTCGAACACCGACAGGCTGACCTCGCGCCCCACCACCTGCTTCTGCAGCGACACGGTCTCCAACACCTCCAGGCTCTTGGAGTCCACCAGGCGCAGGTCCACGGCAACGTTGGCGATGAAGCTGCGCGCCGAGGGGCCCATCTGGTTGATCTCGGCCCGCACGCCGCCGCTGGTGATGGTGTAGTTGAGTTCCGTGATGCCGCCGACGATGAAGTAGTCGGTCTCCACCACCGTGCCGCCGGTGTAGGGCTTCCAGGGCACCTGCTGCACGTCGCCGTTGTTGTTGACGGCGTGCACCTTCTCATCGCCCAGGTAACGCTTGCCCAGCAGACCCAACTCCCACTCCGGCACGGTGGTGTCGAAGCGCTCGAACACACGAACCGCGCCGCGCAGCTTGCCCAGCGCGGACATGGTCATCAGCGAGCCGCCCTGGGTGATGGCGGAACCACCGTCCAGTTCGGAGAACTTGCCGGTGTAGTCGCGCACCTGGCCCACGCCGATCTTGGGCTTGGCGGGAATGCGCTGGCGCAGGGCGGCGCCCATGCACTGGAAGGCCGGCTCCAGCGGGGTAGTGTTGCGGGTGACGCTGGGGCCGACGATCTGCGGGGCTTGGTCCGGGGCGCGCTGCACGCCGCCGCCGACTCCGGCGCAGCCGCCCAGAAGAGCGGCTGTGAGAAGGACGAGACCGTGCCGCATCACGGGCTGGTCTCCACGAAGTCGCAGGCGCGCGAGTCTTCCACGTTGGCATGGACCTGGGAGTCGTTCATCGACTGCGTGGTATCCACGGTATTGAGAATCTGGGCGCCGTCAGCGGAGATGCTGCCCAGCGAGACCGTGGTCGGGCTGTTGCTGATTCCGGAGGTCAGGGTGCTGCCAGTGTTGGACTGGCCGACCTGATTGACGTTGGTACCGTTGGCGGCGTGGCTGCCGCTGTTGAGCTGGCTGTTGCCGTCGAGCTGAAGGGAGCTGCCGACGTTGTTGTTGGCATTGAGCGCCGGGTAGGTGTTGGACCCGCTGACACTGCTGTTGACCCCTGAGGCGCTGTTGTCGGCCACGGAATGGTTGCCGGTGGTGGTCGCATTGAGCCCGGAGCCTTGCATGCCGACGGGAGCAATACCCGAGCCGGAATGCGTCGGCGAGGCCGCGTTGCCCGTGGCGCTGACGCTGAGGTTGCAGTTGATCTGTCGCTCGATGTTGTTGGTGGTGTTGAAGACGTAGCCCCCCGCCTTCTTGCGCTCGCGCAAATCCAACGTACTGAGCTTGACCGAACGCGCATTGGGATCGGACAGCCGGTAGGCCTGCTGGCCACCCAGATCATTGGCCTCGGCCGAGGCAAGAGCACTGCCAAGTACGATCCCGATCAAGCCATTCCGCAACCACTGAGGGAATCTGGCAGTCATTTTATTTATCTCGCCGGGTACATCAGAGGCTCCCATCGCGCCGGTCCCCATCAAGGACTCGGTGGATGCCGGAAGGCAAAGGAGCGGCGCCTGTAGGAATGCAGTCTCTGCCAACTTCCCCAGGCGCCGCCGTGCCTGTCCTCAATTCATCTTCACGATCGTGAGATTGCTTCCGCCATCGGTCGCGAGCGGCTGTGGCGCCGTGCTGCTGTTTGCTCCAATGCAGTAGAGCTTGACGCTGTCTCCGGCTGCCAGCGGGACAAAGCCAATCACTTCACCCTTGCCCTTGGTTCCGGCGATAGTGTTCGTTTGCTGCACGGGATACGGACCGTAGATGTTGGAGTCGCTGTACGGGCTGTAGGGCGTGTTGTTGGTCGATATGGTCAGCTGTAGCCCAACGGTATTCGTAGCCGGTGATGCATCCGGCGTATGGACGCGCGCCTGCACCATGTATAGCCCCCCCTGGCCCGGACCCACCGTGAAAACGCTGCCGTTCCAGCTACTGCCGTTGCTGGGCGACGTTAAAACGTTGTTGAAGGCGATGGTGGAGGGAGTGGTACTGATGGCAGTGGGGCATGTCTCGCCGCTACCGCCCAACTTGTTGGCCCGCAGCTGGACGCTGGCGCCGCCCCCGGCGCCCGCCGTCGGCGTGGTCCACTGAGTGTTGTAGTCGGTGCCATCCACCTTGGCCAGCACCTGCCCCGCGGAGCCGCCCACCGGCACACCCGGACCCGTCTCTCCCGTCACGCCCGTGGCGCCGGTCGCGCCCGTGGGGCCGATAGGGCCCTGGATGCCCTGCGCACCTTGGATTCCCTGCGTACCGGGGGCACCCATCGGGCCCACCGCACCCTGCGCACCCGTGGCGCCGGTCACGCCCTGGATGCCCTGGACGCCCTGCGCGCCGGTGGCTCCGGTCGCACCGCTCATGCCGGTTGCACCGGTGGCGCCCGCCACACCCTGGATACCCTGCGCGCCGGTGGCCCCCGTCGCACCCTTGGCTCCAGCCGCGCCGGTCGCGCCGGTCGCACCCTTGGCGCCGGTGGCACCGGTTGCACCCGTACCGCCCTTGGCGCCGGCAGCACCGGTGGCCCCCGTAGCGCCTTTGACGCCCGCGGCACCCGCAGCGCCCGTGGCCCCCTTCGCGCCCGCCAGGCCGGCAGCACCCGTGGCACCCGTCGCACCCTTGGCTCCAGCCGCGCCGGTCGCGCCGGTCGCACCCTTGGCGCCGGTGGCGCCCGTCGGCGCTACCAGGGCCAGGCTGGAGGAGTGCTTGGACAGATCCTTGCCCGTGGTCAGGCTGCCAAAGCGGTTGGGGTCACCCAGGGAGGAGACGTACAGCTGGTAGCTCACCCCGGGCGCCAGCTGGAAGCCGGTGGGTACGCGCGCCTCCAGGTGGCCGTCGCTGGTCTGCAGTACCTGCAGCGTGGTGCCGTTGAGCTGGATCAGCGGCTCGATCGAGGATGACGGCGGGGTGAATTCCTGGCCGTCGATGTACAGCGTGTTCGACAGGATGCTGGCGCTGTGAATCTGCAGGTCTGCCGCCGCCGGTACCGCGTACCACGCGGCGATCAGCATCGAGGCGGTGCACAGCTTACGTTGGAAGTTCATCCGGATCCCCTGTTGGTGGCAATGGCGGTGACGGTCACCGCAGCGTTCACCAAATCCTAGGCAAGCCGCGCCACGAAGAACGGAGGAAGTTCGGAGGAATTTCGGCCGGGGGCTCCCAAAGCGTGAAGTCCGGTTTGCCGAACGCGGCCGGCGTCAATCAAGCTTGATGACGCGGATGAAGGTGCTGCCGTCCTCGGCAAGCGGGATGGCAACAGCGGTGGTTGTACTCCCCATCCGCACCTTGAAGTAATCGCCGGCGTTCAGGTAGACCGTCGTCGACACCCAGCCGCGACCCTTGTGCGGGGCCTGTGCGGTGTTGTTGTTGAATAAGCCGTCCCCGTAAAGGTCGTCGCCGTCGTTCCAGACGTTGCCGACCTGGATGCTCGGTATCGGACCGCCACTGGTGGCGGAGGCGGTGGCCTGCACGACGATCTGGTAGAGCCCCGCCTTGGCCACCGTGAAGGTGTCGGGATTGCCGGAGCCGGTATTCAGCTCGGCGCCGCCGGTGCCGCCGACGTTCGCGGGGAGAGGGCTGGCCGAGCCGGTCTCGTTGGACGCGTTGGTCCAGGTGCCGACCGACGCCTCGGGGGCCGTGACTGTGGTATCCCAGTTCAGCACCTGCGGTGGCGCCACCGAGGAGCCAATGTTGACGGAGGCGCCGGCTACCTTGACCTGGGCAAACAGCTGCAACTTGGGTGTACTGCCGCCGCCACTGCCGCCGCCGAGCGCGATGCCACTCGCCGGCCAGGCGCCGCCGGCCTTGGGGCCGTAGAGCTGCTTGTTGGTGGTGTCGACATAGAAGTCGCCGTTGTTGCCCAGGCTATCGCTCGGCGCGCCGCTGCCGCTGAGGGTGGCGTTGCCGCTGGTGCCGGTGGCACCCGTGGGACCGGTGGCGCCGGTGGGGCCGGCAGGGCCCTGGACGCCCTGCATACCCTGCACACCCATCGCGCCCTGCGGGCCTTGTGCGCCGGTGGCCCCCGTGGCGCCCTGCGGGCCGCTGGAGCCGGCGGGGCCGGTCGCGCCGGTGTCGCCGGTCATCCCGCTGATGCCGGCCGGGCCGGTGACACCGATGGGGCCGGCAGGGCCCGCGGCGCCGGTGGCGCCAGTTGCCCCCGGCAGGCCGTTGGCGCCGGTCGCACCGGTCGGGCCCACGGTGCCGGTCGCACCGGTCGCACCCGCCGGACCGGGCACGGTGCTGGCCGCGCCGGTGGCGCCGGCCGCACCCGTGGCCCCCTTCTGCACCACCAGCGTCCAGGCCGCATCGGTCCCGGGGATGGCACCGCAGCTGCCGTTGATCGCGCAGACCCAGGCCGAGCCGTCGTGGCTCACCACGTCACCCAGGGCATAGCTGCTCGCGGCGCTGAAGGCGCCGCGGTAGCTGTTGGAGAAGGAGCCTGTGGCACCCGTGGGGCCGGCATTGCCCGCCGCACCGGTCGGTCCCGTGGCGCCCGTCATGCCGGTCGCGCCAGTGGCCCCTGTGGCTCCCTTCACGCCCTGGATGCCTTGAATGCCCTGGATGCCTTGAGCACCCGTCGCGCCGGTGGCGCCCTTGGCGCCCACGGCACCCGCTGCACCGGTGGCACCGGTGCCGCCCTTGGCTCCCGCAGCACCGGTGGCGCCGGTGGCGCCCTTGGCGCCGGCGGCACCCGTGGCACCGGTCGTGCCTTTGGCGCCGGCCGTGCCAACCGCACCCGTGGCACCCGTCGCACCCTTGGCTCCAGCCGCGCCGGTCGCGCCGGTCGCACCCTTGGCGCCGGTGGCGCCCGTCGGCGCCACCAGGGCCAGGCTGGAGGAGTGCTTGGACAGGTCCTTGCCCGTGGTCAGGCTCCCGAAGCGGTTGGGGTCGCCCAGGGAGGAGACGTACAGCTGGTAGCTCACCCCGGGCGCCAGCTGGAAGCCGGTGGGTACGCGCGCTTCCAGGTGGCCGTCACTGGTCTGCAGTACCTGCAGGGTGGTGCCGTTGAGCTGGATCAGCGGTTCGATCGTGGATGACGGCGGGGTGAATTCGCTGCCGTCGATGTACAGGGTGTTCGACAGGATGCTGGCGCTGTGGATCTGCAGGTCCGCCGCCGCCGGTACCGCGTACCACGCGGCGATCAGCATCGAGGCGGTGCACAGCTTGCGTTGGAAGTTCATCCGGGTCCCCTGGTGGTGGCAAGGGCGGTAACGGCGCCGCCCGCCTCTCCCCAGGATGCTAGGCAAGCCAACACCAGAAGAACGGAGGAAGTTCGGAGGAATTCAGGACCCGGCTATCGCGGGTTCCTACCGGCCTGCCGGGCCCAGGCCGCGCAGTGCGTCCAGTGCGAACCGGTGATTGGCCTCGACCCGTGGCCGCTCGGCTGCCGGCAGGTGCGGACTGGCCAGCAGTTGCTCGCAGGCCCGGCGGGAGTCTTCATGATCGCCGGTCCAGTAGCTGGAGACCGCGTACTCGTCGGCGGCACGCCAGAGGTAGTCGGCGCGGTCGACGAACAGGATGTCGTCGGTCATCGGGGTGTTCATGGCGCGCTCGGCAAACAGGCGGCCAAGGGCGTAGCGACCCAACAAGCGCTGATAGCGGGCCAACGCACTGAGCGTTTCGGCTCGCTCGGGCCGACACTGGTAGGCCCTCAGGTAGCGCTCGGTGACTTCCGCGGCGCCGTGGCCCAGGGCCTCGGCGAGCCGCGCTGCGGAGTAGAGCGAGTACCAGGTTTCCTCGATCCAGTCGCCCATGGCCGCGCGGCGTTCGTAGGCCGCCAGCGCCTTCTGGGGCTGATCGCTGTCGCGGTAGCTCTGGGCCAGGTAGAAGACATAGCGGGCGTTGTCGGGCTCGTCGCGCAGGGCGGCCTCGAGGACCTCGGCGTCGCGGGCGTACTTGGTGACGGTGTCGATCTGGCTGCGGCCGCCGTCGGTATGGACCTGCACGGTCGGGCCCGGCAGCAGTGGCCTTTCAACGGGATGTCCGCAATCCGGATACTCATGCAGCACGCCGACGTAGCGCCAGGGAAGCCGGGCCCGTAGCAGGCAGACCCGGCCGTAGTCGACGCCGCCGAAGTGGACGTCGAGCGTATAGGCGTCGGCCCGGAGCGGCGGCCGGCGGTAGTCCGGCGGCAGTTGAAGGACTTCATCGGCGTCGATCACGAAGAGATAGTCGGCACGGCCGCGAGCCAGTTCCAGCGCCTCGGACCGGTTATGGCCGAAGTTCTTCCAGGGCCGCTCGAACAGCTCGCCGGGCAGATCGCGCAGGTGCTCCCGGATCAGGTCCTGGGTGCCGTCGGTGGAGCCGGTATCGACGATCACCCAGTGATCGATGAACGGGCGCACGGAGTCCAGGCAGCGCCGGATGATGTGGGCTTCGTTCTTGACGATCATGCAGAGGCAGATGGTGGACATCAGTAGCATCCAGATAACGAGGAGTACGGGCCCGGAGCTTGCTTTGGCCGCGCGTTGACCATGATTGGCCGGGTTTCGCCGGAAGAAAGGAGGAAATTCGGAGGGATGAAAGCCGGAGGCTATCGAGGGCGGGCGACGATCAGTCCCAGATCGAAGCGATCAGCGCCCGGGCTTCCACCTGATCGGAGAGCGCATGCCCTTCGGAGAAGCGCGCCAGCACCGGCTCCAGCTGAGCCCGCGCCTCTTCCGAACGGCCCTGGTCGCGCAGCAGCCGCGCCAGGCTGGTGGCGGCACGCAGTTCCAGCGACAGCGCCTTGCGGCTGCGCGCCAGCTCCAGTGCCTCCCAGATCGGTACGGTGGCCGCTGCAAGGGAACGAGGACGAGCGCGCCTTTGCAGCTCGCCGATGGTCCGCAGGGCCTCGGGCTCCAAGGGGCGATGACCTCGCCGGCGGATCAGCTGCAGCGCCTGCTCGGCGGCCTCCATGGCCCTCGGCAGATCACCCAGGGCCGCCCAGGCCTGAGCGAGGTTGATCAGGCCGATGGGCGCGGAGATCACAAGGCCCAGGCGCCGCATTTCTTCGAGCATCGGTTGCAAGGTCCGCACGCCGGCCGCCGGGTCGCCGTTGCGGAATTGCGCGACGCCGAGCAGTATCGATGCCCAACGCCGCCCCTCAGTTTGGCCATAGCGCTGGGCCAATTCCAGCATTTCTTCGGCCAATATCAGCAGTCCGCGATAGTCGCCGGTAAAGTCGAGTACCAGTCCGCGCGACGCGCAGACCGCAACACAGTGAGTGTAGGGATTGCCTAATCGCTCCGATGCCGCGCAAGCCTGGTCAGCGAGGGCCAGCGCCTGCTCGGGATATCCGAGAAACCAGCGGGTCAAGGCATGTATACCCAATACGGCGATCTGACCCTCCGGAGCGATCTTGGTCGTTTCAGTGGTTGCATGGATCAGCCGCAGGCCTTCCGAGGCATATTGATCCGCACGCTCGTGGAGACCCATGTTGTGCAAGCTATGACTGGCCCAGCCCAGCCCTCCACACTCCAGGCCGACGTTACGCACGGCTCGGCCTATATCGCGCAAGCGCTCTCCCAGGGCGACGGCGCGCTCCAGGTCGAGGCTGAAATGCCGGGAAACCCATTGGACCTGCACGGCCGGAATCAGCAGCGGATGGTCGCCGACCAGATCGATCAGTGCGTCGATCCGGTCACGATGCTCGAAGGCGGCATCGGCACCGAATCCATGCTCGATCTGAAGGCTGCGACTGGCGACGATGCGCAAGCCCAGCTCGATGGCATGCCGCGCAGCATCGGGCGCGAGGGGTGCCAGGAGCGCCAGACCCCGCGCAACCTGCTCTCGGACTTCGTGTGTGGCGAGTCGGTCCAGCGCGGTCTGCGCGGTCTGCACGCACCATTCGGCCGCCTTGGCGGCAGCGCCTCCGGCTTCGTAATGGTGGGCCAGGTCGGTGGCAATCTCGGCACCGCGTCCGGAGTAGGCCGTTTCCAGCCGCTCGGCCAGCCGGCGGTGCAGACGCGCAAGGCGAGAGCCGCTCAGACGCTGGCGCAGCGCCTGCCCGTACAGGGTATGCCGGAACTGGAAGCGGCCGCTCACGGTGCCGTCCGGCCAGATCGCCAGGCCACGCTCGGCAATGAAGAGCTGGCGCCGGACCAATGCTTCGAGCGCCTCCTCGACCGCCTCCACAGGAATGCCGCTGCCAGCTGCCGCGGCGGCGGCGGCGAACTCCTGGCCACTGACCGCGCCGATTTCCAGCAGCAGTTGCTCGCTGGCCGTCAACTGTGACAGCTGCAACTCGATCAGCTCGCGCAGCCGCGGCGGCACCACGCCTTCAAGGCCCGACGTGCCAGCCGGCGCAGGGATGCCTTCGCGCAGGTAGTCGGTCAGGTGGATCAGGAACAAGGGGTGCCCGCCGCTGCGGCGCAGGATCTCCTCGCTCTGCTCGGGGCTGCTTTCAGCCAGCCGGCGATGGATGAGGAGCCGCACGTCGTCCGGCTGCAGCGGCGCCAGGTGCAGGGTCTGTGCCCGCCCCCGCGTGGCCAGGTTGAGCTGGAGCGCACGAGCAGGGTGCTGGGTCAGTATGGTTTCAATCGGACGGCAAGAGCAGATCACCAGCAATCGCGCAGGCGACTCGCGCTGAGCCAGCAAGCCAAGCAACGCAACCGTCGAAGCATCGCTCCAATGCAAATCCTCGATGACCATCACCAGGGGACGGCTGGCGGTGTAGGCTTCCAGGGCCTCAACAAGCTCGCGGCGCAGCCCTTCCGGAGGAGCCCCGGCCGTGATACGCCGCAATTGCTCGATCTCCCCCGGAGGCAGGAATTGAGCTAGCTGCCGCAGCCAGGAAGGCGCGCTTCGACGTAACTGATCGAGCAATTCCTCGCCTTGGGCGCCACGCGCCCCTCCGTCCAATGCGTCATAAACAGGCTGGTAGGGCTCGCTCTCGCCGGTCGTTTCCAGGCAGCGGCCAAACCACAGGACCGTGTTCGGCGCGTCATGCCGTAGCCGCTGGAGAAAATCGTCGACCAATGCAGTCTTGCCGATGCCAGCTTCGCCGCAAATGAAGGCAACCTGGCGCTGACCCTGCCTGGCGCGCTCGTGGAGATCGCGCAGGAACTGCAGCTCAGCTTCGCGCCCGACCAGGGCGCTGTCCTGGGGAGAGGGAGGAGTCGCGCTGGGGACGACAAGGCGAAACCCAATGCGGTGGGCGGTAAGGATGTACTGCGGATTTCTGGGATCGTCCTCGATCGCCTGCCGCAGGGCCTTGATCTGGTAGCTCAGCACGTCGTCGACGACGATGGCGCCGGACCATACGGCGTCCATCAAGGCGGAGCGCGTCACTGCCTCCCCCGGATGGCAAGCCAGCGTCCAGAGGACGGCGAGCGCCTTGCGTTGGAGCTTGATTTCCCGATTTTCGCGCAATAAGGGGCCGTGTCTGCCCATCAGGCAGAACGGTCCGAAGCGGATCGCGGAGGTCTCGCTCATTGGCGGCTATGTGGGATTCATCGGCGTCGCCGAGTTTACTCCGCGCCATGCCCAAAACGGCGCCCCTCTGCTCAAATCTCCCGAGCAGCGCTGCGCCGCATGAATTCGTCCAGCTCCTGCAGGGAACCGAACTGGGCCTGCTCACCGGTGGCGACATTTTCGACACGGCCACTGACGGGCTTGCTGGCCTGTTTAGGCGGGTCTTCATGCAGCTGAACGACGAAAGAACGGGCAGCGGCGAGGCGGCCGCCGAAGGCAGCCGTCTTGGAGCGTGGGGAGTTCATAAGGCGGGCTCACCTCTGGCGGAGTCGTTCCTCCATTGTCTGCTGGCCGCTCGCCGAAGAACGGAGGAAATTCGGAGGCGAGGGGTCGCCCGGCGCGAACGGCGAGCATAATGGCGGCTCAGTACCGGAGAAGGCGTGCTTAGGCTCCATCACGGCCTGTGTGCCGCTCCCGGCCACTCAATATCGGTACTGAACCTGCACCCCGAAACTGCGCGGTTGGCCGTAGCGCCCGTAGATGGTCCCCAGGGTTCCTCGATTGATGGTCTCCAGATAGCGTTCGTCGAGCAAGTTGTCTGCATAGAGACCCAGGTCCAGACGCCCGCCGGCGTCCAGCAGCGCTAGTCGCGCTCCCAGCAAGCGACGGACGTCGGCCTCGAACACGGCCAGGTTGGATGGCTGGGTATAGAAGCGGCTGCGCCAGGAGTAGCTGATGGCACCGGCTGCAGCGGAGCCGCCGCGAAGATTCCAGATATATCCCAGCTCCGTGTTCACCACCCAACGCGGGGCGAACTCGGTGCGGTTTCCGGAGAAGTCCACTCCGGCACCGCCGCCGTCGCGAAAATCCACGTACTTGGACGACAACCAGGCCGTGGAATTGCGCAGCGTCAGGCCGCCCAGTGGGCGCAGCCTCCATTCCAGCTCGGGGCCGTAGCTGCGGACCTTGCCGGCGTTGCTCATCACCGGGGCGACCAGGTTGTTGCCCACGGGGCGGAACTGCGAGACCTGATAGTCCCGGTATTGCGCCAGGAACAGCGCCAGCCCCACTTGAAGACGCTGCTCGAACCAACTGCCTTTCACACCGACTTCATAGCTGTCCGCAGTCTCCTCGGCGAAAGCCGAAGGATCGGTGCGGCCGAAACCGAGCACGTCAGCATCGAAGCCCCCGCTCTTGGAGCCCCGGGCATAGCGGGTGTAGATCATTGTCGCTGGTGTTACATCCCAGCTCAGCGATAAATCCGGCAGCAGGGCCCGATCAGTGTCGCTGCGCCGGGCATCGTCCACCGGCAGCGCCCCGATCGACTGATAGCCCGCAGAAGACTGCTGTGTATATCGCAGCTTCTGCCGCACGTTTAGCAGTCGCAGCCCTGCATCCGCCCTCAGACCAGGCCGCAACGCATAGCTCACGCTGCCGAAAAGAGCGTAGGAGGTGGTTTCGATGTCGGGGGCGACAATCAGGCTGTCGCCTGGATCAAGAGGCGGCACGAACATCTTGATGTCCTGGCCGGCCAGGAGCGGGCGATAAGAGTCCGCGATCTGACGGAACGCGTACAACCCGCCGAGCCAGTGCAGCGGGCCCTTGCCCTGCGGGCTGGCGAGGCGAAATTCCTGGCTGAGGCGGCGGTACTGGTCTACGAAGTCCAGCGTGAGTCCATCTGCCGGGGAGTAATCCACGTCCACCGCCCAGCGTCGTTGTGCCGAACGCCATGCGCTGATCGAGGTCACCTCTCCCAACGGGCTATCCCAATGCACGGTGCCGCTCAGGCCGCTGCTGCGCAGGTCGTCCCGCTGTGGCGCGTCCAGGGCTACGCTAAACGCGCCGGGATTCGCATCGGGACCGTTGCCCAGCGTGTTGCTGAGCGCTTCGCCGGTCGGGAAATCATCGCCGTGATAGGACGTGTCCGCTGCGAAGTCTGCGCGCAGGCCGGGCGCAATGCGCCATTGCAGGCGCATGCGGCCGCCGGCCTCGCGATAAGCATCCGGGCGATCGCCTGTGAGCAGATTGGTGGTCTCGCCTCGCGCGCGAGCAAGGCTACCGCTCACACGAAACAGAAGCGTATCGTCCACAAGCGGCGCATCCATCGCCATGCTCAACCGGCGCTCACCGCTGGCATCCACCCGGGTCAAACCCTGGAGGGAGAATTCCTCGCCCGGCTCGCGGGTGACGAGGCTTACCGCGCCGGAAACGGAGTTCTGTCCGAACAGGCTACCCTGAGGCCCACGCAGCACTTCGACGCGGTCCAGATCCAGCAATAGCGCATCCGTGAGCGGCGGCGCGTTCATGAACACGCCATCGACATAAATGCCCGTGCGCGGCTCGAAGGCAACTTGACGCCCGCCACCACCGACCCCCCGCACGAACAAGGCGGGCGTGCCATTCAGATCACCCAGTTGCAGATTGGCGATACGGCTGTCCAGCCGCCCCAGAGTGAAGCGCCCCTCCGACGCCAAAGCATCACCCCCCACCGCAACCAGCGAAATCGGTACCTTCGCGGCAGTCTCCGGCCGCAGGCGCGCCGACACCGTAACCGGGGCCAACTGCACCACATCCGCTTCGCTTGAAGTGCCGTGGTCATCTTCAGCGAGTGCATGGCACGAAACCAGCGCCGCGGCCGTTGCTGCCGCCACCCGCCTCCAAGGCCTCACGAACCACATCATGATTTCCCTTATTTTCCTGAACTGCCAAATCCGCCACTCGTTCCTACCCGATAGGCTTGCCCGCACGTGCCGCTCCGAGAAAACGACACGCCAAGCAAAGGACCATCACGAGAATGGCCATTCATTGCGACAGAATAGTGGGAGATCCCACGCGCCTGCAAAGCAGTCTTGAATGCGGAAGATCGGACAGTTCCAGGCCACTGGGAAGGCGATCTGCCCTGCGGGAGCAGGAACAGCTTTGTAGCAATGCTGGCGGAACGATCCACCCGTTATTTGATGCTGGCGAAGCTCGGGAACAGGAACTCCGAAACCGTCATCGATGCTCCGATCAAGGTAGCCCGGAGGCTGCCCCGCGATCTGGACAAGTCCCCAACCTGGGCCCGAGGCTCCGAGATGGCCAAGCGATTTGTCTGGCGACTGACATCCGGATCTACCTCTGTGACCCACAGATTGCGTGGCAGCGCGGACCCGCGGCTACGGACAGGCCCCGAGCCGTCGCGGCCGATGGCCCCCCCGGGAAGTCCGCAGGCTGACGTCCCACAGGGCGACGGGGTGCGGATTCATCGGGCCCGGGCTTTCCGATATCCTGCCGGATATCCTCAGGCCAACGCCATGAAGCTGGATCTCATTACGCTGCTCCTGGTCGTGGTTGCTTCCTATCTCGCCTTTGGACTGCTCCAGTGGCGGGTTTGGCTGCGCCGGCCCCAGGAGTCCGCCGTCGCCTTCTGGGCGGCTTCCAACCTGGCCTGCGCGGGCGGTAGTCTGATGCTGGGCCTGCAAACCGTGCTGTTGCCGGCCTTGATGATTGGAATCGGCAATGCACTGCTGGCCATGGGCTACATCCTGATGTGGTTTGGGCTGCGCCGATTTGCCAAACAGCGGGTCGATTGGCTCTGGCTCGCCCTACTCCCCCTGATGATGGCCCTGCTGTTCTCCGCCGTCCCATGGTTTGCCGATCATCCGGCCCACCGGGTTCAAGTGAGCTCCCTGCTAATTGCCGGATTCTCCCTGGCTTGCTTTTTCCAAGGTCGCTCAGCGCAGAGGGCCGAGCATCTGGATATGCGCCGCGTCGCGATGGGCGCCCAGCTCGCGATGTGCGGCGCCCTGGCGCTGCGGGTCTACGGCGTCTGGCAAGGCGAACTCCAGGCCGCCAACTTCGTCGGAGGCGGCAGCAAGCTGGCGCTGGCGACCCTGCTGATGCTGATCATTGGCCTGATCTGGAACATCTCCGTACTGCTGATGGTCGGTGAGCGCCTGGCCAATCGCCTGGCCGATGCCGCGGACTTCGATGCGCTGACCGGCGTGCTGAACCGGTCAGGCCTGCGCCACCGCGCAGACAGGTACCTGTCTGCGGCCCGCCAGGAGCACGCCAGATGCTTTGTCATCCTCATCGACATGGACCGTTTCAAGTCCGTCAACGATACCCACGGCCACAGCACGGGCGACCGCCTGCTGCAGCGCTTTGCCGAGGCGCTCCGCTTCGCGGTGCGCCAGGGCGACCTGGTGGCGCGTCATGGCGGCGAAGAGTTCGTCTGCCTGTTCTCCTCATCGTCCCCAGCCGCAGGCCTGGAGGCCGCCGAACGGATCCGCGAGGCCTGCGCGAGCACCTTCGTCGATACAGGAGGTCAACGCATCGGCAGGACCGCCAGCATTGGGGTGTCGGATGTACAGGCTGACGAGAAGAACATCGATGCCGCCCTCGACCGGGCCGACGAGGCCATGTATCGCGCGAAGCAGGCCGGTGGCAACCGCGTGGAAGCAGCGCTCTCGCCGGTGTCCGTGGACCTCAGAACTGCCACTGCGCCGTGACCCCCCAGACACGGGGATCACCGGCGACCGCTCCGTAGTCTCCCACTCCATAGATGGGTTGCGTGGCCGTGACGTACTCCACGTCCAACAGGTTGCGGATCCATAGCGCGAATTCCCAGCCCTGCGCCGCATCGCCGATGGCGGCGCGTGCCCCCGTAATGCCGTATCCGTCAATGTAGCTGGCACGGCCGTGCTCGACCGTCCCGAAGGTGGCGCTCCGCAGGTAGTGATCGATGCCCCCCCGGAACTCCAGCGAGCCCGACAGGGGCCGGCGGTACATCAGGTTGGCCGCCAGGGTCCAGCGCGGGGCGTTGTAGAGCTGCCGGCCGCTGAGGTCGCGCGTGTTGCTGCGCGTGTCTTCGTCAGGGGCATTGGTGAAGTCCTCGGTGATTGCGCGGTTGTAGGCCGCCGCCAGTCGCAGGAACCAGGACGCACTGAGGTCCATGCCCGCCTCCGCCTCCACGCCTTGCAGGCGAACACGGCCGATGTTGAGCAGGTTGTTCATGCGCGGATTGGGAATGAAGGTCGTGTCCTCGTCGAAGGTCAGGGCCTGGTAGTCCCTCACGCGGGTGTCATACACGGCCGCCGCCAGCGACAGCCCCCGGTGCGGAAGGCGGCCCCGGACGCCGGCTTCGAATGAGGTCGCCCGTTCGGGCCTGAAGGTCGGCTTCACCGTTTCACCGGTTACGCCCAGGTTGACGCCTCCACCCTTGACGCCCCGCTGCGCGGAGACATAGGCCATCCAGCCCTCTGCCAGCCGATAGCTCGCGCTGAGCCCGCCGGAAATATCGCCCTCTTCGTAGCGGTCGCTGCGCTGGAACTCACCACCGGCGACCTGGTCCAGCAGCCCCTGGAAGGTAAGCCCCCGGAAATCCACGCCCAGCAGCTCACCCAGCGGTGTGAGCGCGTCGAGCGCAGACAGCGGGCTGGCCTGAGGATTGCCTCCTTGCCGCGAGCGGCTGACGCTCGCCGTCTTGCGCTCGTGGGTGTAGCGCAGCCCCGCCTGGGTCTCGATCCGGTCGGTCCACTTCCAGGCGATCGATCCGTACGCCGAGGCACTGTCGGCACGCTGGCGGTAGGGTGTACGCACGGTCATCCCCGCCAGTGTCTGCGGCGGGATCAGCGCGTCCAGCAGCAGGCCGCTGTTGCTGCGCGTGGCAAAGGGCAGCTGCTCACGCAGCAAGCCGCCGAACACCCAGGCCGCGAGATCCTCCCCCAGCAACGCGTCCTCGCGTCCGGCCAGGTGCTGGCGCAGCAGCAGCAGGCCGGCGGTGGCGCCAGACCGCACGCCGCGCCGCTGGATTCGCACCTCCTGGCTGAGCTGATCGTGCTCATTGCGCAGGCCACCCGTGACCAGGCGCAGGGAGGTCGCGTCGTCATTCATCGGCGCGAAGTGCCAGTCGCGCCAGGCCGAGATGCTGCTGATCGTCACCTCCGGCGACCAGCGGTGGTCCAGCCGGGCGGTCAACGCATTCTGGCCAAGCCGGGTATAGATGTCCGCGTCGATGTCGGCCACGTAGTCCGACGGGTTCGAGGATGCCCGCCGGTATTCCATGTACTCATCGCGGGCGGTGACCGCGGGGCGTATCGGCGCGGCGAAGGCGAAGTAGCAGCAAACCTCGTCGACCTCGGCCGTCTCGGCAATCAGGCGCCCGGACCAGTCAGGATCGGGCGTCCAGAGCAGTTGCGCCCGCGCGCCCTGGCGGTGACGATCATTGAGCTTGCGCCCGTCGTGGAGATTATCGACCAGCCCCTCTCGCCGGCTGACATAACCTGCAATCCGTCCCGCCAGCCGATCCTCGACCAGGGCGCCACCGGCATGGCCCCTCAGTTGGCGATCGCCGAAGCGGCCATAGGAGGCCTCGATGCCGCCGTCGGGCGAGAAGGATGGCGCCCGGGTCAGGATGTGCACGGCGCCGGCCGTGGTGTTCTTGCCGAACACGACCCCCTGGGGACCCCGCAGCACCTCGACGCGATCGATATCGACGAAATCGAAGATGGCGTAGCTCTGGCGGGCCACGTAGACGTCGTCGATGAAGATCCCGACGCTGCTCTCGATGCCATCGTTGAAGGCGTTGGATCCCAGCCCCCGGATCGAAACCGAGGTCAGCCGCGGATTGGCGGCCATGGCACTCATGCCCGGCGCCAGCGAGGGCAACTGCAGCACGCTGGATACGCCGGCGTCCTCCAGCTGGCTGCCCTCGATGCTCGATATGGACGCGGCCGCCATGAAGCCATCCGGCCCGGCATCCCGAGCACGCACCTCGACGGGAGCCAACCTGACCGGATCAGCGCCATCCTGACGCCCTTGCGCCGCCGCGATCGTCATGGCCGCCTGGGCCAGGAACAAGAATCCGCACAGTTTCGCCCATGCCCCGCGGCCGAGGACAGGAGGCGAACCCCTTCGGCGCGGCCGCCCGATCAGGCCGTGCATCCGGCCCGCTTCGCCGGCCGTAACCAAGGCCAGCAACCGGATGGAAAACCGGGGGGAGTATCCATGGGAGGCTTGGATGGTAATGCGGGCTTCAGTTATCGCGAGCGGCTGGAGTTCGGGCAGTCCTTTGCGCGAATCGCGGAAGGCCTGCCGTTGATGTTCAGGCCATTCTGGCACCGCTGGCAAGAAACGCCGGGCCCCCTGGCGACATTGACGGTCTTTGATTGCCACGGCAGCGTGTCCTTGCGGCTGACGCGGGTAGGCCCAGACAGAATCCGGGTGGAAGTGGCCGGCCGTGAGCGCATGATGGTTTGCGCCGAGGCGGCCCGAAGCATCGCCGAGGCCATCGACGCCAGCGGACTGGCTCCGTTCGACCGGATCCCGGCCAGGCCCCGTCTTCCCGTGTGAAGGTGGGCCGGCGCAAGGCCGGACCACCGCCCACGAGCTGGCTGCTGGATCCTGATCGCAGGCGGCGCTAGGGCGACGAGCCGCGGCTGGAACCGACCAGCTTGTTGCTGGCGGTCCGCGCCACGATCTCGCGGCGGGTTTGGCGGGTGGGCAATGCCGCAACACCCAGTCGGCGCTGGCCGAGGCGGTCAGCACGAAGGAATCGCCCGGAGTGACCCCCCGCGCTCGGATCCGTCTCCATCATTGCAGCCTGAGAATCCGGCCAAGCCGGCTTCCGGCCGGACCGTATGCCTCGATTTTCCGTACGCCTGCATCATCCGCTCGTTGATTCGCTGCCTGACGGGACTGCCCTGCCGCAGACGGAGAAGGACTTTGGGCCAGGCTTGGTACGGCCGGCCGCGCGGTACGGATGCAGCGTCGGGGTGAGGGCGCCACGGACCGACGAACGGTCCCAAGTTCTGCCCAGGCCTGCCGATGCAGGGTCGAAGGATCGGCGGGCGCTGCGGGAGAATTGAGTGGTCTATTCGCTGTCGGAGGTGGTCAATGGCATGCGCCACGGGCAGTTGCGGCTGGCCCTGGAACCCCAGGTCCACCTGGAAACCGGGCAGATCATCGGCTTCGAGTGTCTCAGCCGCTGGGCGCACCCCCAGGATGGGCTGGTCTCGCCAGCACTCTTCCTGCCCCAGTTGGAGCGTCATGGACTGATCGGTCAATTGACACTGGTCATCATCGAACGCGCCCTGTCGATCCGCGGCCGCCTGCGCGAGCGGGGCTTGGACGTCGCGATTTCCGTGAACATCTCGTCCCAATCGCTACTCGACTGGAATTTCCCGGCCGACCTGCTGCGCCTGTCGCGCGCGGCGGGCAGTGACCTGCGGGGCCTTACGCTGGAAATCACCGAGTCGGCCGAACTGTCGGACGATTCGCTGAGCGGCGAATGCATCCGCGCCCTGAAATCGCTGGGACTGCGCTTGAGCCTGGACGATTTCTGGACCGGATACTCCTCGCTCAGCAAACCCCATCTGGACGCCTTCGACGAGGTGAAGATCGACTATCAGCTGACCCGTCATATCGAGGACGACAAGATCGCCCTCGCCGGCGTGTCGTCGATCCACACGTTCGCCCGCATGCTGGGCTGGCGCTGCGTGGTGGAGGGAATCGAGAACCTGCAATCGGTGTCGCTGCTGCGCGCCCTCGGCTGCAGCGTGGGGCAGGGATACCTGTTCGCCCATCCCATCGACGAGGACGATCTCGAAGCCTGGCTGGACGCCCGCGCACCAAGGGGATACCTGGAATTCCTGCACCAGCGGAGCGCCACCGCGGACCACGCGCTGCCGCTGCTGGACGAGCTGCAGATCGGATCCCACTCGCGGTCTTCAGTGCCGATCTGGCTGTTCGACGTCGATCGCATGAAGATGCACTGGGCCAATCCCGCGGCCCTGCGCCTGTGGATGGCGGATGACGTGGCCGAACTCGCTGCCAGGGACTTCGCCACCGACATGAGCGATGCGGTTCACCAGCGGCTGCTGTCGCTGCGCGAGCTGCTGCGCTCGGGAAGCACGATTGCCGAGCAATGGACCATCTACCCGCAGGACACGCCCAAGCAGGTGTACTCCGTGATGAGGGCCAGCCTGTCCAAGGATGGACACTTCCTGCTCGAGGTGCGCGGCTACGAGGGGATCGGGCCCGCCGCGGCCACGCCCTCGGGGACGCCGACGGCGGACACGCTGCCGAACCCGTCGCTGGCCGTCCACGAGGACGGCTGCATCTATTGGAGGAACGCGGCAACCTCGCGGACCTTTGCCCTGCTCGGCGACAACCTGTTCGATGCCTGCACCTCCCCGGCGGACGCGGCCGGGTTCGTTTCCGACGTCCTCCGGCATGGCTCCGGGACGACCGACCTGCGCATGCGCAACCAGCGCTGCTCGATTCCCTGCAGGGTGGAGGGCCTGCGCGTTCGCGATCCCTCGACCGGCAGGAAAGCCGTGGTGCTGACCCTGACACAGGTCTGCGACATCTACGGCTGCTCGCACAAGACCTTCCAGACGGCGCCGGAAGTCACTTCCCTCGCAGGGCCGTGACCGGCGGTTCAGGTTTTCCCGCAGGCCAGGTTGGCCGGGATCGCAATGTCCATCATCCTCGGGTCCGGTAACCGCAGGCCCCGCATGAGGGCGATGTACTCGTCTCGGCTCCTGCCGGCGAGGCGCGGATTGAAGCGCCGCTCCTCGCCGATGGTCGAGACGGTCCAGCCGCGATAGTCATGGGCGGGATAGACCAGGGTATCGTCGTCCAGGCTCAGCAGCCTGTCGTGGATGGAGTCCCAGGAGCGGCCTGGATCACCTCCCTGGAAATCCGTGCGGCCCGTACCGCGGATCAGGAGCACGTCACCGGTGAACACGGCACCGGGGCCACCTGCCTCGATCAGGAAGCTGAAGGATTCATCCGTATGGCCGGGGGTGTACAGAGACCTCAGCTGCAGCTGCTCGATCCGGACGGTGTCACCATCACGGACCTGTTGCGAGACGCAGGACGCCTTGCTCTGCTCCCCCATGAGCGTGACGCAGGAAGTCGCATCCCGCAGATCCCCCAGGCCGGTCACATGATCCGCATGCGTATGCGTGTCGATCGCGCGGACGAGCCTGAGATCCAGTTGCTCGATTGCCTGGAGATACTGCGCAACATTCTCCTTCACCGGGTCGATGATGACCGCCTCGCGGCCTCGGCCGCTGGCCAGCAGGTAGGTGTAGGTGCTGGAAGCCGTATCGAAGAATTGCCGGAACAGCATGTTGCCTCCTTCAGGCGGCACGCCAGGTCATGAGGCCGGCGAGCAGCAGCATGGACACCGCAAAGAGCTGTTGGAGCATCGCGCCGGCGAATCTCGGCGCCAGGCGCCGTCCGGCGTACATGCCCGCGAGACTGCCGATGACGAAGGGAGCGCCGGCCCGCCAGTCGATGGCGTGTCCTGCAGCAGTGCCGATCAGCAGGGTGGCAGCGCTGGTCAGGGAGATCGCGAGCAAGGAGGTCGCCACGGCCGAGTGGATCGATAGCGGGGTCGCCGTACGCAGCGCCGGCACGATGACGAATCCCCCACCCACGCCGAACATGCCCGACAGCATGCCGCTGGCGCCCCCCACGGCGGCCAGGAGCAGGGCGCAGGGACAGGACCAGGCGATCCTGCGGGTGACCGGATCCAGGCGGCACAGTGTCCCCCCTTGGGATTGCCCGTCACCCGCCACCGCGGCACGCACCACGGACGCCTCGGATGGGCGCTGCCGCGCCTGCAGCAGCAGCCGTGCCGCCACCACCACGAGAATCGCGCAGAATCCCAGCATGAGCGCATCGCCGGACACCTGGCCGGCCAGGCGCATGCCCAGTGGAGCCATCGGCAACGCCGCCAGCGACATCAGTGCTGCGGCCCGGTAACGGACGTAGGCCGCATCCCAGGCCACCACGGTGCCGAATGCCGCCGCAACGAATACGGCAAGCAGCGCCACCGGCGCTGCCTGGGTCACGGGCCAGCCGAAGCCGAGCACCAGCAGGGGCACGGCGATGACTGAACCGCCCGCCCCCGTCAGGCCCAGCACCAGTCCCGTCAAGGCTCCCAGCAGGACACCCAGTTCAGCCATAGCGCGCCAGCAGTTGCGTCACTTTCGCCAGGCGCTCCCTGGCCTCGCCCGAGGCAAGGCCCAGTTCGTCGAGTTCACGGCGCGTCACGCAGGACATCAGGTCGAAGAAAGCGCGATCCATGGCCTTGCGTACGGCAGCGAACTGCTGGACCACCTTCTCGCAGTCCTGCTCCGCCTCGATCATCGCGGACACCCCCCGGACCTGGCCCTCGATGCGGCGCAGCCGCGCCAACAGGCTAGCCTTGTCCTCGTTCCAGTCCGTCATCTGCGGGTTTCCTTTATACGGTAGGGGGTATAGTATGTGAAGCTTCAGGAGATGTCCATGATCCAACCCCTTGCTGGCGGCATGCTGATCGGATTCGCCGCGCTGCTGCTCTACTCGACCCTTGGGCGCGTTGCTGGCGCCAGCGGCATTGCCTACGGCGCGCTGTGGGGCGGCGAACGCCCCTGGCGACTGGCCTTCCTTGCCGGCCTTGCCGCAGGAGCCTGGCTGGCTTGGGGGCTAGGCGCCCCCGCGCCCCAGTCGCCGTCGGTCGACGGGGCGGCCCCGGCGCTGACGATCATGGTCGCGGGAATTCTGGTAGGGGCCGGAACACGCCTGGGCAACGGCTGCACCAGCGGCCACGGCGTCTGCGGGCTTGCGAGATTGAGCTTTCGCTCCGGGGTCGCCGTCGCGGTCTTCATGTCGAGCGGCATGCTCACGGCGACGCTGCTGGGGATCCTGGGATGAGCGGCTCCAGGCTAAGCATTGTTGCCGGCGCCGCCAGCGGCCTGCTCTTCGGCGCCGGGCTCCTGCTCTCCGGCATGGCGTCGCCGGCCAACGTCCTGGGCTTTCTGGACCTGAGCCAACCGTGGAATCCGATGCTGCTCTGGGTGATGTCGGGGGCACTGTCGATCACCCTGCCCGGCTTCTGGCTGATGCGCCGTCGCGGCCGGCCCTTCGCCGCGGCGTCCTTTGCCGCCCCCGCCAGCGCCCAGGTGGACCGCCGCCTGCTGGCGGGCGCCGCGCTTTTCGGTGTCGGCTGGGGAATCGGCGGCTATTGCCCTGGCCCAGCCCTCGCCGGGGCCGCGCTGGCGGACCCCACGGCCCTGCTGCTGCTCGCGTCGATGCTGGTCGGCGCCTGGCTGGCGGACCGCCTCCACTCCCGCGCCTAGTTCGGCCTGCCGGCTGCCGCCTCATCCATCGCACCGGTTGGCACGTATCTGCTGCGACGATCACTGGAGCGCATGCATGAACAAAGGCTTGAGGGGATTTCTCGCAGCCCTGCTGCTGGGCTGCTGCACGGCAGCCTCGGCCTCGCCCGCCGAAGTGCCGCTCGCGCCCTCGGTGGACCTGCCCCGATTCATGGGCGACTGGTACGTGATCGCCCACATTCCACCCAGCATCGACCGCGATGCGCACAATGCCGTCGAAAGCTACGCGCTGGAAGACGGGATCGTCAGCACGACTTATCGCCGCAGGCCCGGCGGCTTCGAAGCTCCGGAGAAAATCTCCCGCCCCGCAGGGCACGTCCAGGCAGGAACCGGCAATGCCCTGTGGGCGATGCGCTTCGTCCGCTGGCTTCCGCTGGGCCTGGAGTTCCGGATTTCCCACCTGGAGCCGGACTACTCGGTGACGATCATCGGCCGCAGCCGGCGTGATTTCGTCTGGCTGATGAGTCGCAGCCCTGTCATGCCGGAGGCGGATTACCTCCGCTATTCGGCCCTGATCGCGAGCTGGGGTTATGACCCCTCCAAGCTGATACGCGTGCCCCAGCACTGGCCCGCATCAGGACCGGGCACGGATGCCGCAGCACCGGCAAAGCCGTAAGGCGAAGGGCCCCGCCCGGCAATACCGGCCCGGCGCCTGGAATATGTTGTGTATATCAAAATATATACATAACATGCACAGGCCACTTCATTTCAGGCCCTGCCGTGACCTATCTTACGGATTTGCCCCCAGCGCCCGCCGGCCTCGGCGCCATCGACTTCCGCTCGCGCCGGAGGGTGCCCGGCCGCCCGGCGCGCCGGGCAAGCCCTGCCTCCGGGTCGTCATGTGAACAAATCGTGGACAGACACTCACGACAGGCTGCCGGTACCTCACGGGCCGCCCCGCCGCCCGACGTGCCTGGAGCGTCGCCCGGACCCGTGGCGCCCCCCGACTTGCTGGCCGAGCTCATCCTGGCCACCGGCCGCGGCGATGCTCGCGCCTTTCGCCGGCTCTACGATGGCGCAAGCCCGATCCTGCTGGGCCTGTTGATGCGCAAGCTGGGGCGCCGCGACCTCGCCGAGGACGCCCTGCAGGAGTGCTTCATCAAGATCTGGCAGAAGGCCGCGACCTACGATCCCGCGCGGGGGGCTGCCATCGCATGGCTGGCCACACTGGCCCGCAACCAGGGCATCGATGCGCTGCGCAAGCAGGTGCCCGAGGACGGCATGGATGACCTGGAGTCCTTCATGGCCGAACACGCGGGAGGTGACACCGACTTGGAGCGTGAGGCGGACATGGCCCTGGCGCTCCGCCGCCTGGAGGCACCGCTCGCCGCCTTGGCTCCCCAAGTGCGGGCCAGCATCCTGCTGACCTGCTACGCCGGCCACTCCCACGCAGAAGGCGCGCGCATCCTCCGCGCACCCCTGGGGACGATCAAGTCCTGGGTGCGGCGTGGCCTGGAGCAGCTGCGCACGCAGGCCCTGTCCCCTGCCGCCGACAACCCCCTCCTCTGAACAGACCGCCAACCCGGAGCCAGGCCATGACCTTGAGCAGCCCGCACTCTTCCGCATCCCATGCCGCCAACCTCGAGTTGCGCATGCGTGACCTGCTGCCCGCCGTGAGGGCGCGCGCACCGCAGGCCAAGGCACTGCGGCGCCTGCCGGATGAGACCATCGCGGACCTGAAGGCCATCGGATTCTTCCGCGCCTTGCTGCCCCACCGGCTCGGGGGCATGGAGTTGCCGCCTGCCGAGTTCTTCCGCCTGCAGGTGATGCTGGGCGAAGCCTGCATGTCCACCGCCTGGGCGGGCGGCATCATCGCCGTGCATCCCTTCCAGATCGCACTGATGGACCGCCGCGCGCAGGACGAAGTGTTCAGCGCCGACCCCGACACCCTGGTTTCATCGGCCTACGCCCCGGTAGGCCGGGTGACAATGGCCGAAGGCGGCTTCCGGCTCAGCGGGCGCTGGGCCTGGTCCAGCGGCAGCGACCACTGCTCCTGGGCACTGCTCGGCGCCATCGTCCCCGGCGAGGGGTACCGGACTTTCCTGGTACCGAGATCCGATTACCAGGTGGAGGACACCTGGCGCTCCATGGGCCTGGAGGGCACGGGCAGCAACGACGTGGTGGTGCAGGATGCCTTCGTGCCAGACCATCGCACCCATCGCCAGTCCGATGGCTTCCGGCTCACCAACCCAGGCGTCACGCCCGAAAGCCACCCGATGTACCGCATACCCTGGGGACAGCTTTTCGTGCGCACCGTTTCCTGTGCGGCGATTGGTGCCGCCAAGGCCGCGCTGGATCTGTACATCCGCGCCGTACAGGGCCCCGCGTCGAACGACCCGACCAAGCTCGCCGCCGACGTGGACACACAACGGCGCATCGCCGAGGCCGCGAACTGTCTGGACGAAGTGGAGGTGGTGATGTACCGCAACCTCCGGCAGCTGCTGGACCAGGCCTCGGCCGGCCAGGAGGTCCCGATGCTCGACCGGATCAAGTTCCGCTACCAGGCTTCGATCGTGATCGAGAAATGCCTGTCGGTCGTCGACAGCCTTTTCTCCGTGGCGGGCGGTCGGTCGGTGTACAGCGGTAGCGAAATCCAGCAGCGCTTCCTGGACCTGCACGTGGCCCGCGCACACATTGCCAACCATCCGGTTCCATTCGCCCGCAATTTCGGCAACGCCCTGCTGGGCGGGGAGAACCAGGACTTCTTCGTCTGACCGAAGAGGCGTCGCCCGGCCTGACGGCCGGGCCGCCGACATCCGTTATCCACTCGCGGGTTCGCAGAGGGAGTCCAGGCTCAGCATGAGGGCGCGCTCGCGCGCCGGTGAAACCACGGTGGTCGGCAGCACATCCCTGGGCTGCACGCGGCGGTCCAGCCAGAAATGTCCGGTGCCTAGGCGGGCGGCATCCTCCGATGCCAGCCAGACGATCGTATCCGCGCCCATGCGGGAATCACGCAGGTACCGCTTCATTACGCGCTCGAAGCGCGGCAGCGAGCGGGCAACTCCAGGCGTCGCGACCCATCCGGGGTGCATGGCATGGAAGGCGACGTCGGGATGGCGCTGCGCGAGGCTGGCGGTGGCAGCGACCAGGGCCCGCTTGGCCTCTGCGTAGGCCCTGACACCGTCATGGCGGGCAGGTTCGGCCCGCGGATAGTCTCGGCTCAGGGACTGCAGGTACTGCCCTCCGGACGACACGTTGATCACGCGTCCTTGCGAGCGACTCAGGAGCGGCATGAGCGCGCGCGTCAGCCGCAGCGGCGCGAGCAGGTTGGTGGCCATGGACCGCTCCCGCCCCTCGGGTGTCTGCTCGTAGCGATCGAGCAGCACGCCGGCATTGTTGACCAGGACATCGAGGCGAGGCTCGAGGGACAGGATCTCTGCCGCCGCTCGGTCCAGTTGCGCACTCTCGGCCAGGTCGGCCTCGATCAGGCGCAAGCCGCTCGGCATGCCGGCGAAATCCTCGATGGCTTCCGCGGCAGTCTCGAGCCGGCGCGAATCCCTCCCCACCAGAATCAGCCGCGCGCCAAGCCGGGCGATCTCGCAGGCGGCGGCCAGGCCGATGCCGCTGGTCGGGCCCGTGATGAGCACGGTCTTGCCGTCCATGAAGCGGCTGTGGGCCTTGCGCGGCATCGCCAGGTAGCCGCGCTCGGTAAAACCGATGGCCGCAGGCAGCAGCAAACGCTGCGAGAAGCTGGGCGCTGACGCGCCGGCCGTGACGGGCGCGTGCCCGTCGAGGGCCGCCTTGAGGCCGGCCATCGCACGACGGCCGAGCCGTGTCAGGAACGGCTGCAACATGCGACCCGACAGGACTCCGAGCCCCGGCATCCGCAGGCGCGCGGCATAGCTGATGCGCGTACGGCCGGCAGCCAGGGACAGCAAGCTGATCGAGTCCTCCGCCAGGATGCCGCTGCCCACGCCCGTCAGGTGCAGGGATTCGCCGCTCCGCAGGCCGGTCAGACGGTATTGCATCACCGTGCCGGCACCCAGCCCAGACAGCGTTACCTGGAACTCGGACCCCAGGCGCACCGGGCCCGGCGTGAGCTTCTGCGCCCGGCGCACTCCAGGATCCCATTGCTCGGCGGTCGAGAAATCCAGCAGGTAGCGAAAGCACTCCTGGATGGGACGCTGCACATCGATGTGTTCGTTGAGTAAGGTCTCGTACATGGCGTTCAGCGCACCAGTGGGCGAATTCTGGAAAAGCCGCCGTCGACGCCGACGACCTGCCCCGTGACACGGCGCGACTGCGAGGAGGCCAGCCAGAGCGCGGCCTCGGCGACATCGTCGGCGTGATTGATCCCCGCCAGGGGATACTGCCGCTCCGCCGCGGCGCGCCCGGCATCGCCGGCCAGGATTTTCTGCGTCAGCGGCGTCTCGGTGATGCCGGGTGCAATCACGTTGAAGCGAATTCCCGCGGCGGCATGGCTCGCCGCCGCGGAGAGTGCAAAGCCTTCGATGGCCGCCTTGGCCGCCGCGATCAGTTCATGCTGGGCCACTCCGATGCGCGCCACCACGGAGGAAAACAGAACGACGCTCCCGGGCGACGCTCGCCGTCGCATCAGCCCGACATATCGCCGGCTCATCAGGAAGGCGGAGTGCAGATTGATCCGCAGCACCTCGTCCAGGTCCCCGGCGCGGGCGCGCTCCAGCGAGCCGACCTGCGATGAGCCGATGCAATGGACGAGCGCCCCAGGAACGAGATCGGCAGCCTCCAGGCTCGCGAAGACCCCCTCGACCCCCTGTTCGCTGGCGGCATCGGCCTCGATCTGGCGAAACCCGGGAAACAGACCCGCCAGGCGCTCGGCAGAGCGGCCCACGCAGATGGGCTCCAGGCCGCGCGCGGCGCCCAGCCGGGCCACGGCCTGGCCGATACCCCCGCTCGCACCCGTGATCAACACGTAAGTCATTGGCACCCTCCAGGACATCGCGATACAGGAGACTGTATCGCCCCAGACAGGTTTTGTATACTTTTTTGAAGCCTAAATCTATACCAAAGCTTTACATCACGAGAGCCTAGCCTCATACTGCACGCGTGGTTGATCCGACGCTTTCCCGCTCATTCCCAGGCGTCCCCGACACGATCAACCGCTCTGGGCCGGCATTGCCGGCCATTTTTTGCCCGGCGCCGTCAGGCGGGTTCCTGGCCGCCTGGCGGGGCCTGCAATCCTTCATGCACGAGCACCCGCTCGAGCGCATGCTCCATCACCTCGCGGCAATGGGCGGCGGCGGAGTACAGCAGCGCGTGGACCGAGGCATCCGCCATCTCGGCGCTCTCGCATTCCAGGCTGTATTGCTCGAAGGCGTTGAGCTTGACCAGCAGGTCGGAAAGGTGGCTGGGACACTCGCAGCGCATGGCGATGGGCCGGCGCGTCATGGTGGCGAGGAACTGGGCGTCGTAGCGACGCGGGCCGGCAGGCTGGAGCAGCAACTGCTCCACGCTGCCCCGCGGGGACTCCGCATAGGCGATCCCCAGCAGGCAGATCCTCGCCAGGTGGGCCGGATCGGCCGGCATGCCCAGCGCGATGACGCCCTCCTCGTCCAGCCGTGCCAACGCCTGCCGGGTGCCGAAGCCGTACACCACCACGGTCAAGGCCGGCCGCAGGGCCGACCGCAGCTGCCGCAGGGCCTTGAGGGAGGGCGGCGCGAGCGTGGCGATCTCGACGATCAGGGCATCCAGCGGCTCGGCGCCCGCCCCCTCGCCGCCCGATGCCGCCAGCAGCCGGATGTCGGTCCGCTCGCTCCAGGCCAGACGCAGACGGTCCAGCAGCGCGCCGCCCTCGACGCCGATCCGGCAGCTCGTGCGGGCCTGGGGCGGCAGGCGAGGGGGAGCGCCCGCAAGACGGGCTCGAATCTGGTCGTCGCCCAGCGAGGCAACGGTGCCGATCGCATGCCCGGCATCCACCGCCGCCTTCAGCAACATCAGGCGGTCGATGTCGCCACGGGAATACAGGCGTCCGTTGCCGGTGCTGCGGGCGGGCGTCACCACTCCGTATCGGCGCTCCCACATGCGGATCGTAGGAACCGGCATCCCGGTCAGCCTGGAAACCACCGCAATGCGGTAGGCGTCTTCGCCGGGCGGGGCGGAGGTCTTTGGATCGGTGCTTTTCATCGAGGCAACCTTCGGAACGATGGGATCGCGATTTTGTATAGCTATTGAACAGGAAGCGTTGTAGCATGAAGCTGTTCATCTATTGTATAGGAAATTGCCATGGACGATCTTCGCCCGCTGTCTGCTGTATCCGACGATTTCGATGCCGCTGGGCCGGAGGGAGACTCTGCTGCCACCGAGGAGCACCGGCTCGCCGGCCTGTACCGGGAGCTCATGCGCGGCATCGGGGAGGACGTGCGCCGTGAGGGATTGGTGGGCACCCCGAACCGTGCCGCCAAGGCCTTCGACTTCCTGACCCGTGGCTACCGCGAGGACATCGATTCGCTGGTCAACGGGGCCATCTTCCAGTCCGCGAGCCGGGACATGGTGCTGGTGAAGAACATCGAGTTCTACTCCTTGTGCGAGCACCACATCCTGCCGTTCTTCGGCAAGGTCCATGTCGCCTACCTGCCGGCCGGCAAGGTCATCGGCCTGTCCAAGATCCCGCGCATCGTCGACGTGTTTGCGCGCCGCCTGCAGATCCAGGAAAACCTGACGGAGCAGATCGCCCGCTGCATCGAGCAGGTCACGGGAGCGCGCGGCGTGGCGGTGGTCGTCGAGGCACGGCACATGTGCATGCTGATGCGCGGCGTGGAGAAGCAGGCGGCGTCCATGCTGACCAGCAGCCTCCGCGGAGCTTTCCAGCAGGACGAGAGCTTGCGCAACCAGCTTCTCCGCTTCCTGCCTGCCTCCTCCGGGGAGCTGTGAGCGCTCCTCGCGCCGCTGATCCCGCCATGGCTTATGACTTTCCCGATGCGAAAGGCCACTTCGGCCCCTATGGCGGACAGTTCGTCGCCGAGACCCTGATGTCGCCACTGCGGCAGCTCTCCGAGGCCTACGGGCGCCTGAAGGGCGATCCGGCGTTCCTGGCGGAACTGG
>NZ_JAUASX010000025.1 GCF_030345715.1 Solimonas sp. SE-A11
GTGCCGTAAGAGTCATCAACTCTATGCTCAACTTACGTTTGGCTTTACGTTGATACTCTCGGTTGTGTTGCTATGGCTTCTGCCACGCACCGGGAGCACCCACACAAATTACTTGCTAATTTGTTCTTAAAGAACAGTGCTTTAGCGGCTTCGTCGTTTCCGTCGTTGCCGTCAGCGAGGAAGGCGAATTCTAGGGAAAAAACGGGGTGCGTCAACTGTCCCCTTACAACTAATTATTAAGTGTTTGTTACAAAACGATTTTCAGTTTTGAACCAAACCCTGGAACCCCCTCCTGCCGCGCTGTTTTTGATCGTTTTTTGTCCATTTTTTGGTTATTTTCTAACCAGCCTTTCTGCCTCCCGGGATTTCCTCTTCTGCAACAGCCCTTATCCAGCACTTGCCGCCCGTCCCGGCAGGCCGTCTTTGGCCGCACGGGAAGGGGCCGCCCAGCGCGCCGGCCCGCTGCAGCAGTCCCAACGTCTAGCGCCCTGCCGGGCGCCAGACGTGAGAAGGGGCCCTGGCGGGCCCCTTGGGTTTCTTCAGCTCGCCAGCTCGGTGAGCTCGGCGTAGGCGTAGCGCCGGGATCCGACCTGTAGCAGGTAGGTCTGCCCCGGCTTCAGCAGCAGGCCCTTGTCCTCCACTCGCTGCTGGTCCACCCGCACGGCCTTCTGGTCGAGCATGCGGTTGGCCTCGGAGTTGGACGGCACCAGGCCGGCTTCCTTCAATAGCTTGCCGATCTGCAGCCCCGCCGCGGGGGCGGCCACCTTCACGGTGGGGATGTCCGCCGGCAGGGAGCCTTGCGAGAACTGGGCAATGAAAGCCGCTCGGGCCACTTCGCCGGCGCCGGCGCCATGGAAGCGGTCGACGATCTCTACCGCCAGCCCCATCTTGATGTCGCGGGGGTTGGCGCCCTCCTCCACCGAGCGGCGCAGGCCGGCGATCTCGGCCAGGGGCTTGAAGGACAGCAGGTCGTAGTAGCGCCACATGAGGGTGTCGGACACCGACATGAGCTTGCCGAACATCTCGCCCGGAGCGTCGTTGACGCCCACATAGTTGCCCAGGCTCTTGGACATCTTCTGGACGCCGTCCAGGCCCTCGAGGATCGGCACCGTCATGATGCACTGGGGGCGCTGGCCATAGGCGGCCTGCAGGTGGCGGCCCACCAGCAGATTGAACTTCTGGTCGGTTCCGCCCATCTCTACGTCCGACTTCAGGGCAACGGAGTCATAGCCCTGCAGCAGGGGGTAGAGGAATTCGTGGACCGCGATCGGCTGGCCGGCGGCATAGCGCTTGGTGAAGTCATCCCGCTCCATCATGCGGGCCACGGTGTGCTGGGCGGCGAGCTTGATCAGGCCCTCGGCGCCCAGCGGATCGAGCCACTGGCTGTTGAAGACCACCTGGGTCTTCTCGGGGTCCAGGATCTTGAACACCTGGGTCCGGTAGGTCTGGGCGTTTTCTTCAACCTGTTGACGCGTAAGGGGTTTGCGGGTTTCGTTCTTGCCGGTCGGGTCGCCGATCATGCCGGTGAAGTCACCGATCAGGAAGATCACCTCGTGTCCGGCCTCCTGGAAGGCACGCATTTTGTTAAGCAAAAGCGTGTGGCCCAGGTGCAGGTCCTTGGCCGTGGGATCGAAGCCCGCCTTGATTCGCAGTTTCTGGCCTTTCGCCTCCGCCTCTGCCAAGCGGCTGCGAAATTCAGTATCCGGGATGATTTCGTCCGTTCCACGGACGAGTTCGGCGAGATCGGCGGTCATGTGAAATGCAATGGAATAGGGGTAGACGGGGCGGTCATAAGGCCGGGCTCGCTGCAGACTGAGCCGGAGTTACCAGGGGATTTTCTTGCAATGCCTAAAAAAGTATGTTTCCTTACGCATTATGACACCCCGGAGAGACGCCGGTCACAAAGGCGGCCCCGGTCAAAACCGCTGTGCCCCGCGCGGTTTCACGTTTTTTGAGTTATCACGATGAACTTCGATTATAGCCCAGCCGAGCTGGCTCCCCGCCGCTCGGCACGCCGCTCTGTCGTCATGGCAACGGTCTCCGTTGCCATGCTGGCCGCCATTGTCGGCCATGAGAGCATTGCCACCCGCAGCAGCGCGCTCTCCAGCGCGGCGCCGGCCGACGTGGCCGCCGCCTTCCCGACTCCGGGCGCCGATATCGCGCTCGATGCGCAGCTTCAGGCGCAGGCCACGGCGGAAACGCCAGCCGCTCCCTCGCTCACCGACTGGAAGGCGCTGACCGTTGAACGCGGCCAGACGCTTTCGACCATCTTCGAGGCCGAAGGCCTGCCGCACAGCGAATCGCTGCAGCTGCTGACCCTGAGCAAGGATGCGCGCGAGCTGCGCAACCTGCGCCCCGGCGAGATCATCCGCCTGCGCCGCAATGCCGAGGGCAGCCTGGAGGAACTCAGCTACGAGCTGGACGACACGCACACGCTGCAGGTGCGCCGCGTCGACGACAAGCTCGAGGCCTTCACCATCGCCGCCGAGCTGGAGAAGCGCCAGGCCGAAGTGGCCGGCGTGATCGACTCCTCGCTGTTCATGGCCGCGCAGAAGGCCGGCCTGTCGAACCGGCTGACGCTGGAACTGGCGCAGATCTTCAACTACGACATCGACTTCGCCCTGGACCTGCGCCGCGGTGACCGCTTCGTGGTGGTCTACGACGCCTACTACAAGGATGGCAAGAAGCTGCGCGACGGCAACATCACCATCGCGGAGTTCGTGAACAAGGGCAAGGTCCACCAGGCGATGCGCTACGTGGACAAGAAGGGCAACGCCGCCTACTACGCGCCGGACGGCAGCTCCTTCCGCAAGGCCTTCATCCGCACGCCGGTCGACTTCGCCCGCATCAGCTCGGGCTTCAATCCGGGCCGCATGCATCCGATCCTCAACGTGATCCGCGCCCACAAGGGTGTGGACTACGCCGCCGGCACCGGCACCCCGGTGAAGACCACCGGCGACGGCGTGGTGGAGTTCATCGGCAAGAAGAGCGGCTACGGCAACGTCATCATCATCAAGCACGGCCAGAAGTACGAGACGCTCTACGGTCACCTGTCGCGCTTCCGCACCGGCCTGAGCAACGGCTCTCGCGTGAAGATGGGCCAGGTGATCGGCTACGTCGGCGCCACGGGCCTGGCCACCGCGCCGCATCTGCACTATGAATTCCGCGTCAACGGGCTGCACGTCAACCCGATCACGGTGTCGCTGCCGCGCGCCAACCCGCTGTCCAAGTCCGAGCTGGCCGCCTGGCGCAGCGAGAACGCCGGCGCCCTGGCCGCACTGCAGTCGATCTCCATGCAGCAGCAGGCCGCCATGGCCAGCGACGAGCCGGGCAGGACCGCGACGCCCTGATGCGCGCCTGATGCTGCCGTCCACCGGGCTGCAGTAACATCAGGCCGATGACGGAATACTTCATCGGCCTGATGTCGGGTACCAGCATGGACGGCATCGATGCCGCCGTCTGTGCCTTCGACGACACCCTCCCGGAACCCCGCTTCCTCCGCGTGCACGCCCACGCGTCCGGGCACTACCCGGCACCGCTGCGCGAGCGCCTGCTGACGCTGCAGCGCACGGTGCCGCAGCTGTCGCTGCGCGAGCTGGCGGAGCTGGACCGCGACGTGGCCCAGGCCTTTGCCGACACCGCCGAGCTGGCCTTGGAGGCGGCGCGCCTGCCGCGCGAGGCGATCCGCGCCGTGGGCTCGCACGGCCAGACCGTGTTCCATGATCCGGCCGCGACCGGCGGCAGCATCCAGCTGGGAAACCCCTCGTGGATCGCACAGAAGCTGGGCATCACCACGGTGGCCGACTTCCGTCGCGCCGACGTCGCCGCCGGCGGCCAGGGCGCCCCCCTGGTGCCAGCCTTCCACCACGCGCTGTTCGGCGCGGCGACGCTGCCTCGCGTGGCCCTGAACCTGGGCGGCATCGCCAACATCACGCTGCTACCCGGCGCGAATGCCGAAGCAGTCAGCGGTTTCGATACCGGCCCGGCCAATGGCCTGATGGACGAGTGGGCGGAGCGGCACTTGGGCAAGCCCTACGACGAGGGCGGCGAGTTCGCCGCGAGCGGGCAGCTTCAGGCGGAACTGCTGGAGGCGTTGCTGGGCGATCCCTACTTTGCCGCCGCACCGCCCAAGAGCACCGGGCGCGGCGACTTCCACCTGGACTGGCTGCGCCGGCGCTATCCCGGGCTCGATACCCTGCCGCCCGCCGACGTGCAGCGCACGCTGTGCGAGCTGACGGCGCGGACGGTGGCGGATGCGATCCGCAACCATGGCCCGCAGACGCGCGAGGTGCTGGCCTGCGGCGGCGGCACGCGCAACCACCTGCTGATGGAACGCCTGGCAGCGCTGCTGGCACCGATCGCGCTGCGCTCCAGCGCCGACGCGGGCCTGGACCCGCAGCACGTGGAAGCGGCGGCGTTCGCCTGGCTGGCGATGCGGACGATGCACGGGCTGCCGGGGAACCTGCCGGCGGTGACGGGGGCCAAGCGGGCGGTGGTGCTGGGCGGGGTTTATCGGGGCTGATTGCGGGCTCCGCGCGGCGTGGCCTGTGCGGGCGCGGCTGTCAGCCGTTCCTACAAACGACGGTCTATGGGAACGACTCGAGTGCTACTGGAGCACTGAAAAGCAAAAACCCGGCTTCGCTGGGCGAAGCCGGGTCATGGATCCATATCCGCCCTGTAGGAGCAGGTGGTGCCTGCCGCTCGGCGCTAGACGGAGAACGAATTTCCGCAGCCGCAGGTGGTGCTGGCGTTGGGGTTGCGGATCACGAACTGTGCACCCTCGACGCTTTCCTTGTAGTCGATCTCGGCGCCCATGAGGTACTGCACGCTCATCGGGTCCACGACCAGGGTGACGCCGTTGCGGGTCACCAGGGTGTCGCCTTCCTCGGTTTCCTTGTCGAACTTGAAACCGTACTGGAAGCCGGAGCAGCCACCGCCCGTGACGAACACGCGCAGGTTCTGTTTGACGTCGATTTCCTCGTCCAGCAGTTCGCGGACCTTGTTGGCCGCGGCCTCGGTGAAGATCACCGTCTCGAATTCAGCTTCTGCTTCCATCACAGCCACTCTTGCCCTCGCGGGCGTCAAAAGAACCGCTTACAGACCCTTGGCGCGCCGGGCCTCGCTCAGCTGGTCCGTCGACTCGTCGGCCGGCTTCTGCTGCGCGAGCGCTGCAGGGGCCCGTCCGCCTTCGCCTTCGTGCACCAGCTGGCCGTTGACCGTGGCGCCGCCTTCCATCTCGATGATCTTGTAGTAGACGTTGCCGTTCACGCGGGCCTTGGCGGCCAGGGTGATCTTCTCCGTCGCATGCACGTCGCCGATGACGGCGCCGTTCAACACAATATTGGGGACGCGAACGTCGCCTTCAACCAGGCCGGTATCGCTGATCGACAGGGAGGCAGCCTTGTCGCTGTTGGCGATGACCTTGCCCTTGATCTTGCCGTCCACGTGCAGGCCGCCGGAAAAACGGACGTCGCCGAGAATCTCGGTCTGGCGGCCGATCAGGGTGTCCACCGGGGTGGACGAGCTGTTGCCCTTGGGATTGTTACCGCCGAACATTTTCATTTCCTCCAGCTCCCGCCAGGATCCGATTCCACTCGAAGCTTTCCTCGGGTCGGGGAGCGTTTTCGCCATCGATCTGAAGCGCGACGACGACCCGCTGCGGCTTGAAGCCTTCCGGCAACCGGAACTCGCCGCGGAATTCCTCGTAGTACTTCATTGAGAATATCAGCTTTTTGGTATCGCCGAGGGCGATCTCCTCGAGTCCGAGGTTGTGCCGTACGCCACCGTTAAGTCCTTGAATTTCCATTCGTACGCTGCCGCCGAAGAAGCGGTCTTTCTGCGCCGACTGGATCAGGGTGAGATCAAAGCTGTAGGCGCGCGGCTCCTTGTCCTTGGCCTGCAGCTTGATGTCGTGCACGCGCACGCCGGAGCGGGTCTGCCCGGTAGGCGACATGCCGCGGTAGAAGGTCAGCTGCTCGCGCAGGGAGGACACCTCGGTCTGCAGGGCGGTCAGGGATTGCCGGACCTCGTCGCAGGCGTGGGTGTCGATCTCGACCGAGCGCTTCTGGTAGGCAAGCTGGTTGCGCAGTTCGTCGGCCTCGGCCCGAGCGGCGCGCAGGTCACGGGTCAGGGTGCGGCGTTCGTTCTGGGCGCGTTCCAGGTCGGTCTGGGCACGCTCGAAGTCCGTCACCGTGGTGGCACGGGTGTAGGAGTACAGTCCCCACATCAGCAGCGCCACGGCCGCCACGCCGCCGGCTACCAGCCCGGTCTTGAACCAGGGCCGGTGGCGGGCGATGACGATCTTGTGCTGCATGCGGGCGCCCGCAGGCTCAGGGCGACAGCGGCGGGGCGTCGAGGCCCAGGGTCTCGTCCAGGCCCAGCATCAGGTTGAGGTTCTGGATGGCCTGGCCCGACGCGCCCTTGACCAGGTTGTCGATCACCACCAGCACCACGGCGGTCTTGCCGTCCGGAGCCTTGTGCACGGCAATCCGGCAGCGGTTGCTGCCGCGCACGCTGCGCGTCTCCGGGTGCTCGCCCGCCGGCATGACGTCCACGAAGGGCTCGCCCTTGTAGCGCTGCTCGTACAGCGCCTGCAGGTCCACGGCGGGGTCCTTGAGGCGTGCGTACAGCGTGGAGTGGATACCGCGGATCATCGGGGTGAGGTGCGGGCTGAACACCAGGCTCACCGGCGCGTCCGACATGCCACGCAAGCCCTGGGTGATCTCCGGCCAGTGCCGGTGGCCCGGGATGCCGTAGGCCTTCATGGTGTCCGCCGCCTCGCCGAACAGCGAGCCGATCTTGGCCTCGCGTCCGGCACCGCTGACGCCCGACTTGCAGTCGGCGATCAGGTGCTCGGAATCCACCAGGCCGGCCTCCAGCAGCGGCAGGAAGCCGAGCTGCACGGAGGTGGGATAGCAGCCGGGGTTGCCGACGATGCGCGCGTTGGAGACATCCACCCGGTTGACCTCGGGCAGGCCGTAGACGGCCTCGGCCAGCAGGTCCGGGCAGCTATGGTCCATGCCGTACCAGCGCTTGAACTCGGCGGTGTCCTTGAGCCGGAAGTCGGCCGACAGGTCCACGATCTTCACGCCGCGAGAGACCAGCTCCGGCGCCATGGCCATGCAGGCGCCGTGCGGGGTGGCGAAGAACACCGCCTCGCAGTCCGACAGCTGGTCCACGTCCGGGGTACTGAACGTCAGGTCATCGGTGTAGCCCCGCAGGTGGGGAAAGTGCTGGTCCGCACGCAGGCCGGCCTCCTTGCGCGAGGTCAGCTTCGTGACCTGCACCTGGGGGTGTTGCGCCAGCAGGCGCAGCAGCTCGGCGCCGGTGTAACCGGTCCCGCCGACGATTCCGACCTTGATCATGACTCACATCCATCCGTTGAGGGCGCGATAATAGAGGCTCCGGCTCAAAACCTGAACCTCAGCCCACGTAACCGCAGGCGCCTCTGACATGCTCTGGATCAAGTCGTTTCACATCATCTTCGTCGTGGCCTGGTTCGCCGGCCTGTTCTACCTACCCCGCCTGTTCGTCTACCACACCGAGGTCAAGCCCTCGGACGCGGACAGCTACCAGCGCTTCTGCCTGATGGAGAAGCGCCTGATGACGCTGACCACCATCGCCATGATCGGCACCTGGGTGTTCGGGCTGTGGCTGCTCTCGCAGTTCCCGGGCTACATGAAGTCCGGCTGGCTGCACGCCAAGCTGACCCTGGTGCTGGCCCTGTCGGGCTACCACGGCTGGCTCAAGACCCGCGTGCGGGCCTTCGCCCAGGAGCGCAATACCAAGACCGCCAAGTTCTACCGGATCATGAACGAGGTGCCGGCGCTGGCGCTGGTGGCCGTGGTGATCCTGGTGGTGGTGAAGCCGTTCTAGCTTGCCCCCTCTCCCGCTGGCGGGAGAGGATTGGCGAGGGCATGGATGCCCGAGGCAGGGCAACGCATGGGCAGTTGCCGAGGTGAGGGTGGTGCGATGGCGGTTACGCACCTTGCCTCCGATTGGGAGTTTCGCCCCTCACCCCAACCCTCTCCCCGCTTGCGGGGAGAGGGAGCCAATGAAAAAGCCCCGCTTTTCGCGGGGCTTTTTCGTTACGCAGCTTGGCCTTACTCGCCTTCTTCCGCCGGAGCCCCCGCCACCGACTGGATGTAGTTCTGGATGCCCATGCGCTCGATCAGGCCCAGTTGCTCCTCGATGAAGTCAATGTGGTGCTCCTCGCTGTCGAGGATGTCCTCGAACAGCTCGCGGCTGTTGTAGTCACGGACCTGCTCGCAGTAGGCGATGGCGTCCTTGAGCAGGGGCACGGCCTCCAGTTCCAGGCGCAAGTCGCACTCCAGCAGTTCCTTCACGTCCTCGCCGATGTAGAGCTTGCCGAGGTCCTGCAGGTTGGGCAGGCCGTCCAGGAACAGGACGCGCTTGATGAGGCGATCGGCATGCTTCATCTCGTCGATCGACTCGTGATACTCGACCTTCTCCAGCTTCTTCATGCCCCAGTTGCCCAGCATGCGGGCGTGGAGGAAGTACTGGTTGATGGCCGTCAGCTCATTGCGCAGAGCCTGGTTGAGGAACTCGATAACCTTGGGATCACCGCGCATGGCGCGCTCCTGGGTAGGGGGCTAAGGCGCGCAGTGTAGCGCCGGCCCCCAGCTGACGTCCAGTCCAAGTGCCTGTTTTTATTGGTTTTTTAAACGATTTTGCATGCGATTCGCATGCGCGTTCAGCTCTAGGCGCTGAGGGCGACCGGCTGGTTGGCGACCACGGGCATCATCAGCGACGGGGCCGGCAGGGTGGTCAGGGCCTCGCCCAGCACTTCGCGGGCGGCGGGGACACACTTGCCGCAGCAGGTGCCCAGGCTCAACTCACGGGTCAGATCGCGCAGGCTCACGACTTCCCCGGCCGCTACGGCGCGACGGATGTGTCGGTCGGAAACTGCTTTGCAGACGCAAACGATCATGCATCGCATTTAATAATAAATGATAATGATTGTCAATAAACTTCCGATTGCCGGATGACCGGCCGTCGGCCGCTCAGTACCGGGGGCCGTTTTCGAGGCGATCCAGCTGCCGGCGCAGGGAGGCCAGCTCGCGGTAGAGGTAGTCCAGCTCGCGCCGGTGGTAGTAGCGCTGGTCGCGCGTCAGGTTGGGGTCGCCAAGGGCGCGCTCGTGCTCGTCGATGTTGTTGCGCAGGGCGTCGGCGTCCTGCTCCAGCTGGTGGATTTCGCGGCCGCGCTCGTACTCGGGCAGGAAGGCCGCTTCGGCCTCCAGCGGGCAGACGCGCGAGTAGCCGGCACCGCGGCGGCCCTCACGGTAGCCGCTCTCGGCGGTGCAGTAATAGCGCAGGCCCTGCTCGCGGCCGGCGAGATAGCTGCGGTCATCGGGGATGATGCCGTGCTCGCGGCAGGCGGTGCGGTGTTCCTCCAGACGGCTGGCGGGATAGCCCGACTGGCCGTCGCGGGCCCCCAGGTCGGTCCAGTTGGCCTGCAGGCATTCGTTGCGGTCCAGGGTGGCGCAGCCGCCCAGCAGCAGTACCGCCAGTAGCCCGACCGCCCGGTTCACGCCGTGGCCGTCCGGGGGGCGTCCGCGGGCGGCTGGCGCCCGGACTGGCCCAGCAGGGGGGCCAGCTCGGTCAGGGCGCGGCGATAGACATCACGCTTGAACTCCACCACCTCGTCCATCGGCAGCCAGTAGTCCACCCAGCGCCAGCCGTCGAATTCCGGCTTGTCGCTGGCGTCGAAGCGCACCAATTGGTCCTCCGCGACCATGCGCAGGGCAAACCACTTCTGCTTCTGGCCGATGCACAGGCGGCCGCGCGGGCGGCGCAGGTAGCGCTGCGGCAGGCGGTAGCGCAGCCAGCCGCTGGTCACGCCGATGACCTCGACGTGCTGCGGCAGCAGGCCCAGTTCCTCGTGCAGCTCTCGGAACAGGGCGGCCTCGGGGGTCTCGCCGCGCTTGATCCCGCCCTGCGGAAACTGCCAGGCCTGCTGGCCGATGCGCTTGGCCCACAGCACCTGGCCGGCCGCGCTCGTCAGCACAATCCCAACGTTTGGGCGGAATCCTTCTGAATCAATCACTTGCGAGATGAGGATGAATAAGTTCTCGAAGGATAATGGCAAATCCCCCCGGTGCTGTATATGCCCCGGTTAATATGCCGCCCCCGAAGCTTCGACAACCGTCTTCATCATCATGAAAATCGCCGTCTTCGACCTCGATCACACCCTGCTGGCCGCCGACAGCGACTATCTCTGGGGCCAGTTCCTGGTGGAGCAGGGCCACGTGGACCGCGAGGCCTACGAGCGCGAGAACCGCCGCTTCTACGAGGAGTACCAGGCCGGCACGCTGGATATCCTGAAGTTCTGCTCCTTCTCGCTGAAGCCGCTGTCACAGCACAGCATGGAGACGCTGCAGGCCTGGCGCCGGCAGTTCATCCGCGAAAAGATCGAGCCGGTGGTGGCCGCGGGCGCCCCGGCCCTGCTGGAGCGCCACCGCGCCGAGGGGGCGACGCTGCTGATCACCAGCGCCACCAACCGCTTCGTCACCGAGCCGATCGCCGAGCTGCTGGGCGTGCCGCACCTGATCGGCACCGATCCGGAGATCCGCGACGGCCGCTACACCGGCCAGGTCGCCGGGCTGCCCAACTTCCAGGGCGGCAAGGTGGTGCGGCTGAGGGAATGGCTGGCGGCGCAGCCGCGGGCCTACACGCACATGACGGCCTACAGCGACTCGCGCAACGATATCCCGCTGCTGGAGATGGCCGACCAGGCCGTGGCCGTGGACCCGGACGACGTGCTGCGCGACGAGGCGGTGAAGCGCGGCTGGCAGGTGATCAGCCTGCGCCAGGCGCCCTCAGGCGCCGAGGGCTAGCCCGGCGAAGGCCTCGTGCAGGCGGCCGTTGGTCGCCCGCACGGTGGTCGTTTCCAGCCCCACCGGTGCGCCGTCCAGATCGGTGAAGGTGCCGCCCGCCTCGCGCACGATGACGGTGAGCGCGGCGATGTCGAGGATATTCACGTCCGATTCCACTACCGCGTCGATGCGGCCCGAGGCCAGCAGGTGGTAGTGGACGAAGTCGGCGTAGCCGCGGATGCGGTGCAGCTGCGGGATCAGGCGGCCCAGTTCGGACCACTGCGGCGACTTGGCCAGGCGCGCGAGGTTGCCGGTGGACAGCGTGGCCTTGGCCAGGGTGTCGATACTGCTGACCTGCAGGCGCTCCTCGCCCAGCCAGGCACCCTTGCCCTTCTCCGCCCAGATGGTCTCGCCGGCCCCGCCGTTCCAGCAGGGGGCCGAGGACACGCCCAGCACCAGCTCGCCCTTGTGCATCAGCGCGATCTGGATCGAGAACATCGGGTAGCCGCGCACGAAGGCCTTGGTGCCGTCGATGGGGTCCACCAGCCAGAGGTAGTCGGAGTCCTGGTTGGACTTGCCGGTCTCCTCGCCGAAGAAGCCGTGATCCGGGAACCGGGCCTGCAGCACGGCCTTGATCGCCTGCTCCGAGGCCACGTCTACCTCGGTCACCGGGCTGGCGTCGGCCTTGTATTGCACGTCGAAGTTGCCGCGGTAGGCCTTGCGGATGATCTCGGTGGCGGCGGCGGCGGCGTCGAGGGCGGCGCTCAGGAAAGGGCTGTTCATCGGGGAAACGGGTCCAGGGAGGCTCTAATCCGCGCGCATGATACGGGTTCCGGCCCTGCCTGCGTATAATCCGCCCCGCTTCAGGTTCCCCGGAGTGATCCTCCTGGGTTAAACGGGAAGAGCGTGCAAAGCGCTCACTGCCCCCGCAACGGTAAGAGGTTCGGGACCGGCTACACGCCACTGTGCCTCAGGCATGGGAAGGCGCCGGTCCAGCAAGCCTCGAGTCCGGAGACCGGCCTCAAGCAGGCTCCGGCGCCTTGCCGGTTTTTGGTTCTGACGCTGCGGGGATGCAGCGGGGGATATAAATCGTGAAGAAGCTCTTTCTGGGCGCCGTCCTGGCGCCTTTCGCTGCTGTTGCCAATGATGCCGTGATGCTCGACCCGGTCGTGGTCACCGCCACCGGCACGCCGGTCCCCGTTTCCGAGTCGCTGGCCAACGTCATCGTCGTCGACCGCGCCGCCATCGAACGCTCGCAGGCCGACGACGTGCTCGACATCCTGCGCTTCGAGGCCGGCCTCGACATCGGCCGCACCGGCGGCCCCGGCCAGCAGGCCTCGGTGTTCATCCGCGGCGGCGAGTCGAACCATACGCTGGTGCTGGTGGATGGCGTGCGCGTCAATCCGTCCACCATCGGCGCTGCAGCATTGCAGAACATCGCGCCGGAGATGATCGAACGCATCGAGATCGTGAAGGGCCCGCGCGCCACGCTGTACGGCTCGGACGCCATCGGCGGCGTCATCAACATCATCACCCGCCGCGCCGAGGTGTCGAACGCCGACGTGAAGCTGCGCGCCGGCACCGACCAGACGCGCGAGATCTCCGCCCAGGCCGGCTACGCCGACCGCGAGAAGAACCTGAGCCTGCAGTTGCAGAAGCTCGAGACCGACGGCTTCCCGCCCTGCGCCAGCGGCACGCTGGACCGCGGCTACGACCGCCTCAGCGTCAACGCCCGCGGCAGCGTGCGCATCGGCAGCGCCGAGCTGGGCGCGCGCCTCTGGAATGCCCAGGGCAATGTCGAATACGTGGACTTCTGCGGCGCCAACACGCCGCTGGACCAGGACTACCAGAACCAGACCATGGCGGTGGACCTGAAGCTCAAGCTCGCCCAGGGCTGGGACAGCACCCTGACGCTGTCGCGCACCGAGGACGACATCACCCAGAACCAGCCGAACTTCCTCGGCGAACTGGACAATGCGCGCACGATCCGCCCGACGCTGGATTGGCGCAACGTGCTGCAGCTCGGCCAGGCCAACCGCGTCAGCTTCGGCCTGAGCGCCGCCCGCGAGGACGTCACGGCCCGCTCCTTCGGCACCGTCATCGAGGAGCAGCGCGATCTCTACTCCGGCTTCGTGCAGAACGAGCTCACCCTGGGCCGTCACAGCCTGGTGGCCGGCGCCAGCTATGCCGACTACGAGGACTTCGGCGGGCAGCTCAACGGCACCCTGGAGTACGGACTGCGCCTGACCGACTCGACGCGCCTGATTGCCTCGGCCGCCACCGGCTTTCGCGCGCCCGACTTCACGGATCGCTTCGGCTTCGGCGGCAACCCGGACCTGGATCCTGAGGAAGCTCGCAACTACGAGCTCGGCCTGCGCCAGCAGCTGGGCAAGGGCCACAGCGCCGACCTGCGCGTGTTCCAGTCCGACGTCGACGATCTCATCGCGCTGGTGTGCAACCCCGGCTGCCTGAACGTCAACATCGACGAGTACCGCAACCGCGGCGCCGAGCTGGCCTGGAACTACCGCAGCAGCACCTGGATCGCCGGCCTCTCCGGCATCCTGCAGAAGCCGGAGAACCGCGCCACCGGCGACCTGCTGGCACGCCGCGCCAAGCGCTCGGTGAGCGGCCACCTGGTGCGCCGCTTCGGCCCGCACAGCCTGGGCCTGGACGTGCTCGGCAGCGGCGAACGCGAGGAAGGCATTGCGCCTCCGCTCGGCGGCTATGCGCTGGTGAACCTCACTGGCGGCCTGCAGCTGGATCCGGCGCTGCGCCTGGAAGCGCGCATCGAGAACCTGCTGGACAAGGAATACCAGACCGCCCGCGGCTACAACCAGCAGGGCGCTGCCTTCTTTGTCTCGCTGCGCTACGCACCGTAAGCTGCGCGTCCGCCCTCCCTGCCGGGAGGGCGGGCCTTTCCGGCTTCTTCCAGCGAGCGCATCACCATGGGACACCGACTCAGCAAGATCGTCACCCGCACCGGCGACACCGGCACCACGGGCCTGGCCACTGGCGGCCGCCTGCCCAAAGCGCACCAGCGGGTACAGTCCATGGGCGACGTCGACGAGCTGAATTGCCACATCGGCCTGCTGCGCACCCTGCCCCTGACCCCGGGCCTGGATGCCAGCCTGCAACGCATCCAGCACGAGCTGTTCAACCTCGGCGGCGAACTGGCCATGCCGGGCCACGCACTGGTGACCGAGGCGCACGTGGAGAAGCTGGACGAGGAACTGGCCGCGCTGAACGAGAAACTGCCGCCGCTGAAGGAATTCATCCTGCCCGGCGGCTCGCCCGCCACGGCCCAGGCGCACATGGCTAGAGCGGTGGCGCGCCGTGCCGAGCGCGCGCTGTGGGTGTTGCATGCCGCCGAACCGCTGAGCCCGTTCGCGATGCAGTATCTCAACCGGCTGTCGGACTACCTGTTCGTGATCGCGCGGACCTTGGGCAAGGCGCAATCGGGGACGGAGGTTGGTTGGCAGCGGGTTTGAGGCTACGGATTCATACGAGCCCCTTCATCGCGAGATGGAGGGGCTTTTTTGTTGCCCCATTAAAAGCGCTTTCCGTGGGAGGATTTCGACGGTTCTTGAAAGTCCTGGTGAGCGCAGCGAATGCGGTTGATGTACCGGGTTCCCTTCCAGTAGCGTCTGCCTGGGGGTCGAGTGCAGGGTCGAGCCGGACAGGATGTCCGGCCGAGGGGCCTCAGGCCATGGATGTCGTCCCTCGCAGCGTGGAGGGCCCCCACGCAGTGGGGATCTTAGCGTCGCGAGGAGCGAGCAAAAGTTAACCTCCGTATCAAATCTCGCTGAGGGTTCGGGGCAGCGAACCCGACCCGTCGCACTCGTCCACCAGGCAGGTTGCCTCGCCTCAGCGAGGCCGCGGATGGAGGGTGTCCTCTCTTTTTGGTTGCTTTTTCTTTCGACAAGGAAAGAAAAAGTGACTCGCCCTTAGGCGAAATAAAACAACAGAGATCAACGGCTCCTGACCGGCGTAGTCGCCGGCACCACTGCTTCATCTACTCAATGAAAGCTTCGCCCCTCACCTCAACCCTTTCCCCGCGAGCGGGGAGAGGCAGACAAGATGGTGAGATTCTCAAGGTTGTATCCACGAGAGAGAGGTAGGATATCGACATGAACCAGACCATTGTCCTCCCCGCCCGCCCCGTGTCCTTCTCCGCCGTGCGCGAGCAGGTCTACATGGTGTTCCCCAACGATCTCAACGCCAACGACACCGTCTTCGGCGGACTGATCATGGCGCAGATGGATCGCTTTGCCGCCGTGGTAGCCGACCGCCATGCTGGCGGCGTCTGCGTCACCGCCAGCGTCGATGCGGTGCACTTCGTGGCGCCGGCGCGGCGTGGCGACGTGCTGATCTTCAACGCCGCGGTCAACCGGGCCTGGACCACGTCCATGGAAGTGGGCGTGAAGGTGGACGCGCAGAGCTACGACGGCAATAACCGCCGTCATATCCTTTCGGCGTATCTCACCTTCGTGGCGCTGGACAGCGCCGGCAAGCCGCGGCCGGTGGCGTCGCTGCAACCGGAGACGGCAGACGAGAAGCGACGTTACGAGGAAGCGCAACTGCGCCGCGAGAATCGCCTCGCGCATGCGGAGAACATCCGCACGCTGCGCGCGTCGGGCTCGCAGAGCTAGATCAGGTACCGCAGGCGCTCGCCCGCGGGCCGCGACAGGGTCGCACGCAGGCTGTCAGCCAGCCGGGTCACGTGCTGGCGCAGCTCCGGTACCGCGGTGGCTTCCCAGTCTCGCGCCCGCAGGAAGGGGCCGACGTAGCGCAGCCACGGCGACGCAATTCCCTGTTCGTCAATCAGCGCATAGCTGTCGGGATCGATGCGCAAGCCCAGGCCCAGCTCGTCGGGCAGGGCCAGGCCATCGCCGCGCAGGGCGGCCAGCAGCGGCTCGCGTGAGCGGCGCGTGTCGGCCTCGGGGCCGCTGCAGTTGATCACCGCGCCCACGTCCAGGTGCTCGGTGGCGGTCGCGCCGCGGCGGCGCAGTTCCACGATCACGCGGTCCGGCCGCTCGTCGAAGCCGCAGATGCGCCCCGCGACCAAGTGCAGGCCGCCCGAGGCGCGCTCCGCTTCGAAGCGCTGGCCCAACTGCGGCGCGCAGCGGTGGCGGTGCACCTCCCAATAGGGGCGCAGGTGCCGCATGAAGCGCCGACGCTCGTGCCCGGACAATGCATGCCAGAGCGCGGGCGTCGGGCCGCGCAGCGCGCCGATGACGTCGCGCCAGTCGCCGCCCTGTCGCGCCGCATCCGCCACCGCCGCGCGCAGGGCGCGCAGGTAGTGCCGCGCATTCGGGCGCTCCAGCATGCGACGCGGCAGCTCCGCGTCGTAGACCGGCGGCAGTTCCAGATCGCGGTGCGCCAATGGCAGCAGGCCGCGGCGGGACAGCGCATGGATCGGTGCCACGTGGCCACGGGCGCGCAGGTCCAGCACGATGTCGAGCATGGTCAGCCCGCTGCCGATCAGCAGCACCGGCTGCTCGGACTTGACGCCCCAGAGCGCATCCGGCCGCCAGGGGTCGCGCACGTAGCGCGGGCTGCAGTAGAAGCCGCGCTGGGCCTCAGGCAAGGGCGGGTCGGCCGGTGCGTAATGCCCCAGCGCCAGCACTACCTGGTCGGCCCGCAGGCGATCGCCGTTAGCCAGCCAGAGTTCACCGCCGATGCCGTCCGGCACCAGGCGTTCGACGTCGCCGACCACGGCGCGGAACTGGCAGCCGGCTGGCGCGTTGACCGCGGCCTCGGTGAGCAGGGTTTCCAGGTAGTCGCCGTAGAGGCGGCGCGAGACGAAGCTGCCGCCGCCGATGCGCGGATCGTGGCGCCGGGCGAAATCGAGGAAGCCCTCGTCCTCGCCGGGCAGCACACCCATGCGCGCCGCCGGTACGTTGAGCACATGGTTCTCCATGCGCGTGCCGTAGGCCACGCCTCGTGCCATCAGGCCCGAGCGGTTGACCAGCACCACCTTGAGCGGCAACACCGGCGGGCGGCGCAGCAACTGCACCGCCAGCGCCGTGCCGCAGAAGCCGGCACCGATGATCGCGATCGTGGTGCCGGCGGCGCTCATGGGCCGGCGAAGCGGTCTGTGGCTTCCACCAGCCGCGCCAGGATCCCGGGCTCGCTGGCGGCGTGGCCGGCGTCAGCCACCACGTGGAGTTCCGCCTCCGGCCAGGCGCGGTGCAGGTCCCAGGCGGACTTCATCGGGCAGACCACGTCGTAGCGGCCCTGCACGATCACGCCGGGGATGCCCTTCAGGCGGTGCACGTTCTCCAGCAGCCAGTTGTCGCTGTCGAAGAAGCCGCGATTGACGAAGTAGTGGCACTCGATGCGCGCGAAGGCCTCGGCGAAACGGTCCTCGCCGAAGCGCGACACCAGGTCGGTGGACGGAAACAGCTTGCTGGTGGCGCCCTCCCAGATGCTCCAGGCCCGGGCGGCGGCGCGGCGCACCGCCGGATCCTCGCTGGTCAGGCGCTGGTGGTAGGCGCTCACGAAGTCACCGCGCTCGGCCTCGGGAATGACGCTGGTGTAGTGCTCCCAGGCGTCCGGATAAATCCAGCTCGCACCCTCCTGGTAGAACCACTCGACCTCGGCGCGGCGCAGCAGGAAGATGCCACGCAGCACCAGCGCCAGGCAGCGCTGCGGATGCGTCACGGCATAGGACAGCGCCAACGTGGAACCCCAGGAGCCGCCGAACACGACCCAGCGCTCGATGCCGAGCAGCTCGCGGATCTTCTCCATGTCGGCCACCAGGTCCCAGGTGGTGTTCTCGCGCAGCTCCGCATGCGGCGTGGACCGGCCGCAGCCGCGCTGGTCGAACAGCACGATGCGGTACTTCTGCGGATTGAAGAACTGCCGCTGCCAGGGCTCGCAGCCGCCGCCGGGGCCACCATGCACGAAGACCACCGCCTTGCCCTGCGGATTGCCGCTTTCCTCGACGTAGAGATCGTGCAGCGGCGAGACGCGCAGGCGATGGGTGCGATAGGGCTCGAGGGCGGCGTAGGGCTGGGTCATGCGTGGCGATCCAAATGTTATTAATTGTTGAATAATATTGTCGTTGTAATATATATTCACACCAATCAGTCAGCGCCCGCATGCGACGATGCGGCAAGCTGCACGGTCCGCGCGCCGGCTGCAACGTGGCGCATGGGGGACCAGCACACTAATATCGTCGCAGAGATGGCTGCGCACCGCGCGGCCCGGATTCTTTGCAGCAAATGTCGGCCAGAAATTCCAGAACGCGTCGCAGCATCTTAATCGTTTCCGCCCTCTGTTGCGGCTCCGCATTCGCGGAACCGCCGCCGACGCTGGAGATGTCGCCCACGCTGTCGATGCCGCCGACAGCGGCCACGACTGCGCCGGCCACCGCGCCTTCCGTTCCGCCCACCGCCGCCAACCCGTCCGCGGTCCCGCTGCCGCCGCCGCCCGTCGCGGCCGCTCCGGCGCCCAAGCCCCTGGTCACCGTGGCGGAAGACCCCGCCTCGCCCTTCACGCGTTATGCCTCGATGCAGCCGCGCGTGGAGTTCTGGACGAAGGTCTTCGGCGAGTATTCCGAGCTGCAGAGCGTGGTCCACTCGGCCGAGTACACCGACAAGGTCTACGCCGTGCTGGACTTCCGCGGCGACGCCGTGCGCATGAACCGCTTCGCGCTGGCCACCTGGCGCAGCAGCGAGGAAGAGCGCGTCAAGTCGCAGGTGGAGCGCCTGCTCAAGTCGGTGCACGAAAAGCGCCGCAACCCAGAGTCGATGAACGCCGACGAGCGTCGCATCTTCGACCTCTACGCCGACATCAAGGACGACAACCGCTTCGAGAAGGCCATGGGCACTACGCGCGCCCAGCGCGGCCTGCACGAGCGCACCGAGGCGGCCCTGGCCACCTCGGGCAAGTACCTGCCGGAGATGGAGCGCATCTTCCGCGGCTACGGCCTGCCGGTGAAGCTGACGCGCCTGCCACTGGTGGAATCCAGCTTCAATGTCGAGGCCTACTCCAAGGTGGGTGCTGCGGGCCTGTGGCAATTCATGCCCTCGTCCGCAAAGATCTACATGCGCCTGGACAACCTGGTGGACGACCGGCGCGATCCCTGGACCTCCACCGACGCCGCGGCGCGCCACCTGCGCGACGACTACCGCGTGCTCGGCGCCTGGCCGCTGGCGGTGACGGCCTACAACCACGGCCGCGGCGGTGTGTCCCGCGGCCTGCGCGAGACCGGCGGCACGGTGCTGCCGGACCTGATCCGCGACTACAAGGCCAAGACCTTCGGTTTCGCCTCCAAGAATTTCTACGCCGAGTTCCTGGCCGCGGCCGACGTCGAACGCAACCACCAGAAGCATTTCGGCGAGGTCACGCGCAATACGCCGGTGGCCTTCGACGTGGTCGAGACCAAGCACTACGTGCCCTACGAGACGCTGCGCCGCCTCTGCGGGGCCGACGACGAGTTGTTCCGCAAGCTCAACCCCGCCTACCGGCCGGAGGTCATCGAGGGCAAGCTCTACGTGCCGCCGGGCCACCTGATCCGCGTGCCTGCCGGCAGCGCCAAGAGCTTTGACGTGGCCTACGCCAAACTCGACGCCGGGCAGCGCTTCGACAGCCAGCGCGTGATGTTCCTGCTGCACCGCGTGAAGCGCGGCGAGACCCTGGGCAAGCTGGCCAAGCAATATGGCGTCAGCCAGAGCGCCATCATGCGCGCCAATGACCTGGGCAAGAACAGCAAGCTGCGCCTGGGCCAGGTGCTGAAGATGCCGCCGCATGCCGAATCCCGCCCCGGCCCGGTGACGGTGGCGCTGGGCGAGTCCAAGCCGCAGCAGACGCGCGAGCAGAAGCAGGCCGAAGCCACTGCCGAGAAGCGCGCGGCCAGCGCCAAGCCCACCAAGAAGACCAGGAAGCCGCAGGTCCGCACGCACAAGGTCACCAGCGGCCAGACCCTGTCCGGCATCGCCGCGCGCTACGACGTCTCCGTGGAAGAGCTACGCGCCGCCAACGGCCTGAAGAAGACCAGCGTGATCAAGCCGGGGCAGAAGCTGAAGGTGCCCAACTAGGTCTTGCCCGCGAACTGGAGGATCGGACAGGAGGCGTTGCATGACCGTCCGCGACATCGACGCATACATTGCCTGCTTTCCGGCCGAGGTGCAGCAAGTGCTGCAGCAGGTCCGCGCCACGATCCGCGCGGCAGCGCCGCAAGCCGAGGAGAGGATCAGCTATCAGATGCCGGCCTTCTTCCAGGATGGCGTGATCGCCTACTTCGGCGGATTCAGGAAGCATATCGGCTTCTATCCGCCGGTCGAAGGGGATGCCGTGCTGCTGCGTGCGGCCGCGCCCTATGCCGGCGAGAAGGGCAACCTGCGCTTCCCGCTGGACCAGCCGATCCCCTACGAGCTGATCGGGCGGATCGTGGAGGCCCGGGTCTGCGCGAAAGCGGCTCGGGGCCGCCGGTGAACTCCATCCTCGTGCCGCTGCTGCGCGGGATCGACCGGGCGACATCCGCCGGTGCCTACCTGCAGGCCCAGGACGAAGCCCTGGTCATGGCCGCCGCTCAGCATGAGCAACTGCAGATCGACGCCCGGGAGCAGGAGCACCCCGGTCTGCGCATGGAAGCCCTGGGCCTGATCGCCCTGCTGTCGCGGGACGATGCGGCAAATCTGCTGCTCGTCAGCGCGCAGGACGATCCGGACCTGGCCGTGGCGGAGCATGCCAGGGCCCTGCTATACCATCTCGACATCGCCCGGAACGTGCGCGAGTCCGGCCGGATGTCCGCGGAGCAGATCGCCGCCTACCAGGGCAAGCTGCGCCGGCAGCGTGCCGACGCGCGCTTTGCTCAGAGGACGAAGTAGGACAGCACGAAGATGCCGATCATGGCGAAGGACAGCGCGACCTTCGCCAGCGTGCCGAACAGCAGGCCCAGCCAGGTGGCGATGCCGACCTTCGCCGCCTGGCCGCTGTCGCCCCGCACCGACAGCTCGCCGATCACCGCGCCGGCGAAGGGCCCGAGCAGCAGGCCGGGAATGCCGAAGAAGATGCCGACGATGCTGCCGATCAGCGCGCCCCAGATCGCGCGCGAACTGGCGCCGACACGCTTGGCGCCCATGGCGCTGGCGGCGAAATCCACGATCACCGACAGCAGCGTCAGCACGCCGAGCAGGCCCATGGTGAAGCCGCCGACGCGTTGGTAGCCGTCGATCCAGGCGGCCAGCCACAGGCCGATGAAGATCATCGGCACGCCGGGCAGGATCGGCAGGATCGTGCCGGCCAGGCCGACGCCGACCAGCAGGAAGACGACGATCCACAGCCAGGGAGAGAGGGCGGCGTCCATGGGAAACGATCAGCGCTTCGCCGATTGCAGGATGACCTGCGCGAGCTTTTCGTAGTCACCGTTGAAGTGATGCCCGCCTGGCAGCCAGACGATGCGGTGGCGCTTGGGATCGAGCTGGCGGCAGACGCTCTCGTCCTCTTCCTTGGCACAGATCGCGGTCAGGCTCGCGTCCCCGGCGAGGCGGTCCATCTCCGGCAGGATCGGATGCGTGCCGCTGGCGCCGATCCAGTTGCTGAGGTGGAACTCGAAATGCGCCTGCTCGGTCTGCGCCATCGGCGCGGCCAGCTTGACCTGCGCGCGCAGGGCCGGCGGCAGGCGATTGAGCGCAAAGGGCAGCACATCGCCGCCCTGCGAGAAGCCGATCAGCCAGACATCCTGCCGCTGCCAGGCGACCTGGTAGTGGCGGATGACGCGGGCCAGGTCCGCCGCCAGGCCCTCGGGCGTGCGCACCTTCCAGAAGTAGCGCAGCGAGTCGAAGCCGACCACGGAGACGCCCTTGGCTACCAGGGCCGCTGACACTTCCTGGTCCAGCCCGGCCCAGCCGCCATCGCCGGACAGGAAGATGGCGAAGGCCTTGCCGGACTGCTTCGCCGGCATCTCCAGCAGCGGCAGGTCGGCGACGTCGGCCGAGCGCGCCGCGGGTGGTGGCGGCAGGCGTGATGCCAGGCTGCGGTAGGCGGCGCGCACGGCGCTGGGGCCGGCAGGCTCCTTGAGCGTGCGCATGGCCGCCTGTGGCACCTTGCCCAGGAAGCGTTCCACCCGCGCCGCCTCGCAGGCCGGTGCCGGTGGCTGCAGCACGGCGAAGGGATCGCGCAGGGCGGCGGGGCGGTACTCCCAGCGGTCCTGCTTGCGGCGCGCCTGCAGGCCGCCATCGCCCTTGCACAGCGGCTGCTTCATGGCCAGCTCCGGGCAGAAATCCAGCGCCAGCGCGGCGGTGAACGTGCTGCCGTCGGACTGGCCCAGCAGTCCGTAGGTGAAGCCGGCGCCGATGCCCTGACCGACCAGGATCGGCGGGTAGTAGCCGTTGACCTGGGCATAGCCCTGCATGTGACGGCTGAGATTCTCCAGGTCGCCGTTGGCGAACTGGCAGTCGCCGCCGTCCGCCTCCATCTTGCGGAAGAAGGCGCCGGTATCGATCACCGCGACCAGCGCGCCCTCCTGCGTCAGCGCGCGCGCCAGGCCGCGCGGGTCGCTGCCATCGTCGGTGAACAGGAAGGCGAAGCTGCGCGGCGCGCTCTGCGGGCGCTCCAGCGTGAAGTCGTCGAAACGGCCGTGCGACAGCGTCTCGCCGGCCTGGGCGGCGGGCAGCAGGGCGGCGGCCAGCAGCAGCGTTGCGAGCATATTTTTCACTTGGCGATCACTCCACGCAGTCCGCCGCTGGCCAGGGCCGCGATGTCCATCAGCGCCAGCAGCGGCTGCAGGCCACCCGGCGCGCAGAGATAGCGCGGCTCCCACTCAGGAGCGAATTTTTCCTTGAAGGCGCGCAGGCCCTGGAAGTTGTAGAAGGGCTCGCCATGGCCGAACAGCAGGCTGCCGAAACGGTGCCAGCGCGGCGCCAGCGGATGCCTGGCGAAGCCCGACAGCGGCGCCATGCCCAGGCCGAAGCGGCCGTAGCCCTCGGCCTGGTAGTGCAGCAGCATGCGCACGAACAGGTAGTCCATGGCGCCCCGCGGCGCATCGGCGCCGTAGCGCATCAGGTCCACCGCGATCTCCTCGCGCTGGCCCGTCATCAGCAGGTTGGCGAAGGCCACCGGCTTTCCGTCCTTCAGCGCCAGTGCCACCGGCGAGCGCTGCAGGTAGTCGGGCAGGAAGGCGCCGAGCGAGAAGGACTTCTCGCGGGTGTCGTGATGGTCCAGCCAGGCGTCGGAGATGGCGCGCAGCTGCGGCAGCAGCGCCGGCACCTCGGCGGCGGGCACCACCTGGAAGGACAGGCCATCACGCTCGCCCTTGCTGACCGCGTGGCGCAGGTGCGCCAGCTTGGAGCCCTTGGTGGAGAAGGTCTTGAGATCGACGCTGGCGTATTCGCCGAGCTTGTAGGCGCGCAGGCCGGCGTCGAGGTACAGCGACAGCTGCTCCGGCGGCACCTGGTAGAACACCGCGCGCCCGCCGTGCTCGTCGGCCAGCTCGATGAAACGCCAGACCAGCTCGGCCCATTCCTCGCGCGAACCGACCGGGTCGTACAGCGAGACCCAGCTGCGGTTGCGCTTGCCGTACATGATGAAGCTCTTGCCGGACTCGGAGAACAGGAAGCTCTTGTCGCCGGTCAGCGCCAGGCCGGCGGACACTACCGGCTGCGCCTGCAGCACGGCGGCGGCGCGCTCCAGCTCCGCGCTGCTGGGCGCGGCGACGCGGCCGGAGGCAGGGCGGAACAACTGCCACAGCGCGAAACCCAGAGCCGCCAGCACCACCGCCAGCAGCGCGCGCAGGCCCCGCGGCGCGTGGCCGTCGATCTGGAACTGCCACCACAGCTGGCTGGTGTAGGGCACGTCCTGGTAGACGAAGAACAGCAACCACCACACGGCGGCCACGACGATGCCCACCGTCATCAGCCAGGGCCAGCTCAGCACGCCCGCGAACAGCGAGGCGCGGCGGTCGAACTCGCGGCGGCTGGCCAGCAGTACCAGGAGCAGGAAACCCAGTACCACCATCTCGCTCAGGGCCACGCCCTTGGGCAGGGCCAGCCAGAAGTTGAGCACGGTGATCAGCACCGCGGTCCACCAGGCGGCGTCAAGGCGATGCAGCAGGCCGCGCGCCACGAACAGCAGCACCAGGCCGGCGATGCTACCGAGGAAGTGCGCCGCCTCCACCACCTCCAACGGCACCTTCAGCGCCAGCAGCTCGGTGGCTTCGTCGGTGGCCGGCGTCACGCCGGACACCAGCAACATGACGCCGACGACGAAGGTCAGCGTCGACAGGAACAGCGGGGTCAGTTGCGTAGCGGCGCGGCCCACGCGCTGCGCCACACCGACGCGCAGTTCGTTCCATGCCAGCAGGCCCACGGCGACGAACAGCGGCAGCAGGAAGTAGATGGCGCGGTACAGCACCAGCGCGCCGGCCACCTGCTCCAGCGGCGCATGGCCACGATAGGCCAGCAGGATCACCGCCTCGAACACGCCCAGTCCGCCGGGCACGTGGCTGATCACGCCCAGGGTGATGGCGATGGCGTAGAACGCGGTCAGCGCCGGGAAGCCAACGTCGCTCTGCGGCATCAGGAACCACAGCGCCGCCGCCGCGGCCAGGATGTCCAGCGCCGAGAACAGCAGTTGCGCCGATGCCAGGCCCGGTCCGGGCAGACGCAGGGTCCAGCGATCGAACAGGCTCAGCTCGCGGCGCCAGGCGCAGAGCGCGATGAAGGCCGCGGTGCAGATCAGGATGGCCGCCGCGATCAGCTCCAGGCCGGCGGCGGGAATGCGGGCGATGGACTCGATCTCGCCGGCACCCCAGAGCAGGGCCGCGGCGCCCACGGCGACGATGCCGCCGCCGAAGGCCAGGGCGATGAAGGCGATCAGCTGGCCGATGCGCCCGGTGTCGATGCCGGCGGCGGCATATAGACGCATGCGCACGGCGCCGCCAGTCAGCACGCCCAGGCCCACGGTGTTGCCCAGGGCATAGCCGCTGAAGGAGGCCAGGGCCAGCACCCGCGGCGGCACCCGGGCGCCGACATAGCGCAGGCCGGACCAGTCGTAGCCCATCAGGGCGACGTAGCTGGCCGCCGTGGCCAGCAGGGCCAGGCCGATGTGGCTGGCCGGCGTGTTGCGCACCACCGCCGCCAGCTCGGCGTAGCTCACCTCCCGCAGCAGCAGGCGGATGGCGGCCAGCACCAGGACCGTCAGCAGCAGGGCGCCGATGGCCGGGAGCCAGCCGCGCAAACGTGGCCAGAGGCCTTCGGCCGGGGGGGCGGAGGGGGTCGGCGTGGGCGCGGCGGGCCTTGCGGACATGAGAGGGGTGACGATCAAGAGACCGGCAAGGCCGGCGGAGGCGGATATTCTGTCACCGCGGGCATGCGGTTTGTATGGCTCCGGGAGGCCGACCAGGCAGCCATCACCCACCATCCCCAGCTTTTGTTTACTGCCAGCGCCCGGCTTAGCCCTTAGACTGTGCCCCCATGCGAAACCCGCCCCGACACTCCGAACAGCTGATCCAGCGCCTGCGCCGGGACCTGGACCAGGCCCCCGACTATGCCGCCTGGAAACAGATCGCCGAGGAGCTGGACCGCCTGGAAGGCGGCGAGGCCTGGCGCCTGGACGATACCTGCGCGGATTTCGATCACCTGTTGATCAAGGAACGCCTGGCCGGCATGCGCGAGCTGCGCCGCCAGGGCGACGCCCGGCAGCTGGCCTTCAACCTCTACGAGGGCCTGCACGGCAACCTGGGCAATATCTCCAACCCGGTGCTGTACCAGGTGGCCCGCGGCGGAACCAAACGACTGGTCGAGGAATACCTGGACGAGGTCGCCCGCTGCCTGGACTACCTCTGCGCCGGCGATTTCGCCAACTTCAGTCACGACGACAAGATCGTCTTCTTCAAGCGCACCGGCACGGTCTTCGGCCGGTCCGCGCTGATGCTGTCCGGCGGCGCCACCCTGGGCATGTTCCACCTGGGCGTGATCAAGGCGCTGCACGAGCAGGGCCTGCTGCCGCGCGTGATCTCCGGCTCCTCGGCCGGCTCGATCATCGCCAGCGTGGTGGGGTCGCGCTCCGACGCCGAGCTCGGTCGCATCTTCGAACCCGACGGTCTCGACATCGCCGCCTTCCAGCGCTTCGGCCTGCGCAATGCCCTGAGCGGCAAGGCGCTGATGGACCCTGCGCAGCTGGAACGCTGCGTCGGCGTGAACATCGGCGACCTCAGCTTCTTGGAGGCCTTCGAGCGCTCGCGCCGCATCGTCGGCATCACCATCTCGCCGGCCGACCCGCACCACCAGGGCCGCCTGCTCAACTACCTGTCGGCACCGCATGTGCTGATGCGCAAGGCGGTGATGGCGTCCTGCGCGGTACCGGGGGTGTTCCCGCCGGTGATGCTGGAGGCGCGCAATTACGACGACCAGATCGTGCCCTACATGCCGGCCAAGCGCTGGATCGACGGCACGCTGTCCAACGACCTGCCGATGCTGCGCGTGGCGCGCCTGCACAACGTCAACCACTACATCGTCAGCCAGACCAATCCGCACATCGTGCCTTTCATGTCGGAGAAGATCCTGGAGCCCAAGCGCGGCATCGCGCCGCTGGCCAAGGAGCTGATCGCCCAGGGCAGCCGCGGCGCGCTGCAGCTGGCGCGCAAGCACCTGGACCCCTACGGCAGCGGGCGTGTGATCAACAAGGTCGACTCGATGATGCGCCAGCGCTACAGCGGCGACATCAACATCCTGCCGCAGCACACGCCGCGGCACCTGCTCAAGCTCTTCGCCAACCTCAGCCAGGACGACCTGCAGTCCTACATCCGCGAGGGCGAGCGCGCCACCTGGCGCCAGATCGAGCGCATCCGCTACCAGACGCGCATCTCGCGCGCCTTCGAGGACTGCCTCAAGCTGCTCAAGGACCGCCACCCCTCGGCGGCACGCCTGCAGGCCTTCGGCTGAGCCCTGCGCCGGCTCCTGGCCGGTAAAGACACAGGCGCTCCTTGCTGTGCTCTCGAAAGTGGGCGGAAAAATCGAGACTTTTGGCCCAGAATGCTGGAATACCCGCTGCTAGTATCAAAGCGGGGTCCCGCCTTGGGGGGCGGGCCTGCAAAACCTTTGGGGACGAATCGCGGCATGGCCGCAGCAGGCAAGGACAAAAGTGGTACGGGGGGGCAAATGACGGATCTTTCGATAGCACCGGTGCGGGCTGCTTCCGCGCCGATCGTGCCGGTGACGGCGCGTGGCGAGGCAACCCGGCGCAAGCTGATGGAAGCGGCGGAAAAGGACTTCGGCGAGAAGGGCTTCTATGCTGCCTCGGTCAGTTCGATCACGCATCGCGCGGGCGTCGGCCAAGGCACCTTCTATCTCTACTTCCGCAGCAAGGAAGAGATCTTCGCCATGCTGGTCAGCGAGATCGGGCAGGAATTGCGCCGCCGCATGTCCGGCGCCATCAGCAGCTCCGCGACCCTGGAGGAAGCCACGCAGGGCGGCATCAGCGCCTTCCTGGCCTTTGCACAGAAGCATCAGGGGCTGTTCCGCATCGTGCAGGAGTCGCAGTTCGTCGACGAGCCGAGCTACCGCGAGTACTACCACCTGCTTGAGCAGAGCTGCCGCGCCGGCCTGATGGAAGCGCAGCAGCGGGGCTATATCGGCGCCGGGGACGCGGAGGTGCGGGCCTGGGCGATCATCGGCATCACCCACTTCCTGGGGCTGCGCTACTGCCTGTGGCAGGGCCGCCTGCCGGAGGACGCCGTGCTGCAGGATGTCACGCAGTTCATCTCGCAGGCGCTGCACTCACCGCGCCGGGATACGCTGCCCTCGTTCTAGGTCAGCGCGTCGGCTCACGCTAGAAAAGATCGGTCTTGCGCCGGCCGTAGTCACCTTCCGGCGCCGGAGCCTCGCTGCGCCGCAGGCTGCTGGCCGCCGGGGCAGGCTTCCTGGGCGACAGCAGGGCCGCCAGCATGCCGCGCGGGGCTTCCGCCCGGCGCCCGCTGCGCAGTCGCTCATGGCCGCGCGGGGTCAGGATCAGGACCGGGCCCTCGGACTCTTCGTCGAGCTCGAGTTCGCCGTCGAACACCAGCCCGCGGACCGCCTGCGTCAGGTCGCCCCGCCGCAGCTGTGTCTGCGGCCAGTCGGCACGCAGGGTCTCCAGCGGCAACTGCCCGCCGACCGGCACCTGCCGATCCGCGAAGATCTGCAGCACCGCCGTCTCGATCACGTCCTCGTCAACGCTCACCCGCTCCTCCAGAAAACCGTGCCGCCGTCCTGGCTCCAGCCCGATGGCCGCTACCTTAGCGCAAGAGACACTGCGTGCCTGTAGGGGTTTTGTCGTGTGGGGACCAAAGGAAGCGCCGAGCCGGTGGACGGCCGGCGCCATCAGGCAAAGCGCCATGCCGATGCCCGCCATGCTTGACACCCTGGCCCCCTGCAGAACGGGGCCGGGGTGTGATCAGGCCCGCCTACTTCTTCAGCAGGTCGCGGATTTCCATCAGCAGCTTTTCCTGGGCCGTCGGTGCGGGCGGCTCGGCCGGCTTGGCGGCTTCCTGGTGGCGCAGGCGATTGATGCCCTTCACCAGCATGAAGATGACGAAGGCGATGATGGCGAAGTCGAAGCAGACCTGGATGAACTTACCGTAGGCCAGCACCACCGCCGGCGTGTCGCCGACCGCGTCCTTGAGCACCCAACCGAGCTTGCTGAAATCGATGCCCGCCAGCGCCAAGCCCAGCGGAGGCATGATGATGTCGGCCACCAGCGAGGACACGATCTTGCCGAATGCGGCGCCGATGACGACACCGACGGCCAGGTCGACGACGTTGCCGCGCATCGCAAACTGGCGGAACTCGCTCATCATGCTCATGGTTTCTTCCTTCTGTTTGATGGGAAACGCGTTCAGCCCGAACGCTGCGCGGATTTTAACCTTGACATCGAATGATGTTGTGATTTTATTTTTACCAAAAATAAAATATTTAATAATTAATCACAAACAGGAGGCGAGCCCCGAGGCTAGATCGGGGTAGCGGGGAGAAAAACGCAGCTCCTCGAGCATGCGCCCCGTCTTGAGCCGCTTGGACTCTTCCATGAAGGACCACATTGCCGGGGTGAACACCTGGCGCGCTTCTTCCATCGACACCTGCGGCGGCGGCGGCAGGTCCAGCAGTGCGGCGCAGCGCGTGAAGTAGTCGCACATCGTGGTGGGGTTGCCGTCGGCGACGTTGTAGGCGGCACCGGGCCGGCCCCAGGCCGCGGCATGCAGGGCCGCCTCGGCCAGATCATCGGCGTGGATGCGGTTGGTGTACGGCGACTCCGCGTGCCGCACCACCGGCAAGCCCTGCGCCAGGCGTTCGCGCGGCAGGCGGCCGGGCCCGTAGATGCCGGGCACGCGCAGGATCACCACCTCGCTGCGCTGGCTCGCGGCATGTTCGCCCAGGGCTGTCTCGGCATCCAGCCGCCGCTGCGCCCGGGCACTGACCGGCTGCAGCGGCGCGTCCTCGTCGATCCAGCGGCCGCCGCAGTCGCCATAGACCCCGGAGGTGGAGATGTAGACGATGCGCCGCGTCGAGGGGCGCGATGCCAGCCAGCGCCGCAGCCGCGTGTCCTGCGCGCCGGCCGCAGGCGGCGGCGCGAACCAGAACAGCAGGGGTGTGTCCAAGACCGGAGCCTCGGCGTCGAGATCGGCCTGCACGGTCTCCAGGCCCTGTGCGCGCAAGGCATGAGCGGCTGGAAGCGAGCGAACGATTGCCGTAACCTCGCGGCCCATCGCCCGCAGGCGCCGCGCCACGCGCTGGCCGATGTCGCCACAACCGATGATGGCCGCCCGGCGCGGCAGGATTTCTTCGAGAGTCTTCATGCACCAAGTCTATCTGGCCGGACGCGACAACTCCTTCGCCGCCGGTGCGGATGAGCCGGTGCTGGAGGCAGGCCTGCGCCAGCACCTGACCCTGCCCTTCGGCTGCAAGTCCGGCGGCTGCGGCTCCTGCCGCGTGCGCCTGCTGCAGGGCGAGGTCCAGCACCGGGTGCCGCCGCCGGCGCTGTCGCAGGCGGAACTGGATGCGGGTTATATCCTGATGTGCCTGGCCGAGGCGCGCAGCGACCTGGTGCTGGACCTGCACCAGCCGGCGCGCCTAGAGCGGCTGCGCCCGCGCCAGTTGCCGGTGCGCGCGCAAGCCCGTACACCGCTGTCGCACGACGTCATCGGCCTGACGCTGAAGCTGCCGCGCGGCGAAAGCTTCGACTACGTGCCCGGCCAGTACCTGGATTTCCTGCTGGAGGACGGCAAGCGCCGCAGCTTCTCCATTGCCAGTGCGCCGAATGGCGAGACCCTGGAACTGCACCTGCGCATCGCGCCCGGCGGACGCTTCGCGCAGTGGGTGCGCGACCAGATGCCGGACCGCGCGATCCTGCGCATCGAGGGGCCGCTGGGCGCGTTCTACCTGCGCGAGGACTCAGACCGGCCGATGCTGCTGATGGCCGGCGGCACGGGCTTCGCGCCGATCAAGGCGATGCTGGAGGACCAGCTCGCGCGCGGACTGAAGCGCCCCGCTCACCTGTTCTGGGGCGTGCGCTGCCGCGAGGATCTCTATCTCGACGCGCTGGCCCGGCGCTGGGCGGAGGAGCAGCCGCTGTTCCAATACACGCCGGTGCTGTCCGACCCTGACGCGGGCTGGCCAGGCGAGCGCGGTTTCGTGCACGAGGCCCTGCTGCGCGCCTATCCGCGGCTGGACGCCCACGAGGTCTACATGTCGGGGCCACCGGTGATGGTGCGCAGCGGCAAGGACGCCTTCACGGCGGCCGGGCTCGATCCCGACCACCTGTTCTACGATTCCTTCGATTACGCCTTCGAAACCTGGCCGACGCAGAATCCCGCGCCTTGAAAGCAGACCAGGGCCTGTTGACGCCATCAACATCGCTGCGATGTTCACGGCGTCAACAGGCCCTAAAGCGATGCTGCCAGCTCCAGGCCCATGCGGGTGTACTTCTCGGCCTCGGCGCGCTGCTGCGTGGCCTCGCAGACGCGGGCCAGTTCCAGGTAAGCAATCGGCGTCGGTTGCTGCCGTACCGCCGCTTCAAGATAGCTGCGCGCCTTGCCCCAGAGCTTGTTGCGCAGGCAGACCTGCCCGGCGGCGAGCTGCGCCTCGGGATATTCGCCGTAGCGTCCCAGCCACTGCTCGATCGTGGCCAACTGGCCCAGGGGATCGGCGGCCTCCAGGCTGCCGTAAAGCCGCATCAGCTCCGCATCCCAGGCGCGCCCCAGGGCGGCGGCGATGACGGACAGCGCCTCGGCGGCTGCATTGAGCCGCGCCAGGCCCCGCGCGTATTCGCGCAGCAGCGCGGGGTCTTCGCGCAGGTCGCGGCCGGCCTGTTCCCACAGCGTCTTGAGCTGGTCGAGGTTGGCGGCCTGCACCGCCGCGCGCAGGCGATGGTGCAGGGTTTCGGATGCCAGCTCGCGCAGGCGCAGGGGCGACAGCGACGCCGTGGTCTCGGGCTGCTGCAGTACCGTGCCCAGCGACTCCCAATCGCCAAGCGCGAGATGGCATTCGGCCAGTAGCTCCAGCGGATACGGATGCCGCGGGTCTTGCTCGCGCAGCTCCAGTGCGCTGTCGCGCGCCTCGGCGTAGTCGCCCCGGGCCCGCTGCAGCTCCGCACGCGTCAGCAGCGAGGCAAAGCGCGCCTCCGGATCGCCCTGGGCCGCCAGGCGCAAGTAATGCTCGCGACGGTCGGACGCGCCGAGCTGCTGCGCCGCCTTGGCCGCGGCCAGGTAGTTGAGGTGGGCCGCGCGGTGATCCGCAGCCCGGCGCACCATCTCGATCTCCGCCTGGCGCCAGTGGCCTTCCATCAGGCGCAGCATCCCGGCCTCGAAGGAATCGCGCGCCAGGTCTGCGCGGCGGCGCTCCATGGCCCGGCGCACGCGCCAGGGCAGGCCGGCGCCGGCCACCAGCAGCTGGTAGCCGTAGTACAGGCCGCAGATGATCACGAACACCGCGCCGACGAAGCCGAACAGCGAGGTCTCGAGCAGCCAGCGGCCGTGGGTGATCATCACGTAGCCGGTGTCGGCGCGCAGCAGGTAGGCCGCGACGCTGCCCAGGGCCAGCGCCAGCACGGCCAGCAGCAGCCAGCGGATCATCTTGCGGGGACGTCCATGTGGGCGCGCAGAAGCGCCAGGCTGCGCGTGATCTCGGGCAGCGGGGGCGACAGCTGAAGCTGCTGCAGGCGGTCCAGGTCGGCCAGAGCGCCGCGCACCGCCGGGTCTTCCTCGCGGAAGTACTGGTGCAGCCAGGCGGCCGCGCCGGCGCCGGCATCGCGGAAGGACACCGTGTCGCCACGCAGCAGCGCGGCACGGGCCGCTTCCAGGCGCAGCATCAGCACGTGGTGCACCAGCGCCTCGTCCTGCGGCGCCAGCAGGCGCGCTTCCGGCCCCTGGTTGCGGCGCAGCGTGAACATGCCGCGCAGGGCCTGCGTGACCGATGCCTTGAAGCGCTCCCAGCGCGTGCTGTCGGCCACGGCGGCGGCCGGGCCGCGCACGGCGGATTCATAGTGGTCCGGTGCACGAGCGCGCAGCGGCAACTGCTCCGCACGGGCCGCCAGGCTCGACAGCGACAGCGCCGCGCCGGCGTAGTCCGGTTGCGGCACCGCCTGCAGCGCGGTGCGCTCCTCGGCGATGGCCTGCCGCACGTTGAACAGGCGCGGATCGCGCAGGCCGGCGATGCGCTGGTCCGCCTCCTGCAGGGCCACCAGGGCGGAGGCCGGGTCGCGTGCGATCTGCAGCCGGTCGTTGGCCAGCAGCAGCAGGTTCTCGATGGAGGCCATCACGAAGCGGTTGCGCCCGCCCGCGACTTGCTCGTTGAGGTTGCCGACGACCTGATCGTGCTCGTCGATGCGGCGGCTGAAATCGGCGATCTCGGCGCTGTTGCGCTGCAGGACCGCCGCCAGGTCGGCCTGGCGCGTGTCCATGGCCTTGGCCTGCGTCTCCAGCAGGGCCAGGTTGCGCGACAGGCGCCCGATCAGTTCCTCGTGCCGCGAGTTGTCCTTCACCAGGCTCTGCTGCTGTTGCCAGACCCAGAAGGCGGCGGCGGCCACCGCAGACACCACGATCAGCAGCAACAGCAGGGCCAGGCCGCGACGGCGGCGCGGAGCGGCGGGGACAGGAGGGGCGGACGGCGTGGGCGTCGGTTCCGCGGGGTCGGTCGGCGTCGGTGTGGTCGTCATGGTCGTTGATCGGCCCACCAGCGCTCCAGACAGCGCAGGTAGGCAGCATCGGAAACCTGTTCGGGGACAAGCGGCGACTCGAACCCGGACTCGAGGGCCTGTTCTACCACACGCGCCGACGGCAGGACCAGCTTGCGCCGCAGCAACAGCTCCATCGCGGGCTCCGGCGTCAGCGCCAGCAACTGGCGCAGCGCCTCGCCGCTAGTGAGCAGGATCGCGGCCGATGCACGCAGGGCCTCAACCACCTGTGCCGGCGCATGGGCCACCGACTGGCGCCGGTAGACCTCGGCCACCCCCACCGTCGCTCCGCGCTCGCGCAGGCCCGCCGCGATGGTACCCAGACCCTCGGCCCCGGTCACCAGCAGGAAGCGCTGGCCCGTGGGCTGCAGCAGGGACGGATGGCTTAGCAGGCTCTCGCCGGAGTACAGGCCCGCCGGAATCGTCGCCGTCAGGCCCAGTTCCTCCAGGGCCGCGGCGGTGGCGGCGCCCACCGCGTAGAGACGCGTCGGCCAACGCCCGGCGTCCAGGCGCCGCGCGCAGCGCACGGCGTTGCGGCTGGTGAAGATCCAGGCCTGCGCGTCGCGTGCTTCATTGAAAAGCTGGAGCAGCGCCGGGGCCGCGCGCGCCGGCTCGATCGCCAGCAGCGGCAGGCGCCGCACCTCGGCCCCCTGCGCCTGCAGCAGGCGGCACAGCGGCTCGGCCTGCTCCGCGGGGCGCGTCACCATCACGCCCAGCCCCGCCAGCGGCGCCAGGGTCACACCGGGATTCCCAGTTGCCGCAGGATGTCGCCGGCGCCCTGGTCGAGCAGGCGCTGGGCCAGCTCCTCGCCCAGTGCCTCGGCGCGCGCCTGGGTGCCGCGCAGCTCGTCGCGGATCACGCGGCTGCCGTCGGGGGCGCCGACCAGCCCGCGCAGGCGGACCTCCGAGCCCAGCACCTCGGCATGTCCTGCCACCGGCACCTGGCAGGCGCCGCCAAGCCTGGCGTTCATCGCGCGCTCTGCCATCAAGCGCGTATAGCTGCGCGCATCGTGCAGCGGCATCAGCAGCCGCCGCGTGCGCTCGTCGTGCTCGCGGCACTCGATGCCGACGATGCCCTGGCCGATGGCCGGCAGGAAGCGGTCCGCCGACATGCGCTCGCGGATGCGCTCCGCCAGCCCCAGGCGGATCAGGCCCGCGCTGGCCAGCATGATCGCCTCGAACTGTCCTTCGTCCAGCTTGCGCAGACGCGTGCCGACGTTGCCGCGCAGGTCCCGGATCACCAGGTCCGGCCGCAGCGAGCGCAGCTGCGCCTGCCGACGCAGGCTGGAGGTGCCCACCACCGCGCCCTGCGGCAGCGCGTCGAGCGAAGCATGGGTGTTGGAGACGAAGGCGTCCGAGGGGTCTTCGCCAGCCAGGAAGGCGCTGAGGCAGAGGCCTTCCGGCTGCTTCACCGGCACGTCCTTCATGGAGTGCACCGCGATGTCCGCTCGCCCCTCCAGCATGGCCTGCTCCAGCTCCTTCACGAACAGGCCCTTGCCGCCGATGTTGGCCAGCGGACTGGACAGCATCTGGTCGCCGGCCGTGGTCATGGGGACGAGCTCGACCGCGAGGCCCGCATGGACCTCCTCGAGCCTTGCCTTGACGTGCTCGGCCTGCCAGAGGGCGAGCGGGGATTCGCGGGTGGCGATGCGGAGCAGCATGACGGGACGGAATTCTGGGGGAGTTGGAGGGGATTATCCGCTTTTCTCTCCCGACAGGGGCCGTTCCTTGGGCGCTCCCCGTCTCGGCAACCGCTCCTGCGTTGCCCTACCTCGGGCATCCATGCCCTCGCCAACCCTCTCCCCGCTTGCCGGGAGAGGGAGTAAGAGTGGGGCGTCCCTCGATACACCGCTACGCGGCACTCGGGCTGAACGGTTCAGCAAACACAACGAGAAAAGGCCGGATCGCTCCGGCCTTTTCGTTCGAATCCATCTCCAAAGCACTCAGGCTTCCGTCAGGAACCTGCGCACTTCCGCCAGCCGGCGACGCGACACCGGCAGCGGGTCGCTGGCGTGCTTCATGCGCAACCAGTGGTGCTGGTCGCCGTGGCGATCACGCTCCAGCCCCGCGATGAAACGTGTGGCCACCAGGGCCTTGCGGTGGATGCGGATGAACCAGGGGGCGAAATCCTGCTCCAGGGTCTTGAGCGATTCCTCGATCAGGACCTCGCCGTGCAGGTGCTTGACCGTGGTGTACTTCTGGTCCGCCAGGAAATAGATGATGTCCTCAGCCGGCACGCGCACCAGGCCGTCGCGGTTGGTGGCCAGCACGAACTCGCGCTTGGGCTTGCCGCCCGGCACCGGCGCGGCGACCGGCGCCGGCTTGTGGGCGCGGGTGGGCTTGCGCACGCGCATCAGCGCTTCCTTGAGCTTGTCGACCCGGATCGGCTTGAGCAGGTAGGCCTGGGCGGCGGCGTCGAAGGCCGACAGCGCGTGCTCCGAGTAGGCGGTGGTAAAGATCACCGCCGGCGGTACCTCCAGCTCGGCGAGCTGGCGCGCCACCTGGATGCCGTCCATGCCACCCATGCGGATATCGAGCAGGACCAGGTCCGGCTCCTCGTCGTCGATCACGTCGAGCGCACTTTCGCCGTCGCCGGCCTCGCCCACCACTTCATAGCCGGGGAATTCCGACAACAGTCGCTTCAGGCGCTCTCGGGCCAGCGGCTCATCATCGACGATCACGACGCGCATGCTTCAGTCTCCTTCCGGCTCTTTCTTCGGTTCTCGCGGCAATACCAGGCGGGCCCTGAACACGCCGCCCTCCAGCCGCAGATCGCGGCCCAGTTCCAGCCGCGCGCTGTCACCGTAAATCAGGTTGAGGCGCTGGGCAATATTGTCCACCGCAATGCGGTTGCCTTGCGAGGTCAGCGACTCGCCCTGCGGGATGGGATTGGTGACCTCGATCACGAGCCGCCCGAAGATCTCGCGGCCGGCGATGCGCACCTCGCCGCGCCCGGCCATCCGGGAGATGCCGTGATGCACGGCATTCTCCACCAGGGGCTGCACCACCAGCATCGGCACCGGCCACTCCAGCAGGCGGTCGGGGATGTCCCAGTCGATCTCCAGCTTCTCGCCCAGACGCAGCTTCTCGATGCGCAGGTAGGCGTGGCACAGGCCGATCTCGTCGGCCAGCGGGCCCATCTGGCCGCGCTTCTCCAGGCTGGCACGGAACAGGTCCGACAGGTCCACCACCATGGACTCGGCGTCGTCGGGCTGCACGTGGATCAGCGCCGCGAGGCTGTTGAGGCTGTTGAACAGGAAATGCGGGCGGATGCGCGCATTCAGCGCCTGGTAGCGCGATTCGCCCTCGGCCTTGACCTGCAGGCGCCACTGGTGGCGCACCCAGAAGTAGCGCAGCAGCAGCATGGCCACGATGGCGGCGATGGCGACGTGGCGCAACACGAAATAGACCCGGGGCTCATGGGCCATCAGGCCGTCCCAGCGCAGCACCTCGGTGAAGATCTGGTGCGCGATGGCCGACACCGCCATGACCACCACCACCAGCAGGCCCCAGCAGTAGAAAAACACCACGCCCGGGCGTGCCATCGGGAACCAGCGCCGCGACCAGCACAGCACGGCCGCCGAGCACAGGGCGATCCACTGCAGGTACAGGGACAGCATGGTGAAGGTTTCCAGCGCCTCCTCCCCGCCGTTGCCGCGGCCCAGGGTCAGCACGATGGCCACCAGCTCCATGGTGAACGCCAACGCCAGCACCGATGATCCCTGGCAGAAGTTGGGGATCATGCTGGTGAGCTGCATGGATTGCTGGGGCGTGATGCGTTCCACGTGATTTTCTATATGACTTTATTGTCTTCTGTTATTTATTAGTAACAATCCCGTCAGGACGGGCAACGGCCACGCGCCTATAATCGCGCACTTTTTACCGAGCCACAGCATGTCCTCCGGCAACGCAAAACTCTGGGGCGGACGTTTCGCCGAGTCCACCTCCGCACTGGTCGAGAAATTCTCCGAGTCGGTCAGCTTCGATTCGCGCCTGTACCGCCAGGATATCCGCGGCTCCCAGGCCCATGCCCGCATGCTGGCCAAGGTCGGCGTGCTCAGCGCCGAGGACGCCCAGCGCATCGTCGCCGGCCTGGACACGATCCTTGAGCGGATCGAGTCCGGCCACTTCGAGTGGAGCGAAAAGCTCGAAGACGTGCACATGAACATCGAGGCACGACTGACCGAGGATATCGGCGACGCCGGCAAGCGCCTGCACACCGGCCGCTCGCGCAACGACCAGGTCGCCACCGACCTGCGCCTGTACGTGCGCGACGTGATCGACGACCTGGTGGAGCTGATCGGCCGCCTGGAAGGCGCCCTGCTGGACCTGGCCGAGCGCGAGGCCGACACGGTGATGCCGGGCTTCACCCACCTGCAGATCGCCCAGCCGGTGACCTTCGGGCACCACATGCTGGCCTGGCGCGAGCAGATCCTGCGCGACCGGACGCGCCTGCTGGACTGCCGCAAGCGCATGAACCTGCTGCCGCTGGGCTCGGCGGCGCTGGCCGGCACGGTCTACCCGATCGACCGCCACTACACGGCGGAGCTGCTGGGCTTCGACGGCGTCACCGAGAACTCGCTGGACACGGTCAGCGACCGCGACTTCGCCATTGAATTCTGCGCCGCCGCCAGCCTGATCCTGGTGCACCTGTCGCGCTGGAGCGAGGAGCTGATCCTGTGGTCCACGCCGATGTTCGGCTTCGTGGACCTGCCCGACCGCTTCTGCACCGGCAGCAGCATCATGCCGCAGAAGAAGAACCCGGACGTGCCGGAGTTGGTGCGCGGCAAGACCGGCCGCGTGATCGGCAACCTGCAGGCGCTGCTGGTGCTGATGAAGGGGCAGCCGCTGGCCTACAACCGCGACAACCAGGAAGACAAGCCGCCGCTGTTCGATACCGTGGATACGGTCTCGATCTGCCTGCAGGTCTACGCCGAGATGGTGCCGCACATCGCGGTGAAGCGCGACAACTGCCGCGCCGCCGCCGCCAAGGGCTTCTCCACCGCCACGGACCTGGCCGACTACCTGGTGAAGAAGGGCCTGCCGTTCCGCGACGCGCACCACGCCGTGGGCAGCGCCGTGGGCCACGCCGCGCAGAAGGGCTGCGACCTGTCGGACCTGTCGCTGGAGGAACTGCGCCAGTTTTCGCCGCTGGTGGAGAACGACGTCTACGAGCGCATCACGCTGGAGGGCTCGCTCAACGCCCGCAACCACTACGGCGCCACGGCACCGGCGCAGGTGCGCGCGGCGATCGCCAGGGCCCGGGCGGCGCGCTAGTAACCCTGGCCTGCAACGAAATAGAGCCCGCATCGCGGGCTCTTTTCGTTTGCGGCAGCGGCGAGATTCAGGGCGCCGGGGCTGCCTCGGCGACAGGGGCCTCCGCGGGCGCCGTTTCGGCCGCGGCGCCTTCCGCCGGCGCGGCTTCGCCATCCTGATCTAGCGAGGCCTCGCGGATCGTCGGCGTCACGGCCGGCAGCGCCGGGCCGAGGAAACCCAGCACCGGCTCCACCGTGCGCTTAGGGTCTTCTTCCTGCGGCACGTGGCCCAGGTCGTCGAACATCACCAACTGGCTGCCGGCGATCTCGCGATGGAAGCGCGTGGCGCTGGCCGGCGGGATCAGGCGGTCCTGGCCGCCCCAGAGGATCAGCGTGGGCAGTCGCAGCACGCGGATGCGGCTGGAGGTGTCGCCGCCGTTCTGCGCGAAGCGCTCGCGCAGCGCCTTGCGGTTGCCCTCGCGCAGCGCCAACTCGTAATAGCGGTCGACCAGCTCGTCGGTGACCTTGGACGGGTCGCCGTAGACGTTGCGGACGCTGGAGGCGATCACGCTGCGCGGCAGGGTGCGGTCCATCAGCGGTGCCAGCCAGGGCGTCTGGGCGATGCGGAAGCCCAGCGGCACCGAGTCCGCCGGCAGCGGATAGCCGGAGGCGTCCACCAGCACGATCTTCTGCACGTAGGACGGCAGTGCCAGCGCCGATTCCCAGGCCAGGCGACCGCCGAAGGAGTTGCCGGCGACGATGTAGCCCTCCGCGCCGTAGTGCTCGAACAGCTTCTCCATGAAGCGCATGTAGGCGGCGATGCTGTAGTCGCCGTCCGGTGCCGGGCCGGTCAGGCCGAAGCCCGGCAGGTCCACGCGGATCACGCGGCGCTGGTTCTTGAGAACCTCGGCCCAGCCGTCCCAGGTGTGCAGCGAGGCGGAGGTGCCATGCAGCAGGATCACCGGCACGCGGTCGTTGATCGGGCCCTCGTCGCGCACATGCACGTCCATACCGCCGATCTGGATGAAGGACGAGGGCGGCTTGGCCCAGCGGGCACGCAGTTCGGCCACTGGCCGGTCCGGCGCCCAGTTGGCGGCGACATAGGCGGCGGGCAGGCCCACCAGCAGCAGGGCCAGCACCAGGACCACGACGAGGGAACGCTTCATAGGCTTGAACGCCGGTTGAGGAGTCGGATTGGCGGCGATCCTAGCAGCCCGGCTTTTGCGCCGACCTACTCGGATCGTGGGAGACGGCCCGAAAGCGGAGTTTTCCTACACCTGCAAAATCAATTGCTTGGCCGCCCCGCCCTGCCGTGAGGGCGTGCTTCCTGACAGGGCTGTCAGCCAGGAGTCATCCGGCGGTCCCGGCTGCACCCCTAAGGTGCCCGCAACTACCCGAAGCGCCTTCCACGGAACTCCCCATGCCCGGTGCCCTACGCTCCCGTCTCCCGATCCTCGTCGCCGCGCTGGCGCTGCTCGCCCTGCTGGCCTGGTGGCTATGGCCGAAGCCCCCCGCCGCACCCTCGGCGCCGCCGCCGGTGCCGGTGGGGCTGGCCACGGTGGAGCAGCGCGACGTGCCGCAGTGGGTGCGGGGCATCGGCAGCGTCGAGTCGCTGCACGCGGTGACGCTGCGGCCGCAGGTGGAAGGCGTGCTGGCCGAGGTGCGCTTCCGCGAAGGACAGGACGTGCGTCGCGGCGAACTGCTGGCGCGCATCGACGACCGCGAATACGCCGCGGCCCTGCTGCGGGCGGAAGCCGACCTGGCCAGCAACCGCGCACAGCTGGTGGCCGGGGAGCAGGACCTGGCGCGCTACCGGGCGCTGCTGGAAGAAGAAGCGGTATCGCAGCAGACAGTGGAGCAGCAGACCGCCACCACCGAACGGCTGCGTGCCGCGGTGAAGGCCAGCGAGGCGGCGGTGGCCACCGCGCAGGTGCAGCTCTCCTATACGCGCATCACCGCGCCGGTCGGCGGCCGCGTGGGCCTGCGCCGGGTCGATCCGGGCAACCTGGTGCGCACCGGCGATACCGAGGGCTTGGTGACGGTGACGCAGCTCGACCCGATCTCGGTGATCTTCAGCCTGCCGCAGGAGCAGCTCTCGCGGCTGCATCCGCTGCTGAAGGGCGAAGCGGCGGAAGTCACCGCCTACGACCGCGACAACGGCACCGCGCTGGCGCAGGGCCGGCTGGCCACGGTGGACAACCAGGTGGACCCAGCCAGCGGCATGGTGCGGCTGCGCGCGGAGTTCGCCAACCAGGACGGCAAGCTGTGGCCGGGCCAGTTCGTCGCCATGCGCCTGCGCATCGGCGCCCAGCCGGCGGCACTGGTGGTGCCGACCCAGGCGGTGCGGCAGGGGCTAAAGGGGCCGTTCGCCTTCCGCGTGCGCGACGACAAGGCTGAACTGGTGCCGCTGGAGGTGGGCTACCAGGATGACGAGATCGCCATCATCACCAAGGGCCTCGGCGCCGGCGACCGTATCGTGGTCGACGGGCACTCGCGCCTGAAGCCCGGCACCGCCGTGCGCGACGCCGCCGCCAAGACCGGAGGCGGCGCATGAACACGCCGGACACCCCGAGCCGCGCGCAGGCCACGCTGGCGCGCAGCGGACTGTCCGGCTGGTTCATCGACCACCCGGTGGCCACCACGCTGATCACGCTCGGCGTGCTGCTGCTGGGCATCATCGCCTTTCCGCAGCTGCCGGTAGCCTCGCTGCCGGAAACCGACCTGCCGACGATCCGCGTCAGCGCGCGCCTGCCGGGCGCCAGCCCGGAGACCATGGCCTCGGCCGTGGCCACGCCGCTGGAGGTCGAACTCAGCGCCGTGCCGGGCATCACCGAGATGACCTCCAGCAGCGCGCTCGGCAGCACCAGCATCACGCTGCAGTTCGTGCTGTCCAAGGACATCGACACTGCCGCGCAGGAGGTGCAGGCCGCGATCAACGCCGCGGCGGGCCGCCTGCCGTCGGAGCTGCCCAACCTGCCGACCTGGCGCAAGGTCAACCCCAACGACACGCCGATCCACGTACTGCGGCTGCAGTCGCCGCAGATGACGCTGACCGAACTGTCCGACATCGGCGAGACGCTGGTCGCTCGGCAGATCACGCAGATCGAGGGCGTGGCGGAGGTGGACATCAACGGCCAGCGCAAGCCGGCCCTGCGCGTGCAGGCCTCGCCAGAACGGCTGGCGGCCTTCGGCCTGACCCTGGCCGACGTGCGCACCGTGGTGCAGTCCGCCAGCGTCAACCAGGCCAAGGGCGCGGTCTACGGCGACCGGCGCGTATCCACGCTGGCCACCAACGACCAGATCTTCGAGCCACGCGAATACGACAACCTGGTGCTGACCTACCGCAACGGCACGCCGGTGTTCCTGCGTGATGTGGCCAAGGTCAGCTTCGGCGCGGAGAACGAATACGTGCAGGCCTGGCTCAACGGCGAGCCCGGCATCGCGCTGATCATCCGACGCCAGCCCGGCGCCAACCTGATCGCCACCGCCGACCGCATCATCGAGGAGCTGCCGCGCCTGCGCGGCCTGCTGCCCGAGGGCGCGGAGCTGGAGATCCTCAACGACCGCACTCGCGTGATCCGCTCCTCGCTGCACGAGGTGGAGATCACGCTGGCCGTCACCATTGCCCTGGTGGTGCTGGTGATGGGCCTGTTCCTGCGGCAGCTCTCGGCCACCGCCATCGTGGCGGCGGTGCTGAGCGTTTCGCTGATCGCCACCGCGGCGGCGATGTATGCACTGGGCTTCTCGTTGAACAATCTGACACTGGTCGCCCTGATCGTGGCGGTGGGGTTCATCGTGGACGATGCCATCGTCGTCATCGAGAACATCCACCGGCACCTGGAGAACGGCGAGTCGATGCTCGAGGCCGCGCGACGAGGCGCGGCCGAGATCGGCTTCACCGTGGTGTCGATCAGCTTCTCGCTGATCGCGGCCTTCATCCCGCTGCTGTTCATGGGCGGCGTGGTGGGCCGCCTGTTCCGGGAATTCTCCCTGACCATGACCGCGGCGATCCTGATCTCGGTGGTGGCCTCGCTGACGCTGGCGCCGATGATGGCCTCGCGCTTCATGCGACCGATGAAGCACCACGCCACGGAGAGCAGCTTCTCCAAGCGCTTCGTCGCCGCCTACGACCGCGGCCTGGTCTGGGCACTGGGGCACACCAAGACCATGCTGGCGCTGTTCGCGCTGACCCTCAGCGCGGCGGTGCTGGCCTATATCTCCATCCCCAAGGGTTTCTTCCCGCTGCAGGATACGGCCTTCGTGTTCGGCACCACCCAGGCGGCCGAAGACATCTCCTATGCCGAGATGATGGAGAAGCATCGCCAGGTCGAAGCGATCGTGCGCGCCGATCCGGCGGTCATGGGCATGGCGCAGACCGTCGGCGCCAGCCTCGGCAGCCAGTCGCTGTCGGCGGGCCGCTTCTTCATCGTTCTGAAGGACCGCGCGGACCGCGACGTCTCGGCCGAGGAGTTCATCGACCGCATGCGACCGCAGGTGGCGCAGATCACCGGCATCCAGCTGTTCCTGCGCACCGCGCAGGACATCAACCTGGGCGCAGGCGGCGGCCGCGCGCAGTACCTCTACGTGCTCAAGGGGCCCAACAGCGGTGAACTGGCCGAGTGGGCGGCGCGGCTGACCGACGAGTTGCGCGCGCTGCCGATGCTGAAGGACGTCTCCAACGACCAGCAGCTTGGCGCCTCGGTGCTGAAGCTGAACATCGACCGCACCGCGGCGGCGCGCTTCGGCATCTCCACCGAGGACATCGACCAGGCGCTGTACGATGCCTTCGGCCAGCGACAGATCAGCGAGTACCAGACCGAGACCAACCAGTACAAGGTGATCCTGGAGATCGACCCGGCGCAGCGCGGCCGCGCCGACAGCCTGGACTACTTCCGCCTGCGCTCGCCGCTGACCGGCGAGATGGTGCCGCTGAGCGCGCTGGCCAGGCCCGAGCCGCTGGCGGCGGGCCCGCTGACGATCACGCATGACGGCATGTTCCCGTCGGTGAGCCTGTCCTTCAACATCACCAAGGGCCATGCGCTGGGTGATGTGGTGCGCGAGGTCGAGGGCATCCAGCGGCAGATCGGCATGCCGGCGGAGATCAGCGGCTCCTTCCGCGGCAATGCGCAGGCCTTCCAGGAATCGCTGGCCTCGCAGCCGATCCTGATCCTGACGGCGCTGCTGGCGGTCTACATCATCCTCGGCGTGCTGTACGAGAGCTTCGTGCATCCGCTGACGATCCTGTCGACGCTACCCTCGGCCGGCATCGGCGCGATCCTGATGCTCTGGGGCTTCGGCTTCGATTTCTCGATTATGGCGATGATCGGCATCGTGCTGCTGATCGGCATCGTCAAGAAGAACGGCATCCTGATGGTGGACTTTGCGCTGGAAGTGCAGCGCACGCAGGGCCTGCCGCCGGCGGAGGCGATCCGCCAGGCCTGCCTGGTGCGATTCCGCCCGATCATGATGACCACCCTGGCCGCGCTGCTCGGCGCCATCCCGCTGACCCTGGGCTTCGGCACCGGCTCCGAGCTGCGGCAGCCGCTGGGCTTCGCGGTGGTAGGCGGCCTGCTGCTGAGCCAGGCGCTGACGCTGTTCTCCACGCCGGTGATCTACCTGACGCTGGACCGCCTGTTCCACCGCAAGGCACATGAACAGCGGGCACTGGATGCCGCGGAGGCCGCCCGATGAAACGTGCGATCCCCTTGCTGGCCGGCTTGCTGCTCAGCGCCTGCGCGGCCACGCCTTCGCGCGAGTTGCCGGCCAACGAGTTGCAGACCCACTGGATGGATGTGGAGCCCGGCGCCGGCAGCGCCGATCCGGCCATCGCCTGGTGGACACTGTTCCGCGATCCGGCATTGGACGGACTGATCGCACGCGCCGAGGCACGCAACCTCGACCTGCGTGCGGCCGAGGCCGGCGTGCGTGAGGCGCGCGCCCTGCGCGCCGCCGCCGGAGCCGAGTTGCTGCCGCAGATTGACGCCAGCGCCGATGTCTCGCGCGGCCGCTCGCTGCAGGGCGCCGGCGTTCGTGAGTCCGGCCGCATCGCTGCGTCCGCCAGCTGGGAGGCCGATCTCTTCGGCCGCCTGCAGAGCGAGCGCCGCGCCCGCATCGCCGAGCTGGAAGCCAGCGAGGCGGACCGCGACGCGGTGCGCCTGACCCTGCTGGCCGAGGTCGCGGGCAGCTACCTGGAATACCGGCTCTACCGCGTGCAGCAATCGCTGGCACTGAAGACCGAGGAAGCGCAAGCGCGCACGCTGCGCATCACCGAGGCGCGCTTCCGCCTGGGCATGGGCAGCCGCCTGGATGTGGAGCGCGCGCAGGTCCAGTTGGCCAATGTCCGCGCCGCCCTGCCCCAGGCCGAGGAACTGGCCGCCGCCGCCTTCCACCGCCTGGCGCTGCTCACCGCGGAAACGCCGGAGACGCTGGCGCCGCTGCTGGAGCAGCCGGCCGACGCGGCCGCGCTGCCCACGGCGGATGCGCAGACCGTGTTCGGCACGCCGACGCAGGTGCTGGCCCAGCGCCCCGACGTGCGTGCCGCCGAGCGCCGCCTCGCCGCGGCCGGCGCCACGCGCGCCGCGACGCAGGCCCTGCGCTATCCGCAGCTGGATCTGGTGGCGCTGCTGGGCCTGGAGAGCGCCGATGTCAGCGAGGTGCTGGACGGTTCGCGCACCTGGTCGGTCAGCGCTGGCCTGCTGGCGCCGCTGTTCGACTTCGGCCGCATCCGTGCCGCCATCGACGCGGCGGATGCGCGCGAGGAGCAGGCCTACCTCGGCTACGAGTTGGCCGTGCGCACCGCGCTACAGGAGGCGCAGACCGCGCTGGTGCGCTATACCCAGGGGCAGTTGCGCGAGCAGGCCCTGGCCGATGCCGCCGGCGCCTCGCGCCGCGCCGCGGACCTGGCGCGGCGCCAGTACCAGCAGGGCGCGCTGTCGCTGTTCGAGGTGCTGGATGCCGAGCGCAGCCTCTACGAGGCCGAGCGCGACTGGTCCGGCGCGCGGGCCGAGGTGGCTCTGCGCTTGGTGGACCTCTACCGCACCATGGGCGTAGTACCACCACGCGCCGGGTCCGAATCGGAACGGCTAAGCTGACGCCATGAAGCTCCTGATCGTCGAGGACGAGCCGAAGACCTCCGCCTACCTGCATCGCGGGCTGGTGGAGCAGGGCTATGCGGTGGACGTCGCCCAGAACGGGATCGACGGCCGCCACCTGGCGCTGGAGTTCGACTACGACGTGATCGTGCTCGACGTGATGCTGCCCGGCCTCGACGGCCTGGCGGTGCTGCGCGAGCTGCGGCAGCGCAAGCAGACGCCGGTGATCATGCTGACCGCGCGCGACCGTATCGACGACCGCGTGCTGGGCCTGCAGGCCGGCGCCGACGACTACCTGGTCAAGCCCTTCTCCTTCCTGGAGCTGGTCGCGCGGCTGCAGGCCCTGACGCGGCGTGGGCGCAACACGCCCGTGGCGCAGCTGCGCGTCGGCGACCTGGAGATCGACCTGTTCGCGCGCAAGGCCTGGCGCGACGGCCAGCGACTGGAGCTGACCGCCAAGGAATTCGCCCTGCTGGCGGCGCTGGCGCGGCGCCAGGGCGAGATCCTGTCCAAGACGGTGATCGCCGAGCTGGTGTGGGACGTGAACTTCGACAGCGATGCCAACGTGGTAGAGGCCGCGGTGAAGCGGCTGCGCGCCAAGCTGGACGATCCCTTCCCGCAGAAGCTGCTGCATACCATCCGCGGCATGGGCTACGTGCTGGAAGCGCGATGAAACTCTCGATCTCGCGGCGCCTCGCCCTGATGTTCGCCGCCACCGGCTTTTTGGTGTTCACGCTGCTGGGCGTGGTGCTGCACGGCATCCTGGATCGCGAGCTGCTGCGCAGCCAGCGTGCCGAGCTGAAGGCGCGCGTGGACCTGTACACCCCGCTGATCCAGAAGAATGGCGACCCGGCGCGTTGGCACCTGGTGCAGTCCAAGCTCGACGCCGCGATCCCCGGCGACGGCCGCGCGCGCTACTGGATCGTCGGCGACGATCCGCGCTTCCGCTACGGCGAAACCACGCAGGGCTTCGGCGCAGCCCAGGGCGACGGCTACGGCGAGCTGGAACTGAATGGCAGCGGCAAGCCCTTCCGCACCTTGAGCCGCAGCATCGGCGCCACCGGCGAGCGACCGGCCGTGCGGCTGGTCGCCGCACTGGACCAGACACCGTACCGCGAGACGCTGCGCGTGTTCACCATCGCGCTGGCCGGCGTGTCGCTGGCGGCAATGCTGCTGGTGGCCCTGCTGGGGCACTGGATCGCCCGCTTCGGCCTGCGCCCGCTGGAGCGGCTGTCCGATGAGGCCCGCGCGCTGAGCCCCAGCAAGCTGGCGCAGCGCCTGCACCAGTCGACGCTGCCGCCGGAATTGTCGGAACTGGCCACCGCCTTCAACGGCGCGCTGGACCGCCTGGAGTCGGCCTACCAGCAGCTCGAAGGCTTCAACGCCGACGTGGCGCACGAGCTGCGTACGCCGCTGACCAACCTGATCGGCCAGACCCAGGTGGCGCTGTCGCGGGAGCGCGGTGCCGGAGACCTGGAGGAAGTGCTGCAGTCTAACCTCGAGGAGCTGGAGCGGCTGCGCGCCATCATCAATGACATGCTGTTCCTGGCGCGGGCCGACCAGGGCCTGCGTGCCAGCAACCGCGTCGAGGTCTCGCTGGCGCAGGAGATCGGGCGCACCGTCGACTATCTCGAGGTGCTGCTGGAGGACGCCGGCGTGCAGGTGCGCGTGGAGGGCGATGCCCGGGCTCTGGTGGAGAAGTCCCTGTTCGGACGCGCCGTGACCAACCTGCTGATCAATGCGGTGCAACACTCCGAACGCGGCGCCGAGATTGTCGCCGAGATCGCCCCGCGGGGGGACGGCATCCTGGTTGCCGTACACAACCACGGCACACCGATCCCGGACGAGCAGCTGCCGCGGCTGTTCGACCGCTTCTACCGCCTCGACAGCGCCCGAAGCGGCAGCAGCAGCAACCACGGCCTGGGGCTGGCCATCGTGCGCGCCATCGCGACCATGCATGGCGGCCAGGTGGTGGCGACCAGCGAGCGCGGCGTGAACCGTTTCGGCTTCACCGTCGCGGCCTGATTCCCCCTCTCAAGACCCATTATCTTTTCAATATCAATGTCTTGATCGGAATTCTCGATTGCCTCCCCAACTGGTATGATAAGTTGACCACTAAGGCATGAGAGGAGACCTGGAGATGATCGGCATCCCCCTGGGACTGGTGACGGCCAACGCCGTCGAGTGGGTCATGCACAAGCACGTGCTGCACGGCTGGGGCCGCACGCGCGGCACCTTCTGGTCCTTCCATTTCCATGAGCACCATCGCTTGGTGCGCCAGAACGGCTACCACGATCCCAACTACCACCGCTTTGCCCTCGGCGCGCATGCCCAGGGCAAGGAAGCCTGGGCCCTGATCGGGGCCGGCGTGGCGGTGGCGCCGCTGTTCCCGGTGGCACCGTTCTTCGTCGGCACGCTGTGGTACTCGGCGGCCAACTACTACCGCGTGCACAAGCGCTCCCATCTCGACCCGGCCTGGGGCCAGCAGCGCATCCCCTGGCACTACGATCACCACATGGGCCGCAACCCCAGCGCCAACTGGTGCGTGACCCGCCCCTGGTTCGACTACGTGATGGGCACGCGCGAGTTCACCGCGGGCGGCCCGCGCGAGAACAACGTGCTGGGCCTACCGCGCCTGCCGGGCTGGCTGTCGCGGCGGCTGCCGCGGCCGGAGGCGTTGGGCATCGAGCATCCGGCGCCCGCGCCGCGCACGCTGCAGCAGGCGGCCTGAGCCCATGGGCAAGCCTGCGTTCTCGGCGGTCAGCAAGGAATCGCTGTCGGAATCGGTCTACCGCCAGCTGGCCGACAAGATCCTGCGCGGCGAACTGCCGGCGGGCGAGCCCCTGCCGGCCGAGCGCGAGCTCTCCGAAGCCCTGGGCGTGAACCGCGGCGCCGTGCGTGAGGCGATCAAGCGCCTGCAGCAGGCGCGGCTGGTGGCGGTGCGCCAGGGCGGCAACAGCGTGGTGCTGGACTACCGCGCCGAGGGCGGGCTGGAGCTGCTGCCCAGCCTTCTGGTGAACCGACAGGGCCAGCTCGACACCGCGGTGGTGCGCTCGATCATGGCAATGCGCTCGGCGCTGGCGCCGGATATCGCGGCGACCGCGGTGAAGGGCGGCGCGGCGCTGGCCGACGAGCTGGACGCCCTGCTGGCGCGGATGCGCGGCGATGCCGGCAACCTCAAGGCCCTGCAGGACCATGCCTTGGCGTTCTGGCAGAGGCTGGTAGAGCACGGCGGCAACATCGCCTTCCGGCTGGCTTTCAATTCCATGACCCGCACCTATACGCAGGTCTGGGACGCGCTGACGCCGGTGCTGCAGGCCGAGTTCCGCGACTTGGACAACCTTGGCGCGATTGCTGCGGCGGTGCGTCGCGGCGACGCGGACGCGGCGTGGCGCCACGGCCGGCTGCACGTGGAGATCGGGCGCAGCGCGCTGGATCAGGCGCTGGACGCGATGGAAGGACGCCAGCGGCTGCAGTAGGTCCGCACCGCCGCAAGGCGGTGCGGACCCGCGCCTCAATGCTGCGGGAACAGCCGCTTGTTGAGGCGGTAGAGCGAGGAGATGTCCTCGTCGCCATGACCCTCCGCCATCAGCGTCTGGTACTGCGCCAGCGTGGTGTCGACGCAGGGCAGGTCACCGCCCAGCTGAGCCGCCATCTGCTGGCAGATCATCAGGTCCTTGTGGTGCAGCGCCACCTTGAAGCCCGGCGGGTACTCGCCGTCGATCATGCCGCGGCTGCGGTTCTGCACGAACCAGGAGCCAGCCGCGCCGCTGCCCACCGCGTCCACCACCAGGTGCAGCGGCAACTGCAGCGCGGCGGCGAAGGCCAGGCCCTCGGTCACGGCCTGGGCGACGCCCGCGGCCATCACCTGGTTAACCGCCTTGGTGGCCTGGCCACTGCCATGCGGGCCAATATGGATGTGCCGCTGGCCCATGGCCTCGAACAGGGGCAGCGCTGCGACGTAGTCTTCCGGCTGGCCGCCGACCATGAAGGTCAGCCTCGCCTGGCGCGCGCCCTCGGTGCCACCGGTGATCGGCGCGTCCAGGAAGCGGGCGCCGACCTTGGCCAGGAGCTCGGCGGCGTCGATCGCGGTCTCGCGGGCCACGGTGGAAGAGTCGATCACCAGCCGGCCCTTGGCCGCCGGCACCGCCAGGGCCTCGGCGGTTTCCATGACGTCACGGTCGGCGGGGATGCACAGGACCACCACGTCGCAGTCGTCCCAGAGCTGCACCGCGGCGGTGGCGGCGCGCACGCGGTACTGCGCGGCGAAGTCCTCGGCCTGTTGCCGCTGGCGGGTGTAGACCGCCTGGAGGAAGCCCTTGCCGGCCAGGTTGGCCGCCATGTGCCAGCCCATTGCACCGAGACCGATGAATCCTACTTTCATGCGTTTCCCCTCTCCTGGTAGCGCCTTGAAGCCGTGGTGTCTCCGTGTTCCGACAATGCCACAAAGCCGTCGGTTCGTCGCCCGGTTAAAATGGGCGGATGTCCCCCGTACTTTCTCGCCTCGGCGCGCTGGCTCCCGCCGCTGTGCAGGCTGTTGCCGCCGTCTACGCGGTGTGGGTTTCGCTGCAGTTCAGCGATGACCCGCTGTGTGCGCTGGTCAACGCCGGCCTGTTCCTGCTGCCCTTCCTGCTGCTGGCGGCCCTGACCGGGCGCCCGGCCGTGGCCTTGGCGACCGCCACGGCCCTGGCGCTGCTGCTGTGGGCCGTGGGCGAGATGAAGCTGCGCTACTTCGGCAACCGCCTGGCGCTGATCGACTTCTATTTCCTGTCCGAGGGCGCCAACTGGAGCATCGTGCAGCGCTACCCGCGCTTGCAGTGGATGCTGGCGGGCTACGTCGCCCTGGTGGCTGTGCTGGCGCTGTATGCCTGGCAGCGCCGCGACCAGCGCTGGAGTCGCAAGGCCCGGCTGGCCGCGGCGATGGTGTTGGCGGGCTGGTGCGCCATGGCCTGGGGCAGCCGCCACCACCACCTCTGGGAGGTGTTCCGTGACGATGCCGACTGCGGCCTGACCAAGACCTGCGGCGTCATGTCGCGCCTGGTGTACTCCTACAGCGTCTTCGAGTTCGCCGAGCCCCTGCCCTCCGGCGATCCCACGCCCTTCGAGGCCGCCGCCGCCGGGGTGACACCCCTGCCGCCGCCCAGCGACGTGCGCCCGGACGTGGTGGTCTGGCTACACGAGTCGACGCTGGACCCGGCGCTTTACCGCCTCGACGGCGCGCGCCTGCCGCCTCTGGGCATGTTCCGGCACAACCCGCACGACCGCGCCGCAGGCCTGCTGCGCGTGCACACCTTCGGCGGCAAGACCTGGCTGTCGGAGTTCTCGCTGCTGACCGCGCTGGTGCCGGCGGATTTCGGTGGACGCCGTACCACGGTGTTCAACAGCGTGGCGCCGCAGATGCAGCGCAACCTGGTGGAGCGCTTCGAGGCCAACGGCTACGACAGCCTGGTACTCATGCCGACCATGAAGAGCTTCTACGGCGCAGCCCGGACCTACGAGGGCCTGGGCTTCAACCGCGTGCTGACGCTGCGCGACTTCCCCGAGTACGACCACGTGAAGGGCGACGAGTGGGACATTGCCGACAGCGACCGCCTGGGCGAGGCGGCGGCCAAGCTGCTGCGCGAGCACCGGCGCGAGCATCCCGACCGGCCGCTGTTCCTGTACCTGCTGTCGATCAAGGAGCATGCCCCCTACTCGGGACGCACCAAGCCGCTGTACCGGCTGGAGCGCAGCGGCATCAAGAAGAGCCTGGCGGCCAAGCTCACCGACTACGTCGGCAAGCTCAAGGTGCTGGATGGCGGGCTGCACACGCTGGAGCGCGAGCTGACGGCGGGACCGCGCCCGGCCCTCTGGGCCTACTTCGGCGATCACCAGGCCTACTTCGAGGAAGACTCCCCGCCGCTGCGCGCTAATCTGCCCTCGCCGGAACTGCTCACGCAGTACCGCCTGCGCAGCACCATGGCACCAACGCTGCAGGAGTCGCCGCCGCTGCTGGACATCGCCCTGCTGCCCTCCTTGATCGCCGACAGTGCCGGCCTGGAGCCGGACGAGTTCTTCCGCGCGCAATCGGCCATGCGCCGGCTCTGCAACGGCCGGCTCGGGGACTGCCCCGACAAGGGCCTGGTGGACAGCTACAAGGCCTACCTGTTCTCGCCGCAGCTGGGCCTGTTCGAAGACCTGCCCGAGCAAGCCGCCGCGCAGTGAGCTAGCCTGCGGGTTCCCGAGAAACGGAAGCCCGCATGACCGCTGCCAACCCCATGATGCTCGACGACGTCGAGCCCTGCGTCGACGCCATCATCGCCCGCGTCGGCAACGATGTGCGCATCGGCTTGCCGCTGGGCCTGGGCAAGCCGGTGGAGCTGGTCAACGCGCTGTATGCGCGAGCAAAGGCCGATCCGGCGCTGAAGCTGACCATCCTCACCGCGCTGTCGCTGGAACAACCCGAAGTCCCGGCCGGCGTCGAGGGCGCCTTCCTGGGCCCCTTCCTGGAGCGCGTCTTCGCCGGCGTGCCCAGGCTGGACTATGCCGCCGACCTGCGCCGCAAGGCCCTGCCGCCCAACGTGCAGGTGAAGGAATTCTTCTTCCGCCCCGGCAGCCAGATGGGCAACGCCCATGCCCAGCAGCATTACATCAGCACCAACTACACCTTCGCCGCGCGCGACGTCTTCAATCAGGGCTGCAACGTGGCGGCGCAGATGATCTGCAAGCGCGAGGATGCCGCGGGCCTGCGCTACAGCCTGTCCTGCAACCCGGACACCGGCCCCGAGCTGGTGACAATGCTGCGCGCCGCCGAAGCCGCCGGCCGCCGCCGCGTGGCCGTGGTCGGCGTGGTGAACCAGCAACTGCCCTACATGGTGCGCGACGCCGAGGTGGAGCCTGCGACCTTCGACCTGGTGGTGGATCACCCGCGCTACTCCAGCGCACTGTTCTCCACGCCCAAGCAGCCGGTGGCCACCGCGGACTACGCCATCGGCCTGCAGGCCTCGGCCCTGATCCGCGATGGCGGCACGCTGCAAGTCGGCATCGGCGCCCTGGGCGACGCCCTGGTCTATGCCGCGCGACTGCGCCAGCAGAAGAACGAGGCCTACCGCGCCGCGCTGGCGGCGCTGGACATGCCGCAGCGCTACGGCGAACTGCTGGCGAGTTACGGCGGCGATTCGCCTTTCGCCACCGGCCTGTACGGCGCCACCGAGATGTTCGTGGACGGCTTCATGGACCTGGTGCAGGCCGGTGTGCTCAAGCGCGAGGTCTACGACTTCTGGGCGTTGCAGCAACTGGTCAACGAGGGCCGCTGCGATCCGCGCCGGCTGGAGCCGGTGGTGCTGGAGCACATGGAGAGCCTGGGCCTGCGCGTGATCCGCACCGCGGACTTCGAGGTGCTGCAGCACCACGGCTTCTTCAGCGACGCCACGCGCTACGACCAGGGCCACCTGGTGGCCCCCGACGGCGAGCGCGTGCTTGCCAATGTGGCGGACCCGGAGGCGCGGCGCGTGATGGCGCAGAAATGCCTGGGCACGTCGCTGCGCAACGGCATCGTGGTGCATGGCGGCTTCTTCCTGGGTCAGCGGCGCTTCTACGACTGGCTGCGCGACATGACCGCGGAGGAGCGCGGCCGCTACTGCATGACCGGCGTCTACAAGGTCAACCAGCTCGACCACAACCCGCGCCTGTACAAGGCCCAGCGCGTGCATGCCCGCTTCATCAACACGGGCATCATGGCAACGCTGTCCGGCGCCGTGGTATCGGACGGCCTGGACAACGGCAAGGTCATCTCCGGCGTCGGCGGGCAGTACAACTTCGTGGCGATGGCGCACCAGCTGCCCGATGGCCGCAGCATCATCATGATCCGTGCCGTGCGCGAGGCCGAGGGCGGCGCCAGCTCCAACGTGGTGTTCAACTACGGCCACTGCACCATCCCGCGCCACCTGCGCGACATCGTGGTGACCGAGTACGGCGTGGCCGACCTGCGCTCGCAGAGCGATGCCGAGGTGGCCAAGCGCCTGATCTGCATCGCCGACTCGCGCTTCCAGGCCGGCTTGCTGGAACAGGCCGTGAAAGCCGGCAAGGTCGAGGCCGGCTGGCAGATTCCCACCGAGTATCGCGACAACACTCCGGCATCGCTGGAACGGCGCTTCAAGCCGCAGCGTGCGCAGGGGCTTTTCGATGCATTTCCACTGGGCAGCGACTTCACGCCGGAGGAATTGAAGCTGGCGGCGGCGCTGAAGCAGGTGAAGACGAAGGCCGGTGCGACACCGAAGTGGAAGCTGCTGCTGGGCCTGCTGCGCGCGGGCGAGCCGCCGGCGGCGATGCAGCCTTACCTGGCTCGGTTGAAGCTGGAGCAGCCCAAGACCTTGCAGGACAAGGTGGTGAGGATGTTGCTGGTGGAGGCGCTGGGCAACTGAGGTGAGCGTGTTTGCCCGAAGCGTTCACCCTTCGACAAGCTCAGGGCAAACGGTTCGGCCGCTTCTGGCAGGTTCCCTCTCGGCAACTGCTCCTGCATTGCCCTCTCTCGGGCATCCATGCCATCGCCCAACCCTCTCCCCGCTTGCGGGGAGAGGGCGGTGGTTCAAGTCATCAGAGGCCCCATCGCCTCCACGCCACGGCCCTGGAAGTAGCGGATGCCCATCGCGCTGAAGCGCTGCGCATCGCCCTTGCGATCCACATTCTTGGCGCCGATCGCCGCGCCCAGCGTCTTGGCCGAGGTCAGTAGCGCCTGCAGTTCCGCATCCGCCAGCGGGTCCAGCTGCGCGGCGGCCAGCAGCTCGGGCGAGAGCTTGACCATGTAGGGGCGCAGCTGTCGCGCCATGCGCAGCAGGCGCGTGTCGGTGCAGCCGTCGATCACCAGCTTCACGCCGATGCCGCCCAGTGCCTCGAGACCGGTGATGGCCTGCGACAGGCGCTGCGGATCCTCGTTGGAGCTGATCTCCACGGCGATGCGCTCCGCGGGCACGCCGTATTCCTGCAGCAGGCCGGAGAAGCTGCGCAGGTAGCGGTCGCTGGCCAGACTGATGGCGCTGACGTTGACGCTGATGCCGGCGTAGCGCTCCCAGAGCTCCGGATGCTCCTGGTAGCCCCGCAGCAGCCGGCGCAGCACCTCGATGTCCAGCCGGTCGATCTCGCCGGCGCGCTCCACGGCCTTGAGGAAGTGCTGCGGCTCGATCCAGTGGCCATCGCTGTCCTCGATGCGCACGAAGGCATCCAGCCAGGGCTGCAGGCCGGAGTCGGGATCGGTCGGCAGTACCGACTGCGAGATCAGGCGCAGGCGCTCCGAGCCCAACTGCTCGGCCACCCATTGCGCACGCTGCGCCTCGTCGTCGCCCTTGACCTCGCCTGCCGCGGCATCGCCGACGATCATGGCCTGGGTGCTGAGGCGGGCGGTAACGGCATTGACCACGGAATCCAGGCTCGGCGCGTTGCCGTCCACCTCGACCGCGGCATAGCGCACCATGGCGCGGCCGGCGTCGCTGGTGATGCGGGCCACTTCCAGCTGCGACAGGGCGCGGGCGGTTTCCATCGCGGCCTCCAGCTGCTTGATGCCGGCGCGGGCCGACAGCATCGCGAAGCTGCCGGCGCCGATGCGATAGACATCGCCCACGCCGTCAAGGCTGCGGCGCAGCGTGCGGCCCACGGCAGAAGCGAGGTTGTTGCGCACGTACTCGGAGGGATCGTCCTCGTCGCGGATGCCGGTGATGACGATCAGCGCGCAGTAGTGGCGCAACTCGAACTGCTGGGCAGACTTGATCAGCTCCAGCAGCCGCTGGCGAAAGGCCTGGGTATTCGGCAGGCCGGAAGACAGGTCCAGCAGCGCCGACACTGGTGCTACGGCTCCAGCCGTGGCCTGCTGCGCGTCCAGCCGGACGATGCTGCTGAGCGTGCCGTCGGCGTAATTGCGCGGCAGCACCGTGATCGACACCTCGCTGCGGGCCTGGTTGCGCGCCACCAGCAGGGCCTGCTCGACGCGCGGCAGGCCGGACTCGGAGCGCAGGGCATTGACCAGCCCCGGCATCGGCGAGCGCTCTTCGCCACCCTCCTTGTCGTTGCGATCCAGCAGCTGCATGGAGTTTTCGAAGGGAATGCCCACCAGGTCCGCCCGCGGCATCGCCAGCAGGTCGGCGGCGGCGGCGGTGGCGGAGATGATCACACCCTCGCCATTCACCTCCAGGATGCGCTCGGACGAGGCGTCCCACAGGGCCTGGGCCTTGTCGGCCTGCAATTGCAGTGACTGCGACAGCTCCTGGCCCTGGTCCTGCTGCGCCTGCAGGCGTTCGCGGGCCTCGGCCAGCTGGTCCTGGTAGTTGCGCGCCATCATCACCAGCAGGTCGATCTCTTCGCGGGAGTATTCCTGCTGTGGCTCCGCGTCGCGCTGCTGCGAACCCTGCGGAGAACGCATCTGCTTGATGCGCATCTGCATGATGTCGGCCGGTACAATCAGGATGCGCACCAGGTGCAGGTAGACCAGCGCCAGTGTGACCAGCAGGGCGCCGCCGAGCGGCAGCAGGAGGTAGTGATGCAGCTGCGCGCCGCTCAGCAGCAGGCCACCGGCCTCGAAGCGGGCATCGGCCGGGATCGTCAGGCGCACGGTCAACTGCAGCGCGGCCGCCAGCAGCAAGCCAAAGGCAAAAAGTCCGACGTAGACGTTGTAGCGGGCCCAGCCCCAGCGGCGGCGGCGGCCGTCCAGCCAGCGACGTACCCCGGCGCTCAGCCCGGACGTCTTCTTGGATAAGGTCATGTGCGATTCGGCGCGTGGCGCGCCTGCCCCCTTTAGATATTTTATCTACACCTGCAGGAGCGCTTCTGTACGTCTAGAATGTCCTACATGATGTAAGCCTATCAGACGAGACAGGGCTCCATGGAATTTCCGCATCGCCTCGCTTCGCTGCTGCTGGTGACCAGTTTCGCGGTGTCCACCGCCGCGGAGGCCGTGTCCCTGTCCGATGCGCAGTTGCGTTCCCGTCTTGGCCAGCGCCTCGACCTGCGCCTGGAACTGCAGCATGCCCCAGGCGAAGAACCCAGCATCCGCCTGGCGCCCGCTGCCGACTACGCGCGCCTGGGGATCGATCCGCCCTCGCGCCAGATGGGCGAGCTGAGCGTGGAGCGGGAGGCGATCGCCGAGGGCCGCGAGCAGATTCGCGTGCGCTCCACCCAGCGCGTCTCTGAACCGATCCTGACTTTGCTGCTGGAAGTGCGCGAGGGCAACACCCGCCTGATACGTGAGTTCACCACCTTCGTCGATCCACCTTCAGGCTCGTCGCCAAGTGCCGAACCGGCCCCTGCCGAGCCGCCGGTGATGCCGTTGCTGGGCGCACTCACCATGGAGCCTTCGCTGGCACCCTCCACTCCGCCGACGCGCCCTGCCCGTCCGGCGCGCAGCGAGGCCGGAACGTCCGCCGGCCAGGGCATGGCGCCGGCGCCGGCCATTGCAGCGCAGGCGCCCGCGGCAGTCCTGCCGCCGCTGCCGCGCTTCCAGCTCGACGAAGGCCAGGCGAACCGCTGGGATGACCGGCAGGTCGTGGTGGCCGCCGTGACGGCCGCTTGGCTACGCCGTGAGTTCGGCGGCGAGGAAGCCGATGGCGATGCGGCCGACTCCGGCACCAAGACAGCTTCGCGCGCCTTGCCGGCACCGACGCCCCAGGTCACGCGTATGCTGAACTCCCGCGATGCCCCGCCGCCGCCCTGGCGCAGCTTCCTGGTGCTGGTAGCCGTCACCATCGGCATCTTTGCCTATGCCCGGCGGCTGCGACAGCGCTTGATGAGCGAAGCGAAGGCGGAACTAGCCTTGGAGGCTGCGCCGGCCTGACTGGATTGCCAGAAGCGGGCTGCATGAGTCACGAGGCGCGCGGCGACCGACACGCATGGCTGCCGGCAGCGGACCTGGCAGGATGTGGAACATGATCGACGCGGTGCAGCCGGTCGGCGAGTGAGCCGCGTCAGGGCGCGAGGTCCGGCCCCAGAGCCTCGCGCTGGTCGAACACGAAGCAGCGCCCCCGATAGTGGCGTGAGCCAACGAGCTCGAAGTACTTGAGGATGCCGCCGTCCAGCTGGTAGACGTGCGGCAATCCTTCTTCGCGCATCAGCAGTGCGGCCTTCTCGCAGCGGATGCCGCCGGTGCAATAGCTGACCACGGTATGTCCCTCAAGCTCCGCGCGGTGCTCGTGCAGGCGCTGCGGGAACTCGGTGAACTTCGCCAGCCGCCAGTCCAGCGCGTTCTCGAAGGCGCCGTGATCCACCTCGAAGCCGTTGCGCGTGTCCAGCAGCAGCAGCGGCCGGCCTTCGTCGTCGTGGCCCGCATCGAGCCAGCGCGCCAGCGTCTGCGCATCCACCGCGGGTGCCCGGCCGGCCTCGGGGCGGATCATGGGGTGATCCATGCGAATGATCTCGTTCTTGAGCTTCACCAGCAGGCGACCGAACGGCTGCGCCGGCGACCAGCTTTCCTTGGCCTCCAGGTCGGCGAAGCGCGGATCGGCGCGCAATTCACCCAACCAGCCGCGCAGGACCTGCTCCGGGCCGGCCATGAACAGGTTGATGCCCTCCGGCGCCAGCAGGACCGTGCCCTTCAGGCCAGCCTGCCCCGCCGCCGCCAGCAGGCGCTCGCGCAGGACCTCGCGGTCGTCGAGACCGACGAACTTGTAGGCGGCGATGTTGAGGACGGAATCCATGGGGAGGCGGATTCTACACCCCGGCGTTCCGGCCTAAGATGGAACGCTCCGCCCCCCTGGCCCGTCCAAGCTCCTGTCATGAACGAAACCGACTTCCGCCCCGGCGTCTACCGCCACTACAAGGGCAACTACTACCTCGCCCTGGGCTTGGCCCGCGAGGACGAGACCAACGAGACCGTGGTGGTCTACACGCGACTCTACCCGCGCGAGGGCCTGCCGATGAGCACGCGCAAGCTGCGGGTCTGGAACGAGACGCTGGTGGTGAACCCCGGCGAGGCGCCGCAGGCGCGCTTCGCCTTCGTGGGGCACGAGCAGCCATGAGCCGCGAGGTCGATCTCTTCGTCATCGGTGCCGGCTCGGGCGGGGTACGCGCCGCGCGCTTTGCCGCCGGCTTCGGCGCCCGGGTGGCGGTGGCGGAGTCGCGCTACCTGGGTGGCACCTGCGTCAACGTCGGCTGCGTGCCCAAGAAACTGCTGTCCTACGGCGCGCATTTCCACGAGGATTTCGGCGTGGCGGCGGACTACGGCTGGAGCCCCGGCACGCCCGGCTTCGACTGGCCGACGCTGATCGCCAACAAGAACCGCGAGATCGCGCGCCTCAACGGCGTCTACCGCTCGCTGCTGCAGGGCAGCGGCGTGACGCTGGTCGAGAGCCACGCCCGCATCCTCGACCCGCATACCGTGGAAGCGGGCGGCGAACGCTGGCGGGCGAAGCACATCCTGGTCGCCACCGGCGGCTGGCCGCAGAAGCCGGACATTCCCGGCGCAGAGTTGGGCATCACCTCCAACGAGGCCTTCTTTCTGCCGCAACTGCCGCGGCGCGTGCTGGTGATCGGTGGTGGCTACATCGCGGTGGAGTTCGCCTCCATCTTCAATGGCCTGGGTGCCGATACCACGCTGGCCCACCGCGGCGAGCTGTTCCTGCGCGGCTTCGACCAGGGCGTGCGCGAGCACCTGCGCGACACGCTGCAACTCAAGAGCATGAAGCTGGAGTTCGGCGCCGAGCCGGTGGAGATCCTGCGGCGCGGCGATGGCAGCCTGGCGACGCGCTTCAAGGACGGCCGCGAGATCGAATCGGACTGCGTGTTCTTTGCCACCGGCCGCCACGCGATGACCGAGGGGCTGGGCCTGGAGAACTGCGCGACGAAGCTGGACGACAAGGGGCATGTGCAGGTGGACGAGCACTTCATCACCGCGGAGCCCTCGGTGCTGGCGATCGGCGACGTGATCGGCCGCGTGCAGCTGACACCGGTGGCGCTGGCCGAGGGCATGGCGGTGGCGCGGCGGCTGTTCCGCCCCGAGGAGTACCGGCCGATCGACTACCGGCTGATCCCCACCGCCGTATTCAGTCTGCCCAACATCGGCACCGTGGGCCTCACCGAGGAAGCCGCGCGCGAGGCCGGGCATGAGGTGAAGGTCTTCGAGAGCCGCTTCCGCCCGATGCGCCTGAGCCTGGGCGCCAACGGCGAGAAGACGCTGATGAAGCTGGTGGTGGATGCCGGTGACGACCGCGTGCTGGGCTGCCACATGGTGGGCCCCGACGCCGGCGAGGTCATCCAGGGCCTGGCGGTGGCGCTGCGCGCCGGCGCCACCAAGCGCGTGTTCGACGAGACGCTGGGCATCCACCCGACGGCGGCGGAAGAGTTCGTGACGATGCGGACGCCGCGAGCGAGTTGATCGCCAGTGTCCGTTGTAGGAGCCAGCTTGCTGGCGACAGCCAACTCCCCGTCGCCAGCAAGCTGGCTCCTACAGAAAATGTCGCGCGAGGCGATCTAGTCCGGCAGCGCCGCCAGGTCGGTCACGCCCGGGTCGATCCCGAACTGCATCAGCAGCGTGGTGGCCTGGCCACGGTGGTGGGTCTGGTGATTGAACACGTGGCTGACCATCTGCCAGGCCGGCCGCGTGAAGGTCTTGCCGGTCAGCTGGCCGGTGGCGCTGAAGGGTGCCGCCAGCCAGTTCTCGTCCACGGTCTCCACCCAGGCCAGGATTTCCGCGTCCAGCCGCTCACGCGCCGCACGCAGCGTGGCGAAGTCCGTGTACTGCAGCTTGCGCGGGTCCAGCACCGAGATGTCGCGCCCGGTGAAGCGGTACAGCCACGCGGTGTCGGCATAGACCAGGTGGTCCAGCGTGGCGTGCAGCGACTTGAAGAAGGCGCCGCGATCTTCCTGGCGCTGCGCCTCGCTGAGCTGCGCGGCGGCGTCATACAGCTTCTGGTTCATCCAGTGGTTGTAGCGCGCCATGCGGCGGCACCAGTCACGGCTGATCATGGGGTCTGCCTCAACCGCTCAGGTAGGTGTAGCCGGTCAGGCCGGCCTCCAGCTCCGCCAGCAGCGCGTCGCGCTGCGCCGCCGGGATGTCGCTGGCGGCGAATTTCTTGCGGTAGGCGCGTGCCAGGTCTTCCGGTGCGTAGTGCACGTAGCGCAGCAACTCGTCGGTGCGGTCGCCCTGTTCGGCGTCCTGCAGCTTCCAGCCGCCGTTCTCCACCACCACGTTGACGGCGTTGGTGTCGCCGAACAGGTTGTGCATGTCGCCCAGGATCTCCTGGTAGGCGCCGACCATGAAGAAGGCGATCAGGTAGTCCTCGCCCTCGCGCAGGGAGTGCAGCGGCAGCGTCGGCTCCAGGCCGCCGCGGTCGACGTAGGCGTCGATGCGGCCATCGGAGTCGCAGGTCAGGTCGCAGAGGCCGGCGCGCACGTCCGGGCGCTCGTCCAGGCGGTGGATCGGCAGGATCGGGAACACCTGGTCGATGGCCCAGGCGTCGGGCACGGACTGGAACACCGAGAAGTTGCAGAAGTACTTCTCCACCAGCTTCTCGCGCAGCTCGTCCAGGGCCTCGCGCTGGGCGCGGATGCTCGGATCCAGGCGTGGCTGCACCGCGCGGCAGACCGCGAAGTAGGTGCGCTCGGCATAGGCGCGCTGCGTCAGCGTCAGCGTGCCGTGGGTGTACTGCGCCTGTGCCTCGCCCAGGAAGGCGACGGCGTCGTGCAGGCATTCCAGCGGCCCGCGCGTGGCGATCTCGCCGATCAGCGCGTGCAGCTCGTGCAGGATCGCCGGGTCGCTCTCGGCAGGGGCGCCGGGGATACCGGTGGGCGCCAGCTCCTTGTCGATCACCGAGGTGATCAGCACGGCGTGGTGCGCGGTCAGCGCGCGGCCGGACTCGGAGATGATGTCCGGCTCCGGCTCGCAGGCGTCGCCGCAGACGTCCTGCAGGGTGCGCACAATGTTGCGGGCGTACTCGCGCTGGGAGTAGTTCATGGAGCAGTAGCTGCGCGAGCGCGTGCCCTCGTAGTCCACGCCCAGGCCGCCGCCGACGTCCAGCACGCTGATCGGCGCGCCGAGCTTGCGCAGCTCCACGTAGAAGCGGGCGGCTTCGCGCATGCCGCGCTGGATGTCCTGCACGTTGGCCACCTGGGAGCCCAGGTGGAAGTGGACCATCTGCACGGAGTCCACGAAGCCGGCGGCGCGCACCTGCTCCAGCGCCTCCAGCACCTGGCTGGTGGACAGGCCGAACTTGGACTTCTCGCCCCCCGTGTTCTGCCACTTGCCGGCCGAGATCGAGGCCAGGCGCACGCGCAGGCCGATCAGCGGCTTCACGCCCAGGATGCGCGACTCCTCGATCACCAGCGGCAGCTCGGAGGGCTTCTCGACCACGATGTAGACCTTGTGGCCCAGTTTCTGGCCGATCAGGGCCCGGCGGACGTAGCCGCGGTCCTTGTAGCCGTTGCAGACGATGACGCTGCCCGGGCGGGCCACGCCCAGCACCGCGGCCAGTTCCGGCTTGGAGCCGGCTTCCAGGCCCACGCGCTCGCCGCCGTGGCGGACGATCTCCTCCACCACCTCGCGCTGCTGGTTGACCTTGATCGGGTAGACCGCGGTGTAGCCGCCGGCGTAGCCCAGCTCGGCGATGACCCCGGCGAAGGCCCCGGTGAGGGCGTCCACCCGGTCGTGCAGGATGTTGGCGAAGCGCACCAGGACCGGCAGCTGCAGGCCCTCGGCGGGCAGCTTGCGGGCCAGTTCATAAAGGTCGATCTCGACCGCGGACGCCTCCCGCTGGGGGCGCACGGTCAGGTGCCCGGACGGGTTGACGTCAAAATACCCCTCACCCCACCAGGGCATGTTGTAGAGGTCGCGGGCCTGGGCAGGGGTCCAGGGGGCGTTGATGTCATTCATTGGCAAGGCTCGGGCCGATATACTCGCGGCCGCGAATTCTACCCCCTTCAGGAAGCGATCCCCATGACACTTGATTCCCGCTGGTTCACCGAGCCCATGGAAGCCACCGGCACGGCCTTCTCCCTGAAGGGCAAGAAGCTCCACGAGGAGCAGACCCCCTTCCAGAAGATCGAGATCTGGGAGACCGAGACCTTCGGCTACCTGATGACCATCGACGGCTGCACCATGGTCTCCACCCGCGACAACTTCCTCTACCACGAGATGATGTCGCACCCGGCCCTGAACTCCCACCCGGATCCCCAGAACGTGGTGATCGTGGGCGGCGGCGACTGCGGCACCCTGCGCGAGGTGCTCAAGCACCCCGGCGTGAAGTCCGCTACCCAGGTGGAGATCGACGAGCGCGTCACCCGCTTGTCGGAAAAGTACTTCCCCGAGCTCTGCGACAAGAACGGCGACCCCCGCGCCACCCTGTTCTTCGGCGACGGCATCCAGTGGATGAAGGACGCCGCCCCGGGCTCCATCGACCTGATCATCATCGACTCCACCGACCCGGTGGGCCCGGCCGAAGGCCTGTTCGGCAAGCGCTTCTACCTGGACTGCATCAAGGCCCTGAAGCCCAACGGCCTGCTGGTACAGCAGTCCGAGTCGCCCCTGCTGCACCTGGAGCTGATCAAGGAGATGCACCAGGCCATGCGCGAGGCCGGCTTCGCCCAGACCACGCTGCTGCACTTCCCCCAGGTGATCTACCCCTCGGGCTGGTGGTCCGGCTCCATCGCCAGCAAGCAGGCCGGCCCGCTGGCCCAGCGCCTGGACGAGAAGGCGATCGAGGCCCTGGACACCCGGTTCTACAACGCCGACACGCACCGGGGCGCCTTTGCGCTGCCGACCTACGTGAGGAAGGCGCTGGCGGGGCTCTGAAGCCAACCGCTGCGAATAAAAACGGGCCGCATTGCGGCCCGTTTTTATTTGACACTTTCCTTAATTAAATTTAATAAATAATCACTTCACGGCGGTGGGGGCCGGTGCTGGCGCGGCACGCCCGGAGCAGACGTCGTCCGTTTCCTTCTGGGCCAGCGCGATCAGCTTCTGCCGGTCCTCGGCGCTGTATTCCTTCTCCCGCCCCAGGGCATCGCGCTCCACCACGCGGGCCGCCTTCTGGTAGGACTCGAGTTCCTGCTTCTTCTTGTCGCAGGCGGCCTTGTCGACCTCGCCAGGCACCGCCGCCGGCGCCGGCGCCGATCCCGGCGAAGAGGCTGGCGGGGCATTGACCCCCACCCGCTTCCAGCCAGGCTGAGGCTGGTCGCCGTAGTGGACGCGACCATTGGGGTCCACCCACTTGTAGACCTCCGCGGCCATCGCCGGCGCCACCGCCAGCGCCAGGCCCAACGCCATCACCCTCGCCATCCGCATGCTTTCGCTCCAGTACGACTCTTGAGGCCAGTGTATTACGCTGCCATCAGACCTGTCAGCGACACCCGGATGCAGCCAGAAATCCCGCAAAAAGCCGCCTACGCCCTCGACCTGGAACCCGGCGATTACCTCTGGTGCGCCTGCGGGCGCTCGCAGCGCCAGCCCTTCTGCGACGGCTCACACCAGGGCACCGGCTTTGCGCCGCTGCCGTTCACGATCAAGCCGGGACGGGTGCGCACGCACTGGCTCTGCGGCTGCAAGTACAGCAAGCGCCCGCCGTTCTGCGACGCCAGCCACAACCGGCTGCCGAAGAGCTGAACCAAGAAGGGCGGCCCGCAGGCCGCCCTTCTTGGTTCACAAGCCCCGCTCAGAGCGTCTGCAGGTCGTAGCCGCGCTCGTTGTGCTGCGTGGTGTCGAGGCCCACGGTTTCTTCCTCGTCGTTGACGCGCAGGCCGGTCAGCACGCCGACCAGCTTCAGCAGGCCCCAGGTCAGCACGGCGGTGTAGGCGATGGTGGCGCCGATGCCGAGCAGCTGCACGCCGAGCTGCGAGCCCATGTCCATACCCTCGGCATAGCCCTGGCCGCTGAACACGCCCAGCGAGGACGAGGCGAAGATGCCGGCGGCGAAGGTGCCGAGCATGCCGCCGACGCCGTGCACGGGGAACACGTCCAGGGAGTCGTCGATCTTCAACACGCGCTTCAGTCCGTGGGTGGCAAAGAAGCAGACGAACCCGGCCGCCAGGCCGATCACCAGGGCGCCACCGGGGCCGACGAAGCCGGAGGCCGGCGTGATGGTGCCCAGACCGGCGACCATGCCGGTGACGATGCCCAGCGCCGAGGGCTTGCCGTACTTCACCCACTCAATGGCGCTCCACATCATGGCGCCGGCCGCGGCGGAGAGGTGGGTCACCAGGATCGCCATGGTGGCGTTGCCGCCGGCGGTGAGGGCCGAGCCGCCGTTGAAGCCGAACCAGCCCACCCACAGCATGCCGGCGCCGGTCACGGTCATGGTCATGTTGTGCGGCATCATCGGCGTGTGCATGAAGCCGCGGCGCGAGCCCAGCACCACGGCAGCCACCAGGGCGGCGACACCGGCGGTGATGTGGACCACGGTACCACCGGCGAAATCCAGCAGGCCGCGCTTGAACAGCCAGCCGTCGGCCGCCCAGACCCAGTGGCAGACCGGCAGGTAGACCGCCAGCAGCCACAGCACCGAGAACAGCAGCATGGCCGAGAACTTCATGCGCTCGGCGAAGCCGCCCACCACCAGCGCCGGCGTGATGGCGGCAAAGGTCAGCTGGAACATGGCGAAGGCGGTCTCGGGGATGCTGCCCGACATGGAGCCCTCGGTCACGCCCTGGAAGAAGGCCTTGGACAGGCCGCCGATGAAGCCGTTGCCCGGGGCAAAGGCCAGGCTGTAGCCACAAACCAGCCAGATCACCGATACCACGCAGACGATGGCGAAGCACTGCATCAGCACCGACAGCACGTTCTTGGCGCGGACCAGGCCGCCGTAGAACAGGGCCAGGCCGGGCAGGCTCATGAACAGGACCAAGGCGGTCGAGGTCATGATCCAGGCGGTGTCACCGGAATCGAGGCCCTCCTGGGCCGACGCCGCCATGGGCACCAGCGCCAGCAGTGCGCAGATCAGTTTCTTCATAAGCTCCCCCTTGAGCATAAAAAAACCCCCGTCGACGTTGACGGGGGTGTGTTGTATGGCGGACTTCAGACTGCTTCGACTCCGGACTCGCCCGTGCGGATGCGGACGGTCTGGTCGAGGTCGTACACGAAGATCTTGCCGTCGCCGATCTGGCCGGTCTTGGCAGCCTTCTGGATGGCTTCCACGGCCTTGTCGACCATGTCCGGGCCGATGGCCACTTCCAGCTTGATCTTGGGCAGCAGGTCCACGGTGTACTCGGCGCCGCGGTACAGCTCTGTGTGGCCCTTCTGGCGGCCGAAGCCGCGCACCTCGGTCACCGTCATGCCCTGGACACCGATGTCGGCCAGCGCCTCGCGGACGGCGTCGAGCTTGAAGGGCTTGATGATGGCGATGAGCATTTTCATGGGCGGCTCCGCGGGTCGGGGCTGAATTTTGGAGCGGCAAGTCTACCACCGCCCCCCGCCAAAAAAGAAAAGGGCGGGTGCTTGCGCACCCGCCCCCTACCACGTTGCAGCGATCCTTTAGTTCAGGATGTAGCCACGCTCGCCGTGCTCGGCGATGTCGAGGCCTTCGGTCTCGGCTTCCTCGGAGACGCGCAGGCCACCGGTCAGCAGCGAGGTCACCTTGAGCAGGATGAAGCTCAGGACACCGGTGTAGACGATGGTGAACAGCACGCTCTTGATCTGGATCCAGACCTGGCCGCCCACGGTGGCGCCCTCAGCCGGGCTCCACACGCCGCCGAACTGCGGGAAGGCGAAGACACCGGTCAGCACGGCGCCGACGATACCGGCCACCGCGTGGACACCGAACACGTCCAGGGCGTCGTCGTAACCCAGCGCCTTCTTGAGCTTGGTGGCCGCGAAGAAGCTGATGACACCGGCGAGCAGGCCGAGGATCAGGGCGCCCGAGGGGCCCACCGTACCGGCAGCCGGGGTGATGGCCACCAGGCCGGCAACCGCACCGGAGGCGATGCCCAGGACCGACGGCTTCTTGTGGAACACCCACTCGATCAGCATCCAGGACAGGGCCGCAGCGGCGGTTGCGATCTGGGTCACCAGCATCGCCATACCGGCCGACGAACCGGCGCTGACGGCGGAACCGGCGTTGAAGCCAAACCAGCCGACCCACAGCATGGCCGCACCGACGATGGTGTAGACCAGGTTGTTCGGCGGCATGGCGACGCTGCCGTAGCCCTTGCGCTTGCCGATCACGATGGCAGCCACCAGGCCGGCGATACCCGCGTTGATGTGCACCACGGTGCCGCCGGCGAAGTCGAGCACGCCTTCATCCCACAGCAGCGCGCCGTCACCGCTCCACACCATGTGGACCATCGGGAAGTAGCAGATGGTGCCCCACAGCGCGGTGAAGATCATCATCGAGGAGAACTTCATGCGCTCGGCGAACGCACCGACGATCAGCGCCGGGGTGATGATGGCGAAGGTCATCTGGAAGGTGATGAATACCGACTCCGGAATCGTCATGGTCAGGCTGTCCAGCGTCAGGCCGGAGAGGAAGGCCTTGCTGAATCCGCCGACGAAGCTGGCGACGTTGATCACGCCCTTTTCCATGCCGGTGGTGTCGAAGGCCATGCTGTAGCCGTAGACCATCCACAGGACGGACATCAGGGCGGTCACCGCAAAGCACTGCATCATCACGGAGAGCACGTTCTTGGCGCGGACCATGCCGGCGTAGAACAGCGACAGGCCCGGGATGGTCATGAATAGCACCAGCACGGTGGCCACGATCATCCAGGCCGTATCGCCGCTATCCGCCTTGGGGGCTTCGGCAGCGGCTTCCGCCACCGGGGCGGCTTCGGCCGGAGCAGCTTCAGCCACCGGAGCGGCGGCCTCGGCGCTGGCAGCGGCCTCGACGGCGGCTTCGGCGGCAGCAGCCGGAGCGGCAGGCGAGTCGGTCTGCGACCACGCGGGCGCGGCGAGGCCGCACATGGCGGCCAGCATCAATGCACTTAGAGTCTTACGCATCATTGTCATGATTCCCTTAGAGAGCGTCCTTGCCAGTCTCACCCGTACGGATACGGATAGCCTGGTCGAGGGTGAAGACGAAGATCTTGCCGTCGCCGATCTTGCCGGTGTGAGCCGCCTTGCTGATGGCGTCGATCGCGCCGTCGAGCTTGTCGTCGTCCACCGCGACTTCGATCTTCACCTTCGGCAGGAAGTCGACGACATACTCGGCACCGCGATACAGCTCGGTGTGGCCCTTCTGGCGGCCAAATCCCTTGACCTCCGTCACCGTGATGCCGGCGACGCCCAGATCCGAGAGTGCTTCACGCACCTCGTCCAGCTTGAACGGCTTGATGATCGCCGTGATTAGTTTCATGAAAAGACTCCTGGGTCGGAAAACGTGTTTTCCGCCGGAGCAAAACCGAGGCCCCCAGCGGTCATGCCCGAAAAAGCACGGAGCGTGCCAACCGGCGCCGGCTGCCGCTAAACTGCTGTCGTTCCCGGAGATTTCCTGATGATCGACCCCCGCCAGCTCGAAGACCTCGCCAACCGCCTCGGTGCCGTGATCCCCCCGGGGCTGCGCGGCATGAAGCGCGAGCTGGAGGACAACTTCCGGGCCGTGCTGCGCGCCAACCTGGAAAAATGGGACCTGGTCTCACGCGAGCGCTTCGACATCCAGGCCGAGTTGCTGGCCCGCACCCAGGCGCGCCTGTCCGCCCTGGAGAAGCGCCTGATCGAGCTGGAAAAAAGGAACGCCCCGGGCGCCTGAACCATGAGCCTGGCGACGATCCTGAGCCGGGCCCAGAACGGCCTGGCGGCCGATCCGGTGCGCGTGGAGGTGCACCTGGCCGCGGGCCTGCCGGGCCTGAGCATCGTCGGCCTGCCGGAAGCGGCGGTGCGCGAGTCCAAGGACCGCGTGCGCGCGGCCATCGCCAACTGCGGCTATCAGTTCCCCAACCGCCGCATCACCTGCAACCTGGCCCCCGCCGACCTGCCCAAGGATGGAGGACGCTTTGACCTGGCGATTGCCCTGGGGATACTGGCCGCGTCCGGCCAGATTCCCCTGGAGCGACTGGAAAATCTTGAAATCCTTGGTGAATTGTCCCTTTCCGGCGAAATCATGCCGGTGCAGGGCGCGCTGTCGGCGGCCCTCAAGGCCACGACCTCCGGCAACCGCCTGTTGATCCCGGCCGGCAACTTCGCCGAAGCCAGCCTGGCACAGTCGGCCGAAATCCTGACGTCGCACCATCTTGGTGCGTTATGTGCTGCGCTTCATGAGGGCAAACTCAGCGCCCAGCGCACCAGCCCGGAGCGCCCGGCCGCCGGGCCACAGCCGGACGTGGCCGAAGTACGCGGCCAGGCCCAGGCCAAGCGCGCCCTGGAGATCGCCGCCGTTGGGGGACATTCACTGCTGATGATGGGGCCTCCCGGCTCCGGCAAGTCCATGCTGGCCCAGCGCCTGCCGTCCCTGCTGCCGCCGATGACGGAGGAGGAGGCCCTGGAGGCGGCTGCCATCTCCTCGATCGGTCCCGGTGGCTTTGATGCGCGAAAATGGGGCGTCCGCGCGTTCCGCTCGCCACACCACACCGCCTCCGGCGTAGCCCTGGTGGGCGGTGGCAGCAGCCCGCGGCCCGGCGAGATCACCCTGGCGCATCACGGCATCCTGTTCCTGGATGAGCTCCCCGAGTTCGATCGCAAGGTGCTGGAGGTGCTGCGTGAGCCGCTGGAGAGCGGCAGCATCACGGTATCCCGCGCCGCCCGCCAATCCGACTTCCCCGTGGGAACACGCAATTAAAACCCCCACCGACAAACATGCGCCGTTAGCGGTTTGTGGGAGTTTGAATTGCCGGGAATTAAAACTTCTCCGCCTCCCAGGGATGCACCAAAATGTTGCTCACCT
>NZ_JAUASX010000026.1 GCF_030345715.1 Solimonas sp. SE-A11
GGAGAACAGATCCAAAGCACGAAAGACCAACTTACCCACAGATTTGAACTAGACTCTCAACCCTTACAGGTGGGTCACTTTTCGCTGCGCACCCTGGGTCAACTTTCGCTGCGCGCCAACAGTGATGAACGTAGCTGTGCGCATCTGGGCACCCCTGCAACATGAAAAGACGGACGTTTAATGTGTTGCAGGCTAGCATCAATTGCGTGACAAGTCACGTAATTCGTGCTATCGTGGGCTATGGAAAATGGTTCCTCCACCGACAAGCCCTCCAAGCGCGGCCCTAAGCCGAAAGGCGCGCGCGTAATGACGGCTGCTGAGCGGCAGGCCCGTCGTCGGGAGAAGAAGCGGGAACATGGCGGTAAGCCGTTCATGTTCTGGGTAGAGGGCGCGCATCTGGAATACGTTGAAGCTCTTGCTGCGAGACAGGACATTCCTATGTCGGTCGCGCTGAAGAACATTCTTGAGCCGGCGCTGGACCGCTTTGTCGGGGTGATGCGTCGTTGCGAAGAGTTGGCCGCTGCTGGCGCCACTGATCAGGCGGTCACCAAATTTGTTGAAGACCACCTCTTTCCTGCCCTGCCGCCCATGTCCGGCAAAGGGGGAGCTAAGAAATAGAGGCAGTTGTGACCTTCGCGCTTTATCGGCATCCAAACGTTCGGGCGCGAGGGAGCGGCATCTAAGAATGTCGCACGAGGGAAGAAGGCATCTGGCGAACCCTCAACGGTGGAGTAGGCCCAAAAAGGTCGCTGCAGGCCGTGCCAGTGAGCATGAGCGCAAGAACCGGAATGAGTTCTTGGGCTAATTCGACGAGCGCCGGACCTCACCTAGTCGAACATGCAACACATAACTGCGGCTGTGGTTGAGGATTTTCGGAACCTAGACCCCGGGCCTTTCCCTGGGGTAGGTGGCGCGCCGACCCAACCCCTTCATCGGGGTTGGGGGAGTATTGCGTCTCACCTACCCCAGGCCACCAGACAACAGCCTTCAGTTTCAGCCCTTCGGGCTGCAACTGAAAAATGCCCCCACTACGCCCGAAGTAACGATGAGCAAAAAAGTAGCGCTGCCAGATGAGATCGCCAAAGCCCTTGCGATGAGGGAGGCGGGATATACGGTGTTGTCGATCAGTCAGAAGCTCGGCATCAGCGTGCGCTCGCTCCAGCGTCATTTTGCCGAGCATGGCGCGCGGAAAGGGGTGCTGAAGCAGGAGCTATTGGAAGCTGCTCGGACTGACCTGCTGAACCGAGTCACGTCGGACGAGGCAATTCGCGAGGAAGCGGCAAGGCTCATCAATGATGATCTGGCGCACGCTCGCCACCTCCGGGCACTCCTGATTGAGGCTACGGATCAGCTAAAGGCGAAATCTCTGCAAGACGCTGTCCTCGTCATGCGAGCGGGGGCCGCCTACTCGACTGCAATCAAGAACACCTCGGACATGCTCAGGCAGAGCCTTCAGGTGCAGCGCGTGCTGGACCGGGGCGATGATGCTGGCCTGCCCGAACTCGTCATCAGTGAACTGACCCGCGAAGAGATTGAAGCCCTTCAGTCGAGCCATGATCCAGACGGGAGCCCGGATGCTGCCCCCGAGGACGAAGCCGAGGATGGCGCGATCCTGGCGGCCTGATGGCAGGTGGGTACCCTTAGAAAAATGAGGACCTCCTGTAGGGGGTCCTTTAGTTTTTTAGGGGGAAGATTTGAAAATCCAGGCGGCTGGCTATGCCCCGACTGTCCCGGCGCAGAGTGCTGTTACAATCCGTGAGGTCCCTGCGGAAAGCGGGCCAGCTATCAACACCCCCTGAAAGCCTTGTCCTAGAAGGGTTTTAAGGGCGCAAAGAAGGGAAGTGGGGGAGACTCCCTCCCTCTCCGCCATAAAATGGAAAAGCCGACTCAATGTCGGCTTTTTTGTTTTTCAAAGTTTAAAAATGAGGGAGGGATTCGAACCCCCGGTACAGGGATCGGCCCGATCATCGCCGCCCGGCGGTGGTGTCGCGAGCTGCCCAGGTTTCCAGATGGCGCAGCGCCCCGGGCAACTGCTCGGGATCGTCCGCGAAGCCGCCCAGTTCCGACAGCCAGAAGACACCGGTCAGCAAGTGGATGCGAGCGCGATCCAGGCGCCGCTGCGATATCTGCTCGTAGGCGTCGGCGATATGCGCCGTCAGGTCCAGCGAGATGAAGCTGGTGTAGATGAATTCCTGGTGCAGGGCGCCGAAGCCGGAGTCGGCGAAGTCGTAGATGCCGTTGAGCCGCTGCCGCGGGTGGTCGAAGGCCATGTTCCAGCCGTGGCCGTCGAAGAAGCCGTAGGTCAGGCCCAGCGGGTCTGGGGGCAGTGCGGCCCACTCGGCCAATGTGCGTTCCGCGAGCGGACGCAGGGTGGTGGGCAGCACCGGCCAGGCTTCGCGCAGGATGGCGTCCGGCGGCAGCCAGGGGCCTACCGGCAAGGCGCCGGCTTGCCGCATCAGGTCATGGTCCAGCGTATGCAACTCGGCATAGAAGCGCGCCATGTCCTCGGCCAGCGCGGCGCGTGCCCGGTCCGGCAGATGCGCATAGTCCGCGGCCAGCAGGTGCTCGCCCGGCAGCTTGGCGTGCTGCGAGAACAGCACCGGTTCCTCGTACAGTGTCAGCTCGGGGATCGGCATGCTCAGATGCGGGCGCAGTGCAGCCAGCAGGCCGGCTTCGCGGCGCAGGGCCTGCGCGGCTTCTTCGCTGCGCGGGAACTTGAAGATCAGGTGGTCGTCGACGTCGACGGCGATGGAGTGGAAACCGCGGGTACGCAGGCGGAACTGCGCGCTGGCCAGCGCCGGGAAGTGGCGCAGGATGGTGGCCCGGAGTTCCGCGGGGTCTGACAGGAACATGGCAGGCATTCTGCCAGGACCCCAGCACGAGGGCGCAACGGCCTGACGCGTCCTCGCGGGCTGTGCCTATACTGCCGGAAAGGCCCGGCTCATGCCGGGCGGAAGCCACTGCATCTCGGCGAGGCTCAAGACGGACATGGATGCCAGTCCCCCGGCGCCCGGCGGCTCGAAGAAGCGTCGGCGTGCCCCCAAGGCCGGAGAAGGCTCGCCTGCGCAGCCGCAGGCGGTACGGCTGCGCGCGGCGCTCGATTCCTTGTCGGTTTTCAGGGCGCTCCTCGATGCGGGCGGCGGGCTGCTGTGCGTGGAGCCGGCCTTGCCCGGTGCGTCCACCCCCGAGGAGGGCCTGGGGCAGGCCTTGTGGGACCTGCCGTGCTGGCAGCTTACCGGGATGCAGCGGCAGGATCTCAGGACGGCGGTGGAGTGCGCCGTGCAGGGCGAGACCCTGCGGCGTGAATTGCTGCTGCGGCGTGAGGGTGGCCGACCGCGGCAGGTCGAACTGATCCTGTGCCCGCTAAGGGACGAGACGGACGCCGTCGTGAATGTCGCTGCCGAAGTGCGTGACCTGCCTGCGGGCCGTTCGCCGGCGCAGTCGCTACAGCGCGGACGCGAGGACGCGCTGGAAGGCGAGTTGGCAGCGGTGCAGCGCCTGCACGCGATCGGGCGCCGCATCAACGAGGGTGGCAGCCTGCAGGATCTTCTGGAGGAAATCCTGGCGACCACCATGGCGGTGCAGGGCGCCGAATTCGGCGCCCTGCAGCTCTGGGATGCGGCCAGCAGCAGCCTGAGGGTGGTTGCGCAGCAGGGCTTCGACACTGAATTCCAGCGGCGCTATGCGGTGGTGCGAGCCGATACGGCCTGTGCCTGCGGCATGGCGGTGGCGCGCCGCGAGCGGGTGATCGTGGAGGACGTGGAGACGGAGCCGGCCTATGCGCCGAGCCTGGAGGAAGCACGCCGGGCGGGCTACCGCGCGGTGCAGGCCACGCCGCTGATCTCCCGCGAGGGGCGCCTGGTGGGCGTGCTCTCGACCCACTTCCGGCGGCCGCACCGGCCCTCGGAGCACGAACTGAAGCTGACCGACCTGTTCGCAGCCCAGGCGGCCCTGGCGGTCGAGCGGCTGACGGCCGGCGAGGCCCTGCGCGTGGCGGAAACGCGGCTGCGTGCGTCGATGACGGCGGGGCGCATGGCCTCCTGGTACTGGGATGCCGCCAGCGGCCAGACCAGCGCGTCCGAGACGCTGGCGGAGCTGTTCGGCCTGCCGCGCGGCGAGCGCTGGCGCGGGGACGACCAGATCCTGCGGCTATTGCACCCCGAGGACGCGGAGCGGCACCTGGAGACCCTGCGCGCTGCCGCCGGCGGTGGCTGGCACAGCGAGTTCCGCGTCATCCGCCCGGTCGACGGCGAGATCGCCTGGCTGGAGGAGTGGGCCGATGCCACGACCGACCCGCAGACCGGCAAGCTCGGCATCGCGGGCCTGGTCTGGGATGTCAGCGACCGCAAGAACGCGGAGCTGCGCGTGCAGGAGGGCGACGTGCGCTTCCGCTCGCTGGTGCAGAGCGTGCGCGACTACGCGATCCTGATGCTGGACCCCAGCGGCTACGTGATCGAGTGGACCGAGGGCGCCGAGCGCGTCAAGGGCTACCAGGCCGTGGATGTGCTGGGCAAGCACTTCGCGTTGTTCTTTACGCCGGAGGACGTTGCCGACGATGCGCCGGCACGCGAACTGGCGGAAGCCGCCGCCAACGGCCGCGCCGAGCGTTACTCCTGGCGCGTGCGCAAGGACGGCAGCCGCTTCTGGGGCCATGAGATCGCCACGGCGGTGCGCGGGCCGGACGGCGAACTGCTGGGCTTCACCAAGATCAGCCGCGATCTCACCGAGAGCAAGCGCGCCGAGGAGGCGCTGCGCGAGGCGGACCGGCGCAAGGACGAGTTCCTGGCGACGCTGGCGCATGAACTGCGTAACCCGCTGGCGCCGATCCGCAACGGCCTGCAGATCCTGCGGTTGGTGAGGCAGGGTGATTCACGGCTGCTGAACACGGTGGACATGATGGACCGCCAGCTGACGCACCTGGTGCGGCTGGTGGACGACCTGCTCGATGTGGGGCGCATCAGTTCCGGCAAGCTGCAGCTGCGGCGGCAGGCGCTGGAGCTGTCCGAGGTGCTGGCCGGCAGCGTGGAAGCGGCCCGCGCGCTGATCGATGCGCACCGGCATGAGCTGAAGATGGACATCGCGGCGCCGGACATCCGGCTGGACGGCGATCTCGATCGCTTGACCCAGGTGTTCTCCAACCTGCTGTCGAACGCGGCCAAGTACACCGAGCCCGGCGGGCATATCCGCCTGGCGGTGTGGCGCGAGGCGGACACCGCCGTGATCAGCATCACCGACGACGGTATCGGCATTCCGTCTGCCGACCTGGAGCATGTCTTCGATCTTTTCTCCCAGGTGCGTGCGCACCAGGGGCGCGCCGAGGGCGGGCTGGGGATCGGCCTGTCGCTGGTGCGCAACCTGGTGCTGCTGCATGGTGGCAGCGTCAGCGCTGAAAGCGCCGGCTCGGGCCAGGGTAGCTGTTTCACCGTGCGCCTGCCTTTGCTGGCGGATGTCGCTCCGCTGGAGCTGCCGCCGGCGCTGCCGGACGAGGCGGCCGCGCTGCTGCGTGTGCTGGTGGTGGACGACAACGCCGATGCGGCGAACTCGTTGGCGGCGTTGCTGGAGCTGCAGGGGCATGCCACGGCGGTGGCGCACGACGGCGCGGAGGGCCTGTTGCTGGCACAGAGTTTCCGGCCCGACGTGGCGATCCTCGACATCGGCATGCCACGCATGGATGGCGTGGAAGCCGCCCGTCGCCTGCGGTCCCTGCCGGGCGGCGACCGCGTGCTGCTGCTGGCACTCACGGGGCTGGGCCAGGCCACGGACCGCGAGCGTACCCGCGAGGCGGGATTCGACCACCACCTGGTGAAGCCGCTCAACCTGGCCTTGCTGGCCGGCCTGCTGGCGGAGCGGGCGGAGGCGGCGAAGGCCTGAGGCTCAGGGCCGTGGGCCGCGCGAGACCAGCAGCGGGTAGGGGTTGACCGCCGTACCCTGCCACCAGTGCTTCTCCGGGCCCAGCATGAAGATGGCGAAGTGCAGGTGCGGTGCCGCGGGATCGGCGTTGCCGGAGGAGCCAACGTAGCCGATCACCTCGCCGCGCTTCACCTCCTGGCCCTCCAACAGTCCGTCGGCGTAGCGCTGGAGGTGGGCGTAGTAGTAGGCCAGGGTTTCGCCCGGGTCGAACTGGTAGATCGTCAGCCCACCCGGCACGCTGGTGAAGAGCTTGACGATGCGTCCGTCGGCAGTGGCGAGCACCGGCGTACCGGCCGGGGCCATGATGTCGATCGCTTCATGCACGCGCGAGCCGCCGCGTCCGTCGGCGAAGCTGTCGTTGAGTTGATCCGCGGCGACGCCGGAGACCGGAACCAGCAGGGCTGCCGGAGCAGGCGTGTGCTCGCCGACCAGGGAGCGTTCCGCGTCGATCGGAGTGTCGGGCGCTTCCGGTTGGCGGGGTGTCTCGGCCGGAGGCAGTGCGGCGACCGGGGTGGCGGCCACGACGACAGGTGTATCCGCCGTGGCCGCCTCGATCGGAATGCTGGCCGACCACAGCGCCACGACGCCGCCCACCATGAGCCCGGCGAGCAAGGTCCAGAAGATGCGCATAGCGGCGGCCTCCTGTCTCAGCGCTGCAGCAGGGCCGGGGTGCCGGGCTTGACGGCATCGGCCAGCGCGGCGGCGTCCCAGTTGCTCAGGCGGATGCAGCCATGCGACTGCGTCTTGCCGATGGTGCGGGGCTCGGGTGTGCCGTGGATGCCGTAGTGCGGCTTGGACAGGTCGATCCACACCACGCCCACAGGGTTGTTGGGGCCCGGCGGGATTTTGGCCTTGCTGTGGCCTTCCTCGGCATCCCAGAACAGCTTGGGGTTGTAGTGGAAGGGCGGATCGCGCGAGACACCGTTGATCTTCCACTTGCCCAGCGGCAGGGGATCGTGGCGGCTGCCGATGGTGGCGGGGAAGCGCGCGGCGACCTGGCCCTGCTCGTCGATCAGCGAAACCGACAGGTCGGAGCGATCCACCACCACTTTGGAGGCGGCGGGCAAGGCGCTGCGCGACACGCCGGGCACCACGATCTCCTCGCCGGCGCGGTTCAAGTCCTTATCCTTGTTGAGCAGGCGCAGCAGCTCGGGGCTGACGTGGAAGCGCTCGGCCAGGGCTTCTTCTGCCGATGCGTAGCCCAGCGACGTCAGCTTGGCTTTCTCCATCATGTCTTCCGGGATCGCCTGGAAGGGGCCAGCAACGTCGGCTTCCGTGATGCGGTGACTGACCAGCACCGGAGCGGTGTCGCGAGTCAGGGCCTCCCAGCTTTTCTCGTCGAGACGGCCGGTGGCCTTCAGCGAGTGGCGCCGCTGCCAGGCGGCCACGGCACGTTGCATGTTGGAGCCATACTGGGCGTCGATCTCGCCGCTGGGGAAGTGGGCGCGGTCGAGCAGCACCTGTGCCCGCAGGACCGCCAAGCCCTTGGCGCCGGCCGCCAGCGGCGGCGTGCTGTCGAGGCTGTCTTCAGGAGGGGCTGCCTGTTGCTGCTGCGCCAGCGACGTGCCGCTGGCCAGGAGGAGTGCGCAGAGCGCCGCAAGAATGCGTCCTTGTTTTTGTGTGGCCATGTTCCCTTCCTTGGGAGCCGTTTGGTTTTTCGACCCGCGGCCATTCCGCGGGTTCAGGCAAGGATGCCTGGGCCGGCTGTCTGGCAGATGAATGTGCCGGGCCCCCAAACGAAAAGGCCCGCTTGCGCGGGCCTATTCGTTACAGCCTTGCTGCCTACTTCTCGCCGCAGCTCGAGGAGCCGGGGTACTTGGTCTCGTCGACCGTGATCACGTCGCGAATCCACTGGTTGACCAGGGCGTAGCCCTCTTCGTCGACCACGCTGCGCGCCAGGGGCGGCATGCGTGCGGCCGGGGTCGTCGCGGTGGGGCCGATGCGGAACGGCAGGATCGAGTCGTCCAGGTTGCCCGGGTTGATGTCGTGGAAGCGACGGCCCTCGTCGGTGCCTTCGCGGCCGGTGGCGGTCGGGCGCTTGCAGATGCCGTAGGTGCTGTCGACCTTGCGGATCGAATCCAGGTACATGCCGGTGCTGGCGGCGAAGCCGCGCACGTTGTGGCAGTGCTGGCAGTTCACTTCCAGCCAGGCGCGGGCGCGGGATTCGATGTCCTCGTTGGAGCCGGCGGGGAAGCCGGCGTCCCCAGGCTTGTTGAAGGCCGGGACGCGCTCCAGCTTGGTGGCGATCTGCGTGGCCGGATCGACCCCGAGGTCCGTCGGGCAGCCGGCGAGCAGGCCGTTGCTGCACCACCAGGCGATCTGGTTGTGGCCGGTGACGGCGTGCGGGGCCGACTTCACGAAGTTGGATTCCGGACGGTAGGGCTTGTTCAGGAAGCGCGTCTTCAGGCCGATCGGCGCGGAACCGGGTTCGCCGTCCTCGCGCGAGTGGCAGCTGAGGCACTGGTTGCCATGCGGGATCAGGTACTCAGGCGTGGAGCCGGTGTGGGTCACGCCGGAGTCGACGTCGGTGGTCTTCCAGTGCACGGCGGCGGTGCCGCCGCCCAGCGCCAGCTTGGCGACGCGCTTGCCGTCCACGGTCTCCCAGACGTAGGGCAGGCCCATCCAGCGGACATTGCCCTTGGAGTTGACGCGCTTGATCAGCAGGCGCGTTTCCACCGGCACTTCGGTGCCCGCCGCTTCGTCGGCGAAGGTGAAGGTCTTGGCGATGATGGTGCCGACCGGGAAGTCGAAGGTCATGTTGGCACCGGTCACGGCGCCGCCTTCCTTGGCGTCATGGTAGGTGGCGGTCTTGCCGTTAGGGATGAAGACCTGGCGGTACTTCACCGAGTAGTCGGAGAACAGCTTGCTGTTCAGCGAGAACGGCGTGCCGCGGCCGTTGGGCGCGCTGCGCGGGTCTTGCGCGTCGGCGAACAGCTGGTACTGGTCCAGCGTCGGGCAGTTCACGCCGGCGGCGGCGAAGTTCACGGTGCCAGGCTTGCCGGCGCCGCAAAGCTTGGCAGTCTCGGCCTCGGTCGGCGCCGGGTCGAACTGGCCGGTGCGCTTGAACTCGGCGATGACCACGGGCGGCAGCTTTTCCAGGTTCTTCCCGTAGGCGGTGACGCACTGGTGCGGCTTGATGTCGTAGCTGGAGGCCAACTGCGTCAGGTCGGTGGCGGTCAGGTTGGTCAGCACGTTGCCGATCAGGCCGCCGGGGTTGCCGGGATCGACGGTGGCGGCGGCGATCACCAGCTCCAGGCCCTTGAGGCCGTGGAAATTGGCGAAGCGGGCGCCGCGGCCCTCGAAGACGTTGTCGTCATCGATGCAGGAGGCCCACCAGTCCGGAACGATGCGCTTCTTGTCGGCCGGGTTGAACTTGTACTGGTTGTAGTGGCACTCGGGGTTCGGGTGCTCGCTGCCGAGCAGCGGCTTGCCGCGGTTGTCGGCCGGCACCTTGTTGCCGTTGGCATCCAGCGGGTAGGGGCAGTCGGACCAGGTATCGAGCAGGCCGTCCCACATGATGTGGGCGCCGCGGTAGCCGAGCGCGCCGGAACCCAGGCAATGCTCGAAGTTCAGCGGGTTGAGGCAGGCGGCGGTGTTCTTCAGGCCGATCAGCACCGGCAGCAGGCGTGCGACGTCGCCGTTGATCAGGTCAGCGACTCCAGGCACGGGCAGCTTGTTGCCGTTCTCGCGGAAGGTATTGCCCCAGATGTGCATGCCTTCGGTGTACCAGTCGATGCGATTCTCCACCGGGCGGCCCAGGCCTTCCGGGAAGAGTTCGTAGCTGGCGTGGATGATGCCGGCGGTGTTGTTGTTCTCGAAGGTGTTGTTGAAGACGTCGATGCGGTCGTAGGACAGCGTGATCATGCCGCTGCCCGCAGGCACGTTGCCGACGAAGCCACCCGAGGTGAAGTTGTAGGTGTTGTTCATGCGCGAGGTGTTGCCGTGCATGCGCGAGCTGTCGCCGTACTGGCGCAGGCCGTCGAGGTCGTAGATCAGGAAGCCACCGGTGTTGCACTCGGCGAGGTTGGTGTCGTACTCGCCGCCGCGCACGTTCTCGATCTCGAAGCCGAAGACGTTGAAGGCGGCGCGGCTGTTGCGGATGATCGCGTTGTTGGTCTGGCCGACGTAGATGCCGGCGTCGGAGGCGCCGATCGATTCGGAGTCCTCGACCAGGATGTTCTCGGAAGAGACCGGGTAGATGCCGTAGCGGCCGGACTTGGGGCTGACGGTGTAGTCCGGCGAGGTGCTGCCGCCCAACGGGCTGCCAGGGGGGTTCGTGGCCGGACTGGTGCAGGGCACGTTGAGCAGGCGCGCGTTGTTCTCGAAGACGTTGGCGGCGGTGATCGGCGTGGGGCTTTCGCGGCCGCCGTTGGACGACCAGATGGCGCGCACGCGGCGCAGCGAGGCGTGATCCACGCCGCGCAGCTCGATGCCATTGCCGCCGGTGTCGAGCACGGTGAGGTCCTGGATGAACAGGCCGTGGACGTTGACGCCGAGGATGCCTTCCGGCGCGTTGTTGTGCTTGAACGACAGGACCGTCTTGTCCTTGCCGCAACCCTTGACCATGACGTCTTCGGTGTCGGTCAGGTTCAGCGAGGAGGTCAGCTCGAAGTAGCCGCAGTCGAACTGGATGGTGTCGCCCGGGGCGGCCTGGACCATGGCGGCGACCATGTCGCGCGTGGCGTTGGCGCCCGGCTTGATCAGGAAGGTGCGGCCGTCACGGGTGCCGGTATCGTCCTTGGAGCCGCCGCTGCCGCCGCCAGCGGAGTCGCTGCGGCTGCCGCAACCGGCGAGCAAGGCGAGGGAGAGGGTTGCGGCCAAGGCCGCGCGTACCTGGGGGGCTTTGAAAAGCATTGTCGATTCCCTGGGTTACGGAGCGAAAGGCGCTCCGTGAATATGGTTATACGCACACATTCTAGGCCTACCCTGGGGAGCCCAACCAGGGCGCCGATGGTAAATGTGACTTACGCATGACAGCGGGGGGATGACGGCCAGGCCGGGAGCTCGCCGTGCAGCCCCCGCCCGCCCCCGGCCATCGGTTGCGGGCGGCGGGGGGTACCCTCCCTGCTAGTGTCGTCGGTGCAGGGGCGGGGCTTGATTCGGGGTTCTGGCAGCATGGTTCCGATGGGCGATTTGCAAGGCTGGCGCGGTGTGCGCCGGCGCGAGGACAAGCTGGTTCGCTTCCTGCATGTTCCAGGCGTGTGTTCCGCGAGGGGCGGGACGATGGGGGCTGTCATGAATCAGATGCGGGGGGCCGTGCGCCGCACGGCAGTACGGCCGTGAGTGCGGGCGTATCGGGGGCCGTTGCCCTGATGCTGGCAACGGTGTTGGAGGCGGCCATGCCCGCGGTCGTGGAGATCGCCGCCGCCGGGCCGGACCAGTACTCCCTGCGCGAGTCGGCCGATGGCCGCAGCCTGGTGCTGAACTGGAACGGTACCGATACCGTCATCGGCCATTGCGGCGAACGCCTGCTGCAATGGGTGGACCTGCGCCGCGATGGCCTCAGCGCCTCGGTGATCGAGCGCAACTGCGGCGCCACCGTGGACTATGCGACCCAGGTGGTGGTGGACGGCCCGCAGGGGCGCCGCACCGTGGCGGTATTCCAGGGGCGTGCCCGCCTGGGCATCGCCTGGGACGGCCGGCGCCTGCAGGTGAACCGGCCCTGGCTGCCGCCCGATAAGGTGTTCCGGGAACAGGGCAGCGTTGCCGGCTTCGGCGTCGACTACGCCGTGCTGGGACTTTCCGCGCTGCCGACCGCGCAGCACACGCTGGACGATTCCAACCGCGGCTGGGGTGCGCACGGCCGTTCGGTGGGGCTGCCGGAAGAGGTGCTGCTGCGCTGGGCCGGCTGGGCCCAGCAGGCTTCGGGCCTGTATCGCGCGGAGTGGGGGCGGTGGGACCGGCAGGCGCCTTACGGTGACGACCAGCAGGGCAGCGAGCGCATCCGCGAGGGCATGCGCGACTACGCCAGCAACGGTGATTCGCCGGGCTGAGGGCTTCAGGCGGCGGGCAGCAGGCTGGCCGCCAGCTGCATCAGGGTGTCGTATTTCACCGGCTTGACCAGATGGGAGTCGAAGCCCGCTTCGGCCGATTGGGCGCGGTCCTGCTCCTGCCCCCAGCCGGTCAGCGCGATGATCACGGGCCGGCGCCCCTGGATTTGACTGCGGATGCGGCGGCAGGCCTCGTAGCCGTTGAGCTGCGGCAGGCCGATGTCCATCAGGATCAGCTCCGGCTGGAACTCGGCAGCGGCGTCCACGCCAGCCTGGCCGTCGTGCGCAAGGCGGATTTCATTGCCCAGCAGTTCCAGCAACTGCCCCAGGGTCTGGGCGGCATCGACGTTGTCGTCCACCACTAGGACGCGGCGGCCACTGACCGTGGCCGGCGTGGAGGTGGCGGTGACGGCTTCCTCGGGCAGGGCGGCCATGGGCAGCCACACCCGGAACTCGCTGCCCTGGCCCAGGCCCTCGCTGTGCCCTTCGACACGGCCGCCGTGCAGCTCCACCAGGGTCTTGACCAGCGCCAGGCCGATGCCCAGGCCGCTGCGGGGGCGCTCCAGCGAGCGGTCCACCTGGGTGAACATGTCGAAGATGCCGGGGAGGGCGGCAGGGGCGATGCCGATGCCCTGGTCGCGCACGGCGATCCGCAGCTCGCGGCCTTCCTGCCTTGCCTCGAGCAGGATGCGGGCCCCGGGTTTGCTGTACTTGGAGGCATTGTTGAGCAGGTTGCTGAAGACCTGCGTCAGCCGTACGGTGTCGGCCTGCAGCGGCAGGAAGCCCGAGGGTAGCTGCAGGGACAACTCCTGCGACGCGGCCTCGATCATCGGACGCGCGGATTCCATGGCCTGCCCGAGTACGCTGGCCAGATCGGTGGGCTCCAGTTGCAGGCCGATACGCCCGTGGCTGATGCGGCTGACGTCCATCAGGTCGTCGACCAGGCGCACCATCTGGCCGATCTGGCGTTGCAGGATGTCCGCGGCCTCCAGCACGCCAGGTGCGTGGGCCGGGTTGCGGCGGATGATCTCGGCGGCGTTGCGCATGGGCGCCAGCGGGTTGCGCAGCTCGTGCGCGAGCATGGCCAGGAACTCGGTCTTGCGCCGGTCGGCCTCCGCCAGCTCGTCGGCGAGGCGCTGCAGCTTCTGCTCGGATTCCTGCGCCTCGGTGACGTCGCGCGTGGTGCCGGCGACGGCCTCGACCTCGCCCTGGGCGTTGAAGACCGGGACGAAGATGTAGTCGTACATGCGCCGGCCGAAGCTGCCGTTGAAGGGCACCACGCCGCGTACCGGCTGGCGCGTGGCGACGACCTGCTCGATCTCGCGGTCGTGCATCTCGGCATGCCAGGGCTCGTAGCCGAGTTCCAGGCAGGTCTTGCCGATGGCTTCGTCCCAGGTCTTGCTCCACATCTTCAGCAACACTTCGTTGGCATAGATGAAGCGGTGCTGCCGGTCGAAGACGTAGGCGAGGTCGGGCGTGTTGGTGAGGATGGCTTCGTAGAGGCGGCGTTCACGGCCGGCCTGCTGCATCTGCGCCTCGGCCTGGCGCTCCTCGGTGACGTCGCGGTAGTAGACCGCGATGCCCTCGGGGGCGGGGTAGGTGCGCATCTCGTACCAGCGTGCGTCGGGGGAATACCAGGCGTCGGCGGTGCCGCGCTGGCGCTGGTCCATGGCGCGCCGCATGGCGGCGCCGAAGGCGCTGGCGCCCACGTCGGGAAAGATGTCCCAGATCCGCTGGCCCAGAAGATCCTGGCCGGAGCGCTGCATCTGTCGCTCCGCCTGGGCGTTGAGGTAGCGGAAGCGCCAGTCACGGTCGAGCGCGAAGAAGGCGTCGGTGATGCTTTCCAGGATGGCGGCAGCCGCTTCCTGCGGGCGCATGCCAGCGGGGCGGGGTGTAGCGGCAGTGGCATCCATGCCACCCGGTCCTGCTTCCGGCAGATCGTGCATCGGCACCTCGGGCCTGGAGTACGGGGCCCTCCTGGGCGCCCGGCAATCGCGATGTGATCATAAAGGACAGGACGCGCGAATTCCTGCCTGCTCCCTTATAATTGATAATCATTATCAATAAAGGGTGGATTCATGGGGGCGCAAAGCATGCTGCGGGGGGCCGCATTGCTGGCGACCGTGCTGGGGACAACCGCTGCACTGGCCCAGGACGATGCGACGACGGAGACGGTGACGACGATCCCGCTGGCGCAGGAACCGGCACCGGTGCCGGCAACCCCGGAGCCGCCGCCCGCGGCGGTGGTGTTGCCCGCCATCGTGGTCACTGGCGAACTGCTGACCCGTGAAGCGGAGCGCACCACGGCCAGCGTTGCGGTGAAGACCGGCGCGGAGATCGAGCGCAGCGCGGTGCGCGATGTCTACGACGTGATCCGTGCCACGCCCAACACCGGCTGGAACGACAGCGAGCTGGGGCTCAGCACGATCAGCATGCGCGGTATCGGCAGCTACGGTGCCAGCCTGGTCGGCGCCGGCACGATCTACGGCACCGCCACCACCATCGTGGTCGACGGCGTCGGCCTGCCGCGTGGGGCGATGGGATTCGCCGATCTCTCGGCCTTCGACCTTGCCCAGGTCGAGATTTTCCGCGGGCCGCAGTCCACCAGCCTGGGCCGCAACGCCATGGCCGGCGCCGTGGTCATCAACACCGTGGAGCCGCAGGTGGAGGGCAGCTTCATCCCCGAGTTCCGCGGGCGCCTCGGCCTCGGCAACGATGGCGCGCAGCAGGGCGCCGCGGCCTTCGGTACCACCCTGCTGCCGGACCTGCTGGCGATCCGCCTGGTCACCGACTACCGCAGCAGCGACGGCGAGATCTACAACCAGACCCGCGACGATGACGACTGGGCGCGGGACCGCAGCCATGGAACGCGCCTGCGCGCCAAGCTGACGCCATTCGGCGCCGAGGGCCCCTACGAGGTGGTGCTGGGCGTCGCCTACAGCCGCCGCAAGATCGGCAACCGCTACGTACTGCAGACACGCGAGCAGGAACGCGTGGCCACCGCCAACGAGCCCAGCGAGATCGACAGCGAAGCCAAGCTCTACTCGGTGGACCAGCGCCTGCGGTTCGGCGAGGACTGGACCCTGCGCTCGGTCAGTTCCTGGGCCCGTTCGCACACCCTGCTGCACCTGGACGTGGACTACACCGAGCGGGAAGACGGCTACATCGCGCAGGTCGCCGACTCGCGCTCCTTCTCGCAGGAGCTGCGCGCCAGCTTCAACGGGGATGCCTGGCGCGGCACCCTGGGCCTGTACTACTTCGACGGCAAGGATGGCGAGTACTCCACCGGCCTGACCGCGCTGACGGCGCTGCTGGATGCGGTGGGCTTCTGCCCGGTCGGCCTGATCTGCTCACTGCCGCTGGGTGGCGTGACGGTGGTGTCCGACAGCCCGGCGAGCATCGAGAACCGGGCCGTGTTCGGCGAGCTCGACTGGCAGGCCAGCGACCGCCTGACGCTGACGGCCGGCCTGCGCGTGGACCACGAGCGCAACGGCAGACACTCGGTCAACGACCTGGGCGGCGACAACCCCCTGGCCGAGGCTGCCGTGCTGCTGCTGCAGGGCGCGAGGGTCCTGGGGCCGGACGGCGAGACCGATGTCAGCCGCAGCTTCTCGGCGGTGCTGCCGAAGCTTGCGGCCAGCTACCAGTTGTTCGACAACAGCTTCGTCGGTGCGTCCTACACCGAGGGTTATCGTCCCGGTGGTGACGGCTATCATCTGGCTTGCGGGCAGCGCTACAGCTTCGACGAGGAGCGCACGCGCAACTACGAGCTGTCGCTCAAGGGGCGCCTGGGCGGCTGGCGCACGCACTACGCCGTGAACCTGTTCCATACCGATTGGGAGGACATGCAGGTGCCGGTGGGCCCGCTGACCTGCCAGATCATCGAGAACGCTGGCCGCTCGCGCATCCGTGGCGGTGAACTGGAGCTGGGAGCCTCGCCCTTCGAGAGCCTGCGCCTGGTCGGTAGCCTGGGCATCGTCGATGGCAAGATCATCGAGTTCGTCAGTTCGGCGGGCGACTACAGCGGCAATCCGATTCCCAAGTCGCCGGAGTACTCCATGACCGTGGCCCTGGAGTGGACGCCGATCCGCAACCTGCTGATCCGCCCCGAGGTGCAGCGCGTGGGTTCGACCTCGGCGCAGATCGACAATGGCGCCAATCACCAGATCGACGCCTACACCCTGCTCAACCTGTCGGTGCGCTGGCAGTACCGAGCGCTCGGTCTGTTCTTCAACGGCAGCAACCTGGCCGACCGCGACTACCGCCTGGACGCCGCCACCACGGCGCTGCGCCGTGATCCCGTGGCGGCGTTGGGTTACGGCCGCCGCCTGATGGGCGGCCTCGCGTTCCAGTTCTGAGCCTGTGCCCATGGAATCGCTGACGCCTGCCGACCTGGCCCTGTTTGCCGCCATTGCCGTGTTCGTGGCTGCCTGGTGGTGGCGCGCACTGCCGGGACGACGTGCGCTGCTGTGGCTGTCGGCCTTGGCCACCGTTGCGGCGGGCATCCAGGGTGTCTGTGATGACCGCTGGCAGGCTGGGGCGGGCGCCGTGGCCGGTATGCTGTTCCTGCTGGGCTCGCTGGTGGCAGGCCGCCGCCTTGTGTTGCTCGGCTGCCTGCTGAGCCTGGCCGGCGCGGTGGGCATCGCGTTGCCCTGGCTGTTCCCCGCCACGCCGCTGCCGAAGGCCTCGGGGCCGTATCAGGTCGGGCTGCGCAGCTTCGAGTTGGCCGATGCGTCGCGGCCGGGCATTTTCGGTGCCGCTCCGGGCGAGCCGCGGCGCCTGCTGGTGCGTGCCTGGTACCCGGCCTCGCCGGCACCGGGCGCGGAACCGCGCCGCTATTTCAGCGAAGCGGAGACGAAAAGCACGGCGCGGGGATTCGGCGAACTGCTCGGCTTCCCACCGCTGCTGGGCTATCTCAAGCACGTCCGCACGAATTCATACGAGGATGCGCCGCTGATGAATGGCAGCGGCCGCCTGCCGACACTGTTCTACAGCCACGGCTACACCGGATACGCCCAGCTCAATGCTGCGTTGATGGAAGAACTGGCCAGCCATGGCTACGTGATCTACTCGGTGCAGCACACCGGCGATGCCTCGCCCACGGTGTTCCCCGACGGCAGCGTGGTGCCGATGGACCCGGGCCTGATCCGGCACATGCAGGAGTCCTTCGAGAAAGGCATCCCGCCCGACCTGATCCGCGCCTATACCACCACCGACTTCAACGAGCGTATCGACGCGCAGTTGGCAACGGCGGAGCATATGGCGACGGAGCGCAACCGGGCCGCGGTGGAAAGCCCCTGGGTGTGGTTAGCGGATCGCCTGTTCGTGCACGACCGACTGCAGGCGGGCCAGGTGCCGGAGAACGTGGCGGAGCTGGTGGCGGCCAGTGATTTCTCGCGCACCGGCGAGATGGGCATCTCCTTCGGCGGTACCACGTCGGCCGCGCTCTGCCTGGTGGATCGCCGCTGCGCGGCAGCGGTGAATCTCGACGGCGGTGACTTCCACTTCAACACCTTCGCCGTGGATCTGCCGGTGCCGCTGCTGATGTTCCATGCCGAGTTCGCGGGCTTCTACCGGATGCTGGGCCTGGAGCCAAAGGGCGAGCTGCACAGTTTCAACGACTTCTCCTACGAGGCCTTCGACCAAGCCGGGCAGCGTGCCGACATCCACCGCATGGTGCTGCGCGGGGCGGTGCACTCCGGGCTGACCGACACCGGCCTGTTCCTGCGCCGGCCGCTGCGCGACGGCATGTTCGGCACCGCGCCGGACGAGATCCTGGTGGGCGCGCCGAATGCCTTCGTGCTGGGCTTCTTCGACCACTACCTGCGTGGCATGGACAATGGCTTTCCGGCCGCGCAGGTCCGCCGCTACGACGGCTGGGTGCAGCGTTACGACAACTCGGCGGTCCGGCAGTGGTGGTCGGGCCTGCCGCCGGAGCAGCAGGAGAGCATCACGGCGCGTATCGCGCGCCTGAAGGCGCAACTGCCGCCGGCCGCCACTGGAGTCCGCCATGACTGAGCGTATCGAGACCTTGCCTGCGCTGGAAGCCGTGGTCGGCAAGGTGCCGGGGCCGCGCGACCTGAAGGTGATCGACTTCCTCGACGCGGCCTCGCTGCGCTGGCTGCAGACCTCGCCACTGCTGTTCGCCGCCTTTGGCGATGGACGCGGCATCGCCATCACCGTCGGCGGCGGCGAGCCGGGCTTCGTGCAGGCGCCGGACGCGCGCCGCCTGCGCATTTCGCTGGCGCTGCTGGATCACCCGGACCAGGCGCAACCGGGCCTGGGCTTTGGCGGCCTGTTCCTGTCGCCAAGCCTGTGCGAGACGCTGCGCGTCAATGGCCGCGTCGTGTCAGTGGCGGAAGGCGTGGTGGAGATCGAGGTGCGCGAGTGCTACCTGCACTGCGCCAAGGCCCTGATCCGCTCGGAGTTCTGGAAGGGCGAGCCGGGCGGGGAGATTCCGGATACCGCGACGGCCTTTGTCGATGCCAGCCGCTTCATGGCGTTGGCGACGATCAACGAGCAGGGCCAGGCCGATGTCAGTCCCAAGGGTGATCCGCGCGGCGCGATGCTGCAGATGCGCAGCGGCGATGCCTGGTTCGCCGACCGCCCGGGCAACCGCCGCGTCGACAGCTTCCGCAATATCCTGGCGCAGCCGCGGGTGGCCGCGGCGGTGCTGGTGCCGGGGTCGTCGCGCATGGTGCTGCTGTCGGGCACCGCGTGCCTCACCACCGATGCGGCGATGCGTGCGCTGTTCACCGTCGCCGAGCGCCTGCCCAAGCTCGCCACCTGCATCGAGCAGCCGCTGCTGCAGGCCTACGACAGTGCCGCGCTGGCGCGTGCGCAACCCTGGCCGGCGCTGCCTGCCGCCGCCGACATCGACCCGGCGGCGATCTTCAAGGCGCATGTGATGCACAGCAAATCGGGCGGCATCATGGCCGGCATCGCGCGCACGGCGCTGGCGGTGCCCGGCTTCATGGACAAGACCCTGCAGAACGACTACAAGAAGAACCTCTACTGATGAGCAACCAAGCCAATGCGCCAGGTCGCTGGTTCCGCTTCCATCTCTGGTTGCACCGCTGGACCAGCCTGATCGCGACGATCCCCTTCTTGGTCCTGTGCATCACCGGCACGATCCTGATCTTCCACGAGGAGATCGAAGAGGCCCTGGGCGAGGTGCCGGTGTCGCAGCATGCCGCCGAGACGCCGCAGCGCCCGGCGTCGGAGTCCATCGCCAACGTGCTCGCGGCCTACCCGGACGAGCGCGTGCTCAGCACCGGCCTGGACCCGGAGCATCACCCTGGCGTGATGCTGGTGGTCACCGGTCCCAAGGAGGCCAGGAGCTTCGAGGGCGCCAAGCTGCGCTTCACCGACCTGGTCACCGCGCAGCCGGTGGGCGATCCCGATCCCGGCATGACCTTCACCGGCTTCCTGCTGGAGTTGCATGCGGAGTGGTTCCTCGGCCCGATCGGCGAGCTCATCGGCGCGCTGATCGCATTGTTGGTGTTCCTGTCGCTGGTGTCGGGCATCGTGGTCTACGCGCCTTACGTGCGACGCATCGCCTTCGGCATGCTGCGCCGGGGCAAGGGCTCGCGGTTGCTGCAGCTGGACCTGCACAACTTCATCGGTGCCGTGGTGCTGGGCTGGGCGCTGGTGGTGACGGTGACGGGCTTCCTGCTGGGCTTCAACTCGGTGGCGATCGGTGTCTGGCAGATGACCGAGCTGGGCCACCTGCGCGAGGAGGCCAACCGCATGGAGCCGGTGGACGCGCGCCATCCGCCGGTGGACGTGGACCGTGCCTATGCCATCGCGCAGGAAGCGGCGCCCGCGGGCTGGACGGTGAGCACCATGGTCTACCCGCTGACGGAGTTCTCCACGCCGCGCCACTACACCGCGCTGCTGGTGGGCAACCAGGGCGTGGACGAGCGCCTGTTCCGCGTGGTGATCGTGGACGCCAAGACCGGCGAGGTGCCGATCGTTCCGGAGGTGCCGGCCTACATCAAGGCGATCTCGCTGTCGCAGCCGCTGCACTTCGGTGACTACGGCGGCCTGCCGCTGAAGCTGCTGTGGACCGCCTGCACCTGGCTGACGCTGTTCATCACCGTCAACGGTGCCTGGCTGTGGTGGGACCGCCGCCGCAAGCGCCAGGCGGTTCCGGCAGGAGTGCCGGCATGACAAATTCGTCTGGAACGAATTTGGACAGCCGCAAGGCTGGCCCCGCAGGGGCGAACTCCAAGGACGGAGCTCGCAGCCAGGTTCTCAAGCGGGTCCTGGTGATGGCGCTGCTCAGCGTCGCCGGCATCATCGGCATGCTGCTGGTGGATTCGGCGCTGGACTGGGTGTTCTTCGCACTGACGGCGCTGCCGCTGGTGGTGGGAGGCTGGCGCTATCTGGCGGAGCGGAGTTGATTCACGCCGATCTCTCTGTGAACCGTTCGCACTGAGCCTGTCGAAGTGTGAGCGGTTCGGCTTCCGGGGGGCCATCCATGGCGAGACTTCTGCTCGCCCATTTCACCCCGGCCCGGCCATCCATGGCCGGGCGTTCGCCGGCCTGGAGTGCCATTCAAGGCACTCCAGGACCATCCCGGCTCACCCAGCGCGGTGCCGTCTTGAGTGCCTCCACCAGCAGTGCCAGCGCCGCCTCGGTGAACGCCCACATGTTCTCCACGCGGTCGCTGCTGCCGGTGCGCAGCGTGCGCACGAGCCGCACCGTGCCGTGGACCGCCAGACAGGTATGGCCGGCGGGATCGCCGTAGGGATTGCCCTGCGGCCCGGAGGCGCCGGTCTCCGCCAGGCCCCAGGCGATGCGGCCGTGCTTGGCGCGCACCGCTTCCGCCAGCCACTGTGCATAGGGCTCCGAGCTGGAGCGGATGCCGCGCTCGCGCATCTCGTCGGTGGAGATGCCGACCAGGCCGCGGATGGAGCGCGCGGAATAGGTGATGGCGCCGCCGGCGAAATAGGCGGAGGCGCCGGGCTGCGCCAGCAGGCAGGCAGCGATCAGGCCGCCGGCGGAGGTCTCGGCCACGGCGATCTTCTCGCCGCGTTCCTTCAGCAGCTGGCCGGCCTCGTGGCCCAGGAACAGGATGTCGCGCATGCAGGGGTTCTCGTGGTCAGTCCAGGGACAGGATACGCGGTGCGCGCGCGCCGGCCAGCACGCTGGCCGGGGACACGCCGAACATGGCCTTGAAGGCGTGGCTGAAATGGGTGGAGCTGGCGAAGCCGGCGTCGAAGGCCGCGGTGGTCAGCGAGGCACCGGCGGCGATGCGCTCCAGCGCATGGCGGAAGCGGATCCAGATGCGGAAGCGGCGCAGCGGCACGCCGGTCTGGTCCTGGAACAGGTGCTGCAGGCGGCTCGGCGAGAGCGCGGCGGCCTCGGCCAGCGCCGACAGGGGCAGGTTCTCGCCCAGGTCGGCCTGCATCAGGCCGATGGTGCCGGCCACGCGCGGGTCCAGCGTCGGCAGTGTCGGGTAGCGCCCCAGGGCCGTATTAAGGCAGGGCTCCAGAAGGGATGGAGCGTCCGGTGCTTGGTGGAAGCGGCGCAGGGCATCGCCGAGCGATGCGAGCGGCGGCGGGTCGAAGGACGGCTCGGCGCAGTCGCGTGCCGACATCGCCGGGTGGTAGGGGCGATGCGGATCGTTGTAGTAGACCGCGGTGATGCCGCCGCGCAGGTCCAGCGCGTGCATGCAGCCGGCCGGCACCAGCGCGGTCTGCGCCTGGCGCCAGCGGCGCTCGGCGGAAAGACGCACGCGCACCTCGCCCTGCAGCGCCACCAGCAGCACGGTGGCGGCATGGCGGTGCGGCGCCACCTCGCCCAGCGGGCCGATGAACAGCAGGCGCTGCGGCCACAGGCAGATCAGCGGGGCGGCAGCCGGTTTGGGCAAGTGTCGGGGCATGGCGGCGGGTAGATTGCGCGGCATCCTTTCCCAAGTCGAGCCCCGTCCGCCATGAACTCCAACGAGCCCGTTCCGGTTGCCGCCGTGCAATTGCAGGGCCGCCCCGGCGACATCGCCGGCAACCTGCGCGATGCGCGCGGCTATGCCGAGCAAGCCTTTGCCGCCGGTGCGCGGATCGTCGCGCTGCCGGAGTTCTTCCCTTCGCCGGTGTACTACGACGAGCCCTTCGACGGGCAGGCGTTGGACGAGCGCGACAACCCGGCGCTGGCGATGATGCTGGAGCTGGCGCAGCGGCACCGGGGCTACATCGGCGGTTCGATGGTGCTGCGCCGCGGCACGGGCGTGTACAACACCTATTTCTTCGTTCAGCCCGACGGTCGCTGGTTCACCCACGACAAGGACCTGCCGACCATGTGGGAGAACTGCTTCTACGAGCCGGGCAGCGACGATGGCTACATGGACACCGAACTTGGTGGTGTCGGTGCGGCGGTGTGCTGGGAGCTGATCCGCACGCAGACGGTGAAGCGGCTGCGTGGGCGCATCGGCCTGGCGATGACCGGCAACCACTGGTGGACCATTCCGTCGAACTGGCCGCTGCTGACGCCGCTGTTGCGCCCGCTGCACCGGATCAACCGCGGCTTCTCCGAGCAGGCGCCGGTGGAGTTCGCCAGGCTTTTGGGCGTGCCGGTGCTGCATGCTTCCCATTGCGGCCGTTTCCGGAGCCGCTTCCTGCTGCTGCCGGGTACGCGGCTCAGCGTGCCGCACGAGTCCGAGTTCGTCGGCGCCACCCAGATCGTGGATGCGGCAGGGCAGGTGCTGGCTCGTCGCAATACCGCCGAGGGGCCGGGGGTCGTCAGCGCCGAGATCCGCCTGGGGGCGCAGGCACCGGCGGCGCCGCTGGACGAGGCGCGCTTCTGGATTCCGCCGCTGACGCTGCTGCATCGGGCCTACTGGCACCAGCAGAACGCCTGCGGCAAGAGCTTTTACCGCTCGCGGCGCCAGGCCGCCTGAGCGTATAACGATCAACCATAACGACACGAAGGGACCGTAGACATGCTCACCGCCGTACAGATCGCCCAGCTCGGCTGCGGCCTGTTCTTCATCACGGGACTGCTCACCGGCATCTGGAAATATCGCAGCATGATGAACAGCCCGGACGCGCAGGCGCCGGTCTATGTCGACATCTGCCACCGCACTGCGCTGATGTACGCCTTCGCCTGCCTGGTGCTGGCGGAGTTCGCCAAGCTCAGTGCCTGGCCGGAGGTGGTGAATGCCTGGGCGGTGGCGGTGCCGATTGTGTTCTTCGTGTCCGCGGTGATGATGTATGCGCTGCACGGCATCCTGCGCGACACCGACAACCAGCTGCGGCGCCCGCACCGGCTCGGCAGCGGCACGGTGCCGGGCGCGCTGATCACGCTCTACATGGTGGCGCTGATCGTGGGTGAGGTCGGTGGCTTCCTGGTGCTGTTCGCGGGCTTCCTGAAGCCGCTGCTGGCCGCGGCTTGATAAATATCAAGGCGCCGCGCTAGCGCGGCGCCTAGGCTGGTGCAATCTCCACTGCACGAGCCTGGATCATGGACGTATTGCTGCGGGCGCAGATGCCCGATACACGGGTGGTTGCCGAGGCGGGCGCGCTGGCGCGCGCCGCCTTCGACGACCGGCTCTTCCATCACACGCTGCGCACGCATTTCCTGGCGCTGCGCTACGCCGAGCGCTTCGGCGTGCACTGCGACCGCGAGCAACTGGCGCTGGCCTGCCTGTTCCATGACCTGGGGCTGGTAGCGCCGCGCTACCGCGCGGACCGTGCCTTCACCTACAGCAGCTCGGCGGCGATGAGGGACTTCCTGCTGCAGCGGGGCTGGGCGGGGGAGCGGGTGCGGCCGGCGATGGAGGCCATCGATTTCCACATGCAGCTGCTGCCGCGCTGGGAGCTGGGCGAGACGGCCGGGCTGCTGCAGGTGGGCGCCTGGATGGATGTGACCGGGCTGCGCAGCTGGCGCTTGCCGGGTGCGGTGAAGCAGGCCCGCGCGCAGTTCCGGCGCGGCAGCTTCTTCTGGCAGTTCAGTGTCTGCCTGACGGGTCAGTTGATTTCGCCGAAACGTGCGCTGGGCTTGTCGGCGCCGCGCGGGCGCGAGCCTGAGGGGCACTACTGCTGCGAGGCCCACGCGCCGCGCATCGCGGCGTGAGGAGCGGGCAGCGTGTTCGTCAGCGCGCCAGGACCGGCGCGGCGGTGGTGCCCGCGGCGACCGGCTCCTGCGAATGGAAGGTGGCCGCCAGCAGCAGTGCGGCGACACCGGCCACCACGGCGAGCTCCAGGGCGCGCGAGCGACGCGGCCGGCTCATCAGGGTGAGCGGCAACGGGATGTTGTGCTGCTGTGCGGTGGTTTTCATGAGGATCCCTTCGGCGTCGTGGCAGGGCATGAGGGCAATGTCCATGCCGAGACCCATTGTGCGGCCAAGCCCTTGATGTTTCTGTGCGCGACATCCCGAAAGCGAAAAATGGGCGATGCAGTTTGCATGAAGCACGTCACAGTGCCCTGCAGATTCCGGCGATGGTCGCGGGCACTGCGCAGACGCTTGCCGCCAGTATGGCTGCGGCCTGGCGCCCGGCATGCTCAGTGCCGCGGTAGTGGAGATGATCACCCGCATCCGGGACGATCCCTGCTCACCTCCACAGGCGGCCGGCAGCCCCTGCATGCACTTTCTGACGGAGGCAGGCGCGGACATTTGCAAAACGCACGGCCCCGCCGACGAGTGATTTTCGCAGTGCCCTGATTTTTCGGATTTTTCGTTCCGGCATTTCCCTGGCCCGGCGCTTGCGATGGCGAACGCATCACACGGGGAATCCCAATGAACCAGTTCATCGCTTCCATTGCCGTCGCACTGTCAGGGGTGGCCAGCTGCAGCGCCGCCGACCAGTTGGTGTTCGACCGCTCCAAGCCGGACATCGCCTGGGGCAGCGCGGGCCCCGGCAGCGAGGTGGTGCAGCGCTTGGTATCGGCATCGCCCGAGCTGCGCGGTGGTCCGGACTCCAGCTTCAGGATCATGGTACGCGCCGAGGACGACGTGGCGGTGGCGAGCCTGCGCCTGAGCGTACAGGGCACCTTCCGCTGCGCTACGGCCGCTGGCGACTGGATCGCTCCGTTCGACGTGGTGCGCGAGATCCCGATTCCCGAAGGTGAGCGCTCCGACGATTCGCGCATGGTCTATGCCGGAACGCGCCTGCAGTTGCTGGGCACATCCTGCGGGCGCTTCCAGGTGCCGGTGGGCGGGCGCGAGGAAGAGCTCTACGCCGTGGGCGGCAGCTTCACCCTGCGCGCCATCGCCACGGACACGGCCGGCAAGTCCAGCGAGTCCACCATGATCATCCACACCACGCCGGTCACCGCGCCGATGCCGTCGCTGGCGGCCATCTAAAGATCAACGGAGATTGCCATGCTGGCCGATGAAGCAACGGAGCTGTGCGAGGAGCTGGACCGCATCCTGGATGATGCTCCCGGCAGCGGCGATGCGGCGCTGGAGCGCATCCGCGAGATCACCCATCGCTTCGAAAGCCCCTCGGCGATCTGGCTGCTGGTGGAGAAGGCGCGCAAGGCCGCGGCGGTGATGGAGCCCTGGACGATACCGGACGGATGGAAGCTCTACGGACCCACGCCCGAACTGCTGCGCCGCTTTGCCCGGCATTACGTGCGCGAGCTGTTGCTGGCGGCGCAGATCAGTTGCGGGCAGTTCTCGCGCCCTGCGTCGCGGTCGCGCCGCAGGGCGCCCCGGGCTCGTGTGCTCCGACTGGGGAGCCCGGCATGATCGCCCAGGAGAGAGCGCTGCGCGAAGCTCATGGGGACAGAGGGCTGCGCCAGTGGCGCGAGGCGGGGATGCGCTCTGCGTCCTACTATCGCCGTGACCGGCCCGGTCGTGAGGGTGGCCCGGTCATCTGCGAACACCCCGCCGAAGCGGCGGAGCCGGATGAAGGCGCTCCGTGCTACTCGGCGCGCCGGAGTACTTGCCAGTAACGTGGTTCCTCGTTGCCTTGCCTCTCCAGGGTGTATTCGCGCCGGCGCAGGAACTGCGTCGGCTGTAGCTGCGAGATATCGTCCACGTTATGGACTTCGTGATAGCCCTGGGCGCTGAGACGCTGCGCCGTGGCTTCTACCGCGGCCTCGTCGAGGCCGCTGCTGTATCCGGATTTCTGGCTCATGTCGCTACTCCTGTCTAGCGGCGAAGGGTCAGAGGGCGGAGTTCCAAGGAAGCCGGGAACACGGTCGGCAAGACAGATTCTGGTATTTGAAATGCCAAATTAAATCCCCCGGCAGCGCTTACGCGGGCAGGGCGCGCTGGGGTCGCCAGCAGGGGAGACTTCTGCGAATGATCGCCCTTAGTGACGGGCGAGGTTCAGCTTGGGGCGGCGCATGCGCCGCCGCGCCGCCAGCCGTGGCGGCCGGGTGGCAGCAGGCTGGCCCAGGTGCTGGCCGAGGATGCGCATGACCTCGCCATTGGCGACCAGGCCGATATGGCTGCCCCGCACCTCGATGCGGGCGCCGCAGTGCCCGCGGCGCGGCACGCAGAATTCCCAGGGTACGATGCCGTCGCCCTTGCTGAAGATCGACAGGCAGGGCACCTCGTAGGGCACCGGGAACTGCAGTTCGCTCCAGGCCAGTTGCGGCATGTGCTTGCGGTTGAGCCAAAGGAAGGCGTTCCACACCGCGGTGGACTGCGGCGTGCCGTGCAGCGGCGAGCCCAGGGTGATGATCTCGCGGATCAGGTCGGGGCGGATGCAGGCCAGCTCGCGGGCGTAGAAGCCACCCAGGCTCCAGCCGATGATCGTCACGGGCTGGCCGCAACGCTCACTCAGCTCATGCACGCGGTGCAGCAGGCGGGTGCGGACGCCGGGCTTGGGGCCCCAGTTGACGCCCTGTTTCCAGGCGAAGCTGCGGTAGCCGACCTTGCGCAGGAAGCGGCGCAGGGCCCAGGTCGACAGATCGCTGCAGAGGAAGCCGGGAATGACGAGGATGGGGCGGCCGTCGCCATGCGGGGCATCGGCCACCAGCCGACGCTCGGACAGCGCGAGATAGCGGCTCAGTTCGGCGACGCAGCGGGCTTCGCCCAGCGTGGCCAGCAGGGTAGGGCGCGCGATGGCAGCCGCCAGTGCCTTCTTCATGTTCCCAACCTCCTTTCCTGGGCGCCGGATGGGGCGCGGTCACCGATCGGGCTGGAGTCAGGGTAGGCGAAATGCAGTGAATTCCAAATGAACCGGATTTCGCCCTGCATCCTGATCGATTCAATGCGAAAGACATTGAATCGATGAGCTTTATGGAATTGAAGGAAAACGATTTCCGAGCGAAAGCCGGCTGGCTCGGCGGAGGATGCGTGTAGGAAATCGTCCCTTGTCAGCCCTGCCGTCCGGGGGGCATATTTTGGCCGGCACCAACAGGGGAGCCCTCCATGGACGAGCAGGAAGCTGCATCCTTGTGCGACTGGTTGTACCGTATGGCCAAGGCCGAGCCTGGAGCCGGCGATGCCGCCATGGAGCGGGCCGTGGCGATCGCTCACCGCTTCGACGAGGCCTATCCCGATCATCGCCAGTTGTCCGAGCGGCTGCGTCGCATGCAGTCGCTGATGCAGGACTGGGTCACGCCGGATGGATGGAAGACCCATGGCCACGGCCCTGCGGTGCTGCGCGGGGAGTTGATCGAGCACATCGTCGCCATCACCGATGAGGTCTGCGCCCGACCGGCGCTGGCCTGAAGGCCAGGGCCGGCGCTGCACGCTCAGTGCCGGTGCGGCCGGGCGTCGCCGCGCTCTTCCAGCGGCGGTCGATCGCAGCGCGGTCCCTCCAGCACGTTGGCCAATCCGCTCGCGGCAGGTCCGTTGATGACGTGGCCGTCGCACTTGTCGAAGCGCGAGCCATGGCAGGGGCAGTCCCAGGTTTTCTCCGTGCCGTTCCACTCCACCACGCAGCCCAGGTGGGTGCACAGCGCGGAGTGCTCATGCAGCAGGCCCTCGTCGTCGCGGTAGGCGGCGATCTGCTGCAGGCCGCGCCGCAGGATCGCGCCCTGGCCCGGTTGCAGTTCCTCCGAGCCGCTGAGCTCCGCGCTGGCGAAAAGATCGGCGTATTGCGCCGCCACGTTGAGGTTCTCCCGCGCGAACTCGGCGGCGGCCCGTAGCGGTACGCGCCCGGGATCGTAGAGGCGCGCCCAGGGATTGTCGCGGCCCTGGATCAGGTCGGTGATCAGCAGGCCGGCGATAGTGCCGTGGGTCAGGCCGTTGCCGGAATCGCCCGTGGCCACGTAGCCGTGTTCGTCGTGCGGGTTGCGGCCGATGTAGGCGAGCCCATCCACGGGCTCCACCACCTGGCCGGACCAGGCGGCCACCAGTTCCGAGGCCATGGGAAAGCGTTCGCGCGCCCAGCGCTCCAGACGCTGGAACGGTGCGTCGCCCTGGCCGCCGGATTGCCCGGTCTTGTGGTCCTCGCCGCCGACGATCAGCAGGTCCCACTCGGGATTCTCGCTGCGCGCCTTGCGCAGGTAGTGGTAAGGATCGGGCGTGTCCCAGGCGAGCAGGTCCGGCAGCCAGCCGGCGGGGATACGCAGCACGATGACGTAGCTGCGGTAGGCCGCCTGCTTGGTATGCGGCGTGAACAGGTTGTTGACCGGACTGTTGGTGGCCACCACGACGTCGGCCGCGGTTACGGTATAGCCGCCGGCAACGCTGATCTGCACCGGCTCCCCGTCCTCGATGCGCTCCACGAAGCTGCCGGTGTGGATGCGGCCGCCGCGTTCGATCACGAGGGCGGCGAGGCCGTTGAGGTAGCGCAGGGCGTGGAAGCGGGCCTGCCGCGGAAAGCGCAGCGCCGGGCCGAAGTCGTAGGAGTCCACCGGCATGCGCGTAACCAGTTCCACGTCGCTGAGGCCGGCACGCTGGGCGGCCTCCATTTCTCGGAACAGTTCCCGGTCGGATTCCCCCGGGGGCACGAAGAGGTAGCCGTCGACGCGGCGGAAGTCGCAGTCGATGTTTTCGCTGCGGCAGATTTGCTCGATGCGATCGATCGCATGGGCATGGCTCTCGGCCGCCAGCCGGGCACCGCTCTCGCCGTGGTATTTCTCCAGGCGGTGGTAGCGGTCGTCCAAGCCGGTGGCGAGATGGCCGGTGGTGCGAGAAGTCTCGCCGCCGCCGATGTTGCCGTCGTCCAGTACCACCACGGACTTGCCCTCGCAGGCCAGCAGGTAGGCGGTCGTCAGGCCGGAGATGCCGGCGCCGACAACGCATACGCCGGTGTGCAGGTCCTCCTGCAGCGTGTCGCCCCGGGGCATTCGCGCGCTCTGCATCCACAGGGATTCGGTCGAGCCGGAATCGGTCTTCATGGTGGGCCTCCCGGTCTGGAGCATCAGTGGAAGCGCGAATCGCGCAGGTCGGCGTTGAGCCGCTGCGCGGCGTAGGCCTGGGCCTCGGCGGCCTTCCTGATGACGACTGCGGCGCCGAAGAATTCATGGGCCACGCCCTTGTAGACGCGGCGTTCCACCGGCACGCCAGCCTCCCGAAGGGCCTGCTCCATCATGGCGCCGTCATCCAGCAGCGGATCGATCTCGGCGTTGATCAGGGTCACCGGCGGCAGGCCCTGCAGGTCGGCGTGTGCCAGGTCCAGGCGCCAGTCGCGGGTGTCGGTGGGCGAGCTGATGTAGTGGCCGACGAACCATTGCATCATCGGCCGGTTCAGCGGCTTGGCGTCGGCATATTTGTCGTAGGAATGCGTGTGGATGTCCGGCTGCGTGACCGGATATACCGCCAGCACGTGCCGTGGCACCGACAGGCCGACCTTGGCGGCGGCCAGCGCGGTGGCCAGCGCCAGGTTGCCGCCGGCACTCTCGCCGGCCAGCGCGATGCGCCGCGGATCGCCGCCTAAGGCGGCGCCATGGGTGGCCGCCCATTCGTAGACCGCCCAGGCGTCGTCGTGCGCCGCGGGGAACTTATGCTCCGGCGCCTGGCGGTAATCGGCGGAGATCACCACGGCGCGGGCCTGGCTGGCCAGGCCCCGCGCGCCGCCGTCGTAGACCTTGCGGTCGGCGATCACGAAGCCGCCACCGTGGTAGTAGACGATCAGCGGGAACGGACCCTGGCCTTCTGGTGTGTACACAGTGGCCGGCAGGCTGCTGGTGGCGCAATCGACCACGATGTCACGCGCGCTGACGCCGGGCACCCGCTTTTCGGGCGAGGTCTCGCGGCCCTTGCCTTCGAGGTACTTGATCATGGCATCGGTGACGGTGGGTTCCTGGCGGGCCTCCGCCGGGGTGAGCTTCTCGATCGCCTGCGGCTTGAGGCTCAGCAGCGTATTCAGGACATGGCGCATGTCGCTGCCGGCGCGCACAGTCATCTTGGTCAGGCTCACGGCCTCGGCTACCGGCGAACGCTGCCGGGATGCCTTCTTGTCCGTGGAGGATTCCGGGGGATGCATCGAAGGAATCTTGCTGGTCATGTTCAGCTCCTTGTCTGAAAGTGGCCTGAGCTTGACGGCAAGCCTCATGCCTGCCGCGGGTAGGCCGGCCTGACGGAATGTCCGGGCGGGAATGCGCAATGCCGCACACGCGGGGGCATGCGTAACGCATGGCGGCAGTGGCAATGCGGCGGGACCGTCCCGCCCGCAAAGATCCGCATTACTCCGAGAAAAATCGGGCACCTGCGCGCTGAACTGAAAGCGGTGGCCGGACGTGGAGGCGGCTGGCACGGGTCTGGCGATATGCAGCGCAGGCCGGACCGGCGCGGGAGCTTGCAATGGAGTCGATGATTCGGGGCTTGATGACACTGACGCTGGCCGTATTGCCGGCGCTGTTCGCCAGTTGCGGCCGGGTGCATGCGGCGGATGTGGCTGCGCAGCAAGCCGAAGGCGTCATCGTGGAGGGCGCTCATGGCACGGCACCTGATGCGCATTGATCTCTTCGACCGCTTTGCCGATGGCGCCAACCGCATCTTCGGCGGATCGGTGGCCTTCGTGGCGGCGGCGGGTGCCGTGCTGCTGTGGGCGGCCATGGGGCCGGTGTTCGGCTTCGGCGAGAAGTGGCAGCTCACCATCAATACCGGCACCACCATCGTGACCTTCCTGATGGTGTTCCTGATCCAGCATTCCCAGAACAAGCAGACCGAAGCCCTGCACCTGAAGCTCAACGAGTTGCTGGCTTCGCATCGCGAAGCCAGCAATCACCTGATCAGTGTGGAAGACCTGGGCGAGGAGGAGCTGCAGACGCTGCACCGCTTCTACCAGCGCCTGGGCCAGCTGGCCGACAAGAGCGGCCCCCTGAAGCAGACCCATTCCCTGGACGAGGCCGGCGAGAAGGCTCGCCGAAAGGCCCGCCCCTCTCCAGGACCCCAGCACCAGGGCGCGCGTCACTGAAGCGGCGCGGCGTCCCGGCACCCCGAACGGACATCCGTCCGCGTTTCATACCAGGAGAAACCATGAAAAGGAATTCACGTTACGCGATGCTCGCTGCAGCTTTGCTGCTCCCCTTTGCTGCCGTGGCCGAACAGAAGCTGACCAAGGCACCGGACCAGGAGTTCTTTGACAAAGCCGCCGTGGCGGGCCTGTTCGAGGTGCAGTCCAGCGAGGTCGCGGTGAAGCGCGCGACGGACCCGGAGATCAAGAAGTTTGCCCAGACCATGGTGACGGACCACAGCGCCGCCAACGCCAAGCTCAAGGCCCTGGCCCTGGCCAAGGGCGTGATGCTGCCGGCCGAGCTGGACAAGGATCATCGCAAGGAGCTGGAGAAGCTGAAGGCCGCCAAGTCCGGCAAGGACTTCGACGAGGCCTACGCCGACGCGATGGAAGACGGCCATGACAAGGCCGTGAAGCTGTTTGCCAAGGCCGCTGACGAGGCCAAGGATCCGGACGTGCGCAAGTTCGCCGCGGAGACGCTGCCGACGCTGCGCACGCACAGCGAGCATGCCGAGAAGCTGGACGCCAAGGACAAGGCGCCGTAAGCCGGCCTTGCTTTGGTCAGAAAAAGGGCGCCCTCAGGCGCCCTTTTTTTCACTCAATGCCAGTACGGCGGGGTGTCGTAATACTCGTAGATGGTGCTGGCCCAGCGCGGATCGGCCATCGACGGCCAATGGTCCTTGTCGAAGCCGGGTGCGTTCTTCAGCTTCTCCTTGTCGACGTTGAGCACGAAGCAGTGGTTATCCGCGTCCAGAATCAGCGCGGCCCAGGGAATCGCAAACAGCTTGTCACCGATGCCGGCCAGGCCGCCGACGGACAGCACGGCGTAAGCCACGCGTCCGCTGGGCACGTCGATCATGATGTCGCGAATCTTGCCCAGGGTCTCGCCGGCGGCGTTGACCACGCGATCGCCCTCCAGCGTGTCCGCGGCCATGACTTCCGGACCAGGGCCCTTGCCGGGGCGTCCGCCGACGACCGGGGTGGTGGTGTTGAGGTTTGCCATTGGAATGTCTCCTGTGGTGAGCCTGAAAAGGCTAGTGGCGGGCGCTGGGGCCCTTGCGATTGCCGCGGTCGCCGTCGGTCTCGGTGGAGCCCAGGTTCTGCCGGGTCTCGCCGCGGCTCACGCGAAATAAAAGGTAGCAAGCGGGGTGCCCGCCGGTAGCGGTCGTGGGTGAAGCGTCCTGGAGCGTGCAAAGGGATGGGCCACAGGGCGAAGCCCTTGCAGCCTGCTTGCAGGATCGGGAGGGCATCGCGCGTGCCCGGGGTGCGGTACGGCGCCAGGCGGGTGGCACATGCATTGCGTCGGAGTTGATCCTGCAATGCACAAGGATGTGCGCGATGACCACAAGCATGACCCTGGTGGCGCGACAGCACCTGACGCCGTCGCCACGCCTGCAGCAGGCCATGAACCTGCTGCAGTTGTCCTCTCTGGAATTCGAGCAGGCCCTACGGGAGGCGGCCGCCAGCAATCCCTTCCTCGATCAGGAGGAGGAGCGCGAGGCGCCGACGCCGTCCTTGCAGGGTTATGCCTTCGAGCGATCGCCGTCCTCCGCCACCGCGCAGGACGTGATGGAACGCCTGCCGGAGGAGCCTGGGCTGCGCGAGCAGTTGCGTCGCCAGCTTTGCGGCAGCCGTTGCTCGGAGCGGGAGCACCTGGCGGCGGAACTGGTGATCGACACGCTGGACGACGATGGATACCTGCGCGAGGACGTACCGGTCGCCGTGGTGCAGCCGGGCCTGACGCAGCAGGACATCGGGCAGGCGATCGCGCTGGTGCGCAGCTTCGAACCCGCCGGGGTCGCGGCCGGGTCGCTGACGGAGTGCCTGCTGCTGCAACTGGAGGCCGAGCCGCAGCCCACCGCCGCGCATGCCCTGGCGCGGCGCATCCTGCGGCAGCAGATGGAGTTGCTGTCGCGCCGTGACTTCCGGGGGTTGCAGCAGCGCCTGGATTGCAGCGAGGCCTCGTTGCGCGCGGCGCTGCGCCTGATCCGCCAGCTGGACCCCAGCCCCGCCCGCAGCGGGTTGCCCTCGGCTGGGGACTACGTGACCCCGGACGTCCTGGTGCAGGAACAGGATGGCCGCTTCGAGGTGGTGCCCAACCCGGCACTGCGTCCGGGCGCCTGCCTCAACCAGGACTACGTGCAGATGTTCCGCCAGGGCCGCCGGCGCGGCGAGTATCCCGGCATGGCGGGGCAGCTGCGCGAGGCGCGCTGGCTGCTGCGCAACCTGCAGCAGCGGCAGGACACCATCCTGCGCGTGGCTCGTTGCATCGTCGCGCGGCAGCAGGGGTTCTTTTCCGCGGGCGAGATTGGCCTGCAGCCCTTGCTGGCCCGCGAGGTGGCGCGCGAGCTGGACTGCCACGAGTCCACCGTCTCGCGCGCCTGCAGCAACAAGTACATGGCGACGCCGCTGGGCTGCTTCGAGTTCCGCCATTTTTTCACGCGGGAGCTGTCGAGCCCGCGTGCGCGCTGCAGTGCTGGCGCGGTGCGCGAGATGATCCGCGAACTGATCGGGGCAGAAGCAGCCGATGCGCCCCTGTCCGATGTCGACCTTGCCGCACGGCTGCAGGAGATGGGCGTGCCCATCGCCCGGCGAACGGTTACCAAGTACCGCCAGATGCTGAAGCTGCCGCCCGTGGAGTTCCGACGCAGCGCGCAGCCGCTGCCCTGAGCGTTCAAGGCCTGGGCGGAGGCGGCTTCCTGGCAGGGCCAGGGGGCATCAGGACCGAGGCGAGCCGGGCCACGCCATGCAGGGACGCGATGGCGACGAACAGCAGGCACATCCATACGAAGCGTGGGCTGTCCGGCGTTTCGTCGGCGGTGGGTTCATGAGCGGTGATCGGAGTGGGCATGGTGGCTCCCGGCAGGTCTGCCTGGTGGACGGCAAACCGCATGCCCAGGGTCGGCGCGCCTAGGACAGGAGCTGGGGATTGAGCGACCAGATCGCGGCATTGAGCGCGGCGGCGAAGGCGACCCAGGCGAGATAGGGCAGCAGCAGGGCGCCGGCCAGCGGACGCTGGCGCCAGAACGCCAGCAGCGTAGCCACCAGCAGGATGCAGAGCAACAGGATGTCGGCCAGGGCGAACGCTCCGCGATGCCAGGCGAAGAACAGCCAGCTCCATAGCGCATTGACGGCCAGTTGTGCGCTGAACAGGCCCAGCGCCCGCCGCCGACCCGGGCGCGGCCCGACACGCCAGGCCAGCCAGGCGGCGATCCCCATGAGCAGGTACAGCAGCGTCCAGACCGGGCCGAAGACCGAGGCGGGTGGGGCCCACGATGGTTGGCTCAATTGCGCATAGAAGCTCGCGGCGTTGGCCGAGGCGACGGCCCCCAGGGCGGCGGCGAGGCCGGTAAGCAGCAGGCAGGCGACCAGGGCGAGGGCCTGGTGCTGGCGGGAGTAGGGCGACATGGCAGTCCTCTGAGGTCGGGTCTTCATGGACCGCGCGGGGCGCCGAAAAATTCTAAGCTCGCTGCAAGGCTGCGGCTTACACTCGGGCGGGACATCCGGGAGACGATGGACGCATGAGCATGCTGCTGGGCGTGGTGGCGGGCCTGGTGCTGGGGCTGACGGGTGCCGGCGGCTCGATCTTCGCCGTGCCGCTGCTGGTACTGGGCCTGGGCTGGAGCCTGGCCGACGCGGTGCCGGTGGCCCTGCTGGCGGTTTGCGCCGCGGCTGCTTTCGGCACGGCGGTGGCCTGGAACGTGGCCTATGTGCGCTACCGCGCCGCGATCCTGATGGCGCTGGCCGGCGCCTGCACCGCGCCGCTGGGTCTGTGGGCTGCGCCACGCCTGCTGGCTCCTTTCCTTTCGCTGCTGTTCGCCGCCGTGCTGGTGCTGGTGGCGCTGCGCATGCTGCTGCAGGCGCGGCGTGCGCCGGCGGAGGCGCGCATCGTGCGTGCCACGGTGGCCGGCGACGGTGCCGAGGCCGGCGGGCCGCTGTGCGGCCTGCATGCGCAGACCGGCCGGCTGATGTGGACGCTGCCCTGTGCGGCCCTGATTGGCGGTATCGGTGCCGTCACCGGCCTGCTGTCCGGCCTGCTCGGCGTGGGCGGCGGTTTCGTCATCGTGCCGGCCCTGCGCGCCGCCACGCCGCTGTCGATGCACTCGGCCATCGCCACCTCGCTGCTGGCCATTGCGCTGACCAGCGCCGCGGCGGTGATGGGCGCACTGGCGCTGGGCCACGCGTTGCCGTGGGCGGCGGCGCTGCCCTTCGTCGGCGGTGCGCTGCTCGGCATGCTGGGCGGGCGGCTGCTGGCGCCGCGCATCGCCGGCCCGGCGCTGCAGGGCGGCTTCGCCGTGGCGATGCTGGCGGTGGGCGTGGTGATGATCCGGCGGGCCGTGGCATGAGCAGGGAGGAGCGCATGTTGTTCAGGCAGTTCTTCGAACCCGAATCCAGCACCTATACCTATCTGTTTGCCTCGGGCATCGGCCGCGAGGCATTGATCATCGATCCGGTGAAGGAGCAGGCGGAGCAGTACCTGCAGGCGATCCGCGAGCTGGACCTGCGACTGCTGCGCGCCATCGATACCCATACCCACGCCGATCACATCACCGCGCTGGGCGACCTGCGCGACGCCACCGGCTGCGTCACCATCATGGGCGACCGCAGCCGCGCCGAATGCGTCACGCAGAGCGTGCGCGACGGCGACATCCTGGAGCTGGAAGGCCTGCGCCTGCAGGCGCGCTACACTCCGGGCCACACCGACGAGAGCTTCAGCTTCGTGCTGCGCCCGGAGCGCCCGCAGGCGGTGTTCACCGGCGACGTGCTGCTGATCCGCGGCAGCGGCCGTACCGATTTCCAGAACGGCAATCCCGAGGACTCCTGGCATTCCATCATCGAGGTGCTGTTCCGCCTGCCCGACGAGACGCAGGTCTACCCCGCGCACGACTACAAGGGCTGGACGAGCTCGTCCATCGGCGAGGAGAAGCGCCACAACCCGCGCCTGGCCGGCAAGACACGCGAGCAGTACGTGGAGCTGATGCGCGCGCTGAACCTGCCGGACCCGAAGATGATGGACATCGCGGTGCCGGCGAACCTGCACTGCGGACGCACCGCCTAGGGCCTGTCAACGCTGCCGCAGTCGCTGCGATGCTGCCGGATTTTCGGCCAGGCTAGGCCCTACTCCACGAAGGGATTTGCCCAGCCGGTGACGTTGCGCCGGATCCAGGCGGCGCGGGCGCGTTCCTCGGCGCTCACCGGGTCGGCCGTGCTCCAGGCCTGGAACTGCTGCAGCTCGGCGTCGCTGAACCGGAGGCCGAAGCGCTGCGAGTAGTACAGCGAGATGCGGGCGATGTCGCCCTTGATGTCCTCCGGCGGTTCCACGCGTGCACGGCGATGCCCAGGCTCGCGCCATTCCTGCAACTCGAAGTCGCAGCGGCCGTAGGCGCGTGCCTCGCCGGGAATCTCGGCATAGGGGTGGTTGCTGCGCCGCGCGTTGAGCGCGCCCAGTGCCGGCAACAGGTTGTAGGGATCGTTTTCTGCCAGGCGGAAAGGCTCCAGCGCGCGGCAGGCTGCCCGGCTGCCGCAGCCCAGCGTCTCCACCATACGCGAGGCCGGCACCACGTGCTCCCATTCGATGCGGTGGCCGCGCGAGGTGTCGTCGCCCCAGGGGCGATCCGGCTCGAAGCCGCAGGCGGCCGGGTCCACGGCCTTGGTGCCGGGGTCGAAAGCGCAGCCGCAGTAGACCTCCAGCGGCGCGATCTGCTTATACAGCGGCAGCAGGTAGCGGTTGGCGATCTGGTTGTAGGAGAGCGTCGCCAGGTCGGGCAGGGCGGTGTTGCCGGGTGGCTCCGCGGCAGGTGCTGGTGCGGGCGGGTGCAGGCTGGCGCAGGCGGTGCAGAACAGCGCCAGCAGCAGGCTGACCGCGGGAATCGGTCGAGCGGACATCGTCCGGCGGGAGGTCAAAAGAGCCACGAATCCCAGCATGTCCTTACCGCGCTGTCCAGCCGGCCACCCCTCCTGCGGCATCTGACCGTAGGATCGTTCACCTGACCTGACGACTGAGTCAGGCATACTGACACTCCCCCCTTAGATCATTCCCAGCCATGCCCAACGTCGCTGCCCTGCTGAAGACCGAGATCGTCCGCCTGTCCCGCAAGACCCTGCGCCAGAGCCTGGCTCCGCTGCAGGCGGCAAGCCTTTCACACCGCCAGCAGCTGGCATCCCTGAAGAAGCAGGTACAGGCGCTGGAGCGCGAGCTGGCGGCCCTGCGCAAGCAGGCCGGCAAGGCCGCGGCCGCCGCGCCCGTGGCGGATGAGGGTGGGGAGAAGCACCGGTATTCGGCCAAGGGCCTGCGCTCCCTGCGCACGCGCCTGGACCTCAGCGCCGAGGAACTGGGCAAGCTGATCGGTGTGACGGCCCAATCGGTCTACAACTGGGAGGCCGAGAAGACGCTGCCGCGGCAGTCCCAGGTGGCGGCCATCGCCGGCTTGCGCGGTATCGGCAAGAAGGAAGCCCGGGCGCGACTCGAGCAGACCGGCGCCGACTGAGGTCTCACCGCTCCGATCCTGTGCCCGTCCGGCTGCCGGCCGCCGGGAACGCGGGGCTGTGGAAGAATGCAGCCTCAAACATCAGACCGACCGGACGGTGGCAGCTAGCCGCTGGATCCGATAGAGCATCAGGAGAGGCAATGGGCAGGGCCACGCCGGGAAAAGCAGCTCGTGGCAGTTCGTCGGTCCGCAGCCGCCTTCAGCAGCTGACGGCGGCTCTGATGATCCCCGCCGTGGCCGGTGGGACCTACCTGGTGATGCAGGGCTATCGCCAGGAGCGCAGCCGCGCCGAGCAGCAACTGGCGGACACCGCGCGAGCCCTGTCCATCGCGCAGGACCAGCAACTGGGCCAGGCCGGCGTCCTGCTGCAGGCCCTGGCCACCTCGCCCCTGCTGGCGACGGGCGACTACCCCGGTTTCGAGCGGCAGGCCCGCGAGGCGCTGACCCGTGATGGCGTCTGGCTGGTGCTTTCGAACGAACAGGGCCAACAACTAATCAACACCAGCGCGGTGCCGGGCACGATCCTGCCCCGGGAGCCGCTGGCCCGTCCCACCACCGCGACCTTCGACGGCGGGCCCAGCCTGCAACTGTGGAATGTCATGCCCGGCGCGCTCAATCAGGCGCCGGTGGTGGCCATGTCGCTTCCGGTGCAGGGCGGCGGCCATACGCTGCGCCTGGCGGTCAAGATGACCGCGCAGTCGCAGGCACGCCTGTTCGACGGGCTCAACCTGCGGGACGGCTGGATCGCCACGATCCTCGACGCCGACGGCCATATCGTAGCGCGCAACCGGAATCATGAACGCTTCGTCACGCGCTCGGCATCGCCCGATCTGCTGGCGGCGCTGAGAAGCAAGCCCGAGGCCGTGATCGAGAGCCGCACGCTGGAGGGCGACGCCAGCGTCGCCGCCTACCGGCGCTCCGGTATCACCCGCTGGACCGTGCTGGTGGCCGTGCCCACGGAACAGCTCGACCAGGGCCTGCGCCGCTCGGCGATGGCGGCCGTCCTGGCCGGTGCGTTGCTGCTGGGCATCGGGCTGATCCTGGCAGCCGGCGTGGCCCGCTCGATCCAGCGGCCCATCGAGCGCCTGGCGGAAGCGGCGCGCGGCATGGGGCGCAACCGCGCCTTGTCGGTGCTGCCTTCCGGCGGCGGCCTGACGGAGGTGGACGCCGTGGTGCAGGCGCTGGCTGGAGCGGATGCGCGGCTGACGAGCGACGCCCGCGCGCAAGCGCTGCTGCTGGAGCTGAACGATGCCACGCGCGACCTGGAAGACCCGCAGGCGGTGCTGCAGGAATTCGCGGCGCGCGTGGCGCGCCACTTCGGCGTGAGCCGTTGCGGCTTCGGCGAGGTGGAGGACAATGGCACCGAGCTGATCATCAGCCGCGACTACTGCGACGCGGACCTGGCCAGCGCCGCCGGCCGCTATCACCTGCATCACTTCGGGCCTGCACTGATCGACGACCTGGCGCAGGGCAAGCCGGTGGCGGTGGTGGACGTGCAGGCCGACGAGCGCTGCGCCTCGGAGATCACGCGCGCCACCTATGCCGCGCTGCATACGCGCGCGGCGCTGTGCGTGCCGCTGGTCAAGGCTGGCCGTTTCGTCGCCCTGCTGGCGCTGCACCATCGCGAGCCGCGCGGCTGGAGCATGGAGGAAGCCACGCTGCTGGAGCAGATCGCGCAGCGCACCTGGTTCGCGCTGGAGAGCGCAAGGGCGCAAGCCGCGCTGCAGCAGAGCCGTGACGTGCTGTCGCTGGCGATGCGCGGCGGGCGCATGGGGGCCTGGTCGCGCGACCTGTTCAGCGGCAAGGTCTGGTGGAGCCGCGAGATGGAAGAAATCTTCGGCTTGCCGGCGGGCGGATTCCAGGGGCGCGAGGAGGACTTCTTCGCGCAGGTGCATCCGGAGGACCGCGAGCGCGTGGCGCAGGCGGTGGGTGGCGCCATCGAGCGGCGCGGTGACTACGCGGTGGAATTCCGCTTCCTGCCGGCCGGTGGCGACTGGCGCTGGATGGAGGGCCGGGGCCGCGTGGACTGCGACGAGACCGGCCAGCCGAACATGGTCTACGGGCTGGGGATCGATATCACCGAGCGCGAGCAGTCGGAGAGCGAGCTGCGCCGCCTCAACGAGGAGCTGCACGCTGCCGGCCGCCGCAAGGATGAATTCCTCGCAACGCTGGCGCACGAGCTGCGCAATCCCCTGTCGCCGATCCGCAGCGGCATCGAGATCCTGCGCTCGCCGCGCGCCACCCCGGCGCAGACCGAGTGGGCGCGCGACCTGATACTGCGGCAGACCGAGCAGATGACGCGGCTGGTGGACGACCTGCTGGAAGCCTCGCGCATCACCCGCGGCACGGTGGAACTGCGTCGCGAGGTGACCGACCTGCTGGCAGCGGTGCGCCTGGCACTGGACGCGGCGGCGCCGCAGATCGATCAGGCGCGGCACCGGATGGAGCTGTCGCTGGGCGCCGGGCCGTTCTGGGTGAATGCCGACCCCACGCGACTGGTGCAGATACTGGTCAACCTGCTCAACAACGCCGCGCGCTACACGCCGCCGGGCGGCGTGATCACGCTGGAGGTGTCGGGCGAGGGCGCGCAGGCACGGATCGTGGTGCGCGACAACGGCATCGGCATCGAGCCGCAACATCAGGGCAGCATCTTCGAGATGTTCTCCCAGGTATCGCCCTCGCTGGAGCGCAGCAGCGGCGGCCTGGGTATCGGCCTGGCGCTGGCCCGGGCGCTGGTGCAGATGCACGGCGGCAGCATCGCAGTGGAGAGCGAGGGGCTCGGGCGAGGAACCAGCTTCATCGTCACCCTGCCGCTGCTGCCGCTGGACTCTCTGCCGGCCACCGCGATGCGGCCGGCGGTGCCGGAGCAGAGCGACGGCCGCCGCGTTCTGCTGGCCGACGACAACCGCGACGCCGCCGCAGCCATGTCCGCGCTGCTGGAGATGCAGGGCTACGACGTGCGCATGGCGCATGACGGCGAAGAGGCCCTGGAGCTGGCCGCGCGCTTCCGGCCCGAGGTGATTTTGCTGGACATCGGCATGCCGCGGTTCAACGGCTACGAGGTGGCGCAGCGCCTGCGCGGCGAGCCCTGGGCGGCGCAGCGGCTGATCGTGGCGATCTCCGGTTGGGGTCAAGAGGCTGACAAGGCACGCTCCCGAGAGGCGGGCTTTGATCACCACCTGACCAAGCCAGTGAATCCCAACGACCTGCTGAGGCTGCTGAAGGACAGGCTCGGCTGACGCGCGCCTCGAAGCACGGACGTTCGAGCAGCCGTCAGCGCCGCGCACGAGGCCAACGGCAGTCGTGATGGCGCGATGTGCGGCGGCAACCCGCCGTCTCGTTGCTGCGCTGATCCCGGTTCCGGTGCCGCCTTCCGGCACTCAGGCCGGCTCGGGCTCCATGATCGTCGCGGTGGTCTCCACGCGATTGCGGCCGTGGTGCTTGGCCTGGTACAGCGCGCGGTCGGCGCGCGACACCGCATCATCGATCATCTCTCCACCCAGGAACTGCGCCACGCCAATGCTGACGGTGGTGCCGATCACCGCGTCGTCGGCTCGTATGCGGACGGTGGCGAAGCGCTCGCGCAGGCGCTCGCCGACGGCAGCTGCCTCGTCCAGGCCGGTCTCCGGCAGCAGCACGCAGAACTCCTCGCCGCCGTAGCGGGCCAGCAGGTCGCCGGGGCGGATCATTTCGCCCACCGTGGCGGCGAAGGCGCAGAGCAGCCGGTCACCGGCCTCGTGGCCGTGGTTGTCATTGATCCTCTTGAAGTGATCCAGGTCCAGCAGCAGCACCGATACCGGCTTGCGGTCGCGGCGGCAACGCTGCACCTGGCGCACCGCCAGGGCGCGGAAGCCCATGCGATTCAGCGCCCGAGTCAGGCCGTCGCTATGCGCCAGCCCGGTCAGGCGGTTGGCCAGGCGTTCGCTGGCCATCATCAGGATCGACAGGTTCCACACGGTCACGATCAGCAGCGCCACCAGGGCCGAGTAGGTATGCACCGGATGCATCACGGTGTGCTCCGCCGCGCGCGAGGCGTGCTGCAGCATGAACAGCGCGCGGTCCGCCATGAACACGCAGGTCACCAGGAACACCGTCATCACCAGCCGACGCATCACCAGCGGCTCCAGCCGTTGGGCGCGCCAAGCATCCGCGAAGTTGGCGCCGCTGAACAGCAGCATGAACAGCGCCAGCGCGCAGGTGCGGGCAGGCGCGTTGCCAGCCACGGGAGCAAAGCCCCAAAACAGCCAGGTCACAAGCAGCGGCGCGGACCAGACCAGCCACCAGTGGACGGGTTGCCCGGAGAAGCGCCGCAGGCCCGCCCACATCAGAGAATGCGCCAGCACCAGCAGGCCGTTGGCCAGGGCGATGGAGGCGAAGTCCGGAATCATGCCGCGCAACAGCAGCAACGAGCCGCCGAGGGCTCCGGCGAGATTGGAGAAGCCCCACAGCAACTGGCCCTCGCGCTCGCGTCGCAACTGCCTCATGGCGATCTGGAACAGGCCGAAGACCAGGTAGGCCAGTACGGTGACGATCAGCAAGGTGGGCAGGTGCAGGCTCATCGTTGAGCACGCGGACGTGATGCGGCGATTGGCGTCAGGGCTCTGGGGTCCGAAGGGCTGAGGGTACTCATGGATACCGCGCCATCCTGCCACGGAAGACCGGGCCAGGAAACGGGACCCGGCCCCGCTCCGGACGTCGTCTGGAGGGGTCATACCAATCCTGGTGATGCCGGCCTACCCCCCAAACGGGCGGCATCCGTGGCTGACTGCGGGCCGCGATTCGTAGGATCACTGGAGCCCGGTCATCAGGCCGTGGCGGACCGGAGGGGGGCAAGCCCGCCATCCTGGCCCGCGCGGGCCGAAGCCCCTGGGGCTGGCCGAGCGCCTGCGCCGTGCCGTGGAAGACGCCGCAGTGAACATCGGCAGCGAAACCATCCGCGTCACCGTCAGCATCGGCCCGTCCTCCATCCACGTACAGGACTAGGTGCGCGACCTGCGCGAGGTCCTGGCCGATGCCGATGCGGCGATGGATGCCGCCAAGGCCGGCGGCCGCAATCGGATTGCCGTGGTCGGAGTTCCGGCCGCGGCCTGAACGCCTCCTAGACCGGGGCTCGGGCGTAGCGGATCACCGCTTCCCGCACGATCCGCCCGATCTCCCGGTCCACCGCTTCGCTGTCGCCCAGCACGGCCGTGCGCACATGGCTGGCGATGCTGCGCAGCGTGGCGTTGGCGGCGTCGCAGTCGGTCAGGGCCTCGGCCACCAGCGCGCGGCCGTCGCAGAGCGAGCCGGTGCGCAGGTCCAGTGCCGCGGCGATGCGGCGGCGTTCGCGGTCCTCCGCCTGGCCCGGAGGGGCCGGCATCAAGGCACCGTCGTCCATCCTCAGCGCGGCACCCATCACTGAGCCTCCAGGCTGGACAGTGGCAGGCAGATCTCGCCCGCGGCGGTAATCACGGTGGCGTGGCGGCCATCCACCTTCAGCACTTCCGCCAGGCGATGCCGGAGGCGGCCGTGGCGGATGCGGGCGGTATCGCCAGGGTGCAGGGCAGGGGTTTCGGGCATGGCGGGATTCCGTAGTCGGGTACGGAAGTATTGTACGGCATGCCGTACAAATGAGATGACGGAATTCCGTAATCTTTGCGCGAGATCCGGGGGCGAGGCATGCGTACCGGAGCGCTACCCCGTCGGAACCGCATCAGGGCCTCATCTACCCTGTGCCGGCCCCCCCCGGGGCTCAGCCGCCGCGCCAGGCCACGCGGCCGATGATGCTGATGGCGTCGATCTCCTGGCCGCGGTAGGTCTCGGCCTTGTCCGGCTCCGCGGCGCTGATCACGCGCAGGGCGCCGTCGGCACGGAAGGCCAGTTGCTTGACCCGCAGGTCGTCGCCGAAGGCCAGGCCGTAGAACTCGCCGTCCACCACCTTGCGGTCGTCCAGGTCGAGCATTACCACGTCGCCGTGGCGAATGTAGGGGGCGTTGCTGTCGCCGGCCACCTCATAGATGCGGCAGCGGTCGGCGCGAAGGCCCTTTTCCTGCAGCCACTGGCGGCGGAAGGCGAAGTGACGGTCCACCTCCTCGAACTCCCAGGACACCTTGCCAGGGCCGCCCGAAAGCATCGCGCCGCGGACCACGGTCACGCGGTCGTACTTGTCGTCGAAGCTGGCGTCGAGCAGGTCGCCCTGCTCGGGACGCATGGGGCCCTGGCCGGTCTCCAGCCAGCGTGCGCGCACGCCCAGGAACTCGGCGATGGCGTGCAGCTTGGTGGTGCTTTCCTGCTCGCCGCGCTCCAGGTCGTAGAGCGTGCTGACGGCCAGGCCGACGGCGTCGGCCAGCTGCTTGACCCCGATCATGGGGGCCTGCGCCTTGCGCGCGGATTTAATTCGTTCTCCGACAGTCATGTAGCAAATATACGGAATTCCGTTACGGAAATCCATTGTCCGAGACATACGGAAAACCGTAAAATATGCACATGGACAGCGACTGGAAAGAGCGGGTCTTGTGGTGCGAGCGGGCGGGGCTGAGCCGGTCGGATATCGCCGATCTCTGTGGCCTTTCCTATTCCTCTTTGGGCGACCTGATGCGGGGAGCGACGCGGGAGCCGCGGGGCATGGCGGCGGTGAAGCTGTGGCAGTTGTCGGAGCAGATGGCGGCGGCGCTGGAGCCTGCCGCGTGAGGATCGGGGTGAAGGGGCAGGGCAGTGCCGCCGGCGGCGGCAGATGGATCCAGGCGGCAGGAGCGACGGCAATGAAAACCTACGACAGCGGACTGACGACGGAAGTGATCGCGCGGGCGCAGCGCGACGAGTGGCTGGACCGGATGCTGGACAACTGGCGCCGCTGGGCCGCAGGCGACATCGGTGGGCCGCAGGCCTTCACCGCTTGCGCGTCGGCGGAGCGGCACTATGCGATCCCGGTCTGGGATGGCGAGGACCATGCCGCGCTTGACGCACCGGACGAGCTGGCGGGCGAAAGCATGGACATGGCCTGGAGCCGCCTGCCCGCCTTGCAACGCCAGGTGTTGCGGGCCGTGCACCTGCAATGGCCGCTGGAGCGGGTCCGCACGCAACGTGGCTGCGCCACCCAGGCGGCGGATGCGGATCGCTTCCGTGCCCGCGAACTGCGGATACCCCTGGCGCTGATGCTGGAGACCTATGCGCAAGCCCGTCCGGCTGTCGCCCGGATGCTGCGCCAGGGCGTGATGAGCTAAAGACCGGGGCTGCATTGCCGATGTAATGGCAATGCAGCCCTCATTCCTCCAGCGGTGTGGTAAAGCCGTCGCGGCCCTCGCCGGTTCGCGCGACGGGAATGCGTCGCTGGCCTCCGCGGCCGGCTGGACTGCCCGGCGCATCGCGTTGGCCTATCTGGTGCTGTCGGCGGCCTGGGTCTACTTCGGGGATCGCTGGGTGCAGTCACTGCCGGACGCGCAGCTGGCGGCGCAGATCAACGTGATCAAGGGCCTGCTGTTCGTGCTGGTGACGGCGGCGCTGCTGTACACCGGCTTCCGCCGCCGGGCGGAAGCCGAGGACCTCTCGCTGGCGCAGGAGCGCCACGCGCTGGAGGATTCCGAGGAGCGCTTCCGCCAGGCCTTCGAGAACGCCAGCATCGGCATGATGCTGTCCACGCCGGATGGGCGCCTGCTGCGCGTCAACGCGATGATGTGCCGGCTGACCGGCTACAGCGCCGGGGAATTGATCGAGAAGGGCTTCGTCGGCATCACGCACCCGGATGACCTGGAGGAGACACGCCGCAACCGGGATGCGGTGGCCGCCGGCCTTCAGGTGGGCACCTACGAGAAGCGCTACCTGCGCAAGGACGGCAGCGAACTCTGGGTGGCGGTGAATCCCAGCCTGGTGCGCGATGCCCAGGGCCGGCCGTTGTACCTGTTCGGTGCGATCCGCGACGTGACCGAGCGGCGCCGGGCGGAAGAAGCGCATCGCCAGAGCGAGGAGCGCTTCGAACTGGCCATGCGCGGCGCGCAGCACGGCGTCTGGGACTGGAACCTAGACGATGGCCGCGCCTACTACTCCAGCGGCTGGAAAGCGATGCTGGGCTATGGTGACGAGGAGTTGGAGGGCAGCATCGCGACCTACGAGCGCCTGCTGCATCCCGAGGACCTGATACGCCTGCGCCAGGCCGTGCAGCGCGTGCGCGACGGTAGTGCCCACAGCCTGGAGCTGGACTGCCGCATGCGGCACAAGCACGGGGCCTACGTGCATATCCAGAGCCAGGGGTTCCCGGTCTATGGTGCCGGCGGCAAGCTGCTGCGCCTGGTTGGCACCCACGTCAACATCAGCGAGCGCAAGGCGATCGAACAGGCGCTGCGCGAACGGCTGACGCTACAGCAATACATCGGCCGCGTGGCGGGGACGCTGCCGGGCGCGCTGTTCGCATTCTGCCGCCTGGACGACGGCAGCTACCGCATGCCCTATGCCTCACCACCCTTCGAGGCACTGTTCGGCGTGACGGCCGAGCAGGTGGCCCACGACATGGCTCCGGTCTTCGCGCGGGTCCACCCGGACGATCTGCGGGGGCTGATCGATTCCATCGAGCAGTCCTGCCATGACGTCACGCCCTGGCACCGCGAGATGCGCATCCACGCGCAGGACGGCGAGGTGCGCTGGCTGGAAGGGCGCTCCATGCCGGGAACGGATCCGGACGGCAGCGTCACCTGGCATGGATTCCTGCATGACGTCACCGAGCGCAAGGACCAGGAGCTCAAGCTGCGCCAGGCCGCGACAGTCTTCACCGCCACGCACGAGGGCGTGGTGATCACTGACCCGGGAGGCCAGATCCTGGCGGTGAACCCGGCGTTCTGCCAGATCACCGGCTACCCGGAGGCCGAGCTGATCGGCCAGAACATGCGCCTGCTCAAGTCCGGCCGGCAGGACGCGGCGTTCTACGACCAGGTCTGGGACGCCATCCGCAGCCAGGGCTTCTGGCAGGGCGAGATGTGGAATCGCCGCAAGAACGGCGAGATCTTTCCCGAGTGGCAGACCATCAGCGCCGTGCACGATGACTCCGGCAAGCTCGTCAACTATGTCGGCAGCTTCTCCGACATCAGCCGCATCAAGCAGTCCGAGGCGCAGCTCGAACACCTGGCCCATCACGATCTGCTCACCGGCCTGCCCAATCGCCTGGTGCTGCGCAGCAAGCTCGACGAGGCGCTGGTGCGCGGCCGCCGCAACGGCCAGCCCGGCGCACTGCTGATGATGGACTTGGACCGCTTCAAGAACGTCAACGACAGCCTGGGCCATACGGCAGGCGACGAGCTGCTGTCCATCGTCGCCAAGCGCTTGCGCGCCGCGCTGCGCGAGTCGGACCTGCTGGTGCGCCAGGGTGGCGATGAGTTCGTGGTGGTGCTGGAGGGCCTGGGCCAGGCCGACGCCGCGCGCGTGGCGCGGTCGCTGATCGAGTGCGTCAGCCAGCCCTTCCTGCTGGCCGGCGGGCACCAGGCCTACGTGGGCCTGAGCATCGGCATCAGCCTGTTCCCGGCCGACGGCGACAGCGCCGGCGACATCATCAAGCACGCCGACTCAGCCCTGTACGAGGCCAAGGCCGCCGGGCGCGGTACCTACCGCTTCTACAACGCCGCGCTCACCCAGGTTGCGGCGTCACGCCTGGACCTGGAGGCACGCCTGCGCCGTGCCCTGGAACGCGAGGAGTTCACCTTGCACTACCAGCCGCTGGTCAACCTCGCCACCGGCCGCCTGCGTGGCGTCGAGGCGCTGGTGCGCTGGCACGACGCCGAGGGGCGCACCATGCCGCCGGCGGAGTTCATCCCGCTGGCCGAAGACACCGGCCTGATCGTGCCGCTGGGCGAGTGGGTGCTGCGGCATGCCTGCGAGCAGGTGGCGCGCTGGCGCGCGGAAGGCTTCGAGCTGGGCACGCTGGCGGTCAACCTGTCGCCGCGCCAGCTGAGCCTGCCCGACATCGACAGCCGCGTGAGCACGATCCTGGGGGAGACCGGCCTGCCGCCGCAGGTTCTGGAACTGGAGATCACCGAAGGGGCCCTGGCCGGCGATACCGCCGACGTGCAGGACAAGATCAGCCGCCTGAAGGCGCTGGGCCTGCGCATCGCCATCGACGACTTCGGCACTGGCTACTCCTCGCTGGTCTATCTAAAGCGTTTTCCGGTGGACAAGCTCAAGATCGACCGAGCCTTCGTGCGCGACGTGCCGGAGGATTCGACGGACGCCGAGATCATCTCCGCCATCATCGCACTCGGCACCATCCTGCGGCTGGAGGTGCTGGCGGAGGGCGTGGAGAAGCCGGCGCAGTTGCAGTTCCTGCTGCAGCACGGCTGCAACAGCGGCCAGGGCTTCCTGTTCAGTCGCCCGGTGCCGCCCGAGCAGATCCGCGTGATGGACCTGGAGCCGCTGCCGAAGGCCGCCTGAATGCGTCCTCAGGCATCGGGCGGAACGGCCCGGCGGCTGAAGATGCCGATCATGGACGTGCCGTGGGCGCGCATGGCCGGCTCGATGCGCCGGTGCAGGGCGTGGTAGCGGTAGAACGGCACGCGCGGAAACAGATGGTGCACCGAGTGCAGGTTCTGGCCTAGCCAGAACCATTCCAGCGGCTTCATCCAGCGGGGCATGATCAGGCTGTTGGTGTTGCGGTAGCGCGCCGGCTCCTCGTAGGGCAGGTGCGGGCGATAGGCGAACCAGTAGGCGGTGAAGAACGCGCCGCCCAGGTAGCCGGCCACCAGCAGCAGCACGGTGTGCTCGCGGGTCACCGCCAGCGCAAAGGCCAGGCGCCAGCCGAGTGCGAAGCTCACCTCCGCCACGTAGGTGGCGCGCTCGCGCAGCGGCGCGGTGGCCCAGTAGTCGCGGAACAGGAAGGTGTTCTGCACCCACAGGAAGCGCAGGCCGTGGAGGATGAAGGCCAGGAAGCCATGGCGCATGCCGCTGACGACGTGGTCCGGGTCCTTGTCCGGCTGGTTGGTGTAGCGGTGATGCGTGAAGTGCTCCACCCGGTGCGTGGAGAAGGGCACCATGATCAGCGGTGCCACCAGGTAGCCGCAGAGATCGTTGAGCCACTGCAGCCGGTCGTGGCCGCCGTGGATGTTGCCGTGCGCCGCCTCGTGCAGTGGCGTGTAGGACATGTAGGTCAGCACGGCATAGGCCAGGATCGCCGCCCATAGCGGCATCAGCCCCGCCGCGAACAGCCACAGGTTGGCGATGAAGGCCGCGATCACGCCTAGCGCCAGTGCCACTGTCGGCCACGCCAGCTCGCCTGTATATTCCCGGGCCGTGGCAATGGCCTGCCTGTTCAACGAAACCAGATCCTGCTGCATGGCTGACTCCAGCGCGAGCACTAACAGGTCGCACAGTACCGCCGGGGCAGGACGCCCGGCAGGGCATTGCCGGCCTGCCGCCGTGCATTTCCGGCCAGTAGCCTGAGCAGGACCCCAGCCGCCATGTCCGCAGAGGCCAGTTTCCAGCATCCCGTCGCCATCGCCCAGGTGATGGTCAACTTCGGCGCGCGTCATGGCGTCGATACCGCCACCTGCCTGCTCGGCACCGGCATCACCGAGGCCCAGCTGCGCGACGCCGATGCCCTGATCGCGCGTGAGCAGGAGATGCGCCTGGTGGAGAACCTGATCCTGGCGCTGCCCCAGGTACAGGCGCCGGGCTTCGAGCTGGGCCTGCAGTACAACGTGGCCACCTTCGGCATCTGGGGCTTCGTGATGCGCATCAGCCGCAACCTGCGCGAGGCTACGCAGAGCGCCCTGCGCTACCTGCCGCTGAGCACCGCCTACTGCCAGCTGGCGCTGTTCTCCGACGAGCGCGAGTTCGGCGTCAGTGCCGACCCGTCCGGCATACCGCAGCACCTGCGCCAGTTCCTGCTGGAGCGCGACATGGCCACCGCCGTGAACCTGCTGCACGAACTGGGCCTGCGGGGCCTGCACGTGCAGCGCCTGGAGTTCCAGGGCCGCGCGCCGGCCCATGCCGGGCGCATCCAAGAGCTCTGCGGCATCGCTCCCCGGTATGGCTGTGCGCGCAACGCCCTGGTGTTGCGGCGCGAGGACGCCGAGACCCTGCTGCCGATGTACGACGCCCACCTGGTGCGCCTGCTCGAGGACCAGTGCCGCGCGCAACTTGAGCGGCGCCAGGTGGCGGGCGTGACGGGGCAGGTGCGCCGCCTGCTGCTCGGGCCGCTGGGCCTGGTGGCCTCGCTGGAGGATGTGGCGCAGCAGCTGGCCATGGCGCCACGCAGCCTGCGCCGCCGCCTGGAGGAGGAGGGCACCAGCTTCCGCGACCTGGTGGAGGCCGAGCGCAAGCAGGTCGCCGTGCAGCTGCTGGAGGGCACCGAGATGAAGATCGAGGAGATGGCCCTGCAGCTCGGCTATGGTGATACCGCCAGCTTCACGCGAGCCTTCCGCCGCTGGTTCGGCCGCGCACCCGGCGAGTACCGCAAGGCGCAGGGGCGCTAGCGGGGTACGCTCCCGGGATTCAGGTACTTGTACGGATGGAGCCCCGGGTCGGGCGGCCCAGACTGCGCCCCATGGAAGAAAGGCTGTCATACACCCCCCATGGTCCCGTCGAGGACCTGCAGGCCCTGCTATGCGGCACGGCCCTGGTTGCGCTCGGCGTAACGCTCTATGCGGAGATCGGCCTGCTGACGGGCGGTACCGCCGGCGCGGCCCTGCTGCTCGACCATGTCACCGGCTGGGGATTCGGGCCGATCTTCTTCGTGTTCAACCTGCCGTTCCTGGCCCTGGCCAGGGCGCGCATGGGCCGCGGCTTCCTGCTGCGAAGCTTCGCCGCCGTCGCCCTGGTGTCGCTGCTGTCGGCATTCACGCCGCGGGTCCTGCAGCTATCGTTCATCCAGCCGGCGTATGGCGCCGTCATTGGCGGCGCGCTGATCGGCACCGGCATGCTGATGCTGTTCCGCCACAAGGCCAGCCTCGGCGGCATCAACCTGCTGGTGCTGTACCTGCAGGAGCGCCATGGCATCCGTGCCGGCAAGGTGCAGATGGCGGTGGACTGCCTCATCGTGCTGCTGGCGGCATTCCAGCTTCCGCCGGATCGGGTCGCGCTCTCCATCCTCGGCGCCGTGACCACCAGCTTCATCCTGGTCACCAACCACAAGCAGGGGCGCTACCTCGGCGTCAGCTGAGCGTCGCGCCTCACTCCTCCCAGACGGGTTCCGGCGGCAGCCCGCGCTCGGCGCGGGCTGCGTCCATCAGCTCCTGGATCAGCGCGGTCTTGCCGCGCGTGTATGCCTCGCGGTCGAGCCCGAGCCCGGCGAGCTGCAGCTTCAAGGCAGCGTAGCGTGCTGCCGCGTCGGCGTACTGGCGCAGGTGAGCGGCGAACATCCGCTCCTTCAGCATTGGCCATTGGTCGAAGGGGAACACAGGCAGATGATGCGTCCGCTTGCCGTCGGCACGCTTGCGGACGTAGAACAGACGCTGCGCCGCGCCGTAGTCCTCGGGCTCGTAGACGATCTCCTGCAAGCGCACTTGCATGGCCGCGAAACCGGCCAGGTCCCGCGTAGCTGCGCAGATGTCGATCACCGGCTTGGCCGCAAGGCCGGGGACCGAGGTGCTGCCGGTGTGCTCGATGGCAACGATCCGCTCGCCCATCGCCCGCAGCAGCGCGGTGCTCGCTCGCGCGTAAGCATCGGGCCAGGCAGGGTCATAGGCGGTGATCCAGATCATGTAGCGATTCCAGGGCCGATCCGCTGGCGGGCCCAGTCGCATTGACAAGCCTCGAGCCCAGGCGCAGGATGCGCGCCCTTGAATCAGGTACACCCGTGATCCTTCGCGCCTACAACTCTCGAGGCAACACTCCGGCCATGCGTTCGCATGTGCTGGGTTTTGCCGTTATTGCGCGCGCTGCTCCGGGTTGTTCGCCCTGACCTTCCAGATCACGGATCTGTAGTCCGAACCAACCCCGGAGCGCGCAAGCCTCCGGGGTTTTGTCTTTGTGCGGTTGTTTTTCCAAGAGCAGTGTCATGGTGACGAACGATGAACAGGAGTTGTTGAGGATACGCCTGCGGCGCAACGTCAGCTGCGTGGCCGGCCTGGGCTTTTTCCAGGTCTTCCTGGTGATCATCCCGGTGATCGTGCCCTTCCTGGGCGAGCGGGGCCTGAGCCTCAGCGAGGTCCTGCTGCTGCAGGCCGTGTTTGCGGGCTTCGTGCTGCTGATGGAAGTGCCGTCGGGCTACATCGCCGACGTCTTCGGCCGCGTGCGCTCGCTGCAGGTCGGCGCACTGTTCATGGCTGCGGGGCATGCCGGCTTCGTGTTCTCGCATGGCTTCCTGCAGCTCTCGATCTGCGAGCTGCTGCTGGCCGTGGGCGTCAGCCTGGTATCGGGAGCCGATCTCGCGCTGCTGTACGACACGGAGCAGGCCCTGGCCGGCGACAACAGCCATCCCGAGAAGGTCGTGACCCGCATGTTCGCGCTCCACACCTCGGGCGAGGCCCTGGCCGGCATCGTCTGCAGCCTGGTGCTGCTGGCCTGGTCGCTGGATGCTGTCGCCTGGGTGCAGGCGCTGGTGGGCGCCCTGCCGCTGCTGTTCGCACTGGGCCTGCACGAGCCGCCTGGAGAGCGCCTGTCGCGCGATGATCACGCTGGCAACCTGCGCGAGATCGTCGTGCATCTGTGGGGCAGCAGTCGCGTGCTGCGCTACACCCTGCTGGCGTTGTGCATCTGGAGCCAGGGCTCGTTCTATGCCGTGTGGTTGCTGCAGCCGCATTGGCAGGCGCAGGGCATCGAGTTGTCGCTGTTCGGCTACCTCTGGGGCGGCCTGGCCCTGGTGGCGGCCCTTGCAGGCCGCGTGGCCCTGGGGCTGGAGCGCCGCTGGGGAGTTGCCGTGCTGATGACGGTCATCGGCCTGGCGCCGGTGCTGGGCTATCTCGGCCTGGCGGGCCTGGGACTGGCAGGCGGGCTGGCGGTGAGCCTGTTGTTCTTCATCGCTCGTGGCCTGGGCCTGGTGGTGTTGCGCGACGCCTTCAACCGTCGCGTGCCGGGCCGCTTCCGGGCCACGGCCAACTCGCTGGCGCACCTGGGCTTCCGCGCTACCTACCTGGCTACGGCTCCTCTGGTGGGCCTTGCGCTGGACGGCTGGGGTCTGCAGTCCACCTTCCTGCTGCTGGCGGGTGCGGGTCTTCTGCTGTTCGGCTTGCTGCTGGTACCGCTGATCCGGATGGTGCGGGCGGCACAGTTGCAGGTGGCCTCGGCCGCTTGCAACTGATGCCAGCCGGCTCATGAAAGAAAACGGAACTCCGTTATGAGTGTGGCCTGCATCGTCGTAAAATAGTCCGCAGAGAGCTCGCGTCCAGAGTTCGACCAAGCCCGGCCCCGTGCCGGGCTTTTTTGTTCCCGACGTCCAGCGCTTTCTTCCAATGCCCGACCCTCGCGTCGGGCTTTTTCGTTTCAGGAGATATCCGATGACCGACATGCGTGGCGATGTGAGTGCGGCGGCGGCCAAATCCGGGCCACCGGTGCTGGCCTTCTTCAGTGGGGTAACCGTTCACGACCTGGTGGGCTGGCTGACGCTGGCCTATCTCGGGCTGCAGGCCGTCCACTTGCTATGGAAATGGCGGCGCGAGCTGCGGAGCGGAGCATGAAGGCGCGGCTGGCGGTCGCGGGCCTGCTCGGCTGCTTCGTGCTGGTGGCAGGCTTCGAGGGCCTGCGCACGACGGCGTACCGTGATCCGGTGGGCATCCCCACGATCTGTTACGGCAGCACGGCGGGCGTACGCGTCGGCGATGTTGCCACGCGCGCGCAATGCGAGGCCTTGCTGTGGCATGAACTGCTGGCGGCGCACGACGCCATGATGGCCTGCGTGCGCGTGCCGCTCACGCCGGGGCAGCGCGGGGCCTTCACGTCCTTCACGTTCAACGTGGGAGCAGGGGCCTTCTGCCGCTCCACGCTCGCGCGTCGCCTCAATGCCCGCGACTACGCCGGCGCCTGCGCGGAGTTGAGCCGCTGGGTTCATGCGCGCGGCATTCGCCTGCCGGGCCTGGAGCGGCGCCGGGCCGCGGAGAGGGCGCTGTGCGAGCGCCCGTCATGAGCCGCCTGTATCTCGGGCTGTGGCTGCTGGCGCTGCTGTTGGGTCTTCTGGCAGGCGTGTTCATCGGCTGGCATCTGCATCCGGCGCCACGCGTCGTCGTCGAGGACCTGCGCCCTGTCGCTGCCCAGCGCCAATCCGACGGCAGTCTCATCGCCGCGCGGTCAGCCGCTCCGGCCACGCCCCTTGAACCGCCGCATGCGCTGCCCCGCGGCAGCCGCGAGGAGCGCCGCATCGCCGTCACCGTGCAGCCCCGGCGAGAGGATTGTCCGCCGATATCGCTGGACCTGTCGCTGCTGCAACTCGACGGCGGCCGGCGCGTGCTGGCCAGTTCTCCCGACGGCGAGGTGATCCAGGCGCTGGATTTGCCGCTGGAGGCGACCTTGGTGCCGCCGCCCAAGCGCGGCTGGGCCGCTGGGGCCAGCCTGGATCAATACGCCGGGCAACCCGGCCTGTGGCTGGAGCGTGATCTCGGCCGCTTCCGCGTGGGCGCCGATCTGGTCATGGACGAGGGCGGTGCGCTGCAGGGCCGCGCGCGCCTGGGCTGGACGTTCTGAACAAGGAATCAAGACATGAAAAGCAAGAAAGCCTCGGCATGGGCCGCGCAGCACATGGGGCGCGACGAGGTGCTGGCGCACCTGGCGCGCGCCGCGCGCTTCGACGTGCGCCGCCTCTTCGACGCCGCCGGCAATCTCAAGCCGCCGCAGGACTGGGACGACGATACCGCCGCCGCCATCGCTGGCCTGGACTTCCAGGACCAGCGCGGCGTCAAGCGCAAGGACGAGCACGACGAAGGCGCTACCGAAACCAAGCAGGTGCGCAGCCTGCACACCATCGACCGCCTCAAGGCGTTGGAACTGCTGGGCAAGGCCCACGGCGTGTTCGACGCCTCCGAGGCCGAGGAGACGGCGGGCGAGGGCAGCCTGGCGCAGTTGCTGGCCCAGGCCTCGGAGCAGAACGGAGGCCTGAATGGACTCGTGCGCCGCTGAGGGCTCGCCGCTGGCCGACCGCGCCTGGCGCTTGGGCAACCTGTACTGGATCAAGGACAAGGAGGGCCGGCGCATCCGCTTCACGCCCAACTGGGCGCAGCAGCGCGCCTATGACCGGCTGGCGCACAACAACATCGAGCTCAAGGTGCGCCAGCTCGGCATCACCACCGGCTACTGCATGCTGTGGCTCGACACCTGCCTGTTCAACCGAGACGTATCGGTGGGTGTGATCGCCCACACCAAGGAGGACGCCAAGGTCATCTTCCGCGACAAGATCAAGTTCGCCTACGACAACCTGCCGCCCGAGCTGCGCGCCGCCGTGCCCGCGGTCAAGGAGACCGAAAGCGAAATGATCTTCGCCAATGGCTCCAGCATCCGCGTGGGCCTGACCTTCCGCTCAGGCACCGTGCAGGTGCTGCACGTCACCGAATACGGCTACATCTGCGCCCATTACCCGCGCCGCGCGCAGGAGATCCGCACCGGCGCCTTCGAGGCCGTGCCCAAGGGCGGCATCAAGGTGATCGAATCCACCGCCCGCGGTCGCGCCGGGCACTTCTACGAGCTCTGCCGCCAGGCCCAGCAGCGCCGCGCCGACGCGCCGCTGCTGCACGGAGAGTGGCGCTTCTCCTTCCTGCCCTGGTGGGAGCACCCGGAGTACAGCGTGGAGGAACCGGCCTTCGTCTTCACCGAGGCCGAACTGCGCTACTTCCACGACACCGAGGCCCGCATCGGCCAGGCGCTCACGCGCGGCCAGCGCTGCTGGTACGCGCGCAAATGGCGCGACCAGGGCGACGACGTGCGCTCCGAGTATCCCTCCACGCCCGAGGAAGCCTTCCAGCAGAGCACGGAGGGCGCCTACTACGGCACGCCGCTGCTGGAGGCCTACCGCACCGGCCGCGTCGGCGAGGTGCCCTACGACCGCGGCCTGCAGGTGGAGACCTGGTGGGACCTGGGCGTGGACGACAGCACCGCCATCTGGTTCCTGCAGCGCCAGGGCCTGCAGTTGCGCGTGGTGGACTACTACGAGAACAGCGGCGAGGGCCTGGCGCACTACCGCGGCGTGCTGAAGCAGCGTGCCAAACAGCACGGCATCGTCTACAGCCGCCACGTGGGCCCGCACGATCTCAAGGTGCGCGAGCTCGGCAACGACGCCAAGAGCCGCCTGCAGGCCGCCGCCGAGCTGGGCATGCGCTTCGACGTGGCGCCGCAACTGAAGGTGGCTGACGGCATCGAGGCCGTGCGCCGCCTGCTGCCGCAGTGCTGGTTTGACGAAAGCCGCACCGCCGAGGGCCGCAAGGCCCTGGAGCACTACCGCAAGGAATGGGACGCCGTGCGCGGCTGCTGGAAGGACCAGCCCCTGCACGACTGGTCCTCCCACGCCGCGGATGCCCTCCGCACCGGCGCGGTGGCCGGCGATTCACGTGCCGATACGCGCAACACCAAGGCCCGTGAAGTCCAGCCCGCGCGCTGGCGCTGATTCTTGGACCCCCGCTTCCCCGCGGTCACTACGATCCGTTCGCCCTGAGCCTGTCGAAGGGTGAGCGGATTACCCACCGTACCCCCAACGCTTCCGCCCACCCTTCGATCTGCAGGGCGAGCGGAGCGGTCACCAACTTCCGGAAACCCCATGCCCAGCCTCGGCCTGCTTCACCTGCAAACCCCCGACCAACTCACCGGCAAGTCCCAGCCCCCGCCGCCGTCCGCGCCACGTGCGCCCTCGCAACTCGTCGGCCACATCCAGTCCGCCTGGCAGCGCAACAAGCGCGCCCGCGAGCAGATCGACCGCCGCCTGCTCAACTGCCTGCGCCGCCGCAAGGGCGTGTACGCCGAGAGCGACGTGCGCGAGTTCCAGGAACAGGGCTGCGCCACCAGCCTGTTCATGCCGCTGTCCGCCACCAAGTGCCGCGCCGCGGCCGCCTGGATCCGCGACATCCTCATGCCCGCCTCCGACCGCGCCTGGGCGCTGGAGCCCACCACGCTGCCGGATCTGCCGCAGCCGCAGCGCCTGCAGTTGCTGCTGCGCGCCGCGCGCCAGGCGCGGCAGCAGATGATCGCCGCCGGCCAGCCGCAGGACCCGCAGCAGTTCCGTGAGCAGGTGGCGCAGCAGGCGGGTGATCTGGAAACCCGCCTGCGCCAGGACCTGCGCAAGGAAGCGGAGCGCCGCGCCTCGCGCATGTCCGACCGTATCGCCGACCTGATGGACGAGGGCGGCTACGACGCCGCGCTGGACGAGTTCATCGAGGACTTCTCCACCTATCCCGCCGCCATCCTCAAGGGCCCCTACACCCGCCGCCAGCGTCGCCTGCAGTGGCTGGGCGGCGCCACGCCCGCCGTGAGCGAGGGCAGCGGCCTGGCCTGGAAGCGCATCAGCCCCTTCGACTGCTACCCCGCCCCGCATGCGCGCAGCCCGCAGGAGCGCGACTTCATCGAGCGCCTGCGCCTGACCGAATCCGAGCTCTACGCCATGATCGGCGTGCCCGGAAACTCCGAGTGGGACATCCGCCAGGTGCTGCAGGGCACGCGTGGTGGCAGCCTGCGCCACTGGCTCTGGACCGACGCCGAGCGCAACCGCCTGGAAGGCGACAGCAGCTATGACTGGCTGACGCGCGAAGACCTGATCGACGGCCTGCACTACTGGGGCGCGGTGCCCGGCCGCTTGCTGCTGGAGTGGAGATACGAGGCCGCCGAGATCGACGACCCGGACCGCCCCTACGAGATCGACGCCATCCTGGTCGGCAGCCACCTGATCCGCTGCGTCGTCAACGACGACCCGCTGGGCCAGCGGCCGTACCACAAGGCCTGCTACGAGGCGATCCCCGGCGCCTTCTGGGGCCGCGCCATCCCCGAGATGTGCGAGCCGCACGAAGACCTCTGCAACGCCTCCGCCCGCGCCCTGGTCAGCAACCTCGGCATCGCCAGCGGCCCGCAGGTCTACATGGAGGTGGACCGCCTCGCCGACGGCGAGGCCATCACCCAGATGCACCCCTGGAAGATCTGGCAGTTCAAGAGTGACCCCAACGCCGCGCAGCGCGCGCCCATCGGCTTCTTCCAGCCTGGCAGCAACGCGCAGGAGCTACTGGCCGTGTTCGAGAACTTCGAGCGCCGCGCCGATGACGCCACCGGCATCCCGCGCTATGCCTACGGCAACGACCGCGTCGGCGGCGCAGGGGAGACTGCTTCGGGCCTTTCAATGCTGCTCAACGCCGCCGCCAAGGGCCTGCGCCGCGGCATCGCCAACATCGACACCCAGGTGATCTCGCGCACCGTGCAGCAGGCCTTCACCTGGGTGATGCTCTACGTGGACGAGCCCGCCCTCAAGGGCGACTGCGCCGTGGTGCCACGCGGCACCGCCGCCCTGCTGATCAAGGACCAGGCCCAGCAGCGCCGCCAGCAGGCCCTGGCCGCCACCGCCAACCCCGTGGACCTCGGCATCATCGGCCAACGCGGCCGCGCCGCCCTGCTGCGCCAGTACTTCGAGGGTCTGGAGTTGCGCGTGGACGACATCATGCCGAGCGAGGAGGAGCTGGCGGCGCGGGAGCAGATGACAGAAAGCCCCTCTCCCCTCGTGGGAGAGGGGTGATTTGCCGCGCTTGGGCGATGCCCGAATGGCATCGCCTGCGGCAGATCACGGGCGGCCACGGATGGCCGCCCCGGAGGCCTATTCAAGTAGCTGCAGCCTCGCCATGGATGGCTCCCCCTGAACTCCCGACCTCTCCCGTTCGTGCTGAGCCTGTCGAAGCATGAACGGTCGTCAACCAAGCTCCTCCCTCCCAAAGACCCCATGCAAACTCTGGATCCACGCCTCAGCTCCGCCCTGCTGCGCCTGCAGGCCAACCCCGACTACCAGCTCTACCGCGACTGGCTCACCGCCTCGCTCACCCAGGCCGACGAAGCCAACCGCCGCCTCGACGGCCCCGCGCTGCACCGCTCGCAGGGCCGCGCGCTGGCACTGGAAGAACTCATCAAGGCCCCGCAGACCGCGCAGCAGGCCCTGGCGCGCGCGCAGCGCGGCTAACCCACTCATTCTTCGAGAACCCGATGCCACTGAAACACCCTAACCCGGCGGAACTACCGCCAGGCTTCGTGCTGGACCCGCCACCCTTGTCGCCACCACACCGCAACGCTGCCCCGCAGCGGCGAGCGCTGATGGGACCAGACTATGGCCAGAATTTCCTGCGGCAGAGCCTCGGAGGATCGCTGCCCGAACAGTGGCGACAGGCCGAGGCTCCGAAGTTAGCGGATCGGATGCGTCAGGCGCGCTCGCTATGGAGTCAGCGGCTGGCAATCGAACGTGAACGCGACTTGGCCGAGATTGAGTCGGCATACATGAAGCCGGAAGAAGCGCCACTCAGCCTGCGACCGATTATTCCCAGGAGTTCCCGAACGCGAAATCGCAGGTTGGCAGATGTCAGGGAAAAACTGGATCAGCAGAGAGACTTGATTGCCAAGGAAGCGCTGAATCTGTCAATTTCGCCACAGAATGATTTTGAGCGAAAGTATTTTGCGGCATCTGGACTGCGTGAAAAGGCTACGGCGATCGCCGCTGATCCTGCAGGAGCCATTGGAGCTTTGTCGCCAAGCCTGATGGCGGCGACTCCGGAAATGGCCCTGCAACTAACGCTAGCGCGCAGAGGGCGGAGCATCGACAAGGGCGTTGCGGCAGTTTCTGGTATCGGATTCGGCACCAAGTCGGCGTACGACCAGGAATATGCGGCTGAACTGATTCGTTCTTTGGCCCGCCAAGGGGTCGATGTTCGGAACAAGCATTCTCTGCAGAGAGCAATGAGCGATGCGGGGGTGATGGCGACTGCGCGCAGCGAAGCGCGCAGAAAGGCATCCATCGTGGCGGCGGGAGGAGGACTTAGCGGCGCACTGGGTACGCGAATAGGCCATAGAAAGTGTCAGCAATGACACATCTCTGATCTTGGGAACGGACGGGTTCGGAAATACTTGGGCTGGAAAGATTCTTCCTGATGGAACACAGGTCTGGGTTCAGATGCGAGATGGAAAGATAACCAACGCGGGGAGAAATATTGCGCCGCGAGAGTACAATCCAGTAACGGGATTGGCTGCCTCAGAAAGACCAGTGTGGAAATAATGAACGATCAGGTAATGCTGTCTAGGAAGGAAGCCTACAAGGCGATGTTTCTGTTTCTGGAACGGGAGTATCAGTTAACGAAGTCGGACGATATCGGCTCCTTGTTGGGATCTATGCAGTTCTTAGGCGATGGGGTTCCCGCTGATCCGGCGGCTTGGGAGGATTGGGAAGAGTGTGTCGGACAGGTTCTGCGGGAAGGAGGTTCATAGTCTGGTCAGACAACGGGTAAAGAGAAATGGCCACCAGCGGCTTTCACTTTGGTGAAGGTGTTGTTTTTGTGAGGGACTGAGACATATCCCAGTTCATCAGGGCAGTTGCCATCCATTGCGAGGAATACCTGAAGCGCGAAAGCACAGCCGGATGGCTTCTGGATACTTGCCTGGTGTGGATGGACGATTTTGATAGCTCCGCTCCAGGAGTGCGAGACATGGAGTTGGACGAAGCCTTGGCCGAAGTTCAGCGAAAAACCCTGTTCGCAGATTACTTGCGCTGGTTGAAGAAGCAGGATGCGAGTGATGAATACGATCATCAATCCGTTCTGAAAACCATTGATAAGGTTCTGAGGATCATGGGAAATGCCGATTTATTGGAATAAATTCCAGGGCGAGCTTTACCACGATTGGCATTCTCAACGCCCCTTCAATCGAGTGAGCTAGTGCTCAAAGGTGAAAATGAGCAGCATCGAGGCAGCAATCACCTTGGCTTGCAAAGCGCATAAAGGGCAGATTGACAAAGGTGGTAGTCCCTACATTCTTCATCCTCTGCGCCTGATGCTCCGCATGAGCAGTGCCGCAGAAATGATGGCGGCTGTTATGCATGACGTGGTGGAAGACGGAGATGTTTCATTGCAGGATCTTCGCGGCCTGGGTTTCCCAGAGTCGGTGGTTAGTGCAGTTGATTGCCTGACTCGCCGCAAGTGCGAAGACTACGAGGGCTTCATAAAAAGACTTGCAGCCAATCCTTTAGCGAGGAGGGTGAAGGTGGAAGATCTCAAAGACAACATGGATCTGACACGACTAAGCGATGTCACTGACAAAGATCTGAAGCGGCAGGAGAAGTACAAGAAGGCGTTGCAGATTCTCGCCGAGCTTGAGCAGACCGTGTAGGGCAAGCGCATCAATGTCACACCCCCTGATCATCCCCATGGCCGCCCACGTGGCACTGGCGGCGTTCCTGTACGCGCTCCTCACGGTGGCTCGGGCTCCGAAGATCTGGGGCATTGGCCAACGTGCCGATGGCAGCAATCCCTGGGCGGCAATGGAACCCCGCATCAGCGCCAACCTGTCCAACCAGTTCGAGTGGCCGCTGTTCTTCCATGCGGCCTGCCTGATCCTTCTGCGGTCGGAGCCGGCCGGCCTATCGCTGGCCCTGGCCTGGACTTTCATCGCCGGGCGGGTTCTGCACAGCCTGGTCCAGATACTCACCGGCAACGTCCGGCTGCGGGGCATCGTCTTCACGATCAACTTCCTGGCGGTGCTGGGTCTTTGGGCGATCATCGTCCTGGCGGCGTTGTAGAGCCCCGGCATCATGCAGGTGCTGCGCACAAGCGCAGCCCATGAAGAAATACGGAACTCCGTTAGGAGTTCCCAGGACACCCACGTAAAATAGTCCCCAGAGAGCTTGCGTCCGCAGCTCGCCCAACCAGCCCGGCAATCGCCGGGCTTTTTTGTTTCCACCCACTAACGCCGCCAACGCCGACCCGTCCCGGGACCCGGCGCGTCGCGGCGTGGAGAAAACCCCAGATGAGCCGACGTTACCCGAGAAATATCCAGAAGCAGATCGCCGCCGCCAGCGAGCTGGAGGCGCAACTGGCCCAGCCCGGTCCGGACCCCGCACCGGCACCCGCTCCCGACATGGAGCCGGTGCCAGCGGTGGAGCCCGCGGACGAGCCGGGCGCCGAGGCGGCACTGCCGGATCCGGGCCCCGCGCCGGACTACTGGCGCGCGCGTTTCCAGACCACCGAGGGCCTGTTGCGCCGGGAGCGGGAGGATCGCGCGCGTGAGCAGCAGGGCCAAGTAGCCCAGCTGCAGCAGATGCAGCGGCAGCTGGCGGAACTCCAGGGCCAGCTCGACGCCGGACGCGATCCGGTGGCGGGCCTGGACCTGGCGCAACACTTCAGCGCCGAGCAGATCGAGCACTACGGCGAGGATCACCTGCGGGCGGTGCTGCGTGCCGCGCAGCGCACGCTGCAGCCGCAGTTGCAGAACGCCATGGAGTCCTCGCTGGCGCCGCTGCGCCAGGAGCTGGAGGACACGCGCGAGCGCGTGGCGCAGACGCAGCGCAGCCAGGAGCAGAGGGCCTATGACGGCTTCCTGTCGGAGCTGTCGCGGCAGGTGCCGGAATGGGAGCAGGTCAATGCCGACCCGCGCTTCCTGGGCTACCTGGCCGAGAGCGACGAGGCCACCGGCGAAGAACGCCAGGCCTTGCTCCACCGCTTCGAGCAGCGCCGCGATGCCGGCCGCGTGGCGCGCCTGTTCCGCGATTACCTGCGCCACCACGGCGCCCGCGCCGGCGTGCGTGATCCGAACAAGCGCCTGCTGCCGGACGGCTCGCCCGACGGTGACAACCCGCCGGACCCGCGCCCGGCCATCAGCCAGGCGCAGATCCGCCAGTTCCAGGCCGACGTCGCGCGGGGCCGCTACCGCGGCCGCGCGCAGGAGCAGGCGGCGATGCAGCGCCTGATCGACGAGGCCTATATCGGTGGCCGCATCGGCTGATGACGCACCCATCCGTTCGCCCTGAGATTGTCGAAGGCTGAGCGGATACCCGGCCGACCGCCGCAGCGGCCCGTTCGTGCTTCGACAGGTTCGGCACGAGCGGGCGACAAGCGGCGGTTGGCCCATCGAGTTTCAAGACCCAACCCACACAAGGACCAACACACATGGCAAACATGCCGATCTCGGGTACCTACCCGAATCTTTCCGCCAACGGCACGGGCACGTCGAAGTACATCCCGACGCTGTTCTCGCAGAAGGCCACCGTCAAGCACTACGACATGACCGTGTGCGGCGAGATCACCAGCAACGACTGGGAGGGTGAAGTCACCCGCCTGGGCGACAAGGTGATCATCCGCCGCACGCCGGATGTCTCGGTGGGCGACTACCAGAAGAACCTGGACATCGCCTACGAGACGCCGGAGGACAGCGCCACGGAGCTGGAACTCAACCGCGGCAAGTACTACGCCGTGGTGCTGGACGACGTGGACCGCATCCAGAGCGACATGGCCCTGATGGACATGTACGCCGAGGACGCCGCCGAGCAGGTGGTGCTCAAGCAGGACGCGGAGTTCCTCTCCGACATCATCCTGGACATCCACGCCGACAACCAGGGCGCCAACGCCGGCAAGAAGTCCGGCGCCATCGACCTGGGCGCCGTGGGCGCCCCGGTGGTGATCGACGCGGACAACGCCATCCGCTTCCTGATGCGCATGAACCAGGCCCTGACCGAGCAGGGCGTCTCCAAGGTTGGCCGCTGGGTGGTGCTGCCGGCCTGGTTCTGCACCATCCTGAAGAACACCGACGTGAAGTCGGCGCTCATCACCGGCGACGCCGAGGGCACGCTGCGCAACGGCCGCCTGGGCACCATCGACGGCCTGATGCTGTACGAGTCCAACCAACTGGCCGATTACACCGACGCCGCGCTGAACGTGACCCCGATCGTCGCCGGCCACAAGGACGGCGTGACTTGGGCCAACCAGTTCATCAACGCCGAGGTGATCCGCCTGCAGACCAAGTTCGCCTCCGCCATCCGCGGCCTGGCGGTCTATGGCTACAAGGTGGTGGAGCCGCGCTACCTGGCCCTGGGCCGCGTCACGCCGGACCTGTCGGCGCTGTAACCAGGAATCCCCTCTCCCACCAGTGGGAGAGGGGCAGGGGAGAGGGTGTCTTTAAATGTCTGATGGATCACCAGACGCTCGTTGTACAGAAACCCTTATCTCTTGGTCTTTTCGTAATCTGGTGTCGAGAGCCCGGCGTGCGCGCCCGATAAACCCTTGATCGAGCGATCGTGGGAGAGCCTGGAGCCGCACGCCGGTTCTCACTA
>NZ_JAUASX010000027.1 GCF_030345715.1 Solimonas sp. SE-A11
GACCCAAGAAAGCACTCGGCGGGCTGGCGCCCGCCGTCTACGCCAAGCAGCTTGCTGCAAAGGCTATTACCATCAACCCAGGGCTCTAAACCAAACCGCTACTCAAGGCGGGGTAACGTCGGCTGCGTGCGATCTTTCGTGCTGCGGTGTTCGGACAGCAGCGCTGCTTCATCGGACAATCCGCGCAGTGCTTCTGGCTCGCGCGATAGATGACGGTATCTTCCTTGGTGACGTGCGTTCGGGCCTTGGTAAAAGACCGACGCTCGCTGAGAAGAGGGTGGCCTTCAGGGCAGCTGTATTCGTTGGCCTCTTCGTTCCAGACAAAGTCGCTGCGCGAGAAGCTGTCGTCCTTGCGTTCTGACTTGTCCCACACCGGAATGTGCGGCTCGATGCCCTTGTCTTCCACCATCCAGGCAAGCATCGGTGCGGTGCCGTAGGCCGTATCTCCGATGAGGCGCTCGGGTGTGATTTTGAAGCGCTCCTCGACACGATCGACCATCGTCCTGGTCGAGTCGACTTCCGCAGTGCGATGCGCGGGTGTCGCCTCGACGTCCATGATCACGCCGTTCTCGACGTCGATCAGGTAGTTGGTCGAATAGGCGAAGAAAGCCGGGCCGCCGAGCGCTCCGGTCCAGCGAGACTGCGGATCGCTCAGCGAGATGCGCTTCGGCATTGTCTCTGCGAGGGCCTCGTCGTCGAGCGCTTCGAGGTATTCGCGCACGGCACGTGTGCTGACACCCGCCCAATCAACAGCTTCGCCTGCGGCGATACTGTTCTGCTTGTTGGCATCGGCCGCGATGATGCTGGCGTCGACGGCGAATCCAGAGCCTTTGACCAAGCCTGCCGACATGCACTGGCGGACGATGTCGTCGAAGAGCAATCGGAACGCGCCGCTGGCTCGGAATCGGCCATGCCGGTTCTTCGAGAAGGTCGAATGATTCGGCACCGCGTCTTCGAGGCCCAGCCGGCAGAACCACCGGTACGCGAGGTTTAGGTGGACCTCGTCGCAGAGCCGGCGCTCGGAGCGGATGCCGTAGCTGTATCCAATGATCAGCATGCGGATCATCAGCTCAGGATCGACCGAAGGCCTGCCGGTCTGGCTGTAGTGGCTTTCCAGAGAACGACGCAGTGAACTCAGGTCGAGGTGGCGCTCGATGCTGCGAAGCAGATGATCCTGCGGGACGTGGGCTTCAAGATTGAAGGAGTAGAACAACCGGTCCTGACCACTATTCTGCCGCCCCATCATCTCGCGTCCCCCAAAGCCGCCGACGCAGTTAAGACATCAGCACCGCTACGGCGTTCGAGAGATGGAGGGGTTTTTCAACAGAATTGGCACATAGCAGACATGCGGGGAAATTCGTGTACTCGCAGCTAGCCGTAGATTGGCTCGGTGCGCTTAGGCCAGCCCCATCTTGGCAGGGGCGCTCGGATCTGAAGGCGTTTCCTGTAATTCGCTCCTAGGCGAAACAAGCTCTCAGGAACCCACAGCACCTGATTGGCGTAGCCACCGGCATCCTCGCTGCTAGCTAGACGCCACTAGCAAGTTCGCCAGGTTCGCAAACTGCTCCGCACCCAAACGCTCGGCACGAATGCCCGGATCGACCCCTATCTCCGCGATCTGCGCGGCCGTGAGGATGCCCTTGAGGCCATTGGACAGCGTCTTGCGACGCTGCGAGAAGGCGGAGGTGACGACGCGGTCGAAGGCGGCCCAGTCGCGGATTTCGAACGCCGGTGGGCGCGGCACTAGGCGCACGATGGCGGAGTCCACCTTCGGGGCGGGGCGGAAGGCGCCGGGGCCCACGTTGAACAGGTGGGACACCTCGGCGCGCGCGGCCAGCGAGACACTGAGACGGCCGTAGGCGTCTTCGCCGGGCAGGGCAGCCATGCGGTCCACCACTTCCTTCTGCAGCATGAAGTGCATGTCGGCGATGGCGCCGGCGAACTTCAGCAGATGGAACAGGATCGGGGTGGAGATGTTGTAGGGCAGGTTGCCGACCAGGCGCAGGCGGCGGCCGTCGGCGAAGCGGGCGTAGTCCACCTTCAGCGCGTCGGCCTGCAGGATGTGCAGGTTCGGCGAGTTCCCGCAGGCCTCGACCAGGTGCGGGATCACGTCGCGGTCGATCTCCACCACCTGCAGCTCCCCGGCCAGGCGCAGCAGCGGGGCGGTCAGCGCGCCCAGGCCCGGCCCGATCTCCACCAGGCGGTCGCCGGGCTGCGGGTTGATCGAGCGCAGGATGCGCTCGATCACGTAGGGATCGTGCAGGAAGTTCTGCCCGAAACGCTTCTTGGCGGCGTGATCGAGGCTCATGGTGCGTGGCTCCGCTCCACCAGCTGCAGGGCGGCGTGGATCGCCGACACCAGGCTGCCGTGGTCGGCGCGGCCGCTGCCGGCCAGCTCCAGGGCGGTGCCATGGTCCACCGAGGTGCGGATGATCGGCAGGCCCAGCGTGATGTTCACGGCCTCGCCGAAGCCGGCGAACTTGAGCACCGGCAGGCCCTGGTCGTGGTACATCGCCAGCACGGCGTCGGCGCCGTCGAGGTGGCGCGGAGTGAACAGGGTGTCGGCCGGCAGTGGTCCTTCCACGCGCCAGTTCTGCGCGCGCAGCTCGTCCAGCACCGGGCGGATCACATCGATTTCCTCGCGACCCAGGTGACCGCTTTCGCCGGCATGCGGATTGAGGCCGCAAACCAGGATGCGCGGGCGGCGCAGGCCGAAGCGGCTTTCCAGGTCATCGTGCAGTACCTGCAGGACGGCGCGCAGGCGCTCGGGCGTGATGGCGTCGGGCACCTCGCGCAGCGGCAGGTGGGTGGTGGCCAGAGCCACGCGCAGCTTGTCGGCTGCCAGCATCATCACCGGCAGCGCCGTGCCGGTCATGTCCGCCAGGAACTCGGTGTGGCCGGTGAAGGGGATACCCGCCGCGTTGATGATGCTCTTCTGCACCGGCCCCGTGACCAGGGCGTCGGCATGGCGCTGCTGGCAGGCGCGGGTGGCCTGGCGCAAGGTCTCGAGCACGTACTCGGCGTTGCGCTCGTCGAGCTGGCCGGGTAGGGCCGGCGCGGCCAGGGACACCGGCAGCACGCGCAGGCGGCCGGTCTCGTGCTCGCGCGGATCCTCGCCGAAGTCGACCTCGCGCACTTCCAGGGGCAGGCCCAGGCGTTCGGCGCGTTCGCGCAGCAGCTCCGGGTCGGCCACCGCCACCAATTCCGCCGGCCAGGCCCGCTGGGCGGCGGCCACGACCAGGTCAGGGCCGATGCCGGCGGGCTCTCCCGGCGTCAGCAGCAGGCGCGGCAGCATCGGGGGGATGCCGTTCGCTATCAGGACTTCTGCGCCGCGGCGGCGGCATCGTCCGGCAAGCGGTACTCGATGTAGGCCTCTTCACGCAGGCGGCGCAGCCACAGCTCGTATTCCTCGGCCGCCTTGCGGTTGCCGATGGCCTGGCGGGCGCGGGCACGCTTGGATTCCTCGGTGGTGTCGCGCGTGCGGCGCTCGGTCACGCTGGCCACGTGCCAGCCGAACTGGGTGCGGAACGGCGAGCTGACCTCGCCCGGCTTGAGCTGGTCCAGGCGCATCTGGAATTCCGGCACGAACACGCCGGGCGGCTGGAAGCCGAGATCGCCGCCGCTGTTCTTGGAGCCCGGATCGTCGGAGAACTCCTTGGCTAGCTTTTCGAAGTCTTCCCCGGCCTGGATACGGTCGTAGAGGTCGCGCGCCAGCTGGCGGGCCTGGTCGTCGGTGCGCAGCGTGTTCTGCTGGATCAGGATGTGGCGGGCGCGGGTCTCGCTGACGCTCTTGCGCTCTTCACCGCCGCGCACGCTGACCAGCTTGATGATGTGGAAGCCGCCGGTGGTCTCGAGCAGGTCGCTGACCTCGCCCGGCTTGAGTTTGGCGGCGGTGGTGGCGAACAGGGTCGGCAGGTCGCTGCCCTTGCGCCAGTCCAGGTCGCCGCCCTGCAGGGCCTGCTGGCCGTCGGAGGAGCCGATGGCGATCTGGCCGAAGTCGTCGCCGGCCTTGATGCGCTTGAGCAGGCCTTCGGCCTTGTTGTGGGCGGCGGTACGCACTTCGCTGCTGGCGCCCTCGGGGATCGCCACCAGGATGTGCGACAGGCGGTATTCGACGTTCTCGTTGCCGCCGAACTGCTGCAGCAGCAGGTCCACGTCCTGGTCGGTGACGGAGATGCGGCTCTCCACTTCCTTGCTGCGCAGGCGCTGCACCAGCACCTCGTCGCGGACCTGCTCGCGCACGGCGAGGTAGTCCAGGCCGTCCTTGCGCAGCTCGGTGGCGAACTCGGACAGGCTCAGGCCGTTCTTCTGGGCGATGCCGGTCAGCACCTCGTTGAGCTCGCGGTCGTCGATGCGGATGCCGGCCTGGGCGGCGCGCTGCGTCTGGATGCGTGTCAGGATCAGGCGCTCCATGACCTGGCCGCGCAGGGCCTCGTCGGAGGGCGGCTTGATGTTGCGCTCGCGGATCTGGCGCTGGGCATCCTCGATCGAGCGGTCGATCTCGGACTGCAGGATCACGCCGTCATTGACGGCGACGACGATCCGGTCCAGCACCTCGGCCGCCTGCGCGGACAGCATCGACAGGGACAGCAGCAGACCGGCGGACCAGTGACGGATGTTCATGGGATTCGGTGGGGAGACGTTGGGATGCCGTGAGGGCGGGATTATCGCCGATGCGGAGGGAAATGCTCGCTGCTCGGACTGCGACAGGGGCCATCAAGTTTCATGCCGATATAAAATATCGGCATTTTTCATATTTTTATATAAATAATCACTCGTAGAAGTCACTGTCCGACTGCAGCAGCCCGGTGCCGCCGGAGCCGATCTGGCCCAGGCCCTTGAGCGCGAGCTGCACGTAGATGCCGCTGCTGTACTCGCCGGCGGTGGTGGCGACGTAGCGGCGGTAGGAGGTGCGCAGGGCCCAGCAGCAGGTCTCGTACTGCAGGCCGGCTTGGCTATCCAGGGTTTGTTGATCCTCCAGCGAGTAGCGCCAGCGTCCGGCGACACTCCAGCGTTGCCACAGCGGCGTGGAGAGGATGACGTCGGTCTGTTCCAGCTGGTTCTCGCGATAGCGGTAGCCCAGGTCCAGGCGGCGGCGGTCGCTGCGGTAGCTGAAGCCGAAGCTGGTGCGATTGAACTCGTTCTCGCTGGGCGACCACTGGGCCGCCATCACGGTGCGCAGCGTTTCGGTGATGCGATAGTCCAGGCTGGCGATGAAGTCGGTGGCCCCGCTGTCCGGCGCGGTGCCGCCCGGCAGGGTCACGCGCGGCGCCTCGAAGCGGAACAGCTGGCCGACGCTGGCGCTGAAGCGCGTGACGCCGCTGTCCGGGTCGAGTTGGCGCAGGGTGGTGGCGATGGCGACGTGATTGGCGTCGGAGAGGCGGTCGCGGCCCAGGAAGCGGTTGTGCGAGAACAGCTGGGTGAACTCGAAGTCCGGCTCGCCGCCGTCGAACACCGGCTGGTCGTCCTGGTTCTCGTAGGGGGTGTAGAGGTAGAACACCCGCGGTTCCAGCAACTGCAGCTGGTTGCCCGAGGTGAAGCGCTCGAAGCGCAGACCGTACTCGGCGCTGAAGGTCGGCAGGCTGCGGCTGGGGTCGGTGGTCTGCCCCGGGACGAAGGCCGTGTCGGTGAGCTTGTAGGTGGTGTAGTCGTACTCCAGCTGCCCCCGGGCGAACCAGGCCGCACCCTCGCGCTCGGTGCGCAGGTAGGGGTGCAGGGCGACGCGCTGGCCCTGCACGGACTGGTCGCGGGCGAAGTTGACGTACTCGCCGACGAAGCCGGCGCGGGTGTCGAGCAGGCTCTTGCGCGTCTCGGCGTCCACCAGGATCTGCGGCAGGCGGCGATAGGGGTCGTCCACCGCCACCAGCGACGACGCCAGCGGCTGGAAATCCTGCACCAGGGCCTGCACGCGGTAGGCGGCGGGGGCCTGGTAGGTCAGGCGCGCGTTGCGCTCCAGGTGGGTGATGGCCGTCAGGTCCAGGCGCCCGCCGAAGTCTTCCAGGTAATTGCGGTCACTGGTGCCGTCATAGAGCATCGACAGCGCCGTGCGGCTGTTGAGTAGGCTCCGGTGCTCGAAATGCAGGTAGTCGCGCATTTCGTCGGTCTTCTTGTCGCGGCTGAGGTACTCGTAGCGTGCCTCGCCCTCGCCACTGCCCAGAAGGTAACGGAAGTCGGTGGCAATCTGCGTGCCGCGGTCTGTCATCAGTCGCGGGGTCAGCGTGGCGTCGTAGTTGGGCGCCAGGTTCAGGTACAGCGGCACCTGCATGTCGAAGCCGGTGCGGTCGGAGTCGCCGATGGTGGGGTACAGCAGGCCGGTATGGCGGCGATCGTCGATCGGGAAGCGAAACCAGGGCGCGTACAGCACCGGCACGCCCAGGAAGTCCAGGCGGGCATTGCGGGCGGTGCCGAAGCCGGTTTCCTTGTCCATGCGGATGTCGCCGGCCTTCAGCTCCCAGCCATTCGAATCGGGGGCACAGGTGGTGAAGCTGACCTTCTCCATCTCGGCCTGGCCCTCGCGGTTCAGGGCCAGGCGCTCGGCCTTGCCGTGGGCCGAGCTGGCGGGCATGGTGAATTCGCTGCGATGGAATACGCCGGTCTGGGTGTCCAGGTTGAACTCGGACTCCTGCGAGCGCACGCTCATCTCGCGGTTGCGGAACACCGATTCGGCGTTGACGCGCACGGTGTTCTCGCGGTCGTCGTAGTCCATCTGCTCGGCGCTGAACAGCTTGTCCCCCTGCCGCAGCCGCACCGAGCCGACCAGCTTCGACAAGCCCTCCTCCTCCAGTGCCGCGTGGTCGGCGTTGAGTATCACCTGCTCGGGGTCCAGGGTCGGTTCCGGCGCCGCGATGCCGAAGTCCAGCTGCGGGCAGGAGGCATCACCCTCGGCTAGCGCCCAGGCGGGTGCGGAGAGGCTCAGGCCAGCCGCCAGGGCGAGCCAATGCAGTGGGGGGCGTGTCAGAAGAGGCAAGGCGGGTTCTCGTTGGCCCCGAAGTATGGTTTTTGAGGGCAGGCCCTGTCCATTGCAGACTGCCCCATCGTGTAAGCTGGCGCGATCATCCCGTGACCTCACCCGTGAACAGCCTTTCCACCGATCTCGACCCGCGCGCCCAGCACGCCCGCGAGTGGGCCCTGCGCGAGCTGGGCCTCGCCGACGCCGCCTTCGCCCCGGCCTCCGCCGACGCCAGCTTCCGCCGCTACTTCCGCCTGGAGCACCAGGGCCAGAGCTGGGTACTGATGGACGCCCCGCCCGAGCGCGAGGACTGCAAGCCCTTCATCCACGTCGCCGGCCTGCTGCTGGGGGCCGGCCTGCACGGGCCGCGGATCCTGGCGCAGAACCTGGAGGAAGGCTTCCTGCTGCTGGACGACCTGGGCCGGCAGACCTACCTGCACGTCATCAACGGCGACAACGCCGACGCCCTGTTTGCCGACGCTATCGCTGCCCTGGTGCAGTGGCAGCTCTCCACCCGTCCCGGCGAACTGCCGCCCTACGACGAGGCGCTGCTGCGCCGCGAGCTGGCGTTGTTCCCGGAATGGTACGTGGCACGCCACCTCCAGCGCAGCCTGAGCCCGGCCCAGGCCGCCACGCTGGAACGCATCGACAGCCTGCTGGTGCAGTCCGCCCTGGCCCAGCCGCGGGTCTACGTGCACCGCGACTACATGCCGCGCAACCTGATGATCTCCACCCCCAACCCCGGCATCCTGGATTTCCAGGACGCGGTGGAAGGCCCGATCAGCTATGACGTGGTGTCCTTGTTCAAGGACGCCTTCCTGTCCTGGCCGGCCGAGCGCGTGCAGGTCTGGGCCCGGCAGTACTGGACCGCCGGCCGCGCCGCCGGCCTGCCGCTGCCGGCGGATTTCGACGCCTTCTTCCGCGACTTCGAGTGGATGGGTCTGCAGCGCCACCTGAAGGTCATCGGTATCTTCGCGCGCATCAACTACCGCGACGGCAAGCCGCACTACCTCGCCGACGTGCCGCGCTTCATCCGCTACGTGCGCGAGACGGCCGGGCGCTATGCCGAGCTGCAGCCGCTGCTGGGCCTGTTCGACGAACTCGGCATGCACGCGTGACCAAGGCGTTCATCCTGGCAGCAGGACGCGGCGAGCGCATGCGCCCGCTGACCGACCACACGCCCAAACCCCTGCTGGAGGTACGCGGCAAGCCGCTGATCGCCCACCATCTGGACGCCCTGGCGGCTGCCGGCGTGCGCGAGGTCGTGATCAACCTCGGCTGGCTCGGCGCGAAAATCCGCGAGCACTTCGGCGACGGCAGCGCCCATGGCCTGCACATTTCCTGGTCCGACGAGGGCTGGCCGGCGCTGGAGACCGGCGGCGGCATCCTCAAGGCCCTGCCGCTGCTGGGGCCGGAGCCGTTCATCCTCATGAACGGCGACGTCTTCACCGGCTTCCCGATGGCACGGCTGGTGTCGCGTGCGCAGGCCATGCCGGCGGCCGACTTGGCGCATCTGGTGCTGGTGCCCAACCCGCCGCAGCATCCGCGCGGTGATTTCGCCCTGGCGGACGGACGCCTGGTCGAGCCCGCCCCACCGCAGCACACCTTCAGTGGCCTCTACGTGCTGCGCCCCGAGCTGTTCGCCGGCTGCCAGCCCGGCCACTTCGGCGTGGTGCCGCTGCTGCGGGCCGCTGCCCGGCGCGGGCAGGTGTCAGCGGAACTTCACGAAGGACAGTGGTCCGATGTGGGCACGCCGGAGCGTCTGGCGGCCCTGCAAACAGGAGTACATGCATGATCAAGGTATCCAAGGCGGCAGACGGCAAGCTCAAGCAGCAGATCGAGTGCGGGCCCAACACTTTCTACTCCGACGAGCCCGAGTCCGTTGGCGGCGACAACCAGGGCCCTGCGCCGCACGACCTGCTCGACGCCGCGCTGGGCAGCTGTACCGCGCTGACCCTGACGCTGGTGGCGCGCCGCAAGGGCTTTGCCCTGACCGACGTGCGCGTCGAGGTGGACCACGAGAAGGGTGCCGACGGCAGCCATGTCATGCACCGCCGCATCGAGCTGGTGGGCGACCTGACCGGCGAGCAGCGCGAGTACCTCCTCGGCATCGCCAACAAGTGCCCCGTGCACAAGACGCTCAGCGGCAAGATCGACATCGACACCGCGCTGTTCTGAAACCCATCAAGACCAAAGCCATGACTGCCCAGCCGCCCGCCACGCTGCCGTCTCCTTCCGAACTCGCCGACCGTGTGCAGAAGGTGCTGGAGCGCGCCCGCGCCCTGGGTGCCACCTCGGCCGAGGCCAGCCTGTCGGCCAGCCGCGGCTACTCGCTGTCGGTGCGCAAGAGCGAGGTCGAGAGCCTGGAGTTCCAGCAGGACCGCGATCTCGGCGTGACCGTCTACTTCGGCCAGCGCAAGGGCAACGCCAGCACCGGCGACTTTTCCGACCGCGGCATCGCCGACGCCGTGCGCGCCGCCTGCGACATCGCCCAGGCCACCGGCGAGGACCCCTGCAACGGCCTGGCGGACCCCGCGCGCATGGCGCGCGAGTTTCCCGAACTGGACCTGGACCATCCCTGGGACCTGTCGCCGGAACAGGGCATCGAGCTGGCCAAGGCCTGCGAGGCCGCCGCCTTCGCCGCCGACGCCCGCATCACGCAGAGCGAGGGCGCCAGCGTCTCCAGTCATCGCGGCGTGTCGGTCTACGCCAACAGCCACGGCTTCATCGGCCACCGCCACGGCTCGCAGCACAGCATCAGTTGTGCCGTGGTGGCGGGCGAGGACGAGGAGATGCAGCGCGACTACTGGTACTCCGGCGCCCGCAGCCCGGCCGACCTGCTCTCCGCCGAGGCCATCGGCCGCCGCGCCGGCGAGCGTGCCGCGGCCCGCGTGGGCTCGCGCAAGCTCACCACCCGCCAGGCCCCGGTGCTGTTCCCGCCGGAACTGGCGCGCGGCCTCTGGGGCCACTTCATTGGTGCCATCTCGGGAGGCTCGCTGTATCGCAAGGCCAGCTTCCTGCTCGACAAGCTCGGCCAGCCGGTGTTCTCGCCGCTGGTGCGCCTGGAGCAGCAGCCCTTCCTGCCGCGCGGCTCCGCCAGCGCCGCCTGGGACAGCGAGGGCGTGGCCACGCAGGCCCGCGTGCTGGTGGATGACGGCGTGCTGCAGGGCTGGCTGCTGGGCAGCTACTCTGCGCGCAAGCTGGGCCTGCAGAGCACCGGCAACGCCGGTGGCGTCTACAACCTGATCGTGCGTCCCGGAACCCAGGATTTCCAGGCGCTGGTGCGCCAGATGCACGAGGGCCTGATCGTCACAGAACTGCTGGGCCACGGCGTCAACGGCGTGACCGGCGACTACTCGCGCGGTGCCGCCGGCTTCTGGGTGGAGAACGGCGAGATCGCGTACCCGGTGCAGGAGCTGACCATCGCCGGCAACCTGCTGGAGATGTACCGCGACATCGCCGCCCTGGGCAACGACGTGGACCTGCTGGCCGGCACGCGCAGCGGCTCGGTGCTGCTCAGCAAGATGACCATCGCCGCCTGATGAGATACAGCGGCGGCGCTTTTGCGCCGCCGGCTGTAGCTGCCGCGGGCACGCATGTGCCCGTATGCTGGGCCTGATCCTCACAGGACCCGCCATGGCCCACACGATCCCCTTGTACCAACTCGACGTCTTTGCCCCGCGCTTGTTCGCTGGCAACCCGGCGGCCGTGTGCCCGCTGCAGGCCTGGCTGCCGGATGCGCTGATGCAGCGCATCGCCGCCGAGAACAACCTGGCCGAGACGGCCTTCTTCGCGCCCGACGAGACCGGCGAGGCGGACTTCCTGCTGCGCTGGTTCACGCCCATGGTGGAGGTGGACCTCTGTGGCCACGCCACGCTGGCCAGCGGCCACGTGCTGCTGGAGCTGCTGGGCTGGCAGGAGCCGCGCGTGCGCTTCCGCACCCTGCACGCCGGCGTGCTGCAGGTGGAGCAGGGCGAGGGCGGCCTGTGGCTGGACCTGCCGGCGCGGCCCGCCGTAGCCTTGGCGGAAATCCCCGCCGGCCTGCCGCAGGCGTTGGGTGCGCAGCCGGTGAAGGTCCTGGAGTACGGCGGCATCTGGCTGGTGGTCTACGATTCCGCCCGCACCATCGAGGGCCTGCCCGTGGACTTCGCCGCACTGCGGCGCCTGCCGGCCCGCGCGGTCTGCGTCACCGCGCCCGGGCGGCGCAACAGCGAGGACTTCGTCTCGCGCTTCTTCGCGCCCAACATGGGCATCGACGAGGACCCGGCGACGGGCTCGGCGCATTGCCTGCTGATGCCGTACTGGGTGCAGCGCATCGGCCGGGCTCAACTTGCGGCGGCGCAGTTGTCGAAGCGTGGGGCGGTGTTGAGTTGCCGGCTGGAAGGCGACCGCGTGTGGATGACGGGGCCGGTGCATCTGTACTTGCGCGGCGAGATTGCGGGCTTGCCCGGCTAGGCGACGGCCTTCGGGTTGTGCGAGACACGCGCGTCCCTCGATACGCCGCTTAGCGGCACTCGGGATGAGCGGGCGGGCGGGGACGCCGCGAAAGCAAAAGCACTTGTAGCCCGGTTTGGCGCAGGCAAGCCGGGGCAGACCTTGTCCTTAAGTCCCGGCTTTGCTTCGCGAAACCGGGCTACAACGGCTTTTTTCGCCGAAACGCGCGACTCCCTCCGCAGCCGATCGCCCCGATCCTGTCGAAGGGTGAATGGCTACCGCTGACCTGGGCCAGGGTAAAACCACCCGCCCTTCGAAGAGCTCAGTGCGAACGGTTTTCCTTTGGAGGTTGCAGGCCCAGCAACGAGAAAGCCCCGCGTCGCTGGCGATCGCGGGGCTTTCTCGTCGTACTTTGGCTTTTAGTGCCGGAAGTGCCGCACTCCCGTGAACACCATCGCCATCCCATGCTCATCCGCGGCAGCGATCACCTCGTTGTCGCGCATCGAACCGCCCGGCTGGATCACCGCGGTGATGCCGGCGGCGGCCGCGGCGTCGATGCCGTCGCGGAAGGGGAAGAAGGCGTCGGAGGCCATCACCGAGCCCTTCACTTCCAGCTTCTCGTCGGCGGCCTTGATGCCGGCGATCTTGGCGGAGTAGACGCGGCTCATCTGGCCGGCGCCCACGCCGATGGTCTGGTGGTTGCGGGTGTAGACGATGGCGTTGGACTTCACGAACTTGGCCACGCGCCAGGCGAACAGCAGGTCGGCCAGCTCGGCTTCGGTCGGCGCGCGCTTGCTGACCACCTTGAGCTGCTCACGGCTCATGGTGGCGTCGTCGCGGTCCTGCACCAGCAGGCCGCCGGCCACGCGCTTGTAGTCCAGCGCAGGGGCACGGTTGCTGGGCCACTGGCCGCACTCCATCAGGCGCACGTTCTGCTTGGCGGCGACGGCGGCCTTGGCTTCGGCGGTGGCGGTGGGGGCGATGATCACCTCCACGAACTGGCGGTCGACGATGGCCTTGGCGGTGGTGCCGTCGAGCTCGCGGTTGAAGGCGATGATGCCGCCGAAGGCGGAGGTGGGATCGGTCTGGTAGGCCAGGTTGTAGGCGTCCAGGATCGACGCGGCCACGGCCACGCCGCAGGGGTTGGCGTGCTTGACGATGACGCAGGCCGGCTCGTCGAAGCTCTTGACGCATTCCAGCGCGGCGTCGGCGTCGGCGATGTTGTTGTAGGAGAGTTCCTTGCCCTGCACCTGCTTCGCGGCGGCGATGGTGCCGGCCTCGGGGTTCTTCTCGGCGTAGAAGGCGGCGCGCTGGTGCGGGTTCTCGCCGTAGCGCATGTCCTGCAGCTTGTTGAACTGCAGGCCCATCACGGCCGGGAACACGGCGCGGTTGCCTTCGCTGTCCAGGCTGGAGAGGTAGGCGGCGACCATGCCGTCATAGCGCGCGGTGTGGCTGTAGACCTTCACGGCCAGGCGCTCGCGGGTAGCGCGGGTGACGCCGCCGGCGTCCATCTCCGCCAGCACCGGAGCGTAGTCTACCGGGTCCACCACCACGCTGACCCAGGCGTGGTTCTTGGCGGAGGCGCGCAGCATCGCCGGGCCGCCGATGTCGATGTTCTCGATGGCGTCCTCGCGCGTGCAGTCGGGCTTGGCTACGGTCTGCTCGAAGGGATAGAGGTTGACCACCAGCAGGTCGATCGGCGCGATGCCGTGCTGCGCCATGACCTCGCCGTCGATGTCGCGGCGGCCCAGCAGGCCGCCGTGGATCTTCGGGTGCAGAGTCTTCACGCGGCCGTCCATGATCTCGGGGAAGCCGGTATGGGCGGAGACTTCCACCGCCGGCAGGCCGGAGTCCTTCAGCAGCTTGTAGGTGCCGCCGGTGGACAGCAGCTCGACGCCGCGGCCATGCAGTTCGCGGGCAAGATCGACGATGCCGGTCTTGTCGGATACGGACAGCAGGGCACGCTTCACCGGGGTCTTCATATGGGTTGCCTAGGTTGCTTCAAAGAAAAACCGCGCCTGGGAGCGCGGTCGGTTCGATTGTCTGTGCTTACAGCGCCGTTGGCTTGATCTTGTACTGCTTGAGCTTCTTTCGCAGCGTCGCGCGGTTCAGGCCGAGCATCTCGGCGGCCTTGGACTGGTTGCCGTCGCAGTACTTCAGCGTGGCGCGCAGCAGCGGCGGCTCCACCTGGTCGAGGATGGTGTCGTACAGGTTCTTGGGCGCATGTCCGTTGAGCGCACGGAAATAATCATCCAGACACTCGGCGACCGAATGGTTCAGTGGCTTGATGTCTGAAATCTTGTAAGCGGACATGGAGTCTTCCTTGACGCGCCCTGCGCGTGGCGAGCCAGAAAAAAGCGGGCGGCAATAATACTCCCGCAGCGTTCGGGAAAGAAGCTCGGAATTTGCAGTCGTTTGTAACGTCTCAGCTTGACAAGCGACGCTGCAGCATGTCGTCGATGAACCGTTGCCAGGTTTCGTCCGGTGTCCACACCCTGTGCAGATCCTGCGAAGCCGCTTCCACAGTCTCGCCCAAGTTCAGGACGCGATGGAGAAACATGAAGGTGGACACGCGCATGTTGAGGGCGCAGTGGACGAACAGCTTCTGGTGTTTGTACTGGTCCAGCAGGGCCACGAAGGCGTCGAAGTCTTCCGGGGTGGGACGTGTCCAGGTCACCGGCAGGTGGTGATAGGGCAGGCCCAACTCTGCGCAGATCTGCGGTTCGTCGCGCAGCCAGTTCGACGAGGCCTCGGTGGCCAGGTTGATGATGGCGGCGTAGCCGGCTCGGGCCAGTACGGGGAAGTGCTGCGGCTGCGGCTGGCCGGCGGTGGCGATGTACTCGCCGTGGCGGCGGAAGCTGACCAGGGCCGGCATGCGGCACTGGGCGCTGATGCGGGTCCAGCCCTCCTTGCTGACGTCGTCGTGGAAGTCGAACCAGGCTTCGTAGACGCCGTGGATCTCCTCGGCATGGCGGTCCAGCAGGCCGGCCAGCACCAACTCGCCGCCGGGGCGGATCGACGAGGCCAGCAGCGGCGCCAGGTGCATCAGCGGGTTGGCCAGGATGTTGGCCAGCACGATATCGGCGGGGAAGGGCACGAAGGCGTCCGGCAGCATCGTCTTCACGCGGTCGGCCACGCCGTTCTGCTCGGCGTTGTCGCGCGTGGCCAGCAGGGCCTGCGGGTCGATGTCCACGCAGATCGCCTTCTCGGCGCCGAGCAGCAGCGCGGCGATGGCCAGGATGCCGGAGCCGCAGCCGAAGTCGAGCACGGTCTTGCCGCGCAGGTCCTGGCCGGACAGCCATTCCAGGCACAGCGCCGTGGTGGGATGGGTGCCGGTGCCGAAGGCCAGGCCCGGGTCCAGCTTGAGCACCGTGGCCTGCGCGTCCGTGACCTCGCCGAGCTTCTCATGCGGCACCACCCAGAAGTGCTCGCCGAAGCGCAGCGGCGGGCAGTCCTTGAGCCACACGCGCACCCAGTCCTGGTCCTCGATCAGCTCGGTCTTGAAGGTTGCCTCGGCGCCGTCCGGCAGCAGCTCGCGCAGGGCGGCGATCACCGGCTCCAGGTCCGTGTGTTCGGGGAACAGGCCCAGGGTCACGGTGTTGCGCCACAGCGGCGTCTCGCCCGGTGCCGGCTCCAGCACCGGGTCGTCTTCGGCGTCGACCATGCTCACCGCGCTGGCGCCGTTGGCCAGCAGGATTTCATCGGCAAACTCGGGGTTTGCGCTGGAAACGCGCAGTTGCAGCCAGGCCATGGTTATTTCTTCTCGGGATGAATCTGGTTGACGGTGGCCTCGACCGCGCCGCGGCCGAGCAGGATCTGCAGCGCGTCGCCGGGGGTGGCCTGCGCGGCGTGGGTCAGGGCGCGGCCCTGGGCATCGAGTGCAATGGCGTAGCCGCGCTCCAGCACGGCTCGCGGGTTGAGGCTGGCCAGTAGCGAATCGGTGCGCGCCAGCCGTGCCTGCGCCTGCTGCAGCGACAGGCCCAGGCGTCCGCGCAGCAGGTCCTGCGCATGGTCCAGCTTGCGCCGCTGCTGCGCGATGGCCAGCAGCGGCGTGGCCGTGCCCAGGCGTGCCTGCAGGTGCTGGCGCCGCTGGCCGCCGCGTTCCAGACGCTGCAGCACCGCGCCCTGCAGGCGGGTGGCGAGTTCGTCGAGCCGCTGCGCGGCATCGCGCAGGCGGCGGCCGGGGTGCAGCAATTCCAGGCGGCGGACCTGCCGCTCCAGGCGCTCGCCGTCCTGGCGCAGGGCGCGTTGCAGGGCTTGCGCCAGGCTGCGCTCTCGCGCCAGCAGGCGTTCCGCCCATTCGCCGATGTCCGGGCTCACCGCCTCGGCCGCGCCGGTGGGCGTGGGAGCGCGATGGTCCGCGGCGAAGTCGGCGATGGTGAAGTCGATCTCGTGGCCCACGCCGCTGACCACCGGCACCGGGCAGGCGCGGATGGCGTGGGCCAGGCCCTCGTCATTGAAGGCCCAGAGGTCTTCCAGCGAGCCGCCGCCGCGGGCCAGGATGATGACGTCGGGCTGGGCGCCGGGCAGGTCGCGCAGCGCCCGGATCATGGCCGGCGCCGCCTCGGCGCCCTGCACCGGCACGGCGGCCAGGATCACCTCGGCCAGCGGGAAGCGGCGCGACAGGGTGCTTAATATGTCCTGCAGGGCGGCGCCGGTGCCGGAGGTGATGACACCGATGCGGCGCGGCACCGCCGGCAGGTCGCGCTTGAGGTGTTCGTCGAACAGTCCTTCAGAGGCCAGCCGGCGCTTCAGCTCCTCGAAGGCGCGCAGCAGGGCGCCCTGGCCGGCCGGCTCCATGTGTTCCACCACCAGTTGCAGGTCGCCGCGGGCCGGGTAGACCGTGACCTGGGCACGCAGCAGCACCAGGTCGCCGTCGCGGGGCGGCGGGCGCACATGCAGGTTGGCGTTGCGGAACATGGCGCAGCGCAGCTGGGCGCGGGCGTCCTTGACCGTGAAATACCAGTGGCCCGAGGCCGGGCGGGACAGATTGGAGATTTCCCCCTGGATCCAGACCCGCGGCAGGCTGTCTTCCAGCAGCCCGCGCAGGGTCTCGGCCAGCTCGGAGACCTGGTAGACGGTACGGCGGGCGGGGTCCTGGGGGCGGTCGGATGGCGGCATGAATAATGTCCGGGCCATCGAAAGCGAGCCGGTACCTCTGTATAATATCGTTTTGGCGGAGCCATATTAATGACGAGAATCGAGAGCGAAGCCCTCACCTTCGACGACGTTCTGCTCTTGCCCGCGTATTCCGAAGTCCTTCCGCGGCAAGTAGATACCTCCACGCAGCTGACCCGGCGCATCCGGCTCAACATCCCGCTGCTGTCCGCAGCCATGGACACGGTGACCGAGGCCAAGCTGGCCATCGCCCTGGCCCAGGAAGGCGGCATGGGTATCGTGCACAAGAACCTGACCCCAGCCCGGCAGGCCGCCGAGGTCCGCGCGGTCAAGAAGTACGAAAGCGGCGTCATCGCCGACCCGATCACCGTGCCCCCCAGCATGACCGTGGGCGAGGTGCTCAAGCTGACCCGTGCCAACCGCATCTCCGGCGTGCCGGTGGTGGACGGCAAGGAGCTGGTGGGCATCGTCACCAGCCGTGACCTGCGCTTCGAGACCCGCTACGACGAGCCGGTCTCCCGCGTCATGACGCCCAAGGATCGCCTGGTCACGGTCAAGGAAGGCGCCTCGCGTGAAGAGGTCATCGCCAAGCTGCACCAGCACCGCATCGAGAAGGTGCTGGTGGTCAATGGCGGCTTCCAGCTGCGCGGCATGATCACCGTCAAGGACATCCAGAAGTCCAAGGACTTCCCGATGGCCTGCAAGGACGAGAAGGGCAGCCTGCGCGTCGGCGCCGCGGTCGGCACCGGTGGCGACACCGAGGAGCGCGTGTCCGCCCTGGTGGAAGCCGGCGTGGACCTGGTGGTGGTCGACACCGCCCACGGCCACTCCAAGGGCGTGCTGGACCGCGTTAGCTGGATCAAGAAGACCTGGCCGGACCTGCAGGTCATCGGCGGCAACATCGCCACCGGCGACGCCGCCCTGGCCCTGGTCAAGGCCGGCGCCGACGGCGTCAAGGTTGGCATCGGCCCGGGCTCCATCTGCACCACCCGCGTCGTCGCCGGCGTCGGCGTGCCGCAGATCGGCGCCGTAATGAGCGTGGCCGCCGCCCTGAAGGACAGCGGCATCCCGCTGATCTCCGACGGCGGCATCCGCTACTCCGGCGACTTCGCCAAGGCCTTGGCGGCCGGCGCCTACACCGTGATGGTCGGCTCCATGCTGGCCGGCACCGAGGAAGCCCCCGGCGAAGTCGAGCTGTGGCAGGGCCGTTCCTACAAGTCCTACCGCGGCATGGGCTCCATGGGCGCCATGGCTCAGGGCTCCAAGGACCGCTACTTCCAGGACACCACGGCCGAGGTCGAGAAGCTGGTGCCGGAAGGCATCGAAGGCCGCGTCGCCTACAAGGGCCCGATGTCCGCCATCGTCCACCAGATGGTCGGCGGCCTGCGCGCCAGCATGGGCTACACCGGCTGCCAGAACATGGAAGAGCTGCGCACGCGGACCAAGTTCGTGAAGATCACCTCGGCGGGCATGCGCGAATCGCACGTGCACGACGTGACGATCGTCAAGGAAGCACCGAACTACCGCGCCGAGTAAGAGAACCACGCCCCGGCCTCGCCGGGGCTTTTCACATGACGTCCATGAACATCCATAGCGACAAGATCCTGATTCTCGATTTCGGCAGCCAATACACGCAGCTAATCGCCCGCCGCGTGCGCGAGCTGGGCGTCTACTGCGAGCTGCACCCCTGGGACATCACCGACGAGGACGTCCGCGCCCTCGGCCCCAAGGGCGTGATCCTGTCGGGTGGCCCGGAGTCCGTGATCGAGGCCAACTCGCCCCGCGCGCCGCAGGCCGTTTGGGATCTCAAGGTGCCGGTGCTGGGCATCTGCTACGGCATGCAGACCATGGCCGCGCAGCTGGGCGGCAAGGTCGATCCGGGTGCGGTGAAGGAGTTCGGCTATGCTGAGATCCGCGCCCACTCGCACTCGCGCCTGCTCAAGGACATCGAGGACCGCGTCAACGGCGAGGGCCACGGCCTGCTCGACGTGTGGATGTCGCACGGCGACCATGTCTCGCAGCTGCCGAAAGGTTTCCAGCGCATCGCCTCCACCAAGGACGTGCCGATCGCCGGCATGGCCGACGAGTCGCGTAATTACTACGCGCTGCAGTTCCATCCGGAAGTCACGCATACCACGCAGGGCGCGCGCATCTACTCGCGCTTCCTGCACGAGATCTGCGGTTGCGGCGACGCCTGGAAGCCGGGCCGCATCATCGAGGATGCCATCGAGACCGTGCGCAAGCAGGTCGGCACGTCCAAGGTGCTGCTAGGCCTGTCCGGCGGCGTGGACTCTTCCGTCGTGGCCGCCCTGCTGCACAAGGCCATCGGCGACCAGCTGACCTGCGTCTTCGTGGATCACGGCCTGCTGCGCCACCAGGAAGGCGACCAGGTCATGAAGATCTTCGCCGACCACCTCGGCGTGAAGGTCATCCGCGTGGATGCCGAAGAGCGCTTCCTGCGCGAGCTGGCCGGCGTCAGCGATCCGGAGGCCAAGCGCAAGATCATCGGCCGCCTGTTCGTCGAGGTCTTCGAGGAAGAGTCCACCAAGCTGCAGGGCATCGACTTCCTCGCCCAGGGCACCATCTACCCCGACGTCATCGAGTCCGCCGGCGGCAAGACCAAGAAGGCTCACGTCATCAAGAGCCACCACAACGTCGGCGGCCTGCCCGAGCGCATGAAGATGAAGCTGGTGGAGCCGCTGCGCGAGCTGTTCAAGGACGAGGTGCGCGCCATCGGCGTGGAACTCGGCCTGCCGCGCGAGATGGTCTACCGCCACCCCTTCCCGGGCCCGGGCCTGGGCGTGCGCATCCTCGGCGAGGTCACCAAGGCCGCCGCCGACACCCTGCGCCTGGCCGACCACATCTTCATCGAAGAGCTGCGCAAGAGCGGCTGGTACGACAAGACCTCCCAGGCCTTCGCCGTGTTCCTTCCGGTGAAGAGCGTCGGCGTCACCGGCGACGGCCGACGCTACGAGCCCGTCATCGCCCTGCGCGCCGTGCAGACCATCGACTTCATGACGGCCCACTGGGCGCACCTGCCCTACGAGCTGCTGGACGTCTGCTCGCGCCGCATCGTCAACGAGATCGCGGGTGTGTCGCGCGTGGTGTACGACATCTCGGGCAAGCCGCCGGCGACGATTGAATGGGAATAGCGGGAACTGCGCAGAAAAAAGCCCCACGCATTGCGTGGGGCTTTTTTTTTCAGCGCTTCAGGAATTCCAGCAGGTCCTGGTTAAGCCGATCCTTGTGCGTGTCCGGCAGCCCGTGTGGTGCGCCCGGGTAGACGATCAGCTTCGCGTTGCGGATCAGTTTCACCGCGGCCCGCGCGCTGGCGTCGATCGGAACCACCTGGTCGTCATCGCCGTGGATCAGCAGTGTCGGTACGTCGAACTTCTTCAGGTCACCGCGCAGGTCGGTGGCGGAGAACGCGGCGATCGAGTCGTAGGTGTTCTTGTGGCCGCCCTGCATGCCCTGCACCCAGAACGACTGGATCAGGCCCTGCGAGGGCTTGGCGCCCGGCCGGTTGTAGCCGTAGAAGGGGCCGGAGGCGAGGTCCAGGTAGAGTTGCGAGCGGTTGGCCAGCGACGCCTGGCGCAGGCCGTCGAACACCTCCAGCGGCGTGCCGGATGGATTGTCCGGAGTCTTCAGCATCAGCGGCGTCACCGCGCTGACCAGCACCGCCTTCTTCACGCGGGACGTGCCATGGCGGCCGATGTAGCGCGCCACCTCGCCGCCACCGGTGGAGAAGCCCACCAGCGTGACATTCTTCAGGTCCAGCGTCTCGATCACGGCGGCGAGGTCGTCGGCGTAGTGGTCCATGTCATTGCCGTCCCAGGGCTGGCTGGAGCGGCCATGGCCTCGCCGGTCATGCGCGACTACGCGGTAACCCTTGGACGCCAGGAACATCATCTGCGATTCCCAACTGTCCGAGCTCAGCGGCCAGCCGTGGCTGAAGGTCACGACCTGGCCGTCACGCGGGCCCCAGTCCTTGTAGTAGAGCTGCACGCCATCGCGGGTGGTGAGGGTGCTGGCGGTCTTTTCGATGGCCGCGGGAGAGGCCGCTTGGGCGTTGAGGCTGGCCGCGAGCGCCAGGGCCGGCAGCAGCAGGAAGCGATGCAGGTTTTTCATGGTCAGGTTCCTGTAAGGGGCGGGGCTCAAACGGACAGCACCAGCGACACGTCGATGTTGCCGCGCGTGGCGTTGGAGTACGGGCAGACGATGTGCGCCTTGTCGACCAGCGCCTGCGCCTGCTGGCGATCCAGGCCTGGCAGGTTGATGCGCAGTTCCACCTCGATGCCGAAGCCGGTGGGGATCTGGCCGATACCAACGCGGCCGGTGATCTGCGTGCCGGCCGGCAGCGCGACCTTGGCCTGGCCCGCCACGAACTTCAGCGCGCCGAGGAAGCAGGCCGAGTAGCCGGCCGCGAACAATTGCTCCGGATTGGTGCCGGGACCACCGGCGCCGCCGAGCTCGCGCGGCGTGGACAGCTGCAGGTCCAGGACGCCGTCGGAAGAGACGGAGCGGCCTTCGCGGCCCCCGGTGGAGGTGGCTTCGGCGGTGTAGAGGATCTTGGCGATGGACATGGTGGACTCCTGGTTTCGTTGGGCGGTGGTGCCAATCGGCAGGAGGAACTTTGCGCTCAGCTAAGATACGATTGGATGCAGAAAGTCCTGCAAATTTGATCGGGAGTATCAAATGGCCGACCGGCTCGCCGCCCTGCTGGAGCACTTCTCGGTCAGTGCGCGGGTGTTCCACGCCGGAGCCCTGTGTGGCGTCAACGACCTGGACGGCTCCGGCGATACCGGCCAGCTCCACCTGATCCGGCGGGGCAGGGTGGAGGTCCGCCACGGAAGCGGCCCGGCTGTGGAGATCACCCGCCCTAGCCTGCTGCTGTATCCCAGGCCTCTGGCGCATCGCTTCATCACCGATCCCGAGCAGGGGGCCGAGTTCGCCTGTGCCCAGCTCAGTTTCGGCGGCGAGGCCGCCAATCCCATCGCCGCGGCGCTGCCGGACTTCAGCTGCATGGCGCTGGACGAACTGCAGGGTGCCGAGGGCGTGCTGAGCCTGCTGTTCGAGGAAGCCTTCCAGCAGAACTGCGGGCGGCAACCGATGCTCAACCGCCTGTTCGAGGTGGTGCTGATCCAGGTGCTGCGGCAACTGATGGAGCAGGGCAGGGTGCAGGGCGGCATGCTCGCCGGCCTGTCGCACGCGCGCCTGCGCCATGCGCTGATCGCCATGCATGAGCAGCCCGCGCAGGACTGGTCGCTGGACGCGCTGGCCGAGGCCGCAGGCATGTCGCGTAGCGTCTTCGCCCGCAGCTTCCGCGAGGTGGTGGGCTGCACGCCGGGCGCCTACCTGCAGGCCTGGCGCATCGGCCTGGCGCAGCAGGCGCTGCGCCGTGGACGCTCACTGAAGATGATCGTCCACGACGTCGGCTACGGCAGCGAGGCGGCGTTGTCGCGTGTGTTCAAGGCGCAGACCGGGCTGTCGCCGCGGCAGTGGCGTCTCGAGCAGCGGGGCTGAACTACTCCGCGCTCTCGGCGGCCAGCATCAGCGCATGCTCCCGCAGGTCCTGCGGCCATGCCTCCATCTGCTTGGCGAAGCGCGCGCGGTCGCCGGCGAACAGCGCGCGAATCGCTTCCTCGTAGCCCGGCAGGTCACCCGCCATCGCTGACATGAAGTGATACGCCCGCTCCTGGGCCTGTCGCTCGCGGCCCTTGTCGCCCTGCGCGCGCCGCGCCTCCTCTACCAGCTTGCGTAGCGCCACCGAGGCACCGCCAGGCTGGGCCGACAGCCACTCCCAGTGTCGTGGCAGCAGCGTCACCTCGCGCGCCACCACGCCCAGCTTCGGGCGCCCGCGTCCCTTGGCCGTCTCCGCCGCAGCTTCCGGCGTGGCGGGTGCCAGGCGCCCGGCCAGTTCTTCGTCGCTGCCGCGCAGGTCCACGTCAATGGAGCGGCCAGTGTCGTCGTTGAAGATCAGCACCGGCCCCGGAGCGGACTGGGCCAGCGCGCGGCGCACCACGAGGGCGACCGCGGACAGCGGTCCGGAGGTCAGGCGGCGAGGGCCATCAAAAGCGGTAAAGGAAGGTGTCATGGGTAAGCCTGTATCGGGATTGCTATTTATACCCGGGCATAAATAGGTCCGTCAATATTACCCGGGTTAAATTGGCGAGCATTCCTCGACCGAGAGGGGGTGCGAGGATCGAAACGCGCATCTCGCCCCAGCTCCGCTACCAGGAAATCCAGCACCGCCCGCACCCGCGCCGGCAGGCTGCCAGGTTTGCCCAGGTACACGGCGTGGATCGGCTCCACCTCCATCGGGTTGTACTTCTCCAGCACCGCCACCAGGCGCCCGGCATCCAGGTCGGCCTGCACGTGGTAGCGCGACAGGCGCGCGAGCCCCAGGCCGGCGACCGCCATCTGCCGCAGTGCCTCGCCGTCGCTGCTGCGCAGCCGGCCCTGCACCGGCACGTCCACCGGCCTGCCGGCGACACGCAGCGGCCAGTCCGGCACGCGGCGGCGGTAGCTGAAGTCGAGTTGCCGGTGGGCGCGCAGATCCTCGGGCTTCTTCGGCGTGCCGTGTTGCGCCAGGTAGGCGGGCGAGGCGACGATGACCTGCGTCGTCCCGCCCAGGCGCCGCGCCACCAGCGCCGACGACGGCAGCGGCCCCCAGCGCACCGCGATGTCGGCGCGCTCGTCGATCAGGTCCACCACGCGGTCGGTCAGCGCCACGTCCAGCGCCAGCTGCGGGTACTGCTCCATGAAGCGGGGCAGCAGCGGCACCAGCACATGCGCGCCGAAGGAGGTGCTGGTGTTGATGCTCACGCGCCCGCGGGGAGTGGCATCGGCCGCCACGCCGCGTTCCGCCTCGTCCATGTCCGCCAGCACGCGTTGGCTGGACTCGTAGAACTGCTGGCCCTCGGCGGTGAGCTGCAGCTTGCGAGTGGAGCGGTGCACCAGCTGGGTGCCGAGCCGCGCCTCCAGCCGCCCCACCAGCTTGCTGATCGCCGAGGGCGTCAGGCCCAGGGCGCGGGCGGCGGCGGAGAAGCCGCCGCGGTCCACCACGCGGACAAAGGCCTCCATCTCGCCGGAGCGGTTGATCTCGGTGCGGGCCATGGCAGTTTCCATTTGTGAATTGAAGTCACAAGTCTACGTCCAACGATCCGGATATTCATCGGAAGCCGCGAGGCATAGAGTGCCCGCCACTATGCCAATCGCACTTCTCGCACTCACCGCTGGCGCCTTCGGTATCGGCACCACGGAATTCGTCATCATGGGCCTGCTGCAGCAGGTGTCCGCCGATCTCGGCGTGTCCGTCGATACCGCCGGCCTGCTGATCTCCGGCTACGCGCTCGGCGTCACCGTTGGCGCGCCGATCCTCACGCTGGCCACGCGCGCGCTGCCGCAGAAGGCCGTGCTGCTGGGCCTGATGGCCATCTTCACGCTTGGCAACCTGGCCTGCGCGCTGGCGCCGGACTACGGCTGGCTGATGGCCGCGCGCGTGCTCACCGCGCTGGCCCACGGCACCTTCTTCGGCGTCGGCTCCATCGTGGCGACCTCGCTGGTACCGCCGCAGCGCCGCGCCTCCGCCATCGCCGTCATGTTCACCGGCCTCACCGCCGCCACGCTGCTGGGCGTGCCGGCCGGCGCCTGGCTCGGCCTGCACCTGGGCTGGCGCGCCACCTTCCGGGCGGTGGTGATCATCGGCCTGCTGGCCTTCGTGGTGATCGCCCTCTGCGTGCCGGCTGCCCAGCGGGCCACCGGCGAGCCCCTGCCGCCGCTGCGCGAGGAACTCGCCGTGCTGGCGCGCCCGCAGGTGCTGCTGGGCCTGGGCATCACCGTGCTGGGCTTTGCCGGTGTGTTCGCGGTCTTCACCTACGTGCAGCCGCTGCTGACGGAAGTCTCCGGCATCGCCGTGGGCACGGTCTCCGCCGTGCTGCTGCTGTTCGGCCTGGGCATGGGCGCGGGCAACTTCCTCGGCGGCGCACTGGCCGACCGCGCGCCGCGCCGCGCCGTGCCCTGGACGCTGGCCGCGCTGGCCCTGGTGCTGGCGGCGATGCCGCTGGCCATCGGCACGCCCTGGACGGCCGTGGTGTTCTTCGGCGTGCTGGGCGTGGCCTCCTTCGCCACCGTGGCGCCGCTGCAGTTCGCGGTGCTGGAACAGGCCAGCGGCGCCGGCCAGAAGCTGGCCTCCAGCCTCAACATCGCCGCCTTCAATCTCGGCAACGCGCTGGGTGCCGGTGCCGGCAGCCTGACGCTGGCGCAGGGCTTCGGCCTGCGCGCTCTGGGCACGGCCGCGCTGCTGTTCACGCTGGCCGGCCTGGCGCTCGCGCTGGCAGGCCATGCGCTGCAACGGCGGCAGACGCCCGCCCACTGCGAGACCGCGGCCTGAGCGTCGCGCCCCCCGACACTTCCGGAGAAAGACCTTGGAATACCGTTATCTCGGCAACTCGGGCTTCAAGGTTCCCGCGCTCGGCTTTGGCGCCGGCACCTTCGGCGGGCAGGGCCCGCTGTTCAGTGCCTGGGGCAATACCGACGTCGCCGCGGCGCGGCGCATCGTGGATATCTGCCTGGATGCCGGCGTCAGCCTGTTCGACACCGCCGACGCCTACTCCAGCGGTGCCTCCGAGGAAATCCTCGGCGCCGCGCTGAAGGGCCGCCGCCAGCGTGCCATCGTCTCCACCAAGCTCGCCTTGCGCGTGGGCGAGGGACCCAACGACGTCGGCTCTTCACGCCAGCACCTGATCGAGGGCGTGCACGCCGCGCTCAAGCGCCTGGACACCGACCACATCGACATCCTGCAACTGCATTCCTTCGACGCGATGACGCCGGTGGAGCAGGTGTTGCGCACGCTTGACCAGCTCGTGCGCGAGGGCAAGCTGCGCTATCTCGGTGCCTCCAATTTCTCCGGCTGGCAGCTGATGAAGTCGTTGGCCGCGTCCGACCGCCTGGGGCTGGAGCGCTACGTCGCCAACCAGACCTACTACTCGCTGATCGGCCGCGACTACGAGTGGGAGCTGATGCCGCTGGGCCTGGACCAGGGCGTCGGCGCACTGGTGTGGAGCCCGCTGGGCTGGGGCCGTCTCACCGGCAAGATCCGCCGTGGCCAGCCGCTGCCGCAGGGCAGCCGTCTGCACGACACGGCCGGCTTCGCCCCGCCGGTGGAAGACGAGCGGCTCTACCGCGTCGTCGATGCGCTGGAGGACGTGGCCGCGGAAACCGGCAAGACCGTGCCGCAGGTCGCCATCAACTGGTTGCTGCAACGGCCCACCGTGGCCAGCGTGCTGATCGGCGCGCGCGACGAGGCGCAACTGCAGCAGAATCTCGGCGCGCTTGGCTGGCAGCTCAACGAAGCACAGATGGCGCGGCTCGACGCGGCCAGCCGCGTGACGCCGGCCTATCCCTACTATCCCTACTGGAACGGCCAGTTCGCCGAGCGCAGCCCGGTGGCGGTCTAGGAAATCCTCGGGGCCGCTGACGCCGTCGCGATTTGCTGGTATTGATACGGCCCGCCGTTCGATACCCGCCGACCCCCTCATGTCCGAGACCTTCACGCCCGAAGACGAGCACTGGATGCGCCACGCCCTGCTGCTGGCGCGCCGCGCCCAGGAAGCGGGCGAGGTGCCGGTGGGCGCGGTGGTGGTGCAGGACGGGCGCATCGTCGGCGAAGGCTGGAACCGGCCGATCGGCGATCACGACCCGAGTGCGCATGCCGAGATGCTGGCGATGCGCGCGGCGGCGCAGCGGCTCGGCAACTACCGTGTGCTCGACACCACCCTCTACGTGACGCTGGAGCCCTGCGTGATGTGCGCGGGCGCGATCATCCATGCACGTATCGGCCGGCTGGTCTACGGCGCACCGGACCCCAAGGCCGGCGGCGTGCACTCGGTGTACGACGTCATCGCCAACCCGCGCCTCAACCACCGCCTGCCCTGGCAGGGCGGTGTGCTGGAAACGGAGTGCGGACAGATCCTGCGCGACTTCTTCCGCGCGCGGCGCGGCAAGGCGCCGGCCTAGGATCAACAGGCCCTAGACCGCCAGGTCCAGGATCGCCGCCGTGTTCAGGTGACCGCGCTCGCGGGCGATTTCCGCGGCGGTCTTGCCGTCCTCGGTGAGGCCGGCGCGATCCGCGCCGCGCGACAGCAGCAGCTTGCACAGCCCGTCGAAGCCGCGTGAGGCCGCCAGGTGCAGTGCGCTCACGCCGCTGCCACCCACGTACTTCACGTCCGCGCCGAAGCCGATCAGCAGCGGCGCCAGTGCCTCGCCCGCGGGTCCGGCGATGGCGGCGTGCATCGGCGTGTTGCTCATCGGGTTCTGCGAGATGGCTTCCATCGGCGCGCCCAGGCCCAGCAGCACGAACAGTGCCTCGCGCGAGCCGAGGAAGGCGGCCAGGTGCATCGGCGTCCAACCGTCGGGGCTGTACTCGGTCGGCAGCGCCGGCTGCGCCGCCACCAGCTCCGCCACGCGGCGGGCGTCGTTCATGGCCGCCGCCTCGAACACGTCCAGCGGGCGGAAGGCCTTCAGCAGTTGGGCGATCTCCAGCGCGCCGTTGTAGAGCGCGAACATCAGCGGCGACAGGCCACCGGGAATGGCGTCGGTGGCCTGCGAGGCGTCGCGCTCCAGCGCGGCCTTGGCGGCTTCGAGATCGCGTTGCTGGATAGCCAGCATCAGGGGGCGGACAGCGGTCATGGCGGTCAGGGGCAGCGGGAAAGGCGCGCAGCCTAGCCCCGAACGGGGCGGGGCTCAACCCTCTGGAGCCGCCGGAACGGGCCGCCAACGAAAAAGGGCCTGCATCGCTGCAGGCCCTGATTTCTCGTTTGGTGGACAGTACAGGGCTTGAACCTGTGACCCCCGCCGTGTGAAAGCGATGCTCTACCGCTGAGCTAACTGTCCGAGGGGCGCAAATGATAGTGAGACAGCCGCGCAGCGTCAAACCGGCGTCGCCACTCAGGCGTTCTGCAGGCCGAGCTGGCGGGCCAGGAAGTCGATCATCACGTCGGCCGCGGCCTGTTCGTAGTCGGGCGTGATGCGGCGGTGCGCGATGTAGGAATGGCGGAAGCAGGTAGTGGCCACGTCCACCGCCAGCGTCGCCACGTCCACCGGTTCGGCCGGTACCACCATGCCGCGCATCTGCAGCAGCTGCCGCGCCAGCCCGCCGAGATGGCGCACGGTCAGCTCGTAGCTGCGGTAGCTCTCGTCGGTCACCGCGCCGCCCAGGGCCAGCATCATCCCGGTGGGGTGCTCGTTGTGGAAGGCCGCGGCGGCATGGACGATCGCGCGCACCACGTCCTGCCACTCGCGCTTGGCGAGTTGTGCCGCGTCCGCCACCAGTGTCTGCTCCAGGCCCGCAAAATGGCGGCGCACCAGTTCGTTCAGCACCGCGTAGGGCGTGGGGAAGAACTTGTAGATGCTGGCGCGGGTATAGCCCAGGCGCGCCGCCACGGCGGGAATCGAGAAGCCCGACAGGCCTTCTTCGGCCAGCAGGGCCTGCGTCTCCTGCAGTACCAGCTCGAATCGGTCGATGGCTCGCTGCTGCTGGGGCAGGCGGGCGAGGGCGCGCTGGTCTACGGCGATGTTCATGCAAAACAGGATACCCGCTCGGAGAAGTTACAGCAGTAACTTTCTGATGATGCTGGGAGTTCCGGCGCCTTTCATTGAGTCTGCATTCACCGGCTTGACGGCACTAAGCGACAAGAGTAGCTTTTTTATAAAGTTACATAAGTATCAAAATGCGATCTGGAGAAGGCAGCATGGACACCCGAGTTTCCACCCCGCGGCTTCCCGGCCGGCGCCAAGCCTTGGCCGGTCTCGTAAGAAGCGAGTTGGAGGCTCGCCCCCACGGCTATCCCACGCTGCGGGAGATGGCGGAGGAGCTTTGCGTGTCCACGCGCACGCTCAAGCGCTACCTGCGCGACACCGGTGCCAGCTATCGGCAATTGCTGGACGGCGCACGCCAGCTGCATGCCACGGAACTGCTTGCGCGCCCCGGTCTCACCGTCGAGAAGATCGCCGAGCGGCTGGGTTACAGCAGCGGCGCCAACTTCTCGCGCGCCTTCCAGCGCTGGGTCGGCGTGGCGCCGGGGCAGTATCGCGGCCGCGTGGAGCTGGATGCCTCCGCGGCAGAAGACATGCCGCGCCCGGCGGCCATCCGGGAGCCTGCGGGATACGGCGCTCGCCTTGACAGTGCGAGGCCGCAAACGCTACTTTCGTTAAAGTTACATAAGTAACTATTTTGTCGGTGCGCTTCGGGAGAGGCTTGTGAAGAGATTCGGGTTTTCGGCGCCGCGCCTGGCGACGCTGCTGCTGTGTGCGTGGCTGGCGGCCTGTGCTCCCGGCCGCAGCGACGAGGTGTCCGGCGGCAGCGGCACGGCGCGCAGCATGGACGAGCACTTCAGCAATAACGTGCAGCCCGCCCTCGGCTTCTGCCGCAGCTGCCACGTTCCCGGCGCACCGGGCGACGTGGAAGACGGCCGCGACTTCATGCTCTCCACCAACGAAGCGGAAGACCTGAAGAACCTGCGCGACAGCTGGGAGCGCCTGGGCGGCAACAACCCCACCTCGCGCATCCTGCTGATGGCCTCCGGGCAGGAGACGCCGCATACCGGCGGCGCCCAGTGGCCGGTCGGCAGCGTCGCGTACCGGAACATGGAGATCCTGCTCAAGTGCTTCGAGAACCCGGCCACCTGCAGTCTCGCCGGCGGCGTGGATCCGGGCGAACTGCTGCCGCTGCTGGGCAGCAAGCGCGGCGGCCACTACTGGTTCGACTACTGCGAGGGCAAGCCCGACTCGGAGCCGGTGCCGCAGGACCCGCGAGAGCTGGTGGTGGAGGGGGTCGACGAGGGCAAGGCGGTGCTGATGAACGCATACTGGAAGACCTGCCAGGAAGACAATCATCCGGGCACCTGCGGCGAGCTGCGGGCCCGTTCCGAGCGCGGCTATCGCCTGGTCGCGGCCACCGGTGCAATCGGCGCCGGCACCATGTTCGGCGGCGATTCGCCAGACCCGATGTTCGCGTTCCCCGCCCAGGACTACAACACGCTGTGGGATCGCGTCCTGCGCCTGCCCAGCCGCCCCGACAACTTCGACCAGCTGCTGGCCGAGCGCTGGGGCATGCCGCTGCCGGACAAGCCAAATCCCTATCCGCTGCCGGATGAAGATCCGAATGCCAGCAATGGCGGCAGCGGCCAGTTGCCGCTGGGCCTGACGCAGCTGCGCAACCCCGACGGCAGCTGGACCGGCAAGGTCGGCGTCACCTGCAACATCTGCCATGGCGGCGCGGTGGGCAAGGCGGTCGACGGCGAGGGCCTGGGCCCGATGTACGGCACCAACTCGATCTCCGATATCACGGTGATGTTCACCGACCTCGGCCGCATCGCGCCGCAGCAGTCGCTGCTGGCGGTGATCTCGCAGAACAAGGTGCGCGGCACCGGCAACATCACCAACTTCCAGCTGTTCGGCACGCTGACCTTGTTCGACGCGCTGATCCCCTACCTCACCGTGCAGACCCAGCCGTCCACCGGCACCGAGGATCCGCCGGTGTGGTGGAACGTCGGCAGCCGCCCGATGAAGTTCTTCGACGCGGGCATGCCCACCGACGCCAAGCGCATCGAGTTGTCCTTCCACTTCCCCAACGTCGCCTCGCCGAACAATGTCGAAGGCAAGCAGTGGATCAAGGACCATATGCAGGACGGCGACAGCTGGATGATGTCGATGCGTTCGCCGCGCTGGCCGGAGCCCAAGCTCGGCGAGATCGACACCGCGCTGGCGGAGCAGGGCGCGATCCTGTTCCACAGCAAGGACCTGTGGGCCGCCAAGCTCAACAACCCGGTGCGTCGCCCCGAGGGCGGCAACGGCTCCTGCGCCAGCTGCCACGGCGCCTACTCACCGCGCTTCGTCCACGATCCCGCGTTCCTGGCCACGCCGCTGCTGGAAGGCATCGCCGCCTACGTGACGCCGATCGACATCATCGGCACCGACACGCGCCGCCTCGACGGCCACAGCCAGGTGGTATCCAACTACGCGCGCCAGAACTGGTTCGCCTACAACGACGGTCCGAAGAACGATGCCGGCGTGCCCACCTGCGGCTCGCAGAACGACTCTGCCGTGCGCGGCGACCGCGAGCTCGGCTACCTCGCCCCGCCGCTGCACGGTGTCTGGGCCACGGCACCGTATTTCCACAACGGCGCCGTGCCCAATGTCTGGGAGGTGCTCAAGCCGGCGGACCGCAAGCCGATCTGGCGCCGCCTGTCGCGCCCGGCCATCGAGAACGGCATCGCCGGCTTCGACTACAGCCTGGAGACCGGCTACAACGCCGTGGACATGGGCTGGAACTACGAGGCACTGACCTGCGGCACCGGCTCCATGCCCTTCATCGACTGCAACCCCAGCGGTGGCGCCACGGTGCAGGACCTGCTGGGCCTGGTTTGGGCCAATGGCGGCCTCGCCTGGAACCTGCTGAACCTGCCGATCTTCACCAACGGCCAGATCGAGGATCGCAAGGTCTACAACACCAACTACTACAGCCAGGACAACGGTGGCCACGAGTTCACCAGCGTGCTCACCGATCCCGAGCGCAAGGCCATCATCGAGTACCTGAAGACGCTGTAGCGCTTCCGGGAATCTTGCCGGCCGCCCTGGGGCCATCGCAGGGCGGCCGGCACTTCTGACCTATGTCGGGTATGGCCCCGCTTGCATGGGGTGTCGCCGGCCGGCGGGATCGGCAAGCGCGACGGCGCCCGCCTGTGGTCACCAATCTCAACGCCTTGTCCGCAATTCTCATCCCCCCCGCAAAAGGTCGGGAGCATGCTCCGGGGAATGCCGGGCGCAGATTCGGCAGGCAACGATTACAACGAGATTCACGAGGGCCCCCTGCGATGATGGAGAAGATCAAGCCCGCGGCTCGCGCCGCGGCGTTGCTGCTGTCGCTGTTCAGCCTGCCGGCCTGGTCGCTGAGCTTCGACCTGGACGACAACGGCGAGTGGAACGCCGTGCTCAACACCACCATCACCGCGGGCGCCGCCTGGCGCATGCAGGATCGCGCCAGCGACCTGGTGGGCAAGTCCAACCTGGACCCGAACGTCTGCGGCCGTGCCGCCAACGGCAATGCGGCCTACCAGGGCTGCCAGGGCCTGTTCCGTACCCAGACCTATCCCGCCACCAAGCTGGCCAACTCGCCCGGCCAGTTCACGGTGAACGCCGACGACGGCAACCTGAACTACGACAAGCACGACATCGTGCAGGCGCCGCTGAAGATCACCCAGGACCTCACGCTGACGCATGGCGACTTCGGCCTGTTCGTGAAGGGCCTTTACTTCTATGACTTCGTCAACAACGACTTCATGGAGAAGCACCCCAACCGCATCACGCCGGAGAACATGTATGACGTGGGCGTGGTGTCGCTGCCGGGCCGCGAGGTGATCCCGCTGCCGCTCGGCCTGCCCAACCTGGCGTTGACGCAGCGCAGCGATTCGGTGGCCTGCCCGCCCTCGCGCAACCCCGGCATCGGCCCCTGCGGCCTGGTCTACGGCCCGGGCGGCGTGGTGCGCAGCAAGCGCAGCGACAGCGAAACCCTGCGCCAGATCGGCACCGACCTGCAGCTGCTCGACGCCTATGTCTACGGCAAGCTGCCGCTGTGGGGCGACAAGGACCTCACGGTGAAGCTCGGCCGCCAGACCGTGAACTGGGGCGAGTCCACGCTGCTGGTGTTCGGCTCCATCAACCAGGTCAACCCGGTCAACGCCAACAACTTCTACCGCACCGGCTTCCTGGTGGAGGAAGTGTTCACCCCGGTGGGCATGCTGTACGCGTCCATGGAGCCCTTCGACGGCGCCACGCTGGAAGCCTTCTACCAGTACGAGTGGGAGCCGCTGGAAGCCCCGGCGCCGGGCTCCTACTTCGCCTTCCTCGACGTGGGCAGCAACAACGCCATCGACAACGTCAACCTCAGCTTCGGCGGCGCCGCGGAAGACCCCAAAGGTGTCGGCCGCCTGATCGACAACCCGCTGTCGGGCATCACCAACACCTCGCTGACCGCGCAGCGCCTCAAGGACAAGGAGCCGGACGGCGGCGGCCAGTACGGCGTGGCGCTGAAGTACTACTCCGAGGACTTCAACGCTGGTACCGAGTTCGGCTTCTACTTCATGAACTATCACGCGCGTAATCCCTACGTCAGCGTGATCTCGGTGGACCAGGCCTGCTCCAAGAACGTGACCAGCACCGTTGGCTTCATCCTGGCCTGCCCGGACGTACCGCTGCTGCACTCGGTGCTGAAGCCCAACGACCCGCTCGGCGCCACCAGCAGCGCGGTGCCCTTCGACAGCCTCAAGATCCAGCTGGAATACCCGGAGGACATCAAGCTGTTCGGCGTGTCCTTCAACACGACGCTGGGAGATTTCTCGCTGCAGGGCGAGGTGGCCTACCGCCCCGACGAGCCGCTGCAGGTGGACCTGGAAGACCTGGTGTTCGCCGGCTTCGGCCCCACGCTGAGCAACTGCCACCTGGCGCCCGGCTGCGCCGGCAGCGGCAGCCTCACCGGCGCGGCGCTGGGCGTGCTCGGCCCGCAGCTCTCCGGCCTGGTGGACCAGCTGCTGAACGGCCTGGGGATCAACTTCCTCGGTGGCATCGGCGCCAATCCGGACGGCTCCGTGAGCCTCTATCCGGGCAGCGACTACGTGGTGGACGCCAACGGCACCCCCGGCTCCTACAGCGACACCTTCGACCTGATCATCGGCCACGTGCCGGGCTCGGGCCGCGCCTTCCCGTCGTTCGTGATTCCCTACCGCGGCGGCGTGGTCGGCACCAATCCGGCCAACAGCTACATCCGCGGCTGGGAGGAGTTCGACACCTTCCAGTTCAACCTCGGCGCCACGCACGTGGCCGGCGCCACCGACAACCCCTTCGGCGCCGACCAGGTCATCACCCTGTTCGAGCTGGGCGCCACCTGGGTGCCGGGCCTGCCGGACCTGGACGAGCTGCAGCTGGAAGCCCCGGGCACCTACACCCATGCCAGCGCCGGCGCGGACGGCAGCGGTGCGGACCGCTCGCAGCAGGCCTGCTCCACCAACCCGGCCTGCTCCTACGGCCCGGACGGCCTGCGCTTCAACCCGCACCAGCAGGAACTGGGCGGTTTCCCGGACAAGCTGTCCTGGGGCTACGTGATCATCAGCCAGATCAAGTATGAATCCGTGCTGCCGGGTATCTCGCTGATGCCGCAGCTGACCTGGAAGCACGACGTGCACGGCACCGCTCCGGGCCTGGCGACCAACTTCGTGTCCGGACGCAAGAATGGCGACATCGGCCTGGAAATCCGCTACAAGTCCAGCCTGGCGTTCAATCTCGGATACACCTGGTTCACGGGGGGCGGCTCCTACAACCTGTATCGCGACCGTGATGCCGCACGCGCCTTCGTACGACTGCAGTTCTGACGCACCCATACCTAGAATGAGGAGACGGAAGATGCACAGCAGGATCACGATCACGGCGGCGTTGGCGGCCGCGCTGTTCGCCGGCGCGGCCGGAGCCAAGGTAAGCCCCGACGAAGCGGCCAAGCTGGGCCAGGAACTGACGCCGGTGGGTGCCGAGAAGGTCGGCAACAAGGAAGGCACCATTCCCGAGTGGACCCCCGGTAAGCAGCGCGGCGAGCTCAAGGGCGAGTACCCCAACAACCCCGAGACCGACAACGACAAGCCGCTGTACACCATCACTAAGGCCAACATCGGCCAGTATGTCGGCAAGCTGAGCGAAGGCCACAAGAAGCTGCTCAACACCTACGACAGCTACAAGATGAACGTCTACTCGAGCAAGCGCGTCGTCGCCTGGCCGGACGTCATCTACCAGGCCACCGCCGCCAACGCCACCACCTGCGAAATGGTGGGCACCGACACGCCGAACAACTGCAAGCTGGGCTTCCCCTTCCCGATTCCCAAGAGCGGCGCCGAGCCGATCTGGAACCACAAGCTGAAGTTCCGGGGCGAGGCGGCCACGCGCTACAACAACCAGTTCATCGTGCAGCCCAACGGCGCCTACCAGCAGACCAAGATCGTGGAGGACGTGACCTTCGGCTACGGCTCCATCAAGAAGTCGGTGCCGCTGACCACCACCTCCGGCGAGTTCCTGAAGTATCTGTCCAAGACGGTGGAGCCGCCGCGCATGGCCGGCACCTACATCCTGGTGCACGAGAAGGCCGGCACCGGCGCCGCCGGCCGCGCCGCCTGGCTCTACTCGCCGGGCCTCAAGCGCATCCGCCGTGCCCCCACGGTCTGCTGCGACAACCCGTACGAAGGCACCGACGGCCACCAGTTCTACGACCAGGTGGACATGTTCAACGGCGTGCTCGAGCGCTACAACTGGAAGCTGGTGGGCAAGAAGGAGGTGTACATCCCGTACAACTCCAACAAGATCGCCGGCAACACCATCAAGTACAAGGACCTGATCCGTCCCAAGCACATCAACCCCGAGCTGCCGCGCTACGAGCTGCACCGCGTCTGGGTGGTCGAGGCCACGCTGAAGGAAGGCACCAGCCACACCTTCAAGAAGCGCCGCTTCTACATCGACGAGGACAGCTGGAACATCGCGATGGTTGACGACTACGACAACCGCGACCAGCTCTACCAGTTCCAGGAAGGCCACGTCGGCTTTGCCGCCAACGTGATGGCCAGCTTCACGATCCCGGAAGTGATCTACCACTTCACCTCCGGCCGCTACTTCATCACCGCCGCCTTCAACGAAGACAAGCCCTACGACCTCACCGTGAGCTTCGGCGACGACTACTTCAGTGCCAGCTCGGTACAGAAGATGACGACGAAGTAGGCCGCCCAGATCGGCCCCGTTCGCCCTGAAGTCCTGAGCCTGTCGAAAGATCGAAGCGTGAGCGACCAAATCGCACTCCCTCTCCCCGCCTGCGGGGAGAGGGCAGGGGTGAGGGGCGTCCCAGGTACGTTCCGGGCGTGAAGCCATGAAACCGTGACTTGGCCACACTCAATCCTCGTCTGCACCCAATACCGGTGCGACGTCTTTACGGAGCATGCCGGGGGGCTTGCTCCGTTTTTTTATTCCCAACGATACGCAGCCGGTGGCGGGACCCTTCTCTCCTTGGCAGGAGAGAGGTGGCGAGGGAAGGTCTCCGGGGTAAGCAATGCATGGATCAATTGCCCGGGAGCGGCGTGAAGTGATTAGTCAACCCGTTCGCCCTGAGCCTGCCGAAGGGTGAGCCGGGGCAGTCGTGGAGTGCCTTGAATGGCACTCCACGCCGGTGAACGCCCGGCCATGGATGGCCGGGCAGGGGCTAAATCCGCAAGTGCAGTCTCGCCATGGACGGCGGCCCCGCAAAGATACGGAACTCCGTTATGAGTTCCAAGCACAAGCGCGCAAACTATTCCCATCGAGCCAGGCCCCACGTTGGAACCCCAACGACCGAGGCCCACCGCATACCGGGAACGATCTCACCCACCCGGCCCATGCCCTCACGGCTCCCAAACTTCCCTGCAGTAGAACGATTGCCGGGCTAACCCAGTAGGGCTCTGCTAGCGCATCCGCGAACGAGTCCCGGGTCCGCCTGCTGTCGGTGCTCATTAACAACTTGGTATTGCTGCCCGCCGGGCCCCTCCACCAGGGGAGCCCGCGTAGCACAACGGGCGTGCCTGGACGAGGCGCCCGCGGTGACAACGGCTGGCCGCAAGGCCAGGTCTGGCACGTGGCGCGCGCCATCTCTCCGGAGGCGGCCCGGCGGAGCAGGTTTTTTGATTGCGAAAGGATTTTGTTGCCAGACCGCATTGCGATTGTTCGCGACAGGCGGGTCTCGACCCGCCCTACACGGGCTATCCACGTGACCCACCAGCAGAGAGTTGTCTCGGCGGGCCAGCGTTACGGTGAAGAAGAAAGTGCCGCCTGCGGTTCTGGAGCGACGGTATCGTGACATGGGTTTACGGTGCGGAGTCCCGCGTGGGCACGCTACGCTTTGCCCACCCTACACTTGTTAAGCATCAAATTCCGCACATCTTGTCCTTATCCAAGATGCCGAAGGGCTTTCCCGTTCTGCCTCCCATTCGGGGGGTAAATCTGCCACCTCGTTCAATGTTTCATCGAACGCAACAAGTATTCCTACGCTCACGTGGTAGGGTTCATGTGGGTCCACATGATCATCTTTACCACACAGAAACTGCCAATCACCGTCTTCACGTGTGACTAGTAACACTGGTCTTTCCCGGCGAAATACGTGTCCACAGCAGAAAGCCCCAAGGCGATTGTCAAAAAACCTCTTGATCATCTAGCTATCTCAAATTAGGTGGTATCCAGTCTTTTCCAAGTTCTTTGGCTCCTTTGGACCCATTGCAACCCTGACAGGAATTCGCAGCATTGTCATCCGATGTTGGACCGCCAAGTGACCAGGGAAGTACATGATCCGTTTGTGAGGAGTTTGGTTTTCCAGGCTCAGTGGTGGTCTTTACGCCACAGTAGACGCAGGTTGGGTCGCCATCAGCATCACGTGAACGGTCTCGGGCGCGTTCCCGTTGTCCTTTGTCAAACCGACGCTTTTTGTCTTTTTGCACATCTGATGCGGAGGGTTTATCCCCGTCATTGCTCGCCTCATTCATCATCGAGCAGTTGCCGTAATTCAGCGAGTCCGGCCTTTCACAGGCTGGCGCAGCGATGGGAGTTGGATAAAGTAAACACATCAACCCAATCGTTACCGGGTGCGGAAGAATCCATGGCAGACGTGCTATAGCTGGGAATCCGGGCATTGGGAACACGCGAGGCGCTGCGACGGTTTCCAAGCCTAGCGGGTCGATATAGCTCAGCGGATTGGCTTCGCCATAGAGATAGGTATTGATCCCCCCCGCCAACCCAATCGGATCACTCTGCACATACCTGCCGAGCGCCGGGTTGTAATCCCGATGCCAATTCTGGAACAGCCCACTCTCTGCATCAAACACCTGCCCCGGATGCCGCAGGTTGTAGGTGAAGGGCGTACCGGTGGAGAGCGGATCCTCATCCGGACTCGATGATCCAAACGTAATCGTGTCCCACACCCACACCGGATCGCCGGCTTGGTTGTTGATCTGCCGGGGCGTATTCAGATGATCCGCATGCACGTAGTAGGTATCGGAGCCCTTCACCACCGCGATGGGCGTATCGCCCATCCAGACCGTCTCCTGGATGGCATTGCCCGTGGCCGCGTCGTACTCACCCACCAGGTGCCCCGCCTCGTCATAGGCGTAGACCGTGCCGGTTCCTGACGCCGTCTTGCTCACCCGCTGTCCCAGGCCGTTGTAGACGTAGGCGGTGGCATCCACGCTGGTCAGCCGTCCGGTCTTGTCGTAGCCATAGACATGGCTACCGTCGGCGGTGAGGTTGCCATTGGCGTCATAGCTGAAGCTCTGCGTGACCGTGCCATCGGTCAGGCTGTCCAGCCGGTTGCTGGTCAGGCTGGTCGTGTAATCGGTGGTGCCGGCCGTACCGGACTGCTGGGTCCGGTTGCCGTTGGCGTCATAGCCATAGCCGATGCTGAAGCTGGCGCCCAGATAGCTGGTCAGCCGGTCCAGGCTGTCGTAGCCGTAGGTCTTGCTACCGATCAGCTGGGACAGGTTGTCGTGAGAGAGGCCGGTGATGCGGTCCGCCGTGTCGTAGCCGACGGTCCCCAGGCTGTGCGCCGTCAGGCGCCCGGACAGATCAAAGCTCTTCTGCACTGCCTGGCCGTTGGCGAAGTCCCACTGGCTCACCCCACCGAAAGGTTCTTCGAGGAAGTTGCTAGCCACGGGGTTGCCGTCCAGCGTCATGCCGGTGAGGCGGTTGAGGTTCCAGGCATAGCCAACGACCTTGCCGGAGGGCAGGGTCTGAGTGGCCAGGCGGCCCTGCGCGTCGTAGCTGTAGCTGGTGACCAGCGTACGGCTGCCCACGACCTGCGTCTGGCTGGTGACGCGGCCAAGCGCGTCATGGACCCAGGCCAAGCTCTGGCCGGTCTGCGAGATGCCGGTGAGCCGCCCTTTGCCATAGGTGCCTGCGTCGTAACTGTAGTTGATGGTGGGGCCGCCACTGCCGCTGTACACCGACTTCGTGAGGCGGTTCAGGGCATCGTAGGTATAGGTGACGACCTGGCCCTTGGCATCGGTGCGGGTCTTGATGTTGCCGGCGCTGTCGTAGGTGGCGTTGCTGGTGCCGGTGTCCGGGCTTTGCAACTGGGTGACATCGCCGAACAGGTTGCGTGTGTAGCTGGTAACCAGGCTGCGTGGATCGGTGACGCTGGTCAGTTCATCGCGCGGGTTGTAGCCGTATTGCGTGACGCCATAGGCCGGGTCCGTGACGCTCATAAGGCGGCCGAGGGCGTCATAGTCGCTAGTGGTGGTCCGGCTGCCATCGACGGTGGCGCTGGTGAGGTTGCCCTCGCCGTCATAGCCATAGACCTCGCTCTGGCCATTGGCGCCCTGGAGTTCCTTCAACCGGCTGAGTCCGTCGTAGACCCGGGCCTGGCTGCGACGCAGGGTGTTGCCGTGGTCGTAGACCTGCTCGGCGGTGCGGTTGCCAGCCCAGTCCAGCGTGTATTCGATACGGTTGCCGTCCAGGTCGGCGATGCCGGTCAGGCGATGCGCGGCATCGTAGCTGTAGGCCAGCCAGGCGCCGTCGGGCGTGGTGACCTTCTTGAGTTGGCCCGCCTTGTCGTATTCGAAGCTGGTGGTTTCTCCGGCCGTGCTGCGGCTGGTGAGGCGCTGGCGAGGGTCGTAGGTCAGCAGGGTTTCTACCCCATTGGGGTCCAGGATGCGCAGCGGATTGCCGTGCGGGTCATGGTGCGTGATCTGGGTGACGTGGCCCAGGGGATTGGTAACGGTACTGACATTGCCCTGGCTGTCATAGGTGAAGCTGGTGATGTCGGTCGTGTCGGTGCGCGGGCCGTTGATGCTCGCCAGGTAGTTCTGGGCGTTGTAACTGTGAATCGTGCTGCGCGTGCCCCCACTGACGCTGATGCTATCGACGACCAATTGGCCCTTGCCGTTGTAGCCGAAGGTCTGCGTACGATCGGAGGCAGTGATGGCTGAGGGCTTGGTCCAGATGGAATTCCAACGTGTAGTGATGGTTCGAGCCAACGCGGTGCCTGCCGCTTCGGTGCGGCTCAGCTCCTGGCCAGTAATACCGTCATAGATGTATTCAGTTGTGGAGCCACGCTTGTCCACCTTGCTGGCAGGCCAGCCGTTGCTGTCGTAGGTGTAAGTTTCAGTGCTGTTCGTCAGATCGCAATTCGGGCAGGCGCTATAAGTCACGGAGGTGATGCGTGTGCCTTTGCTGCTGGCACCGTGGCTGATCAGGCGCTCGGTGTAGAGGGAGGCATCGTAGTATTGACGGACGCGCGTGGTATTGCCGTCCAGGTATTCGAAGACATGACGTCCCGCGCCCTCGGCGTGTTCGGAGAGGATGGCACGGCCCTGAGCGTCATAAGCATAGGTGGCATAGCGGTCGCCGTTCTCGTCGATGATGCCGGTGAGAGCTCCGGGGTAGACCAAATCTTCGTAGAGATAATGACGGACCGGATTGTCGGCGAGGGTCCAGGGAGTGTCATCCGGATACGTGACCGAAATCAGGCGTCCCAGGCCGTCCCAGTCGTAGGTGAAGGGCTGGCCGGCTGCATCGATAATCTGACGCACATGACCTGCCGCATCAAGTTCCAGGACATAGCTGCGGCCGACGGCGGAGGTAAGGGTTTCCGTGGCGCCACCATAGGCGTTGCCGCTGGCATAGGTGATGATTGCGCGCCGACCATCGGCTTCGACCCGTGCGCTCAGGCGATTCTGGAGGTCGAATTCGTAGCTGCGGCCAGAGGGCTCCTTGAAGACCGGCAGTCCCCCGGCATCCACTAGACGGCCATCGTTGTAGCGGTTGCTTTCCCAAGCGGTCTCGCCGACGCGACGGAAGAAAACGCGACGCTGCTTTCCATGCGTGAAGACTGCGATCTGGTAGCTGTGTTCTTGACGGATGCTCAAGCTGGGACGGTTGCTGTGCCACTTCATCTCATTAGGTGTGGGAGTACTCCACATCCGGCCGATGTAGTTCCGGCCGAACTGGAAGTCGGTGCTGGCATAGTCCTGCTCCTGCTGGGATTTCAAGCCATTGGTGCAGTCCACCGGGTTGGAGTACTCGCGCTGGGCGCCGGGAACGTTCCCGGAGGCGCAGGAGGATTGAGGCTCGACTATCTCGGGCTCGGATATGGGGCATTCGGGTGTGGAAGGAATGTCATCCAGGGAGAGGTGAAAATGATCGTTGACCCATGAAGGCGATGGTGCTCCTCCGGCGCCTGGGCAAGGTGGCGGCGGCGTCGGGCCGCAGACCGGTGTCGCCCGGATGCTTGAGTATCCGAGGGTGGTAACCACCCCGTACTGGAATTGAAATGATGCACTCCAGCGCTCGTAGTCTTGGGTGAATTCGGTCCGCCCGGTCGTGGCGTTGACGAGGGTTGCCGTGGGTGTCCCCTGTGGGGTCTCGATCGTGAGGTTCCATGGGGTATTCGAGTATGTTTTGCCTATAAAGCATTCCGTGACGTCATCGACTACCGCGCCGGGTGGCGCGCAATGCGGGGCAGGCTCACCATTGTGGAAGTTCTTTTGCATATTTCCCCAGCCGCGCATCACCTGACCTGCGGGGCAGGAAAACGCTTGAGCATTCAGCGCTAGGAGGGTCAAAAGAATTCCTATCAGGAACGGGCCCTTGCCTCTTTCTCCGCTCGCGTCATGGGGATTTGCCATGAACAGCTTCAGAAAAATGCGGCAGACGGTCTGAGTGCACGTGCTCATGGCGATGTCCAGATTGCAGGAAGCGCCAAGCTAGAGATTTGCGTCAGCTGGTGCAATCTGACGGCTGAATCAGATGTGGCCTACTGAATCCCTCCCCCTTCGATGCCCGCTGGACCCCGCCGGGCGCGACAGGCACTGGGCGCACGCCCATCCTGCCAGACAAGCTAAAATCCAACCTCGACCCGTATATCCCGGTACCCCCACCATGGCCGTCAACCTGCATCCTCCCGCCTCCCTGCTGCCGGTAGCCGGTGCCCGCCTGGGCAGTGCCGAGGCGGCGATCAAGAAGCCGGGGCGCAAGGACCTGCTGCTGATCGAGCTGGTGCCGGGCTCGCGCGTGGCCGGTGTGTTTACCCGCAATGCCTTCTGCGCGGCGCCGGTTCAGCTTTGCCGCGAGGCCCTGGGCCGGGGCACGGCGATCCGCGGCTTGCTGATCAACTCGGGCAACGCCAATGCCGGCACCGGCAAGGCGGGCCATGAGGCGGCATGGGAGACCATGGCGGCGGCGGCGGCGCAGTTGGGCTGCGCGCCGGAGCAGGTGCTGCCGTTCTCTACCGGCGTGATCGGGCAGAAGCTGCCGGCGGACCGGGTGAAGGCGGCGTTGCCGGCGGCCAAGGCGGACCTGGTCACCGAGGGCTGGATGCAGGCCAGCCGCACGATCATGACCACCGACACGCTGCCCAAGGGCGCGAGCCGCCAGGTGCAGACCTCGCAGGGTTTGGTGACGGTCACCGGCGTCTCCAAGGGCGCGGGCATGATCTGCCCGGACATGGCGACGCTGCTGGCCTTCGTCGGCACCGATGCGCGCCTGACGCAGGCGGCGACGCAGGCCTGCCTGAACGCAGCGGTCGGCAAGTCCTTCAACTGCGTGACGGTGGATGGCGATACCTCCACCAACGATTCTTGCGTGTTCTTTGCCACCGCCCAGGTGGGCACGGCGGAGGTGGATGAGCAGCACCCGGACTACGCGATCATCGCGGCGGCGGTGACGGAGGTCTGCACGGAGCTGGCGCAGGCCATCGTGCGTGACGGTGAAGGCGCCACGCGTTTCATCACCATCGAGATCGCCCACGCGAAGAGCGAGGGGGAAGCGCGCCTGGCGGCCTACGCGCTGGCGCACTCGCCGCTGTTCAAGACGGCGGCCTTCGCTGGCGATGCCAACTGGGGCCGCATCCTGGCCGCCGTGGGCCGCAGCGGGATCGAGGGCCTGGACGTGTCGCGCATCAGCGTGCGCGTCGACGACGTGGAGCTGCTGGTCAACGGCGAGCCTCACCTGGACTACCGCGAGGAGCGCGGCGCGGCGGTGTTCGCCAAGCCCGAGTACCGCATCCGTATCGACCTGGGCCGGGGCGATGCCGGCGTGACGGTGTGGACCTGCGACTTCAGCTACGACTACGTGAAGATCAACGCCGAGTACCGCACTTGAGCGACGGCGCGCCCACGCCAGCGGCCAAGCCGGTGCTGGCGGTAGCCTGCGGCGTGCTGGTGCGCGGCGGGCGCGTGTTGCTGGCGCAGCGGCCGGTGGGCAAGGTGGCGGCAGGTTCCTGGGAGTTCCCCGGCGGCAAGATCGAGCCGGGCGAGACTACGCGGCAGGCGCTGGAGCGCGAACTGCACGAGGAACTGGGCGTGGAAGTGCGCGAGGCGCGCCCGCTGATCCGCTTCCGCCACGAGTACAGCAACCGCACGGTGCTGCTGGATACCTGGCTGATCGACACCTTCGACGGCGAGCCCCATGGCCGCGAGGAACAGGCGCTGGCCTGGGTGACGCCGGAGGAGCTGGCGGCGCACCCGCAGGTGCTGCCTACGGTGTTGCCCATCGCCGGCGCGCTGCGCCTGCCGGTGGACTACGTGTTCACGCCGGCCGATGCCAATGAGGCCTTCCTGCTGGAACGCCTGCCGCGCCTGCCGGCGGGCGCGCTGCTGCGCCTGCGGCGGCCGGGGTTGGACGACGCGGGCTATGCGGTGCTGGCGCGCTCCCTAGCGCCCGTCGTGAGGCGGCAGGGGCTGCGCCTGTTGCTGGACCGGGACCCGGCGCTGTCGGCGGAGCTGGGCGCCGGCTGGCATGCCACCTCTGCGAGGCTGGCGGTGCTGGAACGCAAGCCGGAGGGGCTGGAGTGCCATGCGTCCTGCCATACGCCGGAGGAACTGATGCGCGCGGCACAGCTCGGCTTTGCGTCCGCGGTGCTGGGCCCTGTGCGGACTACGGCCACGCATCCTGGTGTGGCGGCGCTGGGCTGGGAGCGCTTTGCGGACTGGATCGCGCCGCTGCAACTGCCGGTATATGCGCTGGGTGGGGTGGGGCCGGCGCAGAGGGATGAGGCTTTTGCCGCCTACGCGCAGGGTGTGGCCGGGATCAGGGCTTACTGGTGACCCGGGGCTTTCTGTAGCAGCCAGCTTGCTGGCAACTGCGAGACGGGTGTCGCCAGCAAGCTGGCTCCTACAGGGGGCAGTAGGTCGTTCGGACTTTGGGTGATTTGCCAGGCTGCCGGCCGTTCACCCTTCACAGGCTCAGCACAAACGGGAAGAGCTTGGTGCGCTCGGAATTACTGCGGCCGCGGCGTATGGGGCGGCGGCAGGTCGGCGGCATCATTGAAGTCGTCCTGTGCTTCGGCCGGGATGCTGTAGCGCTCGCCGAACCATTCACCCAGGTCCAGCGTCTTGCAGCGCTCGGAGCAGAAGGGACGCCAGGGGTTGGAAGGGTCCAGCTGGGCGGAATTGCCGCACTGCCTGCAGGCGTACTTGCGCGTGGTCACAACGCGCAGCACTGGATCTGGAAGGGGACGTCGACGGCGGCCTGGTGGCTGCGGGCGTTGACGTCGCCAGCCGACATGAAGCGCACCGTGAAGCGGTGCTTGCCGGCGCTGATCTCGGGGTACACGCGGGCGTCTACCGGCACGGTGACGCGCAGCAGCACGCAGGGCGCCTGGGGGGTCTGGATGTAGATGCCGCCGCGGGCAACGGCCTGCTGGGCCGGCACGCTGTTGCGCAGCAGCTTCAGGTACAGGTTGATGGCCTGCTCGAAGGGGCGCAGGTCGGCGAACCAGGCGTCGAGGTCGCCGCGGTTCTGGGACTCGGGGCGCGCCAGCCAATGATGGTAGATCGGCAGGTCGAAGGCGCAGGTGCCGCCCGGGATGCTGGCGCGGCTGAGCACCGTGGTGAGGAAGTCGTTGCCGCGCAGCAGGGAATTGGCGAACTGCGTGGCCAGTTGCTGCATGCCCTGGACCGCCTGCGTGATCTCGGCGAGCACGCCCTTGAGCAGGGCGGGATCGACGCCGGGCTTGCTGGACAGGCGCGTCAGGTGGGCGTGCTGGTCGGTCAGCTCTTTGAGGATCTCGTTCTTGAGGTCCGAGCGGGAGATGACCACCAGGATGTCGAGCAGCGCGTGCAGTGTGGCGCGGGCGCCGAAGGGGGTGCCGTCTGCGCGGTGATGCTGGTGCTGGGCGAACAGGAATTCCAGGCGCAGGAACGTCCGGACCTTTTCGGTCAGCGGTTGTTCGAAGGTGACCAGCTCGGATGCGGGGGTCACGGGTTCAGGGTTCGCCAAGTAAGGGGGAATTGTGTCCTAGATCACACTACGGGGCAAACTCAAGCCACGAGCGTAGATCTCGCCCGTGCGGGCGATCGACAGGTAGTAGGCATGCAGTTCTTCCACGGCGGCCCTGGCGGCCGCCACGGAGCCGGTGTTGGTGATCACGTCATGGGCCGCGGCCAGGCGCTCGCGGCGCGAGGCCTGGGCCTGCAGCATGCGCTGGGCCAGGTCCTCGTTGATGCGGTCGCGGTCCTGCAGGCGGGCGAGCTGGGTCTCCGGCTCCACGTCCACCACCAGCACGCGATCGACCAGGTCGCGCATGCCGGCTTCCACCAGGATGGCAACGCTGAGGATGCAGTAGGCGGAGCCCTGGGCGTCGCGCCACTGCGTCATGCGCTTGCGGATGTGGGGGTGGGTGATGCCCTCCAGGGTCTTGCGGGCCTCGGGCTCGGTGAAGACGCGTTCACGCATCTTGCGGCGATCAAGCTGGCCGTCCGCGGCCAGGTACTGGCGGCCGAAGGTGCGGGCGATCTCCAGCAGCGCGGGGGCACCGGGGGCCACCACCTCGCGCGCTACCAGGTCGGCATCCAGCACGGGGACGCCCAGTTCCATGAAGAAATCCGCAACGAGAGACTTGCCGCTGGCAATGCCCCCCGTCAGGCCGACGGTGAGACGAGGCATCAGTAGGTGCTCAGGTACGCCGACTTGATGGCCTCACCCCAGATCAACCACAACCAGCCGGCGGCGGCCAGGTAGGGACCAAAAGGGATCGGCAGTTGGCGATCGCGGCCGCGCGCCACGATCATGACAATGCCCACGACCGCACCAACCACCGAAGACAGCAGGATGATGCCCGGCAGGGCGGTCCAGCCCATCCAGGCGCCCAGTGCAGCCAGCAACTTGAAATCGCCATAGCCCATGCCTTCCTTGCCGGTGAGCAGGCGGAAGAGGTGGTAGACCGACCAGAGGCTGAGGTAGCCCGCCGCGGCGCCGATCACGGCGCTCGGCAGATCGATGAAAACCGGCACCAGCGCCAGCAGCAGACCGAGCCACATCAGCGGCAGGGTGATGGTGTCCGGCAGCAGCATGGTGCGCAGGTCGATCACCGTCAGCGCCACCAGGGCCCAGGTCAGCACCAGGGCGCCTGCCAGCGGGTAGCCCCAGCCGAAGTGCCAGGCGCAGGCCAGCGAGAGCAGGCCGGTGGCCGCCTCGACCAAGGGGTACTGCACCGAGATGGAGGCCTTGCAGGAGGCGCAGCGACCACGGAGCATCAGCCAGCCCAGCACCGGGATGTTGTGCCGGGGCTTGATGCCATTGCCGCAGGAGGGGCAGGTGGAGGGCGGGTGAGACAGTGACAGCCGTTCGACTGGCTCCTCAGGTAAATCCAGTATCTGCCGGGCTTCCTGCTTCCAGCTTATTTCCAGCATGCGCGGCAGACGCAGGATCACCACGTTGAGGAAGCTGCCGACCATCAGGCCAAGCAGGGCGCAGAGCAGCATCAAGAGACCTGGGCTGTCTTGCAGCCCCTCAATGAGCGTCATAAGGGAATCTTGAACGGTTTGTCAGATGGCCTGGCCGAGCTTGAATATCGGCAGGTACATGGCGGTGACGAGCCCCCCCACCACGATGCCGAGAAAGGCCATGATCATCGGCTCCAGCAGGCTGGAGAGCGAGTCCACCATAGCGTCGACTTCCGCCTCGTAGAAATCCGCGACCTTGGCGCACATCTCATCCAGGGCGCCCGATTCCTCGCCGATGGCGACCATCTGCACAGCCATGTTGGGGAACAGAGCCGACTGTTGCATGGTGAGCTGCAGCTGCTGGCCGGTAGAGACGCGATCGCGCATGACCAGGATGGCTTCCTCGAAGACGATATTGCCCGCAGCGCGTGCCACCGACTCCATCGCTTCGACCAGCGGCACGCCGGCGGCGAACATGGTTGACAGGGTACGGTTGAAGCGAGCGATGGCGGATTTGTAAAGAATTTCGCCAACGATCGGCACCTTGAGCATGACCCTGTCGAGGAACCGGCGGAACGCGCGCGAGCGCCTTTTGGCCTCGAACAGCGCATAGCCGCCACCGCCGACGATGCCTAGGATGAGCCACCACTTCGCCTGGATGAACTCCGACATGCCGATTACCATCTTGGTGAAAGCCGGCAGGTCGGCGCCGAAGCCTTGGAATAGCTCGGCGAAGGTTGGTACCACGAAGTAGAGCAGGATGCCGGTAACAATGAAGGCGACTACCATGACTGCAGCCGGGTAAGTCAGCGCTTTCTTGACCTTCTTCTTGATCGCTTCGGTCTTTTCCTTATAGGTGGCGATCTTGTCCAGCAGAGTTTCCAGGGCGCCGGACTTTTCGCCCGCATCTACGAGGTTGACGAAGAGATCGTCGAAATACAGTGGATACCTAGCCAAACTGGCCGCGAAAGAGTTTCCTCCCTCGATGTTAGCCTTTATGCCTAGGATCATCTCCTGCATCGAGGCATTTTCATGGCCGCGGCCGACGATCTCCAGAGCCTGTACCAGTGGCACGCCGGCGGCCATCATCGTCGCCATTTGGCGGCTGAAGATGGAGATATCGACTGAGGTGATGGCCTTCTTCTTGGCGGCAGAGAAGATCGCGGCTTGCTTGCGCACCGAGAGCGGGTTGATGCCCTGCTTCCGCAGCTGGGTCTTGATCATGCTCTCGCTGGGGCCGACACTCGACCCCCTGACGCGCTGGCCCTTGCGGTCCAGGCCCTCCCACTTGAAGGTGTATTCCTTGATCGCCTCGATCTTTGGAGCCTTCTTCTGCCTCGCGGCCTGTGCTGCCTGCGCCATGAATCCCCCGTGCCCTATTAGTCGCCCGCCGTGCAGGCATTGGCCTGAGCGAGATCGATGTGTCCGTCCCTGACTTTTTTCAGTGCCGACTGGCGAAGGTCGAGTATACCTTCCTTGGCGGCCTGGTCTGCGACGTCGATGGCATTGCCGCCTTCCATGATGATGCGGCCCATGGCGTCGCTGAAGGGCATGACCTGATAGATGCCGGTACGGCCCTTATAACCGTTGTCACACTGATCGCAGCCTACGGCCTCATATACGGTGAAGGCGGGGGCATCGATCTCGGCTTCCGTAAAACCTTGCTTGAGTAATTCCCCTCGCGGGATGTTCGCAGGCCGTTTGCAGACCTTGCAGAGCCGGCGTGCCAGACGCTGGGCGATGATCAGTGTCAGGGTGGAGGCCAGGTTATAGGCCGGAACGCCCATGTTCATCAGGCGCACGATGGTCTGCGGCGCGTCGTTGGTATGCAGGGTGGAGAGCACCAAGTGGCCGGTCTGCGCGGCTTTGATCGCTATCTCGGCCGTTTCCAGGTCACGGATTTCGCCGACCATGATGACGTCCGGATCCTGGCGCAGGAAGGCTTTCAGGGCGGCCGCAAAGGTAAGGCCTACCTTGGGTTGCACGTTGACCTGGTTGATGCCCGGCAGGTTGATTTCCGCCGGGTCCTCGGCCGTGGAGATGTTGATGTCGTCGGTATTGAGGATATTGAGGCCAGTATACAGCGACACGGTCTTGCCGGAGCCGGTGGGGCCGGTCACCAGGATCATGCCCTGCGGCTCGGCCAGGGCCTTCATGTAGGCGTCCTTCTGCTCCGGCTCATAGCCCAGGGCGTCAATGCCTAGCTGCGCACTACTGGGATCGAGAATACGGCAGCAGATTTTCTCGCCGAACAGCGTCGGGCAAGTGCTGACTCGGAAGTCGATGGCCTTGGTCTTGGACAGATGCAGCTTGATGCGGCCGTCCTGCGGCACGCGGCGCTCGGCCAGGTCCAGACGTGACATGACCTTGACGCGGGCAGCGATGCGCACGGCCTGACTGATCGGCGGCTGCGAGATGGTCTTTAGCTCGCCATCCTTGCGGTAGCGGATGCGGAAGCTTTTTTCGTAAGGCTCGAAATGGATGTCCGAAGCGCCCTGATTGATGGCATCAATCATGATTTTGTTTACGAACTTGACTATCGGCGCATCCTCGGCATCGGAGCGGGTGACCTCCGGGCCTTTGTCTTCCTCGCCGTCCGAGATGTCGATGTCGGCGAGATCCTCGTCGTCCACCTTCATGTCGGAGGCGCTGAGGGCGTTGATCGCCTGCTCCAGCGCTTTGGCCAGCTTGTCTTCCTCGACCAAGATGGCTTCGGTCTGGTTGCCGGTGGCGAACTTGATCTCGTCCAAGGCGGCGAGATTGGTGGGGTCTGACACACAGACGTACATCTTTTTGCCGCGCTTGAAGATCGGCAGGGCGTTGGTTTTGCGCAGGACCTTCTCGCTGACCTCGCGATAAGCCGCAGAGTCGATATCGAGGGTAGCCAAATCAGCCAATGGGACACCGAACTCTGTGCTGGCGGCTTCCGCAACCCGTGCAGGGGAGGTGAGCTTGGATTCCACTATCAGCTTCACAAAAGGAGTGCCGGACTTAATCGACTGCTGCTGCAGTTCCCGTCCCTTATCCTCGGTCAGAAGGCCGTCCGCGACCAAACGACGCGCCAAGCCCCCTAGGAATGTGACGGGCGCTGGGGTTTGTGGGCTGATAGCCATTAATCAATCTCCGATTGCCGTTGGAGATTATCCGATAGCCTCTGGTTAAACAAAGATGTGCTTGCTGCGCAATAACGAAATATTCTTAGGTCTCGCGAAACCTTGCAAAAAAAACGCCGCCCCAAAGGGCGGCGTTCTCAAACGTCAGCTTAATACCGCTATTAGGTGCGGCACTGAGCCGGCACGTACTTGGCGATGTTGCCCGCGCACGTCCAGACCACCGGGTCACCGGCGGCCGGGGTCAACGTAATCGTGACGGCGCCGGCCTTGGCGGTCGTGATCAGTTCCAACTCGCCGGTAGGCCCGTCGCAGGTCATGCTCGCCAGGTTCTCAGTGGCAGCCGGCGTGTTAACCCCAACGCAGTTATCGGCGGCCAGCGTGCCGCCGTTGTTGGCGATGTTCTCACCCACAGTGGCCTTGGCGGCGGAGCCAACCACCATCGCTTCGGAGACGCGAGCGCGGATGGTGTAGTCCTGGTAAGCCGGCAGTGCGATGGCGGCCAGGATGCCGATGATCGCAACGACGATCATCAGTTCGATCAGCGTGAAACCCTTCTGGATCTGCTTCATTAACGACTCCTTAGATTCGTATGTAATTTGGTGAGCTTGGGCTCGAAAGCAGACCAGCAGGGTCCATGCCATGCTCTGCCTCAGCGCAAGGGCAATGAATTCATATGCTTATTCACTATGCTCATTGCGCGCAATCCGGATGAACCGACAAAATTGTCAGCTCCTGACGTAAAATGTCGGTGAATGGCCATTCTGAACAATCACGATGGCCAGGGATTGCACGGCTTGCCCAGGCAATGGCAAGGTCCGCGGGGCGCTAGTGTCCGGCCTCTCTTTACTCTTGGCATCGATGAATACAAATTTCAAGAAGCGGATGCGCGCGGGCCTGGTCCACCTGGCTTTGAGCCTGCTAGTCGCCGTGTTGGTGATCCTCATCATCTTCCGCGTCTGGTATCCGGGAGCCCTGGCCGAGTTGCAGGGCGTCAGCCACATCCTGCTGATCATGCTCGCGGTGGACGTCTGCCTGGGGCCCCTGCTGACTGTGATCGCTTTCAATCCTCGGAAGAGCTTGCGCGAGTTGCGCGTTGATCTCGGCTTGATCGGTGCGGTGCAGATCGCGGCGCTGGTGTTTGGTGTGAGCACGATCGCGCAGGGACGCCCTACATACCTGGTCTTCAACATCGACCGTTTCAGCTTGGTATCGCCGGTGGATTTGGATTCGCGCGGGCTGGAGATCGCGACGCATCGCGCGGGGGTGGGAGGTTTGTCGTGGCTCGGGCCGCGCACGGTGTCGGCGCGGCTGCCCGCGGATCCCAAGGCCAGGGAAGAAATCCTGTTCTCGGCGCTGAACGGCGGCGGGGACCTCGCACAGCGCCCGGAATGGTACCTGCCCTACGAAGATGAACGCGAAACGGCGTTGAAGAAGCTGCGCCCGATTGCGGAACTTAAGAAGGCCAACGGGCTGACGGAGCCACAGTGGCGGGCACTGCTCGATGGACTGGGGGAGGACCCGGCGCGTATCGGGTATCTGCCATTGATGGCGTACAACAAGCGCGAGGGTGTGGTCTTCATCGACCGGCGGACGGCGGAGATCGTGTCCACCGCTGCGCTGCTGCCAGTCTGGTAGTGCGGCACAGGCGGCTTGGCCGGCATAAGGAAGCCTGCCAGCCTGGGGGGGCTGGCAGTTAGCTTCGCCGGCCGGCTGCTAAACTAACCTCCCTCCTAAATATTTCTGTCCCCGCCGATGCAAGAGCAGTACGCCCCCGCCGAAGTCGAAAGCGCCGCCCAGGCGTTCTGGGCCGAGAACAAGTCCTTTGAGGTGAGGGAGGACGCAGGGCGGGAGAAGTATTACTGCCTGTCGATGTTCCCCTACCCCTCGGGCAAGCTGCACATGGGGCATGTGCGCAATTACACGATCGGCGATGTGATCAGCCGATACCAGCGCATGCTGGGCAAGAATGTGCTGCAGCCGATGGGGTTCGACGCCTTTGGCCTGCCGGCCGAGAACGCGGCCATTGCCCACAATACGCAGCCGGCGAAGTGGACTTACTCCAACATCGAGTACATGAAGGTCCAGCTCAAGCGGCTGGGCTTTGCCTATGACTGGTCGCGCGAGCTGGCGACCTGCCGGCCGGAGTACTACCGCTGGGAGCAGTTGCTGTTCACTCGCCTGCTGAAGAAGGGCCTGGTCTACCGCAAGAACGCGGTGGTGAACTGGGACCCGATCGAGCAGACGGTGCTGGCCAACGAGCAGGTGGTGGACGGCCGAGGCTGGCGTTCCGGCGCGCTGGTGGAGCGGCGCGAGATCCCGCAGTGGTTCCTGAAGATCACGGCCTATGCCCAGGAGCTGCTGGACGATCTGGACCGGATGCCCGGCTGGCCGGAGTCGGTCAAGACCATGCAGCGCAACTGGATCGGCCGCTCGGAAGGCCTGGAGCTGCAGTTTGCGGTGGACGGCGGCGAGCCGCTGACGGTCTATACCACGCGTCCGGACACGCTGATGGGCGTGACCTACGTGGCCGTGGCGGCCGAGCATCCACTGGCGCTGAAGGCGGCGGCGGGCAACCCGGCGTTGGCGGAATTCCTCAAGGACGCTTCCCGCTCCGGCGTGGCCGAGGCGGACGTGGAGACGATGGAGAAGAAGGGCATGCCGCTGGGCATCTCCGCGATCCATCCGATCTCCGGCGAGAAGGTGCCGGTCTGGGTCGCCAACTTCGTGCTGATGGGTTACGGCACCGGCGCGGTGATGGCGGTGCCGGGGCATGACGAGCGCGATTTCGCCTTTGCGCAGAAGTACTCGCTGCCGATCAGGCAGGTCATCGCGGTGGGCGACGAGGCCTACGATGTCTCGCGCTGGCAGGACTGGTACGCCGACAAGACCCATCCGCAGATGCGGGTGGTGAACTCCGGCCGTTTCGACGGGCTGGACTACGCGCAGGCCTTCGCGGCCATGGCACAGCATTTCGAGCAGGCCGGCACGGGCCAGCGGCGCGTGAATTTCCGCCTGCGTGACTGGGGCGTTTCGCGCCAGCGCTATTGGGGCTGCCCGATCCCGGTCATCTATTGCAGCCATTGCGACGCGGTGCCGGTGCCGGAAGACCAGCTGCCGGTGGTGCTGCCGGAGGACGTGGCTTTCACCGGCGTGAAGTCGCCGATCAAGGCCGACCCGGAGTGGCGCAAGACGACCTGCCCGAGTTGCGGCGGCCCGGCCGAGCGCGAGACCGATACCTTCGACACCTTCTTCGAGTCGAGCTGGTACTTCGCCCGCTACGCCTGCACGGACAGCCAGACCAAGATGCTGGACGAGCGCGCCGACTACTGGCTGCCGGTGGACCAGTACATCGGCGGCATCGAGCACGCCATCCTGCACCTGCTGTATGCGCGCTTCTTCCACAAGCTGATGCGCGACGAGGGCATGGTCAGCAGCGACGAGCCGTTCACCAACCTGCTGACGCAGGGCATGGTGATCAAGGAGACCTATTACCGCGAGGACGCCAGCGGCAAGAAGACCTGGTACAGCCCGACGGATGTGGAGCTGGAGCTGGATGCCAAGGGCCAGCCGGTTAAGGCGGTCCTGCAGGGCGACGGCCAGCCGGTGGTGATCGGCGGCGTCGAGAAGATGTCCAAGTCGAAGAACAACGGCGTGGATCCGCAGGCGCTGGTGGACCAGTACGGTGCCGATACGGCGCGCCTGTTCGCGATGTTCGCGGCGCCGCCGGAGCAGTCGCTGGAGTGGCGCGACGACGGCGTGGAGGGCGCGACGCGCTTCCTCAAGCGCCTGTGGCGCGGCGTGCAGCAGCATGTGCAGGGCGGCGCGGCCGGCGAGCTGGACAAGAGCGCGCTGACGGCACCGCAGAAGGCACTGCGCCGCAAGCTGCATGAGACCATCGCCAAGGTCGGTGACGACTACGGCCGCCGCAAGACCTTCAATACCGCCATCGCGGCGGTGATGGAGCTGATGAACGAGGCGCTGAAGTTCGACGATTCTTCCGCCCAGGGCCGCGCGGTGTCGCAGGAGCTGTGGCAGAGCGTGGTGCTGATGCTGAACCCGGTGGTGCCGCACGCCTGCCATGCGCTGTGGCAGGGGCTGACCGGCCGTGACGACCTGCTGGCGCAGCGCTGGCCGCAGGCCGACGCCAGCGCGCTGGTGCGCGATAGCATCGCTCTGGTGGTGCAGGTCAACGGCAAGCTGCGCGGCAACATCGAGGTGCCGGCTGGCGCCAGCCAGGACGAGATCGTGGCGGTTGCGCTGGCGGACGAGAACGTGCGCAAATTCACCGACGGGCAGGCGATCAAGAAGAAGATCGTGGTGCCGGGCAAACTCGTGAACTTCGTCGTCTGAGGACTCGCATGCTTCGAAACGGCCGCTGGATCGCCCTGGCTGCAGCCCTGCTGCTGACAGGCTGTGGCTTCCACCTGGCCGGCAAGCGGCCGCTGCCGCCGGCGCTGTCGTCGGTCTATATCGACAGCGTGACGCCCTATCAGGTGTCGGAGCCGCCGTTGGAGACGGCCCTGCGTGCCGGCTTGCGCCGGCGCGGTGCCGAGGTGGCGGGAGAGATCGAGAAGGCCAAGACCATCGTCCGCCTGAGCGAGCTGAAGGATCGCCGCGAGGTGCTGTCGGTGGGGCCGGACGGCAAGGCCAGCGAATACCTGCTGGTGAGCTCGGTGCGCTATGAGGTGATCAGCGGCGGCCGTGCGCTGCTGCCGCCCGACACGCTCAGCGCTTCGCGCGACTACAGCTTCCAGCCGGCCCAGGTGCTGGCCAAGGAAGCCGAGGAACAGCGCCTGCGCGAATTCATTCAGGGTGAGCTGGCGGAGCTGATCATGCTGCGCCTGGAGGCGAAGCTGGCCCGAGCTGGCGATCCAGCAGCGCCAGCGGATGTAGTACCTCCGGCGCCCTGAGGCCGGCGCGGCGCAAGCCCGCCGCCAGATGCAGCGAGCAGCCGACGTTGCTGCTGACGATGTAGTCTGGCTGCAGTTTCCGCGACGCCTCCAGCTTGGGCTGCAGCAGGCGGTCCGCGTCTTCCGGGTGAGTGATGAAATGACTGCCGGCTGCGCCGCAGCAGGCCTGCTTGAGATCCAGTTCCAGCAGTTCGATCCCCGGGATTTTCTTCAGCAGTGCGCGTAGCGCATCGCCACCGCCGGTGACGTTGCGCTGCGTGCAGGGCTCGTGCACCGCAACGCGGGCCCGCAGCGGGCGCGGCTGCAGTGCCGCCGGCCAGCGCTGCAGCAGGAAGCGGTGGATGTCCTGAACCTGGCTGCGCAGGGTGTCACCTTCAGCCTTGCCCAGCAGATCCGGCGCGTCGAGCAGCGCGGCGCTGCAGCCGCTGGCGGTACCGAGCACGGCCGCGTAGCCGGCAAAGGCCCCGGCGTTGCGCCGCATGCAGGCGCGGGCCTCGTCCATCAGGCCGGCATGCTGGTAGAGCGCGCCGCAGCAGCCCTGGCCGGGGGGCAGCGCCACGCGCAGGCCCAGGCGCTGCAGCAGGCGTTGCGCGGCGGCCAGGGCTTCCGGGTCTGCCAGGTCGCTGGCGCAGCCGATGAACAGCGCGACATCGGCGGGACCATCCACGCCCGCGGCGCGGGCGCTGAAGGGCAGGGCGGGCAGCGGTGGCAGCAGGGAATCCAGCCGTGCCAGGCGGCCATGGCCGAGCAGGCCCAAGCGCCTGGCCAGGGCCTGCAGGCCGCTGGCCTGGTAGAGCCACAGCAGCAGGCCGGCGGCGCGCCGCGGCTCGCGCCGGGCCAGCACCGCGCCGATCAGGCGCGGCAGTTGCCGGCGTTGCGGAAGCTGCTGGTTGAGCGCGGCGCGGCCGGCGTCGATCAGGCGGCCGTAGGGAACTTTTGCCGGGCAGACGGACTCGCAGGAACGGCAGCCGAGGCAGCCGTCGAGGTGGGCCTCCAACTTCGGCGTCGGCGCGAGGCTGCCGAGTGCCAGCCCCTGCATCAGCGCGATGCGCCCGCGCGGCGAGTCGCCCTCGTGCTGGGTGAGCCCGTAGGTCGGGCAATGGGGCAGGCACAGCCCGCACTTCACGCACAGGTCGGCATCGGCGATGGGGAAGGAAGCGGCCATGTCACATAATAGGCGTTTGCCCGCCCTGAAAAATCCTGAAAAATAAGGAAACCCCATGAACCGCGCCCTTCTCGTCCTTGCGCTGTCGTCCTGTTCCCTGGCTGCCCAGGCCGCTCCCTGGTCCGGCGAGGTGGGGCTGGGCTATCTCGGCACCAGCGGCAACAGCGAGACCACCTCGTTCAACGGCAAGCTGGGCCTGAACTACGTCAACGGCCCCTGGAAGAATGCCTTCACCGCGTCGGCCATCAGTTCCTCCTCGGACGACGATGGCAGCACCGCCGAGCGCTACACGCTGGGCAACAAGCTGGACTGGGGTTTCTCGGACCGCGACTACATCTTCGGCGTGGTGGAGTGGGAAAAGGACCTGTTCGGCGGCGTGCGCGAGCGCACCTCCGAGGCGGTGGGTTATGGCCGCCATATCCTGACCGGGCCGGTGCACCTGCTGGACGCCGAGATCGGCGCCGGTGCGCGGCAGTTGCAGAACAACGACCCGGGCCGCACGCGCGAGGAAGACATGATCGGCCGCGCCTTCGGCAAATACCAGTGGAAGCTGTCGGAGACCGGCACCTTCATCCAGAGCCTCAAGCTGGAGTCGGGCGACGACAACACCTTCACCGAGTCGGTCACCGAGCTCAAGCTGTCGGTGGTGGGCAACCTGTTCGCGTCGCTGAGCTATACGATCAAGAACAACAGCGAGGTGCCGGCCGGCACCGAGCGCACCGATACCTTCGCGGCGGTGAACCTGTCATACGCGTTCGGCAAGGGCGAGTAAGCGCGTAGAATCGCCCCGTGCCGCGAGCCGGAGCCAGCGAAACCATGACCAGCTATTACCAGCACCACGTCTTCTTCTGCTGCAACCAGCGCAAGCCGGGCGAGCGCACCTGCTGCAACGACAAGGGTGCGACGCGCGTACGCGACTACGCCAAGAAGCAGATCAAGAACCTGAGGCTGGCGGCGCCGGGCAAGGTGCGTATCAACATGGCCGGCTGCCTGGAGCGTTGCGAGGAAGGCCCCTGCATCGTGGTCTATCCGGAGGGTGTCTGGTACACCTACGTCGACGAGGACGATGTCGACGAGATCATCGAGCGCCACATCGGCAAGGGCGAGATCGTGGAGCGGCTGCGCCTGCCGGACACGGCGCCGGGCGCATGATCCGCCAGGTGCTGCGCATGGGCGACCCGCGCCTGATGCGGGTGGCCCAGCCGGTGGCGGAATTCGGCACGCCGGCCTTGCGCGCGCTGGTGGAGGACATGTTCGACGCCATGCGCGATCTCAAGGGCGCGGGCCTGGCGGCGCCGCAGATCGGCGTGGACCTGCGCGTGGTGATCTTCGGCTTCCAGTCCAGCCCGCGCTACCCGCAGGCCGAGCCGGTGCCAGAGACGATCCTGATCAACCCGGCGCTGACGCCGCTGTCCGACGAGATGGAGGATGGCTGGGAAGGCTGCCTGTCGGTGCCCGGACTGCGCGGCGTGGTGCCGCGCCATGCGCGCCTGCGCTACCAGGGCTTTGACCTGGAGGGGCGGCCGATCGACCGCAGCGTGAGCGGCTTCCATGCGCGGGTGGTGCAGCACGAGTGCGACCACCTGGACGGCATCCTCTACCCGATGCGGATACGGGATTTCTCGAAGTTCGGGTTCAACGAGGTTTTATTTCCCGGGCAGAACATCGCGGACGACTGATTACAGCCCGGGGAGACGGTTGAAATCCGTTCCTGCTTCGACAGGCTCAGCACGAACGGATTGGCAATGGCCGCTCGCTTCTCAAAGCAGCGGCGAATTGATGTTGAGCGGATCTTTCTGCGGCGGCGGGGCTGAGGGCTCCGGCGCGGTGTCGTCGATGGTCGGCTCGCCGGTGAGGAAGCCGAGCATGTCGTAGTAGGTGCGGATGTTGCCGACGTAGGTCATGGCCTCGTAGCCGCGGGCGTAGCCGTAGCGGGTCTGGCTGAACCAGCGGGGCTTGGTCAGCAGCGGCAACGAGGCGCGCACGTCGATCCAGTGGTTGGGGTTGCCGCCGCGCTTCTGCGTCAGCACGCGGGCGTCCAGCAGGTGGCCGATGCCGAGGTTGTAGGCGGCCAGCGCCATCCAGGTGCGGTCGGGCTGCTTGATCTCCGGCGGCATCTGGTCGATCAGCATGCGGATGTAGGCGGCGCCGCCGCGGATGCTCTGCACCGGGTCCTCGCGGTTGGCGATCTTCATCCGTTGAGCGGTGCTGGTGGTGAGCTGCATCAGGCCGCGCACGCCCGTAGGGCTGACGGCGTGGGGGTTCCACTGTGATTCCTGGTAGCCCATGGCCGCCAGCAGGCGCCAGTCCAGGTTGTTCTTGGCGGACCATTCCTCGAAGTGCTTGCGGTAAGCCGGCAGGCGAGTCTCGGTGTGCATGGCCAGCGTCAGCGCGCCGAAGGCGTTGACCTGCTCGATGTGGCCGAAGTGCCGCTCGCGGATGCGCGCCAGTTCGTCGCGGTCCAGGGTGCGCAGGTAGTCGGTGACCGGTGCGAACAGGCTGTCGTCGTCGCCCAGGGGGAAGGCCCAGGCGATGTCTTCCGACACGGCGATGGGGAAGGCGACGCGCAGGTTGGGGTAGTAGCGCTGGTTGATGGCCAGCAGGTCGGAATTGGCCACGGTGTAGGCCAACTGGTCGTTGGCCACGGCGTAGAGCAGGTCTTCGGTCGACTGGTCGGCCGCCTCGTCGAACACCAGGCCGGGGAAGACGGTTTTCTGCAGTTGGCGCAGGCGCTCGGCGTGAACGCTGCCCTTGGCCACGCTGAAGTGGCCGCGCAGCGCGCCCAGGTCCTTGGGCTTGGGCTCGCCCATGCGATAGACCAGCTGGGGCACCACCTTCTGCACCGGCGGGGTGAAGCGCACCAGGCGCTCACGGCCCTCGCTGACGGTCACCGCGGCGGCGGCGAAGTGCGCCCGCCCGCTGCGGACCATCTCGATGGCCTGGGGGGCGGACTCCGCCAGGACCACCTCCAGCTTCAGCTCCAGTCGCTGCGCCAGGGTGTTGGCCAGGTCGTATTCGTAGCCGGTGGCGCCGTCGCCGCTGACGTAGTAGGTGGTGGGGCTGTTGGTCATGGCCACCCGCAGCACCCCCAGCCGCCGGGCCTGGTCCAGGGCGCTCATCCGGGGCGAGCAGGTGGACAGCGCCAGGGTTCCCCCGACGACCAGCCCCAGGCCGATCCAGGTCAGGATCCGGCGAAAGGTGGAGGAAGGAGTAGGCGTTTCGGCTGGGTTCATTTAGAATTCGCGCCTTCGCGGCGTCTGGCCTTGGTCCGAACGCTAGCACGGGGCCCTGGATTCTCGCAGAAACCAGCCCCGGAAGCCCCTCCGGAGAGGTGGCAGAGTGGTTTAATGTACCTGACTCGAAATCAGGCGTACGTTCATAGCGTACCGGGGGTTCGAATCCCTCCCTCTCCGCCATCTTCTTTACGTAGCTGATAGCAAAGGTAAACCGCTGATCTTCCGCAGGCTTCAGCCTCTCGATACAGAGAGGCGCTACAGAGCGCGGAGTTTGCGGAGTGGCACGACAGACGCCATACCTTCATCGCCGTCAGAACATTCTGCATTTCCGAATCGCGGTTCCCCTGCCACTGCGCCACGCAATCGGTCAGCGCGAACTGACGCGGTCGCTCCATGTGCAAAGCTCCCAAGAGGCCGTGCCGCTGGCACTGGAACTGGCTGCGGCAGCAAAGCGGTTGTTCCGCGACCTGAGGGATTCCATGCCGATTGACCCCGAAAAGCTGGCGGCTCTGAGCCGGGAGGCGAAGCTCAAGCTTGAGCTATCTGCCAGAGATGAGGAGATCGCTGCACTAAAGGAGCGGCACGACTCAGAACTCCAAGCGATCAAGGGCAAGTTCCGAAGCGGCATTGAGGCACTACGGCCCAAGCTTCATGGGTATCTTGATAGCGCCAGGACCGAGGACAGGGCGGACGGGCTGCTGGAGGCGATCAAGACTTTGCCGGCGCATGTGGCACCACTGACGGCGAGTTCGCCCCTTCCCGAAGCGAGTCACACGCCGGAGCGCAAGCTGGCGGCTCGTGGCGGGCGTCGGGTGCCTCTCATGGACTTATTCGATGGATGGGCGTTGGAGAAGAAACCGCGAGCCAAAACCATCGACGACTGGAGGCGCTGTGTCGAAAAGTTCATCGCGTTCCTTGGGCATGATGATGCTGCCCGGGTCAGCCGTGGGGATGCCGTGCGCTGGAAGGACGAACTTGTCCGGAAGGAACAGCCTTCCGGCAAGAGGTTGTCCCCCGGAACGATAAATGAAAAATACCTCGCGTCGCTGCGAACCATTTCGGCCTATGGGCTCCTCAACGAGAAGCTGACAGAGAATCCGTTTCTGGGAGTTAAGGTCCTGACGCCTCGGGGTATGAAGGACAGGAATAAATGGAAGCCATTCGATGACGCCGAAGCAAGCTTGCTGCTTAGGGAAGCTCGCGCGCAGTCTGGATGGCGGAAGTGGATTCCGTTCGTATGCGCTTACACGGGGGCTCGCGTCGAAGAGGTAGCTGGTGCGATGGTGGCTGACGTCCAATGCGAGGACGGCGTTCACTTCATTGACCTCCGCGAGAGTGAGGAGAGCGACGAGGTCGGGGGTAAAAGGGCCATCGTTCGAGAGTTGAAGAATACTGCCTCCATTCGTCGGGTTCCCCTGCACCCCGCGCTGGTTGATGAGGGCTTTCTGGCCTATGTCGGGAATCTTGCCCCCAAGGGGGCACTTTTCCCCGATGCCAAGCCCGACAAGTATGGCAAGCGGGGTGCAGGCCCTTCCAAGGTTCTTGGCAGGCGCATTCGCCAGTTGGGGTGTTGGCGCGCAGTAAGAATTGACCCACCCAAGAGGCAAGTGCGCACTGAAATTTGACCCACGTTAATCGGTACTCTGGCGATTTTCTCGCCAGGGATGACCAGGAGTGATTAGCGTGGA
>NZ_JAUASX010000028.1 GCF_030345715.1 Solimonas sp. SE-A11
CATCCGCTTCCTTCAGAAATCCGATGATCTGCTCTTCCGAATACCGCTTCTTCACGTCCGACCTCCTGGGGTCTTGGGTCGGACTCTAAACCACGGTGCTACTCAATTTTGGGGTAACGTCGTGCCGGCAGCTACAGCCGCATCACCGAGTTCGTCCGCCGCTGGCGGGCCGAAGCCGGGGCCGTCACCGCCCGCTCCGCCTACGTGCCGCTGCGCTTCGACTGGGGCGAAGCCTTCCAGTTCGACTGGAGCGAGGAAGGCCTGGTGATTGGCGGCATCTGGCGCAAGATCCAGCTGGCGCACATGAAGCTCTGCGCCAGCCGCGCCTTCTGGCTGGTGGCCTACCCCAGCCAGGGCCACGAGATGCTCTTCGATGCCCACAGCCGCTGCCTGACCGGCCTGGGCGGGGTCGCCCGGCGCGGCATCTACGACAATATGAAGACCGCCGTCGACCGGGTGCCGGGTCGCGGCAAGGCCCGCATCGTCAACGCCCGCTTCGCCGCGATGACGGCGCACTACCTCTTCGATCCCGACTTCTGCAACGTCGCCTCGGGCTGGGAGAAGGGCCGGGTCGAGAAGAGCGTGCAGGACACGCGCCGGCGCATCTGGCAGCAGGCCGCCGATCATCGCTTCGCCAGCTTTGGCGAACTCAATGTCTGGCTGGCAACGCAGTGCACCGCAGCTCGACAGGCGCCGCACCCCGAGTTTCCCGGCATGAGCATCCAGGAAGCCTGGGAGCACGAGCAGCCGCAGCTGATGCCGGTACCGACGCCGTTTGATGGCTACATCGAATCCCCCGCCCGGGTGTCGAGCACCAGCCTGGTCTCGATCGCCCGCAATCGCTACTCGGTGCCCTGTGCGCTCGCCGGACATCGCGTCAGTGTGCGGCTGTACCCCGAGCGCGTCGTGATCGTCGCCGAGCAGGCCATCGTGGCCGAGCACACCCGGGCCAGCGATCGTGACCATGTGGTCTACGGCTGGCAGCACTACGTGCCGCTGATCGAGCGCAAGCCCGGCGCGCTGAGAAACGGCGCGCCGTTTGCCGATCTGCCGGCCCCATTACAACGGCTCAGCCGCGCGCTGCTGCGCCGCGACGGTGGCGACCGGGTGATGGCGCAGGTGCTGTCGGCCGTGCCGGTCTTCGGGCTGGAAGCGGTGCTGGTCGCCGTCGATCTGGTCCTCGAATCCGGGCGGCCCAGCGCCGAGCATGTGCTCAATGTCCTGGCCCGATTGCGGGAAGGGCCGCCGCCGGAATCGGTCGATACCGCCCTGACGGTCACGACCACGCCGATCGCCGACCCGCGGCGCTATGACGCGCTGCGCGAGGAGGTGGGCCATGGCTGACCTGATCGCCGATCTGAAGGCGTTGCGCCTCTATGGCATGGCCAGCTGCTATGCCGACTGGGGCGAGCAAGGCAGCACCGGTGGGCTGACGACCTACGAGTCGCTGCTGACCCACCTGGTGCAGGCCGAATCGACCGACCGTGGCCTGCGCTCGATCCGTTACCAGATGCATGCCGCCCGCTTCCCGATCCATCGGGATCTGGCCGGCTTCGACTTTGATCAGTCCAAGGTCGAGCGTCGGCAGATCACCACGTTTGCCAGCACCGCCTTTACCGAGAAGGCCGAGAACATCGTGCTGATCGGCGGCACCGGAACGGGCAAGACGCATCTGGCGACGGCGCTGGGGGTCGAAGCCGTCACCCGCCATGGCAAGCGCGTGCGCTTCTACTCGACGGTGGAACTGGTCAATGCGCTGGAGCAGGAGAAGGCGGCCGGCAGGGCCGGCCGTCTGGCCCATCAGCTAATGCACCTCGATCTGGTGATCCTGGACGAGCTGGGCTATCTGCCGTTTTCCCAGGCTGGCGGGGCGCTGCTGTTTCACCTGCTGTCGAAACTCTACGAGCACACCAGCGTGATCATCACGACCAATCTGGTCTTTGCCGAGTGGAGCAGTGTGTTTGTCGATCCCAAGCTCACCACGGCACTGCTGGACCGGCTCACGCACCACTGTCACATCGTGGAGACCGGCAACGAGTCCTATCGCTTCCGGCACAGCAGCAGCACGGCCAAGGCCCGCATCAAATCCCGTGAACAGGCCAAGACCCAGGCCAAGGAGGAAATCGACGAAGCCATCTGACAACCGATAGGATCAGACCACGCCGGGGGCTATCGCCCCCGGCTTCCACCCCTGGTCAATTTTCAATGAGCAGAGGTGGTCAGTTTTCAACGAGCGGCAACACCCCATCCTGCAGCGTGACCTGATTGGGTCAAGGCCGGGTTGTCATGCAGGCAGTTTGGCTGCAAGCAGTTCGACCTTCTCGATATTGGGCGGAGAACTGAGCAAGGTCGCTGCGTTGGCCATCAAGGCCGCGGCGATCTGGCCGTTCAGATGTGCCTGGCGACCAGCCTCATCGGCAAAGGCATCGAACACACCAAACGTCGAAGGGCCAAACTTCAATGCGAACCAGGCCGTGGTGCCGGACTCGGCGTTGGCGAGCGGCAGTGCGCTGGCCAGGAAGTCGGCAAGCGCAGCCTCCTGGCCGGGTTTAGCTTCGAGGCGAACAAACAGGGCGAGCTTGGTCATGCTGTATTCCTTTGGGTAAATGGAAAAGTGGGGGAAGGGATCGACGAGACTGCAGTCTAAGTCTTCATGACAGACATCTCTATCGGCAATAATGACAACATTGATATCATTGTTGCCATGAAACTCCACCTCCTTGTTTGTGATGGCGTGTTTGATCTGGGGCTTGCGGCGCTCACTGACACAGTGGGCTTAGCCAATGCGATGGCGGGCTCGCTGCCACAGGCTCCCGCGCACATAGAGCTCACGCTGGTGGGCATGCGGCGTCGCATCCGAACTGCGCAAGGCTTGACGGTCCCCGTGGTCACTGCGCATGGTGTGCCCGAACCAGACGTAGTGCTCGTGCCAGCGTTTGGCGACAAGATGCCTGACACGCTCTCGGCTCGACTCACACGCCCCGATGTGCCCGACGCGGTCGCGGCGCTACAGCAGTGGTCCACCGCTGGCGCGCACCTTGGTGCCGCTTGCTCCGGTAGTTTCTTGCTTGCAGAGAGTGGCCTGCTTGATGGGCATCGTGCGACGACGTCATGGTGGCTGGGGCCGATGTTTCGGCAGCGCTATCCGAACGTCACGCTGGACGAGTCACGCATGATCGTGAACTCGACACGCTTCACCACCGCGGGTGCCGCTTTGGCCCACGTCGACTTGGCCTTGCGCATCATCCGAGGGCGCAGTCCGGCGCTGGCGGCCCTGGTGGCACGCTATCTGCTGGTCGAGACACGCAGTTCGCAAGCCGAGTTCGTGATTCCCGACCACCTTGCGCATGCCGACCCGATGGTGGAGCGCTTCGAGTGCTGGGCCAGACGTCGGCTCGCGCAGGGGTTCTCGCTGGCCGAGGCGGCCAGCGCCGCGGGCACAAGCGAGCGCACCTTGGCGCGGCGGCTGCAAAGCGTTTTGGGCAAGACACCGCTGTCGTATTTCCAGGACCTGCGCGTGGAGCATGCCGTGCATCTCTTGCGCACCGGAAACGCGAGCGTCGACCAGGTCGCCGCACAGGTCGGGTACTCGGATGGGGTGACCCTGAGGGCCCTGTTGCGCCGCAAGCTGGGCCGGGGTGTCAGGGAGTTGCGACGCGGGGGATGACCAAAGGCGTTTGGTGCATGTACGGCTGGAGACCGCCGCGAAACTGTCGGAAGCAAAGGCCTACCCACTTGCGTCTACTACATCGTGCGTTGGGTGCAAAAGCACCAGCCGTGCCAGAGCAGTCTTCAGTGACCTTTCAAAGTTCAGAGACTTTTCAAAGTTCTGAGTGTTGGGAATACTGTTAGCTTTACCACTGTTTTCTGTTCACCAATCTGGGGTTTCATCCACATGTTATTCAATCCACTTCAAGTAGGTTCTCTCACCCTGCCCAACCGCATCCTTCTGGCACCACTGACACGCGCCCGTGCCGACGCTGGCCACATGCCCAACCCGCTGATGGCCGAGTACTACAGCCAGCGAGCCACCGGCGGCCTGCTGATTTCCGAATGCACCATGGTGGCGCCCGGTACATCGGCCTTCGTCAATGAGCCTGGCATCTACAACGACGCGCAGATTGCAGCCTGGAGGCAGGTGACCGACGCGGTGCACGCCAAGGGCGGACGCATCTTCATGCAGATCTGGCACGCTGGCCGCGCAGCCTACCCTGGCGCTGCCGATGGCGCCCCCATTGTCTCCAGCAGCGCCACCGCTATTGAGGGTGAGATCCACACGCCCCAAGGCAAGGTGCCGCACGCGGTGCCCCGCCCCCTGACCGTCGACGAGATTCCCGGCATCGTCGCTGCGTTTGCTCAAGGCGCGCGCAACGCCATTGCCGCCGGCTTTGATGGTGTGGAAGTACACGGCGCCAACGGCTACCTGATTGACCAGTTTCTGCGCGACACGCCCAACCAGCGCACCGATGCTTACGGCGGATCGCTGGAAAACCGTGCACGTTTGCTGTTCGAGGTACTCACTGCCGTGACCCAGGCGATCGGTTCCGAACGTGTGGGCCTGCGCCTGTCGCCCCTCAACAGCTTCAACAGCATGAAAGACAGCGACCCGCTGGCCCTCATCGGCTTCCTGGCCGATAGGCTCAATGCCTTCAAGCTGGCTTACCTGCACGTGATGCGCGCCGATTTCTTCGGCGTGCAGAAGGCCGATGTCATGCCCGTAGCGCGTGAGAAGTATAAAGGCGTGTTGGTGGGCAACATGGGCTACAGCGCTGATGAGGCAGAGGCGGCCATCGCCGCAGGCAAGCTTGACGCTGTGGCCTTTGGCACCGCCTTCCTGGCTAACCCGGACCTGCCCGCACGCATCAAGGCCAAGGCACCGCTGAACGCGCCTGACTCCAACACGTTCTACGCAGGTGGCGCCAAGGGCTATACAGACTATCCGACACTGCAGGTCGCATAAATCAAAGCCCATTCAAAAGCGAGGTATCCGTAATGGCACGCATTGTCAGAATTCATGAATACGGTGACGCCAGCGTTCTGAAGCTGGAAGATCTGGACGTACCGGCGCCGGCAGCAACCGAGGTGCAGATTTGCGTCAAAGCTATTGGCCTGAACCGTGCCGAAGTGATGTTTCGCAACCATGCGTATCTACAGGAGGCCGAGTTCCCGAGCCGCTTGGGCTATGAGGCCGCTGGCATCGTGGTCGCAGTCGGTAGCGACGTAACCGAGACAAAGGTTGGCGATGCCGTCGCTCTAATCCCTCCATTGGATATCGCTCGCTGGGGCACCTACGGCGAGCTGGCCAATGTACCGGCTCATCTGGTGCGGCCAGTGTCCTCTGCGTGGACGCCATCGAACCCCAGCTTAGCGAGATCCAGCTCGTCGACGAAGGCATCGATCACTCGAACCGGGTTGTCCTCGCCGATGTAATCATCAAGACGCTCTGGGAAGAGGACGCTTTGCGTTCTGTCTTCACCTTCGATGAAGCGGCTCATCCGATTCTCCGTCTCCGCAGACGGAGTTTGCCCAGCAAGCTTTAGGCCGTTTTCACACAGCCTCGGCTGATCAGCGACTGTCGCTTAAGTGTCAGTTATCGCCTTCGAAAATGACCGCCTCCGAGATGCTCGGATGAAGACCTAAGGGCACATGCGTATATGGGCGGGAGAAGCGAAGTGGCCGTCTCGCTTGCTCGGCCTCCTGCTACAACGTGATGCCTATGCATGCCAGGATGAGTAGGCTTCCTCACCAGCATCAAACGTTCTCACGGCATCCAGGCGCGACCCTACTCCCAGCTTCGAGTAAAGATTCTTTCGATGAAACTTGATGGTGTTGATTGACACCCCCAACGCCTTTGCAGTCTCGAGAGCGGTCAACCCGTCCCGCAAGGCTTGGAAGACGAGCTTCTCACGGTTCGTCAGGACCTCTACTCTTACTCTGGAGTTGCGACCACGCAAACCGATCCCAGCAAATGACATCGAAGTTTCCCGGTCAGGAACATTAAGTGCCGGCTGCCGGCTCGCATCACTCCGCATCCGGTTGATTCGCCGGATGTGCATTCTGGAAAGCCTTCAGAATATTGCAGGCCTGCTCGATGCGCCGCAGGTTCGGATAGGCGTCCAGCGCCATCCCGAAGCGCTCCGCATTGAATAACTGGGGCACCAGGCAACAATCCGCCAAAGTCGGTCGATCGCCGAAGCAAAATGCACCGCGGCGCGGCGATGTGGTCAGCCTGCTCTCGAGCGCTTGTAGCCCGAGATCGATCCAATGGCGTATCCAGGTCTGCTTCTGCTCCTCCGACAAGCCTATCGGGCCGGTCAAGTACTTCAGGACGCGCAGATTGTTTAGCGGGTGAATATCGCAGGCGATGGCCAGCGCGATCTGCCGGACCCAGGCACGGTCGGCGGCGGAGGCCGGCAGCAACGGCGATTCCGGGTAACGCTCGTCGAGATATTCAATGATTGCCAATGACTGGGCGATACGTTCGCTACCGTCTTCCAGCACCGGTACTAGCGCCGCGGGGTTTGTAGCGCGGAACTTCGCCAGGAACTGCTCGCCCCCATCTCGCGTCAGATGCACGGGCAGATGTTCGGCCTCCAGCCCCTTGAGGTTAAGCGCGATGCGGACGCGGTAGGAGGCGGAACTGCGGTAGTAGGTGTGAAGTTTCATGGAAGCAGGTTCCGGGACGAGGGGGCGGGAGCCGGGGCGCTCAGCCGCGCCAGGCCGAAGATCGCCGCTGCCGTGACCAGCGCCGGGATCGCGCAGGCCAGCACCAGTTGGTCTGGGGACCACCCCCAGCCCAGCAGAAGTCCACCCAGCAGCGGACCGGCGACCGAGCCTATTCGACCGATGCCCAGCGCCCAACCGACACCGGTAGCACGGATCGCGGTCGGATAGGCCTCGGCAGCCAAGGCGTTGAGGCAGAATTGCGCGCCGACTACGCCCGCGCCGGCCAAGAAGATCGCTGGCAGTGTCAGCCGCGGTAGCGCCGTCACGTGGGCCAGCGCCGCCACGATGGCGGCAACCAGCACGAAGGCAGCTCCCAGCGTCCGGTAGGGGCCATAGCGTCGCACCAAGGCAGCCAACAGGATGCCCCCGCCGATCCCGCCCAAGTTGAGCAACGACGAGGCCAGGATCGCCAAGCTTAGCGAGTAGCCGGTCAGCGTCAGCAGGGTCGGCAGCCAGTTGACCATGAAGTACATGACCAGTAGGTTCATGAAGAACGCGGTCCACAGCAGCAAGGTGACCTTCGTGCGCCGACCGCGGAACAACTCCCGTAGAGGAAATCCCGGATGCGGCGGTTCGCCGGCGATAACGCTTCGCAAATCATGCCGTCTGTCCGGCTCCAGCCGTTCCAGCACGCGCTGGAGTTCACGGCTACGAGCGCGCCGCAAAAGCAGGAACCCGGGCGACTCCGGCAAGCGCCAGGCCAGCACCAGCGTCAGCATCAGGGGGACAGCGCCACCGAGCACGAAAAGCGCCGGCCAGCCCAAGGTTGGAATCCACAGCGCGCTAAGAACGCCACCGAGGATAGAGCCCAGCGGGAAGCCGCAGAACATCAGCGTCACCAGCATGGTGCGCAGTCGCGCCGGAGCATACTCGGAGGTCAGCGCGATCAGGTTGGGCATCGCGCTGCCCAGGCCTAGCCCGGTCAGCAGGCGCAAGGCCAGCAATTGTCCGGGTGTCTGCGCCCAAGCAGTCGCCAGTGCGAATACGCCGAACAGCAGGGTCGAAACCACGATCGTCCACTTGCGCCCCCAACGGTCGGCCAGCGGCCCGCCGATAAGCGCGCCGGCCATCAGACCCAGCAGCCCGGCACCGAACACCGGCCCCAGCGCCGACGGCGCCATGCCCCATTGCTCGGCAATCGCGGGAGCGACGTAAGCGATGACCTGGGTGTCGAAGCCGTCAAGCAAGGCCACCAGAGCGCACAGCGTGACAACCTCAAGCTGCAGGCGTCCCAGCGGGCGCGTGTCGATCAGCTCGGTGATCCGAAATACGCCGGTCATTAAGTTCCTAGATTGGGTAGATGATCGCGTTGGGGATCATTTCGCTGTCGTAAATGCAGAAGCGCGACGCGAACTTCAGCGCACCATCTACCCTCACCACTTCGTCCAGATAACGGCCGACATTGAACACCGTGCTGATTTCCCCAAGCTTGGTACGGAACACCGCGTAGTTCGCCTCCAGGAACCAGCGCCCGCGATCCACCGCCAGGACGCGCGGCAAGCTCACGACATGCCGTTGGTAGTAGGGGTCATGGAACAGGGTCTCGCGGATTCCGTAGACGCGATCCTGCAGCATGCCCTTGCTATGGAAATGCAGCGTCGCCAGCGGCAGCCCACGCTCATGGTTTTCGCGCGGCTGGAGCTTGTAGACGCAATCCTCGGTGAAGAACTCCGGCCAGCCGTCCCAGTTGCCCGCATCGACGGTGGCCGTATACTCGGCGTAGAGCTGCAAAAGCTCGGTGTACACCAGCGGTTCGAGTGCCTGATTCATACGCCCATCACCCGCCGCCAGTATTGATACATGCCCCGAATCAGTGTCTCCGAGGCGATGTTGGTTGCCTCTTCGCTATCGTGCCCACCCATTTCCAGCAGGCATTGCTGGTCTGGCTTTTCCTGGAACCCCATCTGCGAGAACTCGATGACCTCGCCGTCGTCCGCGGAAACATAGCCGGACGGGCCGAACAGGTTGGCTTGCAGCAAGCGCCGCTGGATCATCTCGTCGCTGTCGTCTTCGAAGGCGAAGTGAGTCCACACGAAATCAAACACGCCAGGCCCGCGCGGTTGGATATGCCGCATCGAGAGACTATTGACCTGCTGCTGAATGATCAGGCTCGGAAACAGCGTCAACATCACCGCGGTCGGACCCTTCCACCATTCCTCTGGCACGATGTCGAGTTGGCGCGGGTCGCGCAGGCTCATGTCGGCTTTGTAGCTGGTCACGCCGGAGACGACGTCCCCGGCCGGCTTGCCGACGCTGCGCACGCCGATCATCGCGGCATGGCGCTTGTGCGGGTCCATCTTCAGTGAGGTCTTGCTGTCGGCGCGCCACAAGCCGAAGGTCACGAACCAGCTATGCAACAGGCCCGGATGATAGGGATCCTTGATGTTTTCCTGCATCAGCTTCCAGTTTCCCGGGATTCGTTGCCGGTTGTAGCCCAGTATCTTCAGCTTGCGGCCGTCGAAAACGCGGTCGAAGTAGGACAGGATCGTCGGACCGAGGTAGTCCTCAAAGGACTCCAGCGAGTGGTCGAAGCTGGCAAACACCACGCCGCCGCGCACCGCGACCTTGAGCGAGGTCAGGCCGCGGCCCTCCATCTGGAAATCAGCCGGCATGCCGCCATTGAGCTGACCGTCCTGGCGGATACCTCGGCGATAGGGAATGCCGCGCAACTTGCCCTCAAGATCGTAGGCCCACTGATGGTAGGGGCAGACGAATTCCTTGCGGTTACCCTGGCGCTCGCGGCAGAACTGCGCGCCGCGATGGGCGCAGACGTTCTCCAGCACCCGCACGCCGCCGTCCTGGGTGCGCACCATGATGACCGAACGCTCTCCGACAACCGAGCGGCGGAAGTCGCCCGGGTGCGGGATCTCGGCCTCCAGGCCGATATAGCACCAGTGACCGGCGTAGTAGAAGCGCTCGAGTTCGCGTCGATAGGTATCCGGATCCGTGTAGACCCAATAGGGCACGCGGTGCACCCCGTCGCCCGGCCAACCCGGCGACGAAGGGAGAGTGATGGGGGCGTCGTTCATGGCGGTTCTCCTGAGCGGTCAGCCCGCCACGCGTACCTGGATTTCGCCTAGACCATCGATCCGTCCCAGCATCAGGTCGCCGGCGACCACCGCGCCGACGCCTTCCGGCGTGCCGGTCATGATCAGATCGCCCGGTTGCAGGGTCTCGAACTGCGACAAGAAGGCGATGCACTCCGGCACGCTCCAGATGAGCTTGGCGATATCCGAAGCCTGGCGCGGCTGGCCATTGACAGCGACCGATATGGAAGCGGATTTCGGATGGCCCACGTCGGCGACCCGACGGATCGCGCCGATCGGCGCAGACTGCGAAAAAGATTTGCCGAACTCCCAGGGGCGCCCCTTGTCGCGAGCCTCCAGCTGCAGGTCACGGCGCGTCATGTCCAGGCCCACGGCGTAGCCGTAGACCAGCGACTCGGCCTCGTCCTGCGACACCGCCCTGCCCTGCCGGCCGATCGCCACCACCAGCTCGATCTCATGATGGAAGTTGCCGGTCATCGGCGGATACGGAATCTCCGCGGTCTGACCGTTGACGACCACGATCGCGGAGGCGGGTTTCATGAAGAAGAACGGCGGCTCGCGCTCGTCCTGGCCCATTTCACGGGCATGGGCCGCGTAGTTGCGGCCGACGCAGAAAATGCGATTGACCGGAAACTGTTCGTCGCTGCCGGCCACCGGCAGCACATAGCCCGGCGCGGGCGAAAATGTGTACTTCACCAAACTCTCCTCGAGTACTGTGATTCGGGTTGTGAACCTGGATGTGTAATCAGGCCTTTTGCTCGCGCCATAGACCCAGTAGTCGCTGGACCGGGCGGTCGGAATAGCTGAACAGGATGGTTTCGCAAGTCACTTGGAGGCGCAGTTCATTCCAGGAGGGCACGACGAACACGTCGTTCTCGCCAAAGCGCAGTTCGGTCTCGCCGATGCGCGCCACACCGCCGCCCTGCAGGCAGATAAAGATGCTGCTGTCGGTACTGCGGCAACCGCGGGTCTCGAAGCCGGCGGGTAGCAATTGAGCCGCCGCGCCGATCGTCGGCATCGGGGAACCTCCAGTGGCCGGGTTGACGTAGCGAAGCTTGTAGCCGTGATGCGGATCGATGTCGCCTGATGCGATCCCACGCAGCGCCTCTCGCGTCCGGGCGTAGGGATAGACGAAGACCTTGGTCGGATCCTGGCGCTGCGGCTCGAAATCCACCGGCAGCATGTTGTACCCGTAGCGCGCGAGTGCATCGCCCTCGCGCCGTATCACCGCTTGCTCGTCTTGCGCGCTCTTTTCAGCGAAGCCGGCGTCGAGCAGTTGCACGATCGGGATGTCGAGGCCATCGAGCCAGATCACCGGCTGCGTGCCGGAGTTTCCGTGATCGTGGAACGTCCAGGCCGGGGTGATGATGAAATCACCGCGGCGCATCGTCGTGCGCTCGCCGTCGACTGCGGTGTAGGCGCCCTCGCCTTCCAGTACCAGGCGCAGCGCCGACTGCGTATGACGATGTGCCGGCGCGACTTCACCCGGCAGGATCAGCTGCAGGCCGGCATAGAGACTCTGAGTGATGCGCGACTGCCCCCGCAATCCGGGATTCTCCAGCACCAGCACCCGGCGCTCGGCCTCGTGCGCGCTGATCAACCCGCCGGCTTCAAGCAGGTAGTCGCGGGCCTGGTTGTAGCGCCACAGTGCCGCCTGTGCCGGGCTTCTCGGCGTCGGCGGCACCAACGTCCCTAGCACTTCCCAGAGCGGCGTGAGGTGGTGGCGGTCGATGCGTTCGTAGTACTCGCGGCGGGCATCGAGGCCAGCGGGGTCGATCATGGCAGCGGAGGTCATGGGAGCCTGGCTAGTTTCCGGTGATGTGAAAGGGTTCGGCGTAGATGCTCTGTTCCGCCATCTGCTTCTCCCGCAGCGTACGCACCGTGGCGTCCACCGCGTGCGGCGATCCAAAAACGTAGCCGCGCCAGCCCGCAAGGCTGGGGAAATCAGCTGCGATCGCGCTTGTCAGCAGGCCACGCCTCATGCCACGGTCGAGGGCTCCGGTGGCGACCACGGTGTGTGTGCACGCCGCCGGCAACTGCTCCAGAACCTGCGCCAGTTCGTCCTGGCCATAGACGTCTTCCCGACAGGTGAACCCCAAGTAGATCTGCAGCGGATTCTTCATTCCTGCGGCGGCAATGCCGCGCAGGATCGACAGCGTCGGTGCCAGGCCTGTGCCGGCACCCACACAGAGGATGGGATCTTCATTGCGAGATCGCAGGAAGGTGATTCCCAGAGGCCCACGCAGCTTGAGCACGTCGCCGGGCTTGAGCTCTCCGGAAAGGCGGGCGGAAGCACGGCCCCCTGGATGGAGACGCGCGTGGAACTCCAGTTCGTTTCCCGGCAATCCACACATCGAGTACGGACGGGCAAGGCCGCGCTCGAATTCCAGCTCGACGTACTGCCCTGGGGAAAATGACAGCGGCAACTGTGGCCGCACCCTCAGCCGCAGGGTGTCGCGGGACAGAGGCGCCACCGCCACCACCTCGGCCTTCATCGTGCGCGCCGGGTGAACTACCACCTCTTCCGGCGCAGGAATCTCGATCACACAGTCTTCGGTCAGCACGCTCTGGCAGGCCAGCACGCAGGACCACCCCGGAACCGGCGACGGACGCATCTGCCGCGCCGTCCCCACGACTTTGCCGCGCAGGAGCCGGCAGCGACAGACGCCGCAGCGTCCGTCCTTGCAGCTGTGCGAGATAGGAACCTGGTTGCCCAATAGCGCGTCCAGCAGGGTCTCCCCCGCCTGTACTTCCAGGACACGCCCGCTGGGTCGCACCACCAGTTCCACCCTCGCTCTCCTCTGATCCACTTCGATTGCAGAATCGGAGATGCCCCACCATAAGTAAATCGTATAGGGTGAATGATGCCGTTCACTCTCGTGAATGTTGCGCCCGGAGGATCGCGGGCTAGTCTGCGCACTCCGACATCGACAGGGATCAACGATGAGCAGCGACGCACGTACCGACCCGCCGCCTCTGACAGGACTCAAGGTTCTCGAATTAGGACAGCTGATAGGCGGTCCCTTCGCCGGCAAGGTCCTCGGCGACTTCGGCGCCGAAGTAATCAAGATCGAGCCGCCGGGACAGGGCGACCCGCTACGCAACTGGCGCCTGCTTCGCAACGGCACCTCGGTCTGGTGGCAGATACAGTCGCGCAACAAACGTTCGGTGACGCTGGACCTGCGCCAGCCCGAGGCGCAGGACATCGCGCGACGGCTCGCGGCAGAGGCCGACGTGTTGATCGAGAATTTCCGCCCCGGCGTGCTGGAGGACTGGGGGCTGGGATGGAAGGAGCTGTCGGCGCTAAACCCGGGCCTTGTGATGCTGCGCATCTCCGGTTATGGCCAGACCGGTCCTTACCGCGACCGTCCCGGCTTTGGCGTCATCGGCGAAGCCATGGGCGGCCTGCGCCACCTCAGCGGCGAGCCGGGACGCCTGCCGGTTCGGGTTGGCGTCAGCATCGGCGATACCCTGGCCGCTCTGCACGGTGCGATCGGCATACTGCTGGCGCTGTATCACCGCAAGGTCAACGGTGGGGCCGGCCAGGTGATCGACGTGGCGCTGTACGAGGCCGTGTTCAACTGCATGGAGAGCCTGCTATCGGAGTACAGCGCCGCCGGCGTCATACGTGAACCAGCGGGCAGCGCGCTGCCGGGTATCGCACCCAGCAACGCCTACCCCTGTAGCGACGGCCACGTCCTGATCGCCGGCAACGGCGACAGCATCTTCAGGCGGCTGATGGAGACGATCGGCCGCCACGACCTGGCACAGGACACGGCACTAGCCGACAACGAAGGCCGTGTTGCCCGCGCCGCGCAGCTCGATGAAGCGATCGGCGCCTGGACCCGGCTACGCCGCGTCGAGGAGGTACTGGGGGCACTGCAGGCCGAACGCGTGCCCTGCGGCCGGGTCTACTCCGCCCGAGACATCGCCGAGGACCCGCAATACCGTGCACGCGGCATGATACAGACCGTGACCACGCGGGAGGGCGACATGCTGGAAGTTCCGGGCATCATCCCCCAGCTGTCGCTAAGTCCTGGCGGAATTCGCCACCCCGCGCCGCGGCTAGGTGAGGACACCGAGGCCGTGCTGGCCAGCCTTGGGATCGAGGGCGAGCGCCTTTCTGCCTTGCGCGGGGCGCGCATCGTATGACCCATGCAATGAATCCGCGTCCCCGCATCCACCTCACCGAGGTCGCCCCGCGCGACGGCCTGCAGGCCGAAGCCTGCTTTGTGCCCAGTGCCGACAAGATCGCGCTGATCGACATGCTGTCGCGCAGCGGCCTGGCCAAGATCGAAGTCACGTCCTTCGTATCGCCCCAGGCCATCCCGGCGCTGGCCGATGCGGACGCCGTGCTCGGCACGATCCATCGCGCGCCGGAGATCATCTACACGGTCCTGGTGCCGAACCTGCGGGGCGCCGAACGCGCACTGCCATTGCGGCCGGACGAATTCAACCTGGTGATGTCGGTCAGTGAGAGTCACAACCGTGCCAACCTGCGCCGCAGCTGCGAAGAGTCCTTCAGCGCCTTGCGCGAGGTCGTCGCCCTGGCACGCACGGCCGGCATCGCCATCAACGTCTCGCTATCCACCGCCTTCGGCTGTCCTTACGAAGGTGAGGTCGCTCAGGCACGTGTGCTCGACTGGGCATGGCAGTTCTTCGATCTCGGCGTGGACAGCATTGCGCTCTGCGATACCACCGGAATGGCCTACCCCGCCCAGGTTTCCACGATCAGCGCCGCCTGGGCGCGACGATGGCCGCTGGAGACGCTGACACTGCACTTCCACAACACCCGCGGCATGGGCCTGGCCAACGTGCTGGCCGGCGCAGCTGCAGGCGTCAGGCGCTTCGACGCTTCGCTGGGCGGATTGGGCGGCTGCCCGTATGCGCCGGGTGCCACAGGAAATGTCTGCACCGAGGACGTCGCGCACATGCTGGAGTTGCAGGGCTACGACTGCGGCATCGACATCGACATCCTGCTCGCCGCTTCCGAGAGGCTGCAGAAGCTGGTCGGCCACGAAGTCCCCGGTCAAATCCTCAAGGCCGGGCGGCGCCTGGAACGGCGCCCCGCGGCCATCGTCAAACGGTAAACAGTTCGAACAGCAATCGCCGCAGCCACTGGTTGGCCGGGTCGCGATGCAGCTTGGCATGCCAAAACAAGTCGATGGAGTGATCCGGCAGTTTGACCGGATGCGGCACGCATGTGAGCTTGAAGGGACCTTCGAGGCGTTTCGCGAGCCGCTCCGGCAGGGTCGCGATCAGGTCGGTTTCCTGCAGGATATGGCCCATCGCCACGAAATGCGGCACTGACAACTGTATCCTGCGCTCGGCGCCCTTGCGGTCAATCAGCTTGTCCACTTCTCCGTGACCGGTGCCATGGAGCACCACCACGGCGTGTTTCGCCGAGTAGAAATCTTCCTTGCTGACGATCTTGCGCTTGGCCAGCGGATGCTGGTTGCGGAACACGCAGACGAAGCGCTGACGAAACAGGCGCTGGCGGAAGAAGCTGCCCTGCAGCTGCGGCAGCAGGCCGATCGCAAAATCCGCGCGGCCGCTCTCCATGTCGTCCTTCAGGTTTGCCGGGTTGTGGCGGATCGTCGACAGGGTGACGCCCGGCGCCATCTCCGCGAGCCGGTTCAGCAGCGGCGGAAGGAAATAGATCTCGCCGATGTCGGTCGCCGCAATGGTGAAGCTGCGCGTGCTGGTCGCCGGTTCGAACACACTCTCCTGGCTCAGCGCGCTCTTGATCGTATCGATCGCGTAGGCGATCGGTTCGGCCAGCTGCAGCGCACGAGGCGTGGGTTCCATGCCGTGAGAGGTACGAAGGAACAGGTCATCGTTGAGCAGCTTGCGCAGGCGGTTAAGCGCGTTGCTCACCGCTGGCTGCGAGACCCCCAGGCTTTCGGCGACGCGCGACACGCGCCGCTCGATTACCAGCTGGTTGAACACAAGCAATAAGTTTAGGTCGACTTTATTCAGATCCATGGCGCCTCCATTTGAACCTGACGCGCGCTGGCCCGACATTCAGCGGAGTGATGAGGTTCATTACTCTCATTCTATTGAATGATGCTCTGCCGTTCACGATCCTTTGGCAACAGCTGACAGACCAACGGTCGAGAATCGGAGAGCGCACTTCAATGACAAGAAAAATACGGCTTTGTAGCAGGGCCGACGTCCCCGCTGCCGGCATGTTGCCCCTGGACATCGCCGGCCTTCCGCCGGTTGCCGCCTTCGACGTCGGCGGCGAAATCTACGTCACCAGCAACGTCTGCACGCACAACGTCGCCCTGCTGAGCGACGGCTTCTTCGAGGGCGACACCATCGAGTGCCCCCTCCACGGCGGTTGCTTCAACGTAAGGACCGGTGAGGCCACGCAGTTCCCCTGTGAAGTGCCGCTGCAGACCTACCCGGTGATCGTCGAGGGCGGCGATCTCTATACCGAAATCAAGGATCACTGACGGACAAGCCGCCAGTCGAACGAGGAGACCAGAAATGACCAAGAGCGAATTCCCGGACCGCAACGGCGATGCCGCCCAGGCAGCGAAATACTTCCAGAAGGAGTATGGCCACTTCATAGGCGGCACATGGGTCCAGGGCGCCAGCGGCGAGCGCATCCCGATGATCAATCCCGCCAACGGTCAGACTCTGTCGTATATCCAGTCCGGCAACGCCGAGGACGCGCGCCGAGCTGTCGATGCCGCAGCGCAAGCCTTTCCGGCCTGGTCGCAGACGCCGCGCTCCGAGCGCCAGCGCGTCCTCTACGAGATGGCGCGCCGCCTGCGTGCGCGAATGGCCGACTACGCGATGATGGATTGCCTGGACAATGGCAAACCCGCTATGGAAGCGATGCATTTCGACCTGCCGATGGCCATCGAGCAGTTCGAGATATTCTCCGGAGCTCCTTGGTTCCTTCATGGCCAGTCGATCGACGCGCCGAATACCCTGGGTATCGTGCTGCGTGAACCGCTGGGGGTGGTGGCGCAGATCATTCCCTGGAACGTTCCGCTGATCATGATGGCCGCGAAGCTGGCGCCGGCTCTGGCCGCGGGCAACACCGTGGTGCTGAAGCCCTCCGAGATCGTCTGCCTGTCGGTGCTGGAGTTCTTCCGCGAGATGGCAGATCTTCTGCCGCCAGGCGTGGTCAACGTCGTCACCGGATATGGCCCCAGCGTCGGTGAGGCACTGGTGACGCACCCGAAGGTGCGCAAGGTCGCCTTCACCGGCTCCCGTCCGACGGCACAAAAGCTGATGCAGTACGCCAGCGTCAACATCATTCCGCAGACCATGGAGTTGGGTGGCAAGTCCGCCAATATCGTCTGCGAGGATGCCGACCTGGATGCCGCCGCCGAGGGCGCGGCGATGTCGACCGTGCTCAACAAGGGCGAGGTTTGCCTGGCTGGCAGCCGCGTCTTCGTGCACGAAAAGGTCAAGGATGTCTTCCTCGACAAGTTCACCTCCCTGCTCAAGCGCGTGAAGGCAGGAGACCCGCGCGAGCCGACGACGCAGATCGGGCCGCAGGTCTCCAGGACGCAATACGACAAGATCATGGGCTACCTCGAACTCGGCCAGCAGGAGGGCGCCAAGCTCGCCGCCGGTGGCCGCAAGGCCACCCCGGCCGGGTTCGAGGATGGCCTGTTCATCGAACCGACGGTGTTCTTCGACGTCGACAACAGCATGCGCATCGCCCAGGAAGAAATCTTCGGCCCGGTCAGCTGCGTCATCGGCTTTCGCGACGACGAAGAGGTGGTGCGCATGGCCAACGACTCGGTCTACGGTCTCGGTGGCGGACTGTGGACCAGGGACCTCTCCCGCGCCCATCGCATCGCGCGGGGCCTGGAAACCGGCACGGTCTGGGTCAACCGTTACTACAACTTCCTTGGCGGCATGCCGGTCGGCGGCTACAAGCAGAGCGGTTTCGGCCGCGAGTTTGCCGCCGAGGTGATGAATCACTACACCCTGACCAAGAGCGTGATCGTCAACCTTGCTGAAGGTCCGATCGGCGTCTTCGGGCAGCAGTAGGCCTCCCTTCTCCGTCCTTGGCGGCTGCGCGGGCAGTGTCGACGCCGGCCGCCTTTTCTATTCCATACACATGGCCAGGCACCTGATTACCCTCGAAGCCAGCGGTCAGAGCTTTCCTTGCGATGCCGGAGATACGGTGCTGCGTGCCGCGCTGCGTGCCGGAATCGCCTTCCCCTACGAGTGCAATTCCGGTGGCTGCGGCTCCTGCCAGTTCGAAAGGGTTTCCGGAGACCTCGAAGAATTGTGGCCTCAGGCCCCGGGCCTCACGCCACGGGCCCGCGAGCGCGGGCGGCAGTTGGCCTGCCAAACGGTCCCCAGCGGTGACTGCACACTGCGCGTCCGGCTCAAGCCGGACTGCCAGCCGTCGCTGCGACCCACGCGGCGGCGTGCGACCCTGGTGTCGAGAACGCGGCTGACCGCCGACATGGCCGAGTTCAGCTTCCGCGCAGGGGACCCGGCGGATTTCCTGCCCGGCCAGTACGCCTTGCTGGACCTGCCGGGCGTCGCTGGCGCCCGCGCCTACTCCATGTCGAATCTGCCGAACGGCGAGGGCCTCTGGCAGTTCGTGATCAAACAAATAGGCGCCGGTCGCGGCGGCGCGGCTCTGTTCGAGGGCCTGCAGCCCGGCGATACGATCGGCCTGGACGGCCCCTACGGCATGGCACACCTGCGCCCGGACAATGACCGCGACATCGTCTGCGTCGGCGGCGGCTCGGGCATTTCGCCACTGCTGTCGATCTTGGCCGCTGCGGCACGGGCACCGCAGCTGGCGTCCCGGCGGCTGCTGCTGTTCTACGGCGGCCGTACGCCGGCAGACCTCTGCGCGCCGGCCCTGCTGGCGCGCGATGAGGCGCTGGCCAGAAGAGTCGAGTGCGTCACCGCGATCTCCGACCCAGCGCATGCCGGGGCCTGGGAAGGCCAGCGCGGCTTCGTGCACCAGGTGCTGCAGGGGTGGCTGGAGTCGGCAGGCGATGCCAGCAGATACGACTACTACTTCTGTGGCCCGCCGCCGATGACGGACGCACTGCAGCGACTACTGATGCTGGAAAAGCGCGTGCCAACCGCACAGCTGCATTTCGACCGTTTCGTCTAAGCGGATACACCGCGCCGGCAAAATGCCGGCGCGGTGATTGGAGACGAGCCTTCTGTACGATCAGACGTAGCGGTCCGCCACCTGGATGCTGAAACGGCCAATCTGCGCGATCTCCGCGTCCACCCGGTCACCGGGCAGCAACGGCCCCACCCCCTCCGGCGTGCCCGTGAAGATCAGATCGCCCGGATGGAGCGTGTAGAAGCTGGAGGCGTATTCGATCAGGCGCGGCACATCGTAAATCAGCTGCCGGGTATTGGCCGACTGCCGCAATTCGTTGTTGACCCAGAGGCGCAGATCCAATACGCCGGGATCCGGAATCTCGTCGCGCGTCGCCAGCCAGGGCCCGCAGACCGCATAGGTGTCCGGCGACTTGCGAAAGCTCTGCAACTCGGGGCCGCGGATCGTGATGTCCAGGCCGATGGCGTAGCCGGCGACGTAGTTCAAGGCCTCCTCGCGGGACACTTGGTGGCAGCGCCGACCGATGACCACCGCCAGTTCCACTTCGTGGTCATTTCGGCGATCGGGAAAGCGCAGGCGAATCTGTTCGGAGGGACCGATCAGCGCGCTGCTGGCCTTCAGGAACAGGCCCCAGTCCCAGATGCTCCGGGTCATGTCGCGCCCATGCGCAATGGCTGCGTCCTGGCTGGTCTCGTCGATGTGTGCCCGGTAGTTGATCGGCGCATTGACGATCTTGCCGGGATTGGCCACCGGTGAATCCAGCGCCAGGCGATCCAGCGCCAGGCGCGGTGCCGCGGGCAGCAGCTCCCGCACCCGCTCCAGTACGGTGTCGAAATGCAGGATCAGGGGATCGCCCTGTGCCAACGGCCAATGCTGCAGGGGGATCGCGGCCAGCGCCGGCGTCACGTCCAGAACGCCGTCTCCTACCAGAACTCCGAGGCGGTTGCCGTTGAATCGACAGATTTTCATGTCATGCCCCGCGCTTCAGGTCATATCCTTCAGCAAGCCCTCCGCGCGCAACGCGGCCTGCACCGCCTGGCGGGCGGCGATGCGCTGCTGGTATGCCCCGATCACCGGCCAGCGGCCAAGATCGAAACCGATGAAAGCGCCCCAGCCATTGACCGTGAACAGGTAAGCGTCGGCTATCGTGAAGCAATCGCCGACCAGATAGGTGCGGTCGCGCAGCTCGTTGGCCAGCCAGATATAGCGCCGCTCCAGCGCGGCTATCGCAGTCTGGCGCTGCTCGGCGGTGCAAGCCGGGTTGAACAGCGGGCTGTACTGCTTGTGCAGTTCGGAGGAGAAGAAGTTCAGCCAGGCCTGTAGCTGGTAGCGCTCTCGGCTGCCGACTGGCGGCGCCAGTCGCAGCCCCGGATTCTGGTCCGCGACGTACTGCAGGATCGCCGGCCCCTCAGTCAATACCGAGCCGTCGGCAAACTGCAGCGCCGGCACATAGCCCTTGGAATTGATCGAGAGATAGTCGCCGCCGGAGGCGGTCCGGCGGCTGGCCAAGTCGACCTTCTCCAGCTCGAAGGACAGGCCTGACTCGCGCAAGGCGATGTGTGCCGCCAGCGAGCAGGCGCCGGGACTGTAGTACAGCTTCAGCATGGGTTTTCCCCTATGTAATGGAGTTACAGGTTCTCGCCGCCGCAGACATTCATGATGCCGCGCACGCCGAAGCCGCCATCGCTGTTGATGACGACACCGGTGATGGGCGCCGCGTTTTCGCGCGAGGCCAAAAGGACGTAGGGTCCGCAGGTCTGTGCCGTCGTCGGCGCCATACGCAAAGGCGTGATTCCGACGATCATCTGGTCGAATTCATCGATCTGGTTCAGCGCCTGCTGCGCGGTCCCCGTCGCGACCAGGCCGCTGAGGTTGGTGCGCAGGCCACCGGGGGCGACGCCGTTGACGCGCACCTTCGGTGCCAGCTCATGCGCCAGCTGCTTCACCAGGCCGACCAGCGCATGCTTGGAGGCGGTATAGATCGGGCCGCCTCCGCCGGCATAGAAGCCGGAATTGGAGATCGTGAAGATGATGCTGCCCTGGCTCTTCAGCAACTCCGGCAGCGCTGCCCGGGCCCCGAGGAGGCCGCCCTTGACGTTGACCGCGAACAATTCATCGAAGGCCGCGGAAATCTTCTCAGGCTCCAGCTGCGGCAGGGCCTGGAAGAAATCAAAGATGCCCGCGTTGGCGATAAAGGTGTCCAGCCGGCCGAAGCGCGCGGCGGTCTGTTCCACCACACGGGCATTGTCCTCCCAGGTCGTGACATCGCCCGTTACGACCTCGACCTGATCGCCGAAATCGCGCCGCAGTTCCTCGCCGCGCTCGGCGCTGCGCTCCAGTACGCCCACCCTTGCGCCTTCCTTGATGAAGCGCTCGACCAGCGCCCTGCCAAGCCCGGAACCGCCGCCGGTGACGATTGCCACATTGCCTTCAAGCCATCCCATGCTTCGCTCCGCCATGTTGTTTCTCGTCTGTCAAAGGATCATCACCAGATTGCGGCCAGCCACCGAGCGCTCGTCGAAGTCGATACGTCGCTGCACCAGCCGCAGCGTGCCGAAGGGGCAGCGCCGCAGGACGTCCTCCCGGCAGTACACGAACTGGTCGATCTCGTAGGCGCGGCGCGTGCGGACCGCCAGGCAATTGCTGCGCGCCGCGAACTCGCCGTCCTTGCCGGTCTCGAACACCTCGACATTCGTCACCAGACGCCGGTAGCGCTCCGGCGGATCGACGCGCCACTGCATGCCGCTGTGGAACTGGTCGACACGCGCCTTGAGGAAGCCGTAGTCGTCGTCGTACATGAAGACCTCCGCGGGCTGTCCATAGCGTTTCTCCTTGCGGAAGCGCAGTTCCCTGCTCACCACCATGTAGCGAATCGTCGGATCCACGATCTGCTCCAGCCAGTCGGACAAGCGCTCGGTGTCGAGCAACCGGGCCTCGCGGTACAACAGCCGCTCGGCCTCGCGCCAGACCGCGTCCGGAGCGTACTGTTCCGGCGGCACGGTTCCGGCCGTGTCCAGCTTCACCGCTACCGCTGCATCGTTTGCCATATAGGGTCTCCGGGGATCAGGCCGCTGCCGCGACGGGGGTCGGATCGGCTCCTGCCTCAATAAGCTGGCGCTTCCACTGCGAGTCGTTGGGATCCATGTCGTGCCAGTCCTTCGCGGCCATCACTTCCTGGTAGAAGCGGAAGTAGCCACGGTAGGAGGTCTCGCCGATGGCCGACTCGCCGACCACGCCCGGCAATTCCGGGTCCTCGCGGTCACCACCGATACCCATTTGCGCGTTCATGAAGCCCTGGCGCGTGACATAGCCGCGAGACAGCTGGCTTTCCGATTCCATGTTGTCGTTGTCATCCGCCTCCCAGTAGCCCGCCACGCCGAAGGTGCGGTGCATGGAATTGGCGATGCGCTGCTTGAGCTCCGCCGGCATGTCCTTCTCCACAATCGCCCAGGTGAAGCACTCGGTGCGATCGGGCCCGTGCGGCTGCCAGACCTTGAACAGGTTGGATCCCCAGAGGTAGGTATTGTTGGGAAACACCGAACCGTTGATGTGCGAACCGTAGTAGCGCGCGCGCAGGGCGCCCACCGCTTTCTCGATCGCGGGACGCTTCTGGGCCTGCCACGCCAGTAGGTCGGCGGCCAGCTTGCCGTCGTGGGAGCCGGGGGCGACGTCGTAGAGGATGCCCAAACCGTGGCCGTAGCGCGTCGCCACCTGCAGGCCGGCGCCCTCCGGCGGCAGGCCCGCATTGCCGGCCATCGGCGCCAGCATGCCGCCACCGGCTTTCAGCGCAGCAGCATGGGTCCATCCAACGTGATAGGCATCGCCAACGAAGTTCTCGCTCGGCGCCTTCCAGTTGCAATGCACCATAGAGCGCCCGGGCGGTCCGATCAACTCGACGCCGCCGCTGGCTTCCATCCAGATATCCAGGTACCAGCGCGCCTCGCCCAGGTAGTCCTCCAGGCTCGGGGCGGCGGCATCAAAGCAGCCATAAACAAAACCGTGATAACTCTTCACTTTGGCTACTTCGCGCAGGCCATGCGTGGCCTTGTCCAGTCGACCCTTGTACAGCTCCTTCTCGAACGGCACGGACTGCAACGAACCATCCGAGCCATAGGACCAGCCGTGGTAGTTGCAGACGAAGCCCCGCGAATTTCCGGCTTCGACCGGACACAGGCGCGCTCCGCGGTGACGGCACACGTTGAGGAAGGCCTTGAGGCTCCGGTCCTTCTGTCGCACGACGATGACCTCATCCTGGCCCATGCGCGCGGTAACGAAGTCACCCGGATTCGGGATCGCGCTCTCATGCGTCAGGAACAGCCAGCAGCGCGCGAAAATCTGCGCCATCTCCTGCTCGTAGATATCACGGTCATGATAGATGCGCGCGCTCTGCAGGCCGTTCCGCACATCGATCAAGGTATTGATGGAACTCATAGTACTTTCTCCTGAATCGCAAACTTCAAATCGGGCTGCGCGAGGTACTCCTCGAGGAAGTCCAGGCGGTCGTTGCCCCACCACATCTGATCGCCGATCCGTATCGTCGGCACCCCAAAAACACCCAGTTCCTGGGCAAGCCGGTTGCTGGCGTCGTACCGCGCCTCGGCGTCCTCCGAATGGAGAAACCCGAGGAACTCGCCCGCGTCCCAGCCGAGCTCTTCCGCAACCTCCTGCAGAAGCGCGGGGTCACCCATATCGCTGCCCTCGCCCCAACAGCGGCGCCAGGCGACGCCTGCATAGGATTCCGCCTGGGCTCGGTCGATGGCATAGAACAGACCCTTGTTCATCAGGCCCGAGTCCAGCGACACCGGGAATTTCAGCGGTACGCCGTAGCGCCGCGCCCAGCGATCCATGTCGGTCACCAGGTAGCGCAGCTTCACCGGAATCTTCACGTTGGGTGGGCCGCTGTTGCCGGCAGCACGCTTGGCTGCCGGCAGGTCGATCGGGCAGTAGGTGATGCCGCGCCCATAGCGGCGCGCAAGCGACGGCAGCCGCTGGTGCGCCAGGTAGGCGAAGGGACTCATGAAGTCCAGGAAGAACTGCAGGTTGCGGGACACGGGGAGCTCAGGCCGCCTTCAGTTCGGCGAATCCGATGCCGGTGATCCACTGCGGCACCGGCTCGTACAGCATCAGCTCGGCCCTGGATTCTCCGAGAGCAGCCATGGCGCAGATCCAGTTGCGTATCTCCAGAGCGCCATTACCGCCCTCGCGAAGGATCTCCTCGTCGGATAGCGCGATCAGACCCTCGACGTCACCGGCGCCCGCAAGCGCCAGGATGCGGCGGTCGAAGCTCTCGTTGACTCGGCCCATTTCCGCGCTGCCGACCCAATGGCTGATGCCGCCGGTTCCGAACACCACCACACGCTCCTTGCCACCCCAGCTGCCGATAGCGCGGCGGATACTCTGGCCAATCTGCTGGGCCCGACGCCCCTGCACCACCGGCATCACACCGCAGTTGAGATACACGGGAATGGTGCGCAGCCCAACATTGGACTTGACACAGTAGTGATGCGGCACTGCGACCCCATGGTCCACCGTCAGGGCCTTGGCAAAAGACCAGTCGATTCCATCGTCGTAACCACTGAACAGGATGTGCTTGGCCAGCGGCTCGTTGTTCTCGATCACGCCGGTCTCGAAGCCGAGCCAGTTCTCGGCCGGCCCCTCGACATCGCCAATGCCGATCAGGCAGCGCGGGATGCAGTGCGGTCCAAACAGCGCGTAGTGATCGTCTCCGATGATGATCGCAGTGTCGGCTTCAAGTTTATCGATCCGGCGCGCGATTTGCTCGAAGGCACCGAGAACGCGATCACGCTGCGTAGGTTCCGCGGCATCGGTGATGCTGGGGATCAAGGGGTCATGCGGCATCAGGAAGCCGCCCACTATTTCTGCCATTTCTGTCTCCTTCGTAGGTCGGCCTCAGGCCGGACGGTTCATGCTCTGCATGTACTCGCCCATCGATGCAGGCCCGCGCACCGCCAGGAAAGCCATCATCAGCAGCAGCGTGCTGGTCTCGCGCCGCGCCATGGCGCCGACATCCAGCTCGGCCAGGATGGCCCGCTCCGCTTCGTCCAGCCGGAACTCCGCTGCGTAGGTCTGCGGGCAGGCGCGGTAGCGCTCCGTCTCCACCGGGTTGGTTCCGATCTGCCACAAGGCCTTTTCAAGTGCATTGGTACTCATGTCACCCTCCCTGCTTGTCGTATTCCCGGTGCAGCTGTGCCCAACGCCGGCCGGACTCGCGGGCACCTTCGAGATAAGCCTCCGGCACCAGCGTGTACGGCGGCCGGGCCGGGCCCGCTCGCATCCAGCCGGCGGCGTCCATGCGCGCCTTCTCCAGACCAATGTTGTAGAGCGAGAACTCCTTGAACGAGCCTTGCGGGAACAGTGTTTGGTAAGTGCGGCTGATGGCGCCGGTCAGTGCCTGGGCCTGAGCCCAGTCACCGCATTTCTTCGCCCGTTCCACTTCGTCGCGCAGCCGCAGCACCGGCGCCGGGCCGCAGACGGCGCCGCTGGTCCAGAAAGCGGTGCAGAACTCCGGCGCAATACGTGCGGCTGCGTAGTAGTCGGCGTCAATCGGTAGGAAGCGGATGCGTCCCTTGGTCAGATTCAGATCCGCCATTAGTGCGCCGATACCCAGGTACTTCGCCGTGATGACCTGCGGGATTTCCGCGACCTGCGCCCAGAACGGCCGCGGGAAATCGAACTTGAAGGCCTCTGGGTTGGCGTAGATGCAGATCGCCGTATCCGGGCATGCCTCGGCGACGTCGCGGTAGAACTGCACCGCGGTCGGCACGTCGGGCGCGCACCACATGGGCGGCCCAAGCATGACGCCGTCAATGCCGATGGCACGCGCCTCGCGCGTCTGCCGGATGGTTTCGCGCGTGCCCAGGCTGCTGGTGCCGCCGAATAGCGGCACGCGGCCGCGCACGGTCTCGACCAGCGTGCTCAGGTAGGCGCGCTTCTCCTCCCAGGTCAGCGTCGCGCACTCGCCCAGGGAGCCCAGGGTCACGATCGCGTCGACCCCAGCGGCGATCAGTTTCTCCGCCGTTTGCGCGGTTTCGTCGAGGTCAACGCTGTCCTGGACGCGCCAATCGCCGGCATCGGGGGTCGCGGGTGTGGGCATGATCGCCCAACACCCACGAACCTCATCGACAGTGAGCAACTTCCTTCCCATCAAGCACCACCGCTGCGCATGAACTGCGGGTTGAACATGCGCACCGGGCTCTTGCTTCCGTCAATCTCGGTGCGGAACTGCCCGGTGGTGCAGCGCTGGTTCTGCACGTCGAACATGCCGAAGCTATCGTAGATCGCCGCAAACTTGCCCTTGTTGCTCGGCAGATGATGCTCGGTAGAGGTGTGGCCGATGGTCCAGGACTTCCACAGCTTGCCGGCGCGGTCATAGATCAGCGTTCGCGGCGCGACGAAGGTCTGGGAGTCGAGGTACATCACGCGGCGACCAACCGGCGAGGATTTATCAACCGGCGTCATCTCCAGTTCGTGCACCTGCCGCAGCTGCCAGGTGACGTCGGGGAAGCACTCGCCCTTGCCGGTCATCGCAACGAACTTGTAGCCGTCCGGCTGCTTGTACTCATCCGAAAGCTTCTGCTCGTTATGGCGGTACAGCGGCATCAGCAGGGTCTTGGTTCCCTTGAACTTCCAGTTCATCTCGGCCACGCGGCCGAAGTAGCCTTCGAAGTCCTGGATCATCAGGTCGGAACCGAGGAAGGCATCCGTGGTCTGGCTGGTCTCCAGGCGACGCACGCGGCGCTGGAAGCCCAGATACAGGTAGCCGTCGCTGGCCTTCTGGTCCTGGTCGAAGCCCAGGATCATCAGCTGCGTGTCCTGCACGTCCTGAGGGCTGAAGGCCTTGCCGTAGATGCCGCGGAAGTAGTCGTTGGGGTTGGGCGAGACCGCCGGGATCGGCTGCTCGGCGACACGGTGCTTGAAGTTCAGGAAGTTGAACTGGAATTCGACCGTGCGATCCACCTTTCCGGTTGCGGCGTTGCGGTACTTCCAGTAGAACGGCTTGATCTGGACGTTGTCGCCAGCCGAGAAGGTGTGACGGAAATTGAACGCCAGCTTGCGGCCGGCGTCGGCATCGCTGCTCGACGGCAGCTCCGGAAACGGTCGGCCGGCGCTGTAGCCTTCGAGGTTGCCACCGACGATCTTGACCTTGCCGATGTTCTGCCGTGTCGCCTCCACGTACTTCGGATGCACATCGAAGGAATCGGTGGGGCCAACCTTGATAGACGGCTGCACACCTTTCTTCAGCAGGTCGTAGGTGACCGGGTCCAGCACCGCCTTGAACTGGTCGGCATTGTTCTTGTCGATCAGGACCCCGACGTTAACGCCGGCCGCCGTCGGCGCGCCGGCCTTGTAGGGGTAAAAGGACTGGTTGATGACGTCGTCGGCGCCTTGCGCCAGCGCCGGAGCAGTGAACAGCGTTCCGGCGAGCATCGCCAATACGGATCGGGTGATTCTCTTCATCTTGGATTCCTCTCGGGGGTTTCTGCGTGGGGCCGGATCAGAAGAACTGGTAGCCCAAATTGATAAAGACCTCGTCTTCCTTGTCCGATGAGCCCAGGGGGCCCTGGCGGAAACGGCCCAGCGGCTCGAAGCCGGTGAGACCGATGGGGCCGGCCTCCAGCAAGGGGCCGCCGGATGAGGCATAGGCGGTAAACGGCGGATAGGGGTTGCAGTCGCGGCAGTCGTTGAATTTCTGCGCACCGTCGCCGAACTTGACGTTGGCACCGATCGACAGCTTGAGGTTCTGCGATAGCAGGTAGTCCACCGAAGGCTGCATCGCGTAGGCACCGGCCTTCCAGTCACGCGCCATCACCAGCTTTGGCTGCAAGCGGTCTTGCAGGTACCAGGTCTGCATGAAGAGCGTGGCGGTCCAGTTGTCCTTCCAGTCCGGCATGCCCACCTGCCCCAAACGACCCTGCTCCAGCTCGTGGTCGAGCAGGTGCTGGCCGAAAATCTGCAGCGAGAACAGGAAGGTGCGGTCGGCGTTCAGGAAGGGAATGAAGGTCAGGCGATCCAGGCCGACGACGTAGCGCGCAACGCGCGACTCGCTATACAGGCTCGGCCGCAGGGTGTTGGGAAACTGCTCGCCCCAGGTCATCGCCGCCTCGATGCGCGCCACCGTCTTGATCGGCGCGATCGTGAAGTCCAGGGAGCCCCCCAGCATCTTGACGCGCGGAAAAGCGATATCGAAGGCGATCAGGTACGGCACCTGGCGCGGCACTGTGTTGTACTGGCCCACCCCCGGCAGCAGTTCCGGCAATTGCAGGTCTACCGGCAGCAGCAGGTTGGCGAAGGGACTGATCGCTGGCGGCCCCTCGGAGCCGCCATGCAGGCTGGGCAGCTGCGAGCGATACAGCAGGCCGTTGAGCGAGAAGCTGACGTCGCCCAGCACGCCCTCGAACTTGGTACCGATCTGGGTGTTCGACAGCGTCCAGTTCGGCAGCTTGACCTCGCGGATGCCGACCTGGTTAGGCCCGAAGTCCGTAGTCATAGCCATACCCGGCTGCCCGAGGATTGGCGGCACCAGGGCAAAGTTGGACACCGTACCGCCGTTATCCCAGAGATTCTTCATGCCGCGGAAGAAGCAGCCGGCATCCAGGATGACGTTGGCGGTGCCGCATTGGCCCAGGCTGTTGGGGCGGAATTTGTCGAAGTTCCATACCACCTGCCAGTTGAGATCCTGCAGGGCCGCCACCGGGCCCATTCGGTACTCTGCCGTGGCGATCCACATCGGGATGCGAATGTCCTGCAATTCGTCATAGATGTTGTTGCGCGAGTAGTCGACCGGGTTGATGACGTCGAGCACGCGAAACAGATCGGTACGGCCCCAGATGACCTGCTGCTTGCCTACGCGGAAGAACAGTTCCTGCTCCTCGCCGTTGAGCGGCGATGAGAACAGCAGGGAACTGTCGAAGTAGGCTTCGCGCAGCCAGTCGAGGCGGTCGGCATCAGCGAATTCCGGGAAGCGCAGATCGTTCTCGCTGCCGTCCATGTAGCCGCCGAGGCAGCCGCGGGAATCCACGTCGCAGGGCCGCACCGGAACGCCGAATGCGACACCGCCGCCCGGCCGGTGCAGGGGCTCGCCCAGCACGATCATGCCGTCGTTAGGATTGTTGGCCAGGTTGAAACCGAATTGGCCGAGGCCTGCGCCCGGCACGCCGTTGAACACCCCGTACTGCAGGTTATTGCCGCCGAAGGCGCCGCGGCCATGCGCCACGCAGCCGGCCGGGATCAAGCCGGAGGTGTCCTCCAGGCAGATCGGGCCACCGGCATCGCGGCCGTACTCCTTCGAATTGAGGTCATAAACACCGTCGTAGGTGCCACGCAGCTTCAAGGTCAAGGAGTTGCCGGTGAAGGCACCGAGATCGTCGAACTCGCGATCTGCCTCGAGGCGCAGGGTATTGCGCTCCTTCGACAGGCCGACATCCTGGCGGACGCGGGTATCGTTCTCCAGGAAGCCATTGATGCGCCATGCGCCCAGTTCCCCGGCCTGTACCGTCTTGCCATGCAGGGCCAAGCCCCATGCGCACAATCCCATCGCGAGGCTTCCCAATGCCTTTCCGGTAATCCTCATCTGATTCACTCCTCTCTCAGGTCTCTGGTTATTCGGCGGCTGCCTGGCGCCCGCAGCCGGGCGTGGCGAAATCCGGGGGTGATGCCGCCCCGATGGAGCCCACGGGCGCGGCGGACGAGGCCGTCACGAAGCCGGGGCGGAAGGCGAGAATCCAGGCGGGTACGACGACCATGGCGCCAATGGCGTTGAGCACCAGCATCACAATCAGCAGCAGTGCGGCCGAGGACTGGAAGCGCAGGTCTGAGAAGAACACCCACATGACCACACCAGCGACGAGGGTCGTTGCGGTGAACATCACCGCAAGGCCAGTGGTGCTGATGGCATGGGCGACGGCATCGTGCAGCGCTCGTCCCTTCTCTATCTCGTCGCGAACGCGGTCCATCACATAGATCGCATAGTCGATGCCCACGCCCATTCCCACCGCGACCACCGGGATGATGTTGACGTTTATGCCTACATTGGCGATGCCCAGATAGCCGTAGCTGAGCACCGTGGCGAAGATCATCGGCAGGATCATCAGCCAGCCGGCGTGCGCCGAGTTGTAGTAGATCGCCACCATCAGGAACGATGCGATCAACACGAAAGCCGTGACCATGACGCTGTCATGGAAGTTGGCCTGATTGATAGCGGCGTTGACGCCGACGACACCGGCCGCCGGCTCGATCGTGAAGCCCTCGATACCCTTGCCGTAAAGCTCGGCGCCCTGCTTCGCGCGCTGCACCGCCGCCTCGATCGTCTTCGCCTGCAGGTCCGGCAGGTAGAAGCTCAGGTTTGCCAGCGTCTCCTCGGGGTTGACGTACTCGCGCAGGGCTCCGGGTACCGGACTGGAGTACTCGAAGGCATACATCAGGCTGCCCACGCCGCGTGCATCTCCGGGGACCTGCAGCCAGCGCGGATCGCCCTCGTGGGTCAGGCGATTGACCTGCTTCACCAAATCTGGGAGGCCCTTGGCGGCTCCCACCACCGGCTCCTCAAGCATGTAGCGCTCGAATTTCTCCATGGCTGCCATCGCCTCGGGGCTGCGCAAGCCCTCGCGCTCGCTGGAGCGGGCCACCACGAACAGTTCCTCACTGCCGGGGAAGCTCTCCGAGATCAGGTGCGCCGAGCGGTTGTAGTCGTGGTCACGCTTGAGAATCGGCGAGCCAGGCTCGGACTCTCCGAACTGCACCTGGGACGCGCCCCATGCACCCAGCCCGAGCAGCACCAGGGCGCCCAACAGCACCGCACGGCCGACGCCGGCGTTGGAGACCGGCTCCACCATCCGGTGCAGATGCGCCGAAGTCTGATCACGGCTGTTATCAGTGCGCCTGGGCTGCGGTAGTACGGTCAGCGCCAGCGGCACCATGAAGTGCACCGTGAAGATCACCGAGAAGGCCCAGAAGCCGGCAAAGGCACCAAGATGCTTGTTGAATGGCGCCGCACCGATCGCCACTGCGGCGATACCGATGGCGTCGACGATGATCGCCAGGGAACCTGGGCGGAACAGCGCGTCCAATGCATTGCGTGCAGCCTGGCGACCGTTCTGGGTGCGCGCCAGTTCGTAATAGTAGCGCTCGACCAACTGCACCCCGTGCGAAGTCGCACGGGCGGCAATCAGAAAGGGGATCGGCATCGACAGCGGATCGAGATGAATGCCGACCAGATTCATGAAGCCCAGGCCCCAGGCCGAGGACAGGAGAATGCCCAGCAAGGGCAGCACGATGCCGTAGAGGCGGCGGAAGTATCCCGCCAACAACAGTATGATCAGGGCCGTGGTGTACAGCAGAATCTCGACGATCTGCGGCAGGTAGGTGTAGACCCAGCCAGTCAGCACCGGGTTTCCGACCGCATAGATGCGCAGGCCGTCGCGTGCTTCTGCCTCGCGGATTTTCTGTAGCCCGGCGAAGGCTTCGAGCAGTTCGTCGGAGGTCGAACTGTTCATCTGTGCCCGGATGATAGCCACCCTGCCATCGGCCGACACCAGGCGCCCGCTGATGCGAGGATCCGCCTGCACCTGCAACTGCAAGGTCTTGAGTTGCGCCGCCGTCAGGGTCTCGGTATTCGGGTCGTAGTAGGGATCGGAGCGGATCGTGCCGGCTTCATTGATGTAGACCCGGCGCGTCGTGCGATGCGTGATGCTGGCCACGAGGTTGTGATTGACCCCCGGCAGCATGTCGATGCCCTGCGTAATGCGTTCGATCGCGGCGAGTGCTTCGTTGCTGAAGATCGTGCCCTGCCCGACCTCCACCGCAACCGTGATGACGTTGGCCCCGCCAAAAATCCCGCGCACCTCGTTGTGCAGCTGGATATAGGAATGCTGCTGCGGCAGAAGGTCCTCGAAATCCGACGCCATTTTCATGCCGGGGATCTGGCTGGCGAAGAACGCCGACAGGCCGAGAATCAGCGCGAGCACAAAGCGCGGGCTGGCAAAAATCCACTCTTCGCCCCGCTGCAGCGCGGCGACTATCTTTTGGCGAATCAATGGATGCCCTCCGATTCGATATTCACCATCGCCGGCGTGCGGGCGCCGGAACCGCCGACCACGATCAGGGACGAGCGGCCCGGGAGGGCGACGCCGCCACGGAGGTAACCGCTGCCGGAGGTAGCGCTCGGCAAAACCCGCCATTTGCCGTTGGATCCGCGCTGCTGGATCAAACCGAGTTCGCCGACAGCAAATAGGCGGCCACCGGCTCCAGACAGAAAGCCGTACATCGGCACACCGGCGGCATTAGCCTCCGGCGCCCAGCTCTGACCGCCATCGCGGGTGCACAGGATGATCCCGCCGCGACCCGTCAGCCAGCCGGTATCGGCGTCGGTGAACCAGACGTCGAAGGCGTAGAAATCGTCCGGAATGGGGGGCAGCATCTCCCAGCTGGCGCCGCCATCGCTGCTGCGCGCAACGATGCCAAACTCACCGGCGACAACCGCATTGCCGGCGTCGAGGAATCGGATGGTGGTGAGGATCGCGTCTTGGCCAAACTCGGTCTTCTGCCAGCTCACTCCGCGATCGCTGCTATGCAGAACTGTGGAATAGGTCCCAACGACCCAGAATCCGCCGTCCGGAGCACACGCCAGGGCCATAGGGGTGAAGTCCTCCGGCATCGAGCCCGCGGCAAGGCGCCAGCCGGTACCTTGTGCATTCCCAGTCCAGACACGGCGATGGAAGTCGAGTGCGACAAAGCTTCTGTCCGCGCAAGCCGCGACATCGATCAGCGCCGCTCGCCTCTCTAGCTTTTGCGCTTCCCAGGTCTTGCCGGAATCGGTCGAACGGGACAGTAGGTCATTGCCGACAGCCACGATCGCCTGGCCATTCGACGCAATTTTTTGCAGGTCGTCAGCGACGTGCGTGGCGCCATGGGCGATCGGCGAAAAGGCGGCAGCCACAGCAAAAATGGCCAGGATCGCGCTGGGCAATCCAAGATGGAGCGCCAGTGGCGCGCGACGGCTCATTGCCGAGTCTCCTCCTAGTAGTAATAAACTGCGGAGGGAGAATCAGTGAAGCAGCGATATAAGTGAACCCGATTGCGGGAATGATCGCCATCACTAGGATGAATAATCTGGTGCTATCCCTCGGTCGACAAAAAGGGAACCGCGTTTCCTGCAGAAAAAGCGGATTTTGGTAGCGGAAATCGCCGCGCGGCCGCTCGCTCTTGGCACCAGCGGGGAGCAACCTCGATCTGCAACGTAACGCAGATGAGCGTGCAATTTGCCGGGGCGGAGTGGCGCTCTATCCCGGGCCTGCTTTGCGGGAACCTACTGGATGCCCCGGCGGCCTCCGAGCGGGCAGTCGCGTGTTCAGCTGCTCGCTGCGACAGCAAGCATCATTACCGCATGGTCTTTGTCGCTTCTGTGCTTGAGCCCTGCCAAGGCGTCGCGGCTTCGCAAGGGTTCCGCCCTGCGGAAGTAAGAAAGGCCCGTCATTTCACCGGCGCTATATTGCGGGAATGGCCCTGCAGCTCTTGCGCGAGAAATGGAGCGGTTCGACTGCCCGCTGCCTGAGATACTTGATGCGGCGTGCCGCTCGCCACCAGCCGGCCACCGGCGTCGCCCGCGCCCGGACCCACGTCGATCACCCAGTCGGCTTGCATCACCGCGCGCATGTCATGCTCGATCATCACTACCGTGTTGCCCGCATCGACCAGGCGCTGCAATTGAACCAGCAGCCGATCGGCATCCGATGCATGCAGCCCGGTGGTCGGCTCGTCGAGCACGTACAGGTTGCGGCCGCGCTGGCTGCGCTGCAGTTCAGTGGCCAGCTTGATGCGCTGCGCCTCGCCTCCGGACAGCTCGGTAGCCGGCTGTCCCAGGCGCAGGTAGCCCAAGCCGATATCGATCAGAAGCTGCAGCGGGCGCGCCACTGCATCCTCGCCGCCGAAGAATTCATGCGCCTCCTCCACGGTCATCTGCAGCACCTGGGCAATGTTGCGCCCCTTCCAGAGCACCTTCAGTGTGGCTTCGTTGTAACGCGCTCCATGACACGTCGAGCAGGGCGCGTACACACTGGGCATGAACAGCAACTCCACGCTAACGAATCCCTCTCCCTCGCAGGTTTCGCAGCGTCCCTTCGGCACATTGAACGAGAACCGGCCCGCATCGAAACGGCGGCGGCGCGCATCGGGGGTAGCGGCGAAAAGCCTGCGCACGTGATCGAACAGCCCGGTGTACGTCGCCAGGTTGGAACGCGGCGTGCGGCCGATCGGCTTCTGGTCCACTTGCACCAGGCGCTGCACGGCGTCCACATCACCGGCGAGGTGGCCTCCGGTGGTCTCGATCACCGCAGGCCCATCACCGTCCTCTGCTTCGACCGGATCGTCCTCGGGCTCGTGCCCCAGGTGCAGCAGCACCAGCTCGGGCAGCGCCTGCGCCACGAGGCTGGACTTGCCGGAGCCGGAGATGCCGGTGACGGCCGTCAGGACGCCCAGCGGTATGCGCGCATCCACCCCACGCAGGTTATGTCGACGGATACCCTGCAACTCCAGCCAGCCGGCGGGTGTGCGCCCGCGGCTGCCCGGCGCGGGGATCTTGGCGAACAGGTAGCCCGCAGTGCGCGACTCGGCGACGTCGCGCAGGCCGACAGGTACGCCGCTGTAGAGAACGCGGCCGCCGCGCTCACCGGCCTCCGGGCCGACATCCACCAGCCATTGCGCTCGGCGCATCAGATCCAGGTCGTGCTCCACCACGAGCACCGAATTGCCCGCGTCGCGCAGCCTTTCGAGTGCGCCGTATAAAGCCCGGCTGTCCGAGGGATGCAGGCCCGCCGAGGGCTCGTCGAGCACATAAACCACGCCGAACAGCAGGGAACTCAGCTGCGTAGCAAGCCGCAGGCGCTGCAGTTCGCCGGCCGAGAGGGTCGGCGTTGCGCGGTCCAGCGTCAGGTAGCCCAGGCCCAGCTCCCGCAACTGGCGCAAGCGCGCCAATACCCCGTCGGCCAGGCGCTGCGCGGCGAGGCGCTTTTCCTCCGACAGCGCGGAGCTGCGACGTACATCGGGCGATGCCGCATGGACGGCCCGGCCCGAGGCCGCACGCGCGGCACGGTCGCGGCGCGTGACCTCCTTGTCGGCGCCCGCTCCAGCGGCATGCGCATGGAAATCGCCCTTGGCAATGGGTTCCAGCAAGGCCGCCACCTGGTCCAGCGGCATTTTCAGGAATTCGCCGATGTCCGCCCCGGCGAAGGTCACCGAAAGCGCCTCGGGCTTGAGCCGCTTGCCGTGGCAGGACGGACACGGCTGGCCTTCCATGAAGCGGGATACGCGCTTTCTCATCAGCGCGCTCTGGGTGTTGGCGAAGGTCTGCAGCACGTAGCGCCGTGCGCCGGTGAAGGTCCCCATATAGCTGGGCTCCAGCTTGCGCCTGAGCGCCGCGCGGGTTTCGGCAGCCGTGAAGCCCGCGTAAACCGGCACGGTGGGCGTTTCCTCGGTGAACAGGATCCAGTTGCGGTCTTTCCTGGAGAGGTCCTTCCATGGCCGGTCGATGTCGTAGCCCAGGGTCACCAGGATGTCGCGCAGGTTCTGCCCGTGCCAGGCCGGCGGCCAGGCGGCGACCGCACGTTCGCGAATGCTCAGTGACGGGTCCGGCACCATGCTGGCTTCGGTCACCTCGTACACATGTCCGAGGCCATGGCAGCTCGGGCATGCTCCCTGGGGCGTGTTTGGCGAGAAATCCTCGGCATACAGCATCGGCTGGCAGGCCGGGTAAGCGCCGGCGCGGGAATACATCATCCGCACCAGGCTCGACAAGGTCGTCACGCTGCCCACGGAGGAGCGCGCGTTGCTGGAGCCGCGCTGCTGCTGCAGGGCCACCGCCGGAGGCAGGCCGTCGATCGCATCGACATCCGGCACGCCCGCCTGATCGATCAGGCGCCGCGCGTACGGCGCCACCGACTCGAAGTAGCGCCGCTGCGCCTCGGCATAGATGGTGCCGAAGGCGAGCGAGGACTTGCCGGATCCGGAGACGCCGGAAAACACGACCAGCGCATTGCGTGGGATGGCGACGTCAACGTCCTTGAGGTTGTTCTCGCGTGCGCCACGCACTTCCAGGAAACCGCTGGCCCCTGCGGTGCGGGATGAACCACCGGAAGCAGGTTTCGTCATTTTTTCCCCCGAAGGTTGTGAGCCGCATGTTTCGGCAACAGCGCGCAGGGCGGGTTATGCCCGCCCTGCGCGGGCTGATTTACTTCTTTCTCACCACCGACAGCTTCACCTTCTCCTCGGTTCCCCCGCAGAGTGGATGCTTGAAGCCGCTCGACTTCTCGGTCTGGCCGAGGAAGATGATGTTGTCGTCCTTCGCGGGGCTGACACCACCCGGCACGTAGTCGAGCGCGAACGCTTGGCGCGTCTTCCAGGCGATGTTGTGGTCCGCGCACGAAGAATCGCCGCTGACGCCCAGTGCTCCCACGCGATCGCCTTTCGCGTTGTATAGCGCCAGTCCGCCGCCGAACACGTTCACGCCGCCGATCCGCTTGCCCGTCATGGGGTCCTTCGCGGTGCCGAAATACGCGGCGTTGCCGGCGTAGGCCACGCCGGTGTCCACCGGGTTGGAGTGCTGCAAGCCGTAGAGGCTGCCGCCCGGCTGCGTGGCCGAGTAGAGATTGGCGGTGGAAAGCGCGAGGCCCGGAAGGCTGAAGGCATTCGCGGTATTCGCCTTCTGCGCGGAGATCACGCGGCTACCGAGCCACTGGTCGCCGTACTCCGCGCCGGTGAAGGCCACGGCACACACGGTGCCGTCGGTGCTGACAACCGTGCCCCACATGTCGAGGTTGAAGCCGCCATTGGATTCCTTGCGGGCGGCGGTGAGCGTTTCCTTGAGCTGCTGCCAGCCAGGAAGGCCGTCGCACGCGCCCGCGTGAGCCGCGAGCGGCAGAAGGAGAGAGGAGAACATCAGGGTTAGAACAGGGAGCTTCGTCATGATTGAAACCTCTGGGTTGAGATGAACCCGATGGCGGGCGATCCGCCTGGGGTCCGGGTGGTGGTTGGGAAAAACCAGCTACGGATTCGCATACCGAGCCCTCTGGAGAGCCGGCATCTTCTGCCCATCCCAGTCGCGGTCAACCGCGACCTGGGCCTGTGCCCGGTGCTTTTCAAGCGCCTCGAAGTCCAGATCGGCGATCGCCCACAACTGCTCGCCGCGGGCCATGGCGAGAATGCCGCCTTCCGGAAAGCCATGATCCATCGGTGCATAGATCGTGGCCTCGCCGGTGTTCGTGTCCAGCGCAGGGCTCCAGCCGGCGGTTCCAGTCGTCACCGCCTGCGCGACGAACATCCGGTTCTCCAGGGCGCGTGCCATGCAGCCCACGCGGACCCGTGTCGCGCCCGCCGCGGTGTCCGTGCAACTCGGAACCAGCAGCAGGCGGGCGCCGGCCTCGCGCTGGGCGCGTACGGGCAAGGGGAATTCGCTGTCGTAGCAGACGGAGATGCCGGCACGCACACCGTTGAGATCGAACACCTTGAGGTCGTCGCCGCCCTCGATGATGCCGGCCGCCCTCTCGAACCCCGTCAGCTGCAACTTGTCCTGATAACCGCGCGTGCCGTCTGGCGCAAACCACCAGGCCCGATTGCGATAGCGCTGCGGTGCCACCTCGGTGAGGAACGTGCCGGCCTGGAGGGTCATGCGCAGCTCGCGCGCCAGATCAGCGTACAGCGTCAACCACGCCGGCTGCAGAGGCTGCAGCGCGGCCAGCGAGGCGCTCAGGTCGCGGCTGATCTCGGGGGCAAACGTCGCCGCCAGCTCGAGGGCAAGGTACTCGGGCAGCACCGCCAGTTCGGCGCCGGCGCGACGCGCTTCCTCCAAGATCAGCCGCTGGCGTGCGGCGAATTCCCCGAAGTCCGCGGGTTTGCCCACGGAGTACTTGGCCACGGCAAGCTTCATCGGCGGGCCTCCAGGGGCCGCAGCCACATGGTCAGCGTCTGCCCGGTTTCCTGCGATGACTCCACCTGCTTCCACGGCAGGCGGACGCTCATGTCCGGCTGCGGCACGTAGCCGCGACGGGTCCAGAACGGATCGTTGCTGCGGTAGTCGGGCGGGCGTCGCGGATCGTCCTTCGCTCGATCCACCGATGCGAAGGCCGTCCATCGGATGCCGCCCAGCGATCGGGCATGCGCTTCCCGCTCGTCGAAGAAGCGATGCCCCAGTCCCAGGCCGCGGAAGGCCGGGAGCAGGACGGATTCGCCGCAGTAGAATACGTCTTCCACCGGGATTCCCTGGTCGGCAAACGGCTGCCGGAAGGCAGGCTCCGCTGCGCTTAGCGGCAGGCCTGTGGAGGCGCCCACGACCTGATCGCCGGCGAGAACAATGACCAGCAAGCTGTCCGCCGACCGGGCGTAGGTGGCAAGGTAATGCTTCTCGTACCCAGCATCGCCCTCGTACAGATATGGAAAACTGCGAAAGACCTCGACGCGCAGGCTCGCCACGGCATCGAACCACTCGGCCGAGTCTGCCCCCCTGCGGGTCAGCACGCGCACGTCGCTCGCCATTTCAGGCCTTCCCGCCGACCTGGGCGATCCAGTCGGCCAGGCTGTAGTAGTTGGTGACACGCGCGATCTTTCCGTGGCGGATTTCGAAGAACGCGCCGCCCGGCAGCACATAGCGCTGGCCCGCGGCTTCCGGCAGTCCTTCGTCGGTGACCTTGTATGCACCGTGCACCACATACTCGGCGCTGGCGCGCAGGCCATCGGCACTGGCCATCACCACGATGTCGCGCAGCTGCTCTACATAGCAGCGGTCCATGCGCTGCAGGAAAGCGCGAAAGGCCTCGCGGCCGACTTCGCGCGCGCCCTGGTTCAGGTCGTGCGCAACGTCATCGACCAGCATCGACAGCATGGCCTCGCGGTCGCCGCGGTTGAATGCGTCGTAGTAGGCGGCAATCAAATTGGGGGTGCTCATTCGGGGCTCCGTGTTTTCTGCAGTCGAATGCGGGTCATTCCGCATGGGCACCAGTTTGAGAAGTCGAGAAATCTCTGTATATGGAACAGTTTCGATTTCACAGTTCCATTTTTTGGAATAATATGCTGGCAATTAGAGCCTGCCGCCGGGATGTGCCGTGAACAATGACCTGGAACTGCTCCGTATCTTTCGGGTGGCGGCCGAGAGCAGCAGCTTTCGCGATGCAGCCGTCCGCCTGGGGGCTTCTCCCCAAGCCGTCACCCGCGCCATCCAGTGCCTGGAGAAGCACTATGGTGAACTGCTGTTTCACCGAAGCACCCGACAGGTACGCCTCACGGCCTTTGGCGAGGGCTTGCTGGAACAGCTGCGCCCCGCGCTGGAGCGGTTCGAGGACCTATGGCGGATACCCGGGACGGATCAGCAGGCTTCCGTGTCGGGCACGGTTCGGGTCACCGCACCGCATAGCCTGGGCAGCCGGGCGGTACTGCCTGCATTGGAGCGTGTTGCTGCACGTCATCCGGGTATCGCCTTGGACGTGCGCCTGTCGGACCGCATCAGCAACACGGTCGACGAGGGGGTCGATATCGGAATCAGGGTCGGATTCATGCGCGACAGCCGTTTCATTGCCCGCAAGGCGGCTGATATGCACCTCCCAATCGTCGCGGCTCCGCGTCTGATCGAGAAGACGGGCGTGCCTGGTAGCATTGATGCGTTAGCCGGGCTTCCGGTCACCGCCGCCCTGGATATCAACACCGGCCGTCCCTGGCCCTGGCACTTCAAGGCAGGGCGGCAGTGGACGCCCGCCTCGCCTGCTTTCATCGCGGACAACGCCGACATGGAGATGGAGGCCGTGCTTGCAGGGATCGCCTTTGCACAACTGGCGGACTACATGGCCGCCCCTTACATTGCCAGCGGAAAGCTCGTGCAGGTGCTGCAGAACGAGGAGCCTCCGGCTTGGGGCCTGTACGTCTACCGACCCCAGCGCGGCCCCGTGCCGGCCAGGGTACGGGCGGTGTTCGACGAGTTGTATACAGCCCTCGGATCGCTGCCCACGTTGCGCCAGTAAGTGACACCCTTCTGGATCGGCCTGGGCTGGCTGCACGGCTCTGGGCGGAAGCGACTCGAACCAACCAGCTAGAAGCTGAAAATATGAATAAATATTCACTTTTAATGCCAAGGCCATGCGCCTGCGCTTAGCGAACCTGCTGCACCACACCAGCGTCAAGCTGAGCTGTCCCCGCCGGTAGTTGGTTGACCTATGACTGGTCGAGCGCAACGGTCATTACGACAGCCTGCAGCTCTTTCAGCACGTCCGGCTGCCGCTGCTTCAAGTAGCGTATGACAGCCCCATTCTCCAACAACCGAATCAGGTATCCCCGGGCCAGTACGAGGTTAAGAACATCCTGGCCGTAGGATTCCTCGACCATCTTGTACTGCCCCCGCAGGCTCGCCATCTCGCGTTCCATCTTGGCCATCTGCTCCTGCGTCACCCCGCCCGAGGCCTTCCGCGGCTTTTTACCTTCCACAAGCATCTCCGCCGGCGTTGCGATGAACATGGCCTCAACATAGGCGACGGTCAGGTTGTTGGCTGAGAGCATGAGCTCGATGCACTCGACCTGGCGAGTGGGCTTCATCTGGCGCAAGAAGCGGGACAGCTCCGGGGAGAACTGCCGATCTCTTAGCATCTCCTGCGCCTCCGGGCAAATGCCGTCCAACAGCCGCATCTTCTTATTGACGTGGCTGACGTCCATGCTCAGCGCCTTGGCCAGCCGTTCGGCCGACACGCCGCGCTCGATGGCGCGGCGGATCATGTAGTGCTCCTGGATGGTCGACAGGCGGTTAATGCGGCTGTTGTAGGTGTAGCCTTCGTCGTCCTTGGCGACGAGGCACGGCACGTCGGCGTGACCGAGTTCGCGCAAGGCGATCATCCGCACATGTCCATCCAGCACCATGTGGTTGCCGGACTGCTGGATCTCCGGTGTAATCGAGAGTGGCTCGATCAACCCGATCTCCTCGATGGATGAGCGGATTTGCTTGTACTTCTTCGAGATGTTGAGCCCTTCCGGAATCTTGCGGGACGGCAGCAGATTGGCGATCTCCACCGACATGGCTTCCAGCGAAAATCCCAGGGCAACGGACTTCACACCGCACCTCCTTGCACGCCGATCCGTTCGGCCAGGTACTTCGGCAGTGTGTCCAGGCCTTCCGCCCGCATCAAATTGCCGAAGTTCTCGTCGGAAAAAAGTTGGCGGAGTGCACCGGTCACGAAGAGCAGCCGCTGCTGCGCAAACTCCGCCTTCTTGACCAGCAATCGTTGGCGTTCGACCTCCCGCTGGTAAGTGCGTACCAAGCTCGACGGCGTCACGTTCATACGCTTACGCGGCGTGCCGCGATCCACCGTGCGGCCCAGATTCATCCGACGCTCCAGCACCTTCTTGGCTTCCAGCAACTGTTTACCGCGGAGATCGCCTAACTCGTAGGCCTGCTGCAGGGCTGTCTGGATGGCGCGGTCATCGCTGCCAGAGCCAACGATGGACAGCGCCGTGTTGAGCGGGATGCGCCCCTTCTGGACGGCGACCAGTAATCTCTCCTCGCCGTGCTGCAGGAGGGTCAGGATGCCGCCGACGTACTCAGCGGTCAGGCCAGTCTTGGCGGAGATGGTTTTCTTGTCGTAACCCTGGTCGTGCAGCACCTTGATGCCGGCCAGTATCTCCAGCGGACGGCATTGCCGTCGGGCGATGTTCTCGGCCAGGCTCATGATGAAGGCATCTTCATCGCTGACGTTGACCACTAGCGCTGGGATCGTCGGCTGGCGCATCGCCTTGAAGGCATTGAGTCGCCCTTCCCCGCAGACCAGCAGGTAGTGCTCCTCCCCCTCCGGCCCCGGCCTTGGTGTTACGGTGATGGGCTTCTTCAGACCGATAGCGTGGATGTTGCCCGCGATCTCCTCGAAAACCTTGGCGTTGCGTTCGCGGTGATTCAGGACCTCGATGCGATCGACCGGGATCATCCGGATTTCGCCGCTGCATGTCTTGCTCATGCTGCCCTCCGGAGGCGGGTCCGCTCCGCCATGCCGTAGAGGTAATCCAGGGTGTCGAACCGATAGCTGTCGAACTCAACCGCGTTCTGGTCGGCGAGGTTCAAACGCGTGTGTCCGAAGTCGAGGCGCGGCAGCAGGTAGTAGTCGAGCGGCGCCTGGTTACTGACATCCATTCGCACTGCCACGGTAATATCCGGCAGCAGGCTCGTATCGAAGCGAATCTTCCAGCGGTTCCGGCCCGAAGCGGGCACAGTACAGCGCGCGAGTACCAACGACACCGTGAACTCCCTGTTCACATGCAGCAGATCGGTGGCGGGATCCCGGAAGACCTGGCCGCCGACGCGGGCGATCTCGGCCTCGGTCTGCGCGACGATGCCGGGGTTCATCTGCCGCAGAATGCGGTTGACCTCGATATGGCGATAGTCGCGGTCGGGTGTGAACCCGACGCGCTCGTAAGCGCGGATCAAGCCGCCGAACCGGAACGAATACACCGACGACGACGGCATACCGTCCGTCTCGTCGATGATCAGGCTGGTGAGTAGGCCTCGGCTCTTGTACAGATGTCGCAAGCGCTCGATCAGCTCGTCGTCGGTGTAGCGCCGGGAACGGGCGCGGATGATGCCCTGCGCGGTGAAGAACACATCGGACGGCACGATAGCCTCAAACGCGTGCTCTTTCTTGATCCACATATCGGGCGTGTTCACCACCCGAAGCTTCTTGAGCTTGAAGGAGACACGGTTGTAGACGTTATTGCCGACGTACTTCTCGTTGGTGAGGACCTGGTGCACGGTGGCCCGCGTCCAGCCGCGGTCGAGGTCGGTCTTGATGCCTCGGCTGTTGAGCCGTTCGGCGATGCCCGCCTCCATGATTCCCTCGTCAATGAACCAGCGGTAGATCTGGGCCACCGTCTGCAACTCTTCATCCGGTCCTGGCATCAGGATCACGCGGTCGGTCTGCAGGCACTTGTGCTCACCGCGCGAGAGTTCGCTCTTGATCGAACCATGCTGATCAATCAGCATCCGACGCAGTCCGTATCCGGCTGGCCCACCTTGCCGGTAGCCGAGTTCGATCAGACGGCACTGGCCAGCGAAGACCTTGGCCGAAAGCTCGCGGCTGTATTCTCCTGCCATCGCACGCTTGACGCCTTTGACGCGGCTCACGAAGGAGTCCGCGACGGAGTTTCCATGTCATCGGCGCCCCGATTCACACTGTATTTAAGCCCATGCTCGCGACAGAAATGCCGCCTGTCGTCGCTCCTGTACTGCGCGCCTGGCCAAATTGGATCGCCACCGAAGACGTCGGCGGCAGTGCCAGAATGCCTTCAGCAGCGCGTCCAGCGCTGCCTCCTACAACTCCTGTTCTGACATGGTCACTCGAGTCACTACCAGCCGCAGATCCACCAGTTCTGAATGCGATCCCAGTGGATGCCGTTGGGTTGACCACTGATGCCGCCCAAAGTGGGATACGCGGCAAGCATCTGAGGGATTCCCCCGTCGAAAGCGTAACGCGCCATTCGAATTTGGATTCGCGTGGAATCTGGCGATAACGCTTCGAGATATCCTTGGAGCTGCCCATACGCCGACTTGGTTACGCAACTACTTTGGAACTCCGGATTGAAGCAGGCGGTGTACTCGAGCGTCCCCGTCCTGCAGATACGGTCGCCGACTTTCGCTGGTGCGGATCTGGTTCCAGATGAGCTTCCACGATGCGGCCCACCAGTTGGGGGGACACTGGTGCCTTGTGTCGCCAAGTGTCGACGATTTTCTTTGTCACGCTCCGCGAGTTCGGGCGGATAGTTCAGCCTTGGCGCCGGGGCGTTCGCATCTTGCGGCCCGGCGTTCCTGATTGTCCACCCGCCTTGAATTGTGCTGTTCAGGATCGTGTTTCGCTGTGCATCCAGATCAATCGATCGGACGGCCTTCCGGATGGCTTCCATATCGACAGCAGCAACGTATTCGACGGTCTGTCCTAGCGATGTCACCCCTGTTACTGCCGCCCACCCTCCGGTAATACTCTTCGTGAAGTCGGATGTGCACATGCTATAGCCGTGTTCTTTTCGCTTGTACCCGAACAAGCCTCCTTTGCACCAATACCCCATCCGCGACGGATCGCCACTCCGCTTGCCGAATGTCGGCAGTAGCAACCTGACAAAACGTGTGTCGTATTCGACCGCCAAAAGCTCGATGTCGGGATGCTCTAGTAGATCGGCTCGGAAGGGGTATGAGCTGTCCGGAGCCAGATTCCACCCCTTGTCTCCTTTCATTAGCACCACAACGCCCCAGGCGGGATTGAAATCCATTGCCTTCCTGTAGGAGTCGAGGTGCGCGGGCTCAGAATCAACTCGCCAATCTTGCAGCGTCTCCGCCCGCACGGTCCCCGGAAGCAAGGATGACAAGAAAAGAAAGATTGCAGCCGAGGTCCACCGGAGCAGGCTGTGGCGTTCGTACCGGACCTCACATGCCGCGGTGGCCGTCTTGCTGAAAATCTGATTGACCATAAATTTTCCTTTGCTAGCTGGCGTTGGAGCCGTTTGGGCTTGACGTCCTATTTCGCTTTCGCCTGAGCCTGTTCGCCGGCAGGAAGCACCGAAAAGCTCAGCTCAATTATAAAGTTGTCTTTATAGAGTTTGTTGACACAACCGGCAAGGCTTGCCGGATGAAAAGAGGCCCCCAAAGGACGCCCGCCAAGATCTCGGTAGGCCGACAAATAAAACGCTTACGCGTTTCAATGGGCTATTCGCAGGAAAAACTCGCTGAACTGGCCGGATTGAGCCAAGTAAGCGTCAGTGCCATCGAGCGCGGCGTCACCGCCACCAACCTGGACGTACTGGACCGATTGGCTCTGGCACTTCACCGCGAGACGGCGGACTTCTTCGCAATGCCGGAGTAGTCCTGGCCCCCCCGACGGGCAGTCACCAGTCGCCGAAAGAACATCCGCTGTCATGGATGTCGTTGTTCCAGGATTCCGATCCAAACGAATCCTCCGCAAGGTCGGTCCCGTATAGGTTTCCCGCCACGTCCAGTTCCCCTGCCATGGGCAAACCAGTCGCTGGATTTATTCCCGAAGAATCGTCCGAAAACAGGTGCGCCGTTACCATGGGGTCATCTCCCTCGGACGGGCTTTCCCATTCCTCGACGGCACACTCCGAGCACAATGCCCCCCACGCCTCGGACATCCAGTCGACTGACAGTTGCGTGAAACGGTGAAGGGCTCGACGGGCAGAGGCCGATTGGCCTGAACAGATTATTGCCCATCTACCCATTTAAGTCCCCTTCATTCCTGGCAACTTCTGTGGGCAACCAGGCCAGCACCAGACACTCGGTTGCCATCAGCACCAAGCTGAGTTGGTCAATCGTTAGCAGCTGGCTTTCACCCAGTTTCATTGCCGTCGCCCAGACGCATATCAGCCATTGGCCGGCGGTAGCGGCCCTCAGTACTCGTGGAAATTGACCCGGCATCGCATGTCCTCCTTGGGAACATCCATCCAGGTTGACCGGTGTTTTCAGAATGCAAGGGGAGGCAATAGCCGGATAACCCGCAAAATCCGTTCAACGGCGGCCGCAGGGCTGCCGTTACCTGGCTGACCGCCACGGTGCCATCCCGGATGCTAGGCGCATCCAGAATGGAGGACTGACTAATGATTATTGCCGCTGAATCAGCACCCGAACTTGCGCGGCTTTGCGCTCGCCAGGGGTCTGTTAGGGCGATCGTGAGGCTGAATAACGGACAGATAGAAATCGAGATACAGGGCTCAATTGAACCAAATCCACTTGTGGAGCCGGTTGGCCCCAACCCATCGCCAGAGATGAATGACAGCAGAGCGCTCGCGCTACGGAACGATCAGCCGCCCGTTCTAACGGCAGCAACCCCGCCCCTCATTGACCACTCCGGCACGCCAATGGCTTTGCCCTCCCCCGTCCAAGGACCGCCAGCCCACTTGCAGCGAATCCTGTCTCTTTCATCGCCGACACAACCAGAGTCGAATCGGGTCCGAGAAATTCACTTGATTCATCTCATCAACTGCACGTCGGACGGGGTGTTAAATGCAATCGTAGATGGCAGACACCGCAAGATTCGGGTGCTTGGATCCGGGGTGATTCGGCTTGCCCGTGTCATTGAACTCTTGACCTGTAGAGTATTCCTGACGACCGTCCGGTATATGGGCCGCGGCCGTGACAGTGACATGGAAGTCGACGCTACCGAGTTGCTGGGCGTGATTCTGGATGCTTGCAGGCGTGTGGCTGAGGGAGCAGCCGAAGAGGCTGAGAAAATGGACTATGGGCTGGATTCCATCTGCGACCCTCTAGCCTGACCCCCCTACGTCGCCCGCTGTCGCAGAATGTCGTCGATGGCGAGCGCGATAAGCACGACCAACGCTCGCGATCGTCCCTCTGGGTATTGCGAGATATTCAGGCCTTGGACCGCAGCCAGGTTCACCTCTTCCAATCCGCGTCTTTGCAACCGGGCTGCGCTCAGGAACACTTGCCACTCTCGAGGATGCCCCTTCGCTAGCTGGTCCAGCCCGCGAGCAAGCACGAGTGCATCGCGGAGCTTTGGGCCTCGCCGCCCCTTCTTGACGACGCCTAGCTTAAGCAGTTTCTGATCGATCTCGTCGAGGGGGATAGTTCGATTGACTACCCCAGCACGGTACAAGTGATCGAGCCGTTCAATTGCCCGGGCGAGTTGCCGCATCCATTCGATGCCACGCCCATAGCGATGGTCGAGAACACCCAGGCTTTCCCCGGCCAACCAGGGTTTAACCCACTGCAGAGTATCCTCGATAAGAGTGGCACCACCGGCGGCTCTTATATGCCTTTCGAATTCGGGATACTGTGGGTGCGTCACTTGACTCCGGTCAGCGCCTAAAGCATCGATCACCACGCCGATCCTGCCATCCAGGCCGAGGTCACGCCCGCCAGCACGTAGAACCCGAACCGCAAGGGTCGAGCTCTTCACCCCAGCAGCTGCAGCCAATAGTCCCTGGGTTGTAGACGGCAGGGCACGGTCCAGAAATCGCATATCCGCCAGGGAATCGACGTTACCCCGCCTTGAGTAGCGGTTTGGTTTAGAGCCCTGGGTTGATGGTAATAGCCTTTGCAGCAAGCTGCTTGGCGTAGACGGCGGGCGCCAGCCCGCCGAGTGCTTTCTTGGGTC
>NZ_JAUASX010000029.1 GCF_030345715.1 Solimonas sp. SE-A11
CACGCTAATCACTCCTGGTCATCCCTGGCGAGAAAATCGCCAGAGTACCGATTAACGTGGGTCAAATTTCAGTGCGCACTTGCCTCTTGGGTGGGTCAATTCTTACTGCGCGCCAACAGCCGCGCAATCCCAGAGGCGCTGGGTCACCCAGGAGACGCAGAACGCCCTGGAAGCAGTTCGTCCAGCCCTGGAATCTCAGAGCGTGCGCACGCGCCTGGAAAATCCTATCGTCAGGGGTATTCTGGGCGAGGAAGCCGGTTCTCTCGAGAGGTCTCTAGCTCTATGGGCGACGAATTGGGCTTCCTACTGGGGTGCGCTGAACGACCGGCACACGCAAAGCGAGCTTGTCGCCTGTAAGGATCTGTTCGACAGGGTCGAGAGCAGGCCTCTGACCGAAGAGCAAGCTCGCGCGGTGATCTGCTTCGACAACCGCGTACAGGTGGTGGCCTCGGCCGGATCCGGTAAGACCTCGACCATGGTGGCCAAGGCCGCCTACGCGATCCATCGCGGCTTCGTGAGACCCGAGCAGGTTGTATTGCTGGCCTTCAACAAGGAAGCTGCGAATGAACTCCAGGATCGCGCCGCGCAGGCGTTGAGGCGGCTGGGCGTGGAGGGCATTTCTGTCAAGGCCTCGACTTTCCATGCGTTGGGGCTGCGCATTATCGGGAAGGCCACAGGAGAAACGCCGGATGTCCCGGATTGGGCCATGGAAACCGCCATCGGGGTTCGCAAGCTATCCGAGATCATCGACCAGCTGAAAGATGGGTCACCGCAGTTCCGGACCCAGTGGGACCTGTTCCGCTTCGTTTTCGGTAAAAGCCTGCCTGCTCTAGGTTCCGAGGGGCCTGCCGATGCCTGGGATGCCGACGGCAATGGACGCGTCCTGACCGCCAATGGCGAACGCGTTCGCAGCCAGGAGGAGGCCGAGATCGCCAACTGGCTCTTCTACAACGGGGTGGACTACGTCTACGAGCCGCCCTATGAGCTCAAGACCGCGAACGCAGATCACCGCCAGTACAAGCCCGACTTCCACTATCCCGGCATCAAGCTCTACCACGAACACTTCGCGCTCGATGCCCGCGGACAGGCACCGGCGCACTTCGAGGGCTATCTCGAGGGGGTCCGCTGGAAGCGCCAGTTGCACGCCAGTCACGGCACCTCACTGTTCGAGACCACCTCTCACGGAATCCGATCAGGCCAGGATTACCAACGCTTGGAGAAGGAGCTGACCGCACGCGGCGTCGTTCTGGACCCTAACCCGGACCGCCCTATTCCCAGCGAAGGTCAGAAGCCCATGGAGGCCGTGGAACTGGTTGGACTGGTTCGGGCATTCATCAGTCACACCAAGAGCAACAGCCTGACCGTCGAGGACATGCGCCAGCGGCTCGAACTCATGCCCGACGACGGTTCCAAGCATCGCCACAGGATGTTCCTGGGCATCGTCGCCCCGGTTATTTCGGCCTGGGACAAGGCTTTGGCTGCGGAAGGCGGAATCGACTTCGAGGACATGCTCAACCAAGCGGCAGGACACCTGGAAGGCGGCCGATACGATGCGCCTTTCCACCTGGTCATGGCGGACGAATTCCAGGACGCATCGCGTGCCCGAGCCCGTCTTTGCCGGGCCATGGTGCAGAAGCCCGGACGATTCTTCTTTGCCGTCGGTGATGACTGGCAGTCAATCAACCGATTTGCAGGAGCCGACGTGTCGGTGATGACCGGCTTCCGGGAGTGGTTTGGCCACGGCCAGGTGCTCAAGCTGGAGCAGACTTTCCGCTGCCCCCAGGAGCTCTGCGATGTCTCCAGTGCTTTCGTTTCCAAGAATCCTGCACAGATAGCAAAGCGGGTCCGCTCGGTGACGCCCTCCGCCGGTCCGGTCCTGCAGGCCTTTGAAGTTGAGCATCGGGAACGGTTGGCTAGCGCCATCGACCAGTTCATTGGTCAGCTTTGTGACGGGGTGCGCGATGGCACTGTCCCGGCGGGCCGCAATGGCAAGGTCTCGGTGTTCATCCTGGGGCGATACAACACTGACGTCGCATATCTGCCGACCCGGCGGGCACAGTTCGAGCATTGGATCGATCTGTCCTTCCTGAGCATGCACCGGTCCAAAGGCCGTGAGGCCGACTACGTGATCCTGCCGGAAATGGTCAGTCGCTTCCGTGGTCGTAGCTTTCCCTATGCGCGTGCAGACGACCCGGTTCTGGATTTGGCCATGCCGGCTGGCGACACCTTCCCTTTGGGGGAGGAGCGGCGCCTTTTCTATGTCGCCCTGACTCGAGCTCGGCGAAGGGTGATCCTGTTCACGGTAAAGGGCCAACGATCGGTTTTCTTGCGCGAACTTGAAGACGAAAAGGCCGTTCAGGTCTTGAGCGTCGGCGGAGGGGTGATTCAGGAAACACGATGCCCAGCTTGCAAGCACGGGGTCATCATCCCTCGAACGGGTCGCTATGGAGCGTTCGAGTCCTGCTCGAACTTCCCGTTCTGCCGCTACAAGCCTCGAAAGGGTCGTGCCAATGTGCCCCGTGGCTCAGGAGGAAAGCCCGCGGTGGGGCCTTAGAGCTTCGATTGAAGTGACACTTTTCCATTGTGGACTTTACATCACCTCGGCACGCAGAAACGGTCACAGAACTTGCGCAAACGTCCCGCAGAAACGGTCACATCAAGAGATCACCTTCCTAGGTGTTTAATGAACAGGATCAAAGTCATGAGGCCGGGGAAGATTTAGGGCGCACTTGCATCGAATAGACGGTCGCGAATCAATGGGGTGTCGACGAGTCTATTTTCGTCATGCCGGATTAGCGCCCATGTTGTTCGACAAGCCTTTCGTAACCCTGCCGAAGAATCGCCGTGGAAGGGACTTCTGCATCGGCGACCTGCATGGCTGTTATGCCATGCTCAACCGCTTGCTGGAGGCGGCTTGTTTTGATTCCGGCCGAGACCGACTGCTCTCCGTTGGTGATCTTGTTCATCGCGGACCGTCATCGGTTGAATGCCTGAAGATGGCAGAGAAAAGTTGGTTCTTCCCGGTCATGGGTAACCATGAGGCTATGCAACAAGGCGCGTACAGAGGAGAAATTGGTGCCGATGGAAGACTGGTGGTTCAAGCTTGCGAGTACGACGGTCCAGATGATCCTCTGCGGCCTGGGAGGAAGGATCAGCGTCACATAGAACAAATTCTGGACAGATTGCCATTGGCGTTGGAGTTCACCCTGTCCGACGGCCGCCGTGTCGGCATCGTTCACGCCGGCTTGCCAATCGAATGGTCGTGGTTGGACGTACAGGGCATGATCGAGCGCGACAGCCGGCTGTTCGACAAGAATCGCGGAGGAGTCCAAGCCGATCTCCTGTGGGACCGAGCACCGATGGTCTCGGCCGCCCTGGCATCATTGCCGGACATAAAAGGTGATTTGATCACGGCATACTCCGCCCGGGACCGATATCGTCACGCCCTGGCGAACCAGCCTGTGGCGGGCATCGATCTGCTGTTGTCTGGGCACACCACGCTTAGGTCAGGACATCCTCTGTCTACCGGCAATCGTGTCTACCTCGATACCGGAGCTGGCATGATCGATGGCCGGCTGACGATGCTGGATTTGTTGAAGGGAAGCTACTGGCAGGTTGCGGATCCTCGGCTAGATCCGGAGCTGTCCGTTACGGAGTATCCGAGCGTGCCTTTGACGCAAAGGGACCTGGTTTGGCTCACTGAGGAGGAATGGCGGACCGCGGAGACTTTTCGGGCGGCCCGGCCGCCCGTTCGCGGACAGTAGGCGCTGACGTGATTCGAGGCTTGGCCCGCGAACTGGGCCTGCAATGTGTTGTTGACTGAAAACAGCACATTCATTCGTCAACGAACTGTAATCCCGCCGCCTCGACGATCTCGCGGATGATCTGGTCTCTTGAAGCCTTCAGGCAGGCAGGGATCTGATAGCGCTGCAGTACTGCCGATCGCCGGATCACCCGCGACGATTTCGCTAGTTCTGCGACCACCAGGGTCAGCTGCCGTCGTCCGAAGTCTGCTGTGCTTTCGACGTTCGCTAGTATGGCCTCATGGGTTAGGGGAAATCGCGAAGGGCTCTTGCGAACCATGGAGCGAAGACCGGCTGCATCGAACAGGTTCGTGCTGGTGATTCTTGGGTAGTCCGACAGTCGCTGCATCTCTGCGGCAGCCAGAAGCACTCTCTCGGCGCTTTGCACGTCGTCGGTTCTCGGAAGGTTCCGAGGCGGATTCTGCGCCCTGCGGCAGCGAAGCGGAGCGGTCACCTCCTTAAGCCACTCACGATCATGACTGCCTAGCCAGTTGAAAGCAGTGCCATGCTTCCCCTGGATTTGCGTCAAGGAATCCAGTTCGGCTACGGCTGTTTCCAGCAAAGCGCGATAGCGTGCTTGTGTATCACCGTGAAGCTTTTGCCGAATCTGCTCGGCAAATTCGATGTCCACCTTGGCGACCTCGTTGAGCAGGCGGTCGGTGGAGACCTTGATCCTCAGGCGCTCCCGGTTGAGTGATGCCCCCGCCAGGACGCGATCAACCGATCGCTTGAGCAGCACTGCCGATGGCTCCTTCCGGAGGAAGATTACGCCTAGTCGCGCGGCGAAGAACCTAACCTCAGGCAGCGGGACCTGCAGGCTCCGTGCGATGGCTGCGGCGGATTCGCCATGATCCGCCTTCAATCGTAAGGCATGAACCCATTCGGGGGCCCAACGATCCTGGTGAGCTGTCTCCGAGCTTTGGCCGATCGGCGAATCCAGCGCGGTGGATTCGAATGCGCCAATGGAATCGCTAACCAGCAGGGTAAGCAACACCTTCAGCAAAGGGTGTTTCGCGTATTGAGGCTCATTGAGCACGTTTCGAGGCCAGTTGAACCCGGCGGCCGAGAGGCCGCGCGCGTCGAACAGCCACTTCTGGAGCGAGCCTCCGTACCGTCTGGCCAGAGCCTGGTTCAGTGCGTGGTAACAGAGGTGACCACCGCGGCGGAGCCCCTGCTCGATGAGGGCCTTGCGCATGTTCTCGGTCCAAGCCTCAGGGGTCAGGCGCGGCGCTTGGTTGCACATATGGGCGATCGCGATGGAAATGCGCTTCGCTTCGAAGGGAGGAAGCCCTGGAGGAACTAAGTAAGTCGGTGTGTTGTGGTTGCCTTTAGTGCACCTGGAACGAGGCGCAAGCGGAAAGCCTGTGGACCCTGAGATCATGTGGCACTGTTGGCACTGAGACACCAGAGAGCGATTGTGGCGCCAACACACACAAATTCCTGGGAACTGATGCTCTCGATGGTAATAGCTGCGACCGAAATCCTCGCGATCCTCCAGCGCACACTCTTCGCAATACCTCCAAGCACGCGATTCCGCCGAAAGGTAGAGTCTTGAAGTTCCGAATGCGCTCAGGATCTGGGAATGGTGGGTGCCCGACTCGTAGTATTTACGGCATCGACTTCTGACCTCGGGGTCTAGGAAATAGGTCAGAGCAGGGAAAAGGGTGTGCTGGTCTATCAGCACAGCCAGGGACTTCTGGCGATGATGCGAAGGGAGCGCCTCTGCGAACTCGGGCAAGCGGGGTGGAAGAACTCGCTGCCGATGCCACTGAGCGTCACCGAGTCCCATCATCTTATAGGCAGTCACGGGCGCGGGCAGGTCCAGAGCAAAAGCCAGACGGGCAAGTGCCGACTGTGGCATCTCCCCCGGATAGATGCGGGGGAAGTAGCTGAGTTCTCCGCCCACTAGCGAAACCTCCCCTTGTTAGCCTGACTTTTTGCCTCCGCCCTCTTCATCAGATCATCGATATCAGTCATAAGGTCCGGGTGCCAGATGTCAGGAAAGTTCTGCAGTGCGGCCAAGTCACCCGACTTCAGCGCGTACACCGCCCCGTGAATCAGGCCGGCCCTCCTGAAGCCCTCCTTGATATTCTCGGAGTTTAGGATTTCGCTCTCGTTCTCCATCGCTACCCGCTGGCTGGTGATCATCACTGCATTCAAGAAGGCTGGTAGCCCCTGGCTGTACAGATAAAGAAGTTCGACCAGATCGGGAGTGAGTTCGGCCTGGTGCTTTACCAACTGATAGCTCCAGCGCACCTTGCAGAGATCCTCCCACTCCGTTGCTTTGGGATTCCGCATGCGATGCAGGCGGAAATCACCGGCGGCAAATCTGCGGCCCGCACGTACATCCCGAGTAAATAGGTCATAGGTGTGGTAAGTACCGCAGATCAGCATGGGGGTCTTGGATACCGAGATCGAAGCCAACATGAGATTCAGGATGGTCCGAGGCTCCGCGCCCTTGGCCTGCAGGACATCCTGAAATTCATCCCACATGACCATGCCGATGGCAAACAAATTGCAGAGCAGCGCGATACCGGCGTATAGCGCGTACACCGAGCGTCTTTCGTGGTAGTGAGCCACGAACTCAGGGCCGACTATCTTGCGGAGAGCGTCGAAAAATCCCATTGCTACGGCGCGGGGGGTGACCCTGCCCATGCAGCGAACGTAGAGAATAGGGATCTGGAGAAGTGGAACCTTTCCTGCGCTCAAGCGTGCATGATCGATGGTCCTTGAGTACAGAGACTGGATCTTCTCCATCCCGCTCGATTTTCCGCTTCCCGCAGCCCCGGTGAACAATATGGCGTGCTCGTCGGTTTGGTAGTCAATCGCGGCCAGAGCTATCTTGAACGCTCGCTCGAAGTCGGTCTGAGACCAGTCGCCTAGAACGGGCATGCCGTTATGTAGCAACTCCTTGCTGCGGATCAGATACCCGTTCCGCATGTGGCCATCAATGGCCAGATAAAGGGGATACAGCTCTTTGCGTGGATAGAACGAATCCAGATTGGCAATGAGCTTCATCATGCGTTCTTCAATCGGAGCGTTGCGATCCTTCTCGGTAGCAACGGGAATCGCGGCGGAGTTCTTGAAAAATTCCATCCGGCTTAGTGTTTTAGGAAGGTGTTTGAGCAGAAGATTATTGCTAGTCATGCTTTGATTTCCCGGAGAATGGAGCTGATCTCATCCTCGATGTAGGAGGACAGTAAGTTGGCTTGGGACTTTCGCCCCGGCTTCTGGGCCAAATCCTGAGTGCCCTCATCGGGGGCGTCGACCGAACCCATGCCAGAGCGTGCTGCTTCGATATCACTCTCGCGGAGGCGTCCCTGCTCTTCCTCACGTTTTTCTGCAACACTTTGCGCGCTTTGCGGTACGGACCCACGGTCCTTGGCGCGCCGGCGAGCGGTGCGATTCGCCTCGTCGAGGTCGTGTATTAACTGCGCCCGCTTGAGTTCTTGCTCCTTTCTTACTTTTCGGCGTTCCGCATTGGCGCTTTCGTCCATGGACTCCGAGTCCGCATAGGTCCATTGGTGCATATCGCTGCTTAGATCGATGCGACGGCAGGTGATGAACTTGCCGGCTCTCTTGTCCTGCACGTACAGGAGATCGGGCCGAGAGGGATCGGAGCGGGCTTTCACCAGTTCGGTCTTATCCTTGGCGAACTGGAAGCGCCTGTCGCGTACGTACTCGTCACAGGTGTAGTGGAACTTCCTGTAGGAAATTCCTTCCCTGGTAATCCGTGCCTCGACTTCAGGGAGCAAATGAACCCAAAGTTGCTCCTCGGGGAGAGCCTGTAGCGGGGCGGTCAGGTTTTCGCAGCCCCAGTTCCATAGGTCGAGTGGGGTGGCTCTGACTTTGTTCATCTGTGCGATGACAGGCACTGCGCGTCTTGGCATCGGGCGCTGGAGTTCGCTCAAGATCCAGCGGATGACCAAGACGCGCAATTCGTAGATGGTGTACACCGCGCGCTTCTTGGGGTTACCCGTGCCGCGCATCTTTCCTGACTTCGGACGATGGCCGGCGATGTAACGGAATAGGCGGGACTTGATGACCCCGATGATGTTTTCCACATCACCTTTGGCATAGCCAGCCCGGGCCTTGGCGTTGCTCAGATTGATTGGCAGGCTGATGACGTAAGAGCTTGTCCGATTGCTGCGATAAGCCGAGCCATTGTCGCTGAGATATCTGACAGGTGTCCCGGATACTGGCCATTCCGAAGGATCGATCTTGATCCCGTAAAATGCACAGAACGCTACTTTGTCAATGATCGAGTTGTAGAAGGCTAGGGCATAAGACTCCTCCGACGCGGTGCCGAGATCCAAGTGGAACCCGCAGATCATGTTTGACCACGTATCAATGACCAAGATGATGAAGGCCGCGCCGATGGGTTCACCGGCAACATTCACGACCTCGATTTGGGTGCCGGAATCGTCCATCTGATATTCGGCCGCGGGACCCGCATGCTGCTCGTGGGCGGCATGTAGTGAGCTGGAGTGCTCCAGATCGAACTTGGCGGCGCCGGCAAGCTTCCGATCTAGTTGTCCGGACTTGTTGAGCTTGTTAAAGGCATAACGGAACTGCTCAAGGCTGATGTCATGAGCTGGGTCCGGGGGCAAGAGTACTGATCGGCCAGCTGCATCTACCGTCTTCTCGCAGAGTGCAATCTTTACTTGGTTATAAATGTATTCTCGCGACCCTCCGGCGCGCGCGGACCGCAGAATGGCAGCATCCATGGTCTTGCGAACCTTATCGGAGAGCGCGAAGGGCGATGCGCCTGCAATCTTGGGGCCTCGCCGCTTCTCCCCTTCTTTTGCCCCGCGTCCCAGGGTCTTGGTGCCAATCGCGGGAATCAGTGCGGCTTCGGTCATGCCGTTCCGCCAATACCGGTACATCGCTTCGTAGACGGTCTTTGGATCGATGGCCTGATCAGAGGCGACAAATGCGACGAGCGGACCGCGAGAGGATTTGTGCAATAGAGGGGCCAGATTTGTGGTCTTCGCCCTATCCTTGAGGGCGTTCAGGATCGCACTGGCGCGGTCGCGGCTTCTGATCTGGAAGGGGGTCAACTCACTTTCAGAGTAGAGTGCAGTGGGCGGCACCCAAGTTTTGACGTGGACCAACGAGGCCTGAATCTCTCGCGTGATCAGTGACAGGGAAAATCGTTCCGGTGGGCATCCCTTGCCCTCTAGACGGAATATCCACGCGACATGCTCGCCGCTGCTGTCCCTCTCAAGGTGGACGATCCGGCAGAACGGGATGGTTGATTCTTCCTCCGGCACCAGGACCATGTTGATATTCACCATGGCCAGTTCGCCGATTCCTCGATGCGGTTGACCAGGTACAGCGGGAAGAGCGGTGCAATCCGGAGACGCAAGTCTACGAACAGTTGATGCTTCCTAATGGCATACGAAAGTGCCCGCAGCAGCTGCTGACGTGTGTAACCCCGATACTGATCCTTTTGCAGGACATCGAGCAGATTGGACAGCGGCACATCGAGCTGATGCACGCGCAGCAAGGCCTCGGTGAAGGCTTTGGGCTCGATGCCCACGGACTGTTCGTACTGCCAGCAATGCTGCTGGATGGTGTTAATGTTGTTGCTTACCGTTCGGTCGATCAGGCCCGTGTGGATCAGGCGATATGGAACGTCGATCGCTTCCCACCATATGCGCCGGACCATGTGGATGGCCTGCTCGCGCTCGTTTAGCTGTTCTTCCGGGACCGATTTGACCTCGATGGCCAGCAATTGCTCGTTACGGCGGGTGACCACGAAGTCGGTGGAGATCGGGAACAGCGTGCCGCGGGTCTGGGGGTGCCGGATCCCCAGCATCAGACAGATCGTGAGGGTCTCGGTTACCGGCGTGTGGATGAACTGCTCTCGGACATCGATAAAATCTGGATAGAACGCCAAGTGCGGATACAGCGAGGACTCGCAACCCGAGAAGGTTTGTACTTCTCGCTCGTGCTCGTGGCTTCGCATTCGCGAGGCCTGCCCCCGGGAGGAGAAGTCCCTCGCATGGATCGGAGAAACGTAGTCGCCCTTAGTGCCCTGGCCGGCGCCCTGCTTCAGGCGGGAAAAGGGGTCGCGGTTTTTTCTGGACATGATTGCCCTATCGGGGCTTCTCAAGCCCCGTGTTGAGAGTCGAAGAAAGGTAGCGCCGCCCCGAGGAGGGCGGCGCTACAAGGTGGCGCCGACTAGGTCGCGAGCAGCTTGGCCGCCATCGGCGTCGGGTCCGTCGCGCCGTGACCGACCAACCCCTGGCTGGGCGAGCAGATGATGCAGTCGGGCTCGCCGCGCTTGCGGACCATGGAGTGGTGCCGCAGGCCGTTGCCGTTGAGGAAGGTGTAGCGCTCGTAGGCATCCGGCGTTGCGGGGATCAGCCCGGTGATGTAGCCGAGCAGCAACTGCACCCCGCGGGCCGCGACCGAGCCGTTGAAGGGCATCATGCTCGGCTGCGGCAGATGCCAGTTGCGCACGTAGCCGTCGCGCACCTGGTTCTCGCGCGTCGTCTGGGGCAGGGACTCCCAGGCGATCTTCATCGGGTTGAGGTGCCCGGTGCAGAGCAGGCACGGCGTGCCCGGCAGCATCAGGTTGATCTTGCCGATGTCGCCGCGGATGTGGCCGTCAGTCGGGTCTGCGTCGAACTCCACGCCGAGGTCCAGCAGCGGGATCAGGTGCCGCTGGCAGATCTCGTTGAGGTGAGCGCGCGAGGAGTCGCTGTCGGTCGTGCAGACCACCAGATCCGCGCTGACCAGCGCCGACCGCAGGTCCTCCGCCTGAACTTGCGTGGCCCAGGTCTGCACCCGGGTGTCCGGAGCGGCGGTGGCGAGGTAGCGCGCCATCACGGCGACCTTGCTGGCGATGCCGATATCCTCGTCGCGGGAGCCCACCTGACGCGGCCGGTTGTGGACGTCCAGGATGTCCGGATCCACCAGGCCGAGCCAGCCCACACCGCTGTGGCCGAGCGTCATGGCCACCATGGAGCCGAGACCGCCGGCGCCGACGACCACGACGCGCAGGCCGTGCAGCAACTGCTGACCCTGGGCGCCGAGCAACAGCACCTGGCGCTTGTAGGCCTCGCCGGCGGCACCGGTCCGGGGGCGCGCACGGTCGGTGAGCACGCGGCGGACGTGATCATCGATGACCTCGACCTGGCTGATGAGCTGCCAGGTCAGGCCATCGGTATACACGCGCCCCTGCACTGCCGACAGCGAGGCGTTCCAGACCAGGCAGGAGTGGACCCTGTCGGGCAGCATCTTGCAGAAGTAGTCGAAGGTCGCTCGGTTGCCGATGTCGTCGGCCACCGAGAAGCAGACCTCCGCCGCAGCCATGGGGTGGGTGTGGACCATGCAGATGCCACAGCCGGTGCGCTGCGCCTTGCGGAAGGCGCGGAGCATGGCGGGGGCCGCAACGCTGAGCAGGTCGTACTCCTTGACCGCGAAGTCGTCTTCGGTGAGGGGGATGATGTCGCGGACGGTGAGGATGGTCTCATCGACGCCAACCGCTGAGCTGGTGAGCAGGAAGCAAGCCTGCTCGGTGGAGGTATCTCCCAACAGCCCAGCGAGTTGGCGCCAATGGGACCCGAGCATCTTGAATCGGGTCTTCATTAGCGCCTCCTCGGTTAGTTCAACATCTGCAGCCGGGAGCGGCAGAAGTCGAGGTGGGACAGCAGGGTGTCGCGGCCGGGCTTCCAGGGGCGCTGGTAGTGCCACGAGAAGCGCTGCCAGGGCTTGCCGCCGTGCTGCTCGACCGTGTCGGCGTTAGCCGGCTGGCGGCCGTCGGCAAGCGACAGGTGCGGGTCGACATAGAACATGTCGAGCGCGCCGGTGGGGAAGCCCGCCGGCACCAGGTACATCAGCTCGACCTTTTCCACCGACCAACCCTGGCGCAGCGGGAAATCCGGCACCAGCACCATGCTGTTGCCGCCCAGCCCGACCAGGGACGCCTTCGGGTAGTGCAGCTTCAGTTCCGCGAACTGCACCTGCAGGCCGGTGTAGCCCACGTTGCCGCAGGGCGTCACCAGGAACTGCATGCACTTCACCAGCACGATGCGGGAGCCGGTGGGCACCGGTTCGTCCGCGAGGTGGTCGATGTCCAGGGTGATCATCGAGCCGTCGGAGTCCGGGCCGTGCAGGGCCAGGATTTCGGCGGTGGTGAGCTTGGCCTTGGAGACCGGCACCTCCTTGTGGTTGACCTTCACCTCGATGGGGCAGATGCGGTCGGGGTTATCGGGCAGCTGCTTGCTGCTGACCGAGAACTCCTCGCCGCCGCGGATCGGCACCAGGTCGGTGTTGGTGATGGGAACGTCGATCTCGCCCTTCACCTCCAGAAGGAGCTGCTGCCCCTCCGGGACGCGGCCGGCGGCGCGCAGTTCCGAGCCCTTGACGAGGCCGGCCGCGATCTTCACGCGGTGGCCAGTGACGATGACATCTACTTCGGTAACGTTTTTCACGTTTGGGTACCTTTTGTCGCATTGAGAAAAATGAGCAAACTCAATCTCGAGGCGGCAGAACCCGTGAAAAGACTTGACCGAAGTGTGCGCGTACGTTAACCTTTTGATAGCTAAGTACTGCGGTTTTCACGCCGCGCACATTCGGGCAGGCTCCTCAAAGGGTCTGCCTTTTTTGTTTCTACCCCAATACCTCCTTTGCTCGCTGCCCCCGGTCCCCCGGAGGTATGCGCAAGGTAAGCCCCGTGTTCGAGCATGTCAAGGGGGTAAACGCGATGTGTGTATTACTCACATTTATAGATTTTCCGACTGACGGTACTTATACGGACTTCCGTAATTAGGCTACAGTCTCCTCCATTGCATATTTGCTGGCGCCGGTATGGTCATTACGGTATCCATTGGCCCTAAGGTGTTGACATGATCATTGAGCGTGAGCTCTACGTTGCGGTCGGTGAGCGGATCCGCAAAACGCGAAAGCTGAGGTCCATGACTCAGGACCAGTTGGCGAAGCGGGTGGGACTCGAGCGCTCGTCGATCGCAAACATCGAGCTGGGAAACCAGCGGCTTCCGCTGCACACCCTGTTCTCTATTGCGTCGGTCCTGAACATCGACGCCAACGACTTGCTGCCGGAGACTCCGCGTGGCGTGGCGCCCGTGAAGACGGTCAAGATGGGAATCTCCGGGGTCGACTACGACGTTCCCGAGAGCGTGGCCAACGCCGTGGCCACCCTGAATCTCGCTGACACCCAATAAATCCCATGCACACGTTTCCCAAAAAGCCCGAAGCTCTGCTGATTGAGCTGGGGCTTCTATCCGTGCCCGTCAACGTTGACGCCGTAGCCGCTGCCCTGAATCTATCGGTGTCGCAGCAGATACTGGACGACGACGTCTCTGGGTTCCTGGTCGTCAAGGGGGGGCGTGGATCCGTCGTGATCAACAAATCCCAGCATCTCAACCGCCGGCGCTTCACCATGGCCCACGAGATCGGCCATTACGTGCTGCATGCGAGCTCCGATCGCTTGTTCCTAGATCGGAAGTTCCCGACGATCTCGAAAGTCGATGAAAGTGTTTATCTTCGCAGTTCGTCTCAATCGACCAGCGCGGTCGAGGAAATCGAAGCCAACAACTTCGCGGCCGAGATGTTGATGCCGAAGACGCTGGTTGAGAATTTCGTAAAGCGCGCGCGCTTGTCCTTCCATGACGAGGAAGAGGTGTCCGCCTGTGCCCGCGCCTTCGGCGTTAGCGAGCAGGCCATGCTGATCCGCTTGAAGCGACTGGGGTTGCTGAAGATCGCCTGAGCGCCTGCGTGGGCACGGATGGCCCGACTGGTATTCAGGGTTGCGAATTCGGGGGTAGGGCTTGAACGGTGCAAGACTTTGACCTGATCCTGTTTGACCTCGACGATTGCCTTCTGCGAACGGGTGACCTTGCCCGCTTCCGGGGGAAGGAGAACGTCGGCGTCAGCACGGTCGAGTACAAGGAGTCCTTGCTAGCGGCGGCCAATGGCGGCGACCGTACCATGATCTCTGGCGCGACGATCGAGTCCATTTGTGAGTCTCATGATGCCCCGAGGATTGGCGTCTTTACGACCTCGCCGCGGTGCTACGCCGAAACTCTTCTTGGGCACTACTACCCAGACGTGAACTGGGACGTGATTGTTGCGTTCGAGGACGTTCAGCACACCAAGCCTTTTGCTGATGGGATCAATCGGGCTCGCGCGGAGCTTGGTATTCAAGACTTCCGGCGAGTGGTCGTCATTGGCGATAGTTGGAAAGACATCTATTCGGCGTACCGGGCGGGCTGCTGGGCGGTTCTATTTAGAGCCTGTTGGCCGCCAAGCAGAGCTGATTGGGATGGGCAGCGCTATAAGGCGGTGAATCAATTGCCTGATGCCATTGCGGACTCGCCTGAGGAGCTAAATACGGTCCTTGAATGGCCTCACCGCCACTTGCCATTACTTGAGAAGTACTCTGCCTTTGGTGGCGATCCTCCCCCAGGTTCGCCGTCCCGAACGCAACCCATCAATCACTTCAACAATCACAACGAGGACAGGAGCTTCGTTCCAGTATTGACGCTGGGGCGTCTGTTTTCCGACTACCAGGAGCTTGCGCCCAGGCGCAACTGGCATCAGCTTACTGCAGAGATTCATGCGCACAAGGATGCCGACGACTTTCCGCCGGCTTGGGTTGCTGCCGTGCGAGAGGCCATGAAGGAGATCCTTCCGGGAAGGCTCCTCTTCGGCAGAACCAGGGCGGTCATAGCGGTGATACCCGCCAAGCCTGGTCGCACCCCTCGCATGGAAATTTTCCTCGGCCAACTGCAGGCCTATCTCAATGCCAATCCTTGGTCCGACCGAATAGATCTGACTTACGCGCCTCAACTTCTGGTCTACGGCAATGGCGCGCTGTCACATCATGGCGCGCATTTGGGAAGCAAGGAGCGTTTTGATAACGTCCGCGACAATCTGCAAGTTGCGACGCCCGACATCGCTTTAAGAAGGCATGTCGTGGTCATTGATGATGTCGTTACTTCCGGCGCAACGATGTTCTACGCAAACGAGTACTTGCGGCAAGCGGGAGCTTCCGATGTGAGCTGTTTGGCCCTGGCTCAAGCGGTGAGCCTGGGATGATGCTTCGAGAGGTCGACAAGCTGCATCTGCTAGCGCTCAGCAAGCTCCGCGGGGTTGGCCCGGCCACGCTCGAAAAGCTGGCTCGCGTGCCCTCACTCGCAGAGCATTCAATTGATGAGCTATCGGTACTGAGCTCCGCGCTGAAGAAGGCGCTGACGGGACCGGTGTCTTGGTCTGAATCTCTGCAGGCGGCCCGAAAGGACCTGGACCAGGCCGACAAAATGCAGGCGAGGATTCTTTGCTCGCTGGAGTCTGCATATCCAACCTTGCTGCGAGGAACGCCTGATCGGCCTTTCTTCCTGTTCGTTCGCGGCACGCTGCATATCGAGCAAGAGAAGTCCCTCGCGATCATTGGCACGCGAGAGCCGACGGAAAACGGCCGAACAATCTGCAAGAGGCTTACCGAGTTTTTTGTCACTCAGAACTGGAGCGTCGTTAGCGGCTTGGCGCTGGGGCTCGATGCTGTCGCCCACGCTTCGGCGGTTGCAACTCGTGGCCATACAATCGCGGTTCTTGCGCATGGTCTGCAGACTGTCGCTCCCAAGCAGCATGATCGTCTGGCACGCGAAATCCTCGATTCTGGCGGCGCATTGGTTACCGAGTATGGATTCGGGGTGGAGCCCTCACGGCACAATTTCGTTAAGCGCGATCGCATTCAGGCTGGCCTGGCACAGGCTGTCGTAATGGTGCAGTCGGACCTGCACGGTGGAAGCTTGCATGCGTCGCGGGCTGCGCTTGAGTACGGCAGGCTTTTGGCGGTGCCATGCCCGACCGCACGCGATCTGGAAAAGAAGGAGCCTAAGATCAGTGCGAATGCGCTGCTGGCATCGGGCGAAGATGCCGCACGGATGGAATTGCTTCGCTGCAAGCCCGCCGATCTCTCTCGGCTGGTTATCCTCAAGGGGCGAGAAGACTATCCCTTGCTAGAAGATCGGATCGATCAACGGCCGTCTTCAGGCTTGATAGAGCAGAATTCTCTGCTGCCCTGACTGCAATTCGCCAATTTGGCCAGGTATTGAGATTGCCAGACTTCCAAATGCATGCTTCCAAAGAGAGGAGCAGTGGGCAGTGGATCAACGGGGCAATTCTGTGGGGTTGCCATCAACCAGCCAGAAATATAGCTTTTAGTGACTAGACGAAATCAATGCATTAAACCAGGGGATCTAGTAATGAGTGCCGCTGCATCTTTCATTGATCCTGCGTACCTGCTTCTTGGGCTGACCTTGCCTAATACCCAATGGAAGATCACGCAGCAGATTCCGCCGGGGATTACAGGTAGCACCTTCGGCGTCAGCTATCTCGCCGAGCGAGACGGAACCAATGGGAAGGAAACGGCCTTCGTTAAGGCCATCGATTTTGTGGCTGCATTTAATGAGCCGGATCCATTGTCCGCATTTGGTGATCTGGTCAACTTGGCCAGATACGAGTCTGAAATTGCCGATTTCTGCACAAAGAATGGTATGACCAAGGTGGTTCGTTCCTTTGGTAAGGATCAAATTATTCCACCTCAGTTCAACGGCGATCAAATGCGGCAAGTATTCTGCATTATCTTTGAGCGAGGAGAAGGTGATCTTCGTAAGAAATTAACCACAGTATCGGCGCCGTCAGTTTCCTGGAAGCTCGCTGTTCTACGAGATGTTGCTCAAGCAGTTTCACAGATGCACAAACATGATGTTGCGCACCAAGACATCAAGCCCTCCAACGTAATTACACTGCCCGATGTTGACGGATCTCCGAACAGTAAGCTGGGTGATGTGGGGCGGGCTGTTCGGAAGTCAGGGGGGCCATACAACAGCCTCCCTTGGCCCGGTGCCAAAGCCTATGCTCCTGTAGAGCGCTATTACGGATATCGTCCTTCAGACTGGAAGGACGAGCGAGAGGCATCGGATGCATTCATGGTCGGTGGCCTTGCCCTCTTTTTGTTCACCGGGGTTCCGCTGCTCGCAGCTCTCATTGATCGGCTTCCGGATAATCTCAAACCCGGTCAGTGGGCAAATGGTTACGATTCCACGATCAAGGCAGCACTTACGAAGTCTCAAACAGAGGTGGTCGAAACACTTCTTCGTCCGACCCTGCCAGCGTTCGCGGATGAGATATGCAACATAGTTTATCAACTGTCCTCTCCCAGCCCTGAAAAGCGTGGCGACAGACGCGCTCGTGCGTCCGGCCAAGTTGGTATGGATCGTATCTGGAGTCGACTACGTCTTCTCGCTCAAAAAGCGAAAATTCAGAAGGTCTAACGACCAATCATGAAAGCGACACTCTCAAAGCGCCGGATGATCCCCAAGTGGCGCCCGGTGGCAAAGTCCCTCCAATCGCCTGAGGTTGCGCCGCTCAAACCAAAGCCTGTGGATGTTCCTCGACCAAATGCGGAAGAGTTTGAAATTGCTCAAATGCAGTTTGAGAAGAATCCGACGGCGGGACACTTTGGCGACCTCTTGGCATTCTCAGTCTTCCCGGAATGTGTCCCTGCGGTTCGTGATATTGCGAAGGCGGCAATCTCAAAGGGGGTTTCACTCTCCTCGGCGCAACGAGCTATAGCGGGAATCGTGGCGGCGGATGCCGACATCGAAGTCGAGCCGCCGTTATGCCTCGAGGACAAGAAAAATCCGTTTTCGGAACTCCTCCAAGATCACCGGAGGTTACTCAAGGCGAACCCCGAAAATCCCCTGCTTTTGCTCGACTTTGCTCAACTCCAACTTGCTGGAGGGAATACAAAGTCCGCAGAAAAGTCGTTAAGGCTCGCGCAAGGGATGCTTCCTGATCATCCGTTGGTGTTACGCACGGTCGCCCGATTCCTTGTTCACGTCGACAAGAAGTATCGCGCACATGCGCTGATTGCGAGCCATCCTTCAACGAAGTTAAATCCATGGTTAATGGCAAGTGAACTTGCCCTTGCTGATGTAGCTGGAGTTAAGCCGAAATTCTATGGGGCTGCTAAGAAGGTCATCGATTCGGGACGATTCCCTGATAGACACATAGCGGAATTGGCAGCGGCCATTTCATCTCATCAGTTGAGTGCTGGGCATCCTAAGGAGGCTCGGCGCTCCTTTACCAAAGCAGTATTAGCTCCGAACGACAACGTCGCCGCCCAGATCGTTACCGATCAGAGAGACCTCAACATCTCGCTGAATACTCAAGGTTTAATTCAGGTGATTGAGGCAACACATGAGGCCAACGCCCTCGTTGCCGCGTCCCGCGGCCAGCATTCGGCTGCAATTAAGTCAGCGCAGGCATGGCTCTGCGAAGAGCCGTTCTCAAGTCGGCCTGCGCAATTTTTAAGCAGTGTTTATGTGTACAACGAAGATCCCCAACGCGCGCTCGAAGTGGCTAAAGTTGGTCTTCGGGCGGATCCAAACGAAGTTGGTCTTCTTATTAACGCCTGCTACCTTCATGCACTTCTGGGTGATCTCGAGGCATCAGCTGCCGCTGGAAGGCGTGCAGTTCAACTCGATAGGAATCTTGCTCTACCGTTCATATACTCAACCTATGGAATGCTAAGCATTCTCGCAGGTGACTACGAACACGGCGAATCTCTTTATCGAGATGCTATGCATGACTTTGAGAGAACAGGGCGTAATGCTCTCAAAGGGTTATGCGCGACTTTTTTTGCGCAGACTGCTGTAAGAGCGAACCTGCCAAAAGCAGAGGATATCCTGCAGGAGGCGATAGAACTGGTTCGCAAGTACCCATGCCCCGAGTCTGTAACGGTTCTTTCAAAGCTGACGAAGAGGGAAAATTTGCCTGTCAGCCGCATGCGCCTGTTTGAGCAATATGTTTATCATCCTTCGACAAACACCTTAGTGAGAACCTCGGGCGTTACCTCGCCTGGTGCTCCATTAATCATCTGGGCCAACGAATAGGGTGTAAAGCTGCTGATGGATCCAGCGCTCATTGGGGCAGACCACATCCCTTCAGGCTAGGAGCTACCAGGTACGCGAGATGCTGGCGACGCGTCACCCAGTCCCCCGAACGCTGTGCACCTGCCATCCACCGGCAGTACAGCTCATGTTACATACGAAGCCCAGCCCGAAGCGAGAAAGGCCACGACGCGCGCTACTTCGTCTACCTGCCCCAAGCGGCCCAGCGGCGTTCGACGCCGGAAGGCTTCCTCGGAGATATCAGCCCGATCACTCAGGCGGCTCGCCATGGGGGCCTCGATGAATCCGGGGGCCACGGCGTTGACTCGTAACGAATAGCGCGCCAGATCGCAGGCCAGGGTACGGGTCAGCATGATCACTGCGGCCTTTGAGACGCCGTAGGCGTTAGACGCGGGGAATCCGTCCAGCCTGGTGAGCCTAGGTGCTGAGAGTTCGAGCTACCCGACAGGCATTTTCTTGCTGCGAGGCAGGAAGTCGATATCGTGCTTGACGATATCTCCGCTGTCCGGCTCGAACGAGCCATAGAACTGGCTCTGGCAATGAGGGTCACATTTCTTCTGGGGATTTTCCGCGCGATACAGCGCGATCTGAGCTATGCGCATCCCCGGGTAAATTTTGATGGGAACCTGGCCGAGGTTGGCCAGTTCCAGTGTGATGATCCCGTTGTAGCAGGGATCGATGAACACTGCCGTGGCTATGCTCAGCCCCTCGCGCGCCCAGCATGAACGCGCAGTAACCACCCCCATAAGATGCGGCGGCAGCTGCACCCATTCGAATGTGGGAACCAGGATCAGCGTCCCCGCATGCAGCACGATTGGCTCGCCGAAAGGCACGCTGAGCTTCTCTAGTTTTCGCCGGCGGTGCTGTTCTCGGGAGAAGTCCCCGCTGTCTCGATCCTTGGCGTACTTCGCGGGATCTACATGAGACAAGCCCGCGCCACGAACCATCGCCGCCGTGTTGCCCATGCGCAAATCGATTGAGACGCGCCCAATCTGGGCGAGCGGGTCGATCATGGGGGTCACGACCAGCTTGCCGGAATTCAGCTCCTTAATCAGCTCTGCCTTGGTTAGCGCCGTCATGAGGGGTCTCTCACGGCATGGAGATTCTCATTCCAGAAGCTGATGCCATTCTGGTGAAGGATTGCCTTGGAGCAGAGCTGGTTGATCTTGCGCATGTCTTCTTCATCGCGCTCCTTCAAGGTCGACCAATGCAGCCAGCCGGCGAAGAGGATATGCCGAAAGTCGACTTCCTTGATGTCGTACCCCACTGCATCCTCGCTGTACCGGATCTCCGGCGCACTCGGAGGTAGGTGTCGCGAAAGCTGTTTGACGAGGTGCGTCATCAGCTTGGCTTCGGGGATCGGGAATACGACACCGTCTACGGCAGAGCAGGCCGAGTAGACACTTCGTGTCACAGCCATCGCTGTCTTCTTGTCGATTAGCTTGCCGGCGGGAGTGCTGCGGGCCTGCTTTAGCCTCTTGTCGAAGCTCTTATCTAGACTGCCGGCGACGGGCAGTTTGACGGTTCCGTCCTTGTGCTTGGAATACTGCATGCTCAAGGCTTCCGCGGCATAGCCCAAGAAGGAAATCCGAGCATCCAGTGGCGGATGGGTAGGCATGAAGTGGAACTTCGTTTTGTCTCTGGGGCCGAGCAGGGCCAAGAGAGCCGGAATGAAGCTGGGGCCCATAGAGATGAGCCCGAATAAGTCACAGAAGAACTCCTCGGCCCAGAGGTTGTATCGCTCCATCGCGATCAGGATGGGGGTCGGGTGCGCGATCTTCAGGTGAGCGTAACACCAGTCATACAGATCCTTGGGGATGCTCGGCAGAAGCTTGTGCGCGGCGATCTTGTAAGTCGCCCCTCGCGGATTTGTTCGGTACGCGACGTGGCCGATCTCGTGCGCCAGCACCACGTGCAGGAGAACATGCTCTTTCAGCGATCTGGGGAAGATCACCGGAATGATGTCCATATGAGCCTGCGTCGGGAACTGCTGGGAGTTCACTGCAACTGAATAAGACGCCATTCCGCCTTCGGCCGTAAAAAAGAAGAACGGCGGGTTTATCTGCTTAAGGGTGGTGCGCGGATCTGACGCTCCCTTAGGTGTTTTTTTCTCGGGGAGGGGCTTCGGGGGCAGCGTGATCGCCCGAGCTAGGTCGTGGAGCTCTTCGGCGAATGGCCAGGCGAACTCCTCAAGGTGTGAGCGTTCCATCCGGGTGATGAGCTCGGATGCGAGGGTCAGCTGTTCGGAAATCCAGGATGGGGCGCCTTCGTCTGGATCCAGGGCCTCGATCGCATTCTCGATCCAGACGAGGCGCCGAGCGCATTCGTTGTAGAACTTCTGGTACCTGTCGTTGAAGCGGTGCCTGAGGGTCTCGTTCAGGGCCTGCTTTACGCCGGCGTGCTCAACGCGGAGGTACTCCTTGTGGCCGAGCATGCTTTAGAGGCTATTCAGCTTGGCGTCCAACATCTTCAAGAAGGCGGTGGCGTTATGCCTGTCATCGGGCTGGGGTGAGACGCCGGCGTCTGGAGAGAAGACCGCCAGAGAATTGCCGTACACACGCGAGAAATCCTCGATCGACAGTGAGTCGTCGAGTTCGTGGTGGACGGCGGCCATTGCCGCTCTGAGGTCCAAATAGGCCGAGCCGCTTGTGTGATTGAGGTTGGTGCTGTCTTCCCAGGCCACCAGGCCAGGCGGCGGTGCCTGCTCAAACAGGTCGTACTCGTACATTTCCAGCAGCTTCAGCATGTTGATCACGCTGATAGTGTCGGTCGAGTCGCGCTTCTTCTGGTCGATGTCGGTGAGCATCATGTGGGCGATTAAGCGCCCCACGGATGCTGGGTTGGATGCAGAACTGCTCTGGCTTTTTAGCATCTGCGCCTCCGCGAAATTTTCTATTAGTACTCCCGGGAACCTGCATGTCACATGCCACGGTCGCCGCGGGGCGAATGAGGTTACGCAAGTCATCGGCCGCCGCCAACGCCCCTATCCTCAGGTTTTAGTGTACAGGAATTCATTATCAATACCCAAAGATGCCCGGAAATTTCAAAGGGAGGACTAAATATCCTTGTAAAACAATAGAGGAATGAGGGACCATGGACGGCCATGTCAAACCCAAAGTTGCCCGGAAATGAAGGAGAAGGCCGCGGAGAGCGAGCTTCTGGCCGGGTCTTGCCCTATGTCACGTCAGTAGCCCTAGACGTTCGGCAGCGTTTACTGATCCCCACGGGCGTTCGGGACAATTGCGAGTGGCTCAAGCGGGGGCACTCGATTTTTGCCGAGTGCCTCCACGACGGGTCTGTCCAAATTCTGGAATCCAACCCGGGGGCGGATGCAGGCTTGCCCAGCGATGAAGAGGGCCAGATCGAGTACCGCTCCCGATTCCACCCAATCAGCCTAGATGCTGAGTGGCGGATGACCGTCCCGGGTTTCTTGCGGGCTCACCTATTTCATGGCGTGCCGGAAAGCGGCCAGTTGGTGGCTATATTTCTCGAGGGAGGAGTTCGGCTCATGGGGATGCCGGTCTGGAGGTCGCTCTATCTCCCCAGGGACCGCGGCGGACCCCTGCCAAAGCTCCACCCTGCTGACCTGACGGCTCTGGCTGGCTCTAGGTCCCGACCATCCTGAGTAATCCTTGCCGTTGAATACTGACCCAGCCCATTGGCACAGGCCCTCTACCAGTGCGAAGGTTTGTCGATAGGCTTCTTGCGGGTCGGAATTCGGTTCGGTAACTGGTGCTTGGCCAATTCCTCTTCGCGTACGGCGTGGCGCGTCCAGTGGGCCAAGCCCTCTAAGGTTCCGCTTTTTCTTGCCGTGAGGCTTGGTGGCCTGGGGAGAATCACTCCGATCCGAATATGCGGGAAGTCTTCTCGAATTGCTGCCAACGAAGGGCTCAAGTCCGAGTCATTGGTGCATAGGACAATTTGGTCGACCTGCCCCAGGGAGGCGTCCCGATACATCTGGAGCGCCACCTTTACGTCTGTCTGTTTTTCTCCCAGCGCCCAAATCTCGCATCTGTCGTCACGGTCGGCTGGTGTGCCCTGAACGTAACGGGGAGCGCTGCCGTGGGAGAGGGTGAACTGCCCCAAGATGACCTCGCAGCCTCGGAGAGCGAGAGCTCGATGATAAGCATCCTGAGCGATGGTGCTATCGATTTTTCGACGTGCGAGGGCGGCTTTGATCATGGCCGTGAAGAACTTCACGTTGATCAATTCGGATTCGGGATCTTGAGACCGCAGGACATCTGCCATTAGGGCTCGCAAATCAAGCCACTTGTAGTTCGTGTGCTTGAGAAGCCCGTGATAGAAGTTGTAGCCATCGACGTACGCGATGGTGCGCAAATTTCAGCCCCCGAAAATGACAACACCGGCCGAAGCCGGTGCGGTCGCCTTTATGAGATGGCGAACTTAATCACGTCCCAAAAAGGTGAGTAGTGCAAACATCGTATTGTTTACATATGTGTATGTCAAGCAAAGACCGCTAGCATTTGCTTATGCGAGCAACCTGGCCGAAATCATAGAAAACAATAGGTTACGGAAAAATCTGCTTTAAGCTTTAAGCACCGAGTAAGGTCGGACTGGCGTCAAGGTGAGCAACATTTTGGTGCATCCCTGGGAGGCGGAGAAGTTTTAATTCCCGGCAATTCAAACTCCCACAAACCGCTAACGGCGCATGTTTGTCGGTGGGGGTTTTAATTGCGTGTTCCCAGTTCAGCACGCCGAAGCGCGGAGAGAAAAAGGTCTTCTCCAGCGCCATGGTCACGGTGCCGCCTTCGGCCAGGGCCTGGAGGTAGCGGTCCGCCTCTGCCTCGGTCTTGAGGTTCAGCGTCATGGAGATGCCGCCGAACTTGGTGGTGCCGCCGCATTCGCCGTCGGAGGCGAGCAGGGTGCTTTCGCCGATGCGGAAGGCGCAATGCATGATCTTGTTCTCGTGGCCGGGTGGGGTCATGCCGGGCTCGGGGCTTTCGCCGAAGCGCAGGATCATCTCGACCTGCGCGCCGACGGCTTTCTTGTAGAACTCCAGGGCTTCTTCGCAGCGGCCGTCGAAGCTCAGGTAGGGTTGGATGTTCATGGGTGTATTCCTTGATTTGATCCTGAAGAGAATCATGAGAGGGGTTTTAGCGGCTCAGCAGCAGCCAGGCGATGTCCAGCAGCAGTGCGATCATGGCCAGACCGCCGATCAGGAAGCTGATGGTGCGCCAGGGTTGCAGTGCCTTGAGATAGGTGAAGGAGTGGGCGTAGCGTGCCGCCACGAAAATGGCGAACAGCGCGCTGGCCAGCTTCAGGCCGCCGCCGATCAGCACGTAGACCAGCCCCAGCAGCAGGAAGGGATAGATCGCCGACTCCGCGTTGCGGTGAGCGCGCAGCACGCGCGCCACCTCGGGTGGATCGCTGTCGCGCAACTCGCCGCCGAACTGCGCGGCATCCTCGGGGTTGATGGCAATCTTCGTGCGGCCCCGGACGGCGCCGCTGTAGCCCCAGAGGAACAGCAGGTTCACCACCAGTAGCAGACAGGTGAAGGGCATAGGCGCCGAGGGCGGGGTAGAGCTCCAGGGGGTTCATGCGGCGGCTCCCAGCGTGCCGGCAGCCGCCTGGGCGGAGGCCGTGCTCCAGGGCATCCGCGCTACCGCCGGGCGCAGGGCCACCGGGAAGTGCGCGGCCTCGGCCACCTGGCGGACCTCGATCTCGGCATCGCCGCCCGCGAGCGAGGGGCAGAGCCGAGCCCAATGCACCGCCTCAACCAATGTGGCGACCTCCACCAGAACGAAGCCGGCGATGATCTCCTTGGCTTCGGTGAAGGGGCCGTCGGTCACCGTGGTGCGGCCGCCGGAGTAACGCAGCCTGGCGCCGACGGCGGTCGGCAGCAGGCCGTCCCCGCCGCGGTAGACGCCGGCCGCGGTCAACTCGTCGCGGTAGCGGCCCATGGCCTCGAGTGCCTCCGGGCCGGGCAGGGCACCGGACTCGGTGAAGGCGTCGCCCTTGCGGATGATCATGAAAAGCATGCGTTCACTCCCTGTGATGCAGTGGTGTGACGGTGGGGCTTAGTGGCGCGCGGCGATCTGGTCGCGCAGGCGGTCTTCCTGCTCGCGCAGTTCCGGCGTCATGGCTTCGCCGAAGTCGTCGGCCTCGAATACCGGGCGAATCTCGACCTCGCAGGCCTCGCCCATGGGGTTGGGGCAGCGCTTGACCCACTCGACGGCTTCTTCCATCGAGCGTACCTGCCACAGCCAGAAGCCGGCCAGCAGCTCCTTGGTCTCGGCGAAGGGGCCGTCGATCACCGAACGCTGGCTGCCCTCGAAACGCACGCGGGCGCCGCGGGAGCTCGGGTGCAGGCCTTCGCCGGCCAGCATGATGCCGGCCTTCACCAGTTCCTCGTTATATTGGCCCATCTGGGTCAGCAGCTGCGGGTCCGGCATCACGCCGGCTTCGGAGTTCCTGTCGGCCTTGATCAGTACCATCACGCGCATCGTCCTTCTCCTTTGGCTTCAGTGGGGCCGGGAGAGGAGGTTTTTGCCACCTGTTTCCCGGTATTACCGATACGTCGAACCAGCTGGGCCGATTTCGACAGGCTTTCCGGGGTTATGGGTTAATTGAAGTGCAAGATCATGAAATATAAAGTTTTGTTGTTTGTCTGCCTGGCTGCATTCCGGTGACCGGAAGGAGTTGGCTCCGCGCCGCGAGCAGTGCTAGCTTGAAAAAGACGGCGTCGAACTCGCGGCCTGTTCCCGGGTCGATTGCTGAGGCGTTCATTCCACGAAAAGGATTTCCACGATGAGCACGCAGATCTTCGTCAACCTGCCGGTCCGCGACCTTCCCGCGTCGGTGGACTTCTTCAAGCAACTGGGTTTCGGCTTCAACAACCAGTTCACCGACGACACGGCGGCCTGCATGGTGATCGGCGACAACATCTATGCGATGCTGCTGACCGAGGCGAAGTTCCAGACCTTCACGCCCAAGCCGATCTGCGACGCACGCAAGAGCACCGAGGTGCTGGTCTGCCTCAGCCGCGACAGCCGCGAGGCGGTTGACGAGATGGTGAAGAAGGCGGTGTCCGCGGGCGGTAGCACCTACCGCCCGTCTCAGGATCATGGCTTCATGTACCAGCATGGTTTCCAGGACCTGGACGGCCATATCTGGGAGCTGATCCACATGTCCCCCGAGGCGCCAAAGGGCTGATCCGAGCGTCTCACCGATTGCCACCGAGGAGAACCACATGGCTTATGTCGACAGTTTCGTTTTGCCGGTCCCGAAGAAGAATCTCGACGCCTACCGCAAGATGGCGCGCAAGGCCGGCAAGGTCTGGATGAAGCACGGCGCGTTGCAGTACGTGGAATGCGTCGCCGATGATCTGCAGCCGGGCAAGAGGACATCCTTTCCCCAGGCGGTGAAGCTCAGGGCGGACGAGGTGGTGGTGTTCTCCTATGCCGTCTACAAGTCGCGCAAGCATCGCGACCAGGTGATGGGCAAGGTCATGAAGGACCCGCTGATGGCCAACATGGAAATGAAGGACGTGCCGTTCGACGGCAAGCGCATGTTCTGGGGCGGCTTCAAGCCCATCCTTTCGCTCTGAGCTCGCGGTCATGCATGGAGAACCGCAGAAGGAACATCTGTGGCTGCAGCAACTGCTGGGCGCCTGGAGCTATGAAGGCGAGGGCTTTGCCGGGCAGGACCAGCCGCCGGAGAAGATGAGCGGCAGCGAGACCGTCCGCACGCTGGGTGGCTTGTGGATCCAGATCGAGGGGCGCACCCCGGGGCCAGGTAGCGCCGAGATGAGCAGCATCATCACCCTGGGCTATGACCCGGCCAAGCAGAGCTATGTCGGCAGCTTCATCGCGTCGGTGATGACGATGATGTGGCTCTACGAGGGGCAACTCGACGAGAGTGGCAAGGTGCTGACGCTGGATGCGCGCGGCCCGGTGTTCGGCGTGGAAGGCAAATGGGCCGACTACCAGGATATCGTCACCATCGTGGATCGTGACCACTGGCGCCTCAGCTCCCAGGTCAAGGGAGACGATGGTCGCTGGACGCAGTTCATGAGCTCCGATCATCGCCGCGTGAAGACCTGATGGATGTCTCGCTGAAGGGGCGCGCGCTGGATTTCCTGCGCATGGTAACGGCTGGCGAGATCCGCGCGGCCTACCGGCGCCATGTTGCCCCGGATTTTCGGCATCACAACGCCTGGTTCGCGGGGGACGCGGATTCGCTGATGCGCGGGATGGAGGAGAACCACGAGCGCTTTCCGCGCAAGCTGGCGCAGGTGCGGCATGCGCTGCAGGACGGCGACACCGTGGCCGTGCATACCCACCTGCGCCTGGAGCCGGAGGACCGCGGCATGGCGCTGGTGCATATCTTCCGCTTCGAGGATGGGTTGATCGCCGAGCTTTGGGACCTTGCCCAGGCGGTGCCCGAACAGATGCCCAATGAAAACGGTATGTTCTGACCCGACACGTACAACAAGACGACAGGAGAATCCCCATGTTCACCCGCTGCATGCTGCCCCTGGCGCTGGCCGCCAGCCTGGTCTCCGGCGCCGCTTCCGCCGCCACCTACGAGATCGAGACGCACCATACCTATCCGAGCCTGGAGATGAGCCACATGGGCATCTCGATCTGGCGCGGCAAGTTCAACAAGAGCTCCGGCATGGTGACCTACGACCGCAAGGCCAAGACCGGCGCGGTGGACATCAAGACCGAGACCGCCAGCATCGACTTCGGCCATGACGAGATGAACAAGCACTCCATCGCCGAGGACTGGCTCAACGCCGCGCAGTTCCCGACGCTGGACTACAAGGGCAAGCTGGTCTTCAAGGGCAAGGGCGACACCCCGACCGAGGTGGACGGCCAGCTCACCATGCGCGGCGTCAGCAAGCCGCTGAAGCTGAAGATCAAGAGCTTCAAGTGCATCGATCACCCCTTCTACAAGAAGGAAGTCTGCGGCGCGGATGCGGAGGGCACGCTGGATCGCGCGGACTATGGCATGACCCAGTACGCCGACAACGGCATGGGCAAGATCCTGATCCGGATCCAGGTCGAGGCGATCAAGCAAGACTGAGCGCCGGCCAAGATCCAGGGCCGCGTCCTGAGGGGCGCGGCCTTTTTTGTGGCCGCGTGCGGCCCCCTCGCGGTAGCATCCCGCCTGAACCCGGGAGAAGAAGCGCATGTCGGTCGAGGGCGGAGCGAGCGAGCTGGTCAAGGTGGTGGCGCTGCTGGGAGCCGGCGTGGTTGCCGTGCCGCTGTTCAAGCGCCTGGGCCTGGGCTCCGTGCTGGGTTACCTCGCCGCCGGCATCGTGATCGGTCCCTTTGGAATGGGCTGGTTCAGCGACCCGCAGGCCATCCTGCACGTGGCCGAACTGGGCGTGGTCATGTTCCTGTTTGTGATCGGCCTGGAGATGCAGCCGACGCGGCTGTGGAGCCTGCGCGGCGAAATCTTCGGCCTCGGCCTGACCCAGGTGGCGTTTTGCGGGCTGCTGCTGACGGGCCTGGGTATCCTGGCCTTCGACCTGGCACCAGCCGCGGCCTTCGTCGCCGCCATGGGCTTCGTGATGACCTCCACCGCCACGGTGATGCTGCTGCTGGACGAGCGCGGCGAGACCTCCACGCCGCGCGGCCAGCGCATCGTTTCGGTGCTGCTGCTGGAAGACCTGGCCATCGTGCCGCTGCTGGCCTTCGTCGCCTTCCTGGCGCCGGCCGCGGAGGCGGGCGGGCAGTCGCGCTGGGTCAGCGTCGGCCTGGGCATGGGGGCCATCGTCGGCCTGGTGCTGGCCGGCCGCTGGCTGCTGAACCCGCTGTTCCGCCTGCTGGCGGCGGCGCGTGCCCGCGAGGTGATGACGGCGGCGGCGCTGCTGGTGGTGCTGGGCGCGGCGCTGCTGATGCAGCTCGGCGGTTTGTCGATGGCGATGGGCGCCTTCCTGGCCGGCGTACTGTTGTCGGAATCCACCTTTCGCCACCAGCTGGAGGCGGACATCGAGCCCTTCCGCGGCATCCTGCTGGGCCTGTTCTTCCTCAGCGTGGGCATGTCACTGGACCTGGCGGTATTCGGTGCGCAGTGGGCACTGATCCTGGGAGGCACTCTGGTGTTCATGGCGGTGAAGGCTGCCGGCATCTACGGCGTGGCGCGTCTCTACCGCGGGGCCCATGACGACGCGCTGCACCGCACGGCGATGATGGCGCAGGGCGGCGAGTTCGCCTTCGTGCTCTATGCGGCCGGTGCTGCGGCAGGCATCTTCGACGCGCAGCTCAATGCGGTGTTCACGGCGATCGTGATCCTGTCGATGGCGCTGACGCCGCTGGTGGTGATCTCGCTGCGCTGGCTGATCCCGCGCGCGGGCGAGTCGATGGATGGCGTCGATGCAGCCGAGGGCCTGGAAGGCCGCGTGCTGCTGATCGGCTTCGGCCGCTTCGGCCAGGTGGCCAGCCAGGCGCTGCTGGCGCGTGGCTTCCAGGTGGCGATCATCGATACCGACACCGACATGATCCGCAGCGCCGCAGATTTCGGCTTCAAGGTCTACTACGGCGACGGCACTCGCCTGGACGTGCTGCGCGCCTCGGGCGTGGAGAAGGCGCAGGTGGTGGCGGTGTGCATCGACAATCGCGAGGCGGCGCTGAAGATCGTGGAGCTGGTGAAGCACGAATTCCCGCATGCCAAGCTGCTGGTGCGTGCCTTCGACCGCGAGCACGCCATGAAGCTGATCTCCGCCGACGTGGACTACCAGATCCGCGAGACCTTCGAGTCGGCCAGCGCCTTCGGCCATGCCGCGCTGCTGGCGCTGGGCGTGCCGGCGGCCGAGGCCGAGGAGATCGCCGAGGACGTGCGTCGCCGCGATCTGGAGCGCCTGACCATCCAGGTCACCGGCGGCATCACTGCCGGGCGCGACCTGATGCACGGCAACCGCCTGAAGCCGCGTCCGTTGACCGAGCCGCGCCAGCAGGGCGAGGCGCTGAGCCCGGAAACCGAGGCGCTGACCCGGCCGCGCTGACACGGGCCGCGGACTGACGGGCGATTGTCTCTGCTCCTGCCTGGGCCATACTGCGGCCAGAACGATGAGGGCGTACACCAAAGGGCGCCACCAAGGAGGAGGGAAGGGCGATGAATGCAGACGGCCCGCGCATGCAGGTCTACCTGTGGGATCGCTGCTTCCTGCTGCAGGGGCGGGGATATGAGCTGGACCGGCGGCATAACCCCTACCATCGCCCATCGGCCACCTTGCTGGTGGCGCACGAGGGGACTTTCGAACTGGGCATCAACGGCGAGCCGCCGCGTGATTACGAGGCGGTGCTGCTGCCGGTCAACATCCGGCGCGACTGGATCACCAGCCATGGCCGTCCCTTCACCATCATGGATGCGAGCGTCAGCAGCGAGGCGTATCTGCGCCTGGCGCCTTACCTGACCCCGGGGCAGCCACTGGTGCTGGCAGCGGCGCTGCGTGACCGCCTGCGCGGCCTGCTGGCTCGGCAGGCGCCCGGCGTGCTGGATATCGAGGCGGCGGTGGCGCTGTTCGGGGCCGCTGTGGATGCCTGCTGCGATCCGCCGCGCCCGCCGCTGCTGCGCGAGCCGCGCATCCGGCGCGTGATGGAGAAGATCGAGCGCCTGCCACTGGACCAGCTCTCGCACGAGGATCTGTCGCGCGAGGCGCAGCTGTCCGCCTCGCGCCTGCGCGCGCTGTTCCAGCGCCATGTCGGCTGCACCATTTCCCAATACATGCGCTGGGTGGCCGGCTCGAAGGCAGCGGAGATGTGGCGCGAGGGCAGCAGCTTCACCGAGATCGCGCTGGCGGCGGGCTTCTACGATCTGGCGCATGCGGACCGCGTGATGAACGAGATCTTCGGCATGAATCCCTCGGTCATGACTGACCCGCGGCAATACCGGCTGCACTTCCGGCGCTGAGGGCTCGGCCCCTGCCGGCCCCGCGACCACGGCCAGTCGTTTCGTCCAAGCGCCGCGTCCAAGACATCGCGGGCCTCGGTCCAGACAATCCCCTCCAGCCCGCCGAGACGGGTTTTTCCGTCCACCGACAACCTCTGGAGAGAGATCATGCGTCACATCCTGCTCGCTGCCCTGCTGGCGGCTACCGCGCTACCGGCCTGGGCCGACCCGGCCTGCAGCGAGACCGTCATTGGCAACTCCCGCACCCTGAGCTGTGCCTACAAGAACATGACCGTGGTCTCGAACTACGGCATCCCCCGCGTGGTGCAGTACCAGCTTCCGGCGGGCACGCCGCCACCGGGCGGCTGGCCGGCGGTGCTGATGTACCAGCCCAGCGTCTTCCCCACGTTCTGGACCGCTCCGGACTACACCCCGGCCGGCGCCTACCACCAGGTCCGCACCATCGAGGCGCTGCTGGATGCGGGCTACGCGGTGATTGCCCCGCCCACCAACTACGCGCGCCTCTACCAGTTCTGGGACACCAATGCCCCGGGCGTGGATAGCTGGGTTCCCTATACCAGCACCGATGACTACGGCTTCCTCACCAAGGTCATCAACGGCGTGGTGGCGCAGCAGTACGGCCCCATCAATGGCGCACGGCTCTATGCCACCGGCATGTCCAGCGGCGGCTACAACACCTCGCGCATGGCGGTGAGCTTTGCCGGCCGCTTCCGCGCGCTGGCGGTGCAGTCGGGCTCCTACGCCACCTGCCTGGGCCCCATGTGCAACATCCCCGCCGTACTGCCCTGGGACCACCCGCCGACGCTGTTCCTGCATGGCAGCAGCGACTACACCGTGCCGGTCAACACGATGCAGGCCTATCGCGCCCGCCTGCAGGCGCAGGGCGTGGACACGCGCCAGGTGCTGGGGCCGGGCCTGGGACACGAGTATCTGCCGGAGGCACCGGAGGAAATCGTGGACTGGTTCAACGCCCACTAAGGCCGACCAGGGCAAGCCGGCTCCGCCGCAGGGCGGGGCCGGCTTCTTTCGTTTAGGGCCAGAGGGCAGGGGCTGCCGACAGCGGCTGGCCACCTTGCAGGAGCCGACAAGGCGAGTCATTGAATGATATTCATTATTGATTGATAATGAGTATCAATTCTAAACAGAGCCTGAAATGGACTTCGCCCCGCTCCCCCGGCGTGCCCCGCGTGCCCGCCGCCTGCTGTCCACCGCATTGCTGGCGGCACTGCCGGCCGCTGCCACCGCCCAGGAAGCGGAGCCTGCGACGCTGCCCGCGGTGGAGGTGAAGGCCGAGGCCACCCAGCCCTATATCGTCAAGGAGACGGGCGCCGCCACCCGCCTGCCTCTGAGCCTGCGCGAGACGCCGCAGTCGGTGACGGTGTTCACCCGTCAGCGCCTGGAGGACCAGAACCTGCAGTCGATGCGCGAGGTGCTCGACAACACCCCGGGCATCTACTCCTATGCCTACGACACCGAGCGCGTGGTGTTCACGGTACGCGGCTTCGTCATCGACAACCTGCTGTACGACAACATCCCGGCCAGCACGGTGTTCAGCACCGGCTCGATCGACGAGACCATCGACACCGCGATGTACGAGCGCATCGAGATCGTGCGCGGCGCCACGGGCCTGTTGTCGGGTGCGGGCAATCCTGCCGCCGCGGTCAACCTGGTGCGCAAGCGCGCCGACAGCCGCAGCTTCGACCTGTCGTCGTCGTTCACGGCCGGCTCCTGGAATGACTACCGCGCGGTGGCCGATCTTTCCACGCCGCTGACGGCGGACGGCAGCGTTCGCGCCCGTGCCGTGGGTGTCTACCAGGGGCGTGATTCCTATCGGGACCTGTACACCAGCGAGAATCAGGCGTTCTACGCAACGGTGGCCGCCGACCTGGGGCCCGAGACCGTGCTGACGCTGGGCTACGACTACCTGGAGACGCAGCCGCAGGCCAACACCTGGGGCTCGTTCCCGCTGTTCTACAGCGACGGCACCCGCACCGACTGGCGGCGCTCGGTCACCACGGCGGCCAACTGGAGCTTCTGGAACAAGCGCACCGAGACGCTCCTGGCCGAGCTGGAGCATCGCTTCGGCAACGGCTGGTCGCTGAACTCCACGTTGACTCATCGCGATCTGGGCAGCGATCTGGCCCTGTTCTACATGGAGGGTTACCCGGACCCGACGACAGGCCAGGGGCTGACACCATATGCGTATCGCAGCCGGGAGGGCGGGCAGATGAACTCGCTGGACCTGTTCGCCAAGGGGCCCTTCGAACTGTTCGGCCGCAAGCACGAGGTGATCGTGGGCGCCAACCACTCGCGGCTGAAGCTGGACGGCTACGAGTTCGCCGCGCCCGCGGTGCTGCCGGATACCGGCAACTTCTTCGAGTGGGATGGCTCCTATCCCGAGCCGGTGTTCTCCACCACGGCAGATAGGATCACAGGCATTACCACCGACCAGACGGCGCTCTATGCGGCCTACCGCTTCTCGCTGGCGGATACGCTCAAACTGATCGCCGGCCTGCGTCACACGCGCTGGGACACGGATTACTTCGACGTCTACTCCGACGCCGATGCCTTCGTCTACAAGGAGCATCCCACCACGCCCTACGCCGGCCTGGTCTACGACTTCCTGCCCCAGTGGTCGGCCTTCGCCAGCTACACTGAGATATTCAAGCCGCAGAACAAGCTGGATCGCAACGGCAGCTTCCTGGATCCGACCACCGGCCAGAGCGTGGAACTCGGCATCAAGGGCGAGCACTTCGGCGGCCGGCTGAACACCGCGCTGACACTGTTCGACACGCGGCAGGACAATGTCGCGACGCTGGACGAGGAGATCGACCCCAACACAGGCAGTCCGTACACCGTGCCCGGCCGCCCGCTCACGCAAGCTTCGGTCAACGTCGATGGAGCCCGCAGCCGCGGCTTCGAGCTGGAAATCTCCGGCCAGCCGATCCAGGGCTGGAACCTGTCCCTGGGCTGGTCCAACTTCTCCCTGGAGGACGCGGATGGCAACGGGTTGAACCGCTACGTGCCGCGCACCATGGTGCGCAGCTTCACCAGCTGGACCCCACAGGGTGTCTGGAGCAAGCTGACCCTCGGTGGCGGCGTGAACTGGCAGTCCAGGAGCAAGGCCACGGTGTACGCGCCGGGCACGCCGGACCCGGTGGCCACCGAATGGGAGCAGAGCCCGGTGACCCTGGTCAGCTTGCTGGCACGCTATGAGGTGACGGAGGACTTCTCCGTGCAGCTCAACGGCAACAACCTGCTGGATTGCAAATACTACGTGCTCGACGAGTACGGCAACCTGTACTTCGGCACGCCGTCCAGCGGCAGCGTGACGCTGAACCTGCGCTTCTGAGCCTGCGGTCCACAGGCCTCTCGCCCCTCCGGGGCGGGAGGCCTTTCGCGTTTCAGGGAAGCAGGATGGTGGAGCCCGTGGTGCGTCGCGCTTCCAGGTCCTGGTGCGCGCGGGCCACCTCGGCCAGCGGATAGCGCTGGCGGATGTCGATCTTCACCTGGCCGCTGCCGACCATGTAGAACAACTCCGCCGCCATCGCATCCAGGTCCTCGCGCTGCGCGGTGTAGTCGAACATCGTGGGGCGGGTGATGAACAGCGAGCCTCGCGAGCTCAGCTCACTGAGCGAGAAGGGCGGCACCACGCCGGAGGCATTGCCGAAGGACACCATCGTGCCCAGGCGTGCCAGGCAATCCAGCGAGCCGGTGAAAGTGTCCTTGCCGACGCCGTCGTACACCACCGGCACGCCGCGGCCGCCGGTGATCTCGCGCACGCGCTCCACGAAGTTTTCGCGCTGGGTGTTGATCACGTGCGCGCAGCCGTTGCTGCGGGCCAGCTCGGCCTTCTCGTCGGAGCTGACGGTGCCGATCATGGTCACACCCAGCGCACGCGCCCATTGGCAGGCGATCAGGCCCACGCCGCCGGCGGCGGCGTGGAACAGGATGGTTTCGCCGCCGCGCAGCAGGAAGGTGCGGCGGAACAGGTATTGCACGGTGAGACCCTGCAGCATCATGCCGGCCGCGGTCTCCAGCTCGATGCCGTCCGGCAGCTTCACCACCATGGCGGCGGGCATCGTGCGCTCGCTGGCGTAGGCGCCGATGGGCCCGCCGGCATAGGCCACGCGGTCGCCCGCCTGCAGGTGCGTGACACCGGGGCCCACGGCCACCACCGTGCCGGAGGCCTCCATGCCGACGCCACCAGGCAGGGGCTGCTTGTAGGTGCCGTTTCGGTGGTACACGTCGATGAAGTTCAGGCCGCAGGCCGCCTGGCGGATGCGCACCTCCCCGGGGAAGGGATCGGCCACGTCGACCTCGACGTACTCCATCACCTCCGGCCCACCGCTGCGGGAAATCCTGATCGCCTTGGCCATGCCTGTCACACTGTCTGCAAATGGGAGGTCAACATCATGGCTGAATCGCTACATACCCGCACCCTGAGCGTGACCATCGAGCGCGACTGGCGCGAGGTCTACGACTTCGCCTGCCAGCCGCTCAATTTCCCGCGCTGGGCCAGCGGTCTGGCGGACTCGCTGCACGAGGCCGGCGATCACTGGGTAGCCGCCGCGCCGGAAGGCCAGGCCAAGGTCTGGTTCAGCCCGCGCAACGACTACGGCGTGCTGGACCACCACGTGGAGCTGCCGGGAGGTGTCAGGCTGTACATCCCGCTGCGGGTTATCGCCAACGGCGATAGCGCCGAGGTGATGCTGACCGTTTTCAGGCAACCCGGAGCGGATGACGCCGCCTTTGCCCGCGATGCCAAGTGGGTGGCCAAGGACCTGCAGGCGCTCAAGACGCTACTGGAGAAGACCGGCCTCAGGTGAAACTGTCGATGCCGCGCACCAGCCGCTCCGCCAGTCGCGGCTGGCGCAGTTGCTCCAGCCACCACTTCAATGCGCGCCCCTCGTGGGCGCCGCTCCAGGCGGCGTAGAGGGTATTCGGCTCACGCGGGTCGGCGGTGCGCTTCTCCACCAGTTCGCCGCGCTTGAGCAGCGAGGCGGCGCGAGCCCGCGGCAGCCAGCCCACGCCCAAGCCCTCGCGCTGCGCCATGATCTTCGCGCGCATGGTGGCCACCGCCAGGGTGGGCTGGCCTCCCAGCACGCCGTAGCTGCGCAGCTCCGTGCGGCGCGAGGAGTCTCCCACCACGATGGCGCAATGCGCGGTGATCACTTCACGCTCCATCGGCTCCGTGGCCTTGGCCAGCGGATGGCGCGGCGACACCGCAAAGACCCATTCCATCACGCCCAGTTCCAGCCAGCGCAGCTTGGGGATGGCCGGCGGTTCATTAGTCGCGCCCAATACCAGGTCGGCGCGGCCCTCGCGTAGCGCTTCCCAGGTGCCGCCGAGCACTTCGTGGCCAAGGCGCAGGCTCACGCCGGAGTTCAGGGCCTGGAAGGCCTTGACCGAGGGCAGCAGGGTTTCGAACTCGATGATTTCGTCGCTGACGATGCGCAGGCGGTCTTCCCATCCGCCCGCCACCAGCCGCACACGCTGCGTTAGCCGCGCCACGTCCAGCGCCACACGTGCTGCTTCCTGCGCCAGCAACTGCCCGGCGGGCGTGAGCTGCAGGCGGTAGCGGCGGCGGTCGAACAAGAGGGCGTCGAAACGGGTCTCCAGCTGCCGCGCGGCGTGGGAGATGGTGGAGGGCGCCTTGCCCAGGCGGGCCGCCGCCCGCGACAGGCTGCCGCTCTCGCGGATGGCTTCCAGCAGAGCCAGTTCGTCGGAAGACAACATGTTCGACTTCTTCGAATGTGATCGTCGTCGGCATGGTACGGAAAACGCCGTGTACCTTGCCACTATGGGCTCCACGGCATCCCGCCAGACCCGAAGGAGATGAACATGGAACGCTTCAACAACAAGACGGCCCTGATCACCGGTGGCAGCAGCGGCATCGGCCTGGCGGCGGCCCAGGCCTTCATCAACGAGGGTGCGCGTGTGATCGTCACCGGCCGCGACGAAGCTGGCCTGGAGCAGGCCCGCAAGGCGCTGGGTGATCGCGCTCAAGCCTGGCGCAACGAGACCGGCAGCGTCGCCGAGGCCCGCGCCCTGGCCAGCCGCCTGCTGGCGGAGGGCACCAGCCTGGATGCCGTCTTCATCAACGCCGGTATCGGTCGCTTTGCACCGCTGGCCGACATGAGCGAAGCCCTTTGGGACGAAAGCTTCAATACCAACGTCAAGGGCGCCTACTTCCTGATCCAGGCGCTGCTGCCGGTACTGAACCCGGGTACTTCGATCGTGCTCAACGGCTCGATCAACGCCCACATCGGCATGCCCAACTCCTCGGTCTACGCCGCCAGCAAGGCCGCGCTGATCTCGCTGGCCAAGACCCTGTCGGCGGAACTGCTGCCGCGCGGCGTACGAGTCAACGTCGTCAGCCCCGGTCCCGTGGTGACGCCGCTGTACGGCAAGCTAGGCATGGATGAGGCCGCCAGGCAGGAACTGGCCACGCAGATCCCCCTGGGCCGCTTCGGCAAGCCGGAAGAGATCGCCTCCACCGTGCTGCACCTGTCGGCGCCGGAGTCGGCCTTCATCGTCGGCACCGAGATCATTGCCGACGGTGGCATGAGCCAGCTTTGAGCGGAGCAGGGTGGGAGATGCCGGGCGGTGCCCGGCGTTCTCCCGCCGCCGAGCAGGGTAGACTTGGGCGTGCACGCGCTCCCCGTCATGCCGGCTTTCGCGGGCATGACGTTGCCGGTGGTTCCGGGTATCGGATTGGAGCGCGTGCTAGCGTAGCCGCTCCAGCTTGATCGGCAGCCGATCCGCAGGAATCGGCAGGCTGGTCCAGTCCTGCGGCATGGTGTAGCCGGCTGGCACGCTCCAGCGGAAGCGCAGCAGCATCTGGTGCAGGGCCGCCTTCACTTCCATGGCGCCGAAATGCATGCCGATGCACTTGTGTGCGCCGCCGCCGAAGGGCAACCACAGGAACGGGTGCTGCCGGTCTTCCGCGCGTCCCGCGGCGAAGCGGTCCGGGTCGAAACGCTCGGGCTCTTTCCAGTAGCGCTCCAGGCGGTGGGTCATCCACAGCGAGATCGAAACCAGGGTTCCCCTTGGAATCCGGTAGCCGGCGTATTCGAAGTCGCGCGTCGCCTGGCGCGGCAGGCCCGGCACCGGCGGCGTCAGGCGCAGCGTCTCCTTCATGGCGTGATCCATGTCGGACAGGCGTTCCAGATCCTCGTACTCCAGGTGTGCGCGGCCCAGTGCGCGGCTCTGCTCGCGCAGCCGGTCCTGCCACTCCGGGTGCTTGGCCAACTGGTAGAGCATATTGCTCAGCGTGATGGTGCTGGTGTCGTGCGCCGCCATCAGCAGGAACACTAGATGGTTGATCACGTCCTCGTCGCTGAAGGGTTGGCCGTCCTCGGTACGCGCTGCGCAGAGACGCGTGAACAGGTCGTTGCCGCTGCCGCCGCGATGCGCAGGCAGGGCGGCGGCGAAGGTCCTCTCCAGCAGCTCGCGGCCACGCAGGCCGGCACGCCATCGCGTGAAGGGCAGGTCATGACGCACCACGCCGGTGGCGGCCTGCACGGTGGCGAGGAAGGCGCTATTCATGGCGTCGCTGTCCTGGCCGGCAGGCTGGCCCAGGAACACGCGGCTGGCCACGTCCAGCGTCATGCTCTTGAGCAGGTCGAACATCTTGACGCCTTCGCCGGTGGGCCAGGCCGCCAGGGATTCGTCCAGCGTGCGGTTGATGCCGTCCAGATCCTCACGTAGCGCGGCGTTGGTGAAGGCCACCTGCATCACGCGCCGGTGCAGGCGGTGCTCGTCACCGTCCAGCAGCATCAGCCCGCGGCGGAAGAAGGGGCCGATGATCTTCGTCCAGGAGGCATTGCTGAACAGGTCGTCGCGGTTCTGCAGCACCAGCTGGTTCGCCTCCGGCCCCAGCAGCGCGATGAACTCCATGCCGAAGGTATTGATGCGCACCACTTCGCCATAGCGCGCGAAGCGCCCTCGAGTGAAGTTCTCGAAGTTGAACAGGTAGTCGAAGGAATGTCCGACCAGCGGCCAGCCAGTGTCACCGGGAATCGCGCGTACTTGCTGCATGAGGCTCCTCCTGACCCTCTTTGGGGGGTCGGTGGCCAAGCATGCCTGAGGCCGGGGCTGCGCGAAACGTTCGTTTAATACCGGCGGCAGGCCGCTTGCAGCGACGACTCATTCACTCGTTAGATCGCGGATTGCCCGTGCACCCGGACTTTCCAGGGATTTCCTGGGGAAACTCTGAAAAAGTCCGTTAGTGCAGGGCCTGTCGAAGCACGGGCGGACTTTTTCCACAGTCGCTCCAGTAGTCACCGTTCACCCCCCGTCGACAGGCTCAGGGCGAACGGTAACTTTTCCGAGCTTCCCTAGAAGCTCGACCCTGGCTGCTTCAGGAACTCGATCTCCTCGGCCGTGGATTCACGACCGAGGATTGCATTGCGGTGCGGGTAGCGCCCAAAGCGGTCGATGATCGCCTTGTGCTTCAGCTCGAAGTCATAGTTCAGCGGGATACCGTTATCACGGTACAGGCGTTCCGCCCATTCGTGGATCGCCGGCGACTCGCTATGCATGAAGGGCAGGTACAGGATGCTTCTCTCCACGGCAGAGAGTGCGGCAGGCGCTCCCGCGGCGATCGCTTCCTGGGCCAGGGTCAGGGCCATCGGGTCCTGGGCGAAGGCCAAGGGTGAGTTGCGGTGGATGTTGCGGGAGAACTGGTCCAGCACCAGGATTTCCGCCAGCCTGCCGTGCGGTCCGGTTCGCCAGGCATGCAGCTCCGCTTTCGCGGCTTGCTCCAAAAGGTGGCCGAAGCGCGCCTGGATCAGCCGGTCGAACTCCGGGTCGGCGGTCCACCAGGCCTTCGGATTGATCTCCTGGAACCAGAAGGCAAGGATCTGTTCATGCATGAGCGGTACGCCGGCAGCGGGCCGCGATCCGGCCCGCGGGCAGGGTAACCCAGGGCAGGTGGGCATGCGTCCTGGCCTTTTTGACGCCGCTCTCGGTGTCGCGGTGATTGATGATTCGGCAAAAGCTCACCCCAACGGACCAGCCCCCAGGGCCGAGGGCTTGCCAATAATCGGGAAAACAGCAGGAGGAGAGACGCATGGAGCGGGCGAAAGCGGCGGGTGGCATCTTTCACGGCTGGTGGATCGTGGCGGCGGGTTTCGTCTGCACGGCCCTGCTGATCGGCAGTACCACCTACAGCTTCGGCATGTTCGTGGCGCCGCTGTCGGCCGAGTTCGGCCTGACCCGTGCCAATGCCAACATCGGCTTCATGGCGCTCCTGCTGGGTTTCGCCGTCTGGGCGCCTTTGGTGGGCAAGCTGCTGGATCGCCGCTCGGCGCGGCAGGTGATCGTCGGAGGTGGCCTGCTGTTCGCTGCCGGCTTCGTGCTGATGGGCCAGTCGCATTCGCCCACCACCATGGCGCTGCTGATCCTCGGGCCGGTCTCGATCGGCACGCTGGCTGCCGGTGCGCTGGCCGCGAACACCATCGCCGCGCGCTGGTTCCTGCGCCAGCGTGGTCGCGCACTGGGCGTGCTGGCGGTGGCCACCTCCGCGGGCGGCTTCCTGATGCCGCCGCTGGTGGCCTACCTGATGGAGAGCTATGGCTGGCGCAATGCGCTGATCGCGCAGGGCCTGATCGTGGGCCTGGTGATTGCTGCCGTAGGCTGGCTGCTGATGCGTGACCGGCCCTCCGACCTGGGCCTGACGCCCGATGGCCAGCCGCTGCCGCAAGGCGGGCAGGGGCCGGCGGTGGCCGGCGAGACCTGGACCCTGGGCAAGCTGCTGCGCACGCGCAACTTCTGGCTGCTTTCCTGCGGCGCCGGCATCCTGCTGGGCGCGGACCAGGCGCTGCTGTCCTCGCTGATCCCTTATGGCACCGACGCCGGCCTGACGCTGCCGCAGGCCTCGCTGCTGGTGTCCACGCTGACCTTCTCCGCCATCCTGGGCAAGCTGGCCATCGGCGCGCTGGCGGACCGCTACGACAAGCGCCTGCTGTTCTGCGCGGTGGCGGCCTGCAATTTCGCCTTCCTGGTGATCCTGCTGCTGAGCCCGGGCTACGTCACGCTGCTGATCGCCTGCAGCATCATCGGCCTGGCCATCGGCGGCACTTATCCGCTGTGGACCACGCTGGCAGCGGACTGCTTTGGCACCGCCAGCTTCGGCAGCGTGCTGGGTAGCATGAACCTGTTGATGGTGCCGTTCTCGATCTTCGCGGTGCGCTACATCGGCGAGGTCTTCGACCGCACCGGCAGCTACGACACCGCGCTGATCACCTTCATGGTCACGGCGGTGGTTTCCACCGTGCTGATCCTGGCGCTGCGGTTGCCGCCGCGCGCCTGATCAGTCGGCAGTCTGCAGCACGCCCTTCGCGGGCTGCTCTCCGACGCCGCGCCACCAGGGCGTGTTGGCCCGCGGCGCGCGCACGTCCAGCGCCGTGCCGATCACCGGCGTGGTGAGGTTCACGCCGTGCTGGGAGGCCAGCGCGCTGATGCGCTCGAAGGGATCGGTCCAGGAGTGCATGGCCAGGTCGAAGGTGCCGTTGTGGATCGGCAGCAGCCAGCGTCCGCGCAGGTCCAGGTGGGCCTGCAGGGTCTGCTCCGGCAGCATGTGCACGTAGGGCCACTGCTTGTCGTAGGCGCCGGTCTCCATCAGTGTGAAATCGAAGGGCCCCAGGCGTTCGCCGATGGTCCTGAAGCCGTCGAAGTAGCCGGTGTCGCCGCTGAAGTAGATGCGCGTGTCGCCGTCGATCAGTGCCCAGGACGCCCACAGCGTGCTGTTGCGGTCGCTGAGGCTGCGGCCGGAGAAGTGCTGGGCCGGCGTGGCCACCAGGCGCAGGCCGTCCAGCGTGGTTTCCTGCCACCAGTCGAACTGCTGCACCTTGGCCGCATCCACGCCCCATTCCAGCAGGCGGTCACCCACGCCCAGCGGTGCCAGGAAGACCTGCGTCTTGGCGGCGAGCGCGAGCACGGCGGCATCGTCGAGGTGGTCGTAGTGATCATGCGAAAGGATCACGGCGCGGATCGGCGGCAGCTCGTCGATGGAGATCGGCGGGGCGTGGAAGCGCTTGGGGCCCATCCACTGGAAGGGCGAGGCGCGCTCGGAGAACACCGGGTCGGTCAGCCAGAACTGGCCGCGCAGCTTGAGCAGGATGGTGGAATGCCCCAGGCGCCAGATCGTGCGGTCCGGCGCGGCCAGCAGCTGGGCCTGCGTGAGCTTTTCCACCGGCACCGGGGCGGCGGGCATGGTGCCTCGGGGCTTGTTGAAGAAGAAATTCCAGGCGATGCGCAGCATCTTGCCGAAGCCTTCCGGCGGTTGCGGTACCGGATTGCGGAACTTGCCGTCCGCGAACTGCGGCGAGCCCTGGTGGGCATTGGAACTGTCCGCAGCGGACATGGCACAGGCCGTCATGGCGAGGACTCCGGTGATCAGCAGCAGGGGGCGGAAAGGGCGCATCGGGGGTTCCTGCATTTGTACACTGCACAGTGTAGTTTCCGCTTTTCCAAAAGTAAACCGCCCGGTGTAAAATTGGCGAATGTCACGTCCGCAACGCCTGACCGACCGCAAGCGCGAGAGCATCCTCCAGGCTGCCCTCCGGGAGTTCCTGTCCCAGGGTTTCGACGGCACCAGCATGGACCGCATCGCCGCCAGCGCGGAGGTGTCCAAGCGCACGGTCTACAACCACTTTCCCAGCAAGGACGAGCTGTTCGAGGCGATCCTGCGGCGGCTGTGGGAATGCGCCATGGCGGAGGAGGCGATCCCCTACCAGCCGCGCAAGCCGCTGCGCGAGCAGCTCACCGAAATGCTGTGGCAGAAGATGCGGCTGATGCAGGACCGCGGCTTCCTGGACCTGGCGCGCGTGGCGCTGGCCGAAGGCATCCGCCGCCCTGAGCGGGCGCGCGAGCTGATCGCGCGGCTCGATGACGGCGGCCCGGAGGAAGCCCTCACCGCCTGGATTCGCGCCGCCGTGGCAGACGGCAAGCTCAAGCCGCTGGACCTGGCCTTTGCCGAGCAGCAGTTGCACAGCCTGGTGAAGGGCTTCGCCTTCTGGCCGCAACTGGCCATGGGCGAGCCGGCGCTGACGCAGAAGCGGCAGGCACAGGTGGTGGAAGGCGCGGTGGAGATGTTCCTGCGCTGCTACGCGAAGAAGCCTTAGCACTTTCCCCTCTCCCCCATACGGGAGAGGGGTGAGGGGAGAGCAACTGTCTTAAGGGGTCGCCAGTTCGGTCTGTTGGAGGAGGAGTTCGTCTCGACGCCTGGCATTGAGGATCACCAGGAGTTTGCGCATGCAGGCGACCAGGGCGACCTTGCCG
>NZ_JAUASX010000003.1 GCF_030345715.1 Solimonas sp. SE-A11
GGTCGCCCTGGTCGCCTGCATGCGCAAACTCCTGGTGATCCTCAATGCCAGGCGTCGAGACGAACTCCTCCTCCAACAGACCGAACTGGCGACCCCTTAAGACAGTTGCTCTCCCGCAAGGGCAGAGGGGCTTTAGGCTTTTTTCTGATCTGACAGAGATCATATGAAGTGTCTTTGGAATCACTCTTCCGAAGTCTTGGTGAGCGGGAGCGAATGCTTTTGACGTTCGGGCCCCTTCCAGAAGCGCCCGTACGGTGGTCGGGCGCAGGGGCGAGCCGGACAGGATGTCCGGCCGAGGGACCTCAGGCCATGGATGGCCTGTGAGCCCGACCTGTGGCGACCGACCGCCGGGCGGGTTGCCCCGCTTCGGCGGGGCCGCCGATGGAGGGTGTACTTTCTTTTGCTTACCTTTATTTGCACAAGCACCAACAGTAGGCGCCTCTAGGCGAGGAAAGGTCAGTCGCCCTTAGGCGAAATAAACCCTCGGAGATTCACGATACCTGACCGGCGTCGTCGCCGGCATCCCCAAGAACGTCCTCACCCCCGCGTCGCCACGCTCTTTCGCGCAATCGCCGTCAGCGTCTCGGCCACCGCCGTGCGCACCGCATGCACCTGCTCGGCGATATGCGGATCGCCGGCGATGGCCTGCACGCGCTTGAGGCTGTGTTCCAGGGCAGCCGTGCTCTGGCGCAGGCTGGTCAGGTGATAGAAGGCCGCAGTGCCGTGGACCGTGTGGGCGGATTCCCGCGCCAGGTCCAGGTCGTTGACGGCGCAGGCGGTTTCCAGCGCGGCGAACTGGTGCGGCAGTTCCTCGCGCAGCAGCGCCAGCAGGTCCGGGTCCTCGGTCAGCATGGTCGAGACTGGCGCGCTGGTCGTGTTGGTAGCCGGCACCAGGGCGCGCAGCAACTGGCGCTCGTCGAAGGGTTTCAACAGGATCTCGTCGGCGCCGGCCTCCAGGAAGTCGCGGCGTTCGTGCGGTTCCAGGTAGGCACTGATCGCCAGGATGCGGCTGCGCGTGGCGGCCTTGCCTTCCGCTTCCAGCTTGCGCACCTCGCGCGCGCAGCTCGGGCCGTCCATCTCCGGCATGTGCGCGTCCAGCAGCAGGTAGTCACCCGGGCTGCGCCGCCACAGCGTCAACGCCTCGCGGCCGTCGTTGGCTTCCACCACTTCCAGGCCCAGGCTGGTGCAGAGCGCGGCGATGTAGCGGCGATTGACGATGTTGTTGTCGGCCACCAGCGCGAGCTTGTCGGACAGCGGGCGCTCCTGCTGATCCTCCGGCGGCGAGATCAGGCGCAGCAGTTCGCTCTGCAACATGCGCCGGCCTATCGATTTGGCGTGACAGGCACCGGCGCCAGCCTCGCGCAGGGTCTGGTGCACGTCCAGCGAGGCGGAGGCCACCAGGATCAGCAGCGGTGGGCGGTGCTGGCGGCACAGTCCGCAGAGTTCCAGAACGGACTGCTCGTCGGCCTCGATCTCCTTGAGGCCGGCGATCGCCACGTCCGGCAGGCGCGTGGAATGCAGCAGGGCCTCGTTGAGGCGCTCCACCGAGTCGAAGGCGCGCACCTCCATGCCCCAGAACTCCAGCCAGTGGGTCAGCGCCAGGCGGGCGATGGGATGCGACTCGTGCAACCAGGCGGACTTCTGCTGCAGCGGCTGCGGTGCCGGCTTCTCGGCGGTGCCGCGGAAGGGCAGCACGGCGCTGAAGATGGAGCCCTTGCCCAGGGTGCTCTCCAACTCCACGCGGCCACCCATCAGCTCCGCCAGGCGGCGGGTGATCGAAAGGCCCAGGCCGCTGCCGCCACGCGCGCTGCGGCCCACTTGGTGGAAAGGCTGGAACAGGCGGCGCTGCTGCTCGGGGGCGATGCCCACGCCGGTGTCGGAGATCGCGAAGCGCAGCCACAGGCGCTCGCCTTCCTCCTTCTCGCGCATCACGCGCAGCACCACCTCGCCGTTCTCGGTGAACTTGATGGCGTTGGAGATCAGGTTGGTGAGGATCTGGCGCAGGCGAGGGCCGTCACCCACCAGCTTCTGCGGCACGTCGTGGTAGACGATCTGCACCAGCTCCAGCACCTTCTCGTAGGCCAGCGGGGACAGCAGGGAGGTGGTGTCCTCCACCGTGTCCTGCAGGTCGAAGTTCTCCTCGTTCAGGCGCAGGTGGCCGGCCTCGATGCGGCTCCAGTCCAGCAGGTCGTTGATCATCGTCAGCAGCGAGCGCGCCGACTTGTCCAGGGTATTGAGCTGCTGGCGCTGTTCCTCGTTGAGGCCGGAGCGGCGCAGAAGGTCGGCGTAGCCCAGGATTGCGGTCAGGGGGGTGCGCAGCTCGTGCGACAGGTTGGAGAACAGCTCCGACTGGGCCCGGGCCGAGTCCTGGCTGTCGGCCAGGGAGCGGCGCAGCAGCTCGCTCTTCTCGTGGACCCGCTGCAGGTCCTGGCGCAGGCGGGTGGTGGCCTGGCCGACCTGCTGGTCCAGCTGGTCGCGGTACTGGGCCAGCAGGCGCCCGGTCTGGTTGATCTGCAGGCTCAGTTCGCCCGACAGGCCGGGCAGGTCGGCGGCGGCCCGGGTTTCCACCCGGCCGGCGGCGAGCTGCTTGAGCACGTCCAGCTGGCCGCGCTGGGCCTGCCCCAGTTTGCGGCTGGCCACCAGGGACAGGACCAGGCCCAGGGCGCCCAGGGCCAGCCAGAGGGCGATGGCCACCGGGGATTCGCGGATCAGCAGGAACCCGGGTGCCCAGACCAGTCCCCCGGGGACCAGGAGCCAGGGCCAGCCGGCCACGCGCTGCTGCCAGAGGCTCTTGAGCCTCATCCAATGCCCCGCAGCGTATCGGCAAACCCTACAATAGACGCCATGAACTTTCCCTCGCTCGCCGATTTTATCGGCAATACCCCGCTTGCCCAGCTCCGGCGCATGCCCGGTACCGGCAACAATACCCTGCTGGTGAAGCTGGAGGGCAACAATCCCGCCGGCTCGGTCAAGGACCGGCCGGCGTATTCCATGATCCGGCGCGCCGAGGAGCGCGGCGAGATCAAGCCCGGCGACACCCTGATCGAGGCCACCTCCGGCAACACCGGCATCGCCCTGGCGATGGCGGCAGCCGTGAAGGGCTACCGCATGGTGCTGATCATGCCGGAGCACCTCTCGGTGGAGCGCCGCGCGGTGATGAAGGCCTTCGGTGCCGAGCTGATCCTGGTGACCCAGCAGCAGGGCATGGAAGGCGCCCGCGACCTGGCGCTGGAGATGCAGGCGCAGGGCAAGGGCAGGGTGCTGGACCAGTTCGGCAACCCGGACAACCCGCGTGCCCACTACGAGGGCACAGCCCCGGAGATCTGGCAGGCCACCGGCGGGCGCATCACGCATTTCGTGTCGTCGATGGGCACCACCGGCACCATCATGGGCTGCTCGCGCTTCTTCAAGGAAAAGAACCCGGCGATCCAGGTGATCGGCGTGCAGCCCGACGGCGAGAGCTCGATCCCCGGCATCCGCAAATGGCCCGAGGCCTACCTGCCGACGATCTTCGATCGCCGCGGCGTGGATCGCGTGATCGAAGTCAGCGCCACCGACGCCGAGAACACCATGCGCGACATGGGGCGGATCGAGGGCCTGTTCTGCGGCCCCAGCAGCGGCGGCGCCCTGTGGGCGGCACTGCAACTCTGCCGCGAGGTGGAGAACGCGGTGATCGTCAGCATCGTCTGCGACCGCGGCGACCGCTACATCTCGACGGGCGTCTTTCCCTCTTGAGAAAGAATGGCAGTCCGCGAATGAACGCAAATGAACGCGAATTCCGGTGCGTGCCCATCTGCGTTGATTCGCGTTCATTTGCGGACTGAGTCATGGCCAGCCAAACCACCTTGGTCTTCGACATCGAGACCGTCCCCGATCTCGAGGGCGGCCGCCGCATCTACGGGCTCGAGGGCATGAACGACGGCGAGGTTGCCGCCGCCATGCGCATGCTGCGCACCGCCGCCAAGGGCAATGATTTCCAGCCGGCGCACCTGCAGCGCATCGTCGCCATCTCGGTGGCGCTGCGCCAGGGCGAGACCTTCCGCTGCTGGTCCCTGGGCGAGGAGTCCAGCGACGAGGCCGAGCTGGTGCGGCGCTTCTTCGACGGCATCGAGAAATACCGCCCGATCATCGTGTCCTGGAACGGCGGCGGCTTCGACCTGCCGGTGCTGCACTACCGCGCGCTGATCCACGGCGTGCAGGCCCCGCGCTACTGGGACACCGGTCACTTCGACCGCGAGGCGAAGTGGGACAACTACCTGGGCCGCTACCAGTTCCGCCACACCGACCTGATGGACGTGCTGGCGATGTATACCGGCCGCCAGAATGCGCCGCTGCACGAGATCGCGCTGCTGCTGGGCCTGCCGGGCAAGCTGGGCATGGATGGCTCGATGGTGTTCGACGCCTTCCGCGACGGCAAGCTACCGGACATCCGCGCCTACTGCGAGACCGACGTGCTCAACACCTGGCTGGTCTACCTGCGCTTCCAGCACATGCGTGGCCTGCTGGACAAGGCGGGCCTCGAGCAGGAAATCGACAAAGTGAAGGAATTCCTGCGCGCCAGCGGCGCGGCACACTGGAAGGAATTCCTGGAAGCCTGGAACGCAGGCTGAGTTCATGACACACCGCAAGAAAAAACCGCTCCCCGCCGGCGAGTTCGCCGCCGAGATCATCGACCTCGACAGCGACGGCCGCGGCTTCGCGCGCGTCAACGGCAAGGCCACCTTCATCGCCGACTCGCTCCCGGGCGAACTGGTGCAGTTCCGCTACACCAGCGTGACCCGCGACGCCGACGAAGGGCAGGTGACGCGAGTCGACCGTGCCTCGCCGGACCGTGTCGAGCCCGGCTGCGCGCACTTCGGCACCTGCGGCGGCTGCTCGATGCAACACCTCGCCGCCGACCGCCAGATCGAGTTCAAGCAGAAGCAGCTGCTGGACGGCCTGCAGCGCATCGGCAAGGTCACGCCGGAAACGGTGATGGAGCCGATCCGGGGTCCGGCCTGGGGCTACCGCCGCCGCGCGCGCCTGGGCGCCAAGCGCCTGCCGACCAAGGGCGGCGTGCGCGTGGGCTTCCGCGAGCGCAACAGCAACTTCATGTCGATGCTGGAATCCTGCGTTGTCCTGGATCCGCGCGTGGGCCTGAAGCTGCGCGACATCGGCCGGGCGGTGGACACGCTCAGCATCGCCGACAAGGTGCCGCAGATCGAACTGGCCTGCGGCGAGCACGTGGCCCTGGTGTACCGCGTGCTGCAGGATCCCACCGCGCAGGATCGCGAGAAGCTCGCCGCCTTCGGCGAGGCCCAGGGGCTGGAAATCTATCTGCAGCCGGGCGGCCCCGACACGATCACGCCGCTGGACCCGGCCACACCGCCGCTGGAGTATTCTCCGGATGGCTCGGACCTGCGCCTGCGTTTCCAGCCTTCCGACTTCATCCAGGTCAACAGCGGCATCAGCCAGAAGGCCGTGCGCCAGTCGATCGAATGGCTGGACATCCAGCCGGGCGAGCGCGTGCTGGAACTGTTCTGCGGCCTGGGCAACTTCTCGCTGCCGCTGGCCCGTGCCGGCGCCCGCGTGATCGCCGCCGAGGGCGAGGCCAAGCTGGTGCAGCGTGCCCGCGAGAATGCTGAGCGCAACGGTATCACCGACATCCGTTTCGAGAAGGCCGACCTGTTTCGGACCGACGCGAACGTGGACTGGCTGCAGCAGCCCTTCGACAAGGTCCTGCTCGATCCGCCGCGCGCCGGTGCCAAGGAGATCCTGCCGGCAGTGGCCAGCCGCAAGCCGAAGCGCATTGTCTATGTCTCCTGCCACCCGGGCACGCTGGCGCGCGACGCCGGCACCCTGGTGAACGAGTACGGCTATCGCCTGACGCGGGTTGGCGTGATGGACATGTTTCCCCACACCAGCCATGTCGAGAGCATGGCACTGTTCGAGCTCTAGGAAGAAAGCCATGCCTTTGGAGATCGAGCGCAAGTTCCTCGTATCGGGTGATGCTTGGCGCAGCCAGGTGAGCCGGTCCCTGGCCATGCGCCAGGGCTACCTGGCGGGCGAGGGCGGCAAGGCCTCGGTGCGCGTGCGCCTGGAGGGCGAGGACGCCAAGCTGAACATCAAGGCTGCCGTGGTCGGCGCCGCCCGCGCCGAGTACGAGTACGACATCCCCGCCGCCCAGGCGCGCGAGATGCTCGACCAGCTCTGCGTCGGCCGCCTGGAGAAGACGCGGCACTACATCGAGATCGACGGCCTGACCTGGGAGGTCGACGAGTTCATCAACGACAACGCCGGCCTGGTGGTGGCGGAGATCGAGCTCGGCAGCGTCGACCAGCCCTTCGGCAAGCCGGCCTGGCTGGGCCGCGAGCTGACCGACGACCGGCGCTACTACAATCATCATCTCGCCCTGCATCCCTGGCGGACCTGGCCCGATGAAGATCGACATTGACCTGACGCGCCAGCGCCTGCGGCTGCTCGAAGGCGAGCGACTGCTGAAGGAATACGCGGTTTCCACCGGCGCCAATGGCCCCGGCGAGATTCAGGGCAGCGGTTGCACGCCGCGCGGCAGGCACTACGTGCGCGCCAAGATCGGCGCCGGCAAGCCTATCAACTCGGTGTTCGTGGCGCGCCGCCACACGGGCGAGACCTGGACGCCGGAAGGCCACCAGCGCCAACCGAAGCGTGACTGGATGCTGACCCGCATCCTCTGGCTCTGCGGCCGTGAGCCCGGCCGCAACCGGCTGGGCTGCGTCGACACCTTCCGCCGCTACATCTATCTTCACGGCACGCCACCGGTGACCGAGTTGGGTAAGCCCGGCTCCCATGGCTGCGTGCGCATGCGCAATGAAGACGTCATTGAACTGTTCGATCTTGTCCCGGCAGGTACCGAAGTTGAAATCCATGAGTAAGAAATCCGCTCTCATCGGCCCGCTGATGCTCGACGTGCCCGGCCAGGAACTGACGGCCGAGGACCGCGAGGTGCTGTCGCATCCGCTGGTCGGCGGCGTCATCCTGTTCACGCGCAACTATCGCGATCCGGAACAGCTCAAGGCGCTGTGCGATGGCATCCTGGCGGTGAAGAAGTCGCCGCGCCTGCTGCTGGCGGTGGACCACGAGGGTGGGCGCGTACAGCGCTTCCGCGTGGGCTTCTCGCGCATTCCGGCGATGGGCTCGCTGGGCAAGCTGTTCATCGAGGACGCCGAGCGAGCCTGTGTGGATGCGCGCGAGCAGGGCCTGACCATCGCACGCGAGATCTCGTCCTACGGCATCGACCTGTGTTTTGCCCCGGTGCTGGACCGCGACTGCGGCGTCAGCACCATCATCGGCGACCGTGCCTTTTCGCAGGACACCGAGACCATCGTGCGCCTGGCCAGTGCCTTCCGCAGCGGCCTGAACGAACTCGGACTGGCGGCCACTGGCAAGCACTTTCCCGGCCACGGCGCCGTCGCGGCGGACTCTCACCTGGAACTGCCGATCGATCGTCGCAGCGAGGAAGAGATCCGCGCCACCGACCTGGTGCCCTTCAAGCGCCTGATCGACGAGGGCGTGGAATCCTTGATGATGGCTCACATCCGCTACCCTGCGGTGGACCAGACGCCGGCATCGCTGTCGGTGAAATGGATCGAGACCATCCTGCGCGGCGAGCTGGGCTTCGAAGGCGCGCTGTTCTGCGACGACCTGTCGATGAATGGCGCTGCTGCCGTCGGCACCATGGAAGAGCGCGCCCGCCTGGCGCTGGCCGCCGGCTGCGACATGCTGCCGGTCTGCAACGACCGCGCCGCGGCCGTGGCGCTGCTGGACGCCCTGAAGGACGTGAAACCCTCCAAGGCCGGTAGCGAGCGCCTGAAGAAGCTTTATCGCAGGGAGCCCAAGTGAGCGACGCCGCGGCCGAACACGCCAACCAGGTCCTCGCCGAGGCCGACTGCCTGCATGACGCAGCGACGGTGCGCCTGGCCTACGACCGCCTCGCCGAGCGCATCCGCGAGGCGTACATCGGCCAGAACCCGCTGATCCTCTGCGTGATGATCGGCGGCCTGCATGCCACCTCGGAGATCACCCAGCGCCTCGATTTCGCCTTCGAGATCGACTACCTCCACGCTACCCGCTACCGCGGCGCCACTGCCGGCGGCGGCCTGCTGTGGAAGCGCCAGCCGGACCGCGAGCTCAAGGGCCGCCACGTGCTGGTGATCGACGACATTCTCGACGAGGGCCACACGATGGTGGCCATCCGCAAGGCGCTTGCCGAGTTCCAGCCGGCCAGCCTCAAGGTGGCCGTCCTGGCGGAGAAGATCCATGACCGCCGCGCGCCCGAGGCGCATGCCGAGTTCATCGGCCTGCAACTGGTGGACCGCTACGTCTTCGGCTGCGGCATGGACTACAAGGAATACTGGCGGCAACTGCCGGCGATCTACGCTGTAAAAGGAATGTAAATGAGCACCAAGATCGCCGTGATCGGCGGCACCGGCATGAACCAATGGCCGGGCCTGGAGATCGAGCGCCGCATCGAGCTGTCCACGCCCTATGGCGCGCCCAGCGCGCCGCTGCTGGAGGGTCGCGTCTACGGCACCCGCGCGATCTTCCTTGCGCGCCACGGTGAGGGCCACAAGCTGCCGCCGCATGCGATCAACTATCGCGCCAACATCTGGGCGCTGCGCGAGGCCGGGGTGCAGAGTGTCGTCGCCATCGCGGCGGTGGGCGCCATCGCGCCCTGGTTCGAGCCGGGGGCCGTGGCGGTGCCGGCGGACATCATCGACTACACCTGGGGCCGCGAGCACACCTATTCCGACGGCCGCGAAGGCTCGGGCCTGGAGCATGTCGAGTTCACCCAGCCCTATTCGGAGCGCCTGCGCCAGGTCCTGGCCGAGGCTGCCGGCCGCGCCGGCGTCACGATGGGCGCAGGGGTCCATGGCGTGACCCAGGGGCCGCGCCTGGAATCGGTCGCGGAAATCCGCCGCATGCAGCGCGACGGCTGCGACATGGTCGGCATGACGGGCATGCCCGAGGCCGCCCTGGCCCGGGAGCTGAAGCTGGATTACGCCTGCCTGGCCGTATCGGTCAACTGGGCCGCCGGTGTCATGGGGCTGGGCGATATCCATGCCGAGATCCACCAGTCCATCGAGACCGGCATGGGTCGGGTGCGTGCCACTCTCGCCGAGACCCTGCCCAAGTTGTGACCAAGGCCCTGATTCGGGGGCGCCCTTCTGGTCTGGCTGCGCTATCCTCCCCGGACCTGCAGGAGCCCCGCGCCCCGTTCCATGCCGCCCCATAGACTAAACCCTGCCGCCTCCCGGGCTGCCATCACCGGCGACCGGGGGGAACTGCGGCTGGCAGGTGGGGCGGGGGGGTACTCCGAGCGCCTGGGCGCCTTCTTCCTGTCGGCCTTCCGCCTGTCCGCCCTGCCGGCGGCCCTGCTGGATACCGACCGCCGCATCCTCTGCGTCAACGACGCCATGAACGCCCTGCTGGGTGTGCCCGAGCTGCCTCCCCAGGGGCGCAAGCTGGAGGAGTTGTTTGACTTCAGCGACCGCGATCCGATCCTGGCGGCGGCTGCCGCCCTGCAGGTGGACCGCCGCTTCGAGCTCGACGTGCGCCTGCAACTGGGCTCTCTGACCCGGCCGCATCGCCTGGTCCTTACCCGTCCTTCGCCGGACGCCGGCTGCCTGGTGGCCGAGCTCCACGAGCGCCGCGGCGAGTCCAGCCTGTCCGCTACGGGTGGCGGGCAGGCCGGCTACAGCGCCATCGGCCTGGCGCTGATGCGCGAGGGTGTGATCGAGACCGATGAGCAGGGCCTGGTCGTCGGCATGAACGAGCGGGCCGAGGAACTGACCGGCTGGCCGCGCGCCCGGGCGCTGGGACAGACGCACGAGCGCGTGCTGCGCCTGCTGTCGCCGGAAGGCCCCTCGCGCAACCCGGTGCGCCTGTGCCTGCAGGGCGGCGCCGCGCGCATCTCCTCGGAGCACCAGTCGCTGACCCGCGACGGCCGCCGCCTCAACCTGCGTTGCTCGGCCGGTGCCCTGCTGCGCGCCGACGGCGACATCAGCGGCGCGGTGGTGGTATTCGAGGACTACACCCGCATGAGCCTGCTGTCGGAGGAACTGGCCTACCGCAGCACGCACGATCCGATCACCGGTCTGCTGAATCGCGACGAGTTCGAGCGCCGCGTCAACCTGGCGCTTGCCCGCTCCCGCAGCGAGGGCTCCGAGCATCTGCTGTGCTACATCGACCTGGACCAGTTCAAGATCGTCAACGACGTGCACGGTCATTTCGCCGGCGACGAGATGCTGCGCCAGATCGCCGGCGTGTTCCGCGCCTCGCTGCGCCCCGAGGACGCGCTGGCACGCCTGGGCGGCGACGAGTTCGGCGTGCTGCTGGAAAACATCCGCGTGTCGGAAGGCATGCCGCTGCTGGAAAGCCTGCTCGAAGCGGCCAGCAACAATCGCTTCGTCTGGGAGGGCCAGAGCTTCGGCACCACCGCGAGCATGGGCGCGGTGACCCTCAATCCGCGTACGCCCGATAGCTCGCGTGCGATGTCGCTAGCCGACGCCGCCTGCCACGCCGCCAAGGAGGACGGACGCAACCGCGTGCGCCTGGCGGAAGACAACGACGAAGCCGCGCGCCGCTACAACCAGATGAGCATGGTGGCGCGGATCAACCGCGCGCTGGACCACAACCAGTTCAGCCTCTACTACGAGGACGTGGTGCGCGCCGACGCGCTGGGCGAGGTGGTCTACCGCGAGCTGCTGCTGCGCATCCGCGGCGACCGCGGCGAAATCCAGCCGCCCACGGAATTCATCGCCGCGGCCGAGCGCTACTACATGATGAGCGCGCTGGACCGCTGGGTGGTCAATGCCGCGCTGGAAGGCATCGCCTGGCGCAACGACGGCATCATCTACGCCATCAACATCTCCGGCCTGTCGCTGGGCGACCGGCGCTTCCTGGACTACGTGGTGGAGCGCATCCACGAGTCCGGCGTGATGCCGCAGCAACTCTGCTTCGAGATCACCGAGACCGCCGCGATCACGCACCTGAGCGAGGCCCGCGCCTTCATCGAGCGCCTGGCCGAACTGGGCTGCCGCTTCGCGTTGGACGACTTCGGCTCCGGCATGGCGTCCTTCTCCTACCTGCGCAACCTGCCGGTGCACTATCTGAAGATCGACGGCAGCTTCGTGCGCTCCATGAAGGCCAACCGCCTGGATCGCGGCATGGTGGAGGCGATCAACCGCATCGGCCATGACATGGGTCTGAAGACCATCGCCGAGCATGTGGAAGACCAGGAGCTGGTCGACGCCCTGCGCGGCATCGGCGTGGACTGGATCCAGGGCCATGCCATCTCGAAGGCGCGGCCGTTCGAGGAATTGTTGAGTGGCTAAGCCCTAGGCAGGGCGGTCGGGCACGCGGCCTTCGGTCAGCAGCGCCCGCACCTCGGCCAGCAGTTCCAGCCAGTTGCGCAGGTGGCGGATGCCGAAGCGTAACGACACGTATACCAGCGCTTGGCGGCGGCTGGTGCGCCCTGTGCGGGCCAGATGCGAGGCCTCCTGCGCCAGGTATTCGTCCAGCTTGGCGCGGTTCTCTTCCAGGTTGCGCTCGATCTCGGCCAGGACCGGCCCCTGGTCCGCGAGGTAGGCCGCATAGATTCGCACCAGCGCCGCGCTGTTGAGCCGCTCCGGCTTCCAGGTGGCTTGCAGCCAGTCCTTGAGCGCCGCGCGCCCGGGCGCGGTGATGCGGTAGTGCTTGCGGTCGGGCCGCGAGGCCTGCTCCTGCAGTTCGAACTCCACCAGCCCGTCCTGACCCAGGGTCTTGAGCTCCTGGTAGATCTGCTGGTGCGAGGCGGTCCAGAACTGGCCGATGCCGCCGCGGAAGCGCTGGGCGAGGTCGTAGCCGGTGCCGGGCTTGCCCTCCAGCAGCACGAGAATGGCGTTCTTCAGGGACATGGTGGGCTCCTGGATGGCCTTATATGCAACATATTGCACATGATCCTCGTCCGTGCAAGGATATGCAATATATTGCATATGGAGAATGTCATGGCGCTCCCCGCCCAGTTCAAGAACCTTCGCCTGCCGGTCGTCGGCGCCCCGCTGTTCATCGTGTCCAACCCGGACCTGGTGATCGCCCAGTGCAAGGCCGGCGTCATCGGCTCCTTCCCGGCGTTGAACGCACGCCCGGCCGATCAACTCGAGGTCTGGCTCAAGCGCATCAACGAGGAACTGGACGCCTGGAACCAGGCCCACCCGGATACGCCGGCCGCGCCCTATGCCGTGAACCAGATCGTGCACAAGTCCAACACGCGCCTGCAGCACGATCTCGAGGTCTGCGTGAAGTACAAGGTGCCGGTGGTGATCACCTCGCTAGGCGCACGCCCGGAGGTCAACCAGGCGGTGCACTCCTATGGCGGCATCGTGCTGCACGACATCATCAACAACACCCATGCCAAGAAGGCCGTCGAGAAGGGCGCCGACGGCCTGATCGCCGTGGCCGCCGGTGCCGGCGGCCATGCCGGCACGCTGTCGCCCTTCGCGCTGGTCCAGGAAATCCGCGAGTGGTTCGACGGCCCGCTGCTGCTGTCGGGCTCCATTGCCAACGGCAATGCCATCCTGGCGGCCCAGGCGATGGGCGCGGACCTGGCCTACATGGGCTCGGCGCTGATCGCCACGCAGGAAGCCAACGCCGACCAGCGCTACAAGCAGATGATCGTGGACTGTGGCGCGGACGACATCGTTTACTCCAACCTTTTCACCGGCGTGCACGGCAACTACCTGCGCCCCTCCATCGTCAATGCCGGCCTGAATCCGGACGCGCTGGCGAAGGGCAGCGCGTCCGACATGGACTTCGGCGCCGCCGCCAGCGGCGAGATCGGCGATGTCGGCAAGAAGGCCTGGAAGGACATCTGGGGCTGCGGCCAGGGGATCGGCGCGGTCAAGCAGATCGAGACGGTGGAGGCGCTGATGAATCGGCTGAAGCGGGAGTATCGCGGGGCGCGGGAAAGGCTGGCGGTGAGCTAAAGTATTTTCCCCTCTCCCGCTTGCGGGAGAGGGTTTCTGTAAATCTTGGAAGGGCTGGCTCCACCAGGATTTACAGAAACCCTCTCCCTCTTTTCATCCCTCTCCCGCAAGCGGGAGAGGGATGAAAAGAGGGCGGCTACTTCAGTCCGCTCATCGCTTTTAACAACATCTCCGCCCTTTCCTCCACCTTCTCCAGGTTCGCATACCAATGCAGACGCTTCTGGCCTTCCAGCTTCCAGTGCTTGGGCTGCGTCTGGATCAGCTTGATCATCTTCACCGGGTCGATCGTCGTCTGCGGGCCGAAGTCGAAGGCAGCGGAACGTGCGCCGGCGCGCAGCCGCGAAAGGCCCAGTACCTGCGCCGCGATGCGCAGGCGCGTGGCGTCGAACAGGCGCTCCGCCGCCGGCGGCAGCAGCCCGAAGCGGTCGATCATCTCCACCTTGAGTTCATCCAGCTCTGAATCGGTGCCCGCCTCGGCGATGCGCTTGTACAGCGTCAGGCGCGCGTGCACGTCGGGGATGTAGTCGTCCGGGATCAGGGCGGAGGCGCCCAGGTCCACCTCGCAGTCGGAGCGGCCAAAGGGGCTGTCGTCGATCTTGCCGGACCGGATCGCCTTGACGGCGCGCGCCAGCAGGTCGGCGTACATGGTGAAGCCCACTTCCTCGATCTGGCCGGTCTGGTCCTCGCCCAGCAGTTCGCCGGCGCCACGGATCTCGAGGTCATGCGTGGCCAGCGCAAAGCCCGAGCCCAGGTCGCCCAGGGTCTCGATGGCGTCCAGTCGCTTCTGCGCGTCGGCAGACAGTGACCGCTTGGACGGCACCATCAGGTAGGCATAGGCGCGGTGGTGCGAGCGGCCGACGCGGCCACGCAACTGGTGCAGCTGTGCCAGGCCCAGGGTATCGGCGCGGTCGATGACGATGGTGTTGGCGGTCGGCACGTCGATGCCGGATTCGATGATCGTGGTGGCAATCAGGATATTGAAGCGCTGGTGGTAGAAATCCAGCATCACCTGTTCCAGCTCGCGCTCGCGCATCTGGCCGTGGGCATAGCGCACGCGTCCCTCGGGCACCAGTTCCTGGATGCTGCGCGAGAACGGCTCGATGTCCTTGACCTCGTTGTGCAGGATGTAGACCTGCCCACCGCGGCGCAGCTCGCGCAGGCAGGCCTCGTACACCAGCGTGTTGTTCCACTCGTGCACGGCGGTCTTGATGGCGATGCGCGAGGGCGGCGGCGTGGCGATGATGGACAGGTCACGTAGGCCGGCCAGCGACATGTTCAAGGTGCGCGGGATCGGCGTGGCGGTCAGCGTCAGCAGGTCCACCTCGGCGCGCAGGTTCTTCAACGCCTCCTTGTGGCGCACGCCGAAGCGGTGCTCCTCGTCCACCACCACCAGGCCCAGGTTCTTGAACTTCACGTCCGGTTGCAGCAGGCGGTGCGTGCCGATCACGATGTCCAGCGCGCCGCTCTCCAGCTCCTTTAGCATCGCCGTTTGTTCCTTGGCGGTGCGCATGCGCGACAGGCTGCCGACCCGGATCGGCCAGCCGGCGAAGCGGTCGGCGAAGTTCTTGGCGTGCTGCTCGGCCAGCAGCGTGGTCGGTGCCAGCATGCAGACCTGGCGGCCGGCACGGGCGGCGGCGAAGCAGGCGCGCAGCGCCACCTCGGTCTTGCCGAAGCCGACATCGCCGCAGACCACGCGGTCCATGGTCTTCTCGCTGCGCAGGTCGTCCAGCACGGCGTCGATGGCCTTCTGCTGGTCGGCCGTCGGCGTGAACGGAAAGCTGTCGCAGAATCGGGCGTACTCGTCGTCGTCGAACTCCAGTGCCATGCCCGGCTTGGCGGCGCGGCGTGCCTGGATCTGCAGCAGCTCCGCCGCCACGTCCGCCGCCTTCTCGCGCGCCTTGGCCTGGGCCTTGGACCAGCGCTCCGAGCCCAGGGCATGCAGCGGCGCCTTGTCGTCCTCGCTGCCGGTGTAGCGGTGGATCAGGTTCAGCGAGCCCACCGGCACGTAGCGCTTGCCGTCGGCGTATTCCAGCAGCAGGTATTCGGCGACGATGCCGCCAGCGTCGAGCTTCTCCAGGCCCCGGTAGCGGCCCACGCCGTGCTGCACGTGCACCACCGGCGAGCCGAGCGACAGGGTAGAGAGATCGCGCAGGATGGTCTCGGGATCGCGCACCTTGGCGCGGCCACGCCGTGTTTGCATCGGCGCGCGCGAGCCGAACAGCTGCGACTCGGAGATGACGGCGATGCTGTCGGACGCATAGCGGAAGCTGTCCTGCAGCGGGCCAAGCACGATGCCGTAGCGCTTGCCGTCGGCCGCGAACTCGGCCCAGTCCTTGTACTCACGCGTCTGCAGGCCCAGCGGCTTGAGCCAGGCCAGCACCGCCTCGCGGCGGCCTGGTGACTCGGCCACGAACAGCACGCGGGCGGTGGTCTGCTTCAGCCAGGCACGCAGGTCGTCCACGCTGGCAGGCGGGGCGGAGGCGTCGATCCCGGCATGGCGGGTCTCGTACAGCGCCATCTCGCGCAGCGCCTGGGTGGGCTCCTGGTAGAGATCCACCGGCTTCATCAGCGGCCGCTCGATGTCGCCGCGGTAGCGCTCGTAGCGTTCCTCGATCTGCTGCCAGTCGGTCTGCAGCGCCTGCTCCAGGTCCGCCACCGGCATCAGGATCGAGCCGGGCGGCAGGTAGTCGAGCAGGCCGTGGGTGTGGTTGAAGAACAGCGGCAGGTAGGCCTCGATGCCACCCGGCATCAGCTTGCGGCTGACCTCGGCGTAGATCTGCGAGCGCGCCGGGTCACCGGGGAAGTACTCGCGGTAGCGCCGGCGGAAGGTCTCGATGCCCTCGCGGTCGGTGGGGAACTCGCGTGCCGGCAGCAGGCGGATCTCCTCCACCTTGTCGAGGCTGCGCTGGGTTTCCGGATCGAAGCTGCGGATCGTCTCGATCTCGTCGTCGAACAGGTCGATGCGGAAGGCCGTGTTGCTGCCCATGGGGAACAGGTCCACCAGGGCGCCGCGCACGGCGAACTCGCCCTGGGTCTGCACCTCGGAGACCGACTGGTAGCCGGCGGCCACCAGGCGCTCGCGGAAGACGAGCGGGTCCAGCTTGTCGCCGACCTCGAGCTGGAAGCTGCGCCCCGACAGCCAGTCGCGCGGCGGCAGGCGGTAGATCAACGCATCGGCCGTCGCCAGCAGGATGCCGCGCTGCAGTTCCGGCAGCCGGGCGAGCGCCCGCAGGCGATCCGACAGGATCTCCTGGTGCGGCGAGAACTGGTCGTAGGGCAGGACCTCGGTGTCCGGCAGGTGCAGCAGCGGCAGGCGGCCGGAGAGGAAGAAGCGCAGGTCTTCCTCCAGGCGGTGGGCCTGCTGCTCGTTGCCTGCCAGCACCACGACCGGTCCGTCGCGGCCCAGCGCCAGGTCCACGGCGGCCAGCGCCTGTGCGGCGCTGGAAAGGGGGGCAGTTGCAGGAGATTCGGCGGACATGACAGCAGATAGACCACGGATGCCGCGCAGGGTGCGGCGGAGCCGGTCATTATCTCATCCGCTCAGCGGCCGTGGAACCGGACCGGCTTCTCGTCCTTGGCGGCAGGCGTCTTGGGGGTGTCGCAGCTGCCGCAGCTGTTGCAGCTGCCGCAGCCCCCGGCGGAGCCGGGCTTGGGCGGCGGCTGGCCGCGCAGGCGAGCCACCAGCGTCGCGCGCCAGTGGGGCGCCAGCTTGCCCAGCACGACCCACAGGCTCAGCAGCAGGGCGCCGCCGATCACCGAGAGTTCGAACAGGGCGTAGGCGGTCATGGCGTCAGCCCGCTGTCAACGCCAGGGTGACCTGGTAGGTGATCAGCGAGGCCAGGTAGGCCAGGCCGAACAGGTAGCCGGCGGCGATGGCCACGGTGCGCCAGCCGCCGCCCTCGCGGCGGATCGTGGCCAGCGTGGCAAGGCACTGCGGGGCGTAGACGTACCAGGCCAGCAGCGACAGTGCGGTGGCCAGGGTCCACTGGTCGGCGATGATCGGGATCAGCGAGCCGGAGGGGTCGTCTTCCGTGGAGGAGAGTGCATAAACCGTGGCCAGCGCACCCACCGCGACCTCGCGGGCCGCCAGGCCCGGGATCAGCGCGATGCAGATCTGCCAGTTGAAGCCGATGGGGTCGAACAGCGGCTGCATCCACTTGCCGATCTGGCCGGCCAGGCTGTAGTCGATGGCCGCGCCGGTGGCGCCGGCCGGCGGTGCCGGGAAGGTGGATAGGAACCACAGCATGATCGTCAGCGCCAGGATGATGGTACCCACGCGCTTGAGGAAGATGCTGGCGCGCTCCCACAGGCCGATGGCGATGTCGGCCGGGTTGGGCAGGCGGTAGCTCGGCAGCTCCAGCAGCAGCGAATGCTCGCTGTGGTCGCGGCGGGTCCACTTCATGACGTAGGCCACCAGCAGTGCGCTGAGGATGCCGGCGGCGTAGAGCGCGAACAGCACCAGGCCCTGGAGGTTGAAGACGCCCACGCTCTGCTGCGGGATGAAGGCGGCGATCAGCAGCGCATACACCGGCAGGCGCGCCGAGCAGGTCATCAGCGGTGCCACCAGGATCGTGGCCAGGCGGTCGCGCGGGTCCTGGATCGTCCGTGCGGCCATGATGCCGGGGATGGCGCAGGCGAAGCTGGACAGCAGCGGGATGAAGCTGCGGCCGGTGAGGCCGGCGCCGACCATCAGGCGGTCCAGCAGGAAGGCCGCGCGCGGCAGGTAGCCGGATTCCTCCAGCAGCAGGATGAACAGGAACAGGATGATGATCTGCGGCAGGAAGATGATCACGCCGCCCAGGCCGGCGATGATGCCGTCCACGATCAGGCTCTTGAGCAGGCCCTCGGGCATGGCGTCGCCTACCGCGGTGCCGAGCCAGGCGGCGCCCACGTCGATGCCATCCATCAGCGGCGCGGCCCAGGAGAACACCGCCTGGAAGATCATGAACATCAGCACGGCCAGCAGCGCCAGGCCGAACACCGGGTGCAGCACCACGCGGTCGATGGCGTCATCGACGCGCGCCGTGCGCTCCGGCACGCTGACGGCCGACAACAGCAGGCGGCTGACCTCGGCGTGCAGGTCCGCGCCCTCGGGTAGCGGCGCCGGCAGCAGCGGCATCTGGCTGTCGAGCTGCTGCACCAGCGACTCGGCGCCGTTGCGGCGCACCGCCACGGTCTGCACCACGGGGATGCCGAGGCCGGCCTGCAGCTTGGCCACGTCGATACGGATGCCGCGGCGCTCCGCCGCGTCGCACATGTTCAGGGTCAGCACCATCGGCAGGCCCAGGCGCTGCAGTTCCAGCACGAAGCGCAGGTGCAGGCGCAGGTTGGTGGCGTCGACCACGCAGACCAGCAGGTCAGGGCGGGCCTCGCCCTCGAACTGGCCCAGGCAGACGTCGCGGGTCACGGCCTCGTCGGGGCTGGTGGCGGCCAGGCTGTAGGCGCCCGGCAGGTCCAGCACCTGGATGTGGCGGCCGGAGGGTGCGGCGAAGCGGCCTTCCTTGCGTTCCACGGTGACGCCGGCGTAGTTCGCCACCTTCTGGCGGCTGCCGGTGAGGCGATTGAACAGCGCGGTCTTGCCGCAGTTGGGGTTGCCGACCAGGGCGACGCGCAGGGCTGCCGACTCGCTCATGCCTGGGCCTCCGCCAGCTTCACGGACACGCGCGCGGCCTCGGCGCGGCGCAGGGCGAAGCGGGTGTAGCCGATCTGCACCAGCAGCGGCTCGCGGCCCGCCGGGCCATGCGCGGTGATGCGCACCGGCTCGCCGGCGACGAAGCCCAGCTCCCGCAGGCGCACGGCGATGGGATCGCCAGCGGAGACATCCTGGACCCCGACCACGACGGCGGGGATGTTGCGGGGCAGCTCGGACAGGGTCATGGGGCTGGCGACATCTAGATAAGAATGATTTGCATTGTACCTCTTGAAGGCGCAGGGTGCCTACGGAGCAAAAAAAGGAAAATCCCGCCCCAGCGAGGCTGAGGCGGGATTCGGCGCCAGGTCCCCTCGCCCGTTTGCGGGAGAGGTGGGGCGAGGGCACGGATGCCCGAGGTAGGGCAATGCAGCGAGCAATTGCTGAGGAGAGGGTTTCTGTAAGGCGATCCTTGGCCAGCCGCCGTCTGTTCTACAGAAACCCTCCCCCGACCCTTCGGGCCACCCTCTCCCGCTAGCGGGAGAGGGGACAGACGAGGCCTTATCGGGTGAACGTCAGCTTCCCGTCCGCCGACTCCACCTTCACCCGGTCGCCGGTCGCGAACCGCCCGTCGAGGATCTCCCGCGCCAGCGGGTTCTCCACCAAGGCCTGGATCGCGCGCTTGAGCGGGCGCGCCCCGTAGACCGGGTCGTAGCCGGCCTGGGCCAGCAGGTCCAGGGCCGCGTCGCTGAACTCCAGGCCGATGCCGCGTTCCGCCAGGCGCTGGGTCACACGCGCGGTCTGGAACTTGGCGATGGCGCGGATCTGCGCCGCGCCCAGCGGATGGAACACCACCGCCTCGTCGATGCGGTTGATGAACTCCGGGCGGAAGTGGCTGCCGACCACGCCCATGACCGCTTCCTTGATCACGTCGTACTCCGGGCGGCCCTCGTCGGGCTTGCCCAGCATCTCCTGGATCATCTGCGAGCCGAGGTTGGAGGTCATCACCAGCACGGTGTTGCGGAAGTCCACGGTGCGGCCCTGGCCGTCGGTCAGGCGGCCGTCGTCCAGCACCTGCAGCAGCACGTTGAACACGTCCGCATGGGCCTTCTCGACCTCGTCGAGCAGGATCACCGAGTAGGGCCGGCGCCGCACCGCCTCGGTGAGGTAGCCGCCCTCGTCGTAGCCGACGTAGCCCGGCGGCGCGCCGATCAGGCGCGACACGGAGTGGCGCTCCATGAACTCCGACATATCGACGCGCACCATCGCCTCCTCGGTGTCGAAGAGGAAATTGGCCAGCGCCTTGCACAACTCGGTCTTGCCCACGCCGGTGGGGCCCAGGAACAGGAAGGAGCCGATCGGCTTGTTGGGGTCCGACAGGCCGGCGCGCGAGCGGCGGATGGCGTTGGACACAGCGCTGATCGCCTCGTCCTGCGACACCACGCGCCGGTGCAGCTCGTCCTCCATGCGCAGCAGCTTCTCGCGCTCGCCCTCCAGCAGCTTGGAAACCGGGATGCCGGTCCAGCGGCCGACGATCTCGGCGATCTCGTCCTCGGTCACCGAGTTGCGCAGCAGCTCGAACTTCTTCGGCGCGCCCTCGGGGGCGGCCGTGGCCTGCGCCGCGCGGCGCTCCAGCTCCGGGATGCGGCCGTACTGCAGCTCGGCCATGCGCTGCAGGTCGCCCGCGCGGCGGGCAGCCTCCAGGTCCAGGCGGGCGCGCTCCAGCTCCTCCTTCACGCCGGCCGAGCCGGCGACGGAGGCCTTCTCGGCCTTCCACTTCTCTTCCAGGTCGGAGTACTCGCGCTCCAGCCCGGCGATGTTCTTCTCCAGCTCGGCCAGCGAGCGGCGCGCGCCCTCGTCGTCTTCCTTCTTCAGGGCCTCGCGCTCGATCTTGAGCTGGATCAGGCGGCGGTGCAGGCGGTCCAGCGCCTCCGGCTTGGAGTCGATCTCGATGCGGATGCGCGAGGCGGCCTCGTCCACCAGGTCGATGGCCTTGTCCGGCAGGTTGCGGTCGGTGATGTAGCGGTGCGACAGCTTGGCCGCGGCGATCAGGGCGCCGTCGGTGATGTCCACGCCGTGGTGCACCTCGTAGCGCTCCTTGAGCCCACGCAGGATCGCGATGGTGTCCTCCACGCTAGGCTCGCCCACCAGCACCTTCTGGAAGCGCCGCTCCAGCGCCGCGTCCTTCTCGATGTACTTGCGGTATTCATCCAGCGTGGTGGCGCCCACGCAGTGCAGCTCGCCGCGCGCCAGCGCGGGCTTGAGCATGTTGCCGGCGTCCATCGCGCCGTCGGCCTTGCCGGCGCCGACCAGGGTATGGATCTCGTCGATGAACAGGATTACGCTGCCCTGGTCCTTGGCCAGCTCGTTGAGCACGCTCTTCAGGCGCTCCTCGAACTCGCCACGGAACTTGGCGCCCGCGATCAGCGCGCCGAGGTCCAGCGTCAGCACGCGCTTGTTCTTCAGGGACTCCGGCACCTCGCCGTTGACGATGCGCGCGGCCAGGCCTTCCACGATGGCGGTCTTGCCCACGCCGGGCTCGCCGATCAGGGCCGGGTTGTTCTTGGTGCGGCGGCTCAGCACCTGGATGACGCGGCGGATCTCCTCGTCACGGCCGATCACCGGGTCCAGCTTGCCGGCCTGGGCGCGGGCGGTGAGGTCGATGGTGTACTTCTGCAGGGCCTGGCGGTTGTCCTCGGCGTTTTCCGAGTCCACCTTCTGCCCGCCGCGCACTTGCTCGATGGCCTTCTCCAGCAGCTCCCTGCGGGCGCCGGCGGCGCGCAGCGCCTCGCCGGTGGCGCCCTTGTCGTCCACCGCCGCCAGCACGAACAGCTCGCTGGAGATGAACTGGTCCTTCTTCTGCTGGGCCAGCTTGTCGGTCAGGTTCAGCAGGCGCGACAGGTCCGGGCCCACGCTGACCTCGCCGGTGGCCTGGCCCAGCTTGGGCAGCTGTTCCACGGCCCGGGAGAGGCGGGTGCGCAGCAGGTCGGTATTGACCCCGCCGCGCTGCAGTAGAGGCAGGGTGGAGCCGCTGTCCTGGTCGAGCAGGGCGAGCAGCAGGTGCGCCGGGTCGATATGCGGGTTGTCCCGGCCCACGGCCAGGGACTGGGCGTCGGCAAGGGCCTGCTGGAAGCGGCTGGTCAGTTTGTCCATGCGCATGGCAAGGGGTCACTCGGTCAATGGTACTGACCTGAATCTGGAGGCTTTGGGGGCGGGTTCAAGGCCCTCCCGCTGCACCCGGCAGCGCTGGCGGACGGACGGCTAGGCCGCCTTCCGTTCCCGCTCCCGCCGCGTCGTCAGCCACCAGCCCACCACCACGCCCAGCGATACGATCAGGATCATCAGCGTCGCCAGTGCGTTGATCTTGGGGCTGAGGCCCAGGCGCACGGACGAGAAGACCTTGATCGGCAGGGTGGTGGAGTCCGGGCCGGCGAGGAAGCTGGCGATGACCACGTCGTCCAGCGACAGGGTGAAGGCCAGCAGCCAGCCGGATACCAGCGACGGCGCGATGATCGGCAGGGTGATCAGGAAGAACACCTTGAGGCGGTTGGCGCCCAGGTCCATCGCGGCTTCTTCCAGTGAGCGGTCCAGTTCCTGCAGGCGCGAGGACACCACCACGGTGACGAAGGACAGCGTCAGGGTGACGTGGGCGATCCAGATGGCGATCACGCCCTTGGAGGGGATGCCCAGCATGGCGCCGGCCGAGACCAGCATCAGCAGGATCGACAGGCCCAGGATCACCTCGGGCATCACCAGCGGGGCGGTGATCAGGGCGCCGAAGGCGGTCTTGCCGGGGAAGCGGTGAAAGCGCGTCATCACCAGTGCGGCCATGGTGCCGAGCACGGTGGCGGCGCAGGCGGTCCAGAAGGCGATCTTCAGGCTGACCCAGGCGGCGCCCAGGATCTGGCGGTCGCGGAACAGCTCGCCGTACCACTTGGTGGAGAAGCCGGACCAGACCGTGGCCAGGCGCGACTCGTTGAACGAGTAGACCATCAGCAGCAGGATCGGCAGGTACAGGAAGGCGAAGCCCAGCAGCAGGACCGAGCGGCCCGCCCAGCGTTGCCCGGCGGAGGCTTTCATCGGGCCTCCATCTGCCGCTGCTGCTGGCGGTTGAAGATGACGATGGGGATCAGCAGCAGGAGCAGCAGCACGGTGGCCACGGCCGAGGCGGCCGGCCAGTCGCGGTTGTTGAAGAACTCGCTCCACAGCACACGGCCGATCATCAGGGTGTCCGGTCCACCCAGCATCTCGGGGATCACGAACTCGCCGATGGCGGGGATCATCACCAGCATGCAGCCGGCGATCACGCCGGCCCGCGACAGCGGCCAGGTAATGCGCCAGAAGGCCTGCCAGGGACGGGCGCCGAGATCGTAGGCGGCCTCCAGCAGGCGGTGGTCGAGCTTCACCAGGGTGGCGTACAGCGGCAGGATCATGAACGGCAGGTAGCAGTAGACGATCCCGATGTAGGCCGCTGCCGGGGTGTAGAGGATCTGCAGCGGCTCGCTGATCAGGCCCATGCCCATCAGCAGGCGGTTGAGTATGCCGTTGCCGTCGAGGATGCCGATCCAGGCGTAGACGCGGATCAGGAAGGAGGTCCAGGACGGCAGGATCACCAGCATCAGGGCGATGTTGCGCGATGTGGGGCTCATGCGGGCGATGGAGTAGGCCATCGGGTAGCCAATCAGCAGGCACAGCAATGTGGAGATGGCGGCGATCTTGACCGAGCTGAGGTAGGCCACCACGTACTGCGAATCACTGAACAGCTTGAGGTAGTTGGCCAGGTTCAGGCGCAGCGTCAGTGCGTTGTCGATGTACTCCAGCACCGGTGTATACGGCGGCATGGCGATGGCCATGCGCGTGAACGAGATCTTCAGCACGATCAGGAAGGGGATCGCGAAGAACAGGATCAGCCACAGGTAGGGTGCCGCGATCACGCCCCAGCGGGGCTGCGGCATCCAGCGGCGCAGCGCGGCGCGCAGCTCCTCGTTCACGAGCTCAGCACCACGCCGTCTTCCTCACCCCAGGAGACCCAGACCTCGTCGTACCAGGTGAGGTTGTCGCTGTCCCAGCGGTGGCGGTTGGTGAAGTTGGCCATGAACTTGAAGCCGCTCGGCAGCTTCACGTGGTAGACCGAGTGGCTGCCGAAGTAGGCGATGTCCTGGATCACGCCCTTGGCCTTGTTGTAGCGCTGATCCGGCTCCTTCTTGCCGATGCGCAGCTTCTCCGGGCGCAGGGCGAAGGCCACTTCCTGGCCCTCGAAGCCGGAGATGCCGTGGCCGACGTAGACCAGCTCCGGGAAAGCCGGGGTGGCGATGGTGACGTAGTCCTTCTCGTCGTCCTTCACCACGCCCTCGATCAGGTTGACCGAGCCGATGAAGCTGGCCGAGAAGCGGCTGGTGGGCTGCTCGTAGATCTCGTCGGGCGTGCCGACCTGGCGGATGCGGCCGTTCTCCATCAGGGCGATGCGCGTGGCCATGGTCATGGCCTCTTCCTGGTCATGGGTGACCATGACGCAGGTGACGCCGGAGGTCTCGATGATCTCCACCAGCTCCAGCTGCATCTGCGTGCGCAACTGCTTGTCCAGCGCGCCCATGGGCTCGTCCAGCAGCAGGAGCTTCGGCCCCTTGGCCAGCGAGCGCGCCAGCGCCACGCGCTGCTGCTGGCCGCCGGAGAGCTGGTGCGGCTTGCGCTTGGCCAGCGCCTCCAGCTTGACCAGCTCCAGCATCTCCTCGACGCGCCGGCGGATCTGTTCCTTGGGCAGCTTGTCCTGCTTGAGGCCGAAGGCGATGTTCTGCTCCACCGTCATGTGGGGGAACAGCGCATAGGACTGGAACATCATGTTGATCGGCCGTTCGTAGGGCGGGGTGTCGCCCAGGGCCTGGCCGTCCAGCAGGATGTGCCCCGCGGTGGGGGTCTCGAAGCCGCCCAGGCAGCGCAGCAGCGTGGACTTGCCGCTGCCGGAGCCGCCCAGCAGGGCGAAGATCTCGCCGCGGTTGATGCTGAGGCTCACGTCCTCCAACGCGACGAAGCCGTCGAACTCCTTGCGAACCTCCTGGATACGCAGGTAGCCGACCTTGCTGGCAGCGTCCTTGTCCGGCGCGGGAGCACCCATGGCGGCCCCCTTACTTGCCGGTCTTCAGTTCGGTCCAGATTCGGGTGTACTGGCGATCGACTTCCGCCGGCAGCACCGAGTAAGTGAACAGCTTGGCGGCGACCTCGGCCGGAGGATAGATCGTGGTGTCGTTGCGGATGTCCTCAGCGACGTCCGGCAGCGAGGACGGCACCGGGTTGGCGTAATGGATGTAGTTGGTGTTGGCGGCGGCCACCTTCGGGTCCAGCAGGTGGTTGATGAAGGCGTAGGCGTTGTCCACGTTCTTGGCGTCCTTGGGGATGGCCAGCATGTCGAACCACTGCGGTGCGCCTTCCTTGGGGATGGAGTAGCCGATGTTGACACCGTTCTTGGCTTCCTCGGCGCGGTCACGCGCCTGGATCACGTCGCCCGACCAGGCCACCACCAGGCAGGTGTTGCCGTTGGCCAGCGCGCCCACCAGCTGCGAGGAGTGGAAGTTCTGGATGTAGGGGCGGATGCTCTTCAGCAGCGCCGCGGCCTTGTCGATCACCTTGGGGTCGGTGCTGTTGGGGTTCTCGCCCAGGTAGTGCAGGGCGATGGGGATCAGGTCGGAGGGCGTGTCGAGCAGCGTCACGCCGCAGGACTTCAGCTTGGAGATGTTCTCCGGTTTGAAGACCAGGTCCCAGCTGTTGACCACGTCCAGGTTGCCGAAGGCCTTCTTGACCTTGTCGACGTTGTAGCCGATGCCGGTGGTGCCGCTCATGTAGGGCACGCCGTACTGGTTGCCCGGATCCTGCTGGGCGATGCGCTGCATCACCGCCGGGTCCAGGTTGGCCAGGTTGGGAATCTTGGCCTTGTCCAGCTTCAGGAACACGCCGGCCTGGATCTGGCGGCCGAAGAAGTTCAGCGTGGGCACCACGATGTCGTAGCCGGTGGAACCGGCCAGCAGCTTGGCCTCCACCACCTCGTCGCTGTCGTAGACGTCGTAGGTCACCTTGACGCCGCTCTTGGCCTCGAAGCCGGGGATCACGTCCTCGGCGATGTAGTCCGAGTAGTTGTAGACGTTGAGCGTCTTGGAGGCCGGAGCCGCTGCCGGAGCCGCAGCGCCGGCCGGAGCAGCGGCGTCCTTGTCCTTGCTGCCGCAGGCGGCCAGCAGCAGGGCACATAGGGAAAGGACAACCGCGGCGCTTTGCGATTTCATGAAGCGACTCCTGGAATTGTGTAGGCCTCGGGCACCCCCGGCGCCCTGGTGCGCCTTACATTCGTGGTTAAGGCCCCGCACGTCAAGCAAATTGCGCGCCGGATCGCGCCCGCCCGCTTGCACGGGCGCGGAACAGGGGCTACTGTTCAAAAAGCTTTAATGTTTCTGGTATCCAATGCGCTGAATCCCTAGACGGTCTTCGCGTGCAAGGAAGACCGCCGGAGCAGGTATTTTTCATGGAGACGATCCCCGCCATCCTCAAACTGGATGTCGGCGGGCTCCCGGTTTCATGGGTCCGCTGGCAGACTGCCGTCACCCTCTACGCGCGCGACCGCGTGCGCTGGGAGGCCGGGGAAGAGCGCTTCACGATCTACGGCGGCACCTGTGCCGCCACCGGCCGCCGTTCCAGCATGGAGATCGGCTCGATCATCGCCGTCGCCGACAAGTCACGCCGCTTCGAGAAGGGCGTGCCGCTGCTGACCAACCGCACCCTGTTCCAGCGTGACCGCAACCTCTGCCTGTACTGCGGCCAGCAGTTCGGCGCCTCGCAACTGACCCGCGACCACATCATGCCCGCCTCGCGCGGCGGCGCCTCGGCCTGGGAGAACTGCGTGACGGCCTGCCGCCACTGCAACCAGCGCAAGGACGACCGCACGCCCGAGGAAGCCGGCATGAAGCTGCTGGCGGTGCCCTACACGCCGAACCTGGCGGAATACCTGATCCTGCAGAACCGCCGGATCCTGGCCGACCAGATGGAGTTCCTGGCGTCGTACGCGCGCAAGACCTCGGACCTGCGCGCCGCCTGAATCAGACTGGCTTGCGGGCGCCGAACACGGCGTAGCGGGCGCGCCCCTCCTTGAAGACACGGTACTGGCAACGCGCAGCGCGGACGTTGCCGTCCGACACCGCCTTGCGCACGCCCCAGAGGCGGCGCAGCGCCAGGATCGCGCGGGCCGGAAACGAGGCGCGGTACAGGCGGCGGGAGGAGGGCATCACCAGTTCGGTGACGTCCTGCTGGGCTGCGCCGGTGAAGCCGGCCGCGTCCATGGCTGCGTTCATCCACGGTGCCGATTCGATGCCGTGTACCTGCCAGCCGGAAAGCCATTCGTGCAGCAGCGCGTCGTCGCCGGGCTGGGCCGGCTCCCGCCGGAAGTAGTCGGCGACGATCAGTTGTCCGCCGGGCCGCAGGACCCGATGCATCTCGCGCAGCAAAGCCGCCTTGTCCGGGGAGTGGCAGAAGCTCTCGACGAACCAGGCCGCATCGAAGCTGTCGGCCCGGAAGTGGGTGTTCTGGAAGTCCATCAACTCGAAGCTGACCCGATCCTGCAGGGCTGCGGCCCGGGCATTTTCCCGGCAGAGATGCAGTTGCTGGGGACTCAGGGTGATGCCCACCACGCGGCAACCGAAGCGCCGAGCCAGGTACAGGCTGCTGCCGCCTACGCCGCAGCCGGCATCCAGCACCACCGAGTCTGAGCCCAGATCCAGCCGGTCCGCGAGCCAGCGATTTTCCTCGCGCAGGGCCTCCGGCAGGTTGCGGACGCCGGGGCTCCAGAAGCCGTAGTGCAGCGCCTGGGAGCGGTCCATGTCCCAGAGGAAGCGGTAATGCCGCAGCGTCTGGTCGTAGTACTGCGCGACGGCAGCATCCGGTGCGGACATGTCAGAGTGCAATCCAGCGGACGCGCGTGCCGGCGACCAGCGGCTGGTCGCTGGCCGGCAGCCAGGCCAGCGCATCGGCGCGGGCGAGATTGCTCAGCATGTGCGAATCCTGCTTGCCCAGGCGGCCCAGCACCACGCGGCCGGACTCGTCCTGGCCCACGGTGACGCGCAGCAGGCTGTCGCGCTGCCGGTCGGCGCGGAAGTCCGCCGCGAGTGCGGCTTCACGCCACAGCGGCGCGGGGGCGTCAATGCCTTCCAGCAGTTGCAGCGCGCGGATCACGTGTACGTGGAGGCCGATCAGCACGGCGCCGGGGTTACCGGGCAGGGCCAGCAGCGGCTGGTTGCCGCGCATGCCGTACCAGATCGGCTTGCCGGGCTTCTGCGCGACCTTCCAGAACACCTTGTCGAAGCCGGCGGCCTTGGCGGCGGCCGGCAGGTGGTCGTGGTCGCCTACCGACACACCGCCGGAGGTAATGACTAGGTCGGCGCAGGCGGCGGCGTCCTGCAGGGCGGCGGTGACGGCCTCCAGGCTGTCCGGCACGTAGCGCAGCATCGCCAGCGGGTAGCCGCGCTCGGCCAGCCAGCCGGCGCAGAGCGGGCCGTTGGCGTCGTGGATCTGGCCGGGGGCCAGCGCCTCGCCGGGCCTGGCGACCTCGTTGCCGGTGACCAGCACGGCCACGCGGGGACGCGGGCGGGTGGCCACCTGCTGCACGCCGGCCATGGCCAGCGCGGCCAGCAGGCCGGAGTGCAGGCGGCGGCCGGCGGGGGAGATGGGATCGCCGGAACGGATTTCCTCGCCGCGGTGGCGGATGTCGATGTTGGTGGCCAGGGGTTCGGTCAGGCGGATGGTGTCGCCTTGGCGCTGGACGATCTCCTGGCGTGCGATGGTGTCCGCGCCGGCCGGCAGCGCGCCGCCGGTGAAGATGCGCAGGGCCTCGCCGGGGCCCACGGACAGTTTGGCGGCATCGCCCGCAGCGATTTCGCCGGTGACGCGCAGCGACTGCGTGGCGTCGGCGCTGCGCAGGGCGTAACCGTCTACCGCGCTCTGCGTGAACAGCGGCAGGTCCACGGCGGAGCCCGCCGGCTCGGCCAGCACGCGGCCCAGGGATTCATGCACCGGGCCGCGCTGGGCGGGCAGGGGCTGGATGCGTTCGCCGTAGACCGCGAGCGCGGCTTCCAGCGGCAGCAGCGGCGACTTGCCGCCGTGCGCGACGTCGCCGCAGTCATGCGCCATCAGCGGATGTCCATGGTGTAGCCGCCGGGATGCGGCTTGTCGTGGCGGCAGACCTCGAAGATGTGGATCAGCCCCGGCAGCAGCGGCGCCAGGGTTTCCAGTGCGCCGCGACGAGAGCCGGGGCAGGTGATCAGCAGGCTGTTGCCGATGAAGCCGGCGACACCGCGAGACATCAGCGCAAAGGGCGTGCGGCGCTGGCCGAAGGCTCGGGCGGCTTCCATCATTCCCGGCAGCTCGCGCGTGATCAGGGGCTTGAGCGTGTCCACGGTGATGTCGCGCGAGCCCATGCCGGTGCCGCCCACGGTTACGATCAGGTCCACGCCCCGGTTGACCTTGGCCTTGACGCTAGCCAGCAACTGCTCCGCTTCGTCCGGCAGGATCTCGTAGCTGAGCGGATCGAAGCCCGCGGCGGCGAGGTCGTCGCGCACGCCGGCACCGGCGGTGTCCGGCTTCTTGCGCGCGGAGACGGTGTCGGACAGCACGATCACCGCAGCCGTGGCCGGCACGCGCAGCTTGCGGCGGAACTGCGACTTGCCGCCCTTCTTCAGCAGAAGCCTGCAAGAGGTCATCTCCAGCTCTTCCGGCTCGCAGTAGGGCTTGAGCATGTCGTAGAGCGTCAGCACGGCGATGCTGGTGGCGGTCAGCGCCTCCATCTCCACGCCGGTGGGGGCGATGGTCTCGACCTCGCTGATCACCTCGACCTGGCCCTCGCCGAGCTCGAAGCGCAGGTCGGCGCGGTAGATCGGCAGCGGGTGGCACAGCGGGATCAGCTCATCCGTGCGCTTGGCGGCGAGGATGCCGGCGATGCGCGCGGTCTTGACCGGGTCCCCCTTCTCGGTGTCGCCGCTGCGCAGGCGCTCGATGCAGTGCTGCGGCGCGCGCAGCGTCGCGGTGGCGGACGCCGTGCGCAGGGAGTCCGGCTTCAGGGAGACGTCTTTCATGAGTGATGGTGGTGATGATGATCGCCATGCTTGTGGGCATGGTCGTGACCGTGTTCATGGGGCAGGTCGGGGCGGATGCAGCAGCCCTGGTTGAAGGCGCTGGTGCCGTCCTCGAAGAATTCTTCCTTCCAGATGGGCACGCGATGCTTGACCGCGTCCACCGCGTACTTGCAGGCGGCAAAGGATTCGCCACGGTGCGGCGCGCGCACGGCGCAGTAGATGGCGATGTCGCCGATCTCCAGCATGCCCAGGCGGTGTATCACGCGGCAGTGCGGCACACCGAACTTGTCGCGCGTCTCCTGCTCGATCTCGCGCATGAGCTTTTCGGCCAGTGGCGCGAAGGCGGTGTACTTCAGGCGCAGCACGCGCTTACCCTCGTTGAGGTCGCGCACGGTGCCGGCGAACACGTTGAGCGCGCCGCAGTCACGGTGCTCAGCCATGCCGAGGATGGGGTCGAGCTGGAGGGGGGTGTCGAAGAGGTACATCTCTTTGCTCGTTCAGAACCCCTCGCCCGCTTGCGGGAGAGGGGCAGGGGAGAGGGTTTCTGTAGAGCCCTCAATCGTCAGCCGGATTTTCTCAAGTACGGCCTCGGTTTGCTGCATGACCTCATGATTCCAGAACCGTAGCACAGTGAAACCCTTTGCTACGAACCATTGGTCGCGACGGTGATCGTAGGCCTCGTTCTCGTTGTGCTGGCCGCCGTCCAGTTCGATGACCAGATGATGCTCCAGGCTCATGAAATCGGCGATGTAGGGGCCTTGCGGAACCTGGCGCTTGAAGCGTATGCCGAGGAAGCGGTTGGCTCGCTGGTGGTACCAGAGCCGCTGTTCGGCTTCGGTCTGGTGGCTGCGGAGGGTTTTGGCGTGTTGTCGGAGCTTCACAGAAACCCTCTCCCCCAGCCCCTCTCCCGCAAGCGGGCGAGGGGAGTAGGACTGCTACCCGCCGGCCACCGGCGGCAGCAGCGCCAGCCGGGTGCCGTCTTCCAGTTCCTCGGTCCGCAGCAGCAGGCGGTCGCCCTGTGCCACGGCGGTGGTTTCCAGGTATTCGCCCAAGGCCGGGATGGCGTCGGCCAGTGCGTCCAGGGCGTCGCCGACGCTGCTGGCGCCTGTGGGCAGCGTCAGGCTGCGCTCGTCGCCGCCGGCGGCGCGCCGCAGGGCGCCCCAGAATTCAAAGGTGATTTGCAACGCTAGCCCCCAAGGGTATGCATGGTGATGGGCCGCTCCACGGGGCCGCGGTGCGCCGCGTAGCCGGCTTCCTTGTTCCAGACGGCGCTGGCGATACGGCGGGTCAAATCTTCCGGGGAGCCTTCGCGCAGCAGCGGCGCCAGCGGAGTGCCCTGCTGTGCGAACAGGCAGGTGTAGAGCTCGCCGCGCACGGTCAGGCGCAGGCGGTCGCAGCTGGAGCAGAAGGGATTGCTGACCGTGGAGATCACGCCCAGGCGGTAGTCGCCGTCCAAGGTGTACAGGGTGGCCGGGTCTTCGCTGCGGGGCAGGCGCTCCACGCGGTATTGCGTGCCCAGGATCTCCAGCAACTCGGGCTCGCCGACCACCGCGTCGGACTGCCAGCGGCCCGGGGCGTCCAGCGGCATGTACTCAATGAAGCGCAGTGGCATGCCGCGCTGCTTGGCCCAGTCGGTCAGCGGCAGGATGTCCTGCTCGTTGTGGCCGCGCACCAGCACGGTGTTGAGCTTGAACGGCATGTCCAGCGCGAGAGCGGCGTCGATGCCAGCCATGACCGGCGCCAGCTCGGCGCCGGTCATGGCGCGGAAGCGCTGCGGATCGACGCTGTCGAGGCTGATGTTGAGGTCGTCCAGGCCGGCACGGCGCAGATCGGGCAGGGCCTCGGCCAGGCGCGAACCGTTGGTGGTCATGGAGATGCGCTCCAGGCCCAGCGGACGCAAGGCATTCAGGTCCGCGACGATGCTGGCCAGGTCCGGCCGGAGCAGCGGCTCGCCGCCGGTGAGGCGGATGTTGCGGATGCCCATGCGCACGAATTCGGCGACCAGCGTGCGCAGCTCCAGGCGGGTCAGGAACTGCTGCCTGGGAATCCACTTGGGTGCTTCGGGCATGCAGTAGCGGCAGCGGAAGTTGCAGCGGTCGGTCAGCGACAGCCGCAGCTTGTGCTTGTGGCGGCCGTGCTGGTCGACGAGGCTGGGGCGGCGGCTTCCGTCAGCCATGGCAGGCCTCAAGATAGTGCTCGGCGGCTTGCAGCTCGGCCGGGGTGTTCACGCTCCAGACCGGCGTGGGCTCGGCGTCGGTGAAGTCGGCCGCGACGGCGCCGATGTCGGCCAGCCAGCGCTTGGGTGCGCGCTCGCCGGCGTCCAGGGCCTCGCGCAGGGGGGGCGCCAGGTCGCGGTGCAGCAGGGCGCAGACGTATTGGGCATCGCCGTCGGCCACCGCGTAGGCGGCCTGAGCCTTGCCGGCTTCCGCCGCGCGGCGCAGGCGCGCCAGCAGGTCCGCTGGCAGCCGGGCCGCGTCACAGGGAGCGGTCAGCAGCCAGTCGGTCCGTGTGGCTTCCAGCGCCGCCAGCATGCCGGCGAGCGGACCACGGAAATCGGGCCAGGGATCGGAAACCACGGTGAATCCTGAGTCGGCGTATTGGTCGAGGTGGCGGTTGGCGACGATCAGGATAGCACCCGCCTGCCGCTCCAAGGCCGCGAGCACGTGTTGGTACAGGGGCCGGCCCGACAGGCGGACCAGGCCCTTGTCGGCGCCGCCCAGCCGCTCGCCACGGCCGCCGGCGAGGATCGCGGCCGTCACGTTCAGCGGGCTGGCCGCTACACTGTGGTTGCGCTGGCTCACCGGTGCATCCTATACCTATGGGGTCTGTTGACACTATGAACGTCGCTGCGACGGAGACCGTTTTGGCGCAGGGCTATGTCCCGGCACGCGCGGTGTACTGGACGTACATAAGCGGGGCGGGACGACGCCCTGCGCCAAAACGGTCCCGCCCTCCGGGTGCCCCCGTCTTTGCCGCCATGCTGTGTTGCTCGTCGGTCACTTATTCCCGATAAGCGCCCTCCTCGCGCCTTGCCTGGCGGCAAATACGGGGGCATCGCAGCGACGTTCATAGCGTCAACAGACCCCCGGCCGGGTAGCCGTACTACCCGAACCCAAGCGGCAAAAACATGAATGAAGTCAATCTTCAAGGCCGCCGGATCGCGGTGCCTGAATCGCGCGAGCTGGACGTCTTCGCCGGCCTGCTGGAGCGCCGCGGCGCCATCGTGCTGCGCTGCCCCCTGATCGACATCCTCGACGCGCCCAATCCGGTGCCCGTGCTGGACTGGATTCGCGACTTCAATGCCGGCTCCTGCGACGACCTGATCCTGTTCACCGGCGAGGGGCTGCGGCGCCTGCTGTATGCCATCGAGCGCCACGACCCGGCCCTGCGGGCGCCCTTCGCGGCCCGCCTGGGGCAGGTGCGCAAGATCTCCCGTGGGCCCAAGCCGGCCCGGGTGCTTCGCGAACTGGGCCTACGGCCGGAGCTGATGGCCGAGCCGGCCACCACGGCCGGCGTGATCGATTTGCTGCGCGGCCTGCACCTGGAGGGGCGGCGCGTCGGCGTGCAGCTCTACGGCGCCGAGCCTAACCTGCCGCTGATGGAATACCTGCGCGTGGCGGACGCCACGGTGCTGCCGGTGGCGCCCTACGTCTACGCCGATGCCGCCGCCGATGCGGAGGTGCTGGCGCTGATCGAGCGCCTGGAAGGCGGCGGACTTGATGCCATCGCCTTCACCAGCATGCAGCAGGTGGAGCGCCTGTTCCGCGTGGCCGACGGCGCCGGCCGGCACGACGCACTGCTGCGCGGCCTGCGCCGGGTGGTGGTGGCTTCGGTGGGGCCGGTGGTGGCGGACCTGCTGACGGCGCGCGGCATCGAAAGCCAGGTGATCCCGGCCGACAGCTTCTACATGAAGCCGCTGACGCAGGCGCTGGTGGACAAGCTCGGCCGCTGATGCGGCCGAGCTTGTCCAGATAGTAGATAGTAAAAGCACGGCGCATCGCTTTTCCTACTATCTAAAAACTGCTATCCACTATCTGAAGCTCCTTCAGGAGCTTCCTCAGCTCCGGCACGCAGGAGCCGCAGTTGCCGCCGGCCTTGAGGCAGCCGGTGATCTCGGCGGGAGTCTTCAGGTTCTTCTCGAGGATCGCCGCACAGATGGTGTTGCGGCCCACGCCGAAGCAGGAGCAGATGGTGGGGCCGGTATCCACGCTCTTTTCCGCGGGCTCGCCCACCATCAGGCCGATGCGGTCACCCTCTTCGAGCTGGTCCTTCACGAACAGGCTGGCCAGCCAGGCGCGCGAGGGCAGGTCGGGGCGTGAGGACATGAACACGCAACACTCGATGCGATCGCCCACCACCAGCGCCGCCCGGTAGACGCCGGACCTGCGGTCCTCGTACTCGATCCAGTCGGCCTGAGGATCATGGGCGCCGAGCAGTTGGCGTGCCCAGGCCCCACGATCCATGGCCTGGTCGCGGCCGGCGATCTCGTAGCGCAGGAACTGGCGGCCCTGGATGCGCGTCCACCAGGTGGCGCTCTCCAACTGCAGTTCCTGGCGTGACAGCACGAAGCCATGCCACAGCACGCGGAACTCTTCCACGCGCACCGGCGTGTGCTTGAACTCGGGCTCGCCCGAGACTGGGTCCACCACCGGGTTCACCAGGCTGCCGACGCGGGCGTCGGAAGCGAACTGTGCGTTCCAGTGGATCGGCACGAAGACGCTGCCGCGAGGGATGCCGCCGCCAAGCTGCACGCGCGCCACCAGCGAACCCCATTGGGTGGAGACGCGCGCCAGCTCGCCGGCGCGCACGCCGCAGGCCAGGGCGTCCTGCGGGTGCATGTCGACAAAGGGTTCGGGCACGTGGTCGGCCAGCTTGGGCGACTTGCCGGTGCGCGTCATGGTGTGCCACTGGTCGCGCACGCGGCCGGTGTTGAGCACCAGCGGGAACTGCTCGCTGGCGGCGTGCGCCGGGGCCCGCACCGGGGTCGGCACGAAGTGGGCCTTGCCGTCGGCGTGGAAGTAGCGTCCGTCCTCGAACAACCTTTTCGTCCCCTCTCCCGCTTGCGGGAGAGGGGTAGGGGAGAGCGTGTCTGTAGAACTCGCAGAACCAGACCTTCCAAGATTTACAGAAACCCTCTCCCCCAGCCCCTCTCCCGCAAGCGGGCGAGGGGAGTGTGGAACAGGCCATTGCACCGGCTGCAGGCTGTCGAAGCCCGCGCGTCCCAGGCCGACGAGCCCGCCAAGATCGAAGCAGCGGCTGCCTTCGTTGCGGAAGGCAGAGAGGCGCGCATGTTCATCGAAGATCCTATGCGGGCCGTCGAAGTCGAAGCCCCCGTAGCCCATGCGGCGGGCGACGTCGCAGATGATGTCCCAGTCGCCTCGCGCCTCGCCCGGCGCCGCCAGGAATTTGCGCTGGCGCGAGATGCGGCGCTCGGAGTTGGTGACGGTGCCGTCCTTCTCGCCCCAGCCCAGTGCCGGCAGCAGCACGTGGGCGTAGGCGTTGGTGTCGGTCTTCTCGATGATGTCGGAGCAGATCACCAGCTCGCATTTGGCCAGCGCGCGCTTGACCTGGTCGGCGTCCGGCAGGCTGACGACTGGGTTGGTGGCCATGATCCACACGGCCTTGACCTTGCCGGCCTCCACCGCGCGGAACAGGTCCACGGCCTTGAGGCCCGGCCTGTCGGCGATATGCGGCGACCCCCAGAAGCTCTGCACGATGTCACGGTGATCGGCGTTGTCCAGGTCCATGTGCGCGGCCAGCATGTTGGCCAGGCCGCCCACCTCGCGACCGCCCATGGCATTGGGCTGGCCGGTGATGGAAAAGGGACCCATGCCGGGCTTACCGATGCGGCCGGTCAGCAGGTGGCAGTTGATGATGCTGTTGACCTTGTCGGTGCCGGCGGAGGACTGGTTCACGCCCATCGAGAACGCCGTGATGGCTTTCTCGGTGCGGGCGAACAGTTCGTAGAACTCCAGCAGCTCAGCCTCCGCGATCCCGCAAGCACGCACCACGGAGCTCAGGTCGCCCGCGGTCTCGTCGGCGATGGCCAGGGTGCGTGCGAGGCCGGCGGTATGCTGCTCGACGAGGGCGGTGTCCACCACGCCGCGCTGATGCAGGAAGGACAGCAGGCCGTTGAACAGCCAGACGTCGGTGCCCCCACGGGCCGGCAGGTGCAGGTCGGCCAGCTCGCAGGTGGCGGTGCGGCGCGGGTCGACCACCACCAGCTTCATATGCGGCCGTGCCTCCTTGGCCTTGGCGATGCGCTGGAAGAGGATGGGATGGCACCAGGCGGTGTTGGAGCCCACCAGCACGACCAAGTCGGCCTGTTCCAGGTCCTCGTAGCAGACCGGCACCAGGTCTTCGCCGAAGGCGCGCTTGTGGCCGGCCACGGCGGAGGACATGCAGAGGCGCGAGTTGGTGTCGATGTTGGCGGTGCCGACATAGCCCTTCATGAGCTTGTTGGCGACATAGTAGTCCTCGGTCAGCAACTGGCCGGAGACATACAGGGCCACGGCGTCGGGGCCGTGCTCGTCGATGATGCGGCGAAGGCCGCCGGCGACGCGATCCAGGGCGGTGTCCCAGCTGACGCGCTGGCCGTCCATCTTCGGGTAGAGGAGGCGGCCGTGCAGGTCCACCGTTTCACCCAGGGCCGAGCCCTTGACGCAGAGCTTGCCGTGGTTGGAGCCGTGGCTGGCGTCGCCGGCCACGCCGACCTGGCCGTCCGGGTGGACGCTGGCCTTCACCCCGCATCCCACGCCGCAGTAGGGGCAGGTAGTGGCGGTGGTCGCCGTGGCGGAAAGGGGAGCAGGGAGGGTCACGTCTAGGCCGCTCGCGGTTCGCAGTAGGCCTGGCCGAACAGCAGGCGGCTGCGCAGGCTGGCGATGTCGGTCCGCTCCTGGATCATGCCGAAGTACCAGGGCCCGTCCTTGACGTCGCCATAGAGCACCGCGCCGATCACGCGGTTGTCCTTCAGCACCAGGCGCTTGTAGATACCGCGACGCGGGTCGCGCAGCACCAGGTCCTCGCTGTCGACGTCGCCGATGAAGTCGCCGGCGGAGTAGAGGTCCACGCCGGTGACCTTGAGCTTGGTGGCCGTGGCCCGCTGCACGTAGCGCGAGTGGCCGAAGCCGGCGAGGTGGATGGCGCAGACGCGGGCCTGGTCCCAGATCGGCGCCACCAGGCCGAACAGCGCCTGCCGGTGCTGCACGCACTCGCCGACGGCGTAGATGCGAGGGTCGAAACTCTGCAGGGTGTCGTCCACCACGATCGCGCGGTCGCACTGCAGGCCGGCGCTCCGGGCCAGCTCGATGTTGGGGCGCACGCCGGCGGTCATCACCACGAGGTCCGCGGCGACCTCCCGGCCATCCTTCAAACGCAGGGCGGTAACGCGGTCCGTCCCGGTGATCTCGGCGGTGTCGGCGTTGAGCAGGATGCGCAGGCCCTTGCGCTCCAGCGCGGCCTTCAGCAGTTCGCCGGCCGGCATGTCGAGCTGCCGCTCCATCAGGCCACTGTTCTTATGCAGCACCGTGACGTCCATGCCCTGGCGCAGCAGGCCGTTGGCGGCCTCCAGCCCGAGCAGGCCGCCGCCGATCACCACGGCGTGGCGGTGGTTGCGTGCGGCTGCCAGCATGGACTCCACGTCATGGATGTCGCGGAAGGCGATCACCCCCGGCAGTTGGTGGCCCGGCACCGGGATGATGAAGGGCTTGGAGCCGGTGGCCAGCAGCAGGCGGTCGTAGCGGATCGTAACGCCCGACTGCGAATGCACGGTGCGGCGCGGGCGGTCGATCTTCACCACCGGGTCGCCGGCATGCAGGGTGATGCCGTTCCTCGCATACCACTCGCGGGTGTTCAGCATGATGTCGTCCACGGTCTTCTCACCGGCGAGGACGGGGGACAGCAGGATGCGATTGTAGTTGCCGTGCGGCTCGGCGCCGAACACGGTGATGTCGTAGAGGTCGGGGGCCAGCTTCAGCAGTTCCTCGACGGTGCGCATTCCTGCCATACCGTTACCGACGACAATCAATTTTGGCTTCATGGGATAGAGCCCTCCATGGCGCCGCGGCCCGGCCCGGCCATCCATGGCCGGGCGTTCGCCGGGAAAAATGTCCACTGGACATTTTTCTCTTCCGGCTCACCCATGCCGTTGCCGACTATCACCAGCTTGGGCTTCGATGGGGTCATGTCGGGTTGCCCCCGGGCGGGAGAGTCGTCCTTCGCGCGGTACCGGCCCTTTGATAACGGCCCGCACTCGGGAACGACCTCCCGCTTGGGTGCTCAGTGTGCGGCGACGAGGATTTGCCCGTTTTCGACACGCGCCGGGTAGGCGCGCACCGAATGCTCGGGTGCTTCCAGGCATTCGCCGGTCTTCAGATCGAAGTGGTGCTTGTAGATCGGCGAGGCGACGACGATGCGTTCACCCAGATTGCCGACCAAGCCGCGGGACAGTACCGAGGCTTCCGAGTTCGGATCATAGTTGGAAATCGCAAAAATTCCCCCACCCGTTCCGATCCGGAACACCGCAATGGCCTCTTCGCCGACCAGGGCGCAGACGCCCGTATCGGGGACGATATCGTCCACGGCGCAAACCGGGACCCAGGTGCTCACATTGCGGTCGCCATCCATGTTCATGCTCCTCAGGCTGCCCTCACTACGACCGGGATGCTGCCCAGCTTCGACTGCTTCTCTTCGGGCGTCGCCGGCCGGATCTGGCCGCGCTCCTCGATGAAGACGACGTTGCCGTCGGTCTTCTCGCTGTTGACGAAGGTGCGGAAGCGCTTGCGGGATTCGGGGTCGGTGACGGCCTTCTTCCACTCGCACTCGTAGGTGTTGACCACGTGCTGCATCTCGGCTTCTAGCTCGGCGGCGATGCCGAGCTTGTCGCTGATGATCACGCTCTTCAGGTAGTCCAGGCCGCCTTCGAGGTTCTCGCGCCAGGTGCTGGTGCGCTGCAGCCTGTCAGCGGTGCGCACGTAGAACATCAGGAAGCGGTCGATGTACTGCAGCAGGGTGGACTTGTCGAGGTCGCTGGCAATCAGCTCGGCATGGCGCGGCTTCATGCCGCCGTTGCCGCAGACGTAGAGGTTCCAGCCCTTCTCGGTGGCGATGATGCCGACGTCCTTGCCCTGCGCCTCGGCGCATTCGCGGGTGCAGCCGGATACGGCGAACTTGAGCTTGTGCGGGGCGCGCAGGCCCTTGTAGCGATTCTCGATCTCGATGGCCAGGCCTACCGAATCATCCACGCCGTAGCGACACCAGGTGCTTCCGACGCAGGACTTCACGGTGCGCAGCGACTTGGCGTAGGCATGGCCGGTCTCGAAGCCGGCGGCGATCAGTTCGTCCCAGATCAGCGGCAACTGCTCGACGCGGGCGCCGAACAGGTCCACGCGCTGGCCGCCGGTGATCTTGGTGTAGAGGCCATACTTCTTGGCCACCTGGCCCACCGCGATCAGGCCGTCGGCGGTGACTTCGCCGCCGGGCATGCGCGGGACCACGGAGTAGGTGCCGTCCTTCTGGATGTTGCCGAGGAAGTAGTCGTTGGAATCCTGCAGCGCGACGTGCTCCTTCTTGAGCACGAAGTCGTTCCAGCAGGAGGCGAACACGCTGGCGGCCACCGGCTTGCAGATGTCGCAGCCCAGGCCGTTTCCGTGCTTCTCCAGCAGGGTTTCGAAGGTCTTGATCTGGCCCACGCGCACCAGGTGGTAAATCTCCTGGCGCGAATAGGGGAAGTGCTCGCAGACATGGTTGTTGACCGCCATGCCCTGCTTCTTCATCTCCGCCTTCATCACCTGCGTGGCCAGAGCCACGCAGCCCCCGCAGGAGGTGCCGGCCTTGGTACAGGACTTGATGGCGCCGATGGTGGTGGCACCCTCGCAGACCGCCGCGCAGATCTGGCCCTTGGAGACGTTGTTGCAGGAGCAGATCTGCGCCGAGTCGGGCAGGTTGTCCACGCCCAGGCCCGGCTTCTTGCCGCCGGAATCCGGCAGGATCAGGAACTCCGGCGATTCCGGGAGTTCCATCCGGTTGAGCATCATCTGAAGCAGGGTGCCGTATTCCTCGGCGTCGCCCACCAGCACGCTGCCGAGCAGGTGCTTGCCGTCCTCGGATACCACCAGCTTCTTGTAGACCTGCTTGCGCTCGTCGTTGAACTGGTAGACGCGGCTGCCGGGGGTGCTGCCCATGGCGTCGCCGATGCTGGCCACGTCCACGCCCATCAGCTTGAGCTTGGTGCTCATGTCAGCGCCGGTGAATTCGGCAACCTGGCCCAGCAGGTGCTTGGCGGCGACGCGGGCCATCTCGTAGCCTGGCGCCACCAGGCCGTAGATGCGGCCGGACCACAGCGCGCATTCGCCGATGGCGTAGACGTCCGGGTCCAGGGTGCGGCAGAAATTGTCGATCACGATGCCGCCGCGTTCGCCGACGCCGAGCTGGCAGGCCTTGGCCAGTTCATCGCGCGGGCGGATGCCGGCGGAGAACACGATCATGTCGGCATCCAGGTGGCTGCCGTCCGCGAACTTCATGCGGTGGGTGCCACCTTCACCGTCAATGATCTCGAGGGTGTTCTTCTGGGTGTGCACGGTGACGCCCAGTTCCTCGATCTTGCGGCGCAGGGTGCGGCCGCCGCCGTCATCCACCTGCACGGCCATCAGGCGCGGGGCGAATTCCACGACATGGGTTTGCAGGCCCATGTCGCGCAGGGCCTTGGCGCACTCCAGGCCCAGCAGGCCGCCGCCGATGACCACGCCGATCTTCGAGCGGGCACCGCACTCCTTCATGCCCTCCAGGTCCTCGATGGTGCGGTAGACGAAGATGTCCTTGCGGTCCTTGCCCGGTACCGGCGGCACGAAGGGATAGGAGCCGGTGGCCATCACCAGCTTGTCGTAGTGCAGGGTTTCGCCGGTGGAGACCGTGATGGTCTTCATGGCGCGGTCGATCGCGGTGGCCCTGGCGTTGAGCTTCAGCAGCAAGCCGTCGCGGCCGAAGAAGTCCGGTGCGACCAGAGACAGGTCTTCCGCCGACTTGCCGGCGAAGAACTCGGACAGGTGCACGCGGTCGTAGGCGGGACGCGGCTCCTCGCAGAGCACGGTCACTTCCAGGTCCGGAAGGCCGGCTTCGGCCAGGGATTCCAGGAACTTGTGGCCGACCATGCCATGGCCGATCACCACGATCTTCTGCTTCATCGGAGCGCTCCTCAATGGTCGCAGTCGGAGAGGAAGCCGAGCAGTTCCTCGCGCAGCTTGTAGTAGTTCGGGTGCTCAAGCAGGGCCTTGCGCGTCCGCGGGCGAGGCAGCGGCACGTCCATGACCCTGCCAACCCGGGCGTTGGGGCCATTGGTCATCATCACGACGCGGTCGGCCAGCAGGATCGCCTCGTCCACGTCGTGGGTGACCACGATGGCCGTCAGGCGAGTTCGGGCCCAGACCTCCATCAGCACCTCCTGGAGGTCCCATCGCGTCAGCGAATCGAGCATGCCGAAGGGCTCGTCCAGCAGCAGCATCTTGGGCGACAGCGCGAAGGCGCGAGCGATGCCCACGCGCTGCTTCATGCCGTTGGAAAGCTCGGAGGCACGCTTGCTGGCCGCGTCCGACAGGCCGACACGACCCAGGTAGTGATCGACGATCTCGCGGCGTTCCGTCTCGCTGATATGCGGGAAGACCTGGCGCACACCGAGCATCACGTTGTCGGCAGCGGAGAGCCAGGGCACCAGGCTTGGCGCCTGAAACACGATGCCGCGGTCGGGTCCGGCGCCGTCGATCTCCTTGCCGTCGAGGATGATGCCGCCCTCGCTGATGTCGTTGAGGCCAGCCATCATCGACAGAACGGTCGACTTGCCGCAGCCGGAATGTCCGATGATGGAGATGAATTCTCCCTGGCGGATCTTCAGGTCGAAGCCGTCCACCACCTTCACCGGCCCCTTCTTGGTCGGATAGATCTTCGAGACCTTGGCGAACTCGACGTAGCGCTCCGGTTGTACTGGTGCCTTCTTCGTGGCGGCCTTGAGCGCGGCGGGGTGCTCGTCGCTGGTCACAGGCACCTGCGGACGCAACTCCACGACCTTGCTGCCGGCCGTGCCCTGGGAGCCCTTGGCGGTGTCGATCAGATACTGCGTGACTTCCTTGCGCAGCTTCACGAAGGCTGGGTCGTGGTTCATCTCCTTGCGGTTGCGGGGGCGCGGCAGATCAATGCGGAACTCCGGGCCGAAGGTGGCGCCGGGGCCGGGGTTGAGCGGGATGATGCGATCCGCGAGCAGGATGCCCTCGTCCACGTCATTGGTGATCAGGATGCAGGTCTTCTTCTCCTGGCCCCAGATCTGCACGATCTCGTCCTGCAGCTTGGAGCGGGTCAGCGCATCCAGCGCGCTCAGCGGTTCGTCCAGCAGCAGTATGTCGGGGTTCGCGGCGAGGGCGCGCGCCACCGCCGTGCGCTGGCGCATGCCGCCGGACAGTTCCGAGGGACGCTTCTGCAGGGCGGGCGTCAGGCCCACCATGTCGATGTACTTCTCGACGCGAGCCTGGCGTTCGGCCGCGGGCAGGTGGGCATAGACCTGGTCCACGGCCAGCGCCACGTTCTCGCGGACGTTCATCCAGGGCATCAGCGAATAGCTCTGGAAAACCACGCCGCGGTCGGGGCCCGGGCCGCGGACCGGCTGGCCCTTGAGCAGGACCTCACCCTCGTCCGCTTCGATCAGTCCGGCGATCAGCGAGATCAGCGTGGTCTTGCCGCTGCCGGAGAAGCCGACGATGGCGACGAATTCACCTTCCGCGATCTGCAGGTTGATGTTCTTCAGCACCGGACTGCATTGCTTGCCCTGGCCGTAGCTCTTGCCGACGCCGCGCAGTTCCAGGTACGGTGCCACGGCGTCGGTTGCGCCATGGGGAATGGGCGCATCGGCAAGTTCGGCAGGCTTCACTTGTGCGTGCATGTTCAGGGCTCCGGTCTCAGTGAGCCTGCTCGCCGAAGCTGACCAGCTGCTGCAGCGTCTGCATCAGGCGATCCAGCACGAAGCCGATGAAACCGATGGTGAATACCGCCACCATGATGCGTGCCAGCGACTGGCTGCTGCCGTTCTGGAACTCATCCCAGACGAACTTGCCCAGGCCGGGGTTCTGGGCCAGCATTTCGGAGGCGATCAGCACCATCCAACCCACGCCCAGCGACAGGCGCAGGCCGGTGAAGATCAGTTTCAGCGAAGAGGGCAGCACGATCTTGCGGACCTTGGCCAGCCAGGACAGCTTGAGCACGCGGGCGACGTTGATCAGGTCCTTGTCCACCGAGGCCACGCCGACCGCGGTGTTGATCAGCGTGGGCCACAGCGAGCACAGGGTGACGGTGATCGCGGAGATCAGGAAGGACTTCTGGAACATCGGGTCGGCGCTGACGTAGACCGCCGAGACGACCAGGGTGACGATCGGCAGCCAGGCCAGCGGCGAGACCGGCTTGAACAGCTGGATCATGGGATTCAGCGCGGTCTGCACGGTGGGCGACAGGCCGCAGAGCACGCCCAGCGGTACCGCCACCAGGGTTGCCAGCAGGAAGCCGACGAAGACCGTCAGCAGGCTGGTGCGGATTTGGTCGATGTAGGTGGGCTTGCCGGTCCAGGCGCGGATGCGGACCTCGGCGCCCGGGTCCTCAGCCAGCTTCGCGGCGTTGCGCTCCTCCTGCCGCTGGTAGAACTCGGCGGCCTTCTCGCGTTCCGCGACATGCTCGTCCACCAGCACGTGGAAGGCTTCATAGACCGCTGCCGGGCCGGGCAGCGCCCCCAGGCTGGTCTGGATGCCCTGGGCCACCACGCCCCAGCCGGCCAGGAACAGCAGGAAGGCGAAGACCGGCACGCCGATCTTCATCAGGATTTCGCGGGCCTGCTCGCGCGGGTCTTCGCCAGCGGCGAGCCGCACGAAGGGCACGAACCAGGTGAGCCCGGTCTTGTTCAGGAAATTGTTGGTCTGGGTCAGCATCGGCTTGCTCGGGTGTGGTTGCGTTTCTGGTGCTTGGCGCGGACGGGCAGACTCCTGCCCGGCCGCGCCCTGTGCTCAGGGCTTTTCGTTGCCCTTGAGGCCGATCTTGAGCTTGGAGAGATAGGCGTTCGGGGTGCGGCCGTCGTAGCTCACGCCGTCAATGAAATCCGCCGTGGCCGGCTTGAAGCCCGACTCCTTGGCGAAGTCCGGGAAGTCGCTGGCCTTGAGCTTGCCTTCGGCGATCAGCTCCTTGGCGGCGGCGGTGTAGAGATCGGAGCGGTACACCTTCTTGGCGGTGTCGAAGTACCACTGGTCGGTCTTGGCTTCGGGGATCTGGCCCCAGCGGCGCATCTGCGTCAGGTACCAGATGGCGTCGGAGTAGTACGGGTAGGTGGCGTGGTAGCGGAAGAAGACGTTGAAGTCCGGCACCTGGCGCTTGTCACCATTCTCGTACTCGAAGGTGCCGGTCATGGAGTTGGCGATCACGGCCGCGTCGGCACCGACATAGGACGCTTTCGACAGCATCTTGGAGGCTTCACCGCGGTTGCCGTTGTTGTTGGCGTCCAGCCAGTAGGCGGCGCGGATCAGGGCCTTGACCATGGCCTTGGTGGTCTTCGGGTTCTTGGCGGCGAAGTCCTCGCGGATGCCGAAGACCTTCTCCGGATTGTTCTTCCAGATCTCGTAGTCGGTGATCACCGGCACGCCGATCCCCTTGAATACGGCCTGCTGGTTCCAGGGCTCGCCCACGCAGTAGCCGTAGATGGTGCCGGCCTCCAGCGTCGCGGGCATCTGCGGCGGCGGGGTGACAGACAGCAGCACGTCGGCCTTGATCTGGCCAGCCACGTCGCCTTTCTGGGGCGCGTAGAAGCCAGGGTGGATGCCGCCGGCCGCGAGCCAGTAGCGCAGCTCGTAGTTGTGCGTGGAAACCGGGAAGACCATGCCCATGTTGAAGGCCTTGCCCGCCGCCTTGTACTGATTGACCACCGGCTTGAGCGCATCAGCCTTGATCGGATGCACTGGCTTGCCGCCGGCCATCGGGATGTTCTTCTTCATCTCGGCCCAGACGGCATTGGAAACGGTGATGCCGTTGCCGTTCAGGTCCATGGAGAAGGGCGTGATGATGTCGGCCTTTGTGCCGAAGCCAATGGTCGCCGCCAGGGGCTGGCCAGCGAGCATGTGCGCGCCGTCGAGTTCGCCTGAGATCACGCGGTCGAGCAGCACCTTCCAGTTGGCCTGTGCCTCCAGGGTGACGTAGAGGCCTTCGTCCTCGAAGTAGCCCTTCTCATAGGCCACGGCCAGCGGCGCCATGTCGGTCAGCTTGATGAAGCCGAACTTGAGGTCTTCCTTTTCCAGCTTGTCCTTGGCGCTTGCCACCGGGATGCCCAGCGCCAGCGCAAGGCCACCAGCCATGAGTGCGGTGCCGGTGAGCTTTGCGAACAGGCCCGCGAGACGCCCCATCGGCCCTGCCACCACCGGTTTGACCTTGATTGTGCTGCTGAGCATCTTCTGCACTCCCGAATGATCCCGAAAAAGAAGCCGGAAACGAAAAAGCGCCCATGGACCGGGATTGACCGGTGCATGGACGCCGTTGTCCTGAGCATCCGTGGTGCGACCCCCGGATGGATGTCTTGTAAGCCCGCCGCCTTTAGCGGGCTATCTCACGGGGATAAGTCGCAAGGCCCATGCCATGTTTCAAGCGCCGGGTCCGCGCCGTGCTGGTGCATGGATCGAGATGCAGGCGCCCTGGCATGGTTCGCCACGCACCGGCATCGCGCCCGGCTATCTGGAATCGCTCCAGATTGGATCGAGAGCCCGGTGGGCGGCTTCAGCTGTCGGGGTTCTCTTGGTCTGAGTGGCGCGCTGCCCTGCGCGTTTGCAGGGCATGTGCGCCATCACGGTGCGGTTCAGCCATGGCTGCCGACCGACGCCGCAGGGGCGGCGCTGCGCTGCGTGTCGAACGAACTGCCGTCGAACAGCAGGTCGGGGCCCATCAGCAGCGGCCCGTTGTTGCTGCCGATGGCCCAGGCGCCGGCGTGCACGCCTTCAGGCTTGGTATCGACGCGAGGGCAGGGCTGGCCGACGCGTTCGGCGGCGATGCGGTACAGGTCGGGCCGATAGGTCTGCGCGGCGACCAGGGCGGCATCCACATGACTGGGGACATGCCCCCAGCGCTGCATCTGTGCGACGAACCAGTGCGCGTGAGAGTGCCAGGGGAAGTTGGCGGCCCCGGAATGGAACACCAGACCTGGGCCACGCGGGTGGCGTGCATCGCGCACCGCCAGCGCCTCCTCCAGTTCCAGCATGGAGGCGCCGCGCACGTAGTCGCCCGCCTTGAGCATCTCGGCGGCGGCCAGGCGGCCCGGGGCGGCCTCGAGCGAGCGCGAGGCTTCGATCAGGGCGGCGACCAGGGCCAGGTGGGTCAGGGGATGGCGCTCCGCCCAGTCTCGGGTGACGCCCAGCACCTTTTCGGGGCTGTTGTTCCAGATCTGGTGCTTGGTCACGATCGAGCGGCCGAGGTTGGCACGCTCGGCGACACCACCCCAGGGCGCGCCCACGCAGAAGCCGTCGATGCGTCCTTCCTGCAGCAGTTGCACCATCTGCGGCGGCGGCACTACGACCAGGCGCAGGTCGCGATCCGGGTCGATGCCGCAGCCAGCCAGCCAGTAGCGCAGTTCGTAATGGTGTGCCGAGTGAGGGAAGACGTGCGCGAAGACCAGGGGCGGCGCGCGTACGGCGCGGTCGACCTCGATCACGCGCCGCAGCGCGGCACCGGCCGCGCGCGGTCCTTCCTCTGCCAGGCGCATGCGCCGGTACAGGGCATTGGAGACGGTGATGGCATTGCCGTTGAGGCTCAGCGACATGGCCGTGAGCATCGGCACGCCGATGCCGTCGATGCCCAGCGTCGCCGCCAGCGGCATGGGCGCCAGCATATGCGCCGCATCGAGCAGGCCGGCGGCCAGCTTGTCGCGGATGCCGGCCCAGGCCGATTCCACCGTGATCGATACGTCCAGGCCATGGCGGGCAAAGTGGCCGGCGGCCTGCGCCACGACGATGGGCGCCGCATCGGCCAGCGGCACGATGCCGATGCGCAGGCGGGACTTCTCCAGGTTGTTGATCATCAGAGTAGTTCCGCGGCGGCGATCAACGCACGGGCGGCGTCGCCGAGCTTGAGGTTGCGTTCCATGGCCATGTTCCTCAGCAGTTCATGGGCCGCCGGTTCGTCGAGGTTGCGGCGCTTCATCAGGAGGCCCTTGGCGCGCTCGATGTCGCGGCGGTCGGCCAACTTTAGGCGGGTCTCTTCCAGTTCGGTGCGCAGCGCATGGAATTCCTGGAAGCGGGCGATGGCTACCTCGATGATCGGCGCCAGTCGCGCCGGCTGCAGGCCGTCAATGACATAGGACGTGACCCCGGCGCGCACAGCGCGGCGGATGGTCTCGCCATCGCTGCGGGAGGCGAACAGCACGATCGGCCGCGGCTGTTCCCGCGCGACCTGGCCTAGGGACTCCAGCGTGTCCCGGTTCGGTGCATCGACGTCGATCAGGATGACGTCCGGCTGGTAACGGCGCACGGCAGCCTGCAGGTCGGCCGAGGTGGTGACCGCCGCCACGATCTCATGGCCCAGCGCGCGCAGCGGACTATCGAAGGCGGCGCGCCGTGCCGGGTCATCATCCACCAACATGATGCGAAGTGGGCCAGGGTCTCCGCCAGTGCTGCCCTGCTTTGGTTCAGACCCCAAGGATGACCCCACGAACGCTCCAACAACGGATGCCCTGGAGGGCTATTGGTGCGGCTCATGCAAGGATCGTGACAGCCCAGGTGCCCCTGAACGGTGCGTGGCGTGATTTGGATGAGGCTTTTGCGGCGGTCAGCGGTGATGCCGGTGCGCCGGTCCTGGCTTGGGGCACCTAATCCGGTGCGAATTCGTTCAATCGCGCGCCTTCCTGGTGCCCGGATAACGAGCATAAAAAAGGCGCCTGCACGGTTTCCCATGCAGACGCCATTGCCCGAACTGAGGGCCGGACGCATCACGGTGGACTTGCCGCGGCGATGCTCCTGACCATGCAATCAGACGAGCAAACGGCGTGCCAGCGATGGAGGTGCGCGCCTCAGCGCGGCTCGACGAGGTCGTCCAGTTCCACGTTCAGCGCGCGCACCGACAGGTGGATCTCGCGCAGCGACAGCGTCAACGAGGCCAGCATCAGCAGCAGCGCCAGCCCGAACAGGGACAGGGCCAGCGGCTGGTTCTCGATCAGCACGCCGAACAGGCTGGCGGTGCAGCTCAGCAGGCTGGTCACGCCCAGGGCCTGGCTGTGGCGCAGCAGGGTCAGGCGCTCACGCAGATTGTCCACCTGCAGCTTGATGCGCGGGTGCGGCTCCTCGCGATAGCGGGCGATCAGATGGCGGGCGAGGCTGGCCAGCCCCAGGAAGCGGTTGGTGTAGGCCAGCATCAGCAGGGAGACGGCCGGGAACAGCAGGCCGGGGGTGGCGTAGGTGAGTGGCGTCATGGCGCCAATCTACCTCATGGCTACTCCGAAGCGCTGCCGCAAGGCCCGGCGCGAGGTGGCCAGCAACTGCTCGGACTGCTCGCTGGTGGGCACCGCGCGAGCCATGGCCAGGGCCCCCGCCATCTCCGCGAGCAGGGAGGCCGCTGCCGCCCGCGGATCGGCCTGGCCGGCCTGCTCCAGCATGGTGGCCAGCCGGTGGCTGACGGCCTCGATGCCGGCGCCGAAGGCGCGGCGGGCTGCGGCGGGCAGGTGCGGCGCCTCGCCGCAGAGCGCAGGAATGGGGCAGCCGTGGGCCCGGTCGTCGCGGTGGCGCTGCGAGAGGTAGAAGTCAATGTAGCCCGACAGCGCCTCGGCAGACGTGCAGCGCTCCATGTAGTCGTCCATCTTGGCTTCAATGTCGGAAAACATTGCCGTCATGGCCTCGGCCACCAGCTCGTCCTTGGACTTGAAATGGGCATAGAAGCCGCCGTGCGTGAGCCCGGCCTTGCCCATGATGGCGGCCACGCTGACCCCGCGCGGCCCCTTGGCGCGGATCGCGCGTGCGGCTTCCTTCAGCAGCAGCGCGCGCGTGCGTTCCTTGTGTTCGGCGTCGTAGCGCATCGGCCGATCTTATCCGCTACGCGGCCTCCAGGATGGTGGCGATACCCTGGCCGCCGCCGATGCACTGCGTGGCCAGCGCGTAGCGCTTGCCCTCGCGCTTGAGCAGCTGCGCCGCCTTGCCGGTGATGCGTGCGCCGGTGGCACCCAGCGGGTGGCCCAGGGCCAGGGCGCCGCCATCCAGGTTGACCTTGGCGCGGTCGATACCCAGCTCGCGCAGGCAGGCAGCGGCCTGGCTGCCGAAGGCCTCGTTGATCTCGACGATGTCGATGTCCTCGATCTTGAGGCCCGCGCGTTCCAGCGCCTTGCGCGTGGCCGGCACCGGGCCCATGCCCATGACCTCCGGCCCGCAGCCGGCCACCGCCACCGCGCGGATGCGCGCCAGGATCTCCAGCCCATGCCGCTTGGCGAAGTCCTCGGAGCAGACCAGCACCGCGGCGGCGCCATCGGTCAGCGGCGAGGAGGTGCCGGCGGTGACGCTGCCGTCGGCGCGGAAGGCGGGCTTGAGCCCCGCCAGGCCTTCCAGCGTGGTCTGCGGGCGCAGGCAGCCGTCGCTGTCGACCAGGCCGTCGGCGGTCTGCACCGGCGCGATCTCGCGGGCCAGCCGGCCTTCGGCCTGCGCGGCGGCGGCCTTCTGCTGGGATTCCAGCGCCAGCTGTTCCTGCTCGGCGCGCGGCACGCTGAAGCGCTGCGCCACGTTCTCGGCGGTCTCGCCCATGGTGATGTAGGCCTCGGCCTGGAACTCCGGCGCGTCCACACCCGGCTGGCGGAAGCGCGGGTTGGGTGAGGCATTGAAGCCGCCCTGCGGCACGCGGGTCATGGACTCCACACCGGCGCAGATGAAGGCCTCGCCCGCGCCGATGGCGATCTGGCCGGCGGCCATGTGGATGGCGTTCATCGAGGAGCCGCAGAAACGGTTGACGGTGGCGCCGCCGACCGACTCCGGTAGCCCGGCCAGCAGGCCGGCGATGCGCGCGATGTTGCTGCCCTGCTCGGCCTCGGGGTAGGCGCAGCCCATGATGACGTCCTCGATCAGCGCGGGATCGAGCCCGGAGCGCTCGACCAGGGCCTTGATCGCCACGGCGGCGAGGTCGTCCGGGCGCGTGCCGGCGAAGCGGCCCTTGCGCGCGAACTGGAAGGGGGTTCGGACATAACCGGCAATGACGGCGTTGGTCACGGCTGTTCTCCTGTGAAGATGAAGTGATTAACCGGCGTAGCTGGGCGGCTGGGCAGTGAGGCCCGCTTTCACCTGCCGGCTGATGTCGTCGGCCAGGGCCTCGATCTGCCCGGCTTCCAGCGCGGCGAGGGCGCTGGCGGCCACGTCGGCGGGCGAGGCCTTGGGGGCTTCCACGCCGGCCACCATGTCGGTGTCGATGTAGCCGGCGTGTACGCCGACCACTTCCGTGCCCTGGGCCTTGAGCTGGATGCGCGTGGCGTTGGTCAGCGCCCAGGCCGCAGCCTTGGATGCGCTGTAGCCGGCCGTGCCGGGCAGGGCGACCCAGCTCAGCACCGACAGCATGTTGACGATGCCGCCGCCGCCATTGGCGGCCAGCACCGGGGCGAAGGCGCTCGTGGTGTGGGCGATGCCGTGGTAGTTGGTGTCCAGCTGGCGGCGGGCGTTGGCTTCTGCCTCCACGGCGTTCTGCCCGTCGTCCAGGAAGATGCCGGCGTTGTTGACCAGCAGGCTGACGTCGCCGCAGGCGGCCGCGGCGGCGGCGATCTGGTCGGGCTTGGTGACGTCGAGCTTGACCGGGATGACACCGGGGAGGGTGACGGTGGCCGGGTCACGGGCGGCGGCATAGACCTTCTTGGCCCCACCGGCCAGCAGGGCCTTGGCGAAGGCCAGGCCCAGGCCGCGGTTGGCGCCGGTGACCAGCGCGACGGAACCCTTGATCTTCATGGTGACACTCCGGCTTTATTGGATGATGAGAATCATATTATGGGTGTCATGTAATGGAATCAAGGGGCATTGGCGGGCGGCGCTTTTTGAACCGTTCATGCCGAGTGCCGCGTCCCTCGATACGATCCGCCAGGGCGGATCACTCGGGATGACCGGGTGGTGGCGTATCGAGGCACGCACTGCTGCCATTCCCTCTCCCCGCTTGCGGGGAGAGGGTTAGGGTGAGGGGCGGCGGAGTTTCGGATAGGAACCAGGGCGGGGATGCCGGCGACTACGCCGGTCAGGAGCGGTGGATCTTTGGAGGTTTATTTCGCCTAAGGGCGAGGTACTTTTCTTTGTTGTACGACAAAGAAAAGTACCCAAAAGAAAACGTACCCTGCCATCCGCGGCCCCGCTGAAGCGGGGCAACCTGCCTGGTGGACGAGTGCGACGGGTCGGGCCCACAGGCCATCCATGGCCTGAGGCCCCTCGGCCGGACATCCTGTCCGGCTCGACCCTGCACTCGGCCCCCAGGCAGGCGCTACTGGAAGGGAACCCGGTACATCAAAAGCATTCGCTGCGCTCACCGGGACATCGAGGAAGAGCGCAGGCAGGGGATCTCTATCCTTCGAAAGAGCTGTTTTGTCCGCTCACACCGGCTTGGCCAGCGCCCGCCACATCATCTCGAACAGCGGCCCGGAGTTGGCGGTCAGCGATTCCTTCATGCCGCGGTGGATGTACATCTGCACCAGGCGGTTGGTGAAGCCCATGACGAAGTCGAGCAGGTACTTCTCGTCGACGTCGTCGGTCAGCACACCGCGCTCGCGGCCTTCCGAGAGCACCTTGATGAAGGTGTGGAACAGCTCGGGGTTGTGGTAGTGCTCCTGCTTGCGCCAGGTGTTCACGTACACCGAGCTCATCTGCAGCTGCATGACCTTGGGATTCTTCTCGTAGAAGTCCAGGCTTACCCAGAACACCTTGCGCAGGCGCTCCTTGTAGTCGGCAATGCCCTGCAGATGATCGAGCAGGCGCTCTGCCAGCTTCTGCAGCCAGACGTCCAGGCAGGAGAACAGCAGGGCTTCCTTGCTGCCGTAGTACTTGTAGAGCGTCTGCAGCGAGACGTTGGCGCCGCGGGCGACCTCGATCAGGCCCACGCGGTGGAATTCCCGCTCGGAGAAGATGTCGAGCACGGTCTGCTCGATGCGGGCGCGGGTCTCGGGGTCGAGTCCGGCTCGGTCAGCCACCACGGCTTCGGTTCGGCGCATGTCTGTTCACTGAGTAATGGTTGTTACTGGAAACTTCCCGGCGCCCCATACGCAGCCGTATTGACCGGGCCGCAGCGCGCCAGTAAGCTCGGTCCGCTTTCAATCCAGCCGGCGGGTTTGCATCTGCCCCGCCACGCCAATCCACGTTCCCGATCGGCTGATGGTAATTTAAATTACCTAACACCGCAACGAGGTCTCCATGAGCGAAGCATTCATCTACGACGCGGTGCGCACGCCGCGCGGCAAGGGCAAGAAGGACGGCAGCCTGCACGGCGTCACGCCCATCCACCTGGTCGGCAACCTGCTGACGGCGCTGCAGCAGCGCAACAACCTCGATACCTCCAAGGTCGACGACGTGGTGCTGGGTTGCGTTACCCCGGTGGGCGAGCAGGGCGCGGACATCGCGCGCGTCGCCGTGCTCTATGCCAACTGGGCGGAGAGCGTGGCCGGTGTCACGCAGTCGCGCTTCTGCGCCTCGGGCCTGGAGTCGGTGAACATCGCCGCGCAGAAGGTCATGTCGGGCATGGAAGACCTGGTGGTGGCTGGCGGCGTCGAGAGCATGTCGCGCTGGGCCATGGGCTCGGACGGCGGCGCCTGGGCGATGGACCCGCGCGTCAACCACATGACCGGCTTCGCGCCGCAGGGCATCGGCGCCGACCTGATCGCGACGCTGGAAGGCTTCTCGCGTAAGGATGTCGACACGTTCGCCGTGCAGTCGCAGCAGAAGGCTGCCAAGGCGCGTGCCGAAGGCCGTTTCGCCAAGTCGCTGGTGCCGGTGCGTGATCTCAACGGCATGGTCGTGCTGGACCATGACGAGTTCATCCGCGCCGAGGCCACGGTCGAGGGCATGGCGGGCCTCAAGCCCTCCTTCGAGCAGATGGGCGCGATGGGCTTCGACGCCACCGCCCTGCGCAAGTACACCACCATCGAGAAGATCGACCACGTCCACCACGCCGGCAACAGCTCCGGCATCGTCGACGGCGCCGCGCTGATGCTGATCGGCAGCAAGAAGATCGGCAAGAAGCTGGGCCTGAAGCCGCGCGCACGCATCGTGCAGACCGCGGTGATCGGCTCCGAGCCCACCATCATGCTCACCGGCATCGGCCCGGCCTCCAAGAAGGCCCTGGCCCGCGCCGGCATGAACGCCTCCAACATCGACCTGTTCGAGATCAACGAGGCCTTTGCCGCGGTGGTGCTGCGTGCGCAGCGCGATCTGGGCATCGACCCCGCCAAGGTCAACGTCAACGGCGGCTCCATCGCCATGGGCCACCCGCTGGGTGCCACCGGCTGCGCCATCCTCGGCACCCTGCTCGACGAGCTGGAGCGCCAGGACAAGCAACTGGGCCTGGCCTCGCTCTGCGTGGGCGCGGGCATGGGCATCGCCACGATCATCGAACGCCTCTGAGGGAACCGACATGAGCGTCAATTTCGAAAAAGACAACGACGGCATCGTCACCCTCACGCTGGACATGCCGGGCCGTTCGATGAACGTGCTCAACGACGAGCTGAGCAAGCCGCTGGCCGAGGCCATCGGCAAGATCGAAGGCGATGCCTCGATCAAGGGTGTGATCGTCACGTCCGGCAAGAAGGAATTCCTGGCCGGCGCCGACATCGAGAAGGTGTTCGCCATCACCGATCCGGCAGATGCCTTCAAGCTGGCCGAGGACTACAAGGGCTTCCTGCGTCGCCTGGAGCTTTGCGGCCGCCCGGTGGTGGCCGCGCTCAACGGCACCGCGCTGGGCGGCGGCCTGGAGCTGGCGCTGGCCTGCCACTACCGCATCGCCATCGACGATCCCAAGGCCAAGTTCGGCCTGCCGGAAGTGAAGCTGGGCCTGCTGCCCGGTGGCGGCGGCACGCAGCGCCTGCCGCGCCTGATCGGCATCCAGCCCTCGCTGCCGCTGATGCTGGAAGGCAAGGAGCTGAAGGCCAGCGACGCCAAGAACGCCGGCATCATCCATGCGCTGGCCAAGGACCGCGAGGATCTGCTGGCGCAGGCCAAGGCCTGGTGCCTGGCCAATCCGAAGCCGGTGCAGCCCTGGGACGACAAGAAGTTCAAGTGGCCGGGTGGTGACGCCAAGTCGCCGGCCAACGGCCAGCTCTGGGCCATCGCCCCGTCCATGGCCAATGCCAAGACCCAGGGCAACTACCCGGCGCCGATCAACATCATGGCCAGCGTGTTCGACGGCGGCATCACCGACTTCGACACCGGCTGCCGCAGCGAGTCGCGCTACTTCGCCAACTGCGTGGTTTCGCAGGTGTCGAAGAACATGATCGGAACGCTGTGGTTCCAGCTCAACGCCATCAACAAGGGCAGCTCCCGCCCCGAGGGCGTGGAGCGCTCCACGGTGAAGAAGCTCGGCATCCTCGGCGCCGGCATGATGGGCGCGGGCATTGCCTACAGCTCGGCCAAGGTCGGCATCGAGGTGGTGCTGCTCGACACGACGCAGGAGGCCGCCGACCGCGGCAAGGCCTACTCCAGCGGCCTGCTCGACAAGGACCTGAAGAAGGGCCGCCTGACGCAGGAAGGCAAGGACCAGTTCCTGGCCCGCATCAAGGCCACCACGAGCTACGACGACCTCAAGGGCTGCGACCTGGTGATCGAGGCCGTGTTCGAGGACCGCGCGATCAAGGCGGATGTCACCAAGAAGGCCGAGGCACAGCTGGCCAAGACGGCCGTGTTCGCGTCCAACACCTCCACGCTGCCGATCACGGGCCTGGCGGAAGCCAGCGAGCGGCCGAAGAACTTCATCGGCCTGCACTTCTTCTCGCCGGTGGACAAGATGCCGCTGGTGGAGATCATCGTTGGCAAGAAGACCAGCAAGGAAACCCTGGCGCGTGGCTTCGACTACGTGCAGCAGATCAAGAAGACGCCGATCGTGGTCAACGACTCGCGCGGCTTCTATACCTCGCGCTGCTTCGCTACCTACCCGATGGAGGGCATGACCCTGCTCGCCGAAGGCCAGCATCCGCGTTCCATCGAGATGGCCGGCCTGCAGGCCGGCATGCCGGTGGGCCCGCTGGCAGTGCAGGACGAGGTCTCGCTGTCGCTGTCGCTGCACGTGCTGGAGCAGACGCGCAAGGACCTGGCCGCCGAGGGCAAGACCGCCAGCGAGCACCCGGGCGTCGCCGTGGTGGAGAAGATGGCCAAGCAGCTCGACCGCCAGGGCAAGAAGGCCGGCAAGGGCTTCTATGACTATCCGCAGGGCGGCCAGAAGTCGCTGTGGAAGGGCCTGGCCGAGCAGTTCCCGCTGAAGGAGCAGTTGCCGCAGCAGGAGTTGATCGACCGCCTGCTGTACGCGCAGGCCAACGAAGCCGCCAAGTGCTACGAGGAGGGTGTGGTCACCGCGGTCGGCGACACCAACATCGGCTCGATCTTCGGCTGGGGCTTCGCCCCGCACCAGGGCGGCGCGCTGCAGTTCATCAACGCGACCGGGCTGGCACAGTTCGTGAAGCGTTCCAAGGAACTGGAAAAGAAGTACGGCGAGCGTTTCAAGCCCGCCAAGCTGCTGGTGAAGATGGCCAAGGAAGGCAAGCGCTTCGAGTAAGGGCAATCCGCGGCCAAGCCCGTCCCGTGCAAAACGCGGGGCGGGCTTGCTGCTGTCCGGGCATCCGGCATGAACGGATGGCCCGGAAGATTTCGTTTCACATTGGAGTCCCCCCATGTTTGGCTTATTGATGAAGTTCATGCAGGCCCAGAAGATCCTGCCGCAGATCTCCGATACGGAGCGGCAGGCCCTGGAAGCGGGTAGTGTCTGGATCGACGGCGAGTTCTTCGCCGGCAATCCCGACTTCCCGAAGATGCTGAAGGAGACCTACGGCCAGCTCAGCGCCGAGGAGCAGGCCTTCGTCGACGGCCCGCTGGCCGAGCTCTGCCGCATGCTCGATCCCTACGAGATCGCCCGCACGCGCGTGGTGCCGCCCGAGGCGATCGAGTTCATCAAGAAGCAGGGCTTCATGGGGCTGATCATCCCCAAGGAATACGGCGGCAAGGAGTTCTCGCGCCTGGCCGTGTCCACCATCATGCACACGCTGAGCCCGTACTCCTTCGTGGCCAGCGTGTTCGTGGTGATCCCCAACTCGCTGGGCGCCGGCGAGCTGATCCACCACTACGGCACCGACGCGCAGAAGCAGCACTACCTGCCGCGCCTGGCCTCGGGCGAGTACGTGCCCTGCTTCGGCCTGACCGAGCCGACGGCGGGCTCCGATGCCGCGTCGATCCGTGCCGAGGGCGAGGTCTTCAAGGATGCCGACGGGCAGGTGAAGATCCGCCTGAACTTCCGCAAGCGCTACATCACGCTGGCGCCGGTGGCCAACCTCTGCTCCATCGCCTGCCAGCTGCACGATCCGCAGAACCTGCTGGGCAAGGGCCAGCACCCGGGCATCACCGTGGTGATGGTGCACAAGGGCACGCCGGGCTTTGCCAATGGCGACCATCACCTGCCCATCGGCGAGCCGTTCTACAACGGCCCGCTGATCGGCAAGGATGTGGTGGTGCCGGTGGACAACATCATCGGCGGTGCCGAATACGCCGGCCAGGGCTGGAAGATGCTGATGGAGCAGCTCGCTGGTGGCCGTGCGATCTCGCTGCCCGCGGGTGCCATCGGCGGCATGAAGCAGGCCTCTGCCGTGGTCGGCCCTTACTCCGTCGTGCGCCAGCAGTTCGGCATGTCCATCGGCCAGATGGAAGGCGTGCAGGACAAGATTGGCAAGATCGCGGCGCTGACCTACATGTGCGAAGGCGCGCGCGTGTTCGCCTGCTCGGCGGTGGATCGCGGCATCCAGCCGCCGGTGACCTCCGGCGTGCTCAAGTGCTACACCACGGAGCTGTCGCGTGAGCTGATCACCGACGCCATGGACGTGTTCTCCGGCGCCGGCGTCATGCAGGGCCCGAACAACATCCTGGGCTCCGGTTTTGCCTCTTCGCCGGTGGGCATCACGGTGGAAGGTGCCAACATCATGACGCGCACCCTGATGATCTTCGGCCAGGGTGCCACCCGCTGCCATCCCTACGCGCTGAAGGTGGTGGAAGGCGTGGAGACCGACAACGTGCCGCTGTTCCGCCAGAACCTGGTGGGCTGGATCGGCCACTTCGTCGCCGGCATCGTCCGCAGCGCCGTGCGCGGCTGGACCCGCGGCCTGACGGTGAAGGTGCCGGACGTGGCGGTGGAGACGCGTGCCTACTACCGCCGTCTCGGCTGGTCGGCGGCGCGCTTCGGCCTGCTGACGGACCTCGCCATGTTCTGCATCGGCGGCAAGCTGAAGATGCGCGGCAAGCTCACCGGCCGTTATGCCGACGCGCTGGCCTGGCAGCTGCTGGCGTTCTCGGCGCTGCGCCGCTTCGAGGCCGAAGGCCGCCGTCCGGAAGACCTGCCGCTGGTGCGCTACTCGGTGGAGTACTCGCTGGCCCAGGTGCAGAAGGCCTTCGAGGGCATCTACGCCAACTTCAATGCGCCGGTACTGGGCTTTGTCATGCGCACGGTGGGCTCGTGGTGGCTGCGCGTGAACCCGGTGGGCAAGCTGCCGGCCGACGACCGCTCCGCCGCCGCCGCGCAGACCATCCAGCGCTACGACGCGCAGTACCGCCGCCTGACCGAGGGCGTGTTCGTGCCTGCCGGTGGCAAGACGGCGTCCAGCCGCCTGCTGCAGGCCTTCCGCCTGCTGGCCGATGCCGAGAGCGCCCTGTCGCGCATTTCGCGCGCCCAGCGCGAGAAGAAGCTGGCCCGCGGTGCCGCCGCCGAGGTGGCGCCCAAGGCGGCCGAGCTGGGGCTGATCAGCGTGCAGGAAGCGCAGCTGGTGGCCCACGCCCAGGCCGCGCGCCTGGAGGCGATCGAGGTGGATGTGTTCAAGCCGGAAGCCTTCTTCGCCACGGCCAAGGCCGAGGCGTCGCAGGACCGCGGCTTCAAGCTCGTCGCCAACGGCTGATTCGTACGGCTGCAACGAAAAAGCCCCGGTTCTCACCGGGGCTTTTTTGTGCGCGTCAGCGACTCAGGGTGCCTTCATGCGCCCGAAGGCCGGATGCGACAGGCTGCCGAAGTACAGCCATTCGCCGCTCTGCTCCACGCTGGTGATAGGGCCGAAGGCGCCGGGGCCGTCGTACTGCAGGTTCTCCACCACCTTGCCGTCCAGGTCCAGGCCCAGCGCGAAGGCCTGGATCTTGGGCTTGGGATGGATCGACTCCGGCAGGCGCTGGATGATCTTGCGGGCGGTGGGGTAGGGCAGCATGCGGTCCAGGTCCGGCAGGCGCGGCGCGTAAATCGCCACCCAGATGCGGTCCTTGCCGTTGAAGCTGAGGTTGTCCGGGAAGCCCGGCAGGTTGTCGATCAGCACCTCCACCTGACCGGCCTTGTCGCCCTTGAGCCACAGGCGGCTGACCTGGTAGCGCGCGGTCTCGTCGAACAGCAGGTAATCCTCGTTGGGGCCCAGGGCCACGCCGTTGGGGAAGTACAGGCCGTCCTTGAGCACCGTGGTCTCGCCGCTGGCGCGGTCGTAGCGCAGCAGTCGGCCGCTGCCGCCGTGCTCCAGCACGTCGGACATCAGCTCATGGATGCCGAAGCGCGCCGAGGCGTCGGAGAAGTACAGCGAGTTGCCGTCGGCGGAGACATCCACGTCGTCGACGAACTTGAAGGGCTTGCCGCCGGCGGTGGTCGACAGCACCTTCACCTGGCCGTTCTCGATCTGCACCAGGCCCTTGTCGGCGTCGGCCACGTAGATCTCGCCGCCTGGGCCGATGACCATGCCCAGCGGACGGCCGCCGGTGTTGCCCAACTCGTCCAGCTTGCCGCTGGCGGGGTCCATGCGCACGATGCGGCCGTCGAGGTAACCGGCGTAGACCCGGCCCTCGCGGTCCAGGGCCACGCCCTCGGGGCCGTTGCCGGCGCCCACCGCGAGCTTCTGGATCGCCTGGAGGCGGTCATTCCTGGCGTAGAGGCCTTCCAGGGCCGGCGCGTTGGGCGGGGTCCAGGCCTGGGGCTCGATGGGGGACGGCGCCAGCGCCGCCCAGCCGATCCCGCCGGCCAGCAGTACCACGACCAGCAGCAGCAATTTCTTCATGACCCGGGTCTCCTCCCTGGAAAAGTTTCGAATGTCGCCGATTCTGCGCCAATCCGCCCGCGGACTGGTAATAAAGGCCCGATTGTCCCTGCGGCCCTGTCTCAGAAAGGGCCGCTTTGGCTACACTCCCCCCAGTCCTAGCCGGCTGCCCGCGTGCCCGGCCATAACGATCTACTAGATAGGGGAAGGAAATGACGACGAGGAACCCGGTCGAAATGCTGCTGCACTGGGAGCAGGAACGGCCGACCCAGCCCTGGCTGTTCCAGCCGCTGCACGGCGAATGGCAGGGCATCACCTGGGGCCAGGCGGCCGACCAGGTGCGCCGCATCGCCTCGGCGCTGAAGGCGCGCTACGAGCCCGGCACCGCCATCGCCATCTCGGGCCGCAACACCGCCCACTGGTTCATGGCGGACCTCGCTATCGCCATGGCCGGCTGCATCAGCGTGGGCCTGTACCCCAAGCAGTCCACCGACGCGGTGAAGTACATCCTCAACCATTGCGAGGCCAAGGCGCTGTTCGTGGGCCCCTCGATGGACCTGGAGGAGTTCCTGGGCGCGGTGCCGGCCGGCATCGACCACATCAGCTTCCCCTATCCGGACGTGCCCAAGGGCAACCTGGCCTGGGACGACCTGGTGAAGGCCCACGAGCCCATGAACGGCTATGTGGCCCCTGACCCGAAGAAGCTGTGGACGCTGATCTACACCTCCGGCACCACCGGCAACCCCAAGGGCGTGATGATCACTGGCGAGAACCTCGCCTTTGCCGCCGGCGGCCTGATGAAGGCGATGCCGGCGCAGGGCCAGGAGCGCTTCTTCTCCTACCTGCCGCTGGCGCATGCCTTCGAGCGCGGCGCGCTGGAAGTGGCCAGCATCTACTTCGGTGCCGAGGTCTATTTCCTCGAGAACATCGAGAAGCTGGCCGAGCAGCTCAAGGAAGTGGCGCCCACGCGCTTCTTCGGCGTGCCGCTGGTCTACGGCCGCATCCAGACCGGTGTGCTCAAGAAGATGCCGCAGCAGAAGCTCGATCGCCTGCTGAAGCTCCCGATCATCTCCGGCATCGTCAAGCGCAAGATCAAGCAGGGCGCCGGCCTGCAGAACGCGCGCTACCTGTTCGTGGGCGCGGCACCGATGCCGATTCCGCTGATGAACTGGTTCCAGAAGCTCGGCATCACGGTGCTGCAGGGCTACGGCATGACCGAGAACAACATCTACGCCACGGCCAACCTGCCGGGCGCCAACCGCATCGGCTCGGTGGGCCGTCCGATGCCGGGCGCCAACATGAAGCTTTCGGAGCAGGGCGAGATCCTGTTCCAGCATCCGGGCGTGATGGCCGGCTACTACAAGGAGCCGGAGAAGACCAAGGAGACCTTCACCGAGGACGGCTACCTGCGCACCGGCGACAAGGGCAAGGTGGACGCCGACGGCTACCTCTTCATCACCGGCCGAGTGAAGGACATCTTCAAGACGCTGAAGGGCAAGTACGTGGCGCCGGGCCCCATCGAGGGTGCGATGGCACGCAATACCGACATCGACCAGATGTGCTTCGTCGGCACCGGCCTGAAGCAGCCGATCATGGTGGTGACGCTGTTGCCGGATGCGCTGAAGCAGCCGCGCGAGGAAGTGGGCAAGCGCCTGGTCGCGGACATGGAGGAGGTCAACAAGACGCTGGAGCCGCACGAGGAGATCGCCAAGATCCTGGTGGTGAAGGACACCTGGACGATCGACAACAACATGATGACGCCCACCATGAAGGTGAAGCGCAACGTGGTGGAAGAGCGCTACATGCCGCTGATCCAGAGGGAAGCGGAGACGCGTTCGAAGCTGGCTTGGGAGTGAGCTTTGTCGATTCAAGAAAGGCCGCCTTCGGGCGGCCTTTTCGTTTTGATTGATCACTTGAACCGTTCATGCCGAGTGCCGCGTAGCGGCGTATTGAGGCACGCGCTGCTGTCATTCCCTCTCCCCGCTTGCGGGGAGAGCAACTGTCTTAAGGGGTCGCCAGTTCGGTCTGTTGGAGGAGGAGTTCGTCTCGACGCCTGGCATTGAGGATCACCAGGAGTTTGCGCATGCAGGCGACCAGGGCGACCTTGCCGGGTTTGCCGCGAGCACGCAGCCTCTGGAAGAAGGCCTTGATCTCGGGTTGCCAACGCACGGCTACCAGCGTGGCCATGTAGAGCACCACCCTCAGGCCGGCCCGACCACCCCAGATATGGCGCTGTCCCCTGAGGGTTCCGCTGTCGCGGTTCAGGGGCGCCACACCGACCAGCTTGGCGATCTGGCGACCTTCCAGACGTCCCAGCTCGGGCAGTTCGCTCAGCAGGGAAGCCTGGACCACCGGCCCCAGCCCCTTCATCGAGCGCAGGCAGGGCGTCAGCTGCGGTTGGCTCAGGGTGCGGATCTGGCTTTCGACCTCGCGCTGCTCGTCGCGCAAGGCCTGCAACGTGGCTTGGATGCCGCGTCGCAGGGCTTCCATCCCTGCGGTCGGCAGTTGCTGGCGCTGCTGCTGGATGGCCAGGACGATCTGGGCCCGGCGCCGCACCCAGGCAGACAACTCCGTCTGCCAGCCCGGTACGGGCAGGCTGCGTCGCAGTTTGGGGTGCAGCAGAGCCGCCATTTGCGCCAGGATCCGGGCATCCAGCTGGTCTGTCTTGGCCAGCACGCCAGTGGCCTTGGCGAAATCCCGTGCCTGGCGCGGATTGACCCGGCTGATCCAAAGATCGGCCTGCGTACAGGCGGTGACCACCGCCGTTTCATAGCCGCCCGTGGCTTCCACCACGATCCGGACCTCATCGAATGACTCCAGCCACCGCAGCAGGCGCTGGATCCCGGCAGGGCTGTTGCTGAACTGCACGATCTTCGAAACACCATCCGTCGCCACGTCCAGCTGGGCCTTGCTGACGTCAATACCAATGCCGATCAATGCGCTCTCCGTTAAAGTGGGCTGGTCAAGAGCACTCACGACCAGCCCAGCCTTATCGGTGCGAACGATACTCGGGCAACTGTACGGGCGTCGGTAGTGAGAACCGGCGTGCGGCTCCAGGCTCTCCCACGATCGCTCGATCAAGGGTTTATCGGGCGCGCACGCCGGGCTCTCGACACCAGATTACGAAAAGACCAAGAGATAAGGGCTAGGGTGAGGGGCGGCGGAGTTTCGCCAGAAGTAGGCGGCTCTAGGCAAAGCGCAGCGCACTCAGCCGTGCTGGCATTTCCCAAGGCGGGATGCGCTGCGCTTTCCCGCCCTGCTGCGTGCTACATGCCGCTGATCCAGAAGGAAGGGGAGACGCGGTCGAAGCTGGCCTGGGAGCAACGATCTCTAGCGGGAGACAAAGGCCGCCTCATGGCGGCCTTTGTCTTGAAGGTGCACTCTGAAAACCTGATTCGCTCGTCACTTTGACACTGAGATGCCGCCGCTGAAACCATCCTGCAAAGTAGCCAGGTCCTGCTCTTCGTTTCGCGGAGGCGCCCGGTTGCTTTTTATCCAAAGGAGAGAAATGAAAACGTTCGGTCTTACTGCAGTCCTTGTTGGTGCGGCTCTGCTTTCCGGCTGCGCCGCCGCCCCCTTCCAGCCTGGCCTGCTGTTCTCGCAGCAGAAGATTCCGGTTGTCGCTCCGAATCAGGCGACTACCTGCGCCAAGACGGGTACCGGCCAGGCCACCAACATCCTGGGATTGTTCGCTTTCGGTGACGCCAGCATTGCTACCGCCAAGAGCAGCGCCGGCATCTCGAAGGTCGACTCGGTGGATATCTCGCACACTGGCATCTTGGGCCTGTATAGCTCGACCACGATCCAGGTCTGCGGCGAGTAAGCCTGTGCAGAAGGCCAGCCTAGCTGGCCTTCTTTTCTTGCGGCACTGGTCGCGGAGAGGGGTGAACCTTTACCCCGCATGGGGCGAATGCAGCGGGCCGGGAATCGCTGCCAGTCACACTACCTGAACAACCGCGCCCCTCTCTGTTTCACTCGCCGCTCCAGGGCGACGGCGGGCGCATGCGTTGCGCTTACCAGCCACTCCCGCTGCGGCTTCGACAAGCCCGTCAACTGCGGCAATACATGCAGGTCGTGATGCAGGCCGAGCAGGTCGCTGAGTTCCGCCAGCGACTTCGCGTCCACGGCGTGCTCGTCCAGCAGGGGATCGAGCAGGGTCTGGATGGCTTCCAGGCGCTTGGCTCGCTTGCGCCATTCGTGCAGGGCTTCGGCGTCCGCGACGATGCTGTCGCGGAAGGCCTGGCGGGCGCGTTTGTAGCTCTTGCGCAAGCCGCGGTGCAGGTCAGTGGGTTTGAGCTTTTTCTCGGGCAGGGCGGCGATCAGCGTGCGTGCCTGCTTCAGCAGCTTGCCGGCGGTGAGCAGGGCGCGCGGGGAGGGCTTCTGCCGGGCTTGCGCCAGTTGCCGCAGGCGTTGGCCCAGGGCTCGCCAGTCGGCGGCGCGGATGTCGATGGGGCGTTTCAGGCGCTTGAAGGTGTCCAGCGCCACGGCGGCTTCGCGTGAGCCTTCCAGGGCGTGGGCGGCGGTGCGCAGTTGCGGGTTCAGTTCCTGCGCGGAGCGCTTGACGGTGCGGCCGACGGGCAGGTCGCGCAGCAGGCGGCCGTAGGCGCGCAGGCGCTTGATGCTCTTGCGGGACTGGTGCACGCCGCGGGCGTCGCGGCGGCCCAGCGCGGCCTGCGCCCGTTCCAGTTCCTGCAGGGCCGCGATGCGCAGGGCGCTGGCGGGTGGCAGGGCCGGATCGGGCGCGGTGCGCTTCATCCGGCGTAGGTCCGGTCCAGGTACTTCACGATGGCAGCGGATTCGTACATCTCGGTGCCGGTGTTGGGATCGATCAGGTACGGCACCTGCACTTGGCCGGTGCGCTCCAGCAGGGCCTTGCGGTTGCGGCTGGTGTCCTTGGGGCCCTTGAACAGCTTGTCGCGGAAGGACGGCGGGCCCATGTCACTCATGCGGGCCTTGCCGGTGCTGCGCAGCAGGTAGGGCAGCTCCAGCTCGCACAGCGCCTCGCGCGCCAGGCGCGAGTAGGGGCTGGACTCGAAGCTGTACAGCTCCAGCGGCTTCTTCGGCGGCTTGGACACGCGCATGCGCAGGCCGCGCGGGCCGCGCCAGGAGCGGGCGGCGGTGGCGGCCATGGAGCCGGCCAGTACCAGCTGGCGGCGCAGGCCCTGCGGCTTGCGCACCGGGCCGCCGTAGGTCTTGCCGAGGTAGGCGACGATGTCGGCGGCCTCGTAGAGGCGCGCGCCGGTGTTGGGGTCCACCAGGAAGGGGTACTGCTGCTTGCCCCCCAGGGTCTGCACCTTGGAGCGGAAGCGCCTGCCGTCCTTGGGGCAGGGGTAGATCATGGCGTCCAGGTCCAGCTCGGTCAGCGCCTCGCGCACCAGGCGGCAATGCGGGCAGGCCTCGAATTCGTAGAGCTCCAGCGGCTTGAGCGGCAGGCGCTCCGCCGGGCGCTGGGTCATGCTGCCGCGCCAGGCGGCGAAGGTGCTGGCGAGGACCGAGGTGCCGACTTCGAGGGTGCGCTGGATCATGGGGCGGGCTTAAGGGGTCGTGGCCTTGCGGCGGAATACCGAGAGGCGATTTCCGATGGGTGAGACGTTGTCGCCGAGGATACCTTTCTCGGTGACGAGGATGTCGGTAGGCGCGAACAGCGGCGGCTGGCCCAGCCGCACCTGGGAGGGGAAGCTGAAGCTCAGCAGCGAGGTGCTGGAGACCACGCTGCCGTCGGGGCCCACCAGGCTGATCTGGCTGGTGCCGAAGCCGGCCACCAGGAAGGAGTCGCGCACGAGGCTGAAGTCGTCCGGCACCGTCAGCAGGCTCGCCACCTGCCGGCCGGCGCTGGCGCTGCCGTCGGGCTGGATGTCATAGGCGCGGATCTCGGCCAGGCCGCCGAGGCCGGTGTTGCTGACGTAGATCGTGTTTCCGCTGCGCTGCACGCCGTTGGGGCCGAGCAGCCCCTGGCGGGTCCAGACCTCGTCGGTCACCACTTTCATGGGGTCGAGCGGATCCAGCTTCAGGCGGCGCACCTGGGGGTTGGGCAGCGCATTGGTGGCCAGCGGGCCGTTGGCCAGGAACAGGGTGTTGTCCGGGCCGTCGGCCAGGCCGTTGGGCGCGGCGATGTCGTACTGGTGGATCGGCTGCAGCCGGGGCTGCGCGGTGAGGCGGGCCGCATAGAGCTGCTTGTCGAAGCAGTTGGCGTAGAGCGTGTTGCGCTGGATGGCCAGGCCGGTGAAGTTGCAGCTGCCCTCCAGCAGCGGCGTGGCGACCCACTCCGTGCCGTTGCGCGTGATCTCGAAGACGTTGGTGCCGCCGGAAACGAACAGGCGGCCGTCGGGGGAGAACAGCAGGTTCTCGGCATCGGGAATGGTCAGCAGCACGGTCTTCTCGCCGCAGCTGTTGGCGACGCAGAGCGTGGCGGGGTCCACGGTGCTGTTGCGGCCGTCGTCGCCGCTGCCGTCACCGCCGTCGCTGCTGCAGCCGGCCAGCAGCAGGGCGGCTGCCAGGGCTGCCCAGGTCTTCGTCCTCATCCTGCTCTCCTCGAAAGTCTTATGTTTTTCCAACGCAAAAGGGGCGGCCTCGCGGCCGCCCCTTTTCAAGCCGCAGCTGCGGTTTTTACAGCATCTCGACTGCCAGGGCCACGGCCTCGCCGCCACCGATGCACAGCGTGGCGACGCCGCGCTTGCCGCCGGTCTTCTTCAGCGCGCCGATCAGGGTGGTGAGGATGCGCGCGCCGCTGGCGCCGATGGGGTGGCCCAGGGCGCAGGCGCCGCCGTGGACGTTGACCTTATCGTGCGGCAGGTTGTGCTCCTTCATGGCCGCCATGGTCACCACGGCGAAGGCCTCGTTGATCTCCCAGAGATCCACGTCGGCCGCCTTCCAGCCGGCCTTGGCCAGCAGCTTGGTGATGCCCTGCACCGGGGCGGTGGTGAACTCGGCCGGCAGCTGCGAATGCGTGGCGTGGGCGACGATGCGAGCCAGCGGCTTGACGCCGCGCTTGGCGGCTTCCGCGCCGCTCATCACCACCAGCGCGGCGGCGCCGTCGGAGATGGAGCTGGCGTTGGCGGCGGTGATGGTGCCGTCCTTCTTGAAGGCCGGCTTCAGCGCCGGGATCTTGTCCGGATTGCCCTTGGCCGGCTGCTCGTCGCGCGTGATCTTCTCGGTGCCGGCCTTGCCGGCGATTTCCACCGGCACGATCTCGAAGTCGAAGCTGCCGTTCTCGCCGGCGGCGCGGGCGCGCCGCAGCGACTCGATGGCGAAGGCGTCCTGCTCCTGGCGGGTGAAGCTGTACTTGTCGACGCAGCGCTCGGCGAACACGCCCATGGCGGTGCGCTTCTCGTAGGCGTCTTCCAGGCCGTCCAGGGCCATGTGGTCCAGCAGTTCGCCATGGCCGAAGCGGTAGCCGGCGCGGGCCTTGGTCAGCAGGTGGGGGGCGTTGGTCATGCTCTCCATGCCGCCGGCCACGACCACCTCGGCGCTGCCGGCCTTGATCAGGTCATGGGCCAGCATCACGGCCTTGAGGCCCGAGCCGCAGACCTTGTTGATGGTGGTGGCTCCGGCGGCGTCCGGCAGGCCGGCACCGCGCACGGCCTGGCGGGCCGGGGCCTGGCCCTGGCCGGCGGGCAGCACGCAACCCATGATCACTTCCTGCACGTCGGCTGGCTGCAGGCCGCTGCGCTCGACGGCGGCCTTGATCGCGGTGGCGCCGAGCTGGGCGGCGCTGAGGGAGGAAAACATGCCCTGCATGCCGCCCATGGGGGTGCGCACGGCGGCGGTAATGACGACGTCCTGCTGGCTCATCGGAAGGAAATCCTGCGCTGGGTGTCTGGTTTATGGGGCGCGCATTATCGCATTGCCGCCGCTGGCCTGACTCACCCTCCCGGGTAGTTGCCCGTGACTGCGGGCGCGATGCCGAAAAAATCCTGTGGAATCCTTAGAATGGAGATCGGTTGATTGGTGCTCCCATGTCCAGGCTCGTCGAACAGATTGCGGAACTCCTGCTGCGCCGCGGCGAGATGCTGGCCTGCGCCGAATCCTGCACCGGCGGGCTGATCGCCAAGACCCTGACCGACCTGGCCGGCTCCTCCGCCTGGTTCGAGCGTGGCCTGGTTACCTATTCCAACCTCTCCAAGACCGAACTGCTGGGCGTGCCGCAGGCCGTGCTGGACGAGCATGGCGCGGTCAGCGGTCCCACCGTGGAGGCGATGGGGCAGGGGTTGATCCAGCGCACCCCGGCGCAGTGGGGCATCTCGGTGAGCGGTGTCGCCGGCCCCTCCGGTGGCAGCCCCGCCAAGCCGGTCGGCACGGTCTGGATCGGCTGGTCGCGCCGCCAACCGGGTGGAGCGGTGGCCGAGGCGCAGCATAACCTGTTTGCCGGGGACCGCGAGGGCATCCGCGAGCAGGCCCTGCAGGTGGCCCTGGAAGGGCTGCGGCAGCGGCTGGAGTCGGCGTCATGATGCTCAAGCTCAACCGCCTGTTCTTCGCGCTGTGGCCGGGCGAGGCCCAGCGCCGCGCCTGCGACGAGGCGGCCCGCGAGCTGCGCCTGAAGATGCAGCCGGGCGGCTACCTGTCCAGCCCGGATCGCTACCACATCACCCTGCTGTTCCTCGGCGACACCGTCTCGCCGGAGTCGGAGGCGGCGGCGCTGAAGGCCGCGGCCAAGGTCCGGGCGGCGCCGTTCGCCCTGAACCTGGAGCTGGCGAGCAGCTTCCGCGCCAACAAGAAGATTCCCTGGTGGCTGGGACCGCGCGAGACCCCGGCGGGGTTGACGCAGCTCTACGACCGCCTCAACGAGGCCATGCTGTCGGCGCGCGTGCTGCCGGAGCGTATGAAGTTCGTGCCGCACCTGACGATCCTGCGCGACGCCCACTTACCGCTGCCGGTGACGCCGATCAGGCCCGTGGCCTGGAACGTGGACGAGTTCGTGCTGCTGCGCAGCCGCCTGGACCAGAAGCCGATGAACTATGAGATTCTGGGTCGCTGGTCACTGGATGGCAGCGCGCCGCCGCCCCCGCCGCCGTCGCAGGAGCAGCTGGGGCTGTTCTAGGCGCTGCCTTCAAGCGCCGCAAATGCAAAAGGCCCGGGCGAACATCTCCGCCCGGGCCTTTTTTCGTGATGCCTCAGGGCAGCGAGTACTGCTCGAAGAAGCTCCAGGCGGCCAGCGTGCCGCTGAAGTCGCGCGAGGTGCGGCCCAGGCCCACGGCGTAGGCGTCGTTGCCGTTCGGCCAGGTGTGGCCGCCGTCCTTGATCACGTACATCTCCACCGCGCCGCCCGAGGCGCAGCTGTCGTTGCGCAGCAGGGTAGTGGTGGTCTTGTCCTGGGTGCTGATGTCCGGCAGCGCCAGGCTGGTGACCTTGCTGGTGTCGCAGTTGTGGATGCCCATCCAGCGGTTCAGCGTGTCCGGGCCGGACAGCAGGGCCCAGGCGCTGGTGCGGGAGTAGGACACGCGGCTGTCGCTGGTGCCCAGCATGAAGGTCATCGGCACGGCGCGCGAGGGGCTGCAGGCGCGGCTCTGGCCCTGCCACATGGTCGCGACGACCGAGGCGCCAGCGGCGATCAGGTCCGGGCGCTCGCAGGCGAAGCGGGTGGTCATGAAGCCGCCGTTGGACATGCCGGCCATGTAGACGCGCTTGGCGTTGAGGCCGTGCTTGGCCACGCTGGACTGGATCACCGTCGCCAGGAATCCGACGTCGTCGGTCTTGCTGCTGCTGGTGGGGTCGGCGTTCCACTTCTTGCTGATGCCCTCGGGCACGATCACCCAGGCGCCCTGGTCGCGGGCCAGCTCGCCGGCATAGGCCATGTTGGCGATGTCGGTGCGGCTGCCGCCGTTGAAGTGCAGCAGCACCACCACCGGCGCCGGGGTCACCGAGGCGACCTTGGGCTTGATGAACAGCACGGTGCGCGCCTTGCCCTGGTGGGTGAAGGTCTCTTCAAAGCTCTCCGTGCCCTCGGTCGGCGCCAGGTACTGGCGCGACAGGTGCAGGAAGGACAGGCCCAGGCCGCGGCCGAGGCCGCCGATCAGGCCGGAACCCAGGTTGCCGAAGCCCTCGCCCAGGCCGTCGCCCAGGCGGCCGAGGCCGTCGGCCCAGCCGTCATAGATCGCGCCCAGGTCGAGCGCGGCGGAGCTCACGCCCGGCGCAACGGCGACACAACAGGCCAGCAAAGCGGCAGAAATCCGGCGCATGAACCCCATCCCCTGAAAACACGAACAATGGGACATAGTGTAGCCCCTGGCGGCGATCGCCGCCGTGACGTGGTATACGGTCCCCTGTCGTCCCACGCCGCCGGTCGCTGTGGGATAATTGCCTACGCTGAATTCTCTACATTCCCCGAGCCCCGAACGCCATGGATCCGAACCGCCAGAAAGCACTAGAAGCCGCCCTATCCCAGATCGAGAAGCAGTTCGGAAAAGGCGCCATCATGAAGATGACGCCGGGCGAAGGCCCCAAGGACGTCGAGGTCATTTCCACCGGTTCGCTGACCCTGGACATGGCGCTGGGTATCGGCGGCCTGCCGCGCGGCCGCGTCGTGGAGATCTACGGCCCTGAATCCTCGGGCAAGACCACCCTGACCCTGCACGCCGTGGCCGAGTGCCAGAAGGCTGGCGGCGTCGCCGCCTTCATCGACGCCGAGCACGCCCTGGACGTGAACTACGCCCAGAAGCTGGGCGTGAAGATCGACGAACTGGTGATCTCGCAGCCGGACACCGGCGAGCAGGCGCTGGAAATCTGCGACATGCTGGTGCGCTCCAACAGCGTCGACATCATCATCATCGACTCCGTGGCGGCCCTGGTGCCCAAGGCGGAAATCGAGGGCGAGATGGGCGACTCCAGCGTCGGCGTGCAGGCCCGCCTGATGTCGCAGGCGCTGCGCAAGCTCACCGGCAACATCTCGCGCTCCAAGTGCATGGTGATCTTCATCAACCAGATCCGCATGAAGATCGGCGTGATGTACGGCTCGCCGGAAACCACCACGGGCGGCAACGCGCTGAAGTTCTACTCCTCGGTGCGCCTGGACATCCGCCGCACCGGCGCGATCAAGAAGGGCGAAGAGGTCATCGGCAACGAGACCCGCGTCAAGATCGTCAAGAACAAGATGGCGCCCCCGTTCCGCGAGGCCCACTTCGAGATCCTCTACAACGAGGGCATCTCCAAGCTCGGTGAGCTGATCGACCTGGGCGTGGACAACGGCCTGGTGGAGAAGTCCGGCGCCTGGTTCGCCTATGACGGCAACAAGATCGGCCAGGGCAAGGACAACGCGCGCACCTACCTGCGTGAGAATCCCGAGATCGCCGCCAAGCTGGAAGCCTCCATCCGCGAGAAGCTGAACCCGAAGGCGGCTGCGGCAGCCCCTGCCGCCGCGCCGGCCCCGGCCAGTGGCAAGGCCGCTTCGGTCAGCAAGTAAGTCCCTGAGGCATGCGCGGAGGCAACAAGCCGCGCAAGCCGCTCGACGCCGCTGGCGCCCGCGACTCCGCGTTGCGGGCGCTCGGCCGGCGCGAGCATTCCGCCGCCGAGCTCAAGGCCAAGCTGCAGCGCCGAGGCCTGGAGACCGATGTCGCCGCCGAGGTGGTGGGCGACCTGTCGGAACGCGGCTGGCAGTCCGATACCCGTTACGCCGAGATGCTGGTGCGCAATCGCGTGCGGCAGGGTTACGGCCGCCTGCGGATCGTGGCGGAGCTGGAGGCGGCGCGGGTGCCGCGCGAGGAGATCACCGCCGCCCTGGCGGCGGCAGCCTGTGACTGGACGGAACTGGCCTGCGCGCTGCAGCGCCGGCGCTTCGGCGGCCCGCCCGCGGGGGCGGCCGAGTGGCAGAAGCAGTACCGCTTCCTGGCTGGGCGCGGGTTCGAGTCCGGCCCGGCACGCGCCGCCCTCAAGGGCGGGGCGCAGGAACCGGAGACAGACCCGGAATAACCGCGGGGTTCACCGCCGGCACCGGGGCCGGCACCACCGGCGGCGCCATGCGCGCTGCCAGCTTGTCGCGAATCTGCGGCATCGCCGCCAGTGCGGCGCGCTCGCCCTGCAGGATCGCCATCTGCTTGCTCTCGAAATCGGTGGCCGTGATGCGGCCCAGGTCCGGCTTGATGATGATGTCGGCCTGCGGCAGTTCGGCGGCGCGGATCGACTGGCCCATGATGTCGAAGGTGCGCATCAGTACGTCGAACTTGCCCTCGCTGGCAGTGCCGGCGGGCGGGGTGGAGACGTCCACCGCGATAATGAAGGTAGCGCCCATCTGGCGGGCGTAGCGGATCGGTACCGGGCTCACAAGGCCGCCGTCGACGTATTCGTGCCCGCCAATCTGCACCGGCTGGAAAACGCCCGGCACAGAGGACGAGGCGCGCACCGCCTGGCCCAGGTTGCCGCGCTGGAACAGCACGCCCTCGCCGCTGTCGAGCCGAGCCGCCACGCAGGCGAAGGGAATCTGCAGCTTCTCGATCGGCTTCTGCTTGACCGCGTTGTTGATGAAGTTCTGCAGCGCCTCACCGCGGATCAGGCCCTTGCCGAACATGGACCAGTCGGCCACCGTGGCGCGGTCCAGAGCGAAGGCCATCTCCTGCAGGTCAAAGCCGTTGAAGCCGGCGGCATACAGCGCGCCGGCCACGCTGCCGGCGCTGGTGCCCACCACCATGTCTGGCTTCAGGCCCTGGGCGTCCAGCATCTTCAGCACGCCCACGTGGGCGAAGCCCCGCGCGCCGCCACCGCCGAGCACCAGCGCCACCTTGGTCGGCGGGGGCGGGGGAGGCGGCGGAGGGGGCTGCTCCACGACCGGGGGCGGGACCGGCGCGGGCGTGGAGCAGCCGGCCAGCGACAGCAGCAGGGCGAGGCCGAGGCCGCGCAGCAGGAAGGGCATGGAGTTCATGGGGGCATTTTAGGCAAGACGGCGTGAAGTTGCCGTGGCGGGTGCTCCGCCGCGCCTTGGCGATGCCTGAATGGCATCGCCTGCGGCGGAGCACGGGCGGCCAAGGATGGCCGCCCCGGGGGTTGTTATGGGTAGCAGACGTCCCGCCATGGATGGCGTCACGGCTGTACGTTACTTCGTGGGGAAAGCGGCCCCTTACCCTAACCCTCTCCCCGCAAGCGGGGAGAGGGAGAACAGCTCAAGGCAATATGAAATCCAGCGCCAGGTCCGATTTCGGCAGCAGTTGCGAGGCCTTCTCGGTGGTGGCGGTCAGCCGCAGGATCAGGTTCTCGCAGAAGATGCGGTAGTAACGCAGCTGGCACTCGTCGGACATGCTGTCCAGTAGGGCCGCGTTGACCTGCAGCACCAGCACGTCGGTGGCGGCCACCACGCTGGCGGTGCGCTGCACGGCGTACAGGAAGCCGATCTCGCCGAAGCAGTCGCCCTTCTCCAGAAGGGCGATCATCTGCCCGTTCTTGCGCACCTCGGCGATGCCCATCAGCAGGATGTACAGGGCATTGTCGGTCTCGCCCTCGCGGATGATGGTGTCGCCGGCGCGGTAGCTGACGCTGGTGCTGGCATCCATCAGCTCCGCCAGCTCCGGGCTGCGGAAGGCGCGGAAGAACTGCAGGCGGCGCAGGGAGTCGTGGCTCATTTTCAGCGCCTTGCGGCGCGGCCCGCGGTCCTGCGACAGCGGCGCCAAGTCCTCGGCCAGCTTGCGGCCGCTGACGTGGCGAGTGTCCGGGTCCTTGGCCAGCAGGCGGTTGACGATCTCGCAGAGCGCATCGGGAAGGTCATCGCGCTTGCTCTGAACCGGCGGCGCCGGCTCCCGCATGATCCGCTCGAACAGGGCCTGGGTGCTGCGTGCCATGAACGGCGGTTCGCCGGTCAGCAGCAGGTACATGACCATGCCCAGGGAGTAGAGGTCGCTGGCCGGGCTCAGCTCTCGGCCCTCGATCTGCTCGGGGGACATGAACAGCGGCGAGCCGCTGATGCCGCCGGAGCGGTCGGCGCCCAGCAGGGCGGCGATGCCGAAATCCATGATCTTGGGCTGGCCGTCCTCGGTGACCATAATGTTGCCGGGCTTGATGTCCTTGTGCAGCACGCCGTTGCGGTGGACGTAGTCCAGGGCCAGGGCGCACTTGAGCATCAGGTCGGCCACCCGTTCGGTCCGGGGGCGGGGGGCGTCGCGCTGGCAGGGGCGCTTGAGCGTCTCGCCGGCCACGAACTCCATGACCAGGTAGTTCAGCGGGCCCTCGGTGCCGGCGTCGAACAGGGTGACGATGCCGGGGTGGTGCAGGCGGCCGGCGGCCCGGGCCTCGGCGAAGAAGGCCTTCTGCAGCGCCTCCGCGGCCCCGTCCAGGCTTTCGGCCACCTTGATGGCCACCTCGCGCTGCACGAAGGGGTCGAATCCGCGGTAGACCCGGCCGTAGCTGCCCCGGCCCAGTTCGCCCCGGATCTCGTATTTTCCCAGCTGGCGCAGGGCGGCATCGCCGTCCTGCCGTGGTGCCCCGCCTGCCGAAATGGCCATGCCCACCCCCTGTCCGGGCCATTATGGGCCAAGAAACGGCTGCCGGACGGCCCCCATTTGTGGCGGCAGGTCAACAGCTTGGCTAACATATCGCCCCTTTTTGTCCGCCGTCCCGCGCAGGTCCCATGAACAGCAACGAAGTCCGCGCCCGCTTCCTGGATTTCTTCCGGAGCAAGGGCCATACGGTCGTGCCCTCGTCACCCCTGGTGCCGGGCAATGATCCGACCCTGCTGTTCACCAATGCCGGCATGGTGCAGTTCAAGGACGTCTTCACCGGCCAGGACAAGCGCCCCTACGTGCGCGCGGCCAGCTCGCAGAAGTGCGTGCGCGCCGGTGGCAAGCACAACGACCTCGAGAATGTCGGCTACACCGCGCGGCACCACACCTTCTTCGAGATGCTGGGCAACTTCAGCTTCGGCGATTACTTCAAGAAGGACGCCATCCTCTACGCCTGGGAATTCATCACCGGCAAGGAGTGGCTGGGCATCGACAAGTCGCGCCTGCTGGTGACGGTCTACGCCACCGACGACGAGGCCTACGATCTGTGGAAGAACGAGGTCGGCGTGCCGACCGACCGCATCGTGCGCATCGGCGATAACAAGGGCGCCAAGTACGCGTCCGACAATTTCTGGAGCATGGGCGACACCGGCCCCTGCGGCCCCTGCACCGAGATCTTCTACGACCACGATCCGGACGGCTCCAAGGGCATCTGGGGCGGCCCCCCGGGCTCGCCCGAGGAAGACGGCGATCGCTGGATCGAAATCTGGAACCTGGTGTTCATGCAGTTCGAGCGCTCCGCTGACGGCACGATGACCCAGCTGCCGGCGCCCAGCGTCGACACCGGCATGGGCCTGGAGCGCATCAGCGCGCTGATGCAGGGCAGCAACGACAACTACCAGACCGACACCTTCAAGGTGCTGGTGGGCGCGGTGGCCCGGCTTGCGAAGCAGGAGCCCTACGCCAATGCCTCGCAGAAGGTCATTGCGGACCATATCCGCGCCACGTCCTTCCTGATCACCGACGGCGTGCTGCCCTCCAACGAGGGCCGCGGCTACGTGCTGCGCCGCATCATGCGCCGAGCCATCCGGCACGGCTACAAGCTGGGCCTGAACGAGCCCTTCTTCCACAAGCTGGTGGCGACGCTGGCCGAGGTCATGGGCGGCGCCTACCCGGAACTCAACGAGAAGCGCGCGCTTATCGAGAAGGCCATCCGCCAGGAAGAGGACAGCTTCGCCATCACGCTCGACAAGGGCATGAAGCTGCTCGAGGATGCCATCGGCAAGCTCAAGGACAAGACCATCCCGGGCGAGGTGGTATTCAAGCTCTACGACACCTACGGCTTCCCGCTGGACCTGACGGCCGACATCGCGCGCGAGCGCGGGTTGGAGCTGGACCTGCCGGGCTACGAGCGCGAGATGGAAGCGCAGCGCGAGCGCGCCCGCGCCGCCAGCAGCTTCAAGGGCGGCGCCACGCTGGCCTATGAGGGTGCGGACACCTGCTTCGTCGGCTACGACGGCCTGGTACAGGAGGGCGCCAAGGTGCTCGCCCTGTACCGCGACGGCCAGGCGGTGAACGAGCTCAAGGCCGGTGAGGCCGGCGCTGTGGTGCTCGACAACACGCCGTTCTATGCCACCGGTGGCGGCCAGGTCGGCGACAAGGGCCGCATCGGCGGCTTCGAGGTCGAGGACACGCAGAAGCTCAAGGGGGCCGTCACCGGCCACTTCGGCAAGCAGGCCGAGGGCACGCTGAAGGTCGGCGATGCCGTGCGCGCCCAGGTCACCGAGAGCCTGCGTCGCGCCAGCATGCGCAACCACTCCGCCACCCACCTGATGCACCGCGCGCTGCGCGACGTGCTGGGCACGCACGTGGCCCAGAAGGGCTCGGTGGTCGACGAGCAGCGCACGCGCTTCGACTTCTCGCATGGCCAGCCGGTGAGTGCCGCCGAGATCGCCGAGATCGAGAACCGCGTCAACCGCGCGATCCTGGCCAACGTGCCGGTCAGCGCGCAGCTGATGAAGTACGACGACGCCATCAAGGCTGGCGCCATGGCGCTGTTCGGCGAGAAGTACGGCGACGAAGTGCGCGTGCTCGCCATGGGCGACTACTCCACCGAACTCTGCGGCGGCACGCATGTGTCCCGCACTGGCGACATCGGCCTGTTCAAGATCGTGGCCGAGGGCGGCGTGGCCGCCGGCGTGCGCCGTGTCGAAGCCGTCACCGGCGAGAACGCGCTGGCCTACCTGCGTGAGACCGAAGGCAAGCTGAAGAAGGCGGCCGAGCTGGTGCGCGGCAATGCCGACGACATCGGCACCAAGATCGAGCAGCTGATCGACCGCAGCAAGCAGCTGGAGAAGGAGCTGGCCGCCCTCAAGGGCAAGCTCGCTTCCAGTGCCGGCAGCGACCTGGTCGGACAGGCGCGCGACATCAAGGGCACCAAGGTGCTGGTGGCGCGGGTCGACGGCGTCGAGGGCAATGACCTGCGCACGCTGCTGGATCAGCTCAAGAACAAGCTCGGCTCCGGCATCGTGCTGCTGGGCGCGGCCAGCGGCGAGAAGGTGTCCCTGATCGCTGGCGTCACCGCCGACCTGACCGGCAAGGTCAAGGCCGGCGAGCTGGTGAATTTCGCGGCGGGGCAGGTCGGCGGCAAGGGCGGTGGCAAGCCCGACATGGCGCAGGCCGGCGGCACCCAGCCGCAGAACCTGCCGGTGGCGCTCGACAGCGCCTACGGCTGGGTCGAACAAAAGCTGTAACCCACTCCAACCTACGAAGAGTCATGGCACTGATCGTTCAGAAGTACGGTGGCACCTCGATGGGCTCGGTCGAGCGCATCGAGCATGTCGCCAACAAGGTGGCGTCCTTCCGCAAGCAGGGGCACCAGGTCGTGGTCGTGGTGTCGGCGATGTCTGGCGAGACCGACCGCCTGCTCAAGCTGGCCAAGGCCATCGATCCCAAGGGCAGCCAGCGCGAGTTCGACCAGATCGCCGCGACCGGCGAGCAGGTGACGATCGGCCTGCTGGCCATCGCGCTGCAGAAGGCCGGCGTGGCGAGCCGTTCCTTCACCGGCTGGCAGGTGCCGATCCGCACCGACGGCGCGCACATGAAGGCGCGCATCCAGTCGATCGAGCCCGAGGCGCTGCTGGCGGCCTGCAATGCCGGCATCGTGCCGGTGGTGGCCGGCTTCCAGGGCATCACCGACGACGGCAGCGTCAGCACGCTGGGCCGCGGCGGCTCCGACACCACCGGCGTGGCGCTGGCCGCGGCCCTGAAGGCCGACGAATGCCAGATCTACACCGACGTGGATGGTGTCTACACCACCGACCCGCGCGTCGAGCCCAAGGCCCGTCGCCTGGACAAGATCACCTTCGAGGAAATGCTGGAGATGGCGAGCCTCGGCTCCAAGGTCCTGCAGATCCGTTCCGTTGAATTCGCGGGCAAGTACAAGGTCCCGCTGCGCGTGCTGTCCACCTTCACGGACGGCCCGGGCACCCTGATCACGCTTGAGGACAACAGCATGGAAGACCCCCTGATCTCCGGCATCGCTTTCAGCCGGGACGAATCCCAGATCACCGTTACCGGCGTGCCGGACAAGCCCGGCGTGGCCGCGGCCATCCTGGGCCCGGTGGGCGATGCGAATGTCGAAGTCGACATGATCGTGCAGAACATCGGCGCCGACGGCAGCACCGACTTCACCTTCACCGTGTCGCGCGGCGACCACGACAAGGCGCTGGAGATCATCAAGCGCGTGGCGGGTGAGTTGGGCGCCAAGGGCGTCGCCGGCGCCACCGACATCGTCAAGGTCTCTGTGGTGGGCGTGGGCATGCGCAGCCATGCCGGCATCGCCTCGCAGATGTTCAAGGCGCTGGCCGTGGCCGGCATCAACATCCGCATGATCTCCACCTCCGAGATCAAGATCTCCGTGGTGATCGACCAGGACTACCTGGAGCTCGCCGTGCGAACTCTTCACAAGGCTTTCGGTCTGGAAGAGAAGAAGTAGTGAATCCGGGCCCTGTTCAATGCCGTATGGGGATTGAACAGGGCCCAAACGGCAGGATAACGCCGCCAAAAGGCCTTATCCACAGGCGGCTGCGATTTTTTGGGGGCTACCGCGCCCCCGGCCGGCGCCCGAGACTGCTCGTACAGGACACGGAGAGAGCGGGATGCTCATTTTGACCCGGCGCGTAGGTGAAACCGTTGTGATCGGCGAGGACATCGTCGTCACGGTTTTGGGTATCAAGGGCAATCAGGTGCGGATCGGCGTGCAGGCGCCGAAGAACGTCGCGGTGCATCGCGAGGAACTCCTCAAGCGCATCAACGAGGGTGAAGCGGCTCCGCCGCACGCCGAGCGGCCCGCGCGCGTCGGTTCCTGAACCCGCATCACCCGTTACCGGGCGATTTCTGCCAGTTTTTCTTTACCTTGGCTCCACAGGCCGTTAGAATCCCGCCCCTCTCGAGGGTGAGAATCCTCGCTTCGTCATGCGCCCGTAGCTCAGCTGGATAGAGCACTTGGCTACGAACTAAGGGGTCGGAGGTTCGAATCCTTCCGGGCGCACCATTCGAAGCAAGAGAGAAAGCAGCAGTCCCGGACAGATGGCCGAGTGGACGAAGGCGCGCCCCTGCTAAGGGCGTATATGGTTTATAGCCGTATCGAGGGTTCGAATCCCTCTCTGTCCGCCAATTGAAATCCGGCGGTTCATTGTGGGAACGGTGGCCTGATCGGGTAACGAAAGGGATTCGAGCCCTCGATAGACAAATGATGGGTTCGACCGATCCGCGAAGCGGATCGGCGTCGCTCCGCAAGGAGCGACCCCGAGCGTAGCGAGGGGCAAGCGCCGCAGGCGCGCAGCCATCCCTCTCTGGGCGAGGGTCGTCGGTAGTAACCGCCAGTTTCCTGGGGCGGGCTGTAGAAGGTGGATGCAGTAACAAGGTTTTATGCGCCCGTAGCTCAGCTGGATAGAGCACTTGGCTACGAACTAAGGGGTCGGAGGTTCGAATCCTTCCGGGCGCACCATTGTTGGAAACAAAAAAGCCTCCGCTGCGCGGGGGCTTTTTTGTTTCCAAAGGGGCGGGCCTGCAGGTTCACTCCGACGGAGGTTGGAAGGTCCATCCATGGACCTTCCTCTCGCTTTGCTCGGGCTACGCTACGCTCGCTCCATTTGCGCATCCTGCGCAATTGTGGCCGGGCCATCCATGGCCCGCACCCTTCGGCGCCTGGCGCCGAGGGGCTACGCGGCCCTTGGCCGCTCGCTCAATTCGGCAATCCTGCCGAATTGTCGCATCCTGCTCAGCTGCCGTGGCCAGCCTTCTTTTGGGGGAGGCAACCGTGCGGATTGAACTGTTCCTGGGTAGCCCGGTCGTTAGCTTGGGCAAGGACGCCCGATGGAGAACAACAAATGGACTTTTCAGGGATTCGCCGCGCCGGCATGGCGCTGGTGTTGCTGCCGTGGGCCGTGCTGGCGGCGGATAACGAGGTGGGGGTGGGGTTCAGCCCGTCCAGCCTCAGCGACGGGTACAGCAGCTGGCAGGATATCCGGGCGCACTGGAAACACCGGCTGGAGAAGGGCTCGGTGGAGCTGTCGATGCTGCAGGCTCATCGCTTCGATGAGCACGACACCCAGCTCCTGCTCGGCGGGTCCTATCCGCTCAGCGAGGACTGGTCGGTCAACGGCCAGGTGGGCTACACCCCCGATGCCGACGTGCTGGCCGAGCAGACCTATGACATCGGACTCAGTCGTTTCATCGGCGAGCAGTGGGCGGTGTCGGCGGCGGCCAACATGGCAACCTATCCCGGCGACAAGGTCTATGGCGGCGAGGTGTCGGTGGAGTGGATGCCCAAGCCCTTTCGCGTCACGGCGGGGTTGCTGTACGGCAGCCTGGAGGATGCGGGGCATGCCTGGTCGCAGCTGGTCCTGCTCGACTATGTCTATGGCGCGGACGACGAGGGCGCCATCGGTATCGGCGTCATCACCGGCGAGCAGCCGGAGCGCATCACCGCGAACCAGGTGGCGGTGTCGGACGCCGATGCGATGTTCGTCGGCGGCTCGCACTGGGTAACGCCGCGCTGGGGCTTCGACTACCGCTTCACCCAGTATCGCCGCGAGCTGTTCTACAACCGCCAGGAGCTCAGCCTGGGCGTGATGATGCGCTTCTGAAGCCATGGCGCAGGCAGGCGCTGCCGTGGCCTGCCTGCGCCTTCAAAGCTCAGAGGAACATGCCGCCGGACACCTCGATGCGCTGGGCATTGATCCAGCCGCTCTGCGGGGCCAGCAGCTGCGCGATGGCGCCGCCGATGTCGTCGGGCAGGCCGACGCGGCCCAGGGCGGTCTGCGAGGCGACGAAGGCGTTGAGCTGGGCGTTGTCGCGTACCGCGCCGCCGCCGAAGTCGGTCTCGATGGCGCCGGGGGCGATGATGTTCACGGCGATGCCGCGCGTGCCCAGCTCCTTCGCCTGGTAGCGGGTCAGGACTTCCATGGCGCCCTTCATCGAGGCATAGGCCGCGTAGCCGGGCAGGGCGAAGCGCGCGAGGCCCGAGGAGACGTTGAGGATGCGGCCGCCGTCGCGGATCAGGGGCAGCAGCGCCTGCGTCAGGAAGAACGGGCCCTTGAAGTGGATCTTCACCAGCTCGTCGAACTGCGCCTCGGTGGTGTCGGCGAAGCCGGCGTGGATGCCGATGCCGGCGTTGTTCAGCAGGTAGTCGAACCGCTCGCGCTGCCAGTGCTGGCGCAGGGCGGCGCGGACCTGCCCGGCGAAGGCGGGGAAGCCGGCGCTGTCGGCCACGTCCAGCGGCAGGGCGACGGCGCGGCGCCCCAGGGCGACGATCTCGGCGACCACGGCTTCGGCTTCGTCGCGGCGGCTGCGGTAGGTCAGGATCACGTCGTTGCCCTTGTCGGCCAGGGCCAGGGCGGCGTTGCGCCCCAGGCCGCGGCTGCCGCCGGTGATCAGGGCGATGCGGGAGGACGCGGGGGTGGTGCTCATCGGAGTCTCCATTGGGCCGGGTGCTCCCGGATGGACTCCACTTTATTGGGCGATCCAATAAGGATAAATTTCCTCGAAATGATTTCTGTGTTCGTTTAAAGCGAACAATGGGACTGATGATGAACCGCCTGGATGCCATGCAGACCTTCGTGCGGGTGGCCGAACTGGGCAGCTTCACGCGCGCCGCCGAGGGGCTGGACCTGCCCAAGGCCAGCGCTTCCACCGCCGTCCAGCAGCTGGAGGCGGCCCTGGGGGTGCGCCTGCTGCACCGGACCACGCGGCGCGTGGAGCTGACCCAGGACGGCCGTGCCTTCTACGAGCGTGCCAAGGACCTGCTGGCCGACATGGACGAGCTGCAGGCGCTGTTTCAGCAAGGCGCCCAGGCCCTGCGCGGGCGCCTGCGGGTGGACATGCCCAGCGGGGTGGCGCGCAATTTCATCCTGCCGCGCCTGCCGCAGTTCCTGGAGGCGCATCCGCAGCTGGAGTTGGAGCTGAGCAGCACCGACCGCCGCGTGGACCTGGTGCGCGAGGGCTTCGACTGCGTGCTGCGGGTGGGCACTTTGGGCGACAGCAGCCTGATCGCCCGGCCGCTGGGGGCCTTCCGCATCGCCAATGTCGCCAGTCCGGCCTACCTGCGGCGGCATGGCGTGCCGCAAACCCTGGAGGACCTGGCCGGGCACCGTTTGATCCACTACGTGCACACCCTGGGCGCCCGGCCGGACGGCTTCGAGTTCCGGGAGGGGCAGGGGTACCGCAGCCTGCCGATGGCCGGTGCGCTGACCGTGAACAATGCCGAGGCCTACCAGGGGGCTTGCCTGGCGGGCCTGGGCATCATCCAGGCGCCGGCGATGGGGCTGCGGCATCTGCTGGCCGAGGGCACCCTGGTGGAAGTGCTACCGCAGTTCCGCGCCGAACCCATGCCGGCAACCTTGCTTTATGCACACCGGCGCAACCTGCCGCGGCGAGTGCAGGCCTTCATGTCATGGATGGCGGGTACCCTGGCTCCCCACCTGGACCCGATAATGTGAACGTGAATTCGGCCGATTGTCTCCCCCAACTTGAATTGGGTTGGCTATGCTATTGACGGGGCTGCACAAATAATGAGAAACAAGCGCCTCATAAAAACAGATCATCACGAGACCGCGACACGGTCCGCACGACAACGAGGACTCACATGCGTTTGAGGAAGACACCCGGCGCGGGGGGAATTGCGCGGGCTGTCCTGGGGGCGTGGCTGGCGGTGGGCCTGCAGGGGACGGCTTCGGCGCAGGGACAGACGGATCTGCTGGCGGTGTACAGCGATGCGCTGGAGCGCAATCCGCAGTATCGTGCGGACGCAGCGCAGTACCACGCGGCCCAGCAACTCGTGCCGGCGGCCTTCGGCAAGCTGCTGCCGCAGATCGGCCTGCGCGCACGCTACGAACACATCTGGGAAAAGATCGACGGGCAGTACTACAACGTCCAGAACTTTTCCTATGACGACGACTACGACCGCCATGGCTATGGCGGCGTGCTGCAGCAGGTGATCTTCAACGGTGCCACCTTCGCCGATCTCGACGCCGCCAAGCTGCGCGTCGCGCAGGCCGGCTTCGCGCTCGAGGCGCGGCAGGATGCGCTCGGCGTGGACGTGGTGGAGAGCTACTTCGCCGCGCTGGGTTCCGAGGAGGGCCTGCGCTACGCCAACGCCGAGGTCGAGACGCTGCGCCAGGAGTCCGAACAGGCCAGCGCGCGCGCTGATGCGGGCCTGGCGCTGGAGGCCGACAAGCAGGTGGCGCTGGCGGCCTACGAGCTGGCCCTGGCCAGCCAGGCGGAGGCGAAGTCCCTGGTCGAGAGCACCAAGTTCCGCCTGGAGAGCCTCACCGGCAAGCGTTACGGCCCGCTCAAGCTGCTGCCCACGGACGTGGCGCTGGACCTGCCGCAGCCGATGGACGAGAACGCCTGGATCGAGCGCGCACGCACGCACAACGCCTTCGTGCTGGCGCGTACCGCCGGCCTGGAAGTGGCGCGCAAGGAACTGACCAGTGCCAAGCGCGAGCGCTGGCCGCGGCTCAATGCCCAGGGCACCGCGTTCTGGGACAACTACGGCGGCGGCGTGGTTGGCCAGCGCGACGAGGAAGAGCAGCGCGTCGGCCTGGTGCTGGACCTGCCGATCTATTCCGGTGGCCAGGTCAGCGCCAAGATCGAAGCCAACAAGTCGGGCGTGGTGGCGGCCGAGGCCCTGCTGGAGCAGGCTCGCGCCGAGGCCGTGCAGGCGACGCGCCAGGCTTATCTCACGATCAGCACCGGCCTGATCAAGGCTCAGGGCCTGAAGCGTGCAGTGGAGGCCGCCAATGCGGCGGAACAGGCCACGCGCTCGGCCTATGAGGCTGGCACCCGCACCAATGCGGACCTGCTGCAGGCCATCGGCACGCGCTACGACGCCGAGCGCAACTATGCGCTCATGCGCTATCGCATCCTGCATGCGAGCGTGCAGTTGCGCGCCGCCTCGGGAACGCTGGTGACGGCGGACCTGATCGGACTCAATCGCCTGCTGCAAGCCGGTGAGCTGACGCCCTGAGGGAAGCGCCCATGTCGTCCGGCCATCCGTTCCGTCGCTACGGCACGACCGAACCCGTCGAGGTTACGGGAGAGCTGCGCGCGCCGCGGCGTCCGCCACCCACGGTGACGGATGAAGCCTTTACCCCGGTGGAGCTGGCGCTGGCGCGCCTGTATGACGGCCAACGCGACGCGGCTGCCATCCTGGCGCTGGCGCGCAGTGACCTGCAGCTGGAGCTGGACCGCCAGGAGCTCGAAGCCTTCGCGGCGCGCCTGGCCATCGCCGGGCAGTTGCAGGCCGGCGAGTGGGAGCCGCTACCGTCGCCGGCCATCAGCGATTCCGCACAGGGCGAGCGGCTGCGTCCGCCAGGACCCTGGGCGATGCCGCCTTCGACCATGCCCGGCTCGCTGGCCGGCCCGGGCACCTTTGGCGGCCTGCTGGGCCTGATCACCGACCGCCGCGGCATCGCGCGCCGGCCCTGGACGCAGATCGATCCGCAGCCCTGGCTGCGTCTCGGCCACCTCCTGAACTGGCCGCTGACCGGCCGTACCGGCGCGCTGGCCTTCGTAACCTTGTTGGCCTTCGTCTTCTTCGGCCTCTGGCAGCTGCGGCTGGAAGCGGCGGTGGACCTGCTGCGCATCCGCTCCTGGGTGGGGCTGGCCGGCACGCTGTGGCTGGCGCTGACGCTGATCCACGTCTTCGGCCAGGCGGCGCGTGCCGCGGCCATTCAATACTTCACCGGCGTGCGGCCCGAGATCGGCCTGATGCGGGGGCCCTTCGTATTGCCGCTGGCCTACATCGACACGGCAGGACCTGCCGAGCGCGCCAACCGCTCCGAGCGCAGCCGCATCGTCGCCTCGGCGATCACCGGGCTGGCGCTGCTGTTCAGCGTCTCTGCGATCTTCTGGATGATCAGCCGGGGTAGCCAGACCTCGGTGCCGTCGGTGGCCTTGTGGGTGGCGGTGATCTCGCTGTTCACGCTGCTTCTGCGCCTCAACCCGCTGGCGCGGCGCGACGGTTATTACCTGCTGGCCCAGCATCTCAACCTGCCGGACCTGCGCGAGCAGGCCATGGCGGCGCTGCTGGGCTACATGCGTACCGGTTGGGTGATGCAGCAGCGCCGTCTCGACCTGCGCACGCTGATGATCTATCTGGTGTTGTGCGCGATCAGCCTGATCGTTCTGATGACTTTGTTCCTTGCCTTTGCCGGTCGCTGGGTGATCGAGAGGCAGGGTGGTATCGGTTTTCTTCTTGTAGTCGCGTTCATGGGGGTTCTTGTGAGTCAGTCATACCGCAACTCGCGCGGCGGTGCCGCCAACACCGGCCTGGGGGTCCCCGGACACCCGTGGTGGAAGTTCTGGGCCGACTTCTCCCGCAAGCAATGGATCATCGTCGGCATCGTGGGCCTGATCCTGCTGCTGCCCTATCGCTACAGCGCCAGCGGAGACTTCGTGGTGCTGCCGAGTGCGCGCGCCGATGTCCGCGCGCTGACCGCCGGCGATGTGCGCGAGGTGCTGGTCAAGGAAGGCGACGTGGTCAAGGCGGGGCAGGTGATCGCCCGCATCTCCGACTACGAGCAGCGCGCCCTGGTGGCCGCCGCCGAGGCGCGCCTGGCCCAGCTCGAAGCCGATATGTCGATCGCCAAGAAAGGCGGCAAGCCGGAAGAAGTGGTGGTGGCCGAGAGCGCGGTGCAGACCGCGCAGACGCGCGCCGATGTGTCGGCGGCGCAGGCCAAGCGCCTGCTGGGCGCTTACCAGAAGAAGTCGGTCACCGCGCAGGACTACGATCGCGCCAAGGGTATCGCCGACGTGGACGCCAAGGCCCTGGAAGAAGCCAAGAGCCGCCTGGGCCTGGTGCGCAGCCCGGCGGTGGGTGATCGTCTGAAGGCCATCGAGGCGCAGCTGCGCGAGGCGCAGGCCGAGCTGGCCTACCAGCAGGAACGCCTGAGCTATACCAAGATCACCGCGCCGATCGCCGGCCGTGTGGTCAGCGGCTCGCTGATGTTCTCGCGCGGCAGCTTCCTCAACCGCGGCGACCAGCTCGCCACCATCGAGGACGCCGGCCAGCGCATCGCGGAGGTGAAGCTGCCGGAAAACACCATCGGCGAGATCGAGCTCGACAACACGGTCACCGCCAAGGCCTGGGCCTTCCCGGCCACCGGCTTCGACGGCAAGGTGACCAGCATCGCCCCGGTCGCGGAGGACGGCGAGTACGGCAAGATCGTGCGCGTGCAGGTGGCACTGGAAGATCCGAAGAACAAGCTGCTGCCGGGCCTCACCGGCAACGCCAAGGTCTCGGGTGGCTGGTCGCCGCTGTTCATGGCCTTCACCCGCGCCATCGGCCGCTTCCTGTTCGTCGAAGTCTGGTCCTGGATCCCGTGATCGAACTGCCGCCGGCGCCCAGCGAGGCCGACTTCCGCCTGACCGCTCCCAGCGGTTTCGGCGACGGCTGGAACCACTATGCGCACAGCATGGCGGTTTTCCAGGGCCGCGTGTACGTCGGCACCACGCGCGGCGCCTTCGCGGGCCTGAAGTTCGGCATCACAGTGCCGGCGCTGAACCCCTGGCCGATCGAGACGCCGCCGGGGCTCTACAACATCGACCGTCGCGCGGAGATCTGGGAGTACGACCCGGTCACCGCGGTGTGGCGCCTGGCGTTCCGCTCGCCCACCGTCACCGGCGTGAACGGGCGGCCCAATGTGCCGAGCTACATCGGCTACCGTGGCATGAACGTCTTCCAGGACGTCAACGACAGCAAGCCCTGCCTCTACATCTCCACCTGGTCGCCGCACCTGGCGCATTCGCCCGACGTGCTGCGCACCGAGGACGGCGTCAACTTCACCAAGATCCCGCGCCCGCCCTGGAGCCCGGCGGTGCGCGCCTGCCGCACCTTCCAGCCTTTCAAGGGGCGCGTGCACATGAGCCCCACGGCGTCCGGCACGGCCAAGGGCTACAACCAGGACGTGGGTTCCGAGGCGGTGATCTACGCCAACGGCGATCTGCAGAACGGCAAGTGGACGCCAGCCAACGACGAGGGCTTCGGCGACAAGAACAACGTCACGATCTTCGAGATGGGCGTCTACGACGACCACCTCTACGCCGGCGTGATGAATCCGGTCACCGGCGGCGAGTTGTGGAAGACGCCGGGCGGTGATCTGCCGTACAAGTGGACCCGCGTGTTCGACCGCGGTGCCGGCCGTGGCCCGCAGAACGAAGGCCCGGGTGCGATGTGCGAGTTCAAGGGCGCGTTCTACGTCGCCTGCGCCATCGTCAACGGTGGCTTCCACCGCGAATACAAGATTGGCCCCGCCGCAGCCGAGATGCTGCGTATCTGGCCCGACGATTCCTGGGACCTGATCGTGGGCGAGCCGCGCATCACCGAGCAGGGCCTCAAGGTGCCGCTGTCCGGTTACTCGCCGGGCTTCGACAATATCTTCAACGGCTACATCTGGCGCATGGAAGTGCATGAAGGCTGGCTCTACGCCAGCACCATGTCCTGGGCCATGCTGATGCCCTACCTGCCGCTGCATGCCTGGCCGGCCGACGTGCATGGCGTGATCCGCCGCCTGGGCGTGGACCGACTCGCCGAGACCGGCGGCTGCCAGCTGTGGCGCACGCATGACGGCATCCACTGGGAGCCGGTGACGCGCAATGGTTTCGGCAACAAGTACAACTGGGGCATCCGCACGCTGGCCTCCACGCCGCAGGGCCTGATGGTGGGCACGGCGAACCCCTTCGGCCCCCGCGTGGCGGTGGAGCGCGATGGTGCCTGGGGCTACGTGGACAATCCGCGTGGCGGCTGCGAGCTGTGGATCGGCAAGACCGGTGCGCGCGAGGCGGCGACACGTGGCTGAAACGCAATCTCCGATCTGGTTGCTTGGCGCGCCGTTCTCCGGCGTCACCTGGCTGGCCGGCGTGCTGGGCACGCATCCGCAGCTCTACGCCACGCCGCAACTGCACTTGTCGCTGGCTGACGATGTCAGCAACCTGCTGGAAGTCTTTGGCGCGAGCCAAGGGGAGCATGGACACGGCCTGCTGCGTACCGTGGCCGAGATCGCCTGCGGTGGCCAGGACGACAGCGGCATCGCTGCCGCGAAGCGATGGCTGGAGCAGCGCCGCCAGCTCAGCACCGCTGCCTTGCTGCAGGAACTGGCCGCGCGTGTGGCGCCGCGGCGCCTGGTCATCCCCGATGCCGAGACCGCGCTGCGTGCCTATGAGTTGCTGCGCCTGACGCGGATGGCGCCGGGCGCGCCGATCGTCCACCTGCTGCGGCACCCGTGGACGCAGGGGCGCCTGATGAGCAGTTGGTGCAAGGAGCGGCTGTTCGTGCCGGTGGACTACAAGGATTACTCGCAGGATCCGCCGCAGCCGGAGCCGCAGGTGCCCTGGCTGCGCGCGCAGATCAACCTGGATCGCGCGGCCGCGCACACGCAGATGCACCGCGTCAGCACCGAGGCACTGGACCGTGATTTCAACACCACGCTGGCCGGCCTCTGCCAGTGGCTGGGCGTGGATGCAGACCCGTCCGCGCTGGCGCTGATGGCCGATCCCGGACGCTGGCCCTATGCCGGACTTGGCCCGGCCGAAGCGCCGGGCGGGCTGGAGCCCGACGTGCTGATGGACTGGCCGGCGGACCTGTCGGCCCAGGCACCGGCAGGCAGCCTCGAAGCCTCCTTGCCCTGGCGCGAGGACGGCATGGGCTTCGATGCCCAGGTGCGCCAGCGCGCGCGGGATTACGGCTACTAGTTCCGGCAGCGTCGCGCCTCAGCGCTCGCGCGTCTCCACCACGACGCCGTTGCGCAGCTTTACCACGAAGGGGAAGTTCTCCATGCGCCGCGAGAACACCCACAGCTCGTAGCGGCCATCCGCATCCAGGCCTTGCTCGGTGTTGTGGTCGGTATGGTTGCCGGCGGCCGCCAGGACTTCCTCCGCCTTCATGCCGGGCAGCACGCGGTTGCCCTGGATGGCCGTGCGGACTTCGGCGGATGTCGGTGCGGGTGGCAGCGCGGCATTGGTGGCTGGCGGCTTGGTGGCCGGAGCCGGAGCCGGGGCCTCGGCTGGCGGTGCGGTGGGCGCGGCCTCCCGCAGAGCCGGAACCACCGACAGCGGCGGCAGCGCCACCGGCCCGCCCCCGCGGCCGGCGCAGGGCTTGTCCTGGTAGGTGGGTGGCTTTCCCGGGACTTCGCAGCGGTAGACCTGCGCGCTCGCGGGCGCGGCGACCAGCAGCAGGGAAAGCAGCCAGGTATGGTGCAATGGGCGCAAGATGGAGCCTGCCATTCGAACTCTCGTGGACTTGCCGGTGTCAGTCGGCGGTGACCATGCAAGGGAGTGTACGCCGATGAACATCAGGATGACCGGGCTGGGACTGTTGATGGCGCTGGCGGCTGCGGGCTGCTCCTCGCGGCAGGTCTACGACAGTACCTCGGAACTGCGCGCGCAGGAGTGCAACAAGCTGGAGCCGCGCGAGCGGGCGGATTGCCAGCAGCGTGCGCGCACGCCGTATCCGGAGGTCCGCGCGGCGCAGCAGGACGCTGCGGGCAGCGCCGCACCCTGACGGCCAGGTACTTGCCGGCCCCCGGGATTCCGGGGCAGCATCCGGGTGGGATCGGATACGGGGTGAACGATGAGAGTGCTGCTGCTGGCCGCGGTGCTGCTGTCCGGCTGTGCCTCTTACGTGACACCCGGAGGCCCGGTGCGGCTGCAGGACATCGACCGTGCGGATATCGCGGAGGCCGCGGCACGCAAGCCCTCGCCCAACTTCCCGGCGCGCCTGGCGGTGGCGCGGGTGCAGGCCACTGGCTACAAGTCCTATTCCGCGGAGGCCTACGGCGCCGGGGTCTTCAGTGTGGTCACCACCCAGGAGCTGATGACGGACGGGCAGATGCAGGCCCTCTCCGGCTGGCCGTCGGTGGCGGGCGTGGCGCCCGTGAGCCGCTTGTTGCTGCCCGCCAGCCTGAAGTCGCTGGATGACCTGCGGCTGTCCGCCGCCAAGCTGCAGGCCGACGTGCTCTTGGTCTATACGCTGGACACGGCCTTCCGCATCAATGGGCGCGGCTATGGCCCGCTGACGGCGATCTCCCTGGGGATCGTGCCGGATCGGGACGCCCATGTGACGGCCACGGCCTCGGCCCTGTTCATCGACGTGCGCACCGGCTTCATCTACGGCGTGGCGGAGGCCACCGCCAAGGCCAGCGAACTGACCAATATCTGGAACTCCAGCGATACCGTGGACCGCAAGCGCCTGGAAGCCGAGCGCGAGGCCGTCGGGCTGCTGCTGGCGGAGGCGGGCAAGACCTGGTCGGGGATCGCCGGGCAGTACGCACGCTAGCGGAAGCCGGGGGCAGACTAGCCGCTGGCCGAAAGCGATCCTTCCGCTCCGGAATCGACGTAGGCAAATTCTCCCACCCCGCTTGTATGGTTGCTGTAAAGGACGGCTGGTAGGCTCCGGCGTCCAAAGATGTCTGACCCATCCACGGCAGGCACGGTGCAACCAACAAGATTCCCTGGCGGGGCAGGACGCCCCGACGCAAAGAACCGTTCATGAGTCATAAGCTCGTCGATTACCGCTTCGATCGCATACCCGCCTTCCTGGGTCAGGAATTGGGTGTCAGCGAGTGGATGACCCTCGAGCAATGGCGCATCGACGAGTTTGCCCACTGCACCGGCGACGACCAGTGGATCCATACCGATCCGGAACGCTGCGCCCGCGAGAGCCCCTATGGCGTGCCCATCGCCCATGGCTTCCTGACGCTGTCGCTGCTGGCGCAGTTGATGAACGATCTCAAGCTGATGCCGGAGGGCACCACCCTGGCCTTGAACGCCGGCATCAACAACGTGCGTTTCAAGAGCGTGGTGAGGGTGGGCAGCCGCATCCGTGTCCGCGTTAAACTGGCCGCGGTGACGCCCAACGGACCGGACCGCCTGCTGACCATTTCCGCCTGCGCGCTGGAGGTGGAGGGCGAGAAAGACCCGGCCTTGCTGGCGGATATTGTCGTGCTGCTGTGCCGCTGAGCGGCCGGCGGCGCGGCCGCCCATAACGAGGAGATTGCGGATGCTTTCGCGTGCCAAGCCTGCGGTAGTGCTGTTTGCGGCCCTACTCTGCGCCTGTGGCGGTGGGGGAGGCGGCTCCTCCTCGGTGGTCGGTGGCCCGGTGGGTGAGCCCGGGGTCGAGACCGAGGCCGCGATGCAGTCCTATCTCGAAGTGATCCGCGGCTCCTCCCGCTTCAACGAATGCTTCGGCACCTCGCTGCTGGCCAAGTGCGAGCGCGGCGCCCGCGCCGGCAGCAACCTGTCCGAGGCGGTCTACGACTGGGCCGAGGGGCAGTTCCGCGCCATCCCGGGGCTGACCGCGGTGCAGCGCCAGAACTTCGGCTTCCCGGTGTTCCAGCTGCGCGGCTACGGGCTGGAGGTGGAGGCTGCTGACGGCCGCAAGACGCCGGTGCCGGCCTTCCCCTGGTACTTCCAGGGCACCACGCCCGCCGAGGGCGTGTCCGGCGAGATTGTCTACGTCAACAAGGGCGGCGCGCTGGACCTGCTGGGCAAGAACCTGCAGGGCAAGATCGCGCTGCTGCGCATCACCCTGGTGCTCAACGGCGAATCCGGCAGCGCGCAGGATGTGCTGAAGACCCTGGCCGAGCGTGGCGCCATCGGCGCCATCGTGGCCACCGATGCGCCGGGCAACGAGATCGCCGCGCAGAACCGCGACTTGCCGACCTACGGCCTGGGAACCTTGCCCACCGTGATCGTCGGCAAGCAGGCCGCCGCCGCGATCCGCGAGCAGGGCGCGCGCGCCCGCATCATCGTGGACGCGGCCTACAGCGCCTCCGGCACCGAGAGCAACGTCGCCGCGCTGCTGCCGGGTCGCGACCCGGACAACATCATCGTCGTCGGCACGCCGGTCAACGGCTGGTTCCTCAGCGCGGGCGAGCGCGGGCCCGGCGTGGGCATGCTGGTCTACCTGGCGCGATACTTCGCCGAGAAGGCGCAGAAGGAAGGCCCGCTGCCATATTCGCTCTACTTCGTCGCCACCGGTGGCCACCAGGTCTATGCCTACGGCCTGAACCGCTTCATGTCCTGCATCCAGAAGGACCAGACCGTGGCCTATGTGCACCTGGGGTCCGGCCTGGTCTACAAGGGCTACCGTGACGTGGGCGGCGAACCCGAAGCCACCGGCGGCCTGTCGCAGGTGCGCACGCTGTCGGTGTCGGAAAACGCGATGCTCAGCGCGATCACCCGCCCAGCCTTCAGCAGTTCGGCGATCAAGCCCTTCTACCAGTTTCCGCCGTCGGTGCTCGCCCCGGGCGAGAACCAGGGGCCCTATGCCAAGGGCATCCCCAGCGTGGGCATGAACGGCACCAACCAGTACTTCCATACGCTGAAGGACGACGAGAGCCAGATCGTCACCGCCGCGCTGGGGCCGATGGCCGTGGCCTTCCGCGATACCGTGCAGGGCCTGCTGGAGACCAATGCCAACGGCTTGCGCTCCGCCAATGCCGTGGCGGCTGCGCTGGGTGCGCGCTATGACGCTCCGAACTGGAGCTGCGCGGCGCCGCTGGTGGGCCTGCAGTAGCCGCTTATAGCTTCCGGCTTGCCGGCTGGCAGGGGCTTTGATCAGGATTGAAACACGGCGGGATTCGCGGGGGCGGATTCCAAGCCGCTTGCTGTTCCGTAATTGGGGGATGCTGCAGATGATGTCGTTCAGGAATCTCGCCGGCCTGCTGCTGGGAGTTGCTCTGCTCCATCCGGCGCAGGACGCGACGGCCCAGGTCTTCAAGTGCAAGACCCCCAGCGGGGCCATCGAATTCCAGGCCTATCCCTGCACGGCGGGCACCTCCGCCGACGGCAAGGGCCGGAACAAGATCAACGGGCCCAGCTGCATGGGTGGTGACGGCGAGTGGTATCCGTATGGCGACGCCCGTTGCATGCCTACCGCCTCCCAAGGCGGCAGCGCTGCGAACCAGCAAGAGGAGAAGGCCCAGGCGGAGCGCTACCTGCGTTGCCTGAACGTGCGTGGCAAGCCGGAGAAGCTGCCGGGCACGGTGTTCTCGACCTTCCGCCAGCTCTGCGATGCCGAGCCGGAAGCCCAGTTCGCGGAGAAGGGGCCCGACGGAGCCCGCACGCGCTGGGTGTTCCGCAGTTATGACCTGGACATCTATACCCAGGGTGACCGGATCGTCGACGTGCGCAAGCAGCGCTGAAGCCGGATACCGCGATCGATCGTTTCTCGGCACATTGAAAAAGCCCGGCCTCGCCATGCGAAGCCGGGCTTTTCTCTTGAAGCCTTACGGATGCTGCTGGAAGAACTGCACGACCTTCTGCGAGGCGTTGTAGTTGTTGGTGCCCTTGCCGAGCAGGCGCGGCAGCAGTTCCTTGGCACCGGCCCACTGGTGGCCCATGCCGTCGATGCCGCAGAGCTTCACCTCGGCGCCGCCGGCGCAGCCGCGGCGGGTGACGCAGCTGGCGGAGCCGTCCTGGTCGGTCGATTCCTGGGCGGCGCACTGGTTGCGGCCGGCCAGGCGGGTGAAGATGTCGCGCACCGGCGGGCGGTAGTTGCCCTCGAAATCGCCGCCGTTCCAGGGAATGCGCGGATCGGCGCGGCCCTGGATCAGAAGGGTGGCAATGCCTTTTTTCGTCGCGGCGCAATTCTGCACCATGATGCCGCCGGAGGCGGCGGCGATGGCCTTGAACAGGTCGGGCGCCTCGCAGGACACGCGGTGCACCATCATGGCGCCGTTGGAGAAGCCGGTGCCGTAGACGCGCTCGGTGTTGATCGGCGTACGACGGCCGATGTCGGCGACCATGGCCTTGAGGAAGCCGACGTCGTCGATGCTCTTCTTCAGCGCCGGGCCACAGCAGCTGCCGGCGTTCCAGGAGCGACCCACGCCGTCCGGGTAGGCGATGACGAAGCCGGCATTGCCGCCAACCAGGTCCAGGCCGGTCAGTTCTTCCATGTTCTTGCCGGTGCCGAAACCGCCGTGCAGGGCGACGATCAGCGGGCGGGGCTGGTTGCCGCCGCCGTCGGGTACGTAGAGGCGATAGCTGCGGTCCACGCCCTGGAAGCTGATTTCGTATTCCTGGGAGGCGGCGGCTTGTGCGGAGGGGATGCCGCCGCTGGTGCCGCAGGCGGCGAGCGCGGCGAGCAGGGCAATGCCCAGGCTGCGCAGCGGGCGGGAGAGGCGCGAGGCGACCATGGAACGGCTCCTTGTTCGTGGATACGGCAGACGCTACCGGATCGAAGCTTAATACAGAGCGTACGCGGTGCCGAGAACTTCCGGTGACAGGTCGGGCTCGGTCCCGGAGACCCCGGCGGCGGCGAAGAATCCGGCGTTGTCCGCGCCCAGGTCGGGGCCGCGCCGCGCAATACGAGGCGTGAAGCCGTCGATCCGGAACGGCAGGCCGGGCAGGGGTGTGCCGGCGGCGTCCTGGAACCAGACGCGGGCGGCCAGCTGCGGGTCGGCGGCCAGGTCGGCGGAGCTGGCGACGAAGCCGGCCGGCACGCCGGCCGCCTGCAGTTCGGCCGCGGCGGCCTCCACGCTGCGCGTGGCGCTCCAGGCGCCGATCAGGGCGTCGATGGCGTCATGGTGTCGGCGGCGGCCCTCGGCGCTGGCGTAGCGCGCGTCCTGCGCGCTTGCGCCCAGCAGGCCGGCCAATGCCTGCCATTCGCTGTCGTTGCGCACGCTGAGCAGCAGCCAGCGGTCCTGGCCCTGGCCGGCGTAGCAGCCCTGCGGGGCGTACTCGGCATGGCGGTTGCCGACCGGGGGCGGCTGCCGGCCGCTGCGGGCCACCTCGGCGAAGAACTCGCCGACGAACCAGGCCGTGGTCTCGCATTCGGAGAGGTCGATCCACTGGCCGCCACCGCCACGTTGACGCTGCCACAGCGCGGTGAAGCCGGCGCAGATGCCCATGATGCCGTTCATCACGTCCATCTCGCGCACGCGGTAGGCAGGGCTCTGTTCGTCGTAGGCGGTCAGCGACTGCAGGCCGCTGATGGCCTCCAGGGTGCCGCCGTAGCCGCAGTAGCTGGCGTAAGGGCCAGTGGCGCCGAAGGCGGACATGGCGACCATGACGATGCCAGGGTTCAGCTCGCGCACACGCTCGTAGCCGTAGCCCTTGGCTTCCATGATGCCGGCGCGGGAGTTCTCCAGGATCAGGTCGGTGCCGCGCACGAGTTCGTCCAGCACGGCGCGGTGCTCGGGGCGCTTGAGGTCCAGGGTCACCGACTTCTTGCCACGATGCAGTTGCCAGAAGCGCGGGTGCTCGTTGACCTTGCCAACGTAGCCGCCGCGCATGCCGTCGAGGCGTTGCGGGTATTCGATCTTGATGACCTCGGCGCCGTAGTCGGCGAAGAAGCGGGCGGCATGCGGGCCGGCCCAGTCATGAGTGAAGTCCAGCACGCGCAGGCCGGCCAGGGGGGCGGCGCCGTGCTTGGCGGCGGTGGCGCGGCGCGGCTCCCAGCCCGGGGCGACCGTGGCTTTCGACGGGGCGGGGCGGTTGCTCCAGTGCGCCTTGCCGGGCAGGAAGGGTGCCCCCGGCATCGTCGCCGGCTGGCCGTCAGGCCGGGGCTGCTCGATGAAGAACTGCCGGGCGGCATGCACCGGCTCGGCCAGGGCTTCGGGCATGCTGGCGAGGTAGGACCAGGCCAGACGGTGCTTCTGTCCCATGTGGAACAGCTCGCGCTTGCCGTGGCGCGCCAGGAAGGGGCGCATCAGGTCCTGCGTCTCGGCCCGGTTGGCCATGCGCCCGCCCATGGTCTGCAGCTTTTCCGACAGCAACTCCGGCGCTTCGAACAAGGGGGCGGCGCGCAGCCAGTGGCGGATGGGGCCGCCGATGATGGCGGCCTCGCCGTCGGCGCAGGGATAGGTGCGCCAGGGCACCATGTTGTGCTCGTCGCCGTTGCGGCGCGCGACCTTGCCGATGTTGAGGAACTCGGCGATGGCCGCCTCATAGTTCTCCATCGCGGCTTCGCGGATCGACAGGTCCACGGTGGCGCCGCAGCCGTCGCGCTCGCGGCGCAGCAGGCCGATGATGGCGGCGCAGTAGGCGTTCATGCCGGCGGTGAGCTCGGCCATGCGTGGGCGGGCGTTGAGCGGCTCGCGGGCGCCGCTGCCGGTGCTCTGCATCAGGCCGGAGAGTCCATAGAGCGTCAGGTCGCTGGCCTTCCAGGCGGCCTGGGGGCCGTCCTGCCCGAAGGGCGTGACCTGCACCAGCACCAGGGCCGGGTTCAGCGCGCGCAGGCGCGCGGCGTCGAAGCCGGTGCCGGCCAGTACACCCAGGCCCCAGCCGTCGAGCAGCACGTCGGCGCCGCGGACCAGGGCGGCAAAGGTCTCCGGGTCCAGCGCCGGGTCCAGCGCCAGGCGCTGCTTGGCGGTGTGGTACCAGGCCTGCTCGTCGGCGCCGAGCGCGAAGCCGGGCAGGGTTGCCGGCGCGGGCAGGTGCAGGACCTCGGCGCCGAAGCCGGACATCAGCTTGCCGCAGAAGGCGGCGGCGACGTGGCCGCTGAGTTCGATCACCCGGATCTGGTCGAGGCTGGACATGTGCGTTCCTGTGGCGTTTACGAAGCGCGCAGCAGCGCCTCGACCTCGGCGCGGACCTGCGCCGGGTGGGTGACCGGGAAGAAATGGCCGGCCTGGGGCAGGCTGACCAGCCGTGAATTAGGGAGCAGTGCCTGCAGGCGGCTGGACGTGGCGCCCGAGCGTGAATGGCTGGGGTACATCAGCAGCGTCGGCTGGCGCAGCGAGGCATAGGCCTCGGCCTCGGCGCCGGGCACCCGGAAGTCCTGGCGCAGGCTGGTGTCGTCGAGCAGGCCCAGCCATTGCTTGGCCGCGCGCAGAGCGCCGCGGCCCTCGCCGAAAGGAACGAACTCTCCACCCGCGTCCAGTTCGACGCCGGCGACCTTGTTGCGCGCCGCCACTTCCAGGAAGCGGAAGCCGACCTCTGGCTCGCTGGCCCAGTCGCCGCCGTCCTGGCGGGCGGCGGCCTGTTCGAAGGCGGTGAGCTGGCCCACGTCGTGCAGGCGCAGTTCCGACTGCAGGCGCTGGATGCGGGTGTCCATCAGGGCCAGGTGGCTGAAGCGCTGCGGCTGCAGCAGCACGGCTTCGAGCGCGGCGGCACCACCGTAGCTGTGACCGATGACGGCGGCCTCTTCCAGGGCCAGTTCGTCCATCAGGTGCAGCAGGTCCTGCCCTTGGTCGGCTGCCGTATAGCCGCTGGTCGGTCGTTCGCTGTAGCCGTGCCCGCGCAGGTCATAGATTGTGACGCGGTACTGCGACGACAAGGCCGTCGCCAGGGGGTACCAGAACGCGCGATTGGCAGCCAGGCCGTGGACTAGCACGACGTCGGGACCGCTACCGAATTGCTGATGCGCCAGTTTGGGTCGGGTGGTCAATTGGGATTCCGGTGAGCAGGCGTTCTTCACGAAACCAACGTGAAGCCGGGATGAGACTCGGGATTCAACGCGGACAGGAAGTCATGCAGACGACGCATACACAGGACGTGGCGCGGCACTACACGCGACGTCACGAGCAGCGGGGCGAGCTGTTCGGCAAGCAGCCCTTTGCCAATTACGGCTACTGGACGCGCCCGGACATGAGCATGGAGCAGGCGGCCGAGGCGCTGACGCTGCTGGTGGCGTCCGCCGCGGGGCTTTCTGCGCAAGACCGGGTGCTCGATGTCGGCTGCGGCTACGGTGCCGGCGCGGTGGCCTGCCTGCGGCATTTCCAGCCCGCGTCCATCGTCGGTATCGACGTCACCGCGCTGCGCCTCGAATACGGTCGGGGCTATGTGCGGGAGCAGGGCTTCGCCGAGCGCATCGACCTGCGCCTGGGCGACGCCACGCGGATGGAATTCGAGGATGCCAGCTTCGACAAGCTGCTGTCGGTGGAGTGCGCCTTCCATTTCGATACCCGCGCGGATTTCCTGCGCGAGGCGGCGCGCGTGCTGCGCCCGGGCGGCACGCTCGCGCTGACCGACCTGATCCCGCGGCGCGGGGTGGATCCCTCGGCCTATCTGCAGGGGGCGACGGCGGTGGGCACCGGGGTGTGCCTCGACAATCGTGACAACGCCTACGACGCCGACGTCTACGCCGCGCATTTGCGGGTGGCGGGCTTCACGGCCCTGCGCATCGAATCGATCGTGGACTGGACGCGCATTCCATTCATCGACGCCTTCGAGCGTGCCGGGCTGCAGTTGCAGGGCGAGCGCGCGGCCGAGGTGAGCCGGTCGGTGGCGCGCCTGCGCGGCCTGGTGGCCGCAGGCGAGGACTACGTGCTGGTGGTGGCGCGCAAGGCCTGACTGCGCCGCCGGCATGGCTGGTGCTCAGCCCGGAATGTTCGCGGCCAGGAAGTCGGCGATCTGGCCGATGGACAGGTCGTCGACGTAGCGGCCGTCCTTCATCAGCAGCTTCTCGAATGGCAGCTTGCCGCCGACGATGTCTTCCTGGATCGCCACGATCAGCTGGATGATGTCGATGGATTCGAAGCTGAGATCGCCCAGCAGCTTGCTGCTACGGTCCATTTCACCGTCGAATTCGTTGTCCCAGTCCTGGGTGAAATCCTTCAGCAGCGTGATCAGCTTGGTGACGTAGACGTCGGAGTTGCTCATGGCTCGTGGCGTATTGTCGTAAGGATGAATGACCCGTATTCCCGGCGGGGAATCAGGGCCAGGTGTACAGGGGCTGCGGCAGGCGCTCGGGGCGGAAGCGGACCTTGTAGCGAACCTTGTGCAGGCGCCAGGCCTCGGGTTGCAGCAGATCCAGCTTGCCGTCCGCGAGGCGTTGCTCCAGGCCGTCCAGCGAGGCTTCGATGCGGCTGTAGTCCAGCTCGTTCTTGTGTGGTGCCAGATTGTAGCGCCACCACTGCAGCTTCAGCAGGCGCTCGACGGTCTTCTCGTCGAAGCGCAGGCGGGCGACCTTGGCCGGCTGGCCGACCACGATGGAGTAGGGCGGCACGTCGCGCGTGACCAGGGCATGCGCCGCCACCACGGCACCGTCGCCGATCTTCACGCCGCGCTTGATGAAGGCGCCGGCACCGATCCAGACGTCGTGGCCGATCTCGGTGAACTCGCGGTTGACATCGCGCTTGGACACCGTGGTCAGGTCCTTGAAGTCCTGGAACACGGCGAAGGGCGGAAAGTCCTCCGGCGAGCAGAAGGCGAAGGTGTGCGTCGACAGGCCGTCGGTCGGGTGCTCGTAGGGCCCGACGATGGCGGCCTCCGCGATGGAGCAGTAACGCCCCACGCGGGTATCGTACAGGCTGCTGGTGTACATGCCGTTGACGTAGGTGAACGCGCCGAAGCTGCAGTTCTTGATCCGCCGCGGCGCGAACAGGTAGCTCGGCCGCTCGAAGTCGATCACCCCATAGAGGCCAGTGGCCCCCATGGCTTCCATGCCGAGATCGAGCAACTGCTCCGACGTCAGGGTTCCTTCGTCGGCGGGCTTGGCGGCTTCAGCACTCACTCCATGTAGCCCAGCATCTGCAGCTGTTCGATGATCTGCTGCTTCTCGCCCTGGTCCATCTCTTCCTTGAGTTCCTTCTTGGCGGGCGGCTTGGTGCGGGCGCCCTTCTTGATCGGGTGCGCAGCGAGCCATTCGGCCTCGAAGAAAGTCTCGGCCGGCTTGCCCTCGAAGTCCGCCGGGATCGGCAGGCCCAGGCTGTGCAGCAGGGTCGGGGCCACGTCCACGATCAGGCGGCGGTCGACCATGCCGCTGGCGGCGATGCCGGGGCCGCAGGCCATGAAGATGCCATCCGGGTGATGCGTGCCGATCGCGGCGGGGCGGTGGGCCACCACCGGCTCGAAGTTGCGGATGGAGACGAAGCCGTGGTCGCTCAGCACCAGGGTCAGGTCTGGCGCGCGCTTCATGTGCTGGCCGGCGAACCAGTCCTCGCGCTTGAGCACGTCGATCACCACCGGCTTGCCGGTCTTGGGATCGGTGATGGTGTAGAGGTCGGCGATCAGCTTCTCGCGGAAGGACTCGTAGTCCTCGGGCCTGATGCCGGCATCGCCCGGCTTCTCGGCCACGCGGATGACGATGCCGTTGGACGACGGCGTCTGGCAGTAGGCCAGGGTCTTGGACCAGTCGAGGTTGGCGAAGTCGGAGGCATCGCGGCGCACGGCCTGCTCGCTACCGTCGTTCTTACCCCAGGTGAGATAGCCCTTCTCGCCCAGGAAGGTGTTGATGCGCAGCACGAAGTTGCTGGCGGTGAAGCCGTGGTCGGAGGCGAAGAACACCTGCGTGTCCGGGCCGGCCATGGTCACCAGCTTCTCGATGTAGCCGTCGAGGTTGTTGAAGTACTCGAGGCAGACCTCGCGCATCTCCTTGTCATGGCCCTGCGGGTCCTTGGGCAGCAGGTCCTTGTCCAGCCAGGGCCAGGCCTGGTGCTGGATCTTGTCGGTGCCGTCGAACATCACCGCCATCAGGTCCGGCTTGTCGCTGCCGAGGATGTACTCGGCAACCTTGAACCACTGTTCCTCGCGCGGCAGGTGGTAGCGCACCCACTTGGCGGTCTCGGTGGCCGAGAGCGATTCCATGGCCTGCTTTTCCTTGTCGAAGTCCCAGGCCAGTTCCTTGGGATCGAAGCCCGGCACGTCGGTCTTGATGCGCTCGAACAGCTCGCGCGGATGCGTGTTGCGGCGCAGGTGCTTGGCGGGGATGAAGCCCGGCACGATCGAGCCGTTGATGCCCTCCGGTGCCGGCGCGGTCAGCGGGAAGTTCAGCGCGGCGATCTTCTTGTCCTTGCGCGAGGCGATCGACCAGATCGTCTCGGCGTCGACGTCACGCGCGTCGTACAGCGTCCAGTAGACCTCGGCGCCATGGTCTTCGGCGCGGATGAACTCGAACACGCCGTGCTCACCCGGGCCCTTGCCGGTCATGATGCTGGTCCAGGCCGGCGGGGTCAGCGGGTTGGGCGTGGAGCGCAGCTTGGCGCGCACGCCCTTCTTCATCAGCGAGGCCAGGAAGGGCATGGTCACGCCTTCTCCCGGCAGGTCGCGGGTCATTTCATCCAGCACGGTGAAGGTGCAGCCATCGAGGCCAATGAACAGGGTCGTCGTCATGATCGTGTCTTCGGAGAAGGAAGTTCTGTAGGAATGTTCAGGCTGCTGGCCATGTTGCTGCCCGTGGCGCTGCGGTGACGCAGAGCGCCAGCATGGCCTGACCGGCTTCGGCATGCAGGGCGATATCGTAATCCTGACCGTTGTAGCGCACGCGCGCCATCTGCGGACCACCCAGGCGGTTGTCCAGGTGCGCGGCGACCACCTGCCAGTCCTGTGGACGGCCGTTCAGTCCGGTGCCGGCTGCCTTGGCGGCAGCCTCCTTGGCGCACCACAGGGCCAGCACGATGCGGCTGCGCTCGGCCCCGTCGACGCCCTGGAACCAGACCTGCTCGGCGGCGGAGAAACCGCCGACGGCCACGTCCTCGGTGCGCAGGTTGTCGGCGCGCTGGTAGTCCAGGCCCAGTGCCACGCTCGGGTCGCTGGCCACGGCATAGGCCCAGCGCTGACTGTGCGCGATGGACAGTGCCGGTGCGGCCATCTGCGGCAGGGCGGGGCAGCGCACCAGCGGCCGGCCGTTGGCGTCGGCGTCGATCTCGACGTCGGCCGGCGACAGCTCGGTGCCGCTGCGCAGGCGGTACCAGTCGCGCGCGGCGTCCTTGGCGGCCAGGCGGCCCATCAGCCATTCCTCGCGGCGCGGGCCCTGCTGTGGCAGGGCGTTGAAGATCGCGCGCTCGCGGCGGCTTAGCACCATGTGGGCCAGCATGCGCTTCCAGATCGTGCCGCCCTCGTCGAGCGTGCCTTCCGGCAGCGGCTCGATGCGGCGCAGGCACAGCTCGGCCGGCAACTGGCCGGCCATGGGCGTTTCCGACAGGCGCGCATGGCCCGGGTCGAGGCGGAAGCCGAAGAAGCGCTCGTCGCCGCTGAACACGCGGTCGTCCCAGCCCTCGGCGCGCAGCAGCAGGCGGCCGTCGGCACCGATCACGTCCCAGCGCGCTTCCAGCACCGTGGGGCTGGGCAGCGTGATGGCGCCATGGCAGGCGTAGCGCAGGCCTGGGGCTGGCGGCGGGGCGTAGAGCGACAGGCGCCGCACGCGGAAGGGGAAGCAGTTGGGCACGCCCGGGTTGCGCTCGCGCAGCCAGAAGCCGGCAAGCTGGCCCGCGGCGTCGAGCATGGCGGCGTCGAGCTGGAAGCGCGGCGTGGTGGTGCCGGCGAAGTAGTCGTGCACCGGGATGGTGGTCAGCTCGGCGACGATGCCCTGCTCGCCGTAGCTGTCCAGGCGCGTCACGCCCTGCAGGCGCGGGCCGTGGAACATGCCGTGCTGGTAGAGCTGGCCCGGCAGGTGGATGTGCGGCGGCTTGAGCCCTGCGGACGGCAGCGGCTGCGGTGCCGGCGCGGCGGGGTAGGCGGGCGCCAGCAGCACCGTGCCTTCGAACACCAGCAGGCCTCCGGGCGTGCTGCCCTCGCCGAGCAGGAACACGCGACAGGCGATGGCGTCGGGGTTGCCCGGTGCCGCCTCGGCCAGCACCCGCAACGTGATGGCGCCGTCGTCGAGCGACAGCCAGCGGCTGCCGCGGGCGTTCTCGATGGCCGACACCACGCGGTCGCTGCGACCGCTGAGGCGCATGGCGGCCTCGGCGATCAGCTCCATGCTGTAGGTGAAGGGGATCACCGGCAGGCCGGTCAGCGCCGGGTCGGCGGCGCTGGGCGCGTCGCCCAGCGTGTGGTCACGCAGGAACAGGTCCTGCTCGATGGTGTAGCGGCGTTCCGATGTCAGCTTGCCGGCCGAGAGCTGCACCGGGCCCAGCAGCGGGAAGGCCGGATCGAAGCCAGCCGGCATCGCTACCGCCGAGGCAGTGACCGGCGCCGGCATCGCGGGCGTGGCACTGCTGGCCAGTCCCAGTACGCGGGCCTGGCTGTCGAGGAAGTCCTGCATCAGCGAGAAGTGCGCGTTGAGCGCCGTCATGCGCGGATCGCTGGATACGGCGGCTGCGGGCATGGCGGCCGGCATCGGCGCTGCCACGGCAGCGGGCGCCGCGGCGGGTGCCGGGGTGCCGGCCGGCATCGCGGGCGCGGCGGCCTGCGGCAGCGGCTTCTTCCACTCCTCCGGCAGTTGCCAGACCGGGTTCAGCAGCTTCATGCGTGGCGGTAGCTTGGCAGCCGGCTTGGGCTCGCCCATCAGGTCGAGGTCGGCGATCCTGCGGTGGGCGAACAGGCGCGAGGGGTCGAAGCTCACGCCAGCGGCGAACAGCTGTGCCAGGGTCTGGTGCAGATGCGCCATGCCCGGCTTGCGACGGCTGTTGCTGGACACGGCCAGCACGTCGTCCTTGCCGCGCAGGGTATCGCCGACGAAGGAGGTCAGGTTTCCGCTGGGGCCCACTTCGAGGAATACACGGTAGCCGTCCTCGTAAAGCCGCTGGATGGTCTCGGTGAAGCGTACCGGGTGTTCCCACTGGCGCGCGGCCAGCTCGCGGATGCCGTCGGCATCGGTGGGGAACGGCGCGCAGGTCGAGGCACTGTAGACCGTGGTCGTGCCGGGGCCGAGTTCCAGGGTCTTGAAGTAGCCGCGGAAGGCATCGGCCAGCGGCTTGAACAGCGCAGTGTGGTAGGCGCGGCCGAAGGGCAGCTCCTGGCAGATCGCGCCTTCGGCACTGAGTTGCTCGTGCAGCTTGTGCGCGGCCTCGGGCGGCCCGAACAGCACCAGCTGGTTCGGGCAGTTGTCCATCGCCAGGTGCATCTCGCCCAGGTCCGACAGCAGCGCGCTGCGTAGTGTTGGCGTCAGTCCGCCGATGGTCAGCAGCGAGCCCTCGGCAATCTTCCCGGCTGCATCCAGCTCGTTGAAGATGCGGTTGAACACCTGCACGGCGTCGGCCGTCTCGGCGCGGTGGCGCACGCGATTCATGCCGGCGGCAGTCAGCACGGTGTTCTCGCCGGTGCTGTGGCCGAGCATGGCGTCGGGCGCAAAGCCGAGATCCTGCAACAGCGCATGCAGTCCGAGGCTGGCGGCGAACACGCCTTCCGCGGCCACGTCCATTTCGTACAGGCGGTCTTCCAGCAGCTTGCGGGCTTCGTCGCTGATGACCGTCGGCGGTGGCAGCAGGGCCGGCACGCGCGAGGGACTGCCGCGCCGGTTGGCGTTCTCCTCGATGAAGTCGAACCAGTCTCGTACCTGCGGGAACTGCACGCAAAGGTCGGCCAGCATGTTCGGATACTGCGAGCCCTCGCCCGGGAACACCAGGCAGAGCTTGCCGGCGACGTCACCGGCGCCGTAGTTGATGCCGGCGCGGGTCTTGAACGGCTTGACGTCGGGCCGCTCGATCTTCTCGATGGCCTGGTGCAGCTTGCGTTCCAGCTCGGAGGCATCGGCACAGACGATGGCCAGGCGGAACGGACCGCGGCCATAGGTGCTGCAGGCCTTGGCGACCTCTGCGAGCGTGGCGGTCTTCAGGTGCGCCAGCGCTGCATGGATACGCTGCAGCAGCTCCTCGCGGGACTCGGCGGCCAGCGCCACCAGCTCGGAATCGCTGGGGGTGTGCAGTACCTGCACCTGCACGGGGCGGTGCTCGCGGTACTCCTCGAGGATGACGTGCGAGTTGATGCCGCCGAAGCCGAAGGCGTTGACACCGGCGCGGCGCGGGTGCGCCTTGCCGTGCAGCCAGGGGCGGGTTTCGGTGTTGAGGTAGAACGGCGTCTTGTCCAGGCCCAGGTCCGGGTCCGGCTCGGTGCACAGCATCGGCGGGAGCACCTTGTGGTGCAGCGCCAGTGCGGTCTTGATCAGCGCGGCGCCACCGGAGGCGGGCATGCAGTGGCCGATCATCGACTTGACCGCGGTGATGGCGATCTGCTGGTCGCGGCCGCGCGAGCCGAAGATGCTGGTCAGCGACTCGATCTCGGTCTTGTCGCCAACCGCGGTGCCGGTGCCGTGCGCCTCGATCAGGTCGATCGTCATCGGGTCGATGCCGCTGCTCTGGTAGGCGCGGCGCATGGCCAGGATCTCGCCTTCCAGGCGCGGTGCCAGCAGGCCCTTGGCGCGGCCGTCGCTGGCGGTGCCGATGCCGCGGATCACCGCATAGATCTTGTCGCCGTCACGCTCGGCGTCGGCGCGGCGCTTGAGCACCAGCATGCCGATGCCCTCGCCCAGCAGGGTGCCGTCCGAGTCCTTCTGGAAGGGGCGGATGCGGTCGCGCGACAGCGCGCCGATGCGGCAGAACTGGATGAACAGCTGTGGCGGCGTGTGCACCTGTGCGCCACCGGTGATGATCAGGTCGCAGCGCCCGCTGTTGAGCTCCGCGGCGGCCTGTTCCACTGCGATCAGCGTCGAGGCGCAGGCGGCATCGACGATGTAGCTCGGCCCCATCAGGTTGAGGCGGTTGGCGATCAGGCCGGCGATGACGTTGGGCGTCAGCACGCCGATGTGCTCGGCGTTGAACGGCGGCAACTGCGCCTTCAGCGCGTTCTGCAGCTTCAGGATGTCGCCTTCGTTGAAGTCGGGACGCAGGCCGCGCACCAGGTCCATGGCCTGGTCCAGGAAGCAGTTGCGCGACATCAGGCCCGCCATGCCGCGGTTGCCGTAGGTGCCGCGCGCGATGATCACGCCGGCACGTTCACGGTCGAAGGGCTTGTGCAGGTAGCCGGCATCGTCCAGCGCCTCGTGAGCCACCTTCAGCGCCAGCATGTGGTCCGGGTCGCTGCCCGCGGCCACGTTCGGCATCACGCCGTAGTCCTGCGGGTTGACGCGTGCGTGCTCGCCCAGGAAGCCGCCGCGCGTGGTGTAGATGCGATCCTCGCGCGTGCTGTTGGGCTCGAAGTAGGGGCCGACCCATTCCGGGTCGCCCTCGCTGGTGGCGTCGACCTTGTCGAGGATGTTCTGCCAGTACTGCCGGGCGTTGGACGCGCCCGGGTAGATGCCTGCCAGGCCGACGATCGCGATGTCGAGGGGTTGGGTCATCGTGAAATCACGCCCGGTCCGACGGCTGGTTCTTGATGGTCGCCGCCTGGCCGCCGAGGCGGTTCAGGGCCGCGCTCATGGTGGCCTCGCAGTGACGCATCTCCAGCCGTACGCGGCCGGCATCGTCGAGGTACAGCGCGTCGTAGACCATGGCCGATTCGTGCGGAGCCGGCAGCAGGCGCAGCGCCAGGCGCAGCGTCTTGGGCAGCGGCTCGCTGCCGTAGCGGCGCACCGAGGCGAAGGCCGACGGCAGGGCGGTCATGTTGCGGTTGAGGCGCGACCAGACGATGGCCATCTGCGGTGCCACGTCGCACAGCGCCGGGTCGAACAGCCAGCTGCCCTGCGCCTCCGGCAGCCATTCGGTCGGCAGGGTCGGACGCACGCGGGCGTCGAGACCACCCTCGGCTACCGCCGGGATGTCCGAGGCAAGCTGGAAGCGCGGGCCGTGGAACAGGAAGTGCGCGTAGGCATCCGTGGCGGCGAAGGGCTTGGCACCCGCCAGCGCCTCGACGTTCATCACCGGCGGTTCCGGCATCTTCTGCGCCAGCACCGCGGTGGCGCGGTACAGCGGCAGCTTCTTGGCCGGGTCGATGATCTCCACGGTGATGGTCTGGCCGTTGAGGTCGGAGTGCGAGGAGGCGCGGGCGCGGATCTGCACGCTGCGCTTGCCGCCGTTGACCTCGGGGTCGAGCATCACGCTGTTGAGCACACGGTGGTCGCGCATCTCCACCACCTGCCAGCCCGGCCAGGCCGCGGTGACGAATTCCGCCATCCACTCCAGCGCGCCGGTGGCGGGCAGCACGCCCTTGCTGTCCAGGCGGTGATCGAGCAGGTAGGGATCGGACGTTACGCAGAACTGGTGGTCCATCATCATGTTGCCGCCAGGCCCCATGCGCGGCGCCACCTGCATCAGCGGCAGGCCGCTGGGCTGCGCGGCCGGGGCAGCCGCTGGGGCTTCTGCAGGCTCCTGCTCGGGCTTGTACCAGGGACCGGCGCCGGCCACGATCTCCACGTCGTTGCGCGGGCCGTAGGCGATCTCGTCCAGGAAGAAGCGGCGGCCCGAAGGCACCGGGATGGCCTCGATGCCACGCTCCTTGAAGGCGCGGCGCACGCCCTCGCTGGCCATGCCGGCGTCCCAGGGACCCCAGTTGACGGCGATCACGCGGGTCTGCGGCCATTCGCGATGCAGCTGCCAGGCAAGGCGGTTGAGCGTCTCGTTGGCGGCGGCATAGTCGCTCTGGCCGCGGTTGCCGTAACGGCCGGCTACCGAGGTGAAGAAGGCCAGCAGCTTGAGGTTCTGCGGCTTCAGGCGCTGCGACAACAGGAAGGCGGCGTCGAGCTTGGTGCCGAGCACGCGCTCGAAGGATTCCGCCGTCTTGTCGACGAACAGCTTGTCCTCGATCACGCCGGCACCGTGCAGCACGGCGTCAATGTTGCCGTGCTTGGCGTAGAGGCTGTCGATCAGGCCGCCGAAGGCGGCTTCGTCGCGCACGTCGCAGGCCAGGTACTCGACCTTGGCGCCAGCGGCGGTGAGCTTGGCCAGGTTGGCGCGGATCTCGCGGTCCACCAGGATGCGCGAGACCTCGCGGTCGATCTCCACCGGCTTGGGCTTCTCGCCGCGGGCCATGCGGGCCTTCAGCAATGCGGCCTTGAGCTGCGCGGCGTCGGCATGGCCGCTGGTCTCGGCGGATTCCGGCGCCGGGGCCGCGGTACGGCCCAGCAGCACCAGGCGCATGCCCGGACGCACCAGTTCCTCGACGATCTCGGCGGTGATGCCACGCGCGCCGCCGGTGACCAGAACCACCCAGTCGCCGCTCGGGACGACCGAGGCGGGGAAGGGGCTGGCGGTCAGCGGCTGGCTGGAAGTGACGCTGCCGTGGCGCACCGTGCCGACATAACCCACCTCGGGTTCACGGCAATCGGAAGCCAGCTCGTCCACCAGCAGGCGGGCGATGTCCTCGTCGGACTGGCCGTCGAAGTCCACCGCGCGCATCAGCGACTGCGGGTATTCATAACGCAGGCAGTTGAAGACGCCGTTGGCGGCGCCACCGGAGGCCGCACCCTTGCCCACGGAATCGCGGCCGAAGGTGCCGCCGAAGCGGCTGGCACCGACGATGCGAGCCCTCTCTAGGTCGCTCTCCAGGGCCTTGAGGCCGTGGTAGAGGCTCAGGGCATCCAGCGAATAGCGCGCCTTCCAGTCGGCGAGATTGCCGATCTTGCGGCGATCCAGCCCGTTGATCTGCAGCAGGGCCTTGGCCGGGCCGTGCTTGGCGCGGGCCGCGGCGATGGCCGCACGCAGCTTGGCCGGATCGTTGTCGCTGACGTGTACCGGCGTCATGCCGCGCGACTTCAGCTCGGCGGACAGCAGCTTGGCCACCGGCATCGAATCGCCGAGCACGATCGCCAGGCCGCCGAGCTTGCTGCTCGCGGCCGGCAGCGGCGCGGGCCGCGACTTGATCACGTAGCGCGGCGTCGGGGCAGCCGGCGCCGCAGGCGCAGCGGCCTTGGCAGCGGGTGCGGCGGCGACACTCACGGTGACGGCGGCAGGCGCTGCGGCCGGAGCCTGCAGGCTGTCGAGGGCCTGCAGGATCGCGCTCAGCGTCTTGGCCTTGGTGTAGCGCTCCATGCTGGCCTGCATCTGCGCGCCGAGTTCGGCGGGCAGGGCCTTCTGGAAGGCGCCGAGGATCTCCACGCGCTTGATCGAGTCGATGCCGAGGTCGGCTTCGAGATCGGCGTCCATGCCCAGCATCTCCGGCGGGTAGCCGGTGCGCTCGGCGACGATGCCGGTGAGCAGCGCGGCGAAGTCGATGCGTGCGGCGGGTGCGGCGACGCTGACGTTCACCGCCACCGGTGCCGGGGCGGCCGCAGGGGCCAGGCGCTGCATTTCGGCGACGATGGCGGCCAGGGTCTTGGCCTTGGTGAAGCGCTCCATGGCGGACTGCATCTGCGCGCCGAGTTCGGCGGGCAGGGCCTTCTGGAAGGCACCGAGGATTTCTACGCGCTTGATCGAGTCGATGCCCAGGTCCGCTTCGAGGTCGGCCTGCATGCCGAGCATCTCGGTGGGATAGCCGGTACGCTCGGCGACGATCGAGGTCAGCAGCGCCGTGGTGTCGATGGCCGGCGCGGCCGCGACCGGCGCGGCGACGGCGACCGTCACCGTGGCGGCCGGGACCGCCGCTGGGACCAGGCGGCGCAGTTCGGCGAGGATCGCCGACAGCGTCTTGGCCTTGGTGTAGCGCTCCATCGAACCCTGCATCTGCGCGCCGGCATCGGCGGGCAGCGACTGCTGGAGGGCGCCGAGGATCTCCACCCGCTTGATCGAGTCGATGCCGAGATCGGCTTCGAGATCGGCGTCCATCCCGAGCATCTCGGTTGGGTAGCCGGTGCGTTCGGCGACGATCGAGGTCAGCAAGGCGGTGTAGTCGACCGCGGCGGCCGGTGCGGCGACGGCGACGGTGACCGTGGCGGCCGGCGCCGCGACGGCGGCGGACGGCGCCAGGCGCTGCAGTTCGGCGAGGATCGCCGACAGCGTCTTGGCCTTGGTGTAGCGCTCCATGGAGCCCTGCATCTGCGCGCCGGTATCGGCGGGCAGGGACTGCTGCAGGGCGCCGAGGATTTCCACGCGCTTGATCGAGTCGATGCCGAGGTCGGCCTCGAGGTCCGCATCCATCCCGAGCATCTCGGTCGGGTAGCCGGTGCGCTCGGCGACGATCGAGGTCAGCAGGGCGGTGTAGTCGACCGCGGCGACCGGTGCGGACACCATCTGCACCGACACCTGTGCCCCCTGCGTCGGCAGCAGCGGCTGCACCTGGGCGAGGATGGCGTTGAGGGTCTTGGCCTTGGTGAAGCGTTCCATCACCGCCTGCATCTGGGCGCCGGTCTGGCCGGGCAGCGCCTTCTGCAGGGCGCCGAGGATCTCCACGCGCTTGATCGAGTCGATGCCGAGGTCGGCTTCGAGGTCGGCGTCCATCCCGAGCATGTCGGTGGGGTAGCCGGTGCGTTCGGCGACGATCGCCAGCAGCGCTTCTCGGGCGTCGAAGGACGGCACGGCGGCCGGCGTGGCCACCGGGGCCGCGGCCACCGGCAGCGCGCGCGGCACCGGCATGGCCGTCGGCTGTGCCGGGGCGACCGGCGCGGCAGCGACTGGCATCGCCGACATCTGGGGCAACGTCAGCGGCATCGGGGCCGGCATGGCGGGCATCGAGGGCATCGCGCCGGGCGCGCCGCCACCGAGGAACTGTTGCACCACGCGCTCCTGCAGGCTCAGGAACTGGCGCATGGTCTGCTGGTAGGCCACCAGCGCTTCGTTGCCGAGTGCCGGCGCGGCGGGCATCGACGGCATCGCCATCGGTGCGCCGGCGACCGGCTGATGCACCACCACAGGCGCCGGGCGCGGCAGGGATGCGGCGATCTTGTCGAGCTGTGCCTGGCGGGCGGCGGCCGAACTGGCCTGCGTCAGCGCCGGCTGGCTGCCGGTGCGCATCAGCGGGTCGTCGATCGGGCGGGCGCAGCCGCCGCTGAGCAGCCACATGTGCTTGGGCACCACGCGCGGCTTGGACAGGTCCGCGAGCTGGGTGTTGTCGAGCAAGGCGAGGTCACGGTTGGCGAACAGCGCCGAGGGCTGCCAGGCCACGCCGGCGGCGAACAGCTCGGCCAGGCCCAGCAGCAGGCCGCGCAGGCCGCCGCCGTTGCCGTCCAGCGCGATCGCTTGGGCGTCCTTGCCGGCCAGCGTCTGCTTGGCCATGTTGGAGCAGATGCCCTTGGGGCCCAGCTCCAGGAACACGCGGCTGCCGGCGGCATGCATCGCCTCGACCTCGGCGACGAACTCGACGCTGCTGAGCATGTGCTCGTCGAGCAGAGCCTGCATCGCAGTCGGCTTGGCCGGATAGGGCTTGGCGGTCTGGTTGGAGAAGACGGTGAGCTGCGGCGCGGCGAACTTGGTGGCACGGATCGCGGCGGACAGCGCAGCCTTGGCACTGGCGACCAGCGGCGTGTGGAAGGCACCGGAGACCGGCAGCAGCGTGGCGCGCAGCCCGGCGGCGCCGAGCTTCTGCGCGGCCGCCTCGACCTGGGCACGGGGGCCGGAGATCACGCACTGCTCGGGCGCGTTGTGGTTGGCGATGGTGACGCCGGCGTATTCGGTGATCTGCGCCGCGACCATCTCGCGCCGGCCTTGCACGGCGGCCATGCCGCCGGGCTCGGAGGTGCTCGAGGCTTCGGCCATGGCCCGGCCGCGCACGGCGGACAAGTGCAGGAACTCGGCCTCGGTGATGGTGCCGGCGGCCAGCAGCGCGGTGTATTCGCCGTAGGAGTGGCCGGCGGCCGCGGTGGCTTCCAGGCCCAGGCGCTTGGCCAGGCGCAGGTAGCCCATGGACAGCGTGCCGATGGCCGGCTGCGCCACGCGCGTGTCGGTCAGGGCGCGGGTCTGCGCGGTCTCGGTGGCGTCGTCGAAGGCGGCCGGCGGCAGGATGCGGCTGGACAGTGCCTGCGGCAGCGCCGCCTGCAGTTCGCGATCGGCGAACTCCATGGCTTCGCGCAGTTCGTCGACGAACAGCGCGACCTCGCGGCCCATGTTGAGGTGCTGCGCACCCTGGCCCGGGAACAGGAAGGCCAGCGATGGTGCGGTGGCGGGCAGCGCGGCGTTGTAGCGGATCGACGGCGTCAGCGGCTTGCCTTCGCGCAGATGCGCCAGGGCGGCGTCGATGTCCTTCGCCAGATTGGAGAGATCGGTGGCCACGATGGCCAGCGCGGTGCCGCCGGAGCGGGACTCCGCCTGCTTGGCCAGCGTGAAGGCCAACTCCGACAGGCCGACGCGGCTGCCGGCTTCGAGCCGGGGCCGCAGCGTTTCCAGTTCCTTGACCAGCGCGGCCTTGTCGGCGGCTCGGAACAGGCATAGCTCCACCGGCCAGCGCTGCGCGCCGGCGATGCCGCCGTGCGGGCTGTACTCCTCGAGCACGGCGTGGAAGTTGGTGCCACCGAAGCCGAAGGCCGAGGCCGCGGCGCGGCGCGGATGCTCGGCATGGGCGACCCAGGGACGCGGGTCCTTGAGCAGGTAGGCGGCGGAATTCGGATCGGCCAGCGTGTCGATCGGCTTCTCGACGCCGACATGGGCCGGCAGCACGCGGTGGTGCAGGGCCAGGGCGACCTTGACCATGCCCGCGACACCGGCGGCGGCCTTGGTGTGGCCCAGCAGGGTCTTGACCGAGCCCAGCGCCACGGAGCGCGGTGCGGCTTCCTCGGCGGCCAGGGCACGGGTGATGGTGGCGGCCTCGGCGCGGTCGCCCACGGCGGTGCCGGTGCCATGCGCCTCGATCAGCCCCAGCGTGGCCGGCGAGAAGCCGGCCTTGGCGTAGGCGCGGTGCAGCGCGCGCACCTGGCCTTCGCTGCGCGGGGCGGTCAGGCCCAGGGCCTTGCCGTCAGACGAGCCGGCGGTGGACTTGATGACGGCATAGATGCGGTCGCCGTCGCGCTCGGCATCGGCCAGGCGCTTGAGCACGGTGATGACCACGCCCTCGGAGATGGCGATGCCGTCGGCGTTCTCGTCGAAGGTCTTGGGCTTGCCGCTGGGCGACAGCGCCTGGGTCTTGGCGAAGGTGGTGAAGCCGTAGGCGGACTGCGTGGTGTCGAAGCCGCCGGCCAGCACCAGCGAACTGCGGCCGGACTCCAGTTCGTTCACGGCCATGCTGATCGCGGCCAGCGATGAGGCGCAGGCGGCATCCACGGTGAGGTTCACGCCGCCGAAGTCCATGCGGTTGGCGACGCGGCCCGCGGCCACGTTGGGCAGCACACCGGCGAAGGACTCTTCCGTCCACTCCGGCAGGCGCTCCCAGACGTCGTCAGTGAGGTTCTCGACGAAGCGCGGCAGTTCGGCGCGCACGCCGTACTGCAGGCCCAATTCGCCCGCGCCGCCGCTGCTGCCGAGGATCACCGATGTGCTTTCGCGGTCGAAGCCGCCCTTGGAATAGCCGGCGTCGTCCAGCGCGCGGCTGGCGGCCTCCAGCGTCAGCAGCTGCATCGGGTCGATCGATTTCATCGAGCGCGGCGGGATGCCGAAGCGCGTCGGATCGAAGTGGATCTCCTCGAGGAAGCCGCCCCAGCGCGAGTAGATCTTGTCGCGGGTCTTGCGGTTCTCGTCGAAGAACAGCTTCCAGTCCCAACGCGATTCCGGTGCCTCGCGGATCACGCTGACCTTGTGCAATACGTTGTTCCAGTATTCGTTGGCGTCGTTGGCCTTGGGCAGCACCACGCCGATGCCGACGATGGCGATGTCGGAGGGCTTCTCCACCGGCTTGGCGACGGAAGGCACGGGAGCGGCCTTCTCCAGCAGCACGTGCGAACCCTGGCAGACGTCCTGGTGCAGGTCGGCGATGGAGACGGCGGCATCGCGCAGCGTCGCCACCTGGCCGATCATGTACATGCCGTCGGCCAGCTGCTTGTCCGGCGCCACGCTGACGACCTTGCCCGACTCGTCGCGGTTGACGCCCTTGGAGGCGACACGCAGGCGGCCTAGGTTGAGGTCCTCGAGGATGTCGCGGATTTCCTCCGCACTCTTGCCCTCGCGGATCAGTTCGCGGCGCTGGTTGAAGAAGTCGTCGGCGAACTGCGTCGCCGCGCAGCGCGTGGAGTGGCCGGGGCCGGTCTCCAGGTTGCGCGTGCGTTCGCAGGCCACGGCCTGTTCCTGGAAGCCCTCGACGATGGCGCCCGAGCGCACGATCTCCTGGCTGAACAGGTAGGCCGTGCCCATCAGGGCGCCCACCTTCATGCCACGCGCCGCGAGCGGCGAGGTCATCGCCGCCACCATGGCGCCGGAGCGGGCATCGTGGATGCCGCCGGCGAACAGGACGTGCACGTCCTTCTCCTCGCCCGGCTTCACGTGCTCCAGCAGCACGTCGATCATCTCTTCCCACAGCACGAAGCTGGAGAGGGGGCCGATGTGGCCGCCGCACTCGCGGCCCTCGAACACGAAGCGACGCGCGCCTTGCTCGAGGTACATCTTCAGCAGCGCCGGGGCCGGCGCGTGGATATAGGTCTTGATGCCGCGCTTCTCGAACTCCGCGGCCTGGTCCGGACGGCCACCCGCGATCAGAGCGTAGGGCGGCTTGCAGTTCCAGATCTCGGCGCACTGCTCCTCGCGCAGCGCATGCGGGATGAAGCCCAGCATGCCTACGCCCCAGGGCAGGTTGCCGGCGAGGTCGCGGGTCTTTTCCAGCATCTCCTTGACCTGCGGGCCGCGCATCAGTGCCAGCGCCAGGAAGGGCAGGGCGCCGCCCTTGGCGACGTCCACGGCGAACTCGGGACTGTCGGAGACGCGGGTCATCGGGCCCTGCGCCAGCGGGTAGCGCGTGCCGTGCGACTCGGCCAGCGGGCCGCCGGCATCCAGGAAGCGCAGCTGCGCGGCCTGCTCGATGTGCTTGAGGCTGGAACGGCGGATGGCCTGCACCAGCTTGGCGACCGTGCGGAAACGGTCGCGAAAGGTCGCGGCCAGGCCGATACCCTGGCCCAGCGGGATCAGCTGGCTGCCGTCGCCGGCCCAGCCGATCTGGCCGGTGATGCGCTCACGCCACTGTTCGAGCGTCAGCAGGGCGCCTTCGACCTGGCGATTGTCCTCCTCGGCCTGCTTGAGTGCGGCCGAACCCGGGCGGGCATAGACGCGGCAGGACTGGTCCACCAGTTCGCCGAACAGCTTGGTCTCGGCGCCGTTGAGGCGGGCGAACTCGGCCTGCTGCTGCGGCGGCAGCGGCGATTCGGCCAGCAGAAGTAACTGGTCGTCCAGTACGACGCCAGCGGCACCGGCCGCGCGGCAGGCGGCGGCGGAGTGCACGCCGATGCCGCCCTGCACGAACAGCGGCAGCTTGCTGCGCTCGCCCAGCTTCTGCAGCAGGATGTAGCTGGTGTACTCGCCGACCCAGCCGCCCGATTCATGTCCACGGACCACCAGGCCCTGGAAGCGGTTGCCCAGCTCCGGCAATGCCGAGGCGTCGGAAATCTCCGCCAGCACACGGTCCTGCTTGCGTGCGCCGATGGCCTTGGCCAGGTGCACGAGGCCGGCGGCGGGGCCGCCCAGGACCAGCGTCAGCGCGCGGTCGCCGGCACGTGCCAGCAGGCTTTTGCCCAGCTCCGCCTGTGCTGCGGTGAGCCGCAGGCCGACACGGCCGCGGCCGCCTTCCTGCAGCAGGCGCTGGAACTGCGCGGTCGCGGCCGCGGTGTCGGCGCAGAATTCGAGGTTGAGCAGGCCGGCGCCGCCGGCGCGGGCCATCGCGGTGGCCAGTGCCGGGGTCGGCAGGCCGGCCGGGCTCAGGCCCAGGATTTCAAAGGAGCTGGTCATGGGAATACCCTGCCTCGCGAATTAACGCTTCTTGCCTTCCAGAAAAGGAATTTCCATGACCTTTTCGTGGACGATGGGACCGTGGCCGAAGAACCCGCCTTCGCCGAAGCATTCGCCGTGGTCCGCGGTGATGATGAAGTGGGTCCCGACCGGGGCCTTTTCAATCAGGCCCTCCAGCACCGTGTCCACGTACTCCACCGTCTTGATCTGCTGCTTGTGCAGCGACTTCATTTGCTCGTCGTCGAAGAACTTGTCTTCGGAGCCCTCGCCCAGGTTGTCATCCATGTGCTTGAACACCCCGTGCACGCCGGAGATGTGCGGCAGGTCCTTGCCGTCCAGCATGTACGGATAATGGGTCTCGCCCAGGTTCAGGAAGTAGAACTGCGGCTCGTCATCGTAGAAATCGATCTCGCGCACCATGCCGGCGAAATCATTGTGATTCGTCATCAGCTTGTATTCGTCGAAGTGCTTGTTCATGTGCGAGGTCGGGTTCAGCACCGGCATCGACACCTTGGCGTTGGTGCGGTAGCCGTGCTGCTTCAGCACATTGGGCAGCGACAGCTGCGGCACGAAGGACTTGAACGACAGGCCGTCCACGCCCAGCCGGTCCACCCACTTGGAGAACTCCTTCTTGTAGACCTCCGAGGCGAACACCCCCTGCGGGTTGTCGTGCGGGGTCATGCCCATCAGGTAGGTGTAATGGGAGGGCGAGGTCCAGGACGCGTAGGAGTAGCGCTTCTGGCCTTCTCCGAAGTAATCCATGTTCTTGGTGCGAGCCTGCTTGTAGCTGTCGAAACGGCAGCTATCCATGACAATGAAGACGAGGTTGTTGCTCATTGGGGGTAGGGAAGGCGCGGAAAGGTGGGACCGGGAAAAGGGACTGGCGGCTATGGCCACTCTGCATTTACGAAAGATGACTCTAGGCTTGCTGGCTCAAGGCTGCTGTAAGAGGAACATGACAAGTGTCGAGCGGTAATGTCGATAAGGCATACCGATATGCCGTTTTGCCGACGGCGCTGTAAGTAAAACCCGACACTCGAATCAGGGGTGACTGACCAAAATTGTCACTGCCTAACAAGTCCTGCCGTGCATATTGACGGCATAGCGGTGAATTCGAGTGCGATACGGGGCTGATCCGGGCCAAAGCCGGCATCTTGCGGAGGAATCTCGGTGCATGAGTAAAGATTGATCGATCAGGCGACAAGATGTCGCGATCTGTCCCAACGATGGCATGATCGTCGGCTATCGTCGCCGATAACGGCATGGTCCTCATCCTCCGCCAACATATGCAGCTATATAGTTATAGCCCGCAGTATTGCAGGCTTTTGTCTCAGTTTCATTGATGCATCGCACCAATCTGGCCCTTTTGGAGCCAGGGCTTTCCATAGCTTCCAGCAAGGCTCGCGCCAGCATGGCGGAGGTCTGGCCATTACCCCTCTTGACCCGGCGGACAAACAAAAAAGCGCGCAGCGGACGGGCCGCTACGCGCTGGGTTCATGCGACAGGAGGGTCAGGCCGCGATGGCGCGTGCCGCCGGTTGGCCGCGGGCGGCGGTGACGCCACCGAGTGCCATCAACAGGCTGACCCGCGTGGCTTCCTCGGCATTGGGCTCGCCGGTCAGCAACTGGCGGTTGATGAGGGACAGCAGCAGGCCGACGAGGCCCTGGGCCAGGGAGTTGCGGGTCTGGTCATCCAGGCCGGTAGCCGTGGCGAGTTCCTCGGCGATGGCCTGCTCCAAGTAGCTGTAGTAGGCCATGACCAGGCGGTCGGCGTTCTCGCTGACATCGTGGCCGTGGCGATACCAGGTCAGGAAACCGTCGCGGTCCTGCAGGGACTGCTGCAGGATGAAGCCGACGACGCTGCGCAGGGAGCTGGCGAGCTCGCGGCTGCGCTCAGCCTTGAGGCGAACCTTGAGGGCCTGCAGGCCTTCGCGAACCGGCTCGAAGTGGCCCTTGAGAACCGTCAGCAGGGCCTCTTCCTTGTCGGTGAAGTGGACATAGAAGGTGCCGACCGCGACGCCCGCCTCACGGGTCACGTCGCTGACCTGGGTGCGGCCGTAGCCCACTGCGGCGAAGCACTTGGCGGAAGCCCGCATCAACTGTGCACGTGTCTCCTCCGGAGCATGCTTGCGACGCTTCTTGGTTTCGATCGGCTGCAGCATCAGAAAACCCCCTTCAAGGTCAGATCATGACGACTGAGTCAGTATATCAAGCGACCCCCTAAAAATGACTCGTTAGTCAGATTTTCCCAGCCTAGCGTTCAATTCCAGCAGCCACGCGGCCGGGAAATGGTGCGAACTGCACGATTCCCGGTGCGGCGCTAGACTTCGCGAGTTGTCCCGCGGAAGCATTCCATGCGTCTTTTCGCCATATCATCCGTTGTCCTGATGGGCTTGGTCTGCACGGCCGTCCAGGCCCAATCGGCCTATCGCTGCAACACCCCGGACGGCACGGTGTTCCAGGACCGTCCCTGCAGCAGCGGGGCATCGGTGCGAGTCCACAAGGCGGCTCCGCCGCCGGCCCCGGCCGCCGAGGAGGCGCCCCGCGCCCAAACCCAGCAGGAATTGCAGCTACAACTCCTGCAGTTGCAGACCCAGCAGAAGATCCTGGAGCAGGAGCGCCTGGCGGCCGAGGGGCCGGGCTCGGCCACGCCGCCGGCGCGGCCGCCTGCCAAGACCGGGCAGCAGAACATGGAGGAATACCTGGATGCGCGGGATCGCCAGCGCGAGCAGCTGCGCTCGGAGCAGCGCAGGGCTTTCGACGGCGAAGATGCCCGTACGGCGCCCGGCAGCGCCCTGGCCCGGGTCGATAACCGGCTGCGAGACCTGCGGATGCGGCGCGACAGCATGGCGGCCACGCCGCAGGAGCGGAGACGCGCGTCCTACCAGGAGGAACGCCTGCTGCGGCTGCGCCCCCGGATTGCGGAAGGAAGCTCCCGGGCCATGCAGGAAGCGGAAGACTACATGTACTGACGCACCCGGACGGCTCAGCCGCCCTGGTCCGAGCGTAGCTTCTCCTGGGCTTTTTCCAGGCGGCGCTTGTAGAACTCGGCGAACAGCTTGAGCGCCGGGCCCGGCACCGCCGAGGTGGCCAGCAGGAAGCCGGTGGCCAGCGGGGTGGTGCGGCGTGCCGGGCGGCGCGCGATGGCGTCCAGGATCCAGCCGGCGGCGTCCGCCACTTCCATCTGCGGCAGGTACTTGTAGACCTTGGTCGGCTCGGTCATGGCCGTCTTGACCAGGGGGTAGTTGATCGTGGTGGCGTCGATGCCATGCTCGGCCAGCTCGATGCGCATGGAGCGGGTGAAGGCGTCCAGGGCGGCCTTGCTGGCCAGGTAGGCGGCAAAGCGCGGCGTGCTCATCAGGGCCGCCACGCTGGACACGTTGACGACGTGGCCATGGCCCTGCTGGCGGAAGCGCGGCAGCAGGTTCAACGTCATGCGCACGGCGGCGAAGTAGTTGATCTGCATGGTCCGCTCGAAGTCGTGCATGCGCCCGACCGACTCGATCAGCGGGCGGCGGATCGAGCGCCCGGCGTTGTTGACCAGCACGTCGATGCGCTCGTGCTCGGCCATCAGCTTCTCGCAGCAGGCGTCCACCGACTTCGGGTCCGCCAGGTCGGTGGGGTAGATGTGCGCCTCGCCGCCCTCGGCCTGGATTTCGGCCTGCACCGCGCGCAGTTCCTCCTCGCGGCGGGCGATCAGGCAGACCACGGCGTCACGGCGGGCCAGTTGACGGGCGGCCTCCGCGCCGATGCCGCTGGAGGCGCCGGTGATGACGACGGTCTTGCCGATGAAGCTTTGAATGGGAGAGGTGGCGGCGCTCATGACGGCTGAAATCCCTGTGGAAACGCTGAAAACATAGTGCAGACCTGACTTGTACGGCATGTCCCTGACGTCAGGGGTCGCTGTCCGCACGGCACTGGTCAAGGCCGTGCCGACGCCAGCCCTCAGGGGCGGCCGGGCGGCGGGCGGGGATTCTAAGGCCGAAGCGTGACGGCCGGGTTGGTAGATTCATCCCGGCCAGCCGCTGGTGGCCCACTCTACGGCAGGTGCGGCCGGGCCAGGTATTCTTCGGACTGCATCTCCGTGAGCCGGCTCTGGGTGCGCTGGAACTCGAACTTCAGCTTCTCGCCGGCATACAGCTCCGCCTGGGGCACCTCGGCGGCGATGATCAGCTTGACCGCGCGGTCGTAGAACTCGTCCACCAGGTTGATGAAGCGTCGGGCGGCGTCCTCGTGAAACACGGTCAGCTTCGGGACACGCGACAGCAGCACGGCGTGGTGGGTGCGGGCCAGCTCGATGTAGTCGGCGGCGCCCCGCGGCCCTTCGCAGAGTGCGGCGAAGTCGAACCAGGCGACGCCGTCGGCCAGGCGCCGGGCGTGGATGGTGCGGCCATGCACCTGCATGTCCACGTCCTTGCGGCACTTGTCCGGCGCCAGTTCGTCGAACCAGCACTTGAGGTTGGCCTCGGCGGCGACGTCGCAGGGGTGGTGGTAGATCTCGGCGTGGGTCAGCGTGCGCAGGCGGTAGTCGATGCCGCCGTCCACGTTCAGTACGCCGACATGGCGCTTGAGGATGTCGATGAAGGGCAGGAAGTTGGCGCGCTGCAGGCCGTTCTCGTAGAGCCGCTCGGGCGGGATGTTGCTGGTGGCCACCAGCGTCACGCCGGCCTCGAACAATGATTCGAACAGGCGGCCCAGGATCATCGCGTCGGCGATGTCGGACACGTAGAACTCGTCGAAGCACAGCACCCGCGTTTCCTCGGCCAGTTCGGCGGCCACCAGCTTCAGGGGGTCCTGCTCGTTGGGATACTTGCGGCGCCGCTCATGCACCTCGAGCATGAAGCGGTGGAAGTGCGTGCGACGCTTGCCGCTGAACGGCAGCGAGTCGAAGAACGCATCCATCAGGTAGGTCTTGCCGCGGCCGACGCCGCCCCAGAAGTACAGGCCCGGGACGGCGGTCCAGCGCTTCCTCGACAGGCCGAAGCGGCGCTTGGGCGGATTGGCGACCAGGGTCTCGTAGACGGACTGCAGGGCGTCTACGGCCTGCGCCTGGGAGGCGTCGCGGCTGAAGTCTGCGCGCTGCAGGTCGCGGTCGTAGCGCTGGCGGGGGTTGAGGGGCTTCGTCACGGGCAAGCTACCGGCGCTGGATGTCGAACAGGTCCGCCAGATGCGGGTTCAGGAACAGGCCGCGCGGATCCATCTCCTGGCGCAGCTGCCGGAAGTCGTCGAAGCGCGGGTACAGGGTGCGCAGTTCATGCGCGGTCTTGTCGTGCTGCTTGCCCCAGTGCGGGCGGCCGTCGTTGCGGTCGAAGATGTCGGTGACCGCGGCGAAGTAATCCTCGTAGGGCATGCCGCGGTACATGTGCACGGCAATGTAGGCCGACTCGCGCTGGTAGCTGGGCGACAGCCACAGCGAGTCGGCCTTGACGAAGCTGATGTGCAGCGGGAAATGCACGCGGAAGCGCAACGCGCTGATCAGCCGGTCGATTTGGCGCAGCGCCATCGGCAGGCGATCCAGCGGGATGCTGTACTCGGCCTGGTGGTAGCGCAGCAGGCGGCGCGTGGCGAGACCCTGGTGCGCGTCGCGGACGCTCTGCGAGGTCGGCATGCGCTGCGAGGCGAAGCGGCTGATGCGCTCGCTGAGCGAGGGCACGCGGCGCGCGGCTTCCGACAGCGCCCACATCAGGCCGTTCTCCACCGCCAGGTCGCTGGCCAGCTTGGCCGGCTGCCACAGGGTGGCCGGACGGCGCGTGCTGTCCATGCACTTGATCTGGGCGGTCTCGCTGTAGGGGAACCAGAAGAACTCGAAATTGCGGTAGCCGTGCAGGTACTCGTCCAGACGCACCAGCGTTTCTTCCAGCGGGGCCTGGAAGGTTTGGCAGTGCAGGCGGTAGGCGTCTACGCACTGCAGTTCCACGTGCGTGATCACACCCAGCGCTCCCAGCGACAGCGCCGCGGCATCCAGCAGTTCGCCGCTGGCGTCGCGCGTGAGGGTCTTGACCGTGCCGTCGGCCACCACCAGCTTGAGGCCGGTGACCTGCGAGGACAGGCTGCCGAACGAGAGTCCCGAGCCGTGGGTGCCGGTGCTGATGGCGCCGGCCACGGTCTGCGCGTCGATGTCGCCGAGGCATTCCAGCGCCAGGCCGCGCTCGAACAGCAGGCTGCCCAGTTCCTTCAGGGTGGTGCCGGCACGTACCCAGACGCGGCGGCGCTCCAGGTCGGCGGCCTCGATGCCGGTGAAATCGTCCAGCGACATCTGGTTCTCATCGCTGTAGCACAGCGGCGAGAAGGAGTGGCCGCTGCCGATGACGCGCAGGCGCTCGCCCTCTTCGGCACAGCGCAGGACCTCGGACTGGATTTCCTCGATGCCAAGCGGGCGGCTGCGGTGGTGCGGCTCGCAGCTTACGGAGCCGGACCAGTTCTGCCAGCGGTAGGTTCGTTTCAGCGCCATCGGTTCTGGGGGGAGGCGAGGGCCGGGTCGCGCAGGGCGCGGGCGGGGCGCAAGGATAGCGGATCGCTGCTCAGATCGCCGCCTCGGAGGCGGCGTCGCCCGGGGGCTCTGCCGGGGCATGGGCGGGGGCGCTGTCGGGTTCGCGGCACAGCCGCAGGACCACGGCGCGGGCCTTGTCGCGCAGCTGCTGGGCGGCCTGGGCCGAGCCGTCCGGCTGGATCGGCGCTTCCAGCTCGACCATCACGGGATTCCAGCGGGGCAGCCGGTTGCCACCGCCATAGAGCCGGCGGGTGCCGCGGATGCCGGCCGGGACCACCGGTACGCCGGCACGGGCGGCGATCATGAAGGCGCCGTTCTTGAAGGGCAGCAGGCCAGGGGGCGCCTTGAAGGTGCCCTCCGGGAAGATCACGAAGCTTTCGCCCTCGGCCATGCGCCGGATCAGGGTGCGAGTCAGGGCCGCGGCGCTGCGGGCATTGCCGCGATTGACGAACTCCACGCCCATGCGCTTCAGCGTCCAGCCGGCGAGCGGCCAGCTGGCGGCGCCGTCCTGCACCATGAAAGTGAAGCGGCGGGGCAGGGCGGCGGTCAGCACCAGGCCGTCGAGATAGCTGGCGTGGTTGCAGACCACCAGCGCCGGGGTGGCCGGCAGGTGCCGGCGCCCCTGCACGAACAGCGGTACGCCAATGCAGCCCAGCAGCAGGCGCACGCCAAAGCGGCCGACCTCGCGCCGCAGGGCGGCGCCGGGGGTGGCGATCACGGTCAGGCAGACCAGCGGCAGTACCAGCATGAAGACCAGGAAGGCCAGCGGCGGGTAGACCAGGTCGAGGAGTCGTCGGAGCATGGGCGGCTATTATAGAAGGGTGAACGACGCCGACTTCGAACAGGGTCTCGCCGAGGCCGCCGGCTTCGAGGACGAGGCTGCCATCGCCCGCTTCCTGGACCGGCTGTGGCTGGAGCGGGGGCTGTCCAGGAACACCCAGTCCAGCTACCGCTCGGACCTGGCCCTGTTTGCGCGCTGGCTGTTGCCGCGCGGCGGCGCGCTGACCGCCGCCGGGGAGGCCGACATCAAGGAATACATGGCGGAGCGGCGGCTCAAGGCGCGCTCGCAGGCGCGGCTGCTGTCGGCCCTGCGCCAGTTCTACCGCCATCTGCATGCCGACCGGCAGCGTCCGGACGACCCGACCGCGCGGCTGGAATCGCCCAAGCTGGGCCTGCGCCTGCCCAAGACCCTGGGCGAATCGGACGTGGAGAAGCTGCTGGAGGCGCCGGATGTGGAAACCGACCTGGGCCTGCGCGACCGCGCCATGCTGGAGCTGCTGTATGCCAGCGGCCTGCGCGTGTCGGAGCTGGTAGGGCTGCCGCTGCCGCGGGTGGATCTGCGACAGGGAGTGGTGCAGGTGCTGGGCAAGGGTGGCAAGGAGCGGCTGGTGCCGATGGGCGATCCGGCGATCGACTGGGTGGGGCGCTACGTCGACAGTGCCCGCAAGACACTCCAGGAGGGGCAGGCCAGTGACTGGCTATTCGTCACCCGCCGCGGCGGGCCGATGAGCCGGCAGAATTTCTGGATGCTGATCAAGCGCTACGCCGAGCAGGCCGGAATCCGAGCCAGCCTGTCGCCCCACGGCCTGCGCCACGCTTTTGCCACCCATTTGCTGGAACATGGGGCGGACCTGCGCATCCTGCAGTCCCTGCTGGGCCATGCGGACCTGTCCACCACCCAGATCTACACCCACGTGGCCAAGGCGCGCCTGCGTGACCTGCATCGGACGCATCACCCGCGAGGTTGAACGCCGCCGGGCGGTCTTTGTCATAATGCCCATACCCCCGCTGTCCGGACCCTCCATGAAACATCTGCTCACTCTCCTCGCCAGCGCCCTGGTTCTCGGCGCCTGCACCGCCTGCGCCCAGGACACCCAGATCGAGCGCGTCCAGAAGGCCCTGGCGCAGTACATCCCCGAGATCAAGAAAGAAGACATTCGCCAGACCAGCGCCCCGGGCCTCTACGAGGTCCAGGCCGGCCCGGTCTACGCCTACGTCACCGCCGACGGCAAGTTCCTGGTGCAGGGCGACCTGATGAACATCGAGACCGGCGAGGAGATCACCGAGAACCGCCGCCGCGAGTTCCGCCTGACCCGCCTGGCCTCGTTGGGTCCGGACAGCACCATCGAGTTCGCGCCGGCCAAGCCGCGGCATGTCGTCACCGTGTTCACCGACATCGACTGCGGCTACTGCCGCAAGCTGCACTCCGAGATCGGGGAGTACAACGACGCCGGCATCGCGATCCGCTATGTGTTCTACCCGCGCGCCGGCCTGGGCTCGGATTCCTACCGCAAGGCGGAGGCGGTCTGGTGCTCGGCCGACCGCAAGGCAGCGTTGACCAATGCCAAGGCCGGTTCGCCGATGACCGGCGACCGTCATGACTGCGCCAACCCGGTGACGCGTGACTGGCAGCTGGGCCAGGAGCTGGGCCTGCGCGGCACGCCGATGATGATCCTGCCCGACGGCGAGGTGGTCAACGGCTACGTGCCGGCGCAGCAGTTGGCGATGCGCCTGGACAACCCGCCGCGCCAGGACAGCCTGCCCAGGTAAGCCGACGCGAGTCGATGGAAAGGCCCGCCTCGGCGGGCTTTTTCGTTGGCGCGCCAAGGCATACTTCCGCCACCCATGACCGCCCACGGCCCCGAATACCCGGATGTCCTGCCGCGCATCGCCGCGCCGGAGCTGTTCGCCCGCATGCTGCGTGCGCCCGGAGCGGCACCGGCGCTGCTTTGCGTCAGCAGCCGCCTGGCGCAGCACCTGTTCGAGGCGCATGCCCGCGCGGCGCAGGCCCAGGGCCTGTCGGCCTGGGAAACGCCGGTGATCCTGACGCTGGAGGCCTTCCTGCAGTCCGCGGCAGAGACCGTGCGCCTGGACCTGCGCCGGCAGGGCCGGCCGCTGCCGCAGGCGCTGCGCCCGCAGCAGCGGCGCCTGCTGTGGCGGCTGACCATCGACGAGACGCGACAGGAACAGCCGCTGCTGCGCGAGGCCGAGGCGGCACAGCTCGCCGCGGAAGCCTGGGACCTGGTCCACGAATACGACCTGCCGCTGCCGCTGCCGGCGACCACGCCGGACGTGGAGCGCTTCAACCACTGGGCGCAGCAGTACCGCAAGCGCTGCCAGGCGCTGGAGCGCGTCGATGCGCAGGGCTGGCGTACCGCCCTGCTGCGGGCGATTGCGGAGGGACGGGTGCCGGTGCCGACCGACGTGGTGCTGGCCGGCTTCCACGAGCACACGCCGTCGCTGCGGCGCCTGGTGTCGGCGCTGCATGTGGCGGGCAGCACGCTGCAGGAACTGCAGCCGCCGGCGCGCGAAGCCCGTGTCCGGCTGGTCGGCGCCGCCGATGCCGAGCAGGAGCTGCGGGCCGCGGCGAGCTGGGCCGCCGCGCGCCTGCGCGAACAGCCGCTGCAGCGCATCGGCGTGATCGTGCCGGACATCGGCAGCCGCCGCGGCGCGGTGCAGCGCCTGTTCGACGAGCAGCTCTGCCCGCAGGCCGAGGCGGTGGACGCGCACAGCCTGGCACGACCCTACAACCTGACGCTGGGCGAGCCGCTGTCCGACACCGCGCTGCCGCAGGCCGCGCTGCGCCTGCTGCGCTGGCTACACGAGCCCTTGCCCTACGCGGACGCCACCGCCCTGCTGTGCTCGCCGGCCTGGGGCGGTGGCGAGGACGAGCGCCTGCAGCGTGCGGCGATCGATGCCCGCCTGCGGCGTGAAGGACATACCGAGGTCAGCCTGGAATCGCTGCGCCACTATGCGCGCTCCGAATCGCTGCGCGGGCGTTGCGAGGCGCTGATGGCGTTGCGGCAGCCGCAGCGCCGTGCGCAGGCGGGTGAGTGGGTGGACGTGGTCGGCGAGGTCCTGGAGGCGGCCGGCTGGCCGGGCGCCCGCGCGCTCGATAGCGAGGAGTACCAGGCGCACCAGGCCTGGAGTGCCTGCCTGGCCGAGCTGGGCCGGCTGGAATCGCTGCTGGGCCGCGTGCCCTGGTCCGCCGCCGTCGCGCAGCTGCGCGAGATCGCCGAGCAGACCTTGTTCCAGCCGCAGTCGCTGGCCACCGGCGTGCAGGTGATGGGTGCGCTGGAGGCCGAGGGCCTGGAGTTCGACGCGCTGTGGATCGCCGGCTTCGACGACGAGCACTGGCCGGCCGCGGTGAAGCCGCATCCCTTCATCCCGTATGCGCTGCAGCGCGAGCGTGGCCTGCCGCATGCCTCGGCGGCGCAGGAATTGGACTATGCACGGCGCCTGACGGCGCGCTGGCTCGCCGCCGCGCCGGAAGTGGTGCTGTCCTGGCCGCGCCAGGAGCAGGATCGGCCGCTCGCGCCCAGCCCGCTGCTGGCGCCCTGGCTGGAGCAGGCAGAACTGCTGCCACCGCAACCCCTGCCGTGCAGCTGGCAGGCGCAGCCGCCTCAGGCGCTGGACATACTGCTGGATGCCCAGGCGCCGCCGCTGCCGCCGGAGAGCCGTGCGCCGGGTGGCGTGCGCCTGCTCGGCGACCAGGCGCTGTGTCCCTTCCGCGGCTTCGCCACCCACCGGCTTGGAGCGCATCGGCTGGAAGTGCCGCGCCCCGGCATCAACGCGGCGGACCGCGGCAACCTCGTGCACCGCGTGCTGGAGTCGATCTGGCGTGAGCTGCGCGACCAGCAGGGATTGATGTCGCTGGATGCGGCGCAACTGGAGGAACACATCGGCACCGCCGTGGATGCGGCGCTGACGCGATTGCTGCGCGAGGCGCCTCAGCGCCTGCGCGCGGGCATGCGCCGCCTGGAGGATGAGCGTCTGCGGCGCCTGGTCGCCGCCTGGCTGGAACAGGAGAAGCTGCGCCTGCCGTTCCGCGTGATCGAGCTGGAAGGGCGCGCGCCGGAACTGGGGCCCGAGCTGGCTCCGGGCAGCGATGGCGAGGTGGAGTTCGAGGGCTTGCGCCTGCGCCTGCGGCGCGACCGCGTGGACGAGTTGGAGGACGGCGGTCGGCTGGTGCTGGACTACAAGAGCGGCGGGCGGCGCAAGGCGCCCTGGACCGATGAGCGCCCGGAGGAGCCGCAGTTGCTGATCTACGCGCTCACCGGCGGTGGCGTGCAGGCTATCGCCTACGGACGCCTGGTTGCCGGGGCCATCGGCTTCGAAGGCATTGCCGTGGCGCCGGAACTCGCGCCGGGCATCGCGTCCTGGGACAGCGTCAAGCAGACCGCCGATGCCGACGGGTGGCAGGCCCTGCTGGGTCGCTGGCGTGGCCAGCTGCACACCGTGGCCACCGAGGTGCGTGAGGGCTGGGCGGCGGTGACGCCCAAGCATGCACGCCAGACCTGCCGCGACTGCGACCTGCATGCGCTGTGCCGTGTGCGCGAGAGCGTGGCGGAAGTGGCGGAGGGCGAGCCATGACGAACATCGCCGATCGTGCGCAACGCGAACGGGCCCTGGATCCCGAGGCCAGCTTCATCGTCCAGGCCCCTGCAGGCTCCGGCAAGACCGAGCTGCTGACGCAGCGCGTGCTGGCCCTGCTGGCGGGCGTCAATGAGCCCGAGGAAGTCGTGGCGATCACCTTCACGCGCAAGGCCGCGGCGGAGATGCGCCATCGCGTGTTCGCGGCCGTGCAGCAGGCGCAGTCCGGCGGCGAGCCGGCCGACGAGCATCGGCGCCAGACCTGGCGGCTGGCGCGCGCCGCGCTGGAACGCTCGCAGGAGCGCGGCTGGGGCCTGCAGGACAATCCACAACGCCTGCGCATCCTGACCATCGATGCGCTGTGCGCGCAGATCACGCAGCAGGCGCCACTCACGGCCGGCTTCGGCGGGCGCGTGCAGGTGGCGGAACATCCGCAGCTGGCCTACCGCGAGGCGGCGCGTGCCACCATCGAGCTGATCGAGAGCACACCTGCGCTGGCCGCGTCGGTGGCGCGGGTGCTGACGCACTTCGACAACCGTACCGCGTTGCTGGAATCGCAACTGGTCTTGCTGCTCGGCCGCCGAGATCAATGGATCTCCTACACGCTGGCCGATGACCGCGCCGAGCGAACGCGCGAGGTGCTGGAGTCGGCGCTGGCGGAATTCGTCGCCGGCAGCCTGGCGGAGGTCGAGGCCTTGTTGCCGCGGCCGCTGCGTATCGCCTGGCTGGATTCGGCGGCCTATGCCTCGTCGAGCCTCTACGCCGCGCAGCCGGGGCTGGCGCTGCATGCGTTGCGCGACGGCGAATGGCCGCGCTGCGATGCGGCGGGCCTGGTCTCCTGGCAGGTGCTGGCCGACCTGGTGCTGAAGCGCGACGGCGACTGGCGCAAGGTGGTCAACGCCACCAACGGTTTCCCTGCCGGCAAGAGCAAGGCCGAGAAGGCCGAGCGTGATCCGCCGCGCCAGGCGCACTTGGAACTGATCGCCGCGCTGACTGAAATCCCCGGCCTGCGCGAGCGCCTGGGGCAGCTGCGCATGTTGCCGCCGCCGCGTTACAGCGATGCGCAGTGGGAGATCCTGCAGGCGCTGCTGGATACGCTGCGGCTGGCCGCCGCGCAACTGCGCCTGGTGTTCATGGCGCGCGGCGAGGTGGACTTCACCGAGGTCGCCAGCCAGGCCGTGGCGGCGCTGGGCGGGGCGGAAGGGCCGAGTGACCTGGCCTTGCGCATGGACTACCGAATCCGCCACCTGCTGGTTGACGAATTCCAGGACACCTCGGCGCTGCAGTGGCAGCTGCTGGCGCGGCTCACCGCCGGCTGGCATTCCGGTGACGGCCGCACGCTGTTCGTGGTGGGCGACCCGATGCAGAGCATCTACCGCTTTCGCAACGCCGATGTCGGCCTGTTCATGGATGCACGCAACCAGGGCATCGGCAACCTGCGGCTGGAGGCCCTCCAGCTGTCCTGCAACTTCCGCTCCGAGGCCGGCGTGGTGGACTGGGTCAACCAGGCCTTCGCCAAGGTGCTGCCGGCGCAGGAGGATCGCGAACGCGGCGCCGCCCGGCATGCGCTGGCGGTGGCGACAAGGCCCGCCGCTACCGGGCCCGCGGTGGCGGTGCATGCACTGGGCGATACGCAGCCGGAAGCCGAGGCGCAGCGCGTGGTGGAACTGGTGTGCGAGGCGCAGGCCGCGGACCCGGCCGCCCGCATCGCCGTGCTGGTGCGCAGCCGCGGTCACCTGGAGGCCATCGCCCCGGCGCTGCGCGAGGCCGGGCTGGCCTACCGCGCGGTGGACATCGAGGGCCTGGCGACGCGCCCCGCGATCGAGGACCTGCGCAGCCTGACACGTGCGCTGTTGCACCCGGCGGACCGTGTCGCCTGGCTGGCCCTGCTGCGCTCGCCCTGCTGCGGCCTGACACTGGCTGATCTGCTGCCGCTGTCGGAGGGGTTGCATCCAGAGGCGCCGCTGCTCGCCGGCCTGCGCGATCCGGCGCGGCTGGCGCGGCTGTCGGCCGACGGGCGCGAGCGGCTGGCGCGCTGCATGTCGGTGCTGGAGACGGCGCTGGCGCAGCAGGGGCGCAAGCCGCTGCGACGCTGGATCGAAGGCGCTTGGCTGGCCCTGGGTGGTCCGGCCTGCGTGGCCGCGCCACGCGACCTGGCGGATGCCCAGGTGTTCTTCGCGCGGCTCGACGATCTGGCGCGCGGGCCGGAGTTGCCGGACCTGGAGGCCCTGGACCTGGCGCTGGCGGAACTCAAGGCCAGCGCCGATGCCGCGGCCGGCGAATCGCTGAGCCTGATGACGATCCACAAGTCCAAGGGCCTGGAGTTCGACGTGGTGATCGTACCGGGGCTGGGCCGCGGCACGCGCAGCGATACGCGTCCGCTGGTGGCCTGGGCCACGCGCCGCGGGCGCGACGGCGGCGAGCGCCTGCTGCTGGCGCCGCTGCACGCCAGCGGCGACGAGGAAGACCCGATCTTCGAGTTCGTGCTCGGCCTGCAGGCCGAGAAGCAGTTGCACGAGGATGCGCGCCTGGTCTACGTGGCCGCCACGCGTGCGCGCCGCAGCCTGCATCTGGTTGGCGCGCTGGAACCCGGGGCCGAGGACAAGGCGCCGCAGCCGCCGGGCCGTAGCCTGCTGGCACGGCTGTGGCCGGCGGTGGCCCAGGACTTCGCGGCGCTCGCCGCGGCAGCCGTGTCGCCCGAGCCCGAGACTGCGCGTCGCCCGCCGCCGATCCGGCGCCTGCCTATGGCCTGGAACGCGCCGCCGCTGCCGCCTGGGCCGGAGCTGCCTGCGGGACTGGCCGCGGCCGACCCGATTCCCTTCGACTGGGCCGGCGAAGCGGCCCGCGCCATCGGCGTGGCCTATCACCGCTGGATGCAGCAGATCGCGCGCGAGGGGCTGGAGCAGTGGAGTCCGGAGCGGGTGACGGCGCTGGGTGTGGAACTGGACGAGATGCTGTCAGTCGAAGGGGTCCCCACTACGCGCTGCGAGGCGGCGCGTCAGCGCGTGCAGCAGGCACTGGTAGCTACCCTGCAGGATTCGCGTGGGCGCTGGCTGTTGCAGGCACACGCGCAGGCGCGCAGCGAGTGGGAGCTGACCACCTTGGTCGACGGACAGCCGCGGCGCCTCAAGCTGGACCGCAGCTTCATCGACGAGGCGGGGCAGCGCTGGGTGGTGGACTTCAAGACCAGCGTGCACGAGGGCGGCAATGTCGAGGCCTTCCTCGAAACCGAACGGGAGCGCTACCGCGGCCAGCTCGAGGGCTACCGCAGCGCCTTGCGCGGCCTGGACGGTGGCGATGCCCGTCTGGCGCTGTATTTGCCGTTGCTGTCCGATCCAGAACATCGATGGATCGAGTTGCCGTGATCTGTCGCGATCTGCGCTGATCTTCGCGTCGCTGTGTTACAGCGGCATGTCATTATCGCTTTCCATGGTGCTGCGGCATGGAGCGACGAGAGGGTGGCGACACATTTGCGCCGCGAGCGCAATCTTGTTCGTGGCGCATCAAGCTGTTTAATCTGCAAACTCCTACAGAGCCTGACCTGATGACCTACACGCTCTCGCCCCGCTGGATTCGTGCCAACGGCCTGGAATTCGCCTATCTCGAAGCCGGCGAAGGCCCGCTTGTGCTGTGCCTCCATGGGTTCCCCGATACCGCCTGGAGTTTCGAGCCGGTGGTGAAGTCGCTGGCTGCTGCCGGTTTCCGTGCCGTGGCCGTGTTCATGCGCGGCTATGCCCCCACCGCACTGCCGGCGGATGGCGACTACCGCATCACCACGCTGGGACGCGACGTCATCGCGCTGATCGATCACTTCGGCGTCGACAAGGCGCACGTCGTGGGCCATGACTGGGGCGCGGCTGCGGCCTATACCGCCGCCGCGCTGCGGCCCGACCGCATCCACCGCATCGCCACCGCCGCGGTGCCGCACCTGCGCCGTTTCCTGCTGCGTCCGGCCCTGCGCCAGCTCAAGCGTTCGCGCTACATGGGCTTCTTCCAGCTGCCGCTGATTCCGGAACGCCGCATTCGCGCGCAGGACTTCGCCTGGCTGCGAGCCCTGATCCACGAATGGTCGCCTGACTGGAATTTCACCGACGCCGAGTTCGAGCCGCTGCGCGCGTTGTTCAGCGAGCCGGAGCGCCTGCGTGCCGCCCTGGGCTACTACCGTGCGATGCCGCGCGGCCTGCTGATGGGCGAGAGCTGGCAGACGCTGATGAAGCCGATCGCCGTGCCCACGCGCGTGATCGTCGGCGAGAACGACGGCTGCATCGGCCGCGAGATGTTCCTGGGCCAGGATCACCTGTTCTCGGCGGGTTACGAGCGCATCGAAATGGCCGGCTGTGGCCACTTCATGCACTGCGAGCAGCCCCAGGCCTTTGCCGACCTGCTGATCGAGTTCTTCAAGCGCGGCTGATCCGGGCAACGGGGAGGAGAGGGCGGGCGTGAAACTGCACATCCTCTCTGACCTGCACCTGAGCGTCTGCCCGATGGAGCGGCCGCAGGCCGAGGCCGACGTGGTGATCCTGGCGGGCGACATCTCGCGCCCGGCGGAGGCCGTGGAGTGGGCCGCTGGCTTCGGCAAGCCGGTGCTCTACGTGCCGGGCAACCACGAGTTCTACGGCGGCAGCATCGACGGCACGCTGGCGCAGTTGCGCGAGGCCTGCGGGCGCAGCGGCGTGAGGCTGCTGGATCGCGAGGCCTGCATGATCGACGGCGTGCGCTTCCTCGGTGCCACGCTGTGGACCGACTTTCGCCTGTTTCCCAACGCCGCGCAGCAAGAACTGGCGCTGCAGGGGGCGATGCGCTTCATGCGCGACTTCGCTCGCATCCGCCTGCACGAAGATGCAGAGGAGTTGCTGAGCCCGGAGTCTTCCGCCGAACTGCATGCCGGCTACCGCGACTGGCTGAGCGCGCGCCTGGACGAGCCGCACGACGGTCCCACGGTGGTGATCACCCATCACGCGCCTTCCACGCGCAGCATTTCAGCGCGCTTCGCCGGCTCACCGATCAATGCCGGATTCGTCACCGACCTGGAGTCGCTGATGGGCCGCGAGCGCGTGTCGCTGTGGATCCATGGCCATACGCACGACAGCTTCGACTACGAGATCAACGGCACGCGCGTGGTCTGCAACCCGCGCGGCTATGCCAAGGGCGAGGTCAACGAGAACCGCCGCTTCGATCCGCAGAAGGTCGTGGAGATTCATTGACGATGAATACAGCCGCCTGGAGTCGCATCGCCCGCCGTCACCCCTCAGCCTTCCTGCTGGCAGTGCAATTGCTGAGCCTGGTTGTCTATCCGCTGTTCGACGGCTTGCCCAGCGGACGGCTGGTGTTCGGCGCTTTCGGCGCGACGGCGCTGGTGCTGGCGGTCTGGGTGGTCAACCGCAGCCCGGCGGTGAACTGGGTGGCCTGGTCGCTGGCGGTGCCGGCCCTGGTCAGCGCGGTGCTGGCGGCCATCCTCAAGAGCCAGGCCCTGCTGGTGACGGCCTCGCTGCTGGAGGCGCTGCTGTACTTCTATGCTGCCGGTGCCCTGATCCTGTACATGATGAACGACAACCGCGTCACTGCCGATGAGCTCTATGCGGCAGGCGCCACGTTCACCTTGCTGGCCTGGGGTTTCGCCTATCTCTTCGTGGTCTGCCAGGCCTGGTACCCCGGCAGCTTCACCGGCGCGGTGGAACCGGAGCGTGCACGGACCTGGCTGGAGCTGCTGTTCCTCAGTTTCACCAACCTGGCGGCCGTGGGCCTGGGTGACGTGCTGCCGCTGCGCTCCGAGGCACGCGTGCTGGTGATGCTGGAGCAGTTCGTGGGCGTGGGCTACATCGCCGTGGTGGTGTCGCGGCTGATCGGCTTGACCATCCTGCGGCAGGGAAGGGAGCCGTGAGCACGACCGCTCCCAGCAAGGTCGCGATCTTCGCGGACGTCCAGAACGTCTACTATACGACCAGGCAGGCCCATGGCCGGCACTTCGACTACAACGCCTTCTGGGCGGCAGCAACCCAGGGGCGGCAGGTGTTCAAGGCGCTGGCCTATGCCATTGACCGGGGTGATGCCAAGCAGCGGCAGTTCCAGAACATCCTGCGCGGGATCGGCTTCGACGTTCAGCTGAAACCCTACATCCAGCGGGCCGACGGCTCCTCCAAGGGAGACTGGGACGTGGGCATCGCCATCGACGTCATGGACCATGCGGCAAGCGTGGACGTGGTGGTCCTGGTTTCGGGTGACGGCGATTTCTCCCTGCTGGTGGATCGCGTCCGGCAGAAGTACGGCGTGACCGTGGAAGTCTACGGCGTCGAGGCGCTTACGGCGCAGGCGCTGGTGCGGTCCGCGTCGTCGTTCGTTCCGATCGGGAACACGTTGCTGCTACGGGGTTGAGCCGATGCAGCGGCGGGTGTCCGCTCCATCTCCATGCCGTTGACCCTGGAGCCAGGTCCTGGCCTATGCTTGGGGGCATGATCCGTCCGCTGCGCTCTGCCCTGCTGATCCTGGTCCTGCTGCTGCAGGGCCTGACCCAGGCTTGGGCGCTGCCGCCGGGTTTGGCGCCTTTCACGGCGGAGGCGCAATCCGTGACGCCCTGTCATGACGATGCCGACATGGCCGACCGCATGCCCTGCTGTGACGACCAGCAGGATTGCCGCTGCAGCGCCGCCTGCTTCGGTGCGACCGGGGCCCTGGCGCCGGGCTTCTCGGTCTTCGGCGAGCTTCCCGGGCCGGTCCCACATCTGGCCGCCGCGTTTCCCGGGCCCTTGCCGGCGCATCCCGTGCCATTGCTGAGGCCACCTGCCGACTCCGGAAGCTGACGCCTTCCGCGCGCCGCTTGGGCGCGCGTTTCCGTTCGTTTTTTCCGGAGGAAGACATGTCCCTGATCCGCTGTTGCGGCGTACTGGCCTGCCTGCTGCCGGCCGCCGCTTTCGCCAAGCCCATCGCCTACCAGGGTGGCACCGCCGTCATGGGCGAGTACGGCGCCGGCACCATGCAGGAATTCCAGGTCTTCTACGCGCCCAGCTATCGCTGGTCGGCAGGCGCCGGTCATCTGCGACTGGACGACGAGGACCAGAGCTTTTCGCGCGACATCAGCTATGTCCGCGGCAACCTGTTGCTGAAGCGCTGGAACCTGCCACGGGCGCAGGCCAATGTCTTCACATGGGGCGGTGTCGGCCGTGCCGTGGGCGACGGCTTTGCAGACCCGCAGACCGCCTGGAACGCCGGCGGGCAGGCCGACTACGAGACGCTGCGGGTTTACAGCTCGCTGCGTACCGACTGGCAGTACGCCCGCGAGGCCTTCTCGCATCGCATCGACACCGTGCAACTCGGCTGGGCTCCCTACGCACACGACTGGGATCGCCTGGCGACCTGGTTCGTACTACAGGGGCGCCACTACACCGGCGGGCTTTACCAGGGCGGCGAGGCCGCGGCGCTGCTGCGTTTGTTCCGCAACGGCCGCTGGGGTGCGGCCTGGGCCGAGGCCGGCGTTACCCAGGACGGCGCCCTGCAGACCATGTTCATGTTCAATTTCTAGGAGCTTCCCATGATCCATCATGTGATCCGCTGTATCGCCGCCGCGTCGCTCGCCGCGTCGCTGGGCTTCACCGCCGTCGCGCAGGACGCACCGCGCACCGTCCAGATGAAGGTGGATGGCCTGGTCTGCGCCTTCTGTGCGCAGGGCATCTCCAAGAAGCTCGGCAAGATGCAGGCGACGCAGGAGGTGCTGGTAAACCTCGAGCTGGGCGTCGTCGCGGTGGCGCTCAAGCCGGGCCAGGAGTTGTCCGACGAGGCCTTGCGCGCCGTGCTGACCGAAGCCGGCTACACGGTGCAGGGTATCCATCGTAGCGCCGAACCGCTGGACGCGTTGCGTGCGCGACTCAAGGCCTCGCCATGAACGGCCACACGCTGGGGTTGCGCGGCAGTTTCTGGAGCGCGCTGCTGTCGATCTTCACCAGCAGTTCCACCCTGGTCTGCTGCGCGCTCCCAGCCTTGCTGGTGACGCTGGGCGCCGGCGCCACGCTGGCGGGGCTGGTCAGCAGCTTTCCGCAACTGGTGTGGCTGTCGGCGCACAAGGGACTGGTGTTCGGGCTGGCGGGCGGCATGCTGGCGGTTGCGGGCCTGCTGCAGTACCGGGCGCGCTTCGCAGCCTGTCCGGCGGACCCGCGCCTGGCGGCGGCCTGCATCCGCATGCGCCGCATCAGCCTGGGCGTATACCTGCTGTCCCTGGCGATCTACGCGTTGGGGTTGGTGTTCGCTTTCCTGCTTCCGCTCCTGGGTTGAGCCTGCGGGCGGGGCGCGTTTCATCCATACAGAGGGGTTCGCGCTCCCGCCAGCATGCTAGCGTCCCGGCATCGCGACAGGAGGAATGCAGATGGGCATGCAGGGCAAGACCGTGATGATCACCGGGGCCGCGGGTAGCCTCGGCCGTGCCGTGGCCGAGGCCTTCCAAGCCGCGGGCGCGACCCTGGCGCTCGTCGACCTGCAACTGGACGCACTACAGAAGGCCTATCCGGGCAACGATCCGCGCCGCAAGCTGCTGCCGGCCAACCTCACGGATGCCGATTCCGCCGCCCAGGCCGTGAAGCAGGCCGGCCGCGTGGATGCGCTGTGCAACATCGCCGGCGGCTTCACCATGGGCACGCCGGTGCATGCCACGCCGGCGGAAGACTGGAAGAAGATGTGGGACATCAACGCCGCCACCCTGCTCAACATGGTGCAGGCCGTGGTGCCCGGCATGATCGCGCAGGGCCGCGGCAGCATCGTCAACGTCGGGGCCGGGGCAGGGCAGAAGGGTGCCGCCCTGATGGGTGCCTACAGCGTTTCCAAGAGCGCTGTCATCCGCATGACGGAGGCCATGTCGGGCGAGTTACGCGAGCAGGGCATCAACGTCAACTGCGTGCTGCCCAGCATCATCGACACGCCGCCCAACCGTGCCGCGATGCCGGATGTCGATCCGGGGAAATGGGTGGCACCGCGGGACCTGGCCAACGTGATCCTGTTTCTGTGCTCCGACGACGCGCGTGCGGTGCATGGCGCGGCGCTGCCGGTAGTGGGACTGAGCTGATGAACGCGTCCCTGGAAGCACAGCTGCACGAGCTGCTCGACAAGCAGGCGATCACGGAGCTGATCCACGCCTATTGCAACGCGGCGGACCGGCACGACCACGCCAAGATGCGCGAGCTGTACCACGAGGACGCGATCGACGATCACGGCCATTTCGCGCGCGGACCGGCGATGGAGTTCATCGACAAGCTGCCGGAAATCCAGAAGGCGATGGCGATCCTGCACCACAACGTCACCACGGTGAACCTGAAGCTGGCGGGCGACCATGCGGAGGGTGAGGTCTACATCCTGGCCTTCCACCAGGTGAAGCACGAGAGTGAGCTGTTCGACGTGCTGATCGGCGGGCGCTACTTCGACAAGTACGAGAAGCGAGCCGGCGTGTGGAAGTTCAGCCATCGGGCGATCGTGGCGGACTGGTGTTATCCCTCGCACCCCACGAAGGTGCGGCTGGATCATCCCTTCCTGCATGGCGCCTACATCGGCGAGCCGGGGCCCAGCGATCCTTCGTACAAGTTCTTTTCGCTGTTGAAGCGAGGCGAGCGATAAGCAGTTTGGGTGGTGGCCGTTTGTGCTGAGCCTGTCGAAGCATGAACGGCTATTGGCCGAGGCTGGGTCCATTCACCCTTCGACAGGCTCAGGGCGAACGGAGGACAGGCCGGCTCTGGATGTCGGTACGTCGGGCGATGAACAGATTCGCAGCCCGTTTTCGCATCGCGAAGCCGGGTAGGGGGCAGGTTGTTTCCCGGCAACTGCTCCATGCGTTTCCCTACCTCGGGGAGCCATCCCCTCGCCGGGTTGCCTGCGGCAAACCGGGCTACGGGTTCACGCAGGCTTGTTTTCGGTGCCGGCACCCGGCGTGATGAACAGCATCTTCGTCGGCACGCGTGTCTTCGCCGTATGCCAGGTGTTGCGCGGCACCAGCACATAGCTGCCGGGTTCGGTGAGCTTGACCGACTGAATGCCGGCAGGCCCTTCCAGCAGCAGTTCCGCCGAGCCCGACAGCAGGATCACCGCTTCCTCGCCGGCCGGGTGGCGCTCCCAGGTGGACCAGTCCTCGCCAAAGCTGAAGCAGGTCATCAGGCGGCCGCGATCCAACTGCGGCATCTGGCCGGCCATGACTTTCGGCCAGAAATCCCCGGTCACCGGCACGACCGTCGCGGTGCTGCCCTCGTCCAGGTGTAGGTATTCGCGCTCGACGTGGAAGGGTTCCGCGCCGCTCATGGCGTACCCTGGAGCATCTCGCTCCAGCGCTGCTGCATCTGCTCCGGGTTGATCTCCTCGCGGCGCGAGGCGAGTTGCCAGAGATGGCCGAACGGGTCCCGCAGCATGCCGGCACGGTCGCCGTAGAACTCGTCCTGCACCGGCCGCAACAGCGTGGCGCCGGCCGCCACCGCGCGGTCCACCATGGCATCCACGTCGGAAACGTAGAGATGCAGCCGGACCGGCGTCCCGCCGACCGCGTCGGGGCCCAGGGCTCCGTAGTCCGGGTACTCGTCGGCCAGCATCAGACGACCGCCGCCGAGCCTGAGCTCCGCATGGCCGACCTTGCCGGAGGGCTCGGTGAGGCGGAATTCCTCTACCGCGCCCAGCACCGACACGTACCAGTCGATGGCGCGCGCGGCGTCCCGCAGGATCAGGTGGGGTGTCAGTGCGGAGCCGGGCTCCGGGATAGGGTTCACGGTTTTCATCATGCGGCTCCGGTTCTACACTCGGAACAATGAGTCTTCGCATTGTTCCGCAATCAGATGGCGCTGTCGCGTCGGAGTGCCCGGCCGGCGGCTGGGCCTGTGCATGAGCGTCATCGGCCTGGACGAGCTGCAGGCCCTGGCCATGCTGCCGGAGACGGCCAGCGGCTATTCCCCCTTCGGCGAGCCCTGCCTGCTGCTGGGCCTTGGCGATGCGGCCGAGCGCCGCTTGGGTGAATGGCTGCGCCGGTTGCCTTGCCCGGTGATCGGCATCGGCCGCGCGGATGCGCCGCTGGCGGCGGACTGCGACACGGTGGTGGATGACGAGCGTGCGGCGGCGCCGCTGCTGGCGGGCGTGCGCCGCAATCCCATCGCCGCCTCGGTGTTCGTGCAGTTGCTGCGCGCCACCGAGAACCTGCCGGTGCCGCATGCGCTGGCCATGGAGTCGCTGGCCTATGCCACGCTGCAGGGTGGCGTGGAGTTCCGCCGCTGGCTGGAGGGGCGGCCGGCGCCGCAGCCCCCACCCCGGGAAGCAGGGCCTGCCGTGCTGCTGTCACGCACGGCAGATGGGCTGCACCTGACGCTGAACCGGCCGGAGCGGCGCAACAGCATGTCGGTGGAGATGCGTGACGCCCTGGTTGAGGCGCTGCAGCTGGCGCTGGCCGACGATGCCGTCTGCGCCGTCCGTATCGACGGGGTCGGCAAGTGCTTCAGCACCGGTGGCGAGCTGGACGAGTTCGGCACCGCGCCGGACCCGGCCACGGCGCACGCCGTGCGCAGCCTTACCGTGCCGGGGCGCCTGCTGGCGGCCTGTGCGGAACGCGCGGAGGCGAGGGTGCATGGCGCCTGCATCGGCTCCGGCATCGAATTCCCCGCCTTCGCCGGAAGAGTCGTCGCGGCGCCGGATGCCTGGTTCCAGTTGCCGGAACTGCAGTTCGGCCTGATCCCCGGTGCCGGCGGCTGCGTCAGCATCCCGCGGCGCATCGGCCGCCAGCGTGCAGCCTGGATGGTGCTGGGCGGCAAGCGGATCGACGCCGCCACCGCCCGGGACTGGCGCTTGGTGGATGCTGTAGAGCCCTAGCGGGCGTTGGCCTCGGTCACGGCCTCATTGATGCGCATCTGGATGCGCGCCATGTCGGCGTTGCCGGCGTTCATGTAATCGGTGATGCACTTGGAGTAGACCTGCGCCCTCTGGTTGTAGATGCGCACCTCGCCGTTGTAGGCCAGGGCCTCGGCGCTGCCGCCGACGCCGGAGGGCATCTGCGGCATCACCGGCTTGCTGCAGGAATGCGCGGGGTAGCCGCCCGGGGGCAGCAGGGTCGGCTCCTCGGCCAGGGCACTGCCACAGAAAAGGAGGGCCGCGAGGGCGGGGGCAAGAATCAGGCGGTTGCGCATGCTGGGTCTCGAGGAAGAAGGCCTTGCTAGGACGTAACGATCTGCGATCATCGCGGTGGCCGCAACCTGCCGCCGTCGTCAGGTTCGTGTAACGCCCAGAGGAGTCCGGGGTACCCATGAAGTTTCTCTTCTTCCTGGCGGTCGTGGCGGCGGTCTTCCTGTGGCTGCGGTCGCTGGTGTTGCGACAGGGCAACCGGCAGGACTCCACGGCGGGGCGGGGCAGCAACCAGGCCAGCGCGCCTGCCGACAGCTATGCCAATCCCTACGAACCGCGGGACTACGATGGTGGCTGCCGCCCCCAGGACGCGGACGGCGCGGGCGGTTCCGACAGCGACAGCAGCTCCAGTGGTGACGGTGGCGGGAGCGATGGTGGAGGCGGCAGCGACTGAGACATGAATTTCCTGGCCCATCTCTGGCTGGCCGAGCGCAGCGCCACCTCGCTGCCGGGCGCGATCCTCGGCGACATCGTCCATGGGCGTGACCTGTCCGCCTATCCGGACGACATCGTCACCGGCATCCGCCTGCACCGGCGCATCGACGTGCTGACCGACAGCCACCCGGGCATCGTTGCCCTGCGCAGTGGCTATCCGCAGGGCGCGCGCCGCTATGCCGGCATCCTGCTGGACCTGGTCTGCGACCATGCGCTGATCCTGGATTGGGAGCGGTATGCCGACGAGCCGCTAGCGGATTTCTGCCGGCGCAGTGCGCAACAGGTGGCGGAAGGCGCCGAGTGGTTCCAGCTCGCCGGTGCCCGCCGGCCGCAGGCCGAGAGCTTTTCGCAGTTGCTGCTGTCTTATGGGGAGCCGCAGGGCATCGATCAGGCGATCCGCCGCACCGCGCAGCGCCTGAGCCGGCCGCAGGCCTTGCTGGAGGCAGGGTCCGGCTGGCGTGAGGTGCTGCCGGCCCTGCGTGAAACCCTGCCGTCGCTGCTGCAGGATCTGTGCCAGGCACAAATCTAGTTCATTGCGAGGCAGTCGGCCCTCAGCGGGCACTGCTATCTTCGCCGTCATGTCGATTGGAGAACGTCCATGAAGCTATTCGAGTCCTTCCGCCTGCGTGAGGTGGAGCTGCGCAACCGCATCGCCGTGTCGCCGATGTGCCAGTACTCCGCCGAAGACGGCGCGCCGACCCACTGGCACCTGGTGCACCTGGGCAGCCGTGCTATCGGCGGCGCCGGGCTGGTGATCGCCGAGGCCTCGGCGGTGCTGCCGGAGGGGCGCATCTCGCCGGTGGATACCGGCATCTGGAGCGACGCCCATGTCGAGGCCTGGGCACCGATCACTCGTTTCATCGACGAGGCTGGCGCCGTGCCGGCGATCCAGCTCGCGCACGCCGGCCGCAAGGCCAGCACTGACACGCCCTGGCTCGGCGGCAAACCCCTGGCGCCGGAGCAAGGCGGCTGGGCGCCGGTGGTAGCGCCCAGCGCGCTGCCCTTCGACGAGCAGTCACCCACGCCGCAGGCACTGGACGAGGCTGGCATCCAGGCGGTGATCGAGGGGTTCCGCGCGGCCACCGTTCGGGCGCTGGTAGCCGGTTTCCGCATGGTGGAAATTCATGGCGCGCATGGTTACCTGCTGCATGAATTCCTGTCGCCGCTGAGCAACCACCGCACCGACGCCTGGGGCGGCAGTTTCGACGGCCGCACGCGTCTGCTGCGCGAGGTGATCGCGGCGGTGCGCGAGGTCTGGCCGGAGCGCCTGCCGCTGTTGCTGCGCATCTCCGCCACCGACTGGGCCGAGAGTGGCGGCTGGGACATCGAGCAGAGCATCGAACTGGCGCGTGAGGTGAAGGCGCTGGGCGTGGACCTGATCGACGTCTCCTCCGGCGGTACGCTGCCCTCGGCGGTGCGCATTCCGGTGGGGCCGGGCTACCAGGTGCCGTTTGCGGCGCGCATCCGCCGCGAGGCGGGCATCGCCACCGGCGCGGTCGGCGGTATCGTCGATCCGGCGCAGGCGCAGCAGATCGTCCACAACGGTGATGCCGACATGGTGCTATTGGCACGGCAGATGCTGCGCGATCCCTATTGGCCCTACCACGCCGCCAAGGCGCTGAGGGCGGAGATCGCGGCGCCGAAGCAGTACGGCCGCGCCTGGTAGGTAATGCCCAGGCATCTCTGATTTGGTTGCCGTTCGCCCTGAGCCTGTCGAAGGGGGGCGGCAACTCGTTGACGGACCTGGCGGGAAATCCGCCCATGCTTCGACGGGCTCAGCACGAACGGACTTCTTCAGGGGTTCCCTAGACGGTCGCTAGGGCCTGATCGAGCATCAGCGCCTCGAAGCGCTCTGCCGGCATCGGCCGGGCCAGGTAGAAGCCCTGCAGTTCATCGCAGCCGTTGGCGCCGAGGAATGCCTGCTGCTCGGCGGTCTCCACGCCCTCGGCCAGTACGCGCAGGTCCAGGTTGTGGCCCAGCGAGATGATCGCCCGGACGATCGCGGCCGAGTCCGGGTCCGTGGTGACCTCGCGCAGGAAGGAGCGGTCGATCTTCAGTGACTGCACCGGGAAGCGCTTGAGCTGGCTCAGGCTGGAATAGCCGGTGCCGAAGTCGTCCATCGACAGGCGCACACCCAGCGCCCGCAGACGCTGCAGGATGGCCGCCGCCTGTTCGGCGTCCGGCAGCACCATGCTCTCGGTGACCTCCAGCTCCAGCAGCTCCGCCGGTAGGCCGGTTTCCGCGAGCACCGCCGACACCGTGGCGGCAATGTCGCCATGCACGATCTGGCGGCGCGACAGGTTCACCGACACGGGTATGGGGCCGATGCCGCTGTCGAGCCAGGCGCGGTTCTGCAGGCAGGCCGTGCGCATCACCCAGTGGCCCATGGCCAGGATCAGCCCGGTCTCCTCGGCCAGGGGGATGAAGGTCTCCGGCATCACCATGCCTTCCGGAGACTCCCAGCGCAGCAGGGCCTCGGCACCGGTGATCAGGCCGCTGCGCAGGTCGAACTTGGGCTGGTAGTGCAGGCGGAACTCGTCGCGCTCGATGGCCTGGCCCATGCGAGTCAGCAGCTCCAGCCGCCCGGCCACGCCGGCCTGCAATTCATCGGTGTAGTACTGCACGTTGTTGCGCCCGGCTTCCTTGGCGCGGTACATCGCCATGTCGGCGTTGCGCAGCAGCGCGGTGGCGTCCTCGCCGTCGCCGGGGAACAGGCTGATGCCGATGCTGCAGGTCACGCGCAGTTCACGGCCGCCGAGCGCACAGGGCTGGCAAATCGCGTCCAGCATCAGCCCGGCGAGATAGGCGATGCTGCCGCGGTGGGTGCGCGGCAGCAGCACCACGAACTCGTCGCCACTTTGGCGCGCCACCACGGCGCCGTCGCGCAGGCAGGCGCGCAGGCGCTGGGCCATAGTGCGCAACAGGGCGTCACCGCTGTGATGACCGAGGGTATCGTTGATCAGCTTGAACTGGTCCAGGTCGATGAAGGCCACGGCCACCTGGTCGCCCTGCTCCCGGGCGACATCCAGTGCCTGCTGCAGGCGTTCCTGCAGCAGCAGACGGTTGGGCAGGCCGGTGAGGGCATCGTGCGTGGCCTGGTAGCGCATCGCGGCGTCGTGCAGCTTGCGCTCGGTGATGGCCTCCACCGTGCCCTCGTACATCAGCAACTGCCCTTCGGCGTCGCGTACCTCGCGGGCGTTCTCCGAGATCCACATGACGCTGCGGTCTCGGCGGTAGACCTGCGACTCGAAGTTGGTCACGGAGCCGTCGCGGGCCATGGCCGTCATGAACTGGGCGCGCCGGCCGGGCTCCACGTAGAGCTGGCGGTCGATGTCGCGCAGAAGGGCGATGAGCTGCTCCGGCGAGTCGTAGCCGTACATGCGTGCCAGCGCCGGGTTGACGGTGACGTAGCCGGCATCCGGCGTGGACTGGAAGATGCCCTCGATGGCGTTCTCGAAGATGCTGCGGTAGCGGCGCTCGGCCTCCGCCAGGGATTCCTCCGAGCGCTTGCGCTCGGTAATGTCCTGGATGATGCCCTCCAGCGACTCCACCTGGCCCCGCTCGTCGAAATTGCCGGCGCCGCGCTCCCAGACCCAGCGGCTGCTGCCGTCGGCGTGGGCGATGCGGTATTCCACCTCGTAGCGGCGACGTTCACTCAGGGCGGCATCCACCGAGGACCGCACGCCGGCCCGGTCGTCCGGGTGCATCAGCTGCTCGAAGGACAGTCGCCGGTTCAGGATCAGGTCCTGCGGCTGGTAGCCGGTCAGCGCCAGGCAGCCCTCGCTGACGAACTCCATGGTCCAGTGCTCGTCGTGGCGGCAACGGTAGATCATGCCGTCGACGTTCGACAGCAGGGTAGTGAGCAGCCGCTCCCGCTGCTTGACCCCATCAAGTCCTGGCACGCGGCCCTCATTGGCCTTGCTGCGCTTCTGCGACTCTGGCATGAGCCCAGGGACAGCAAAAGGCGGGCCAAGAGCTCGCCGGACGGGGCCGTCTCACCCGATTGGGCGAAGCGCCCGGGCCACCGGAGCCCCTAATCTGGCTGGTAAGTCAGACTCACCAGAACTACGGAACCCTCATGGCGAACAGCACTTCTTCCGACCGTCCCTCCGTCCTGCAGGCCTTTTCGGGCCTGTCCCACGACGAGATGGAAATCCTGGCCCAGGCCGATCGCTTCGGCCAGAACGAGCTGTACCCCCTGGCACAGCGCATGGACGACGAGGAATGGTGGCCCAGCGAGATCTTCCCCAAGATCGGCGCCACCGGTTACTTCGGCATCACCGCCCCCGAGCAATACGGCGGCTCGGGCATGGACGTGTTCACCTCCGGCCTGATCCTGCAGGCCTTCTCGCGCTGGAACCACGCCCTGGCCCTGGCCTGGGTGGCGCACGAGAACCTGTGCATGAACAACATCCTGGCCAATGCCAACGAGACCCAGCGCCAGAAGTACCTGCCGGGCCTGAACAGCGGCAAGCTGATCGGCGCCCTTGGCCTGACCGAGCCGGGTGCCGGCTCCGACGCCATCGGGTCCATGCGCACCACCGCGCGCCGCGAGGGCGACTTCTACGTCCTCAACGGCCGCAAGATCTACATCACCAACGGCCCGGTGGCCGACGTGCTGCTGGTCTACGCCAAGACCGACAAGGAAAAGGGCAACCAGGGTGTCTCGGCCTTCATCGTCGAGAAGGACGCCCCCGGCTTCAAGGTCGCCCAGAAGCTGATCAAGATGGGCTTCCGTGGCTCTCAGACCGCCGAGCTGGTGTTCGACGAGTGCAAGGTGCCGGCTGCCAACCTGGTGGGCGAGGAGAACAAGGGCGTGCGCGTGGTCATGTCCGGCCTGGACCTGGAGCGCGCCATGATCTCGCCGATCAACCTGGGCATCGCCGAGCGCGCACTGGCGCTGTCGCTGGACTACGCCAAGCAGCGCAAGCAGTTCGGCCAGTCCATCTCCAATTTCCAGATGGTGCAGTCGATGCTGGCGGAGATGTACACCTGGGTGGAGTCCATGCGCCTGTACACCTACCAGGTGCTGCGCGCCGCCAACACGGTGGGCGAGGGCGAGGGCGGGCGCGGCGACATCCACAAGCTCACCGCCGCCGGCGTGATGTACACCGCCGAGACGCTCAACAAGGTGCTCAACCACGCCGTGCAGATCCACGGCGGCAGCGGCTACATCTGGGAGTCCGAGATCAACCGCCTGTACCGCTCGATCAAGCTGCTGGAGATCGGCGCCGGTACCACCGAAGTGCGCAAGATGATCATTGCCCAGGAACTGCTCCGGTCCTGAGGATACGAATAAACCTACTCCGCAGCCCGAGCTTGCATCTCCGGTGCTCGCCATACTTCAGTACGGCTCCGCTCCTCGATCCAAGCTCGGGCTGCTCGCTAGGGTTTCTTCGCATCCTCAAGGGCGTGTGAAGACCAAGAGCAAACAGCTGAAGACACGAGTGCAGGAAGGTCATGACTGTTGATGTAGAAGCCCTCAACGACCCCGAGACCCTCTGGAACGCGGAGACGGTCTACCGCTCCGACCTGTTCAAGGGCAAGGTCGCCCTGGTGTCCGGCGGCGGCAGCGGTATCGGCCGCGCCGTGGCGCTGCTGTTCGCGCGCCTGGGGGCCACGCTGGTGATCTGCGGCCGCACGGCCGAGAAGCTGGAGAAGGTGGCGGCCTTCGTGCGGGGCAAGGGCGGCACCGTGCTGGTGGTGCCCACCAACGTGCGCGAGCCGGAGCAGGTGGAGGCGCTGTACCAGCACATCCACGCCGAGTATGGCCGCCTGGACTACGTGGTCAACAATGCCGGAGGCCAGTTCCCCCAGAACGCCATCGACTACGCCCCCAAGGGCTGGGCGGCGGTGATCAACAACAACCTCAACGGTAGCTGGTACATGATGCAGCGCGCCGCGCAGTACTGGCGCGACGTGAAGACTCCCGGCTCCATCGTCAACATCGTGGTGGTGACCGAGCGCGGCATGCCGGGCGTGGCCCATACCGTGGCGGCGCGCGCCGGCATTATCGGTGCCTCACGCACCGTGGCGGTGGAGTGGGCGCCGCTGGGCATCCGCGTCAACTGCGTGGCACCGGGCCTGACGGCCACCGAAGGGCTGGAGGTCTACCCGCCCGAGGCGCAGAAGGAGTTCCCCCTGGCCAACCCGCTGAAGAGGCCGGGTACGCCCATGGAGATCGCCGAATCCTGCATCTACCTCTCGGCGTCCTCGGGCAGCTTCATCACCGGCGAAGTGCTGACGGTGGATGGCGGTGGCAAGCTCTGGGGCGAGCTCTGGACCGCCGGCCGGCCGGACTACTACCGCCAGGGCTGACCCGCAGTTCATCCAGACGGGGTACGTCCAGTCATTGGACATCATGCAAATCTAACCGGCACAAGAATTCCGGTTTCGCTACAATGTTGCAGTGCAGCATGACGAGGCCCGGAACCACCGGGAGAGGTGCGCGATGAAGTACGGATTCCTGCTGGCCGTGGGTTTGCTCCTGAGTCTGCCGGCCCAGGCCGCCAAGGATGCCCACGAGGTCTTCGCCTGCATGAAGGCGAATATCCCGCAGACCCTGCGCATCCAGGAGATCCAGCTCGACGCCACCGACCGCAGCGGCGGCGTGCGCAGCCTGCGCGGCAAGGTCTACGCCAAGCGCGAAGACGGCCTGGTCCGCGTCATGCTGCGCGTGTCCGAGCCGGCCAACGTTGCCGGTGCTGCCTACCTGGTGCGCGAGACCGGCCAGCGCGAGGACGACATGTACGTCTTCCTGCCGGCGGTAAACCGCGTGCGCCACGTCACCGGCAACTTCGCCAACGGCGCCCTGCTGGGCACCGACTTCTCCTACGTTGAGATCAAGCTAGTCCAGAACGCCTTCACCGGCGCCGCTGGCAGCCTGGAAGCACCCGAGAAGATCGACGGCCGCGGCACCGACGTGGTCACCATCAAGTCGCCCAGCGGCGACAAGGCCGCCTACAGCCAGGTGAAGATCTGGGTGGACCAGCAGACCTGCGTCGCGCTCAAGGCCGAGTTCTTCAACGGCGGCGCGCCGGTGAAGCGCCTGACCGCTCCGGCCAGCAGTCTCAAGCAGACCGGCAAGCTCTGGTATGCCTCCGCCATGGAGATGCGCGACCTGAAGGAAGGCACCTTCACCACGCTGAACATCACCGGCGTGAGCAGCGACGTGAAGCTGGGCAACAAGCCTTTCGACCCGAATTCGTTCCATATCGGGCGCTGATTCACCCTGGCTGCTTCAGGCTGGTTTTCACCGGCCTGAAGCGGGTTCCTCAAGCCGCCAGTGCCTGCTCCACCATGAACAGCCGGTCCTGCCCCCAGTAGAGTTGTCCGTTGACCACGAAGGTCGGCGCGCCGAAGGCGCCGCGAGCCAGGGCCTCGTCGGTGTTGGCGCGCAGCGCCGCCTTGGCCTCGTCGCTGGCGGCCAGCACCATCATCGCCGCCGGATCGAATCCGGCCCGCTGCAGCACGCCCGCCACCACTTGCGGCTTGCTGAAGTCCTGCGCATCCACCCACATCGCGGTGTAGATCGCGCGGTTGAAATCCTCGAAGCGCCGCGGCTCGCGCAGTTGCATGCCCGCCGCCGCCCGCATCAGTTCCAGGCCGTTGAAGGGGAAGAAGGGGTTGATCGTCAGCGGCACGCCCCAGTGCTTTGCCCAACGGTTCAGGTCGGCGAACATGAATTTGGCCTTGGCCGGGATCGTCACCGGCGAGGCGTTGCCGGTGGCCTTGAACACGGCGCCAAGCAGGAAGGGCTTGTACACCAGCGTGGCGCCCTGCTCCGCGCAGATGCGCGCGATCTGCGTCCAGGCGAGATAGGCGGCGGGGCTGCCGAAGTCGTAGTAGAAGTCGACGGACTTGGTCATGAGAGTGCTCTCACCAGGTTTCCATGTAGGGACGCAGGTCCAGTTCGAAGGTCCAGGCGTCGCGCGGCTGCGCATGCAGCTGCCAGTAGCTCTCGGCGATGTGCTCGGGCTTGAGGATGCCTTGCTTGGGCATGCGCTCGGCGTAGGCCTTGGGGAAGTTGTCGCGGATGAAGTCGGTGTCCACCATGCCGTCGATCACCACGTGGCCCACATGCACGCCCTTGGGCCCTAGCTCGCGCGCCATGCTCTGGGCCAGCGCGCGCAGTGCGTGCTTGGCGCCGGAGAAGGCCGCGAAGCCGGCCGCGCCGCGCATGCTGGCGGTGGCGCCGGTGAACAGGATCGTGCCGCGCCCGCGCCTTACCATCCGCTGGGCCGCCTCGCGGCCGTTGAGGAAGCCGGCGAAGCAGGCCATCTCCCAGATCTTGAAGTACTTGCGCGCCGTCTCGTCGAGGATCGAGGACGGCACGTTGGCACCGACGTTGAACACCAGCACCTCCACGGGGCCGATGTCGCGCTCGATCTGTTCGAACAGCGCCGTGACTTCCTCCTCCTTGCGGGCGTCGGTGCCGAAGGCCTGGGCGCGGCCGCCAGAGGCGACGATCTGCGCCACCAGGGGCTGCAGCTTGTCGGCGCTGCGGCGCACGACGCAGGCGACGTAGCCCTCGCGGGCGAAGCGGCGGGCGATGGCCGCGCCGTTGCCGTCGCCGGCACCGATCACGAGGGCGACGCGGGGCGAATCGGTCATGGCGGCTCCGGGAGGGGGTGTGGGCCGACAGTAAGTTCTAAAAAAGAACCTGTCAAACCACGGTGCCGTAAAGGATCAGGCGCGCTTTTTTCGGCGGCCGACCGCGTCGGCCAGCACCAGTCCGGGGCCGGGTAGGGGCGTGATCTCGTGCGCGTGGACGGCTTTACCGCAGTCCGGACAGCTGAGTTGCGGCGTCACGGTGTGGCCGCAAGGCTCGTGCCGGTAGAGCACAGGCGGACCCTTGCCCTCGTCCATGAAGGCATCGCCCCAGGCGGCCATCGAGATCAGCACCGGGTAGAGTTGCCGGCCCTTGGAGGTCAAGCGGTATTCGTAACGCGGCGGCGATTCCTGGTAGGGCGTGCGCGTCAGGATGCCCTCGTCGACCAGGCGCTTGAGGCGGCCGGCGAGCAGGTGGCGCGTGATGCCGAGGTTGGACTGGAAGTCCTCGAAGCGGCGGATGCGCAGGAAGGCGTTGCGCAGGATCAGGATCGTCCAGCGGTCGCCGATCACCGAGGCGGTGCGCGCGACCGAACAGGACAGGCTGCCGACTTCGCTCCATTTCATGGCGGTCAGTATAGGCCGATCCGCGTTCCTTTCGGGAACCCACGCCTTTCGTCGGCAGGATTTGTTGTGCAGACAGGGGCTTGGAGGGGTGTCGCCGAGTGGTCCTTGACGGCATTTGTGGCGGAACTTAGGCTTAATGTGTCAGTCAACAATGTCACAGTAACCAAGATTCCCGAGGCTCCCAGCATGAAAGCCAAGAAAGCCGTCCAGCCGACCCGTCGCGACCTCACGTTCAATCCGCCCGCGGAACACATCCACGACTGGCTCGACGGCGGCGTGCACTTCACGCACCTGATGAACACCATGTCCCTGGTCATCCCGGTGGGCGAACGCTTCTTCATCGACGCCGTGCGTCACTACCGTGACCAGATCACCGATCCGGAACTCAAGAAGGCCGCCACTGCCTTCATCGGCCAGGAGGCCATGCACGGCCGCGAGCACGACGAGTACAACGAGCTGATGCACCAGCGCGTGAAGGGCTCCAAGGAATTCGAGGACAGCGTCACTGCGCTGCTCAACTGGGGCAAGAAGAACCTGCCGGCGTCCTCACGTCTGTCCGCCACCATCGCGCTGGAGCATCTCACTGCGATCATGGCCGACGGCTTCCTGACCTCGGAGTACATGAACGAGAAGTCCGAGAAGCACTACGGCGCGCTGTGGAAGTGGCATGCGCTGGAAGAGACCGAGCACAAGGGCGTGCCCTACGATATCTATGAGCAGGTGGTGGGCACCGGCCCGCGTGCCTATGCCGAGCGCACCTTGACCCTGGTGATCGCCACCGCGATCTTCTGGGGCAAGGTCATCCCCGCACATCTGTCGTTCGTGCGCGCCGAGGGCAAGCTGACCGATCTCAAGGGCTGGCGCGAGTTCTACCGTGTGGGCTTCGGCGAGGTGGGCTTCCTGCGCAAGATGATTCGTCCCTGGTTCAGCTATTTCAAGCCGGGCTTCCATCCCTGGGATCACGACAACAGCCACTTCCTGGAGGAAGTGGAAGGTCACTCCGCCCCCTGGATCACCAAGCGCAAGGTGCCGGCCGCGGCCTGAGCGCAAGCGAAGATAGCCGCTTCAATGTAGGAGCCAGCAAGCTGGCTCCTACATTTTTGGGGCATCCCTACGGTCCCGGCGTCAGCCGGTACTGGCTGGTGGCCAGCACGTCGATCGTCCCCAGGTCCAGGAAGCGGCCGACGCTGGCCATCATCCGGTCCAGGTTGCGCTGGAACTTCTCCGCATCGCCCACGGCGTCGAAGAAGGCCTGGGGATCGGTCATCGCCTCGGGAGGAAAGCACTCCTCCACGACGGCGTCATAGGGCCGTGCGCCCGGCGTGAGTGCACGCACCACCACGTTCTGGCGATACTCGAAGGTGGACTGGGTCTCGATGGCCACCGGCGTGTGCGTGTCATGCCAGACCGCCAGCCATTCGGCGTAGGGCAGGCGCTCCGGCTTCTTCAGTAGCGCGATCTGCGCGAAACCATGGGTGCGCAGGCCGGGCGTGGGCGCATGGCGCTTGTTGCGCAGCGGCTGCGACTCGGTGACGAGGTAGGCGTCATGGCGCGCCGTTGCCGCGCCGATCAGTGCATCGATCGGACGGCGGTGTAGCGCGATGGCGCTGTCCACCCAGATCTGTAGCAGGGCATCGGGTAGCGGCGCATGGGCGACCTGGCGGATGCCGGCGGCGGGAGCCACGTCGGCATCGTCGATGTTCAGTTGCAGGTGGTGCACGCCGGCCTGCTGCAACTGCGCGGCGAGCGGTCCACGCCAGGCGGTCGCGAAGTCCGCCGTCGCCTGGCCCTCGGGCTTCCACAGCGTGTAGATGAGCTTCTCCATGCGTCTCCTCCTGTTCAGCCTGCGCGCAGCGAATCCAGCGATACCACCCGGCAGCGTGGCTGCGGGTGCTCGCGGGCGTCGACCCAGCGCAGCAGCATGCCGCCGCGGTCGTGCCCGTCGGTATCGAGGTAGTTGGCCACGCCCGGATTCTCGGCGGCGATCACCAGCGTGACGCTGCCGTCGGCATTGCGCCGGGCGGCGTGGTGGTTGATGGCCACCGGGCGGTGCAGGGCATCCAGTGACTCCAGCCACCAGTTGGCCAGCTGGAAATTCCAGTAGGCACAGTCCGGCACCTCGGTGTCGATCACCAGGGCCTCGCCCGGGGCAAGCTGCCAGTAGCCGTGGTAGTAGCAGATCTTCGGATCGCCGCCGACACGCATGGCGGCCTCGGCGTAGGGTGCGGCCGCCAGCTGGTTGGGATGCGCCGCGACCATCTCGGTCCAGTCCGCCACCAGCTTGAAGGTGCCCTGCACGAAGCCGGCCGCGCGCTGCAGGCCGGTCGCGAGCGTGGCCGCGTCCAGCGGGCGCGGGGCCTGCGGTGCGCCGATGCGCTCGATATGGAAGCTGCCGGGTGCTTCGCGGGCACGGTCGAAGAACGTCTCGCGCACGATCAGCATCGAGGAGTCGTCCGCCATCGGCAGCCAGTTGCCAGGGTTGGGTTGACGGCTGGCGACGATCTCGAAACTCCCGTCGGCCTCGAACTGCATCTGCGAGGCCTCCAGTTCGCCGGTGGAGGCCATGGTGCCGTCCACCGCGTAGCGGTTGGCCTTGGTGCCGAAGGACAGGTAGGGCGCCTCGCCACGGCGGCCGCTGATGCGGTACTCGCGGTCGCCCGCGATGGTGGCATTGGCGTAGCGGTTGTCGGGGTTGGGCAGGAAGACCTTGATGGTGTCGTCCGATGCCGCGTAGAACTGCGGGAAGTCCGGATCGCCGAACTCCAGCATCATCTGCAGGCCCAGCCGCGTGTAGCGGCTCAGGCAGCGCCAGGCCTCGGCACGATCCAGCTCCGTGGCCGGCGCGTCCGGCCGCAGGGCGATCCGCCCTGCGGCCTTCAGCGCGTCGCAGAAATCGACCCAGGCCTGACCCTGGTCCTGTTGAACGGGAGGGGCGGCCGGGGTCATGTCCGCCTCAGGGCATGTACATGCCGCCGTTGGCGTCCAGCGCAGCGCCGGTGACGGCGCTGGCGTAGTCGGACACCAGGAACAGCGCGGCACGCGCGCACTCGTCGTCGGTGGGCATGCGGCCCAGCGGGATATTCTGCGCCACGCCCTGCACCAGCTGCTCCACCGGGATGCCCAGTTCCTTGGCCTGCCACTCCATGTAGCCCTGCACCGGCGCGCCCCACATCCAGCCCATGTGGATGGTGTTCACGCGGATGCCGTACGGACCCAGCTCCTTGGCCAGCCACTTGGAGGAGTTGGCCAGCGCGGCTTTGGAGGCGGCGTAGCCGGCTTCGCCCAGCGGCGGGATGGCGCGCACCGCCATGGTGTTGATCATGACCACGGCGCCGGACTTCTGGCTCTTCATCTGCGGGATCACGGCCTGCGTCAGCTTCAGCGTGCCGAACAGGTTGGTCTGCATCACCTCGTTCCAGGTGTCGAGGTTGGCGCTGGAGGCGTAGTCCATGTCGCCATGGAAGAACGCGCTGTTGACCAGAGCATCGACGCGACCGAAGGCCTTGGCAGCGGCAGCGGCCAGCGCGTCGCACTGCTCGCGGCTGGTGATGTCGCAGACCTGCTTCACGACCTTGGTCGACACGCCCAATGCCTTGATGCGCTTCTCCGCGTCGTCCAGCTTCTCGGCGGAGCGGGCGGCGACGACGACGCCGGCGGCACCCTCGCGGGCGGCCTCGACGGCGAGCTTCACACCCAGGCCGGGGCCGATGCCGGAAACGATGACGATCTTGTCCTTCAGTAGCATGTTTTTCTCCTCGTGGTTTCTGAATGGCTGGCCGCGGTTCAGGCGGCGGAATCGATATAGGCGGCGCGGTAGTCCGCGAAGTCGCGCTTGAGCTGCGCCTCGGACAGGCCGAAATCCTCCGCCTTGTATTCATGCGCGCCGCGGCTGTCGCGGCGGTTCTGCTCCATCCAGCGCTGCATGGAGGTCTCGGCCTCGTCGGTCAGAGGCAAGCCGGCGAAGCCGTAGATCGCTTTCACCACCTCGAAGGGCTGCTTCACCGTATCGATGAAGCGCACATCGAGGAAAGTGCCCGGCTGGTCGTGGCCGCGGCGGACGTCCTGGGTGTGGTGGAAGGCACGCGCCATCAGCGTGCTCCACTCCTGGCCGGCGGCCACCGGGCTTGCGTCGGCGCCGTAGATGCACCACAGGGTGTGGATGAAGCTGGCGATGGACGGGATGGTGTCCACCGGGTCGCGGTGGGTCTGGATGACCTTGGCGCCGGGGAACTCGCGTAGCAGCAGGCGCATGCGCAGCAGATGGTGCGGCGCCTTGAGCACCCAGCGGCTGGCGACCACGCCGCGCTGGCGCTTCTGCCATTGCAGGAACTTGAGCACGCGCTTGAGGTAGTCGTAGGCCGGCTTCTCGTCGATGGAGTGCAGCCAGTCCATGTACGACGGCACGTGAACATAGGCATTGAACGCAGCCATGAAGGAGTGCTCCATCAGCATCACCTCCTCGTCGGCCTGGTCGGCATCCATCGGGTGCATCGACATCAGCTTGGGCATGGCCTCGACCATCACCGCGACTTCACCGCGGGCACGCTCGATGCGCTGCGACGGGTCCGACACCGCCTCGCCGGGGAAGGGTACCGGGTAGCGCGACTCCCACCAGGGCATCGAGTACAGGTGCGGATCGGCCGCTAGCACGCGCTGCAGCAGCGTGGTGCCGGTGCGCGGCAGGCCCACGATCACGATCGGCGCCTGAATCTGCTCGTCCTCGATCTCCGGGTGCCGCTTGAAGAACTGCTCGATGCGCAGGCGGTTGACCAGCAGCTCCACGAACTTGCCGTGCAGCAGCTGGCGGCCCAGGTCGGAGAGATTGGCTTCGCGTTCCAGCGAGTCGCACAGCACCTCCAGCGCCTTGCGGAAGGACGGATCGCCGAAGTCGGTGAGCCCGCCGGATTGTGCGGTGGCGGCAGCCAGCAGGGCCGGCGGGTCGAAGCGGAGTTCTGCGGTCATGGATCAGCCCTTGAGGTCTGCAACGCGCACCACGCGCGTCTCTGGGTGGATGTGTTCCTTGGCGCCGACCCATCGCAGGCACATGGTGCCGCGGCGGTGGCCGGTGGTTTCCAGCCAGTTGGGGCGGCCGGGGTCGCGCTGGCTCAGCACGATGGTCACGCCGCCATCGGCATCGTGCTGCGCGCTGTACTTGTTCACGTGAATCTTGTGGTAGCGGTAGTCCAGCGACTCCATCCACCAGTTGTTGATCTGCAGGTTCCAGAAGCGGCAATCCGGGATGCGCGGCAGGTGGATCACCAGCGCCTGGTCCTCGTCCAGTTCCCAGGCCGAATGGTAGTAGAAGATATTGGGGTCGCCGCCGGTGCGCTGGCAGACCAGCTGGTTGGCGGGCGGCAGCTGGTTGACGTGGGGCAGGTAGCCCTGCGCCCAGTCGGCGAACACGCGCGCCGTGCCTTCGGTGAAGGCGGCGGCGTTGCGCAGGCCGGCCTGCAGTTGGGTGGCCGACAGCGGCCTGGGCTGGGCATCCGCGCCCAGGCGCGAGATGCGCATGGTAGCGGCGCGCTCATTGGGGCGGTCGTTGAAGGTCTGGCGAACCACGATCGAGTTGCTCTCCGGCTCGATACGCAGCCAGTTGCCCGGGCGCTGCTCGGCCGACAGCACGATCTCGAAGCGGCCGTCGGCGTCCAGCTGCAGGTCCTTGGCCTCGATGAAGCCGGTCTGCTCCATCAGGCCGTTGGTCTCGTAGCCACCCTTCTGCGTGCCGAAGGACAGGTAGGGTACGGTGCCGCGTTCGCCGCGGATCACGTACTCGTTGCGGCCGTTGATGCGCGCGAACAGGTAGTGGTTGTCCGGGTTGTCGGCGCCGATCTTGCCGGTCTCATGCGAGGGCAGGAAGAAGCCGGGGAAGTCCGGGTCGGCGAACTCCAGGTGCATCTCCAGCCCGATGCGCAGCAGGCGCGTCAGGTAGCGCCAGCCCTCGGCGCGGTCCAGCTCGCTGGCGGCTGCCTCCGGGCGCAGGATCTGCTGCCCGGCGCGCTTCAAGGTGTCGCAAAATTCATCCCAGGCCTGGCCGCTGATGACCGCGCCGGCGGGATCCTGTGCTGCCGTCATGGGCTGCTCCTCAGTGACGCTCAGGATTGATGGATAAGGAAAGTCCCTTAATCTAGGCGTCCGCACGGGCTCCAATCCTCGTCCGGGTGGAGGAGGATCGAGGTGCGATTAGCCTTAACATGCTCCCGGCCTGGATTAAGGCCATATCCTTAGATCATGAAATCCGCCTCGGCCACCGCCCTGCGCGTCCGCCCCCAGGCGGCGCGCACCCCGCAGAGCATCGCCACCCGCGCCAAGCTGGTGGCGATCGCGGAGCGCCTGTTCGCCGAGCGCGGCATCGAGGGGGTGTCGCTGAGCGACATCAACAAGGCCGCCGGGCAGCGCAACAAGAACGCCACCCACTACCATTTCGGCAGCAAGCAGGGCCTGCTGCAGGCGATCCTGGACAAGCACATCCATGGCGTCTCGGCGCGGCGCAACCAGTTGCTGGACGAGTTCGAGGGGCAGGGGGCGGTGGGCCTGCCGCAGGTGGTACGGGCCTTCGTCTACCCGGTGGCGGAGAAGCTGTTCGACACCGATGGCGGGCATCACTTCATCCGCTTCCAGGCCCAGCTGGTGGCCATGCTGACCCTGGACGTGCACCAGCTGCACGCCTCGGCCCTGAAGATCGCCCCGGTGGAGCGCCTGACCTCCGCCCTGCGGGATGCCACCCCGCACCTGGCGCCGCCGCTGATGCGCCAGCGCGCCATGCTGGCCACGGTGCTGCTGTTCGACGGTCTGGCCGACCACTCCCGCATGCTGGAGCAGGCCGACCTGCCCAGCCCCCAGATCGACACCGAGCTATTCATCCGCAACCTGGAAGACTGCATAATCGCGCTCTTCTCGGCCCCCGTATCCCCAGCGACCGCGGAGCGCCTGGCCGCCGCCAGCGCCGCCCTGCCGGGGTCCCACCTCAAGTGAAAGCGAAACATGACTGAACAGAAAGCGACCAACGTCCACTGGCACCACGGCCAGGTTTCCCGCGAAGACCGCAACAAGCTGCTGGGTCACAAGGGTGCCACCCTGTGGTTCACCGGCCTGTCCGGCAGCGGCAAGAGCACGGTGGCCGTGGCGCTGGAGAACGCGCTGACCGCGCGCGGCGCGCTGTGCTACCGCCTGGACGGCGACAACATCCGCCTGGGCATCAACAAGAACCTGGGCTTCTCGGCGGCCGACCGCACCGAGAACATCCGCCGCGTGGGCGAGGTGGCCAAGCTGTTCGTGGACGTGGGCGTGATCGCGCTGTCGAGCTTCATCAGCCCCTACCGCGCCGACCGCCAGCTGGCCCGCGAGACCCACGAGAAGGACAGCCTGCCATTCATCGAGGTCTTCGTCGACGTGCCGCTGGACGAGGCGGAGAAGCGCGACCCCAAGGGCCTGTACAAGAAGGCCCGTGCCGGCGAGATCAAGAATTTCACGGGCATTGACGATCCCTATGAAGCGCCGGAGAACGCGGAGATCCACCTGCGCACCGACCAGCTGACGCTGGAGCAGGAAGTCGAGGTGCTGCTGAAGGAACTGGAGAAGCGGGGCATCATCCCGGCCAAGTAAGCTGAATGCGTTGAAGAGAAAGCCCCGTGACTGCGGGGCTTTTTTGTTTCCGCTCTGATCGCACGGTAGTTGCAGAAAGCGGGATGCGCTTCACTTCGCCTGGAGGCGCCTACTTCTGGTCCCGCCCTTGTCTCTGCGGAATTCTTGATGAGCGCGAGCGAATGCTTTTGATGTACCGGGTTCCCTTCCAGTAGCGCCTGCCTGGGGGCCGAGTGCAGGGTCGAGCCGGACAGGATGTCCGGCCGAGGGGCCTCAGGCCATGGATGGCCTGTGGGCCCGACCCGTCGCACTCGTCCACCAGGCAGGTTGCCCCGCTTCAGCGGGGCCGCGGATGGCAGGGTACGTTTTCTTTTGGGTACTTTTCTTTGTCGTACAACAAAGAAAAGTACCTCGCCCTTAGGCGAAATAAACCTCCAAAGAACCACCTCTCCTGACCGGCGTAGTCGCCGGCACCACCGGCAAGCTGCAGGTCGTGCCTCGATACACCGCTACGCGGCACTCGGCATGAACGGTTCGGTTAGGTAAGTCGAAGACAACAAGGCCGCCCGAAGGCGGCCTTGTTCATGCAGCGCGCAGCTCAGATCCCAAACCCGCCCGACACATTGATCTTCTGCCCCGTCACGTAGCTGGCGGTGGCCAGGTACACGGCGGCGCGGCCGATGTCCTCGGGCTTGCCCCAGCGCTTGAGGCACAGCAGCTTCTGGGTTTCGTCGATCCACTTCTGGTCGAACACGCCGCGCTTGAGCAGTTCCAGGAACATGCCGGCTTCGATCACGCCCACCAGCACCGAGTTGGCGCGGATATTGTTCTTGCCTTCCTCCTTGGCGATGCCGGTGATCAGCGCCTCGTTGGCCGCTTTCGGGGCCACCGAGAGGCCGTCCTTGGCGGGCCACCAGGCGTGGCCGGCAGAGCCCAAGTGAACGTAGGAGCCGCCGCCACTGGTGCGCAGGTGCTCCACGGTGGCCTTGAAGGCGTTGAAGAAGCCGTGGGCTTCGATGTTGATCGACTTCTGCCACAGCTCCAGCGACGTGTCGGCCAGGTGGACCTGCTCCACGACCGGGCCGGCGGCCCAGACCACGGTGTGGATGCGGCCGTGCTCCTTGATCGCGGCGGCCACGGCGGCCTCGATCTGCTTGGGGTCGGTCACGTCGGCAGCGTGGATGCTGCACTTGCGGCCCATGGCCCCGATCTCGCCCGCCACGCGCTCGGCGACTTCCTTCTTCGCGCGGTAGACCACCGCCACGTCGGAGCCGGAGGCGGCAAAGGTGGTGGCCACGCCCTGGCCGATGCCGCCGCTCCCGCCGAACACCAGCGTCGCGCCCTTGGGGAAATCGTTGTTCTGCATGGCCATCCTTGAATGAAAGAGGGGGAGTGGGGCGCAGTATTCGGGCGCGGCCCCGGGGAATCCTCACCCTTTGGGATGAACTGCGGGGCATCGCAGTGCAGCAAAAAACAGTACGCAGTTTGAGGGAGGAGGCTATCCGGGGGGCTTCCTAAGCTGGGCGGGCTGCAAACACTAGAACGATCAGCGGAGGAGAACCCATGTTCCGTCGCAACCCATGGCCGTTTGCGTCCCGCGGCCTGCTGGCCGCCTGTGTCCTGGTACCGGTACTCGCCAGCAGCCCCGCAAAGGCAGGGGAGTTCGAGCTGGTCGGGCTCGATGGTGATTGGCAGATGCAGCTGGGCTATGCGGCGGCGATGCGCCTGCACGATGCCGATGACCGCATCATCAATGCGCCGGGGTCGCCGGACATTCCGGTGCCCGAGACGCTGAAGATTCCCGAGTCCGCGAACTACGACGATGGCGATCGCAACTTCGACAAGGGAGCCCTGTTCAACAACCGTCTCAGCGTGCTGGGCGAGATCGGGCTGACACACGAGGACTACGGCATCCGGGTCCGCGCCGACGCGTTCTACGACGACGTCTACCGCCGCCGTAACGACAACCGGCAGTCGGCCACGCTGAGCCAGACCACGGGCAACATCAACTATCCGCACCAGGGCCCGGTGAACCGCTTCACCGACGCGGCGGAGTACTACGACGGCGCGCGTGCGCGGCTGCTGGATGCTTATGTCTACGGCACCTGGTACCTGGGCGACGAGGCGGCGCTGAACCTGCGTGTGGGGCGCCACATCGCGGCCTGGGGCGAAAGCCTGTTCTTCTCCGGCATCGCGCTGGCGCAGTCGCCGGCCGATGCCACCAAGGCCAACGTGCCGGGGGCGGACGTCAAGAGCATCCTGCTGCCGGTCAACCAGGTGTCGATGCAACTGGCGCTGACGCCGGAGCTGACCCTGCTGGGCCAGTACAAGCTGGAGTACAAGTCCACCGAGTTGAACCCGGTGGGCGAGTACTTCTCGGTGGCCGACGTTGTGGGGCCGGGCGCACAGTTCACCTACGGCCTGGAGAACCCGCTGTACCTGCCGAACCTGGGCGATGTGAACCTGCTATCGAGCGACTTGGGCGAGTACCTGCAACTGGTCGCCGACTTCGCCGGCCTGCCGCCGAACCAGGCGCTGACCTTCCTCAGCAACACCCTGGCGGCGCTGGACCCCTTCCTGCCGGACCTGCCGCTGCCGGTGGCCAGCATCCCGATGCCGGGTCAGCCCAAGTACATCAATGTGCTGTACAACGGCGAGAAGAAGCCCAGCGACCATGGCCAGTACGGCGTCGGCGTGAAATACCAACTGACGCCGAACACCGGTGTGGGCCTGTACCACCTGCGCTACCACAGCACCACGCCGGCACCGGTGCAGACCTACGGCTCCGCGCCGCTGCTGGTGCTGCCCAACGGCACGCCGCTGCTGGCTACCGGCTACCTGGGCCTGCAGGTGCCGGTGACCTACCAGCCTAACTATTTCGACGGCATCCACATGACGGCGCTGAGCTTCTCCACGGCGCTGTTCGGCGCCAACGTGGCCGGCGAGGTGATCTATCGTGACGGTGCCGACGTCCTGGTGGACCTCAGTAGTGGCCTGCTCGGCCCGGTGCCTTCGCCGACGCGCGCCAAGATCATCCAGGGCCTGCTGTCGGCGATCTACTCCTTCGGGCCTCAGAACCTGGGTGGGCTGCCGCTGTGGGACACGCTGTCGGTGGTGGGTGAAACCGGCTACGTGCATGTGCAGGAGGTCGATCCGGTCTGCAATCCCTACGAGTGCAATACCAAGCTGCACAACTCGACCGACTCCTCGGCCATCTCGCTGCTGTTCATCTTCGATCGCAAGAACGTGCTGCGCGGCTGGGACCTCACCGTGCCGGTCTATGCCGCGCGCATGCTGGAGGGCCAGTCCTCGCTGACGGCCGCCTTCGGTCCCCTGGCCGGCATCCAGGACAAGCGCCTCAGCGTCGGCGTCAACATGACCTACCTGCAGCAGTTCACGCTGGGTGTCACCTGGGCCGGTTATTTCGGCACTCCGCACTTTGCCAAGAACCCTTATGCCGACCGTGATTTCGTCGGCGTCTCCGCCAAGTACAGTTTCTGAACCTCGATGAATTTCCGCGCTGTCCTGCTGTTCCTGCTGCCCCTGTCCGCGCTCGCGGCGGACCCGCCCAGCCAGTGGTCCTACGTCGGCGGCGATGCCGGTGGCCAGCGCTGGTCGCCACTGGCGGATATCCGCAAGGACAATGTGCAGAAGCTGAAGCCGGCCTGGACCTTCCATCACGGCGACTTCTCGCAGGGGAACGAGCAGCACGGCGCCACCGCCTTCCAGGCCACGCCCCTGCTGGTGGATGGCACGCTGTACTTCTGCACGCCCTACAACCGCGTTATCGCGCTGGATGCCGCCAGCGGGCGCCAGAAATGGCGCTTCGACCCCAAGGTGAAGCTTGACGGCGTCTATGCGCCGACCTGCCGCGGCGTGGCCTGGTGGCGTGACGCGCAGCGGAAACCCGGCGCCGCCTGTGCAGAGCGCATCTACACCGGCACGGTCGATGCGCGCCTGATCGCGGTGGACGCGCGTACGGGCCGGCGCTGCGAGGACTTTGGCTACAAGGGCGAGGTCAACCTGCTGCAGGGCCTGGGCAAGGTCGGGGTGGCTGAGTACTACATGACCTCGCCGCCTCAGGTGATCCGTGACCGCGTCGTCACTGGTGCCTTCGTCAAGGACGGCCAGCGCATCACTGCGCCCAGCGGCGCCCTGCGCGCCTTCAATGCGCGCACGGGCGAACTGAAGTGGGTCTGGGACCCGGTGCCCCCTGGCATGAAGGCCGTCACGGCGGAGCAGGTGAAGCAGGGCGCCACGCTGACCCCCGGCACGCCCAACGTCTGGGCGATGATGTCGGCCGACGTCGAGCATGGCTTGGTCTTCGCACCCACCGGTAACGCGGCGCCGGACCACTACGGCGGAGCCGAGCGCCATGGCCTGGATTACTTTGCGTCGTCCATCGTCGCCCTGGATGCCGATACCGGCGCGCTGCGCTGGCGCTTCCAGACGGTGCATCACGACATCTGGGACTACGACGTCGCGGCCCAGCCGGTGTTGTTCACCGCGCGCATCGGCGGCAAGCCGGTGCCGGCCCTGGTGGCGGCGACCAAGCTCGGCTTCGTCTTCGTGCTGAACCGGCTCACGGGCGAGCCGCTGCTCCCGGTGGAGGAGCGCAAGGTTCCGCAGTCGACGCTGCCGGGGGAGAAGACCTCGTCGACGCAGCCGTTCCCGACCCGGCCCGCGCCGCTGCACCCGCTGAAACTCACGCGAGACGACATGTGGGGCCTGACGTTCTGGGACAAGGGCAAGTGCCAGGCAGCCTTCGATGCGCTGGACTACCAGGGCGTGTTCACGCCGCCGTCGCTGAAGGGCTCGCTGCAGTACCCGGGCCTGGGCGGCGGCATCAACTGGGGCTCGGTGTCGCTGGACCCGGTGCGCAACCGCCTGCTGGTCAACCTGCAGGCCGCGCCGTTCAGGATCCAGGCCGTGCCGCGCAAGGACTACCACGGCACCACCGGCGCCACCGACCTGGTCGGCATGCATCCGCAGGAGGGCACGCCCTACGTCACCGTGCGCGCGCCCTTCCTGTCGCCGCTGAAGACGCCCTGCATCGCGCCGCCCTGGGGCCGGCTGGTGGCCATCGACCTGGACAGCGGCGACAAGCTCTGGGATCGCCCCCTGGGCAACCTGCACGGCATGGCGCCCTTCGGTGATCGCTGGGAGGTGGGCACGCCCAATTCCGGTGGTTCCCTGCAGACCGCCGGCGGCGTGGCCTTCATCGCCGCCGCCATGGACCAGTACCTGCGCGCCTTCGACATGGACAGCGGCAATGAACTCTGGCGCCACGAACTGCCCTTTGCCGCGCATGCCACGCCGATGACCTACCGGGCCGGCGGCAGGCAATATCTGGTGATCGGTGCCGGTGGGCACGGGGCGCTGGGCACCAAGACCGGCGACGCGATCGTCGCCTTCACCCTGCAATAGCGCTTATGGAACCGCAGAACTGGGATCACGAAACCGACGTGCTGGTGGTGGGCACCGGCGCCGGCGCCATGACTGCCGCGCTGCGCGCCGCCAAGGCCGGTGCGCGCGTGCTGATGGTGGAGAAGGGCAGCCACTATGGTGGCACCTCCGCCACCTCGGGTGGTGGCCTGTGGATTCCCGCCAACCATCTGATGCCCGGCTGCAACATCCCCGATAGCGAGGACGAGGCCCTGGGCTATCTGCGCACACTGACCGGTGATGACGTGCCGGAGGCCAATGTGCGCTCTTACGTAGCCAACGGTCGCCGCATGCTGCGCTGGCTGGTGGACCACAGCCGCGTGGAGTTCCAGGCCATGTCCTACTACGCGGACTACTATCAGCACCTGGCCGGCGCCAAGCCCGGCGGGCGTTCCATCGACCCGCTGCCCTACGACGCAAGACAGCTCGGCGATGACTTCGCCGGCCTGCACGAGCCGCATCGCCAGACCCGCGTGATGGGCATGATGGGTTACACCAATACCGAAGGCGCGATCCTGCTGTCGAAGTCGCCCGGCTGGTTCAGGCTGCTGCTGCAGCTGGCGGTGAAGTATTTCCTGGACCTGCCCTGGCGCCTGTTCTCGCGGCGTTCGCGCCGCCTGACCATGGGTAACGCGCTGATCGCGCGCCTGCGCCATTCGCTGCTCGATGCCGGCGTGCCGATCTGGCTCTCCTCACCGGCAGTGGACCTGCTGCCCGATGGGCAGGGCGGGGTGGCCGGCGCCACCGTGCGTCGCGAGGGGCGGCTGCTGCGGGTCATGGCAGCCAAGGCGGTGATCCTGGGCAGCGGCGGCTTCGAGCACAACCAGGCGCTGCGCGAGCGCTACCTGCCTGCACCCAGCCGCACGCAATGGTCCGCGGCCAATCCCAACAACACCGGCGACATGCTGCAGGCCGCGCAGAAGCTCGGCGCCGCCACCGCGCTGATGGACGAGGCCTGGTGGGGGCCCACGATCCGCCTGCCGGAGGAAGACCGCGCGCGCATGCTGTTCACCGAGCGCTCCATGCCGGGCGCGATCGTGGTCAACCGCGCCGGCCAGCGCTTCTTCAACGAGTCGGTGGCCTACACCACGGCGGTGCAGGCCATGTACGGCCCCGGCAACCTGCCGGCGTACATCGTCTTCGATGCCCGCTACAAGCGCGAATACCCCTACGGCCCGCTGTTGCCGGGTGGTATGCACCTGAACTGGCTGCAGCCGCGCCAGGAGCGCCTGCTCAAGCGCGGCGCCACGCTGGCGGAGCTGGCCGGACAGTTGGGCGTGGATGCCGCGGGCCTCCAGGCGGCCGTGGCGCGCTTCAACGGTTTTGCCGCCGCCGGCAAGGACGGCGACTACCAGCGCGGCGAGAACCCCTACGACCTGCTCTACGGCGACGTGCGCATCCAGCCCAACCCCTGCCTCGCGCCGGTGGCCGAGGGGCCGTTCTACGGCATGGAGATCCACCCGGGCGACATCGGCACCAAGGGCGGCCTGGCCACCGATGAGCACGGACGGGTGCTGGATGGCAATGGCGCCCCGCTGCGGGGCCTGTACGCCATCGGCAACTGCGCCGCCTCGGTGACTGGGCGATACTACCCCGGTGCCGGTGCCACCCTGGGGCCGGCCATGACCTTCGGATTCCTGGCCGCAGAACACGCATGTGCAGTGACGCAGTAGCCGGCAGCAAGCGCCGGAAAGCCCCGCCGGAAGGATCGGCCGCGCCGCTCGGCAAGCAGGCGCTGAAGACCCAGCGCACCCGCGAGAAGATCATTTCCGCGGTGATCTCGCTGATCAAGGAGGGCGGCTATTCGCATGCCTCCTCCAGCCGCATCGCCGAGCGCGCCGGTATCACCTGGGGCGCGGCGCAGCATCACTTCGGCAACAAGGACGAGATTCTCGACGCGGTCATGAACCTGGCTCATGAGCGCTTCGCCCAGCGCATGGCCGAACCCGCCCTGCGGGTAGGCCCGCTGCCGCAGCGCGTGGAGAGCTTCCTGGAGACCATGTGGGCGCATTACCAGGATGACGCTTATCTCGCGATGCTGGAGATCCTGCTCGCCACCCGCGGCTTCCACGAGGAGGCCCCGCCCAACTGGGAAGACCGCTTCAGCCGCGACCCGCTGGTGTCGTTGCGCGAGATCTTCGCCGACGTGAAGCTGGACGACGCCCGCGCCCGAGAGATCCTGACCTTTGCCCACTGCTTCCTGACCGGGCTGACGATCGAGCGTGTGTTCGAGCAGAAGGTGCGCAACACCCCGCGCTATCTGGGCCGCATCCAGCAGACCGTGCTGGCGATGCTGCGGGAGCCCTGAGGCTTTTTCGAAGGTAGGAGCGGCCGTTGGCCGTGAAGGGCCTTGCCCGGAACGGAAAGGATCGCGGCCAACGGCCGCTCCTGCATCGGGCGGGCTGTGGGAAACCCCCATTTCCTGATCCATTCGGAGCAGGCCCCTCCCGCTTTACCCCCTGTAAGGTCCATGCAAACCTGAGGGGATCCATGAGCACGCCAGAACAACCTGCGGCCCCGGCCGCACCCAAGCCCACCCGCATTCCGCCCATCGTAACGCTCGACGCCAAGTTTTTCTGGGAGGGCGCCGACAAGGAGCTGTTCCTCGGGCAGAAGTGCGGCGACTGCGGCGAGTTCCGTTTCCCGCCGCGGCCGATGTGCCCCAAGTGCTTCAGCGTCAAGACCGAGGAGGTGCCACTGTCCGGCAAGGGCACGGTGCATTCCTGGGCCATTGCCCGCCATCCGCCTCCGTTCGGCTTCAAGGAAGCCCCGATCATTGCCGTGATCGAACTGGAGGAGGGCATCCGCTTCGTCTCCAACGTCGTCGGCGTGGGCTATGACGAGGTGGTGCAGGACATGCCGGTCGAGGTCACCTTCGAACCCACGATGAACAACCACAAGGTGCCGGTGTTCCGGCCCATCAAGAAGTAAGGAAGACCCCATGGCCCGCAAATTCACCGAAGCCGCCATCGCCGGCATCGGCGCCACCGAGTTTTCCAAGGAATCCGGCCGCAGCGAGCTGCAGCTAGCCGCCGAGTGCGCCAAGGCCGCCTGCGACGACGCCGGCATCAGCCCGCACGACATCGACGGCATGATCACCTTCACCATCGACAACAGCGACGAGGTGATGCTCGCGCGCTGTCTCGGCGTGAAGAACCTGGCCTACACCACCCGTATCCCGGGCGGTGGCGCCGCCGCGGCCGGCACGATCTTCCAGGCCATGGCCATGATCAATGCGGGCGTCTGCAACAACGTGTTGATCTGGCGCGCCATGAACGAGCGCAGCCAGTACCGTTTCGGCCAGAACCCGACCAACACCACCAGCTACCAGTCCGGCAACGGCACCGGCTCGCTGCTGTGGTGCGTGCCCTTCGGCGCCATGACCCCGGCCAGCTGGGGCGCGCTGCAGGCCCAGCGCTACATGCACAAGTATGGCGTCACCAACCGCGACCTCGGCCTGATTTCGGTGCAGCAGCGTAAGTACGCCGCCACCAACCCCAAGGCCTGGTTCTACAACAAGCCGATCACGCTGGAAGATCACCAGAACTCCAAGTGGATCATGGAGCCGCTGCTGCGCATGCTCGACTGCTGCCAGGAGAGCGATGGCGGGCAGGCGATCCTGGTCACCAGCCTGGAGCGCGCGCGCGATCTCAAGCAGAAGCCGGTGCGCATCCTGGGCGCTACGCAGTCGATCCCCTACAACGTGGAAGTGATCTCCAACTACTACCACGAGGACCTCACCGTGATGCCCGAGGCGCAAGGCGTAGCCGGGCGCCTGTGGGACATGGTGGGCCTGGGTCCCAAGGACATGCAGGCGGCGATGATCTACGACGCCTTCACCCCGCATGTGCTGCTGCAGCTCGAAGGCTTCGGCTTCTGCAAGGCAGGCGAGGGCAAGGACTTCGTCAAGTCCGGCGCGTTGGCCATCGACGGCATCCTGCCGACGAACACCCATGGCGGCCTGCTGGGTGAGGCATATATTCACGGCATGAACAGCATGGCCGAGGGTGTGCGCCAGATCCGCGGCACCTCGGTCAACCAGGTGAAGAGCGTTACCAACGTGCTGGTGTCCTCCGGCATGGCGGGAGCGGTCCTCAGCGCCGACTAGTCTTTGGGGGCGGGCGGGAGCCCGCAGGGAGCAGTGCGATGCGTCGTATCCAACTGGCCGCCTCGGGGGAGGTCCAGGAAGGACGGCTGCAGGCGGTGAGCGCAACCGTGCGCTCACCGCTGCCGGTCCGTATGGCCTTGCGCGCCTGCGCCGTACGCTATCCGCAACCTGATCCCTCGAAGCCATGAACATGCTCTCCCACTCCGAGTACGGCGCCACGCTGCGCGTCGAGTCCGGCATCGAATTGCCCGAGCTGCCGTCCGCGCGCATCGCCGTAGACGTCCACACCCCGGACTTCCGCAGCCTGCGCTCGCCGCCGGTGGTGCTGGTCTGCCTGCCGGGCGGCGGCATGAATCGCCGCTACTACGACCTGATGCCCTCTGACGGCGACAGCAGCTTCAGCTTCGCGCGGCAGATGAGCGCGCGCGGCTTCATCGTCGTCACCATGGACCACCTGGGCATGGGCGACAGTGACCGCCCCGAGGACGGCTACCTGCTGACTGCGGACCTGCTGGCCCGCGCCAACAGCCAGGCCACCGACGTGGTGCTGCAGCGCCTGCGCGAGGGCAGCCTGGTGCCGGGCATCCCGCGCCTGCCGCACCTGCTGAGCCTGGGCGTGGGGCATTCCATGGGGGCCATGATGACCGTGCTGCAGCAGGCCCAGGCCCGGCAGCATGCCGGCATCGTGCTGCTGGGCTTCTCCACCCGCGGTCTGCCGGAGTACCTGCCCCCCGAGGCCCGCGAGTTGGCGGCGGACCCCGTGGCGGTGCGCGCGCAGTTGCCGCGGCTGGCCAGGAAGATGTTCGTGGAGTCCTACCCGGTGATCCGCGCCAACGCGGGCTCCAACTCGATCTATTCCGGCAACAACGCCGACCCGCGAGCAGTGGAGGCGATCAAGGCGGCCCGCGGCCCGCTGCTGCCGGTGCCGGCCTTCATGTCGATGCTGCCCGGCAACGTGGCCCCCGAGGCGGCGCAGATCGAGGTGCCGATCTTCCTGGGCCTGGGCGAGCGTGACATGGCGGGCCCCACCCACCAGATTCCCGCGGCCTTCCACAAATCGCGCGACGTGACTCTGCACATCCTCAAGGAAGCCGGCCACAGCCACTTCCTGTTTGCCTCGCGGGACGGCCTGTTCGAGCGCCTGTCCCTGTGGATCCGCGCCGTGGTCGAGATCCAGGCCGAGCGCGCTGGCTGAGCCTGCCGCCCGCTCCGCCAGGGTCGGGCAGGGAGGTAAGCCGGACTCACTCAAGTGGACGGGGTACTCTCCCCGCTGCTGGACTAAAGTTCAGCCATCGGGCCGCCCCTCGCGCGGTGGCCCTATTATTCGCTTATAACTGATTGACGCTGGAGACAAAGATGGCAAAGACGGCACTCAAGGCAGGCGCTCGCTTCAAGAGCACGGTCTGCGACACCCAGGTGATGGTGGTCAAGGCCCCGGCCGGTGAGTTCGAACTGCGCTGCGGCGGCGCCGACATGGTGGGCGCCACCGCCCCGGCGGCGGCCGGCGGCACCCTGGACCCGGCCCTGTCCGGCGAGACCCTGATCGGCAAGCGCTACGTCAACGCCGACGAGTCCCTGGAACTGCTCTGCACCAAGGGCGGCAAGGGCACGCTGTCGCTCGACGGCGTCGCGCTGGAGATCAAGCAGGCCAAGCAACTGCCGTCGTCGGACTGAAAAGACGGGAATCGGGAATGGGGCATCGGGAATCGTAGAAGCCACAGGTTCAGATTCCTGATGACCCGTCTTTAACGATTCCCCATTCCCCATTCCCGATTCCCGGCTTCCCATGAATATCTCCACCATTCTCGACATGGCCGCCGAAGCCTTCGGCGACCGCATCGGCGTCGTCTCCGGCGGCCAGCGCTACACCTACGCGGAGCTGCGCGAGGCCGCCTACCGGGCCGCGCGCCGCTTCAAGGCCAGCGGCGCCGCCTACGTCGCCCTGCTGGACGTGAACAGCCCGGCCGCTCCGGTCGCCCTGTTCGGCGCTGCCTATGCCGGCATCCCCTATGTGCCGCTCAACTACCGCCTGACCCAGGTCGAGATCAACAAGCTGCTGGCGCGTGTCGCGCCGGCGGTGCTGGTCACCAGCGCCGATTTCAGCGGCAAGCTCGAGCAGCGCGCCGACATCCAGGTGATCGACCGCGCCGATTTCCTGAGCCTGCCGGAGGGCGGCGACGAGCTGCCGCAGCCTGAGGAGGACCCGCGCGCCATCGCCGTGCAGCTGTTCACCAGCGGCACCACCGGCGAGCCCAAGGCCGCGATCCTGCGCCACGAGAACCTGATGTCCTACATCGTCGGCACCGTGGAGTTCGCCGCGGCGGAAGAGGATGACGCCATCATCGTCACCGTGCCGCCGTACCACATCGCCGGCATCTCCGCGGTGCTCAGCTCCACCTATGCCTGCCGCCGCATGGTGCAGATGGAGAACTTCGAGGCCGCCGCCTGGCTCGAAGCCTGCCGCGAGAACAGCGTCAGCAATGCCTTCCTGGTGCCCACGATGCTTCAGCGCATCGTCGACCACCTCGTCGAAGCCGGCTCGCAGCCGCAGCTCCCGGCCCTGCGCGCACTGGCCTACGGCGGCGGCAAGATGCCGCTGTCCACCATCGCCAAGGCGATGCAGCTGTTCCCCACGGTGGATTTCACCAACGCCTACGGCCTGACCGAGACCAGCTCCACCATCGCCGTGCTGGGCCCGGACGACCACCGCGCCGCCGCCGCCAGCAGCGATCCCGCCGTGCAGCGCCGCCTGGCCTCGGTGGGCAAGCCTGGCGCGGTCGAGATCGAGATCCGTGACGAGTCCGGCAAGGTGCTGGGTGCCGAGGAAGCCGGCTTGGTGTTCGTGCGCGGCCCGCAGGTCTCGGGTGAATACCTGTCGCTGGGTAGCCAACTGGACGCCGACGGCTGGTTCCCTACCAAGGACCGTGGCTATCTCGACGCCGAGGGCTACCTGTTCCTCGACGGCCGTGCGGATGACGTCATCGTGCGCGGCGGCGAGAACATCTCACCGGGCGAGATCGAGGACGTGCTGCTCGGCCACCCGGCCGTGGCCGACGTCGCCGTCGTTGCCATGCCCGACGAACAGTGGGGCGAGGGCGTGGCCGCCGCGGTCGTGCTCAAGTCCGGCGCCAGCGCCTCGGTCGCCGAGTTGCAGGAACTCGTGAAGGGCAAGCTGCGCTCCTCGCGCGTGCCGCAGGCCATCGTGTTCAAGGACGCATTGCCCTACAACGAGTTGGGCAAGGTCCTGCGCCGCATCATCCGCCAGGAATTCGTCTGAGGACGCCACATGCCTTTCGTGATCGAGAAGACCGTCGAGATCGCCGCGCCCGCCGACGTGGTGTGGGAAGTGATCACCGACATCGCGCGCTACCCGGAATGGAATCCCTTCCAGGTCCAGATGCAGACCTCGTTCAAGCCGGGCGATGCCATCGACATGCAGGTCAAGCTGATGGCCAAGCCGCAGGCCCAGCGCGAGTGGGTCACCGAGTTCATCCCCGGCAAGCGCTTCGCCTACCAGATGAAGGCGGTCCCGCTGAACACGCTGTCGAGCCGACGCTCGCACGACGTCGAGGCCATCGGCCCCGGCCGCACGCGTTACCACTCCTACTTCCACCTCAAGGGCTGGCTGCACCCGGTCGTGGTGGGCCTGCTGGGCAGCAAGCTGCAGGCCGGCTTCGCCGGCATGACCGCCGCCCTGCAGAAGCGCGCCGAGGACCTGGCCAGGCAGCGCAAGGCCGCCTGAGCCGACCGCGCGCGTAGCGCCGTAGCGCCGTAGCGCCGTCGCGCCGCGTCTGCTGTACTGCGCGCCTATGTCAGAGCGCGAAGACCCCATTGCACAGGCCTATGCCGAACACCTGCTGGCCTCACTAGGCCGGCAGGCCGAGGCATCGCTGGCGCTGCCGATGGAGCATCCCGCCCTGCGCTGGTCGCGCTGCGGCCTGATGGCCCTGACCGGCACGCCCGACACCCCCCTGATGTTTCCTGCGCCGCTGGCGGCCTGCGCCGACGGCGCGCTGGCGGCCCTGGCCGCGCTGGGTCCCGCGGGCGCCCTGGACGGCATCGACGCCGCGGCGCTGCTGGCCGAGCGCGCGGCCATCGCCGGGCACCGGCGGGGAGGGGATGTTTCCCCCGGCGGCGCCTGCCGCCTGCTGCGGGCGGCGGACGGCTGGCTCGCGCTCAACCTTGCACGGGACGACGACTGGGACCTGCTGCCGGCCTGGCTGGAGACGGAACTCTCGCCCGGCTGGGAGGGCGTGGCAGCGGCCGTCCGCGAGCGCCTCCTAGAGGCATTGATCGAGCAGGGACGGTTGCTGGGGCTGGCGCTGGCCGATGCACAGCCCATGACGGACACGGTGCCCTGGCAGCGCGGCCTCACCGCAGCAGCCCCTATGGCCCGCAGCCGCCCGCCTCGAATTCTCGATCTGTCCTCGTTGTGGGCCGGCCCGCTCTGCGGACACCTGCTGCAGCGGCTTGGAGCCGACGTAGTGAAGCTGGAAAGCACCCAGCGTCCCGATGGCGCACGCAACGGCCCGCCGGCCTTCTTCGACCTGATGAACGCCGGTAAGCGCAGTGTGGCGCTGGACCTGCGCGGCGACGAGGGCAGGGCGCAGCTGCGCGGCCTCATCGCCGCCGCCGACATCGTCATCGAAGCCTCGCGTCCGCGTGCGCTGCGGCAGATGGGCTTCGACGCCGAGGCCCTCGCGCGCGAGCATCGCCTGACGTGGATCAGTCTCAGCGGCTACGGCCGCGGCGCGCCGCAGGAGCAGTGGATCGCCTACGGCGACGACGCCGCGGTGGCCGCGGGGCTCAGCGACACGCTGTACCGCGCCACCGGGCAGGCCCTGATCGTCGGCGACGCCATCGCCGATCCCCTGACCGGCCTGCATGCCGCGCTGGCCGCCTGGGCAGGCTGGCAGGCGGGCGGCGGCATGCTGGTGTCGCTGGCATTGCGCGACGTGGTGCGCCACTGCCTGCAGTTCGACCTGCCGGGCGGCGACGAAGCCCTGCGCGCACGCCAGCGCCATTGGACCGGACTGGCCATGGCCGATGGCAGCGCCCGCCTGCCGCAGGCCCGCAGTGCCCGCGGAACGGCGCCCGCGCTGGGCACACACACCGCCGAGGTGATCGCGGAGTGGGCCGCATGCTGATCCGCCGTGCCGAACTGGGCGGCCTGCGCGTGGACCTGCGCCTGCGCGAGAACCGCATCGTCGAGATTGCCGAAGGCTTGCCTGTCCTGCCGGGGGAGGACGTGCTCGACGCGGCAGGTGGCGCCCTGCTGCCTGGCCTCAAGGATCACCACCTGCACCTGCACGCCCTGGCGGCCGCCCGTGCCTCGGTGGACTGCGGTCCACCCGCCGATGCCGACGCACTGGCGCAGGCGCTGCGCTACGCCGACCGCAAGCTACCGCCGGGCCAGTGGCTGCGAGGCATCGGCTACCACGAGTCGGTGGCCGGCGATATCGATCGCCATTGGTTGGACGCCACCGTGCCGGAGCGGCCGCTACGCCTGCAGCATCGCAGCGGCCGCCTCTGGCTACTGAACTCGGCGGCACTCGCCCTGGTGGAGCAATCTGCCGACGATCCCCTGGAGCGCCGTGGTGGACGCGCCACGGGGCGTCTGTACGACGCGGATGCCTGGCTGCGCACGCGCATCGGTGGACGTCGTCCTGCGCTGGGCGAGGTCAGCCGCTGGCTCGCCAGCCGCGGCGTCACCGGGCTCTGCGACACCAGCCATGACAACGACACCGCCGCCTGGTCGGTGTTCGCCGGGGCGCAGCAGCGTGGCGAACTACTGCAGTCGCTGCGCGTGATGGGCAGTGCGGCACTCGATGCCGTCTCCAGCACGCCCGGCCTGCAGCGCGGCGAGCGCAAGTTCCACCTGCACGATCACGAGTTGCCGGACTTTGACGAGCTCTGCGCCGACATCCGTGCCGCACATGCTGCGAACCGCGGAGTGGCGTTCCATTGCGTGAGCCGTGTGGATCTCGCCTTTGCCCTGGCGGCGCTGCAGGAGGCTGGCGTTCGTGGCGGCGATCGCATCGAGCACGCCTCGGTCTGCCCGCCGGAATTCCTGGAGCAGGTTGGCGAGCTCGGCCTCATCGTGGTAACGCAGCCGGGATTCATCGCGATACGCGGTGACGCCTATCTACGCGACGTCGAGGACTTCGATCGCCCCTGGCTTTACCGCCTGCGTGGCTTCCTGGATCGCGGTATCCGGCTCGCGGGCAGTTCCGACGCGCCCTATGGCGATGCCGACCCCTGGGCCGCGATGGATGCCGCGGTGCGGCGGCGCACGGCGTCGGGGCAGTCGGTGGCAGGCATGGAATCGCTGACGCCGGAACAGGCGCTGGCGCTGTTCACCTCACCGCTGGAGGCGCCGGGGTGTGAGGTACCGAAGCTGGAGGTGGGAGCGGTGGCGGACCTGTGCTTGCTGACAGAGCCTTGGGGCGCGGCGCGCAATGCGCTGGCGGAGATCGAGGTTCTGGCGGCGTGGAGAGAGGGGAGGCTGATCTCCGGATGAGATAAGCCGAACCGTTCATGCCGAGTAGCCTCATGAGCGCAGCGAGCGTGCGTATCGAGGCACGTGGCCGGCAACGCTGAGAGCTTTAAAGAGGTGGCGCCATCCATGGTGGGACAGCAGCTACCTGAATAGCCCCCCGGGCATGTTCGGCTTGCTTTGGCATGACATCGAGTCATGCCTCAGCGAGGCCAAGCATTCCATGGCCGCCCGCGATGCCCAGCAGGCGATGCCATTCAGGCATTGCCTAAGCGCTGGGCATCGCCCACGGCGGCAACGGCGCCACCAGCCTCGCTCCGTCATATCCCGTCACCTTGCCGAAGTATTCCGCCTCGGCATTCCAGTCGCGGCAGGCTTGCGTCAGCTCATCCTTGGTGCGCGCCACGAAGTTCCACCACATCAGCGGTGCTTCCTGCATCGGCTCGCCGCCGATCAGCAGCATCACGGCTGGCGCATCGCAGCGCAGCGGCAGGGCATCGCAGCCCTGGCCGAGATAGAGCAGGGTGCCGGGCGCCAGCACTTCGTCGCGCACCGTCACGCTGCCCTGCAGCACCAGCGCGGCATATTCGAAATTCGGGTCCATCGGGAACTGCGTCTGCGCGTCGGCGGCGGCGCGCAGCTCCATGCCCACCAGTGGCGTGTGGATTTCGGCGGGAGAGCGCTCGCCCAGCGCAGTGCCGGCCAGCACGCTCACCAGGAAGCCGTCGTGGCGGGCCTGTGGCAGCTGCGGGTGATGCGCGAAGGCGGGCTCGCCGTGGCGGCGTGACTCCGGCAGGGCGATCCAGAATTGCGCGCCGTGCATGCCGCCAGGGCGGGGCACCGGCGATTCCTCGGAGTGGCAGATGCCGCGGCCGGCGGTCATCAGGTTCAGCTGGCCCGGCTTGATCGGGCATAGGCTGCCGAGGCTGTCGCGATGCAGGATCTCGCCCTCCAGCAACCAGGTCACGGTCTGCAGGCCGATATGCGGGTGCGGTCCCACCCGCATGCCCTTGCCGGTCGATACGTCGGCAGGGCCGAAGTGGTCCAGGAAGCACCAGGCGCCGACCAGTCGGCGCTGGCGCGTGGGCAGGGCGCGGGCGATGCGCATGCCCTCGCCCAGGGTGGCGGTGGAGGCTTCGATCCGCTGCGTCAGCGGACCACCATGGTCGTCAGGGAGGATCAGGCTCATGGGCGGCAGGCTCGCCCAGCCGCGCCGGGGATGCAAGCGGGAACGATGCGCCAGCATGACAGTCCCATGCCAGGTGGCTATTCCCGACTCATGTTGCAGTGCGGGAGTAGTCGGTTCGGACGAGGCACGAAAAGGGGTGTTCAATAACATGGCGCAACGCTACGAACTATGATTCTGGTGGCTGTACCGGGCTGACACGAACTCGAAGGGGACGCAGACGTTCCCCGCGTTATCTGGAGGATATTGGATGAAATTCAAACCCGTACTGGCGTCGTTCCTGCTGGCCTCTGTGGCCGGCATGGCGAGCCAGAGTGTTTCCGCCAAGGTCTCGGCCGAGAAGGCCGCCGAGCTCGATGGCCCGAAGTTCACCTGCATGGGTGCCGAGAGGGCGGGCAACAAGGACGGCACCATTCCCGAGTACAGCGGCAAGTGGGTCGGCACCTGGCCGGGCCAGACCAAGCCTTTCGGCTATGAGCCGGGCCCGTACAAGGACGAGAAGCCGGTCTTCTCGATCACGGCGCAGAACTACACCAAGTACGCGGACAAGCTGACCGAGGGCCAGAAGGCGCTGTTCAAGAAGTACCCGCAGTCCTACAAGATGAACGTGTACCCGACCCACCGCGATTTCGGCCACAAGCCCTGGGTTTGCGACACCACCAAGAAGAATGCCGTCACTGCCGAAGTGGTCAACGACGGCCTGGGCACCACCGGCATCAGCGGCGCCATCCCGTTCCCGTTCCCGCAGAACGGCTCGGAGGCGGTCTGGAACATCATCAACCCGCACCGCGCCTACACCGAGCAGGCGGTCTGCGACATCGCTGACGTCTACGCCAACGGCAGCGTCGCCTGGGGCCGCAACAAGTTCATGACCCTGAACCCGGGCAACAACCCGGCCAAGCGTGGTTCCTACACCGACAAGATCAACGCCTACTTCTACACCGGCTACCTGCTGCCGGAGCGTGACAAGGGCTTCGTCGCTGTCGGCTACCAGCCGAACAACTTCAGCAACGACGCCACGCAGTCCTGGCAGTACCAGCCCGGCATCCGCCGCGTGCGCCAGGCGCCGGAAGTCTGCTGCGACTACCCGGTTCCGCCCGCCGGCCTGCGTACCGTCGACGACGACTACGTCTTCAACGGCTCGCCGGAGCGCTACACCTGGAAGCTGGTCGGCAAGAAGGAAGTGTACGTCCCGTACCACAACTTCAAGATCAACGACCCGGCCCTGAAGTACAAGGACATCATCAAGCCGAACACCGTCAACCCCGACTATGTGCGCTACGAGCTGCGCCGCGTCTGGGTGGTCGAGGGCTCGCTGAAGTCCGGCATGCGCCACATCTACTCCAAGCGTACCCTGTACGCGGATGAAGACTCCTGGATCGCCCTGTGGGCCGACAACCAGGACGGCCGTGGCCAGCTGTGGCGCGTCGCCTTCGTGAACTACTTCTACTCGCAGGAATCCGCCACCTGGCACCGCGGCGCGTCGATCTACCACGACCTGACCTCCGGGGCCTATGAGGCCGGCTACCTGACCAACGAGCGCGGCAAGGACTGGTGGCGCATCAACGTGCCCCTGACCCCGGCCATGTTCACGCCGGAAGCTGCGGCTCGCGGCGGACATTGATGTAAAAGACGGGAATGGGGAATGGGGAATCGGGAATCGTGAAAGCGGTTCCGGTTCCCCATTTCTTTTGCCTGAACGATTCCCGATTCCCGATTCCTGGACGAAGTCATGAAAACCGCATTCATCACCGGCGCCAACATCGGCCAGGCCAACCTGATCACCAAGGCGCTCGCCGGGCAGGGCTGGAAGGTCTTTGCCGGCGTGCTGCCCGGCGCACCCACCGACCTGAAGACCGGCGGCAACATCGTCGTGGTCGACCAGGACGTGTCCAAGACCGAATCCGTGCGCGCCAGCGCCGAGATCGTCACCCAGGCCCTGAACGGTCAGGGCCTCGACCTGCTGATGAACGTGGCCGGCGTGGCCAACGTCGGCGTCGGCGTAGTCGAGGGGGCTGATCTTGCCGCCGTGGAGCGGCTGTTCAACATCAACATGTTCGGACAGCTGCGCGTGATCCAGGCCTTCCTGCCACTGCTGCGCCGCAATGCGCCGGGCTCGCGCATCGCCAACTACAGCTCGGGTGCCATCATCGCCAACCCGGTCGGCGCCGGTGCCTACAACATGACCAAGCACGCCATCCACGGCATGACGCTGACGCTGCGCCATGAGCTGGCACCGCTGGGCATCCAGGTCACCTCCATCATCCCTGGCGGCGTGCTGACCGCCATGTCCGCCAACTCCCATGCCAACACCCTCAAGACCTGGGGCGAGCAGCCGGCCGACATCCAGAGGGTCTATGAGCCGCTGAAGGGCGTCATGTGCCAGGTGTTGCCCGACATGCTGGAGAAGACCGGCAGCACCCCGGAGCAGGCCCTGGAAGGCACGCTGGAGATCCTGGCGAAGAAGAAGTGGAAGCCGATGGAGCTGCTGGGCAAGGACGTGAAGCCCATGGGCGTGATGCGCCGGCTGTTCTCCGACAGCCAGCTCGAGTCGCTGATGCGCATGACCTTCAAGATCCCGACGCTGAAGGCCTGAGAGACTCCCAAAGAAAGCCCCGGCTTCCGCGAGGAGGCCGGGGCCTTTTGCTACGTGCCGTTCAGGCGCCGGTCGGGACGGCGGTCTTGGCGTCCGGGGTTTGCCAAAGCAGGCCCGAGCCGGGGTCGATGGCCCCCAGCAGCCGGTGCAGCAGGGTCTTGAGCATTGCCGCCTCGCCGGGTGCCAGGCGCTCCAGCAGCTGCGATTCCACCGCCTTGGCCGCGGAGATCAGGCGCAGGGCCAGCGCGCTGCCCTCGTTGGTCAGCTGGAACGCCGGGCCTTCGGCATCGGTGGTGCCGCCCACCGAGCGCGCCAGTCCGCGGCGGATCAGAGCACCGGCAGCGGCGTCGCTGTGCTCGCCCAGCACGCTGGACATGCCGGTGTCGAGCTCGTCGGCGTTCATGATGCGTTTCAGGGTCAGCGTCGAGAGCAGGTAGAACTCCTCGTCGCTCAGGCTCTCCTCGGCCAGGGCCTTGCGGATCTGGCTGAAGAACTGGAAATGGCTACGGCCCAGCAGGTAGCCGAGGAAGTCCTCGTTGAAGCTGCCGGCGAGGGCCGGGTTGCGCGGCTCGCTGCTGCCCTTGTGGGCCGCGTGCGCATAACGACCACTGTGGAACACCAGCGGGGCATTCTCGGCACGATCGAAAGCGAGCACCTCGCCGACGAAGATGACGTGGTCGCCACCCTCGTACTGGAAAGCCGTGCGGCACTGGAAGCGCGCATTGCAACCACGCAGCAGCGGCACGCCGCCCAGGCCTTGCTCGATATCAATGCCGGCGAACTTGTCGATGCCGCGCTTGGCGAAGCGCGCCGAGACGGATTCCTGGTCGGCGGCCAGCACATGCACCGCCCAGTTCCCAGCCTTCTGGAAGGCCTCCAGGCTCAGCGAGTTGTTTGCCAGGCTCCACAGCACCAGCGGGGGATTGAGCGAGACCGAATTGAAGCTGTTGGCCGTCAGCCCCACCTGCGTGCCGTCCGGCGCGCGGGTGGTGATGACGGTCACGCCGGTGGCGAAGGTGCCGAGTGCCTTGCGGAACTCCTGCGGATCCAGGGGGGCTGCGGTCTGGCTCATTCTCGTTAGAAGTTGTACTTCGCGGTGAAGCCGACGTTGTCGCGATCGGCGTAGGGGTTGGCCTTGAAGTCCGGCGTGCCGTAGTAGCCGCTGTAGCTGACGCCCAGCGTGATCTTCTGCAGGTAGGTGAAGTTGAAGCCGATGCTGGCTCGCCAGTCGTCCTCGCCCATCTGCGAGCCGAAGCCGGACAGCAGCGAAGACTGGCCCAGCACGGTCTTGGAGTGGGTGACGGGCACCTGCAGGTCCCAGCCGTTGAAGATGTTCTTGCGGTCGAAGATGAACAGGAAGGAATAGGCCGCGGCTTCCTTGGTATAGGTCAGCTTGTCCGAGCAACTGGTCGGGCCGCAGCCCTCGTCACGGTCGATTACCCAGTTGTAGCCGAAGTCCGAGACCACGGTGAGGGCGTCCCAGAAGTACTGGGGCCCGATCACGTACAGCGCGTTGACGTTGACCTGGCCGACCTTGGCGCGTACCGGCGTCGGCACCGGGCCGAGCAGGCCGCCGTCCACGTCCACCAGCACGTCCACGCCGTCGCGGTAGATCAGTTCGCCACCGACGTTGGCACCGAACAGGGCCGTGGAGAAGCTCATCGCCGACATGTGGATGCCATCGAAGTACTTCACGTTGTAGGTCACCGGCACCTGCAGGCCCAGTTGCGCGGTGGTGATGTCCGGGCCGCCCGGCACCGGCGAAGGCAGCAGCAGCGCGGAACCGTAGTTCTGCACCGGAGCTGGCGTGGTGTTGTGGTAGCGCAGGTGGTAGAGGCCGAGATTGGTGTTCGGCGTGAGCTGGTACTTCAGGCCCAGGCCGTACTGGCCGTAGTCGCTGGGGCGGATGTCCGGGCCGCGCTGCACGTTGATGTAGCGCGGAGTGCCGGCCGGCTGGATCGCCTCCAGGTTCGGCAGCGGCAGGTCGGGCAGCAGCGGATCCAGGCGGCCCAGGATGGCGCCCAGCGCGTTGTAGACCGGCGTACCCACCGTGACGTTGGGCAGCAGCAGGCGGTTGATCAGGTCCAGTGCTTCCGGGATGTCGTCGGACAGCAGGTTCACGTCGGCCAGCTGTGCCAGGTATAGCGGGTTGTCGATGCCGTAGATGAACTCGGCGCCGGGGCCCACCACGTCGGCCACGGAGAAGAACTCGCCCACCGGGTTCAGTTCGGTCGGCTTGTATTCGAGCTTGTACTGGCCGAGGATCGTCAGGCGATCGTTCAGTGCCAGCTGCATGGAGACCTGGTTCACCGGCAGCAGGATGCTCTTGACGTCGGCGCCCGGTACGGTCGCCTTGGTGGCGTCGGCAGGCGACTGGGCCAGTGCGATGCCGGCGAAGAACAGGCTCTCGCCCCAGGCGGCGATGTGGCGGCCCACGCGCACGTTCAGCGCGGCTTCGTCGGTCAGGTACCAGGAGCCGTAGACGTAGGCGTCGAGCAGGCGCGCACGCTGGCCGTCGTAGTACTCGGCGTCGTCGCTGAAGCGGTTGGTCGGCAGCTCGGTCTTGTTGATCGTCGCGCCCGGCTGGTCCGGCGCCGGCGAGGTGTTGTCGTTCTTGCGGTGATAGACGTCGTCGTAGAACGCGTCGCCGCGCAACAGGATGCCGTAGTCGCCGTAGCTCAACTGGACTTCGCCCAGCAGCGACAGGCGATTATTCACCAGCGAGTGCTTCTTGAAGTTGCGGTTGCCGTCGTCGTAGTTGTTGGACTCGGGCAGCTTCAGGTAATCCGGCAGCGGGATCGAGTCGGCAGGGGCCGTGGCGATGATGCGGTTGTCCGGATCATGCAGGCGCATGGCGGCGGAGTAGGCGGCCTGGACCTGGTATTGGCCGTCCATGCCCAGGAAATCGAAGGAGCCGGCCATGGCCGGAAGAGCCGCACCACCGAGGAACGCCGCCACCAGCTTCGGACCGTAGGTCCAGCGCGTGCGAGCGCCCTCCATTCCCTGCTTGGACATCATCTTCTCCCCTCAGCCTGCTTTTATTAGGAATATGCAGACGTTACCGTAGAGTTCCGGACTGAGCCTAGCCTCACCCGAAAAGATTAGGGGTGTCTCCTGCGAAGCGGGTATGGCGGCCCTCTCGGAAATCGGGCATCTTGAATGGCGCCTCAGGACAGGCCCTGAAGGCACAGGCTCTGAAGGCACAGGCTCTGAAGGCTGCGGCACACGATAACGACAAGTCCTGGGAGAGACCCGCATGCAGTACCTGAGTCCCGTCGATGCCTCCTTCCTGCGCATGGAGTCCAAGCGCACCCCGATGCACGTGGGCGGCATGCTGACCTTCAAGCTGCCGGACAACGCCTCCCCGGACTTCCTGCGCGACCTGCTGCAGCACATGCGCACGGTGCCCTTCATGCCGCACCCCTTCGACTGCAAGCTGGCCCGAGGCCGCCTGTCGAAGCTGGCCCCGGCCTGGGTCAAGGCCGACCTCGACATCGACTACCACATCCGCCACTCGGCGCTGCCCTATCCGGGCGGCGAGCGCGAACTGGGCGTACTGGTGGCGCGTCTGCATTCCCATCCCCTGGACCTCAGTCGCCCGCTGTGGGAGGCCCACCTGATCGAGGGCCTGGAGAACCGGCGCTTCGCCATCTACTTCAAGGCCCACCACTGCGCCATCGACGGCGTAGGCGGCATGAAGATGGTGCGCAGCTGGCTCAGCGAAGACCCCACCGATATGAGCGGCCCCGGCCGCCCCCGGGCCGCCGAGACCGCCGAAGCCCCCCGTCCGCAGTCCTGGAAGACCCGCCTGGGCAAGCCCTTCAAGGTGGCCGGCCACCAGATCCGCACCCTGCCGGAGCTGATCAAGGTCCTCAAGGAAATGAGCGCCCCGGGGCTGGAGGGTGGCACCCGCGCCGCACTGACGACCCCGCGCAGCCTGCTCAATCGTGCCATCACCCAGCAGCGCCGCCTGGGCACCCAGCTGCTGGACCTGAAGCGTATCAAGGCGATCAGCGCCGCCACCGGCACCACGGTCAACGACGTGTCACTGGCCGTCTGCGGTGGTGCCATCCGCCGCTACCTGCTGGAGAACGGCGCCCTGCCGGAAAAGTCCCTGCTGGCTTCGGTCCCAGTGGCGCTGCCCCGGCCGGCGGGCAAGGGCGGCAACGCCGTCGCCGGCTTCGTCTGCCCCTTCGGCACCGACCAGACCGACCCGCTCAAGCGCCTGCAGCGCATCAATCGCGTCACCAGCGTCACCAAGCAGCAGCTGCTGGGGCTGTCGGCCACCGCACTGGAGCAGTTCACGCTGATGGGCCTGTCGCCGCTGCTGCTGGGGCAGATGGCCGGCGTGCTGTCCAAGGTGCCGCCGTTCTTCAACGTCACCGTCTCCAACGTCGTCGCCTCCAAGGTGCCGCTGTACCTGCGCGGTGCCCAGCTGGAGGCGATGTACCCCATGTCGATCCTGTTCGACGGCTACGCGCTGAACATCACCCTGGTCGGCTACTGCGACCGCGTGGCCGTCGGCTTCACCGGCTGTCGCGACGCGATCCCCAGCCTGCAGAGGCTGGCCGTCTACACCGGCGAGGCCCTGACCGAAATGGAAGAGGCGCTGGCGGCCGCGATGCCGCCGCCGGCCAGCGGCGCGAAGAAGAAGCGCGCCCGCAGCTGAAGACGGCAGGCGAAAGAGGAAGGGGCGGCCTTGGCCGCCCTTTCTTCATTCTGGCTTCTTGCGGTAAGTGTGGATCGAGATTTCGCCGCCGAGGCCACTGAGGTCGTTGGCGCTCACGTCGACCACCGTATCGCCCTCCAGCGACGTCGCCGTGATCTCGCCGCCCTCGATGCCCGCGCCCACGGTGGCCACGCTGGTATTGCGGCTGGTCCAGGTCACGTTGTGCCGGATCGGCCGCTCGATGCCGTCACTGAACAGGCCGTAGGCCTGTGCCTGCAGCGTCTCGCGCAACTCCAGCTGCGCCTTGTCGGTGGACAGCCGCAGGCTCATCAGGTTCAGGTCGCGCGCCTCGATCAGGCGGGTGTCCACGCTCAGTCCGGCCGACTCCAGCTCGTAGCGGAAGCGGAAGGGCTTCTTGGCGGCCAGGGGCTGGATCAGGCGGCCGGCGCTGTCCGCCGTCTCACTGAAAGTGCTCTCGTCGCCCTCGATCAGGTCGCGGGTCACCTGCAGCCCCAATTCCTGCGGCGGTGCCGAGCTGTCCTCGAACAAGCCGGAGATGCGCACGTAGTCGCTATAGCCCAGCGGCAAGAAGGTGTCGGCCGCCTGTTCGTAGGCCAGCTGCAGCTCGCGCAGGTTGCTGAGCTGCAGTTCCCGCCGCACCGAGCGCCCGCACAGCGGCAGCGCCGCCTCCAGCAGGAAACGCGAGTTCACCGGGCCGGTCAGTGCCTGCAGGGCCGAGCCGCTGCGGGTGACTGGGGCACCGGTGGTCAGTACCTGCCATGACGCGACGCTGGTCAGGTCCACCGGCACGCTGCTCTCCAGCGTGGTGGTTTCCAGCTTGAAGGTCTGGCTGGTCTGCGGTGCCATGCGTGTCAGCTCCGGCGTGATGCGCAGCTCGCCGATGGACGTCGCGCTGACGCCGTACTGCGCACGCAGGCCGGCGTAGTCCGCCGTGATGGTGGCCGAGCCCGGCCGCAGCACGATCACCGTGCCCTGTGCGTAGTACAGCCCCGTGGCGCCCGGGATCGGGATATCGCCGTTGCTGACGATTGCCACGCCCGTATCGTTGCTGCTCCAGGTGCTGCGTTCCGACACCGATTCCAGCGTGTCGTCGCCTTCGCCGCTGAAGGTGGCGAGGGCCGCCAGCTGCACCGCCGCGCACTCGTAACTCTCCACCGAATCGCCGCCATAGGCCGAGGTGATCTGGATCTTCACCGGGGCGCGGCCATCGCCGACGCCGCCTGAGCAGGCCGCCAGCGCCAGGAGCGCGGCGCCGGCCGGAGCCGCCGCCGTCCTCGTTGCCGGTCGCTTCACTGGGGGAAGAACAGGATGCGGTTGTTGTTGCGGTCGCTGACGTAGAGCACACCGCTGTAGATGAACGCGCCCGACGCGCCGCTCAGCGTCGTCTTGGCCGGTGTATCGTCGCTGTCGCCATCCTGGTCCGCGTCGTTGGGCGTGACGGCAGTGAAGCTGTCCTGACCGTAGACCTCGCCCGCGGCCAGGCCGTTCTCCAGCGGGAAGGCGTTGTAGCGCAGCACGCGGTTGTTGCCGGAATCAGCCACGTAGATGCGGGTGCCGTCGGAGCCGATGCCGAAGGGTGCGCGCAGGGTGGAGGCCGAGCTGCCCGGCGAGGAACGGCTAAAGCCGCTCTGGCCGATCACGTAGTCGGCCTCGGCGCTCGACTGCTGCGGGAACAGTGCCCAGTACAGCACGCGGTTGTTGCCGGAGTCCGTCACCAGCAGGCGGAAGCCGTCGCTCCAGACGCCGGCCGGCTTGTTCATCTCCTCGGCCTCGTCATCCGCCAGGCGGCTGGTGAAGTCCAGCTGGCCCAGCACCAAGTCGGCGGCGGCGCCATTGGCGGTCGGCACGCTGCTCCAGACCAGCACGCGGTTGTTGTTCTGGTCGGCCACCACCAGGCGCCCGTTGGCGATCACGACCGAGGTCGGGAAGGCCAGGCGCGTCGAGCTGGTGCCCGAGGTGGAGGAGACGAAGTCGGTCTGGCCCACCACCACGTCCGGCAGGGCGCCAGCGGCGGTCGGGATCGTGTTCCAGATCAGCACGCGGTTGTTGCCGGAATCGGCCACCACCAGCTTGCCCTCGCCGATGAAGGCGGCGCTGGGCAGCGCCAGACGGTCGCGCGCGGTGGCAGGGGTGTTGCCGGTGGCGCTGGACTGGCCCAGCACGAAGCTGGCGGCGGTATCCGGGTTGGAGGGGACCGCGGTGAAGCCCAGCAGGCGATTGTTCGCCGTGTCTGCGATGAACAGGCGCGTGCCGTCGCTGGCGACGTTGCCCAGCGGTTGCGCCAGGGTGTTGCCGGCGGTGGAGGCGCCGCGGTTCGGGGCGCTCTTGGTGTAGTCGGCCTGGCCGTAGAGACCGAAGGCCTCGATCAGGTCGAGATCGTCGTCACCGCCGCTGCCACCACCGCAACCCGCCAGCAGGGCCGGCAGTAACAGCAGCAGGGTGGGAACGGCTAAGCGCAGGCCGCGCGCGGACGGGGTCGCCGACATCGATTTCTCCGGGGAATAGTGGGGAGTCCCATGATTTCCCGGACCGTCGCGCTACGGCTGCAAGGCTTTGTATGGAATTGTGTCGAAGGCGCTCAGGCCGTCAGCGGCAGGCACAGTTCCACCGCGAACGGGCGGTCTGCACGGCGCTCGCGCAGTTCCACTTGTGCGCCATGCGCGGATGCCACGCGCTGTACGATCGCCAGTCCCAGGCCTGCGCCGCGCCCATCCCGCGCGCGGTTGCCGCGCTCGAAGGGCTCGATCAGGCGCTGCCACTCCTGCCGCTCGATGCCACGGCCATGATCCTCCACGCTCAGGCGCAATTGCTCGCCGTCGCGTCGCGTCACCACGCGTACCGGCGCCAGTCCATGGGCGAGGGCGTTATCCGCGAGATTGCGGACCAGGCGCAGCAGCCCCAGGCGGCGCGCGCCCACCTGCAGTCCTCGGCAATCGAGATCCAGCTGCAGGCCCTCGTGGCGCTGCAGGGCCGTGCGCACCAGCGCGTCGAGCTCCAGGCTTTCCAGCGGCTCGTCCTGCCCGTCACGCACGAAGTCGATGCACTGGTGGACGATATGATCGATGTCGCGGATGTCCGCCATCATCGGGTTGAAGTCACCCGGGTGATCGGCCGCATGCAGTTCGATGGCGGCCTGCAGCCGTGCCAGCGGCGAGCGGATGTCATGCGACAAACCGGCCAGCATCAGCTCGCGCTCGCGCAGGCTGCTGCGCAGCTTCACGCTCATGCGCTGCAGCGCCTCGCCGATCAGGCGGAACTCCTTGGGCCCACCGGGCGTGACGGAAGGGGGAGCACCTCGCTCGATATCGCCGATGCCCTCGATCAGCCGCCGCACCGGGCGGCGCAGCAGCAGGGTCAGAAGCAATGCCGCCACCAGCATCAGGATGCCGATGGTGGCGAGATTGACCAAGGTGAAATGCCGGCGCATCGCCTTGATCGCCGCCTCGTGCTCCGGCGAGGGCACGCCGCTGATGCGCCGTACCACCGGCGGTACACCGGGCTCGCCGGCATCGCTGCGCAATACCTCCACGCGCGTGCGCAGGGGCATCTGGAAGCCCGAGGCAGGCAGCCCCAGCAGGCCGGTGCCCGGGCCGCCGGCGAAGCCCATGCGGGCCATGCCAGCCACCGGTGTGGCCGGCATGGCCGCAGCGGCACCCGCCTCCTCGCGCCGCTCGCCGGTGGGCGGGGGAGGGGGGGCGGGCATCGTGCGGAGCAGCAGGTCGTCCGGCGGAAACACGCGCAGCAGCGCGAAGTTGAGCAAGGGGCTGGCCAGCAATGCCGCGGCAACGATCAGGCCGACCCAGTTGCGCAGGCTGATGCTCACGGCGCCGCCACCACCGTATGGTCGGGCACGAAGATGTAGCCGCGACCCCAGACCGTCTGGATGTAGCGCGGCTCAGCGACATCCGGCTCCAGGATGCGGCGCAGCCGCGACACCAGCAGGTCGATGGAGCGGGACAGCGTCTCGCCACGGTTGCCGGACACCATGCGGTGCAGCTCGTCGCGGCCCAGCACGCGGCGCGCGTTGAGCGCCAGCGCTTCCAGCAACTGGTACTCGCCCGTGGTCAGGCGCACCGGCAGGCCATCGCGCTTCAGCACGCGGCTCCACAGGTCCAGTTCGAATTCTCCGAAGCGCAAGGTCTCGCGGGTGGTGGGCAATCCAGGCGTGCCGCGCTGCCGCGTGCGACGCAGTACCGAGTGGATGCGTGCCACCAGCTCGCGCGGATTGCAGGGCTTGGCGAGGTAGTCGTCTGCGCCGACCTCCAGGCCGATGATGCGGTCCACATCGTCGCCGCGCGCCGACAGCATGATCACCGGCGTGGACGGGGCCAGTTCGCGCAGCCGGCGGCACAGGGCGATGCCGTCGCCGTCCGGCAGCATCAGATCCAGCACGACCAGGTCGTAGGACTCGCGCTGGATGTAGCGCTGGGCGGAGGCGGCGGTGCCGACGCCCTCGGCGTCGATCCCGTGCTTGACCAGGAAGCCCGCGATCAAGGTGCGCAGGCGCTCGTCATCGTCGACGAGCAAGACTTTGGGGTTCATGGACATGATCGGACCAGCCTAGGTACGCAATGGAAACGGTGAAAGGGTTTTGCCCGAGCCGGATACAGCCTGATACGAATTGCGACAAATGCGGGGCGGACCCGGATAGGTGGCGGCCGATACCTTCGCCGCAACTCCTCCATGGCCCCTGCCGAATGCCTGACCCCCTGTCGCTGCAACGCTGTATCCCCCTGCTGGCCTGCCTGCCGCTGCTGTGCGCCTGCGAGGCCAAGCTCGATGTCGACCTGACGGATGGCCCGATCGACGGGGCCGAGTCGGTCGTACTGCGCCTGACCGGCATCCAGTTGCTCAAGGACGACGGCAATCGCGTCACCATCAACGTCGATGCCGATGTCGACCTGCTGCAGTACCGCAACGGTTCGACGCTCAGACTGGCCGAGGGCGAGGAGGTTCCCGCCGCCCGCTATGTCGGCGCCCAACTGGTGTTTGCGGACAGTGGTTCCTACGTGGGGCGCAGCGATGGCAGCCAGGTCCCCATCGTCGCCCCCGGGACCCAGGCGTACGCCGACCTGGACCTGAATGTCGGCGACGACGACGAGGCCGGCTTGCTGCTGGACCTGGAACTGCGCTTCTCGCTGGACGACCAGCTCTCCACCCTGGGCAACTACGCCCTGGTCCCGGTCCTGCGGGCCATGGACCCGGAGGATGCCGGCGAGGTCTCCGGCAAGGTCGCCAACGCCCTGGTCGAGGACGCCGACTGTCGCCAGGGGCGCAGCCTGCTGCGCGGGGTCAGCGTCTACGCCTACGAGGGTACCGGCGTTACCCCCGTGGACTACGCCCGCAACCGGATCACCGGCATCCAGCCGGTATCGGCTGCCGCGGTCTACGACGACGGCGACGGTGGCTACCGCTACCGCTTCGCCTACCTGCCCGAGGGCGACTACACCCTGGCGCTGACCTGCGACGCCGACAGCGAGCGCCCGGCCATCGTGGACGACCTGGGGTTCCTGCAGCGCCGCAACGCCACCGTGAACGCCGGCGAGACCCGCAGCATTGCCTTCACCGCCGAATAGGAGTTCCCCATGCTGACCATCAACCCCTCCCTGGAAGTCGGCCTGTTGCTGCTCGCCTTGCTGGCCCTGTCGGGCGCCGCCCTGGCCCAGCCGCCGTTGCCGGCCGACTACGACGAGAACGGCCAGGTCGACCGCAACGAGTGGCGCGAGGGCACCGCCGCCCGCTTCCGCTTCGCCGATCGCAACTCCGACGGCTATCTTGACGCCTCCGAGCAGAAGCAGTTCGGTCCGCGCCGCTTCGTGCTGCGCCTGGATGGCCCTGGTGGCGGGCCCCCGACCGGACAGGGCCAGGATCGCCCACGTCCTCCACCGGGCATGGTGCGCGCCCACGGCGTCTCGCCGCAGGCCCCGCGGGACCGTAACGGCGACGGCCTGCTGGACCTGGCCGAGGTGCAGGCCCAGGCCGACGAGGCTTTCCCGCGGATGGATGTGGATGGCAATGGAGTGCTGGAGGCGGATGAACTGATGCCGCCGCCGCCGGCGTTTTAGCTCGTTGCCCTGACACTGCCTCTCCCCGCTTGTGGGTAGAGGGTTGGCGAGGGCATGGACGCCCGAGCTAGGGCAACGCATGGAGCAGTTGCCGAGGTGAGGGGCAGGAGGGTCAAATTGTCAGCCCAAGCCGTTCGCCCTGAGCCTGTCGAAGGGTGCACGAGCTCGGGCGACTATCCGGGCGATGAGAAACGGAATAGCCATCCCTGGCGGGACCTTGGTTACCTGAAGGATCCCTGGGCATGTTTGGCTTGCTTCGGCATGACATCGAGTCATGCCTCAGCGATGCCAAACATTCCATGGCCACCCGTTGATCTAGTGCTGGCGATGAGATTTGGTCATCGGGTCAACGTGCCGAACAGTAGGGGCGCCGTCCATGGCGGGACTTGGGCCACCTGATTAAACCCCTGGGCGGCCATCCATGGCCGCCCGCTCATCTGACGCTGGCCATGCCATTTAGGCATGGCCAAAGCGCGTCAGATGAGCCCCTCAGCCCGCATCGCGCTCTGCACGGCCGGCCGGCTACCCACGCGCTCCATGTACGCCGCCAGGTTCGGCCGCGAGGACAGCAGGTCGATTTTCAGCACGCGGCTCCAGCCGGTCACGGTGAAGAGGTAGGCGTCGGCCACGGTGAACTGGTCGCCGGCGATGTACTGGTGCTTGGCCAGCATCTGCTCCACCGTGTCGTAGCGGCGATTCAGCAGGTCGATGAAGGCCTGCTTCATCTCCGGCGTGCTGTTCGGCTTGAACAGCGGGCTGTAGCTCTTGTGGATCTCGGTGCTGATGAAGTTCAGCAGTTCCTGCAACTGGTAGCGCGGCAGCGTGCCGTTCTCCGGCACCAGCCGGGCGGCCGGGCGCTGGTCGGCCAGGTATTGCACGATGGCCGGGCCTTCGGTCAGCACGGTGCCGTCGTCCAGCACCAGGGCGGGGACATAGCCCTTCGGGTTCACCTGGGTAAAGTCGACGCCGGAGGCGGTCTTCTTGCTCCCCAGGTCTACTTTCTCGGTCTGCGCGGCCAGGCCGGCTTCGTGCAGGACGATGTGCGGGGAGAGGGAGCAGGCGCCGGGGGCAAAGTACAGTTTCATGGGATCTCCTGGGGTGTTCTGGTTAGTGGGATGGAGCGCAGCATAGGCCCCTGCCCGGAGCAGCAAAACCGGAATTTCCTGAAGGGGACCTTCAAAATGACTGAACCCCCGCTGGCCGCTACACTCGCTCCATGAAGACCCAAAACCTGCTGCGCCTGTGCCTGCTGTCGCTGGTCCTCGCCCTGGCCGCCTGCGAATCCACCCTGGACATCAACCTGGCCACGGTCAACCGGCCGGTGGACGCCGAGCGCATCAGTGTGCGCATCGAGGCGGTGGAGTTGCAGGATGATGCGGGGGGAACTTATCGCATCGAGACCGATGACCGCCTGGTCGACCTGCTGGATTTCCAGGGCACCGAACTGCTCAGCCTGGTCGGCGGCGAGGAAGTGCCGGCGGCCCGCTACCGCAAGCTGCGCCTGATCTTCAGCGACCGCGACGCCGAGATCCAGACCGAAGACGGCGAGTTCCCGATCCGCCTGACCGACCTGCAGCCCGGCGCCGACATGGATGTCCAGCTGTCGGACGACGAGGACGAAAGCGAAACCATCCTGGCGGTGCTGGACCTGCGCTTCTCGTTCTCGCGCCAGACCCAGCCGGAGAACCTCTACCGCCTGCGCCAGGCTGCCACCGCGGCTCGCGCCAGCGATACCGGCACGCTCACGGGTACCGTGGATGAGGACTACGTCGCCAGCGGCCCCTGTGCCGGTAGCGAGAAGGAAGGCTTCGCCATGTACCTGTATCGGGGTGATCGCCGCAGCCAGCTGACCGACTATGCCGCGGACTTCGAGACGGCTTCCCCGCTGGTCTCCGCCAGTGTCGAGCGCAGCGGCAATAGCGGCGACTACCAATACCGCTTCCGCGGCCTGCCCGTCGGCCAGTACACCGTTGCCTACACCTGCAAGGCGGAGCTGGATGATCCATTCACAAGGCAGGACACGTTGGTCTTCCGCGATGCCTTCCTCGTGCAGATCGAAGAGGGCGGCACGGTCACGCGCGATTTCTAGGATTCGCTGACGCCATGCGCATCCTGATCGTCGAGGATCACGCGGACATCGCCGAGTCGATCGGCGAATACCTGGAGCAGCGTGGTCATGCCGTGGACTATGCCCGCGACGGGCTCTCTGCGATGCGCCTGGCCACGCAGGAAACCTATGACGTGCTGGTGCTGGACCGACTGATGCCGCGCATGGACGGCGCCACGCTGTGCGCGCGCCTGCGCGGCGAGCACGGCCTGACCGCTCCGGTGCTGATGCTCACGGCGCTGGACACGCTACCCGACAAGGTCGCCGGCTTCGACGCCGGTGCCGACGACTACCTGGTCAAGCCCTTCGAGCTGGCGGAGCTCTACGCCCGCCTCACCGCCTTGCACCGTCGCGCCACCAACCGCGTGGCCACGCCGCAACTCACCGCGGGTGATCTGGTGCTGGATACCCGCACCCGCGAGCTCCGCCGCTCCGGTCGCCTGATCCCCCTGTCGCCGACCCTGGGCAAGCTGCTGGAACACCTGCTGCGCAATGCGCACCGCATCGTGCCGCGCGAGGAGTTGGAGTACTTGCTCTGGGGTGACCAGCCGCCAGACCAGGATTTCCTGCGCGCGCACATGCATAAGCTGCGCGAGGCGATCGACCGCGACCAGCCGCGCAAGCTGCTGCACACCTACCGCAGCGTCGGCTACCGCTTGGCCGATATCGAAGGAGCCTGAGCATGCTGCGCCAGCGTGTGCGCCGGATCGTGTTGGGCCTGTCGGTGGCGGCATCGCTGCTCGGGGCCGGAGCTCTCTATGTCGCCGACGAGGCGATCGAGGATGCCGCCATCAACGACATGCTGGCCAAGCAGATGGACGCGATGCTGGAGGCCGATATCGTGCCGCAGCCGCAGGAGCAGCAGGCCTCGGCGCTCAAGTACTTCCGGCCGGCCCGCACCGGCGAACTGCCGCCGGAACTGCAGGGCCTGCCCGAGGGCATCACCGAGCCGGTGGAGGTCGATGGCGTGCCCTATTGCATCTACAAGCGGCAGGTCGCCCCTGGGGACGAGGCCTACCTGGCCTATCCCGTGGCATTCGTCGAGCAGCGTGAATCCTGGCTGTGGATGGGCGTCTCCATCACCGCGCTGCTGGTCTTCCTCGGTACCTGGATCGCCGCGGATCGCACGGCCGATCGTGTTCTCAAGCCCTACCTTGAGCTGCTGGAACAGGTCCGCGTCTTGGATCCCAGCAAGCGGCACTTGCGCATTTCCGTGCCCCGCGCCGACGAGGAACTGGACCTGGTGGTCAACGCGCTCAACGGGCGTCTGGAAGACATCGAGCAGTTGATCGAGCGCGAGCGTGCCTTCTCCGCCGCTGCCAGCCATGAACTGCGCAGCCCGCTGACGGTGATCTCCGCCGCCGCCGAGTTGCTGCGCGAGCGCGTGGACGAGACGGCGCAACGGCCGCTACAACGGCTGGAGCGTGGCGCCCGCGACATGCGCGAAATCCTCGACGCCCTGCTGGCCCTGTCGCGCACACGCGAATCGCCGCCGCTGGCCAATCTCCGGCTGGAGGAAATGCTGCCGCAGGCCGCCGAGCCGCACATGGACGAGGCGGCAGAGGCGCGCGTGCACTGGCAACTCCTGCCGGACACCCTCGTGGCACCGCCCGGCGCCGTGCGCGTGGTCTTCACCAACCTGTTCCGCAACGCCCTGCAGGCCTCGGCGACAGGGCAGGTGATGGTGCGCATGGCTGACGGTATCGTGGTGGTGGAAGACCAAGGCCCGGGTGTGCCGAAGGACGCCCTGCCGCATCTGTTCGAGCCGGGTTTCCACGCGCGCGCAGGCGGTTCCGGCATGGGGCTCTATATCGCCAAGGCCCTGTCCGAGCGTTATGGCTGGGAGTTGCGCCTGGAGAACCGCAGCGAAGGCGGCGCTCGCGCCACCTGGCGTTACCGCCGCGCCTGAAGCCGGGCTATGATCGGCTCAGGCCCGCCGTCAGGGCCTACTGCGCCTCAGGCACCCGAAGGGAACCCATGCAACCCATCCTGCAGCACGACCTGCTCGACTCCTTGCTGCACGAACACGCCTCGGTCCTGGGCGCCGACATGACGGCCTACCGCAACCATTGCCTGCGTGTTTTCAATTACTACTGCTGGCAGCGCACGCCGGACGAGCAGGAGCAGCGCCACGCTGCCGTTGCGCTGGCTTTCCACGACATCGGCATCTGGACCGACGGCACCTGGGACTACCTGGACCCCTCGGCGAAGCGGATGCGCGACTGGGTTGCGGCGCGGGCGTCGGACCTGGATGTGGAACTGGTCGAGGCCATGATCCAGCAGCATCACAAGATCACGTCCTGGCGTGGCGCGCAGACCGGGCCGGTGGAAGCCCTGCGCCGCGCCGACTGGATCGACGTACTGTTCAGCTTCGTCGGCTACGGCGTGGCGGCCGACTTCCGCCGTGCGGTGAAAGCAGCCTTACCCGACGCCGGGTTCCACTGGCGCCTGGTGCAGCTCACCGCGCGGCGCCTGCTGACGCGGCCGTGGAGCCCCATGCCGATGATGCGCTGGTAAATACATCCCCACCGGCGCATTCCGCGCGCCGCGGTAACGGTACTGTCAAACAGCCGCCTTAGCGTTCCCGCTTCGATTCGGGAGACGTCATGTCGGGCAGGTGGTTGGGGAGCATGCTGTTGGCTGTGCTCGGCCTGGCGGCCTGCCAGTCGTCGCAACCGGAATCCTCCTCCGGGAATTCCGTCTCCAGCCTCAAGGCGGTGGAGCAGGGCGGTGAACTGATCGTCGGTGATGGCCGCAGCGAGCTGCGCTTCGCCCGTGAGGGCTGGAGTACGCAGTGGCGCGTTTCCCGCGGGATCATCGTCGGCGATGCTGCTCCTTCCGGCGCAGACTCCATCGCCAATCCCGACTACGAGCGCTTCAACGACAAGCAGGACGGTATCGACCGGGCCTATCCCGGCCTGCCGCAGATTTCCTATCGCCCGCTGGCCTATCTCACCGCCGTAGGATGGCAGCGTGTCACCGGCCTGGGCAGCTGGCGTCTCGCTGGAGACGCCCTGGAGATCGAGGCGCGCACCAGCGACGGCCGAGGCGCCGGCCTGCGCTATCGCTTCGCCGCCGACGGGGCGCTGGAGCTGCGCTTCCGTCCGCACGCTACGGCGGTGCAGGCGGTCTCCACCGCCTGGGACAGCCCGGATTCGCAGCACTATTTCGGCGGAGGCCAGCGCTTCTCCTCCTTCGACCTGCGCGGCAGCAGCCTGCCGCTGTGGATCAGCCACGGCCCGCGCTCCAACCGCGCCAACTCCACCAACGAGATCGCCGCCAGTTTCTTCTGGTGCCCTTGCGGTTGGGGCGCCTGGAGCCCGTCCGACGCACGCGGCGAGATCAATTTCGCCGAGAGAGCCGAGCGCGACGACGCCCTGCGCATCGCCCAGGAGACCGACACGCTGGACCTGGTGCTGTACCGCGGCCGCCCGCGCGACATCCTCAGCGCCCACACTGCCCGTGCCGGCCGCCCGCAGTGGACGCCGCCGTCCTGGACCTGGCGCCCCATGGTCTGGCAGGACTCCGACACCACCACCGACACCGTGCGCCGCCTGGTCAACGGCATGCGCGAGCGCGACATCCCACTGGGCGCCGTCTGGCTCGACAACCCCTGGGACGCCGGCAAGGCCAGCTTCGACTTCGACCCCGCGCGCTTCGAGGACCCGGACGCCCTGATCCGCGAAGTGCGCGACCAGGGCGTGCGCTTCATGGTCTGGCTATCGCCCTTCGTCACCGGCGACTACGAGACCCTCGCGCGCGGCAAGGGCTGGGTCGTCGAGGGCACGCGCCCCGACCGCAACGACGCCACCTACTACCCGGCGCGCGGCATCGACCCGCACCTGGACTTCACCCATCCCGATGCCGTGGCCTGGTGGCAGGACGGCCTGCGCCGACTGGTGCGCCGCGGTGTCGACGGCGTCAAGGTGGACCGCGGTGAAGAAGACCTCTCCGAGGATTCCATCTGGCACAACGGCCTGCCCAACCGGCTCAACCACAACGCCTACGTCGATCGGTATCACAAGGCGATCTTCGAATCCTTCCTGGCCGAGCGGCCGGGCGGCGACTTCGCCATCTTTGCCCGCGGCGGCTGGAACGGCTCCGGTCGCTGGGCCGGGCATTGGGCGGCAGACAACGGCAGCTTCTTCGGTGAGTTGGGCCTGACGCAGGCACTGCGCTCGCTGCTATCGCTGTCGGCCAGCGGCCTTCCCTACAACGGCTCCGACATCGGCGGCTACGCCGGACTGCGCCAGGACATGGGCGAGCCCGCCGGCGGCATCCCGCTGCTAACACCGGGCGAGAGCCTCTACATCCGCTGGACCCAGCTCGGCGCCTTCTCCCCGGTAATGCAGACACCGGTGCCGCCCTGGTGGGTCAGTGAGCGTAGCGTGCGCGTCTATCGGCGCTATGCCGTGCTGCACGACCGCCTCGTGCCCTATATCGACAGCGCCGCGCGCCTGGCCATCAGCGAGGGCGTGCCCATCGTGCGGCCCATGCCCTATGAATACCCCGACGAGCCGCTGGCGCTGCAGGCCGACGACCAGTACCTGTTCGGCCCCGACATCCTCGTCGCCCCGGTCACCACGCTGCTTGAAGGTGGCCTGCCGGCGGGCCTGCGCATGGTCTTCATCCCGCCGGGGCGCTGGATCAACTTCTGGACCGGCGCGGTGCAGGAAGGCCCGCGGCGCATACCGGTACTCGCGCCGCTGGAGCAGGTGCCGCTGTTCGTGCGCGAGGGCGCACAGCTTCCCTCCGGTGCCGCAGCCGCCGAGCTTCCCTAAAGCCGATACCCCATCATGAAACGACGCGATCTTCTCAAGGCCGGCGCCCCACTGTTGCTGGCCCCTTGGCTGCCCGGTTGCGGCAGCTCTTCTTCTCCGATCAACGGTGGCGGCTCCAATCCGCCGCCGGGCCGCAACAACATCGCCCGTGGCCTGCACGTCAGCTGGACCGGCGATCCGCACACCACCCGCGCCGTCACCTGGTTCACCGACGGCCTCAACGCGTCGGAGGGCGCGGTCGAGTTCGGCCAGGGCGACTTCAGCAAGACCGCGCGTGCCGCGGCTTCGCAGGCCTACGATATCGACGTGCTCACGCACCGCGCGCAGCTCACCGGCTATGACCCGGAGCGGCCGCTCCAGTACCGCGTGCGCCACGGCGGCGATTCGCTGTCCGCCACCTACACGCTCAAGCCGATGCCGCGCGGTGCTTTCCGTTTCGCCCACTTCGGCGATCACGGCACCAGCGAATTCTCGCGCCTGGTGCGCGAGGGCATCCTGCGGCGTGGCGTGGATTTCGTGCTGATCGCGGGCGACCTGTCCTATGCCAATGGTGACCAGCCGATCTGGGACACCTGGTTCAACCAGATCGAGCACATGAGCGCCTCGCTGCCGGTGCTGTGCGCCGCCGGCAACCACGAGGAAAAGGACGGCAACGGCTCCGCCTACAAGACCCGCTTGTCACAGCCCGGCAACGGTCGCTACTACGCCTACGACTTCAACAACGTGCGCTTCATCGTCTCCACCGGCGGCGCCTTCATCGCCGACGGCACCCTGCTGGCAGAGCTGCTGTGGCTGGAGACCGAACTGGCCCAGGCCGCGCTGCGCCGCGCCCGCGGCGAGATCGACTTCATCGCCTTCGTCCAGCACTTCACCATCTGGACCGACGAGGAAGGCCGCAGCCCCAACAATCCCACACTGGTGCTGCTGGAGGAGAACATCCTGCTGCGCTACGGCGTGGACCTGCTGCTGGTGGGGCATGACCACGAATACCAGCGCTCGCGCGCCATGGCCTTCGGCCAGCCGCGCGAGACCGGCTACGTGCAGGTCTGCGGCGGCGGTGGCGGCGTCGGCATCCGCAGCTTCAGCGGCCAGAGCGCCTGGAGCGCCGCGCAGCACCTGCGCTACAGCTTCATCGAGTATGCCGTGGAAGGCCGCCACATCAAGGCCCAGGCCTGGGCCGTGGACACGCCCGACCTGCAGCCCTCGAGCCAGCTGACCCTGATCGACGAGTTCGAGCTGACCGCACGCTCACCGCAGGCCCGCAACGAAGCCGTGTTGCCGATCCGCGACGCCGGCACCCTGATGGCCCAGAGCGGCGCCAACTGGCGCTACGTCGAGGCGCATACGCGCCTGCGTAACGCCAGGCATCTGCACCAAGCCATCTGGCACGAGCACGCCTAGGCAGTAGGTGAGAACGGTTCCGCCGCAGGCCTATGGCTTGCAGGTTATTCTCCCTCTCCCTGCAGGCGGGGAGAGGCTTGAGGGTGGGAGCTTGCTGAAACCCGTTGGAGACGGGATCAGCCCGGCATCTGCTTCTTTTCAGCCGTTCTCGATCAACATCGCATCGCCATAGCTGAAGAAGCGATAGCGCTGTACCACCGCGTGACGGTAGGCTGCCATCAGTCGCTCGTAGCCGCCAAAAGCGCTGACCAACATCATCAGCGTGCTCTCCGGCAGGTGGAAGTTGGTCAGCAGTGCGTCCACCACCGCAAACTTATAGCCCGGCGTGATGAACAGCCGCGTCTCGCCCTCGCCGGGCTGCAGGCCGTTCTGCACCGCAGCGGATTCCAGCGCGCGCGTCACCGTGGTGCCCACCGCCACTACGCGGCCGCCGCGGGCACGCGTATCGGCGATGGCCTGAACCAGGGCAGGGGAGAGCGCGTAGCGCTCGCTGTGCATGCGGTGCTGGCTCAGGTCGTCCACGCGCAGAGGCTGGAAGGTGCCCGCGCCCACGTGCAGCGTCAGCGTTGCCGTGCGCAGTCCGCGTGCGCGTAGCGCTGCGAGCAGCTCCTCGTCGAAGTGCAGGCCCGCGGTGGGCGCCGCCACCGCGCCGGGGTTCTGCGCGAACACGGTTTGGTAGCGTTCCGCGTCCTCACCGTCGGGCGTGTGGGTGATGTAGGGCGGCAGCGGCAGGCGACCGGCGCGCTGCAGGAAATCCATGACCGTGCCCGGCCCCTCGTAGCGCAGGCGGAACAGGTCGTCATCGCGGCCCAGCACCGTCAGGCGGTCTTCGCCGATCTCGACCAGGCCACCGGCCTGGGGCTTCTTGCTGACGCCGAGTTGTGCCAGGAACTCGTGCTCGTCCAGCACGCGCTCCACCAGGATCTCCACCTTGCCGCCGCTGGGCTTGCGCCCGAACAAGCGAGCCGGGATCACGCGCGTATCGTTGAACACCAGCAGGTCGTCGGGCCGCAGCAGCTCCGGTAGCTCACGCACCTGGCGGTCGGCCAGGTTGCCACCGGCCTGCAGATGCAGCAGGCGGCTGGCCGAGCGGCGGGCCGCCGGGTGCTGGGCGATCAGCTCGTCCGGCAGCTCGTAGTGGAAATCCGATTTGCGCATCGCGCCGACGACCGAAGAAGTGGTGCCCGGGGAGAGACTCGAACTCTCATATGGGGTTGCCATGGCAGATTTTGAGTCTGCTGCGTCTACCGATTCCGCCACCCGGGCAGGCAGGGGGGCGCATTATAGCGGCCCGATGGGGGAACGTCGGCTCCCCCATCGTTTTTCCTTTGGCTGGCCTTACTTCTCTACCTTAACCGTATAGGTCAGCACCTTCTCCGCCGGGGTCTGCATGCCCCAGGGGCGGCGGTACTCCATGCGCACGGTGGTCTCGCCGTAGGCGGTGGGCAGGAAGGTCCAGGTCTCGGTGCCGCCGGCGCCGACCATGCCGTCACGGGCCGATTCGCTGGGGGTATAGACTGGCTCGCCCGACTTGGCCAGTACCGGGTTGACCGGGTTGGCCCAGATCCAGCGGTAGCCGGTGGTGTGGTTGGACACTAGGTTCAGTCGCAGCGCCTGCTTGGGCGCCAGACTGACGGTCTTGCCGGAATCGGCCGCCGCCAGTTCCACCGGCTTGGCCGGGCCCATCATGGCGCAGCCGGACAGGGAGACGGCCGCCAGCAGGCCGGTGAGGATGAGCTTACGCATTCGGGACCCCTCGGTATGGTCTTGTTATGCCCCTAAAACTACCACGCCGCGCCGCGGTTTCCCTATGGGCGGGCCGCTACTCGGCGATAATGGGCGGATGAAATTCGAACTGCTTCACACCGACGGCCAGGCCCGCCGCGGTCGCCTGCAGCTGCAGCACGGCACCGTGGAGACGCCGGTGTTCATGCCGGTGGGCACCTACGGCACGGTCAAGGCGATGACGCCGGAGGACCTGCGCGGCATCGGTGCCCAGATCATCCTGGGCAACACCTTCCACCTGATGCTGCGCCCGGGGGCGGAGATCATCCGTGCCCACGGCGGCCTGCACGGCTTCATGAACTGGAACGGCCCGATCCTGACCGACTCCGGCGGCTTCCAGGTCTGGAGCCTGTCCGGCCTGCGCAAGATCACCGAGGAGGGCGTGAAGTTCCAGTCACCGGTAAATGGTGACCGTATCTTCCTGACGCCGGAGCGCTCCATCGAGGTCCAGCACGCGCTGAACTCCGACATCGTCATGCAGTTCGACGAGTGCACGCCGCACCCCGCCACCGAGAAGCAGGTCCGCGCCAGCATGGAGCTGTCGGCCCGCTGGGGCCTGCGCTGCAAGACCGCCCATGGCGACAACCCCAACGCGCTGTTCGGTATCGTGCAGGGCGGCATGTCGGCGGAACTGCGGCGCGAGTCGCTGCAGCGCCTGCTGGAGATCGGCTTCGACGGCTACGCCCTGGGTGGACTGTCGGTGGGGGAGACCGAGGCGGAGCGGCTTTCGGTGCTGGACGCCATCGGCCCGTCGCTGCCGGCCGGTCACCCGCATTACCTGATGGGCGTCGGCACGCCGCGCGACCTCGTGCAGGCCGTGGGGCGGGGCATCGACATGTTCGACTGCGTGATGCCCACCCGCAACGCGCGCAACGGGCATCTGTTCACCAGCGAAGGCGTGATCAAGATCCGCAACGCCAAGCACCGGGCAGACCAGGGGCCGCTGGACCCGAAGTGCGGCTGCTACACCTGCCGCCACTACACCCGTGCCTACCTGCATCACCTCGACAAATGCGAGGAGATGCTGGGCGGGCAGCTCAACACCATTCACAACCTGCACTACTACCAGGAGCTGGCGCGGCGCATGCGCCAGGCGATCGAGCAGAACCGCTTTGCTGTCTTCTCCGCGGAGTTCCTGGCCTCGCCGGAGGGCGCGCCCTCCAAGACCGCGGCCGGCGAAGCCGGGGCTCCCGTGGAATCCCAGCCGGCCGCGGAGTAGCCCCTAGCGGGCCGCGATCGCCAGCGCGCCGGTGGTGGCGGCCGGCGGCAGGCTGAAGCCGCTCATCGAGCCGGCCAGGGCCAGGTCGATCAGCGACATCTGCTGCTGGATCCTCGCCTCCAGGGCGGACGTGCGGGCGGCCTGGGTCAGGTCGTGATCGATCGCCTGGGCTTGGTCGCCGGCCTGGGTCAGGGGAGCTGCCAGCAGTGCGGTGAGCACCGCGGCAATCTTCAGTCGGGTCTTCATGCTGTGCCTCCTTCAAGGCTGGTTGTTGCAGTGCAACAAGACTAACAAAACGGTCAGTATGTTGCAACGCACAACTTTTCTATTGACCCGATAGTCATTTTATTAAGTAATATTTAATCAATGACTTGCGATGTAGTGCTTTTCCGCATACTGTCGCAAGTGACGTCGATTTCTTGACGTCAGCGAAAGTGTCGGAAATGCCAATGCCTGAGTACGCAATGGCGCTCGCCTTTCGTTCACGGACACTAGTCAAAATCCGACATCGGCCTGGCCAGGGTGTGGCTAGGCTATCCATGGGGCGCGATCCGGCAGCCAATCCAGGCTCGCCAAGGCGCAGGGAGTCAAAAGAATGCTCACGATGAATCGCCGCGCCTTCCTCGAGGCGGCGGGGTACACCTCGGCCGCCGGATTGCTGGGCGGCTTCTGGCAACAAGCCAATGCCATGACGCCGGCCCAGGTCGCCGGCACCGACCAGGACCTGCACCTGCTGCGCCGCATCAGCTTCGGCCCCACCGACACGGCGCTGGCCCGCGTACGCAAGATCGGCCGCGCCGCCTACATTGAAGAGCAGCTCACGGCGCGCGACCTTCCCACCGGCCTGCTCGCCGCGGCGCTGTATCCGCGCATCGACACCGCCGGCGCCGGCATCTACCTGACCTCGCTCACCGGCGGCAATCCGGAAGGACACATCCTGGACCTGCAGAGCGCCGCAATCTACAAGGCGCTGTTCTCCAGCGCGCAGCTGTTCGAGGTGATGGTCGATTTCTGGAACGACCACTTCAACACCTACATCCGCAAGAACCCGGTACCGCTGAAGATCGACTTCGATCGCGCGGCGATCCGGCCCAATGCGATGGGCAACTTCAAGACGCTGCTGAAGAAGACGGTGCGCAGCGCCGACATGCTGCACTACCTCGACAACTGGCTGAACCGCAAAGGCCAGATCAACGAGAACTACGCCCGTGAGCTGCTGGAGCTCCACACCATGGGCAAGGGCAACTACACCGAGGCCGACATGAAGGCCCTGGCGCGCATCCTCAGCGGCCTGGGCTACATCAGCGACCTGCCGCTGAGCGTCGCGCTCTACGGCACCGTGCAGTTCAACGCCACCCAGCACGACACCAGCCAGAAGACCTTCCTCGGCCAGAACTTCCCGGCCGGCGGCGGCCAGGCCGAGATCGACCGCGCCCTGGACCTGATCCTGGATCACCCGGCCACCGCGAAGCACATCGCCGGCAAGCTGTGCCGCCGCTTCGTCTCCGACAACCCGCCGGCCTTGCTGGTCAACGCCGTGGCCGCTACCTTCACCAGCACCGGCGGCGACATCAAGGCGATGCTGCGTCAGATCCTGAACTCCGCGGAGTTCGCCGCCAGCACCGGCGCCAAGCTCAAGCGCCCGCAGGACGCCATGATCGGCGCGCTGCGCGCCTGCGGCATCAACCGCGTGGATCACCTGGCCGGCACCGACATGTTCGGCATTCCCGTCGCCAATCCGGCGGGCCTGCTGTTCACCGCCCTGAACAAGGCCGGCCACGCACCCTTCATGTGGGCCGCGCCCAACGGCTATCCGGACACGGCCGACTACTGGGGCAACACCAACAGCATGCTCTACCAACAGAAGTACCTAGTGAAGCTGGTGGAGGGCGTCAGCTACAGCTACATCCTGGCGCGCCCGCTGATCCTGCTGCAGGGAGGGCAGTCCGTGGCCGGCAACGTCACCCGCGCCAAGACCCCGCGCGAGGCCGTGGACAACGCCATCGCCAACCTGCTGTTCCAGCCGCTGCCGGCTTCGGTGCGCGCCCTGGCGATCTCCTTCGTCGCCCAGGAGGCCTCGCCCGATGCGGTGATGGACCCCGCGACGCTGGAGCGTCGCGTCAAGGGCCTGGTCTTCGCCCTGCTGGCTTCGCCGTGGTTCCTGCTGAGGTAATTCCCATGTCGCTCAACCTGCGTACCACCCTCAGCAACCTGCTGCCCACCGCCAAGCCGGCCGCAGCTCCCGCCACCACGGCCGCGCCCGCCGCTGCTCCGGCCGCCGCCGCGCGCAGCACGGTCGCCAGCAAGTCCGTCAACGATCACACCCTGGTCGTGGTGTTCCAGCGCTTCGCCGCCGACTGGATCAACATGCTGGTGCCCTACGGAGACCCGGACTACGCCGTCCTGCGTCCCAACCTCAAGGTCACCAACCCGGTGGTGCTGGACAGCTTCTTCGGCCTCAACCCGGGCCTGAATGCGCTCAAGCCGATCTACGACGCCGGCCGCCTGGGCTTCGTCACCGCCACCGGCTGGATTCCGCTGGACTCGCGCGACCGCTCGCACTTCTACGCCCAGACCCTGGCCGAGGCCGGCGCGCGCGCCGGCGTCACCGGCGGCTGGCTCGGCCGCACCATGCTGCGCACGCCGGCCACCGACAACATCTGGTCCGCCATCGCCGCCGAGAACTCCATCCCGGCGAGCCTGCAGGGCTACCCGGGCGCCATCGCCGTGCGTGACTTCGCCGACCTGGACCACGGCTCCACCATGGGCATCGCCGTCACCGCCCTGATCGAAGCCGTGGCCGAGCTCGCCGGCCCTCCGGGTGACACCACGCGCAACCTGGCGCAGGGCATGCGCGCGCTTACCGAGACGCCGCCGCCGGCTCCCACCGTCACCTATCCCAACACCGCACTCGGCGGTGGCCTGCGAGTCGCCGCGCAGGCGATCCGCGCCGGCATGTCGCCGCGCGTGGTCACGGTGAATTCCGAGGACGACTGGGACACCCACGTGACCCAGGCCTCGCGCCACGCCGTCTCGCTGCCCAACTTCGCCAACGCTCTGGTCGCCTTCCACAACGATCTCGGCAACCTGATGGACAAGGTCACCGTCGTCACCATGACCGAATTCGGCCGCAAGGCCCGCGAGAACTTCGGCGGCACCGACCACGGCACCGCCTCGTCGATGCTGGTGATGGGTGGCGGCGTGATCGGCGGCCGCGTCCACGGCCAGTGGCCGGGCCTGTCGCCGCAGGCCCTGTTCCAGAACGAAGACCTCGAGCCCACTACCGACTTCCGCGCCGTGCTGGGCGAAATCCTGGCCAAGCGCTTGGGCGTGAGCCTGGCCGACCTCGAGCAGGTTTTCCCGGGCGGCTATGCCGGGCAGGGCAACTGGCGGAATTTCTTGGCGTAGTGCCGTTTCCCCGCGCGGGCAACGCAAGCGTTGCCCACGCGGTCCCCGCAGGGATGTGCTAAGCCCGCGCCGCGACCACCTCCGTCGCCGCCCGCTCGCCCGAGCGGATTGCGCCATCGAAATACCCGTTCCACAGCTCGGCGGTTTCCGTGCCTGCCCAGTGCAGGCGGCCGATCGGCGCGCGCAGCGCTTCGCCGTAGTCCAGCCACACGCCCGGCGGGAAGATGCCGGCGTAGCAGCCGCGGGTCCACTCCTCCGATGCCCAGTTCTGCTCGATGTACTGCAGCGGATTGCGCGCCTGCTCGCCGAAGTAGCGCACGAAACTTTCGATGGTGCCCTGGCGGCGCTGCTCGGGTGTCTGGCGCAGTACGGCGCGGCCGTCGGAGCCCTCGATGAATCCCATCATGACGCCGATGTGGCCGTCCGGCGGCGAGTTGTCGAAGGTCAGCTTCACCGGCCCCACGTCGCTGGTGGCCTGGCCGTTGAGGCCGGCCTCGCGCCAGAAGGGCTTGGGATAGACGCACTGCACCTTGATCACCGTGCCCATCGGCAGGCGCTGCGTCAGCTGGTCGCGCAGGCCATCCAGTGCCGGCGCGTAGCGGATGCGCCCGGCCAGTGTCGGCGGGATCGCCACGATGGCGCGCTGCGCCTTAACCTCGAAGCCATCGCCGCGCAGGGTTACGCCTTGGTCGCCATGCTCGATGCGCAGCACCGGCGCATTGAGCAGGATGCGGTCGCTGCCCAGGGCCTCCGCCATGCCCAGCGCGATGCGCTGCGAGCCACCGACGATGCGCGAGTCCTGCGCGCCGCCCTCGGTGTTTATCAGGTTTTCCAGGCTGCCGGCGGAGCGGATGTAGAACAGCACGCCGAGCAGCGACAGGTCGCGCGGCTGCGCCGAGAACACCGACTCGATGGCCAGTTGCAGCAGGGCGCGGCCGTTGTCGCTGAACAGGTTGCCGTCGATCCAGCTCTGGAAGGTCTCGCTGTCCCATTCCGCGGCCTTCGGCGCGGTCCAGGGTTTGTCCAGTGGCACGTCGGCCGCCATGCTGTTGAGCCGCATGATCGCCACCTGGGCCTCCACCGCGCCCAGGAAGGCGCCGGGCGGGATGCGTCCGGCATACTCGGAGCGCCGGCCGCCGCGGAAATCCACCAGCTTGCCGGTGTTGAAGGTCTTGAAGGTCGACAGGCCCAGTTCCTGGATCATCGCCAGCACGCGATCCTGCGTCGGGCCCACCCACTGGCCGCCCACTTCCACCACCGTGCCGGGTTGAGCGCCCGGCGCGGTGACGGCGCGGTTCAGCGTGCGGCCGCCCACGCGGTCGCGCGCCTCCACCACCAGCACCTTGCGGCCGGCGGCCACCAGTTGCCGCGCCGCCGACAGCCCGGCCAACCCGGCGCCGACGATGGCGATCTCGGCCTGGTAGCGGCCCTGTGGGCCGCCGGGCGCCGCGGCCTGGGCGCTGCCCACCGGGCTGCTGTTGCCGCAGCCCGGGATCAGTGCGCCGGCGCCGAGTGCCGCGGCACCGGTGAGCAGGCGGCGACGGGCAAGATCCTTGATGTCTTCCATGGGGGGTCCTGGATAAGCGGTTGGGTTCAGCGTGTGAGGTCGGCCCACACGGCGGTTTCGAGGTAATCGTTTTCCAACGCGTCGCCGCTGCCGGGTGCGAGTTGCGCGCCGGTGGCCAGCAGTGCCGTGCGCGGCGCGTCGGCTGTGACCCAGGGGGCCAGCTCCAGGAACTCGGGCTTTCCGCCCTGGAATGCCTGGTACCAGTCCACGTCGACACCGGGTTCGAATTCGAGATTGCCGACGTAGTGGCGTAGCGGTGCCTGCGCCGCACGCTCGGTGATCGCGCTCTGGCCGTCGAAGGCCAGGTCCAGCAGATTGCCGACCAGGTGCGCGGTGATGTTGTAGCGGAAGCCCACCGTGGGCTCCGCCACGGTGCGCCAGGTGCTGTTCATCCACTCCAGCGGCTGCCAGCCGCCAGCGTAGTGGGCGGCCCAGCGCCCGGGGTTGGCCTCGGCCTGGATCACCACGTCCACGCCCAGCGCGTCCATGCAAGGCATATAGCTGGCGGGGATATCGGCGCAGGGCTCGAAGCCCGCCGGGCGCCGGCCGAACTCGTAGCCCCACTGGAAGGCGGGCAGGGACGTGGCGAAACCCAGGCGGAAGCCCTCCACCTCCACGCCCGCCGCGTTGGCCAGGCCAGCCTCGCCCGTGGCCGGGCCTTCGTCCAGGCCCAGCACGTTGAGCTCGATGTCGGTCAGCGGCACCTTCTGGTTGGCGAACAGCAGGTTGGTCTCGCCGCGCGGGGCATCCGGGTGCAAGTCGCGCGGGCCCCATAGGAAGGTGACGTTGGCGACGTGGTTGCTGGTGGCCACGTAGACCTCGTCCACGTCCGCGAGGTCAGGGTCCTTGAACAGCGCGATCTCCAGCGGATCGCGCGAGGCACGGTAGGGCGCCTGGTTGTTGGAGGCCACCACGTAGACGCCGTAGTCGCGCGCGATGTCGGAGAAGGTCTGAGAGAAGGCGCGGGCGAAGGTGTCGGTGGCCGCCAGGAACACCTGCTTGCGCGGATCGGTGAGCGGGAAGCGCAGCTGGTAGGCCAGCACCTGCGGCAGATAGGCGGTATTGAGCAGGCCCAGCGCGCCGAGGATGCCCAGCGGCAGGGCGTCGCCAGTGGGCGCACGCAGCGGCGTCTGCGCCTGCGCGCGCACCAGTGCGCCGCGCGAGCCGGTTGCGATGGTCATCAGCCCCGCGTCCTCGTTGAACACCACCAGGGTCGGCAGGCCGGGGCGCATCACCGGCACTACGTGCTCCTCCATCAGGCAGCGCATCTTGCGGCGGAAGGCGGCGTAGTCGCCGACGTGGCGGATCTCCTGCTTGTACTGCAGGGCCACCGCGCGCAGCCGCGCGCCGGCCTGCGCCGTACCGGTGGCGGCTTGCCAGCGCGCCGGCCGCAGCGCCGCGCATTCGGCCAGCGTCGGGCGTTCGAAGGTGGGTGGCGTCACCGGTGTCGCGACCGGCGTGCTGCTTTGGCCACAGCCGGCCAGCAGGGTGGCAGCCAGGCCCGCCGCGACTGCGAGAGTCCCCTTGCTCATCCACCCGCCCCTTATTTATTGTACGTGTACGAAAAATAAGGCCGAGGGCCATGGCGAGTCAAACCGGCAAGGGCGGCGAGGGCGGCGAGGCGGAAGCGGGCGCTGCGCGCGGGCGGCCGCGCCGCAGCGTCGATCTGGAGCAGGCGGTGCGTCAGCGCGTCATCGAGGCCGCGCGCGGCCTGTTCGCCAGCGAAGGTTTCGAGGCGGTGAGCATGCGCCGCATCGCCGCCGTGGCCGGCTGCAGCACCATGGGCCTGTACGGCTATTTCCGCAGCAAGAACGACATCCTGCGCTACATCTGGGAGGACTTCTTCGTCGAACTGTTCGCCGGCATCGAGTCCGCCGCGCGGCGTGGCACGGCGGCGCAGCGCCTGCGCCGTGCCTGCCTGGCCTATATCGACTACTGGTGCGACCAGCCCGAGCGCTACCGCATGGTCTACCTCAACCAGGACCAGGCCGAGCCTGGCGAGCAGTTGTACGTCGAAACCTCGGCGATCCTGGAGCGCTTCGACCTGTTCCGCCGGCTGGTGGAAGCCGCGCAGGCGGAAGGCAGTGCCCATCCGGGCGATCCGCAACTGCTGGGCGAGGCGCTGCTGTGCTCGCTGCTGGGACTCTGTCACTCGCTGGTCACGATCCCCGAGTACCCCTGGAAGCCGCGCGCAAGGTTGCTGGACGCGGTGCTGGGCCAGGTGCTGAGGCCGGCCTGAGCCGACCCTTGCGCTGGCGTCGCCCGCGATGGAGGATCGCGGCAGGCCTCGGAGGGATCGGTGCATGAAATGGCGCGGCGGTCAGCGTAGCGACAACGTGGTGGACGTGCGCGGCTCCGGCCGTCGCGGCTTCGGCGGCGGGGGAGGTGGCGGCAAGCTCGGCCTCGGCGGCATCGCCATCGTCGTGGTGCTGAGCCTGCTGCTGGGCAAGAACCCGCTGGAGATGTTGGGCCTGGTTTCGCAGGTGACCGAGGGCATGAGCCCACCGGCGCAGCAGCAGGGTGTGCCGCCACCCGCCAATGACGAGGGCGCCGACTTCGTGCGCGCCATCCTGGGCGAGACCGAGGCGGTCTGGGGCGAAATCTTCCAGCAGTCCGGGCTCCAGTACGAGCAGCCCAGGCTGATCCTGTTCTCCGGCGGCGTGGATTCCGCCTGCGGCAGCGCCACCTCCGCCTCCGGCCCGTTCTACTGCCCGGGCGACCATCAGGTCTACCTGGACATGTCCTTCTTCCGGGACATGCAGCAGCGCCTGGGCGGCGGCGGCGACTTCGCCTATGCCTATGTCATCGCCCACGAGGTGGGCCATCACGTGCAGACGCTGCTCGGCGTCAGTGCCAAGGTCAACGAGGCGCGCCGCCGCGGCCAGAACGTGCAGGGTGATGGCGGCCTGCTGGTGCGCCAGGAACTGCAGGCGGACTGCCTCGCCGGCGTCTGGGCCAACCGTTCGGAAAAGAAGCTGCAATGGCTGGAGAGTGGCGACGTCGAGGAGGCCCTGAACACCGCCACCGCGATCGGCGACGACCGCCTGCAGAAGCAGTCGCAGGGCCACGTGGTGCCCGACGCGTTCAGCCACGGCACCTCGGAGCAGCGCGTGCGCTGGTTCCGCGCCGGTTTCGAGTCGGGCGACCCCAACGCCTGCGACACCTTCAAGGCCGGCCGTCTCTAGGCAGCCGGCCCTGCTTCTGGCGTAGTGTCTTCGGTCGTCGGTGCAATTAGTTCCAGGGCCGCTGGCGTGGTGCGCACCATCGGCTGGAAGGGCGTATGGGCCTCGGGCCCCTGCGGCGAGATCCACAGGCGCCAGGCTGCATAGGTGGCCAGCAGGCCCAGCATCAAGGCGAAGTGCAGCATCAGTGCGGTCGGCCCCAGCCATTCCATGAGTAGGCCGGCCAGGAAGGGTCCCAGCACCGCGCCCGCGCCATGCAGCAGCAACAGGCTGCCGGCGCCGCGCAACAGGTCCTCGGGGCGCAGGCGGTCGTTGGTCAGCGCGATGCTGACCGGATAGATCGCAAAGGCCAGGCCGCCGAACAGGAACATGCCGCCCAGCAGTAGTAGCGAGCGCTCCAGCGGCAGCAGGAACAGGCCCAGCGCCGTGGCGGCGGAGGCCAGGGTCAGAAGGAACAGGACGCGTCGGCGATCTCCGCCGCGGTCCGACCAGCGGCCGATGGGCAATTGCAGTAGCGCACCGCCCAGGATCGCGGCGCTCATGAAGGCGGCGACGCCACTGCCCTGGAAACCCAGTTGCTGGGCGGCCGCCGGACCCATGCCCCAGAACGCGCTGAGTGCCAGCCCCGAGCCCACGGCACCGGCGATGCCCACGGGCGCGAGTGTGTAGAGCGCCCGCAGGCTCAGGTGCGGAGCCTGCGTGACGGTGGGCTGTGCCACCGAGGTCAGTGCCACCGGCACCAGCGATAGCGACAGCAGCATCGCCGCCACGCCAAACAGTTCGAAGCCTTGTACCGGGTATAGCGCCAGCAGCGTCTGGCCGGCGGCCAGGCCGCCGAAGTTGACGGCCATGTAGCCGGCGAATACCTGGCCGCGCGTGGACGGTTCGGCCTGCGCGTTGAGCCAGCTTTCCACGACCATGTACAGGCCGACCAGGCAGATGCCGGTCAGCAGGCGCAGCAGCAGCCAGGCCAGCGGATGCACCAGCAGGCCCTGCAGCAGGGCTGCGCTGGAGGCCAGCGCGGCGAAGATCGCGAACGCGCGGATGTGTCCGACGCGCGTGATGATGCGCGGATTGACGAAGGTGCCGAGCAGGAAGCCAGCGAAGTAAGCCGACATCATCAGGCCGATGGTGCGGCCCGACCAGCCTTCGGCGGCGCTGCGCACGCCCAGCAGCGTGCCGAACAGGCCGTTGCCAGCCAGCAGCAGGGCAACCCCGAACAGCAGCGACGAGATCGGCAACAGGCGCTTCATCATGCGAGGGCGTGGCAAGCGATGCAGGCCTGTTCAGACCTTGGCGAGCCGCCGGGGTTCCGATGCCGTGCCTGGCTTAGCCTTTGATGCTGCGTGCTGCCGGCTTGCGCGCGGGCTGCGGGGACTTCGCGTGGGTGGCGGCAAGGAAATCGTCGCCCCAGCGACGCACGTCGTAGTGGCTGACGATGTCGAAGAGCTGGCGCATGCGCGCGCCAGCTTCGGCACGGCCCATGTTGAGACCCAGGTAGCAGGCGTTCTTCAGGTCCATCACGTCGTGCGGATTGGTCAGGATGGCGCCCTTGAGTTCCGCCGCGGCGCCGGCGAACTCGGACAGCACCAGCACACCGCGGCCCTTGCTCAGGCCTTGCGTGGCGATGTACTCCTTCGCCACCAGGTTCAGGCCGTCGCGCAGCGGCGTGATCCACATCAGGTCCGCCATGGCGTAGTAGGCCACCACGTCGTCGAAGGGCAGGGCGCGGAAGAAGAACTGCACCGGTGTCCAGCCCACGCGCGAGTAGTGGCCGTTGATGCGCCCAACTGCCTGCTCGATGCTGTGCTGCAGGTTGCGGTAGACCGTCATCTCCTTGGCGGCCGGCACGCAGACCGTGATCAGCGTGACCTTGCCCTGCAGTTCCGGATGCTCCTCCAGCAGCTTCTCGAAGGCCTGCAGCTTCTCCAGGGTGCCCTTGGTGTAGTCCAGACGCTCCACCGACAGGATCAGGCGACGCCCATTGAGCGACTGCCGCAGCTCGGCCATGCGCTTCTGCACCGGCGCCCGCGACAGGGCCTGCTCGATGCGGCCCAGGTCGGTGCCGACCGGGTGTGCGCCCAGGCGGATGCGTCGGTCGCCGACGTCAATGCAGGTGCTGTAGTTCTCCAGTCCCACGGCGCAACCGTAGGTGATGAAGCGCGGGGCGCAGCTGCGCCGCTCGATGACCCGCACCGGGGCTGCGCCGCGCACCACGTCGACGAAGTTCTCCACCTGGCGCGGGATGTGGAAGCCCACGTAGTCGCATTGGAGCAGGCTGCCGACGATGGCGCGGCGCCAGGGGATCACGTTGAAGACGTCGGCGGAAGGGAAGTAGGTATGGTGGAAGAACGCGATCTTCAGGTCAGGGCGCAGCTCGCGCAGTGTGGCCGGCACCATCCACAGGTTGTAGTCGTGGATCCAGACCGTGGCGCCCTCGGCGGCCTCGGCCGCCGTGCGTTCGGCGAAGAGCCGGTTGATCTTCAGGAATACCTGCCAGTGGTCTTCGCGGAACTGGGCACGTTCCCAGAAGGTGTGCAGGGTTGGCCAGAACGCCTCCTTGGAGAACTGGCGGTAGAAGATGTCCACTTCCTGCTTGCTCAACGCCACCCGGGCGGCGGTGAGCCGCGGATAGCGCAGCGGATCGACGGTGCTCTGCGGCTCGAACGGCCCGCGCTTGGGGTCGTTGACGGCCCAGGCTACCCAGGCCCCGCGGCGCCCGTCGGCGAAAAAGCTCAGCAGGGTCGGCATGATGCCGTTGGGCGATTTGGGCATCACGCGCCGCAACTGGCCGTCCTCGACGATCTCGTCGTAGGGCATGCGGTGATAGACGATCACCAGGTCGGAGCGTCCAGTCTCCGCAGGCGGGGCGGCGAGGGCGTCGATGCCGGCGCTGCCGATGAAGCCGAAGTACTCCAGGGCTTCCAGGATGCCGCCACAGCCCCTGGAGTCGGCGTGCAGCACCCTGGCGTTGCCCTGCGTAGCCTGCAACAGCCAAGACTCCGAATCGCCCACGCAGACCCCCTTGAAGCCCTGCTGGAACATCGACAGGTCGTTGAGGGTGTCCCCAGCGACCAGCACGCGCTCCTGCGGGATGCCCAGGTGGTCGATCAGCCCCATGAGGGTGCTGCCCTTGTTGACCCCGCGAGGCAGCACGTCCAGGTACAGGTCGGCCGAATACAGCAGTTCGCAGCCGAGCTCGCCCACGGCTTGCTGCAGGCCATCGGTAATCGCGGCCTCGCCGCAGAAGTAGGAGCAGCGGCGTTCCTGCGGAACGTCCTGGCGCCGCAGGCCGAAATGCTCCAGCGAGGCCGCGACCACCTGGTCGCCGGGCCACAGGGCGCCGATGCGGCTCTGCAGCGGCTCGACCGGCTGCAGGCTGTGGCCGTCCACCACCGTGGCGCCCACGTCGCAGACGATGTAGTCGGGCTTGGGCAGGGCGGGATCGGCCAGCAGTGGCAGGACCGAGTCCAGGCCGCGCCCGGTGACGTAGGCCAGCCGGATGTCCGGGTGGCGGGTGACGAGCTGGTACAGGCGCAGTCGATCCTCGGGGGTGCCGGCGAGGAAGGTGCCGTCCAGGTCCGTGGCAAGAAGCATGCGCATTCTCCCTGTAGTGTTTTCTAGGAATGGCGCACCGCCGTCTGACGGTACAAATGAACTCACATTTTATTCAAATAATGAAAATATTCAAATTTTTAATGAAAAAATCCGAAAAATTGACATTATTATGTCTATTAAAATTACTTGGACCTAACGATTCATGCAGATAAATATAAAGGATTCTTTTATTGAATTGAGATGAATTAATGTTTTAACAACAGCATTAAATTCTCTGCGAAATGGCTTTTATAAATTCATCGATCGACGCCAGTAAAGGCTACTGAATTCGGATATTGATTTCTTATTCATCGAAAAAAGTATGTGATTATTTATTTAATAAATCTTCACGGCCGGGCACAAAAAAGGCCCCTTGCGGGGCCTTTAATCGTTCGCAGGCTCAGAGCAGCGCCGCGATGTCCTTCTCGATCTTCTCCGGCGTGTCCATCGAGCCGTAGCGCTTCACCACGTTGCCGCTCTTGTCGACCAGGAACTTGGTGAAGTTCCACTTGATGCCCTCGGTGCCGAGGATGCCGGGGGAGGCGGTCTTCAGGTACTTGTAGAGCGGGTGGGCGTTGTCGCCGTTGACGTCGATCTTGGCGAACAGCGGGAAGCTGACGTCATACGAGAGCGAGCAGAAGTTCTTGATCTCGTTCTCGTCGCCCGGCTCCTGGTGGCCGAACTGGTCGCAGGGGAAGCCCAGCACCGCCAAGCCCTTGTCCTTGTTGCGGCGGTAGACCTCTTCCAGGCCCTTGTACTGCGGCGTGAAGCCGCACTTGCTGGCCACGTTGACGATCAGCAGCACCTTGCCGCGGTAGGCGTCCAGCGACTGGCTCTGGCCGTCGATGGTCTTGGCTTCGAATCCGTACACACTCATCGTCGATCCCCTGTTCCTGTGAATGGAGCGCAGCCTAGGCCGCGCTTGGGTTCACTGCAAGCCGGCGACGTCGAACGCCATCAGCGGCGCCGCGCTCTGGCGCACATTGGCCAGCAGCGCCGGCACCTGCGACAGCATGCGGCCGGCGAAGAACTGCGCGGTGGCGCGCTTGGTGTCGGCGAACAGCTTGTCGCCGGTGGCGTCCGCGGCGCGGGTCATGCGCAGCCAGTTCCAGCCCAGGTAGGCCAGCGAGAAGGCACGCAGGAAGTCCACGCAGCCGAAGGCACCATCGTCCGGGCTGGTCTTGTAGGACTGCTGGATCCAGGCGGTGGTGCTCTCCAGTTCGTCGATGGCGGTGGCGAGCGGGCCGGCGATGAAGTCCGGGGCGCCAGCCAGGTCCTTGCGCACGGCTTCGAAGAAGCGCTTGGGCAGGCGGCCGCCGTTGAGCATCAACTTGCGGCGCACCAGGTCCATCGCCTGGATGCCGTTGGTGCCTTCGTACAGGCACAGGATCTTGGAGTCGCGCACGATCTGCTCGATGCCGTGCTCCTTGATGAAGCCGTGGCCGCCGTAGACCTGGATCGCCATGGAGCCCAGCTCCACGGCGCTGTCGGTGCAGTAGGCCTTGACCAGCGGGGTGGCCAGCTCGACCCAATCCTGGGCCTCTTCGCGGGCGGCCGGGTCGGTGGCGTGGTGGCTGGCGTCCACGTGCAGGGCGGTCTCGTAGGCCAGCACGCGGGCGCCTTCGGTCACGGCCTTCATCTGCAGCAGCATGCGGCGCACGTCGGGGTGGTGGGCGATCACGTCGCCGCCGTTGAAGGCCTTGCCCTGCTTGCGGTCCAGCGCGTAGGCGATGGCGTTCTGGGTGGCCAGCTCGCACTGGCCCAGGCCCTGGTAGCCCACCATGATGCGCGCCAGGTTCATCATCACGAACATGTTCTGGATGCCGGTGTTCGGCGCGCCGATCATCCAGCCCTTGGCGTTCTCGAAGCTCATGGTGCAGGTGCAGGAGCCGTTGATGCCCATCTTGTGCTCGATGGACACGGCCTTGACCGGGTTGCGCTCACCCAGCGAGCCGTCGGCATTGACCAGGAACTTGGGCACCACGAAGGTCGACAGGCCCTTGATGCCCGGGGGCGAGTCCGGCAGGCGGGCGAGAGTGAAGTGGATGATGTTGTCCACCATCCCGTGCTCGCCGGAGGTGATGAAGATCTTGCTGCCTTCCAAAAGGTACGAGCCGTCGGCCTGCGGGGTGGCCTTGGTCTTGACCGCCGCCAGGTCGGAGCCGGCCTGCGGCTCGGTCATGCACATGGTGCCGGACCACTCGCCGGTGGCGAGCTTGGGCAGGTAGGTCTGCTTCTGCTCGTCGGTGCCGTTGGCGGCAATCGCCTCGAAGCAGCCCTGGGTCAGGCCCGGGTAGAGCGCGAAGGCCACGTTGGCTGAGCACAGCATCTCCTCGATCACCTTGCCCAGCGTGTAGGGCAGGCCGGCGCCGCCGTATTCCTGGCTCTGCATGATGCCGATCCAGCCGGCCTCGGAATAGGACTTCCAGAACTCCTTGAAGCCGTCCGGCACCTTCACTTCGTGGTTGGCGTAGACGCAGCCCTGCTGGTCCGACTTGGCGTTCAGCGGCGCCAGCTCGTTCTGGATCAGCTTGGCCGCTTCCTCGATCAGCCCCCCCAGGGTCTCCGGGGTCGCGTCTTCCAGGCCCGGCAGCTGCGACAGCCGCTCGGCCTTCAGGACATTGTTGAGGACAAAGTTGATTTCGCGCAGGGGGGCCTTATAGGTAGCCATGGCAAGGTCCGGGGCAGGGTGGGGGAAATTTCAGGGCGGAAAGGCTAGCACAGCCGAAAGGGCCAGCCATTGCAAAAGTTGCCATCAGAGCTTGCTAGAATTTGCGATTACCTCTGCGTTTGCTTCGACAACAGGTCCATAACAATGAAAGTGCTGGTCACCGGCGCCGCCGGCTTCGTGGGTTTCCATTGCATCCAGCAGTTGCTGGAGCGGGGCGACGAGGTCCTGGGCTACGACAACCTCAACGACTACTACGACCCTGAGCTTAAAAAGGGGCGCCTGCAACAGCTCGAAGGGCGCCTGGGTTTCCGCTTCGTGCAGGCCGACCTGGCCGACATGGAGGCCATGCGCAAGGTCTTCGCCGACTGGCGGCCGGAGGTGGTGCTGAACCTGGCGGCCCAGGCCGGCGTCCGCTACTCGCTGCAGAATCCGCGGGCCTACGTCGATAGCAACCTGATCGGCTTCGTCAACCTCCTGGAGTGCTGCCGGCACTACCCGGTGAAGCACCTGGTCTATGCCTCGTCCAGTTCCGTCTACGGCGCCAACACCAAGGTGCCGTTTTCGGTGTCGGATACGGTGGACCACCCGGTGAGCCTCTACGCCGCCACCAAGAAGTCCAACGAGGCGCTGGCGCATTCCTACAGCCACCTGTTCGGCATCCCCATGACGGGGCTGCGCTTTTTCACCGTCTACGGTCCCTGGGGCCGGCCGGACATGGCCTATTTCTCGTTCACCAAGGCCCTGTTCGAGGGCAAGCCGATCGACGTCTTCAACCATGGCGACATGGAGCGGGATTTCACCTACATCGACGACATCGTCACCGGCGTGATCCGCACCATGGACCACGTGCCGTCCGGCGACTCCTCCTGGACCGGCAATCCTCCGGTCCTGGGGCACAGCACGGCGCCCTACCGCCTCTACAACATCGGCAACCACTCACCGGTGAAGCTGATGCACTTCATCGAGGTTCTGGAAACCCTGACCGGGCGCGAGGCGAAAAAGAACTTCAAGCCCATGGCGCCGGGCGACGTCTATCGAACTTATGCGGACGTGGACGATCTGAAGCGCGATGTGGGGTTCGAGCCCTCGACGCCGATCGAGGTGGGGTTGGCCCGGTTCGTGGCCTGGTACCGCGAGTACTACCGGGTCTGATCCCGGGGCGGTCGTGGCATAATCCGCCGCTCGATTTTCAAGAATCATTCTAATTCCGGAGCTTTACGTGTTGGATTTCTTCGTTTCGCCGGCGTACGCCCAGGCCGCCGCCCAGCCCCAGCCCAGCCTGGTGATGCAGTTCGCGCCGCTGATGATCCTGGTCGTGGTGTTCTACTTCCTGCTGATCCGTCCGCAGATGAAGCGCACCAAGGAACACCGCCAGATGCTGGACAAGGTCGCCAAGGGTGACGAGGTGGTGGCCAGCGGCGGTCTCGCCGGGCGCGTCACCGGCATCGGCGAGGCCTACCTCACGGTGGAGATCGCCGACGGCGTCAACGTCAAGATCCAGAAGCAGGCCATCACCAGCGTGCTGCCCAAGGGCACCCTGAAGAACCTGTAATCCATTGATTCCCCTCTGATTTCTGGAGGGGCTGAAGGCCTGCGGGGCGGATGCCCCGCAGGCCGTCCCCTGCATTCAAGCAGGGGCCCCATATCCCTGGCGAGATCCGCCTCATGAAGCCCTACGCAAGCTGGAAGTACGTCGTCCTGGTCCTGGCACTGGTATTCGGCGTGCTGTACTCGGCGCCCAATATCTACGGCGACGACCCCTCGGTGCAGATCACGATGGAATCCGGCGACCCGCTGCCGGCGGACTTCGCCGACATCGTCGCCCGGGCCCTGGAGTCCCAGAAGCTGGTGCCGATCTCCAGCGGGGTGGAGGACAGCCACTGGGTCGTCCGCCTGGCGAATACCGACGCCCAGCTGCAGGCCTCCGAGCAGCTCAAGCGCGAACTGGGCCGGGGCTACATCGTCGCCCTGAACTCGGCCTCCAAGACGCCGGCCTGGCTGCGCGCCATCGGCGCCAAGCCGATGAACCTGGGCCTGGACCTGCGCGGCGGCGTGCACTTCCTGCTGGAAGTGGACATCGACGAGGTCAACAAGAAGGCCGTCCAGCGCATCATCACGGACGTGCCGGCCTTCCTGCGCAAGGAAAACGTGCGCTACACCGGCCGCCGTGAGGCCAACGGCGCCGCGGTGCTGGAGTTCGCCGACGCCGCGACGCTGGAAGAGGCGCGCAAGCTGGTCGCGCGCAACTTCCCCGAATACAGCCTGGCGGTGCCGGCCAACAATCCCAACCAGCTGCAGATCTCGCTGTCGCAGCAGGAAGCCAAGCGCATCGTCGACTTCGCGGTGCAGCAAAACCTGACCACCCTGCGCAGCCGCGTCAACCAGCTCGGCGTGGCCGAGCCGCTGGTGCAGCGCCAGGGCGTCAACCGCATCGTGGTCCAGTTGCCGGGCGTGCAGGACACCACCCGCGTCAAGGAACTGCTGGGCGCCACCGCCACGCTGGAATACCGTGCGGTGGATGAGTCCGACGCCTACTCCGCGGCGGCCAGCGGCATCACTCCGGCCGGCACCGAGCTGTTCTACACCCGCGAGGATCGCCGCCCCGTGCTGCTCAAGCGCGAGATCATCGCTGGTGGTGACAACCTGGTCGATGCCTCCGCCACGGTGGACGAGCAGGGCGGCCCCGCCGTCAGCGTCGTGCTGGACGGCCCCGCCGCCAAGCGCATGTACGCCTTCACCGAGAAGAACGTCGGCAAGCCGATGGCGGTGCTGTTCAAGGAGCGCGAGGTCGTCACCAACTACAACGCCCAGGGCGTGGCGATGCGCGAGCACCGCGACGTCGAGGAGATCATCTCCATCGCCAGCATCCGCGGCGTGTTCGGCAAGCGCTTCCAGACCACCGGCCTGTCCAGCAAGGAGGCCCACGACCTGGCCCTGCTGCTGAAGGCCGGCGCCCTGGCGGCCCCGGTCGAGATCGTGGAAGAGCGCACCGTCGGTCCCAGCCTGGGGGCCGACAACATCCGCCGCGGCATCGCCGCCGCCGTGCTGGGCATGGCGCTTGTGGGGCTCTTCATGGTTGTCTATTACCGGGTATTCGGCTTGTTTGCCGTGGCGGCCGTGCTGCTCAACACCGTCCTGGTAGCCGCCATCCTGTCGCTGCTGCAGGCCACGCTGACCATGCCCGGCATCGCCGGCATCGTGCTGCACCTCGGTATCGCCATCGACGCCAACGTTCTGATCTACGAGAGAATTCGAGAAGAACTCCGCAATGGCATGAAACCCCATGCGGCGATCGAGGCGGGTTACGACCGAGCCTTCCTGACCATTGCGGATGCCAACATCACGGTGTTGATCGCCACCATGACGCTGTTCGCCCTGGGCGCGGGCCCCATCAAGGGCTTTGCCATCACTCTGGCCATCGGCATCGTCTGTTCGCAGTTCACCGCCATCGTCGGGTCGCGTGCACTGGCCCAGCTGTTCTTCGCCAAGCGTCCCCTCAAGGACGTGCCGGTCTGGTGATCGGGCACTGAAAGGTTACAGTCATGAAAATCTTCGCCAATGTTCCCAACATCAACTTCATGGCCCAGCGCAAGACCGGGCTATGGGCGTCGGGCGTGCTCACCCTGGTGGCGATCGCCCTGATCGCCTTCCACGGACTCAATTTCGGTATCGACTTCACCGGCGGCGTGCTGGTGGAAGTCAGCTACCCGCAGCAGGTCGAGCTGGAAGAGGTCCGCTCCGAACTGGGGGAGGCCGGCTACCACAATGCCATGGTGCAGCACTTCGGCAGCAACTCCTCCCTGCTGATCCGCCTGCCCCCGGCCAGGGACGCCAGCACCGCCGAGGTCAGCAGCCGGGTGCTGGAAGCCTTGCACGCGCAAGAGAAGGGCATCGAACTGCGGCGCATCGAGTTCGTCGGCCCGCAGGTGGGCGAGGAACTGTTCAACGACGGCGGCCTGGCCCTGCTGGTGGCCTTCATCGGCATCGCCGTCTACATCATGTTCCGCTTCGAGTGGAAATTCTCGGTCGGCGCCGTCGCCGCCGTGATCCACGACGTCATCATGGTGCTGGGTTTTCTGGCCCTGTTCGACATCGAGTTCGACATCACCACACTGGCCGCCATCCTGGCGCTGATGGGCTACTCAAACAACGAAACCATCGTCATCTTCGACCGCGTACGCGAAAACCTGCGTGACGAGCGCCGCATGGAAGTCCTTGATGTCGTTAATCTTTCTGTTAACCAGACGCTGCTTCGCTCGATCATCACCCACGTTTCGACTTCGCTGGTGCTGATCGCCCTGCTGGCCCTGGGCGGTGCCACGGTACACAGCTTCTCGTCGGCCCTGCTGGTTGGCGTGATCGTTGCTACCTACTCCTCGATCTACATTTCGACCAACCTGGCCGTGGCCCTGGGTGTTTCCCGCGAAGACCTGCTGCCGCCCCAGGACAAGGAATTGGACGAAATGCCGTGACCCCCGATTGAGGTGGGAGCAGGGCCCCGGTAATTGGCGTAGGCTACGATCGTGAAAATGCTGCTGCGGTGCAGCAATCATCAGGAATTTGAGCTAAGATTCACCTGTGAAGGGTGGCTTGCGCCATCCTTGATCGATGATTTGAGGCTCTGCAGTAGATAATTCCCGTTTGAGGGTGCTGTATTTTCAATAATGTCGGGTGCTATGTGACCTTGCGCGCAGTCAGGCTGCTGGTTCGGAAGGACAATACGCTCGATATGAAAAGGGCAATCCAATGCCGCTGAGCAGAGAAGTTGGGGCGCGTCTTGCAACGACGCTGATCGGGCTATCCTCGCCTCACAAGCGACTGATTGCACTTTCGGCCGATGTGCTGATGGTGCTGGCTTCCAGCTATGTCCTGTGCGCGCTATTCCTGCGCCAACCCATTCCCCCGCAGGAAGTCTTCCTCAGCTTTATCCTGCCTGCTCCCCTCTTTGTCCTCCCAGCGCTCCACGTGGTCGGCGTCTACGACGCCATGATCCGCTTCTGGAGCGGTAACCAAGTCTTCCGCGTGCTGGCGGGAACCCTGCTGGGCATGGCTTCGCTCGGCTGCATCCTGTTGCTTGCCTCTTCTTTGAATTCCTATTGGAACATGCTGGTGCTACAGGGGATCGTGGTTTTCATGTCCCTGTCCTGGCTTCGTTTCGTCGCCAGCTCATTGCTGCGCCCGGTCACTCATGGCGTCAAGTCGGAGCGAGTGCTGATCTATGGTGCTGGCCGCGCCGGCAGCCAGCTGGCCAGCGCCCTGATGGCCTCCGGCGAATACTGGCCAGTTGCTTTCGCAGACGACCGCAGGGATCTCACCGGACGCCTGGCCGGTGGTCTGCGAGTCTACGCCCCGGACAATCTGGCCGGCTTGCGTGATCGCCTGAAGTTCACGCGCGTGCTGCTGGCTATGCCCTCCGCCTCGGCGTCTCGCCGCGCCGCGATCGTTCGCAGCCTCGAGCCGCTGGCCCTCAAGGTCATGGTGATGCCTGGCCTGGATGAACTCGCCTGTGGCCGCAAGCAGGTTGGAGAGTTGCGCGATGTGCAGGTTGAAGACCTGCTAGGGCGAGAGCCGGTGTGCCCGGATACGCGCCTGATGGAGGCCTTCATCAAGGACAAGAGCGTCCTGATCACCGGTGCCGGCGGCTCCATCGGCTCCGAGCTGTGCCGGCAGGTCCTGATGCGGGGAGCCAGCCGCCTGGTGCTATTCGAAGTATCCGAACTGGCCCTCTACCAGATCGAACGTGAACTGCAGGGCATGGCCTCCGGCCTGGGGTGCAGCACGGAAATCATCGCCGTGCTCGGAAACGTGCTCGACAAGGCCTGCGTCGAGCGTGCAATGCTGCGCCACACCGTTCAGACGGTATATCACGCCGCCGCCTACAAGCATGTTCCGCTGGTCGAGCAGAATGTGCTGGCCGGCGCGCTCAACAACATCATGGGTGCCCAGATCGTGGTGGATGTTGCGGTCCGGTCACGGGTCGAGAACTTCGTGCTGGTCTCCTCGGACAAGGCGGTCCGCCCCACCAGCGTCATGGGGGCCACCAAGCGCATGCAGGAGCTGATTGTCCAGGCCACGGCTCGTTCCAACGCCGGTGCGGGCATGAACCTGTCGATGGTCCGGTTCGGCAACGTCCTGGCTTCTTCCGGGTCGGTGGTGCCGCTGTTCCGCGAGCAGATCAAGCGAGGGGGGCCGGTAACCGTCACCCATCCTGACGTGACCCGCTATTTCATGACCATTCCCGAGGCGGCCCAGCTGGTCATCCAGGCGGGCGCCATGGGTAGCCGGGGAGACATCTTCGTCCTGGACATGGGCGAGCCGGTCCGGATTTCCGACCTTGCGCGCAAGATGATTCATCTGTCCGGCTTCCATCCCAGGGAGGCCAATGGCGAGGGCGATATCGAGATCGTCTACAGTGGATTGCGCCCGGGTGAGAAGCTCTATGAAGAGCTGCTCATTGATGCCAGCGCACAGCCCACCCCGCACCCCCGTATCCAGCGCGCTCAGGAGCCCTGCCTGCGTATGGAGGAGTTGACCCCCAAGATCGGGCAGATGCGCCAGGCCATCGAGCAGGAGCGCCCCGAGATAGTTATTGAGCTTCTGCGCGAGCTGGTGTCCGGCTACGGTGCCGCTGTCAGCGTCAAGACCCCTGTCGTGACCCTCCCAATGGTCGAGGTGGGCGAGACCATCGTCGAAACGGCTGATCGTGGTGAATCCCTGGCTCCCCCCCGCCGGCTCCCGGGGCGTGCCGCAGCCGCGGGCTTCAGGCCGGCATCGAACCAGGACTTCATTCCTTCGTCGACGACAGCTTGACACGCTGGTCGCTCCGAGGCCGATAAAGTTAAAATGATCGGCTAGGAGACCCTTCCGTTGCCGCTGTTTTGGGCTAGCGTCAGGCATCGTGCCGGGGCCGCGGGCACCCTCCGGCAGTCACTGCGGTTCTGTGACATCCAAGCCTATTTGCCTCTTAAATCGTTCCCCAATGACAGCTGATTCTTCAAGCGGCGAGTCGTACGGCTCACATTCAGGACGCACGAGAACATGAACGCGTCGCTTATCCTGTGGGGCCTGCACCTTGCACTGTTACCGCTGTATGTCTTCAAGAGTGGCGGCATGCAGCCATCTCATCTGATTTTTCTCGCCGCCCTGGGGGCCTTGGCCCTCGAGGGGCGCGTGCAGACGGTAGCCTTGACGGACCCGAACTCCTCTCGGTATTCGCTGATGCGCAACACGGGACATTTGTTCGGCATGCTGTTCGGAGTGTTCGTGCTTTACGGCTGGGTGGTCAATTCGGTCTGGACGGTGCTGCTTTCCAGCATCAAGCCGATGATGTTCAGCGTGTTCCAGATCTACAACCTCATGCTGGTCTACTTTGTCGTTTCGGTGGCGCCTGGAAATTGGGAGCGGTTCTGCCAAGCGACCCGGACAGGATTCGCAGTTGCCTTGCTGCTGACGGTGTTGGTCATTCTGTTCCGTGGTCAAGCCGACGCGGCGCGAGAGGAGGGACTGTTCAACAATCCCAACCAGCTGGCGTTCTTCAGCCTCTCCGCATGCGTGGTTTTCTTTGTCATGGAGCGCCTGTCGGTGGGGTCGGCCATGTGGAATCGCATTGCCATCGCCGCGGCCGCCTTCGCTTGTCTGGCCAGCCTGTCGCGCGCCGGACTCGTGGGCTGCGGTCTGGTGCTGTTGGCCAGCTTGTTTTCCGGACGAGGGGGCTCCTCTCGCATGTTTATGGGATTGGCGATCGCAGGCACCATGGTTCTGGTGATCGGATCCATGCAGGTTATTGACCGCCTGGAAACTCGAAACGAAAGACTAAGGGTCCAGCAGATCAGCACCGTCGAGGGCCGCGGCTACGATCGCCTGGTGAACCACCCCGAGTACGCGGTGCTGGGGGCCGGAGAAGGCGAGGTCCGACGCTTCGATGGATTGTTGTCATCGATCGGCGCTGAGATGCATTCCACCTTTGGCACCGTTCTGTTTAGCTATGGTGTCATCGGGTTACTTCTCTACGGCAGCGCCTGGCTGCTGGTGGTGTTCGCAGGCCCAGGCTTGGCGTTCAAGGTTTGCGCGATGACCCCTTTACTTTACGGCGTCACGCATAACGGCTTGCGCTTCTCCGCTGCGATGGTGGCGATGCTGATGTTGTTGCTGGGGGGGCTGGCCATGCGCCAATCCCACCGCTCCGGTTATTTACAAGGCTGAAGGATGAACAGACCCGTGGAAATGCAGGAAAGCTTGGCGCGAACGGAGAATGCTGGAGCCTCAGCAGAGGGAACTCTGGGGCCTCGCGAGCTGATCAGCATGGTGTTCGGCAACTGGCCGATGCTGTTGCTGTTTGTCGTCATTGGGTTGTTGGCTGCTGCTGCTGCCCTCTATGTTGCTCGGCCCATGTACTCGACCGAGTCGGTGGTGCTGTTCGAAGCGAAGTCCAACTCGCTGGAGCTGGCGTATGGTGAAGCCGGCAACGGCTTCTTCAACTCCACGCAGACCCTGGCTGAAATTGAGATCATCCGCTCGCAGGTGGTGCTGGCACGTGTGATCCGCGATCTGAGCCTGGATATCGCCGTAACCCCGCGCTATTTCCCGGTGATTGGCGAAGCCGTAGCGCGTCGCAACGGGATAATCGGCCAGTTCGCCGTGCGCGTTCCGGGGCTGCGTCGCTATGTCTGGCATTCCACCAAGGTAAAAGTAGCCAGCCTGCACGTCCCGCCCGCTTACGAAGGTCGATTGTTCACGGTCCAGGCGATGGAGCCTGGCACCTTCAATCTGTTTCTGGACGACACACTCCTGGCCTCTGGCGCCAAGGTAGGAGCGCCTCTGTCTGTGAAGCTGGCTGGTGATTCCGACAGTGCGCAGATTGTAGTGACCCAACTGGACGCGCCACGAGGTTCCCAGTTCAGTGTGGTCCGTCAGAAGCCGTCCACTGCGGTTCGCGGGCTGCGCAGCATGCTGGAGGTGGAAGAGGCAGTTCGTGGTAGCGGCGTAATACGGATCGGTGCAAAGTCGCCGAGTCGGGAGCGCTCCGCTCAATTGGCCAATGCCGTTGCAAATGCCTACTTGCGGCAAAACGTAGAACGCCGTTCTGCGGAGGCTGCCCAGACACTGGCTTTCCTCAAGTCGCAGCTTCCGGGCGTGCGCCAGAAAATGGAAGCCTCCGAGGGTGAGCTGAACGCCTATCGCCTGCGCAACTCCTCGGCGGATCTCGATCGCGAGACCGAGATGGTGCTGACTCAGTCTGCAGACGTCGAGCGCGCCCGCAATGAGGCCAAGCAGCGTCGCGAGGAGTTGTTGCTCTCGGTGACCGCGGCTCACCCTTCCATCAAGGCGCTGGATTTGCAGTTGGGCCAGCTAGCTGAGCAGTCCGGGCGTGTCCAGAAGAACATTGCGAAGCTGCCCGAGACCCAGCAGGAGCTGCTGCGCCTGCGCCGCGAGATGGAGGTCAACACCAGCCTCTACACCACGATGCTGAACAACATGCAGCAGCTGGAAGTCGCCGAGGCCGGCACCCTGGGCAATGTGCGTGTGATCGACGAGGCTGCGGTGCCTGGTGGCCCGTTCAGCCCGAAGCCGATGGTGATGTTGTCGGGAGGCCTGGTAGGTGGCCTTGCGCTCGGACTGCTGATCCTTCTCCTTCGTCGCTTGATGGATCATGCAGAGCACGATCCCAATGTGATCGAGCAGGTCGCGGGCGTGCCTGTGTATGCCACCATTCCCTATTCACGCGAGCAGGACCGCCTGGAGGTTTCCCGCAAGCGTGGCGTGGATGCCGTCGGCTCCAAGCTGCTGGTCACGGCCGAGCCCCGTGACCCTGCATCCGAATCAGTGCGTAGCCTGCGCACTACCTTGCATTTCAGCCTGTTCGAGGCGAAGCACAAGAGTGTCCTGTTCACCGGTCCCTCGCCAGGCATCGGAAAGTCCTTCGTCACGTCCAACCTCGCTGCGGTGCTGGCGCAGATGCCGATGAAGGTGATCCTGATCGACGCCGACTTGCGTCGCGGCACGATCCACGAGTACTACGGTCTGATGCGCAACAAGGGCGTGACCAACTATGTTCTCGGTGCCAGCCTTGAGGAGGTGGTGCAGGATGCCGGCGTGCCAGGTTTGAGTGTCATCAGTACGGGCGATGTTCCGCCGAATCCGTCGGAGCTGCTGATGTCGCCACGTTTCGCGCAACTGATCGCGGAGGCCGAGAACGCGGCGGACCTGGTGATCATCGATACCGGTCCTATCCTTGCCGTGACCGACGCCAGCATCATTGGCCGCATCGCGGGTGCGACGCTGCTGGTCATCAAGGCCGGCCAGCACACCCGCCGTGAAATCCAGGAGACGGTCAAGCGCCTGATCCAGGTCGGTGTGCCGGTACGCGGCCTGGTCATCAATCAGGTCGGTCATCGCAGTGGCAGCTACGGCTACTACGGCGGCTATTACGGCAAGTACGGCAAGTACGGGTACTACTACTCGTACAACTACGGCAACAAGAAGAAGTGACGCCTTCCGGCAAACGCATGAAGGCGCTCCTGTTCATCCCGCAGCTGGACCGCGGAGGCCCCGACCGGGTCTTCGCGGAGCTGGCCGCGCACCTTCCGGCTTTCGGTATCGGGACAGAGGTGCTGGTGCAGGAGCCGGGTGGGGACTACTGGGACCTGTTGCCGGCGGATGTGCCGAGAGTGGTCCTGCCCTCGGGCAACTCACCACGCGGGGCTTCCAAGGCCTACCCGGTCGGTGCATTCGCGGAGTACGTGCGCGCGACGAAGCCCGACGTCGTGCTGTGCACCTTGCGTAGCCTGATGACGGCGGCAGCGGCTTCGATGCTGGGCAAGATCAAGGTGCCGGTGGTGACGCGGCCGGCCAATCACCTGACGCGCAACAGCATGGAGCTGCTGCGCAAATCACCCGCCAAGCATGGGCTGTCCTGGCTCGCCGGAATCGCGAGCCTTCATGCTGGACGTCACCTGGTGTGCCAGAGCCAGGATCTCTACGATGATTTTCGTCGATACGGCGTGCCAGCTTCGCGCATGACGATCATCGGCAATCCCATCGAGCTGCCCCAGGTCGAGCGGATCGAGAAGCTCAAACAGCAGCGACAGCCAGGCGCTCCCTCGCTGGTGGCGGTAGGGCGCCTGATGCCCCAGAAGGGGTTCGATCTGCTGATCGAGTCCATTGCCCTGCTGCGCACGCGACTGCCCCAGGTTCATCTGGGGATCTTTGGCGAAGGCCCAGACCGCTCGATCCTGGAGACGCAGATTCGCCGCCTGAACCTCGAGCAGCATGTGCGCCTGAATGGCTTTGTCCGCGAGGTTGATCGGTCGGTGGCAGGTGCGGACTTCCTCGTCAGCTCTTCGCGCTACGAGGGCTTTCCCAATGTCGTGCTGGAGGCCTTGTCGCTGGGCACGCCCGTAATTGCCACTGCCTGCCCCGGGGGTACGCGGGAACTGGTTGTTCCGGGAGAGACCGGCTGGCTGTGTGCACCGAATTCGGCGAGCGCGTTGGCCGATGCGATCGAGGCAGCCGTCAAGGCCCCGATACTGCCCATGGACCAACTGCGCGGCTTCATTGAGAGGCATTACTCGACCGCGCATGTGGTGGGACAGTACGCTGGCGTTCTGCGGCGGGCAGCGGGAAAGGCTGAGGAGGCCACAAGGTGACCCACTTCAACATCTGCATTCCAAACTACAACTACGAACGCTACCTCCGCCTGACGCTGGACAGCGTTCTGACGCAGTCTCACGGCGATCTCCAGGTGCTGATCTCCGACAATGCCAGCACGGATGGCTCGGTCGCCATGGTTCGTGAGTACCAGGAGCGCGATTCGCGCGTGGCGATGAACATCAATCGCTGCAACGTCGGCTTCTTCGGGAATCTCGGCAAAGCGGCAGCCATGTCCGGCGAAGGCTGGATGAACATGCTGTCGTCGGATGACCTGATGCGGGCCGGATGCCTGGCCGCCATGAGTTCCCTGATCGAAGGGCTGGGTGATCAGGCAGCACGCACGGTGGTTTCGACCGCAGTGCACGAGATCGACGGGGAAGGGCAGCAGACGGGCTACCGGGGTTTCGACCGTTCCCTCTGGGCCGGGGCCCGGCGTGATGAGGCGCTCTCCGAGCGATTGGGGGCGGACGTCTGGATCATTTCCGCGGATCGCCTGCTTCGGAACTGCCTGCCGAGACTGCGCTGTCCCTTCATTTTCTGTGCGACGCTTTACTCGCGCGAACTGCACGACGCCGTAGAAGGCTACAGCCAGGGCGGCATCATCAACCCGGACAAGCGCTTTGCGTGGGCCTTGCTGGGGCAGGCAAGCCAGGCCATTTTCGTGGATGCGCCTTATTTCAGCTATCGCTTGCATGCGGCCAACCAGGAAGCCCAGCAGGCCCAGAGCGGTGCGCTCAAGCATCTGGTAGACGAGTACGTTTCGACCTTTGCGCTCGAAAAGGCAATCCTTGACAAGGCCGGCCTGACCCGTGACCAGATGGTGCGGGGATTCGTACGGGAAGACATTGCCCTTCGCGGCCTGAAGCAACTGTCCGAGAACAAGCGCAAGCTGGCCCTGAGAGGCCTTCGCCTTGGACAGGCGGCCTATCCGGACGAAATCCGCCGGGACAAGGCCATCTTCGCTCTGCGTGCCTTGCTGCTCCTGGGGCCGATCGGTGTCCTGCTGGCCAAGCTCGCGCGTGGCCCGGCCCAGCGTGCCTGGACACGGCGCCTGCAAGGCGCGGCTGCCTGAGCGCCCCGCACGAAACGCCCTGACTCACGACTCACCGACTGCAGCCATTCGAACTTCGCCAACGTCTCCGGCCCTGACCCGCTGATCCGCAACAACTCGCCATGAAGAAAAGCACACTCCTGATCCCCTGCGCGGGCCGCTCGACCCGTTATCCCGGTACCCGTCCCAAGTGGATGCTGACGGTTCCCGATGGACAGCTGATGATCGAGCGTGCGGCGCAGTCGCTTCCGCGCGAGTCGATCGAGCGCGTCGTGATCGGCACGCTGACCGAGTTCGAGGAGCTGTACGGAGTCCGCGACATCCTCAGCCGTACCTGCCTCGCCGATGCCGAGGTGGTGTTGCTCGACCAGATGACCAGCGGTCCCGCCGAAACCGTGCGCCTGATGATCGAAAAGGCCGGTGTCACGGGGCCAGTCGCGCTGAAGGACTCCGATAGCTTCTTCAGCCTGGAGGCGCCGCTCGAGGGTTCCTACAGTGCCGTGCTCGACCTGCGGAAGAATCCGCAAGTGACTTCCGTGGGGGCCAAGAGCTTCGCCGTGCTCAATGAGCAGGGGCTGGTCAGCGACATCGTCGAGAAGAGCGTCGTCTCCAACCTGATCTGCGTCGGCCTTTATGGTTTCTCCGATACGTCGGTGTTCACGCGGGTCTACGACGATCTCAGGCAGCGCTTCAATGGCGGGGAGTTCTTCATCTCCCACGTCATCTCGGCGGCCATCAATGCCGGTGAGGTCTTCCGCCCCGCGATGAGCGTGGGCTTCCAAGATGTCGGCACGCTCGACGACTGGCGCCGCTACACCCAGGACTATTCGACCTATGTCCTGGACCTGGACGGCGTGGTGTTCGTCAATCACAGCAAGTACTTCCGCCCCCTGTGGGAAGAAGACGACAAGCCGATCACCGAGAACGTCGAGACGCTGCGCAAGCTGCAGGCACGCGGCGCCCAGTTGATCTTCATGACGGCACGCCCTGAGAAGTACCGCGCCAAGACCGAAAAGTCGCTGCGCGACCTGGGCCTGAATCCCCACGGGCTGCTGATGGGCTGCCTACACGGGCGCCGATTCCTGGTGAACGACTACGCGCCCAGCAACCCGCATCCGTCGGCGGTGGCGATCAATCTTGAGCGCAACAGCAACAAGCTCTCCGGCCTGATTGGCTAAGTCCGAACCTGGAAGACTGACGCGTGGTCGCACATACCGCCCTCAAGGGCCACTCCGGCGCCAAGCTATCCATCGAGATTCATGATGGGCAGCAAGTCGTGCGTAAGGAGGCGGCCGATGCAGCGCGCAGTGATCGGTTGCGGGCGCAGGCAGCCAAGCAGGAGGCTGCCTTCCTGGCGGGCATCCCTTGTCCCAGGGTGCTGGCGCGCAGCGAGCGGGATGACTGCTTCCATTTCGACATGGAGTACCTGCCGTCGATCAGCATCGCCCAGACGCAGATCGACGCGGTGCCGATCGATCGTCCTGCCCTGCTGGACTTCATCGAGCAGAACCTGGAGCGGCTTGCAAGCGGAGCTCAGGGCACCATCCCCGTGGCCCAGTTCAAGGCCAAGATCGACCAGGTACGCCAGCGTTGCCGGGCTTCCAACCTGCTGGCTGATCTGGTTCCGGCGATCGACCGGATCATGGATGCCCTCGAAGGGTTTGACTGGTCGGGCATTCCAGCGTCATCCTGCCATGGCGATTTCACCCTGGAAAACATCCTGTACAACAAGGAGCGCGGTTTTTTCCTGATCGATTTCGACGAGGTGGATCTTTCCTCGTTCTATCTTGATGCAGCCAAGCTCTTCCAGGATCTCTGGGGACACTGGTGCTTGCGGGAGCTTTCACTGGGTGGCGCGGGCCAGGTGGCCCTGCTCAATGCCATGGTCAACATCGATGGCTTGCGTGCCAGCTTGCTCAAGCGTTTGGCTCGACGTTGGCCAGAGTTGCCGGCCAAGCTGTTGCCGATGGTGATCCTTCACCTGGTTCGTGTCCTGCCGTACTGCAGTCGCCAGGAACTCGCGGTTCTGGTGGTGATGCGCATCAACCAGATGCTCGTCGAGGCCGACATGCACGTTGACCCTGCCGAGCGATCGCTGAATGGGGTCGTTTGACATGATCGTGATCGTCCTCGGCAGTGCGCCAGCCTCTCACTGCGGCCAATGCTGAACCCGTCAAGCATGACTGGTAATGACAGTGCGCAAAATCAAGATGCCGAAAACTGATCTCCACAAGCCTGCCAACCTTACCGGACTGACGGCGTTGCGCTTCTTTGCGGCACTGTGGGTGGTGCTGTATCACTTCCTTAACCAGCTATCCTTCTCCGTAGAGCCCTACGGGTATGTGCTCCACAAGGGCTATCTGGCAGTGGATTTCTTTTTCATACTGTCTGGCTACATCATGGCTCACGTCTATGGTGAGTCTATCCGATGTGGCGCATTCGACTGGTGGGACTACCTGCGCAAACGTCTGGCCCGCGTCTACCCGATGCATGTCGTGACCGTTCTTGCACTGGTATGCCTTTGGGGCTTGTTCCAGTTGCTGGGAATGAAGAACTGGTCACCGGAAAAATACGATTTCAGCGCCCTTCCTGCTCATCTCCTGCTGATCCATTCCTGGGGCATCCTGGAAACGCATGCCTGGAACATCCCTTCATGGTCGATCAGCGCGGAGTTTGCCGCCTATCTGCTGTTTCCCGCCTTGTTCCTAGCTGCCACACGTTTCAGGGGGCTCTTCGGCTTGGCCCTGGCGTTGCTCCTGCTGATGGCATGCTGGGTGATCGCCCTGCGCATCAGCGGGTATGAACTGACCAAGTTTCAGCTGTTCGGAGTTCCGCGCATCCTGCCGGAATTCTTCCTGGGTATTGTCCTGCGCCACTTAAACTGGAAAGTCCCGGGCAGGCTGCTGATTCCACTGATCGTTGCCGTTCTTCTGTCCGCGCAGTTCTCGCCGTCCGACTTTCCGACGGTCCTGCTGCTTGCGGCCATTGTTTGCGTAGGAGCCCAGTTGAGCGCTCCGCCCTGGCTGGTCCTTCTGGGGGATGCTTCGTACAGCCTGTACATGGTCCACGCGATTGTGCAGACCGTGTATTTCAATGCGCTGCAGGTCGTTGGATTCAGGGCTGAAAATCCGTGGGTGTCGACCACCTTGATGCTCGGTGCAGTGGCGCTCTCCATCATAGTGTCCATCTGGGCCTACAAACATATCGAGATTCCTGCGCGTGACTGGCTCACACGCAGGCGTTCGAATCATGTGGCGACCCATTCGAGCGGCAGACGCCCATGAATAACCGTTTCGTTCCGGCATTCGGTGGGCGTGCGGTGGCCGTGATCAAGAAGCAACAGAAAAAGGCGACGAGAGCGCTGGGTTGCAGCGTAAGCCTGCAAATCCCAGGTAAGCCTGCTCGTCGACATGGAAGCGCGTACTGAAAGAGCATGCCGGTTGCAACATTTCATTAGCGTGAGAGACACGCAACCTGATTAGGGCGTCAGGTCATTGCTTGTGATTTAGGCATCGGGAAGGAGCGTCGATCCCTGCAAGCGCAGGGGTGAGTGCTTGCAGACTTACCGCCCGACGGACGAGAGATCGATGCCTATCGCCGCCCTACGAAAGCCCACCGGAAGGCGGGTCCATATGGCCATCATCCTTGTATCACCACGCTACTTGGCGAGATCCAGGACCTGCTTGTCGCTGCGCAGCTGCGCAGCGAGGGTCGGGTAGTCCACGTCTTGCACCGCGGCATTCTGGTTGATCGCCATCGCAGCGGCGGCGCCGGCGGCCTGTCCCATGATCATGTAGGTCGGCTCCAGGCGCAGGGACTGGAACGCCACCCGACTGGAAGACACGCAGACGCTGACCAGCAGGTTCGTGGCTTCGCTGGCCTTGGGTGTCAGCACGGCGTAGGGAATCTGGTAGGGCGGGATATCGGTGAACAGATGGCCCTCTGCCTGCACGGTGCCGCGGCGCGCGAACAGGCGGACGGTGTGGGAGTCGATCCAGTAGGAGCCCACGCCGATCGGCTTCTCGGCCTCGCGTGCGGTCAAGTGATTTTCCGTCAGCACGAAGCTGCCGAGCATGCGGCGCGCCTCGCGCACATAGAGCTGGCGGGGAAAATTGCCGTTGTCGATGTACTCGTCCTTGCAGTAGCCGAGCTTGTTGGCCGCCTTGCGCAGATCGACCGGCAAGCGAGGGCTCTTGGTCAGGAAATAAAGCAGTGACCGGACATAGCGCTCATGCGCGGCAGCGATCTCGCGGCGTTGTTCGGGCGTGGCCAGCGGATACTGGTGACTAGCGCCGACCAGATCGACCGACAGATCGCGCACGTTGTTGATGTCGAATTTGTCGTTCGGCAGCCCCTGCAGCGTCAACAGGCGATCCAGGCGCAGGCCTTCGCCGGAGGCGATCTTGGCCTCCGCCATGCGGGCCAGTGCCTCGAACTGTCCCGGGTCGTAGCCCGGCGGTGCTTCGAAGGGGACGCGGTTGTTGGCCTGGCGGGTCACACAGACGCGGTAGGTGAAGGCCTGCAGCCGGTCGTCCCCCGAGCCGTAGGGCCCCGGGCCTTCGGCATCCACCAGCGGAATCGTGCCGCTGGAGGGGTCGCCAGGAACAACGTACGGGTCGAAATTGACGTTGTGGCTGGCGCCGAACAAGCGCACGCCGGCGGAGGGCTCGTTGTATTGGCTGCTGGACTCGCGCCCGATCGCGAAGCCGACGCCCGCGGCTGCGAGCAGATCGCCTTCGTAGCTGGCATCGATGAACTGCTTGCCGGTGTAGTTCTTGCCGTCCGGGGTGGTCAGCACCTGCAAGGTGGTGCCGCTCTTGCCGACCGTGGACAAAGGTGAGCCGGTGATGACGGTGACCCCAGGGTGGGCGCAGGCCATACCACGCATGATCCTCTCGGCGACCTTGGGTTCGAAGTGCAGGCCATCCTGTACGCGACGCGGACCGTAGAAGCTACGGACCTGCTCGTAGAACTCGCGGGACATTCCGCCGATCGTTTCGAGCGACGCGAGATTCTTTACTTCGCCGACGCCGATGCCGTTGCCGAACTTACCGCCGACATAGGCGCTGGGCTCTAGCAGGATCACGGACTTGCCCAGCTTGGCCGCTTCCGAGGCGGCCGTGATGCCCGAAGGCGTGGCGCCGTAGACGATCACGTCTGCCGACGTGGGCAGGCCTGCCTGTGTCGAAGGAACGATGCATCGATCGGCTACTTCGGGTGGCGGACCGCCATTGCCTGAGCCGCCATCGCAGCCCGTGATCAGCAGGGCGGACATCAGTGAAGCTTGCACGAGGCTGCGATATGTCATCGGACCATATATCCCTTTATCTGCCAGGGCAGGCGCGCCCCGGCTATTTCCGCAATGAGCCTAGCCCAGCACTCGATCGTAGCCCGCCAGGATCTTCCGACGCGTCTCGGTGACCAGGCCTGCAATTTCCTTTGCTAACCGCTCGCGCTCTCCCAGGGCGACCTGGATCGACTCCCAGGCGTTGTCGACCCATCCGGCTTCGCGCACGGAGGGCACGGGCAGTGAGTAGTTCATGTCCGCGAGCACACCCCGAACCTTGCGCAGGATGGGTTCGATGGCGACGACTGGGGTGCCGGCTGTCATTGCCAGGACGCAGGTATGCAGGCGGTTGCTCACCACCAGGCACAGATGGGACAGCAGGGAGGCATACTCGCGGTACGAGAACTGGCGCTGGATCAGCGTGGCGCCGGACCGGCGGGCCAGTTCCTCCAGGAACCCGATGTCCGAGGACAGTTCGTTCGACAGCAGCACGACCTTCTTGCCCACCTTGCGGATACGGTCGATCAGGATCGTCCAGTCCTCGACCTTGCTCAGGCCGGTCTTTCCATTGACCACGATGGCTACGGTATCGCGGTCGATGCCGAGGGTTTGGGCCAGTGCCGCGCCCTCGTCCTTCGAGGCCGGTTCGGTCAGGAAGACCAGGTCCGGCACCAGATGCAGGCGCTCCCGGGAAACGCCCGAGGACACCAGCACTTCCAGGGACAGTGAATCGCGCACGCAGATGAAGTCGCACTGCTCGAACAGCTGGGCGAAGATCGGCGCGATGTGCGGCTGGGTGATTTCGTAGCTGAAGTTGACGACGCCGACCCGGCTGCCCTGCTGCCTGGCAGCCAACAGTTCGGTAAGCATGCGCAACGGCGGATCGATGCTTTCCGGATTAAGTTCCCCCGCCGGATTGAGGACGACATGGGACGAACGAGCGAAGATGCCGAGGCGCTGCGCGAACTCGGGCTGGTACAGGCCCACTCGCGCGGCCCAGCGGCGCAGTTGCAGGCGCGCCTTGAACTTCAGCAGGCGCTTGCTCTGGCCGCGTTCGAAGTACAGCTCGATGCGATTGTCTGGCGGTGGCGCGATCTGCGGCGTGACGCGGCACAGGCGGGTTACCCAGCGCTGGATGGTCTTCGCGGCAGCCTTGGGTCCATCGTTGAGCGCGCTCGAGACGAACTGGGCGAGATGGCGCGGCGCGCGTTCCAGCGCGACGGCAGTCTGTCCCCGCTCCGCTGCCTTTTGCTCAAGCAGGCGCATCAGTTCGGCAGACAGTGCTTCATTGCCGATGTTGACGGTGCGGACGCGCGTGATGGCGGTGATCAGTTTTTTGGTCATGATCGGATGATCGACGTGGGTAGCAAGTTGGTTCAGGTTTTCTTGCGCTTGCGGCTCAGCCCGCTGCGCATGGTCTGGTAGAAGCGCGATGATTGCAGGCGCCGCCGCATCAAAAGGGCCACGAGGCCTGCCAGGAGTATTCCCGGGAGGGGTGACAGCAGGACGATGGGCAGGGCTTGCAGCGACAGTGCGCGCAGTGCATCGGCAGTGATCCAGGCCGGCAGCCCGATCAGGGCGGCGAGGCCGACGCCAGGCAGGGCCGAAGCCAGTGCGCCCAGCAGCGTGGTCTGGGTCAGCCTTGCCGACAGGCGGGTGAGCAGCAGATATTCCAGGACCAGTGCCAGCATGACGCCGAAGGCCAGGCCGTTCACGCCCCAGGGCAGAAGGGCGAAGCTCAGGGACGGCACGGCGATCGCATAGACGGCCTGGTACCGCACCACGGCGCGCGTTTGCCCGAGCGCGCGGGCCAGGGTGCCCGATAGCTTGTAGCCGGTGCGCAGGAAGGTGCCGGCTGCCAGCCATTGCAGGGGAACGATGGCGCTTTCCCAGCCCTTGCCCAGGACGATCTGGATGATCTCGGGCGCCAGCAGGCACAGCAGCACACTGGCCGGCAGGGTGATGATGCCGAGTGCCGTCTGTACCGACCCGTAGGCCTGGCGCAGCCGCTCCGGCTGATCCTGGACGGCGGCCAGCACCGGGAACAGGATCTTGTCGACGATCAGGGCGAAGCCCAGTGCCGGGGCGGCGGTCAGCTGATAGGCGCGGCCGTAGGCGCCCAGGGCGGCGGCGCCGAGCCAACGGCCGCCGACGAACTTGTCACCCTGGTTGGCGATATAGCTGAGGAGTTCCACCGCGGTGACATCCAGCCCCAGCGGCAGGAGTTCACGCAGGGACTTGATGTCCAGGCTGCCGCGCTTGGCATGAGGCACCTGCATGCTCAGGATCAGGGTGCGGATGGCGGGTTGCGCCAGCTGCGCCACCACCAGTGACCATACCCCGGCGCCCATGTAGGCCGCGGCGATGCCGCAGCCACCGTAGCCCAGGAAATAGGAGGCGGCTTGCGAGCCGCCGATCACGCCGAAGCGGAAGTGCTTCTGCGCCAGCGCCTCGGCGACCACGCAGCTGGCGCGCAGGGGGAAGACCAGCGCCAGCGGCAACAGCAGGTCGGCCAGCCCGTCGATCCGGAACAGCGCCTCCAGCTGGTAGCGTCCCACGATCATCGCGGTTGCCGTCGCCACGCCCAGCAGCATCGTGGTCTGCCAGGCCGTCACAATATGGCGGGACTCGACGTTCTGGCGCTGTACCAGCGCCGGTCCCAGGCCCAGGCGGCAGAAGCTGTCACCGAGCAGGGTGATGACCTGGGCTGCGGTGATCATGCCGAAGGCGGTCGGGTCGAGCAGGCGAGCCAGGACGGCCAGGAACAGGATGCTGACGACCGCCTGCCCGGCGGTACTGCCGGTCAGCAGCAGGATGCCACGAAAGGACCGCGAGGCAAGTTGCGTGGGAGGAGACATGCGGTGGTACCCGCCAGGGTGGACTCGCGGCCGACGCCGGGCTGGGACGAAGCCTTGCAGGCTATGTTCGTCGGACCGTCCGGCGCTCCGTGGAGATGTCTGACGAGGGGGCGGGTGGTTTCGGGGCGGGCTGTTCGAGAGGATGAATTGTACGTGACATGCCCCGCCGCCGCAGCCTCGAAGCTGCGGGAAATCCTGCATGGGATGGCGCAATGTGCGATGGATCACACTCGCTACTGTCGCAAATGAGGGGGATTCGGTTGCCGCTGCCCTTGGCTCCGGGGGATAATCCACGATTCTACTGATGCCGTGCTCTGCGCGGCTCTCCGGTGATCATCACGAGGCCCCATGGAAGATCGAGCACGCTTTCGGCTGCGCGCGTTTGGCCGCGAGGGTCGTATCGCGACGCTGCTCCGCGAGGAAATCTGGATGTGGTTCGAGGCCTCCCTGGCCTGGGTGCCTGGACGTACGGGCCGTTTCCTGCGCGGATTCGTCTACGGGCGCCTGCTGGATTCCGACGGTCCCTTGGACATGGAAGAGGGCGTCTACATCCGGGCCCCCGGACTGCTTCGCTGCGGCAGGCGGGTTTCGCTGGGGCGCGATGTGCAACTGAATTGCCGTGGCGGCCTGACGATCGGGAGCAACGTAATGATCGGCCCCGGTACCCGCCTACTGACCAACGGGCACCGCATGGAGCGGACCGATATTCCCATGCGGGAGCAGGGGCTGTACGACAAGCCCATCAGCATCGGCGACGATGTCTGGATCGGCGCCAATGTCATGGTGCTGCCGGGCGTGACAATCGGCCGGGGCTCGGTGGTGGCGGCGGGTGCGGTCGTAACCAAGGACGTTCCGGAGTATTCCCTGGCGGTTGGCGTGCCGGCCAAGCCCGTGAAGAGCCGGCTGACGCCGCCGGCCGCCTAGCCGCCTGCCGGGCGGCCCCATGGCGGGGCCAGCCTTGCCCGACGGCTGTTCGGACCGCAGTGCCGCGGCCCGCGATGTGCAGAAAACTAGACCAATGAAGCGTTTCCTACTGATTGCGGGTTTTGCGGATTCAATCGTCAAATTCCGCGGGCGACTCATCGAGTCGGCCGCTAAGCGGGGCTATGAGGTTCACGTTGCCGCTCCGGAGCTCCTTGCCAGCACCGTGGGCTCCGAGCTGCGGGCGATGGGCGTGATCCTGCATGATATCCCGCTAGGGCGCTCTGGCCTGAACCCCTTTGCGGATCTGCGGACCTTACTGTCGTTGATCGTCCTGATCGGCCGCCTTCGACCCGAGGTGGTCCTGGGCTACACCATCAAGCCGGTGATTTACGGGACGCTGGCCGCCTGGATCATGCGGGTGCCGCGCCGCTTCGCCATGATCACTGGGCTGGGGCATGCGTTCCAGGAGCAGCAGGGCCGTGGGTTGCTGCGCCGGGTCGTCGAATACCTCTACGTCGTGGCGCTGCGCGGCGCGCACACCGTGTTCTTCCAGAATCCGGATGACGAGGCCCTGTTCCGCAATCTGAATATCATCAGGGCCAAGGCCCGAACCGTCGTGGTCAACGGATCCGGCGTCGACGTTGCGGAATATGCTGTGGCCCCGCTGCCGGCGGGGCATGCCTTCCTGCTGATCGCACGCCTGCTAGGAGACAAGGGCGTGCGCATCTACGCCGATGCAGCTCGCCGTTTGCGGCAGCGTCATCCCGGCGCGAAGTTTCGCCTCGTGGGCTGGATCGACCAGAACCCGAATGCCATCCGGCAGGACGAACTGGATGGCTGGGTCCGTGACGGTATTATCGAGCACCTCGGGCGCCTCGCGGATGTGCGGCCCGCCATCGCGGACACGAGTGTGTATGTGCTGCCTTCTTTCTACCGCGAAGGGACCCCCCGCACCGTGCTGGAGGCCATGGCCATGGGTCGCGCCGTGGTTACGACGGACGCTCCCGGCTGCCGGGAAACGGTGGTCGATGGTGAGAACGGCTTCCTGGTGCCGGTGAAGTCCGCCGATGCGCTGGAGGCCGCGATGGAGCGTTTCATCGCGGAGCCAGGCCTTGCGGCCCGCATGGGGCGGCGGTCCCGTGAAATCGCAGAAACCAAGTACGATGTGCATGCCGTGAACGAAGGCATGCTCCGTGAAATGGGAATCCAGTGAGCGGAAACAGATGCTGAAGCGAACCCTTGATGTGCTGGCCGCGCTGGTGGCCCTGATCCTGCTGGCGCCGATCCTGCTGGTCGTGGCCCTGCTGGTACGGATCAACCTGGGATCCCCCATCCTGTTTTCGCAGGTCCGGCCCGGTTTGCAGGGACGGCCGTTTCGCATGGTGAAGTTCCGCAGCATGCGCGACGCCCGTGATGCTGCCGGCAATCCGCTTCCCGACGACCAGCGACTGACGCGCTTCGGCATGCTGCTGCGCTCGACCAGCATGGACGAGTTGCCCGAACTGTGGAATGTGCTGCGCGGCGATATGAGCCTGGTGGGGCCGCGCCCCCTGCTGATGGAATACCTGCCGTTCTACACCCCGGAGCAGGCGCGGCGCCATCAAATGCGTCCCGGCGTCACGGGTTGGGCGCAGATCAACGGGCGCAATGCAATCAGCTGGGAAGAGAAGTTTGCCCTGGATGTCTGGTACGTCGACAACCAGTCGCTGTGGCTGGATATCAAGATTCTTCTGATGACCGTCAAGAAGGTGCTGATCCGCGACGGCATCAGCGCGGCCGATACCACGACCGCACACCGCTTCGACGACATGATCAGGGCCGCTCGCGCCAAGGCGCCGGAGTGACGCAGACGCAGCCCCTATTCGCCGTCTACGGCGCCAGCGGCTGCGGCCGGGGCATCATGCCGCTGGCGCGGGCGTCGGTCCTGGCGCGGGACATTCCCCTGGACCGGCTGGTGTTCATCGACGATTCCGGTGCCGCCGGCACGGTCAACGGGCAGGCCCTGCTAGGGTACGAGCAGTTCCTGCGCATGCCGGCGTCCGACCGCCACGTCGTGATTGCCATCGCCAACTCGAGAGTACGCGAGAAGCTGGCCCTGCGGACGGCCGCGGATGGTGTGTTGCCCTGGACCGTGACGGCGCAGAATGCCGTGGTCATGGACGACGTCGTCATCGGCGAGGGCGCGGCCATCAGCCCCTTCGTCACAATCACGTCCAACATCCGCATCGGCCGTCACTTTCACGCCAACCTCTACAGCTATGTTGAGCACGACTGCGAGATCGGCGATTTCGTCACCTTTGCCCCGGGCGTAAAATGCAACGGCAACATCCGCATCGAGGATCATGCCTACATTGGCGCCGGGGCCATGCTCAGGCAGGGGCAGCCGGGCAAACCCCTGGTGATCGGCAGGGGAGCGACGGTAGGAATGGGAGCCGTGGTCACCCGGGATGTGCCGGCCGGGATGACGGTCGTGGGCAATCCGGCGCGCCCGCTGAAGAAACCAACATGAACGGCCGTGCCGGAGCCATTCCGGCATCGCCCCAGCCGCGAGTCTGAACAGTGCTCAACACGCCGTTTTCTCCTTGGCCGTCCTTTTCCACTGAAGAGGCCGATGCCGTACGCGCCGTCCTGGCGTCTAACCGCGTCAACTACTGGACGGGCACCGAGGGCCGGGAGTTCGAGAAGGAATTTGCCGCCTGGGCCGGCACGAGCCATGCCGTGGCGTTGACCAACGGCACGGTCGCCCTGGACTTGGCGCTGAAGGTCCTGGGGGTGGGCAGAGGCGATGAGGTGATCGTTACCTCGCGTACTTTTCTGGCGTCTGCATCGAGCATCGTGACCGCAGGGGCCACCCCGGTCTTCGCCGATGTGGACCGCGACTCCCAGAACGTATCCGCCGAGACTATCCGGGCGGTGCTCTCGCCACGGACGCGGGCGATCATCTGCGTGCACCTGGCGGGATGGCCCTGTGACATGGATCCGATCATGGAACTGGCGCGCGAGCGCGACCTGTTCGTGATCGAGGACTGCGCACAGGCCCATGGTGCTCATTACAAGGGACGCCCCGTCGGCGGTATCGGCCATGTCGGGGCCTGGTCGTTCTGCCAGGACAAGATCATGACCACCGGAGGCGAGGGGGGCATGGTCACGACCAATGATCCCGCACTCTGGTCCGCGATGTGGTCCTACAAGGACCATGGCAAGAGCTGGGATGCCGTCTACAACCGCCAGCATCCCCCCGGATTCCGTTGGGTCCACGATTCCTTCGGCACCAACTGGCGCATGATCGAGATGCAGGCCGTGATCGGGCGCCTGCAGCTCAAGCGCATGCCGGACTGGACGGCGCGTCGCCTGGAGAATGCCGGGCGGATCTGGAGCACCGCGGCTGAGTTTCCCGCGCTCAGGGTGCCGGCGATCCCCCAGGGCATCGGACATGCCGCTTACAAGTGCTATGTCTTCGTGGAGCCGGGGCTTCTCGCCGAGGGGTGGAGCCGAGATCGCATCATGTCGGAGATCAACGCGCTCGGAGTGCCCTGTTATTCCGGGTCCTGCTCGGAGGTCTACCTCGAGCGGGCCTTCGAGCAGACCTCTTGGCGTCCGGCCGAGCGGCTGCCGGTGGCCAGGGAACTGGGCGAGACGAGCCTGATGTTCCTGGTACACCCGACGCTCCAACCCGCCGAGATCGACAAGACCTGTGAGGCCATCCGCCAGGTCATGCAGGCCTCTTCGGCCTGAGGCGAGACGCGCGTCTTATTGAAGACCAGTGAATCCGGGTAAGATGAACTGGCTCAAGGCCGGCGCAGCGCGCGTGGCCTGTGCAGGCAGGGCGAGCGGCTCTGTGCGGAGCCCTTCAGCCGCGAGTCAGCGGGGCCAGGGACGGCCAGGAACAAGACACCAAGTCGGGAGATGCCATGCAGCTGTTTTCATTTAGTCCGGTTCTCGGACGGCGCGCAGCGCCGATCGTTGCCGCCGTCATGCTCGCCGGGTGCTCGATCACCCCGGGTATGCGTAACGATATCGACGACGGCCGAGTCTCTGTACCTGGCCTCGAGATCGTCAAGGTAACCCCGGAGGTCGTTGTCGCGGAGGCGCTGGCCTCGCGCACCGCGAGACCGGCCGCAGCCAGCCTGGCGGGCATGCAAGGCGCAGCCGATGCCTACGTTTACCGCATCGGGGTTGGCGACGTGCTTCGCGTTGTCGTCTGGGAGCGTCCCGAACTGAACAACCCCAGCGGCCAAGCCCAGGGCGATGCTTCTGCCAGCGGCCGAGTCGTCGACTCCGACGGGACCATCTTTTTCCCATACGTCGGCAAGACCCAGGCCGCAGGCCTGACCGCCGCGGAACTGCGCGCGAACCTCACCCGCTCGCTGACCCGCCTCATCCGTGAGCCGCAGGTAGACGTGCGCGTGATCGAGTTCCGCTCGCAGCGCATCTACATCACGGGTGAAGTGGCCAAGCCGGGCATGGTCTTCCTAAACGAGACTGCCTCGGGCGTGCTGGACGTGATTGCCGCTTCGGGGGGATTTACCGAACTGTCCAACCGTCGCCACGTGCTGTTGACGCGTGACGGAGTGGTCACCGAGCTGAACCTGGAAAAGATTGGTCGTGGCGATGTCCAGGCCAATGTTCGCCTGCAGGCGAACGACCAGGTGCATGTCGACGATGTTTCCGACGACAAGATTTTCCTGCTGGGTGATTTCGTGACCCAGAAGACCATCGTGCGCCAGCGTACGGACATTTCCCTGGCAGAGGCCCTGACCGCCGGAGGTGGCCTGGACAAGCTGGGTGCCAATGCCGGCGCGATCTTCGTCTTCCGCCGCAGGGATGCCGGTGCTCCGGCGGAGCCCGTCCCGGCGATCGCCAGCGGCCAGCCGGCGGCCTCGCGCAGCGCCGACGCGAGCGGTTCGCTGTTGCCGAAGGTCTATGCGCTGGATCTTTCCCGCGCGGAGGGCCTGCTGCTGGCGGAGCGCTTCCCCCTGCAGCCGCGTGACGTCGTCTATGTCGCCTCGACGGACTTCTCGAAGTACAACCGCATCATCAATCAGCTGCTGCCGACGATCTCGGCAACCTTCCAGCTGGATCGCCTGATCAACGATTGATGAACGGGCTGTCGTGGCTGGCGGCAACGGTGGAACTCCGTGCCGCGGGTCACGGCGGATCGCAGCGCAATCCATGAAATCGCCGGCTTTGCCGGCGGTTTTATTTTGGCTGGAGATACGTCATCCATCGCTCCACGCCGGTGTCGATGTCGGCATAGGCTTTCTCGAAGGCGGCCAGCGGCAGGCGGTAGGGATCCTCCACGTCGAGGTTGCCGTTCCACTTCAATATCTTGTGGACGCGGCCCCGCAGCTGCGGATACTGGCGATTGATCCAGTCGCTGTGAGTCTGGTCCATGGTCAGGATCAGGTCCATCGACGACAGCAGCCCCAGGGTCGCCTGCTGGGCACGATGCGAGGTGATGTCGTGATTCTTCGCCCGCATGACATCAATAGCATGGCCATCGGCCGGGGCTCCGACGAGCGCGCCGATGCCGGCCGAGACCACCATGTTGTCCCCGCCTTGAAGGCGGGCCTTGAGCAGGCCCTCGCCAATGGGGCTGCGGCAGATGTTGCCTGTGCAGATGACGGCGATCTTCTTGAACATGCTGCGTTCAGGACTTCAGGATTTCGTGGATCGGATCGGCCATTTTCGCCGAGGCGGCAAAGACATGGCCGGTGTTCAGCGGGTCGTCATTCTCGTCCAGCAGTTCCCGCACCGTGCCGCCGGCTTCCTGGACCAGCACGATGCCGGCTGCCATGTCCCAGGGCTTCAGGTTGAACTCCCAGAACGCCTCGAAGCGTCCGGCGGCAACGTAGGCCAGGTCCAGGGCTGCGGACCCGGCGCGGCGGACACCGGCGGTCTGGGCGGCGATCCGCTGCAGCGTCGGCAGGTAGCGCTCCATGTACTCCTCGCGCAGCGGCACGCCGGTGCCGATCAGGGCCTGGTCCAGGTCCTTGCAGTTGCTGACGCGGATGCGGCGGTTGTTGAGCAGGGCGCCCGAGCCGCGGGAGGCCACATACAGGTCCTGGGTGCAGGGGGCGTAGATCACGCCGTGCTCGAGGCGCCCCTTGACCTGGATGCCGATAGACACCGCGAAATGCGGGATCCGGTGCAGGAAGTTGGTGGTACCGTCCAGCGGGTCGATGATCCAGGTGACATCGCTGTCGCCGTGGGCACCGCTTTCCTCCGCCAGGATCGCGTGCTGGGGGTAGGCCTTGCGGATGATCGCGATGATCTCCTGCTCGGCGCCCCGGTCCACCTGGGTCACGAAGTCGTTGCGGCTCTTGCGCTCGATCACCAGCTGATCGGAGCGCTCGAAGTTGCGCATGATGAAGTTGCCGCCCGCCCGGGCGGCGGAAACGGCGATATTGACCAGCGGATGCATGGCAGGACCGAAGGAATGGAAAGGAGCGAAGGAGAGGACGATAGAATATCACGCATGTCTTCCGAAACCGCCCCCGCCCGCGCCCCGGAGCCCCCTGCGGGCCCCCTGGCGAACCTCCGCGTCGTCCTTGTCTCCACCCAGCACCCGGGCAACATCGGCTCGGTGGCCCGGGCCATGCTGACCATGGGCCTGACCGAACTGGTGCTGGTCAACCCCGAGCGCTACCCCCACCCCCAGGCCCGGGCCAATGCCGCCGGGGCCCTGGAGGTGCTGGACCGGGCCCGGGTGGTCTCCAGCCTCGACGAGGCCCTGGTCGGCTGCGGCTGGGTGGTGGGTCTGTCGGCCCGGGTCCGGCACCTGGGTGACGAGCCGCTGACCCCCTGGGCCACGGCCGAGCGCGCCATGGCTCTGTCGGTCAGCGCCCCGGTGGCCCTGATGTTCGGTTGCGAACGCACCGGCCTGACCAACGAGGAACTGGATCGTTGCCATGCCCGGGCGCTGATTCCCGCCAACCCCGGCTATACCTCGCTGAACCTGTCCCAGGCCGTCCAGATCATGGCCTACGAGCTGCGCAAGGTGGCCTTCCCCGAGGTGCCCAAGGTCTCCTCCAAGGACGGCCACCCCTGGTACGAGGCCCCCTCGGCCGACGACCTGGAGCGCTACTACGAGCACCTGCAGCGCATCCTGCTGTCCACCGGTTTCCTGGACCCGGCCAACCCCCGCCACCTGATGCGGCGCCTGCGGCAGTTCTATGGACGCGCCATGCCGGACCGCAACGAGCTCAACATCCTGCGCGGCATCCTGACCTCCTTCGAGCGCCCCAAGGGCCGGCGTATCCCGCTGGAGCCCAGCGACGAGGCCGGCGGGGAATAGCGGAACGGTCTAGAATCCGCGCCTCATTGCGACCCCGAGACCGTCATGTTCGCCCGCATCCGTGAAGACATTGCCAGCGTGTTCCAGCGCGACCCTGCCGCGCGCACCACCTGGGAAGTGCTCACCTGCTATCCGGGGCTGCACGCCGTCTGGATGCACCGCATCGCCCATGCCCTGTGGAACGGCGGCTGGCGCTGGCTGGCACGCTGGACCGCCCACTGGTCGCGCTGGCTGACCGGCATCGAGATCCATCCGGGTGCGAAGATCGGCCGCCGCCTGTTCATCGACCACGGCATGGGCGTGGTGATCGGCGAGACCGCCGAGATCGGCGACGACGTCACCCTCTACCAGGGCGTCACCCTGGGCGGCACCAGCTGGAACCAGGGCAAGCGCCACCCCACACTGGGCAACAAGGTGGTGGTCGGTGGTGGCGCCAAGGTGCTGGGGCCGTTCACGGTGGGCGAGGGTGCGCGCATCGGTTCCAACGCTGTGGTGGTCAAGGAAGTACCGCCTGGCGCCACGGCGGTGGGTATCCCCGCGCGCATCGTGCAGGAGCAGATCGAGCCCTCCGAGCAGGTCAAGGCCATCGCCCAGACCCTGGGCTTCGATGCCTATGGCCTGTCCAAGGACATGCCGGATCCCGTGGCTGGTGCCATCTCGCGCATGCTCAGCCACATCCAGGAGCTGGACGAACGCGTCGTGCAGCTGTGCAGGGTGCTGCACCAGATGGACGCCCGCATGCCGGAGACCGAGCTGTCGAAGCTCGACCTGCCGGAATTCTGTGCGGAAGGCCCCGTCGTGAAAAGCGGCGGCTCTCAGGCCGACTGAGAAACGGCCGCCCTCGCGGGTAGCGATCCCATGCCCACCTACCTCGACCACAACGCCACCACCCGCGTCGACCCGCGCGTGCTGGAAGCCATGCTGCCCTACTTGTCGGGGCCCTACGGCAATGCCTCCTCGCTGCACCGCTATGGTCGCGCCGCGCGCGACGCCGTGGAGCAGGCGCGTGCCCAGGTCGCGCAGCTGATCAACGCCCAGCCCGGCGAGATACTCTGGACCTCCGGCGGTACCGAGTCCAACAACCTCGCGCTGAAGGGCACCACCGACCGCGTCGCGCCCACGCGCCTGCTTTATGGCGTCACCGAGCACCCGGCGGTGATGGAGGCGGCCGAGTCGCTGAAGGAGCGAGGCTGGCAGGTCGAGCCGGTGGCGGTGAATGCCGACGGCCTGGTCGACTGGCCCGCCTTTGAACGCCAGCTCGGCGCCGGCCCCGTGCGCCTGGTGGCCCTGATGCGTGCCAACAACGAGACCGGTGTGATCCAGGACATCGGCCGCGCGGCGGCCCTGGTCCATGCCGCCGGCGCCTGGCTGCACGTGGATGCCGTGCAGGCGGCCGGCAAGATTCCGGTGGACTTCGACGCGCTGCAGGCTGATCTGATGAGCCTGTCCAGCCACAAGATCTATGGCCCCAAGGGCATTGGCGCGCTGGCGGTTAAGAGCCACGTCGAACTCACACCCCTGCATCATGGCGGCGCCCAGGAGCGCGGCCTGCGCGGCGGTACCGAGAACGTGGCCAGCATCGTCGGCTTCGGCGTCGCCGCCGAACTGGCCCTGCAGGAACTGGAGGCCCGCGCCCACCATGTCCTGGCGCTGCGCCGTCCGCTCGAGCAGGGCCTGCGGGAAATCCCCGGCATTCGCATCTTCGGCGAGTCGGCCGAGCGCCTGCCCAATACCGTGCAGTTCGCGCTCGCCGGTTACGACGGCGAGGCCCTGCTGATGCAGCTGGACCGCAAGGGTTTCGCCGTCTCCAGCGGTTCCGCCTGTGCCAGCGGCCTGGGTGAGCCCAGCCACGTGCTGATCGGCATGGGCCTGGACCGCGACACCGCCAAGGGCGCCATCCGCGTCAGCCTCGGCCAGGACAACAAGCCCGCGGAGATCGAGCAGTTCCTCGTCGCACTGCGCGGCTTCGTGTCGGCATGATCTACCTCGACCACGCCGCCACCACGCCCCTGGATCCGGCGGTGCTGCAGGCCATGCTGCCCTGGCTGCAGGGCCGCTTCGGCAATCCCGCCTCCGACCACGCCTGGGGCCAGGCCGCCCGCGCCGCCGTGGAGCGCGCCCGCAGCCAGGTCGCCGCCCTGCTGGGGGCGCAGCCGGAGGAGATCATCTGGACCTCCGGCGCCACCGAGGCCAACAACCTCGCGATCAAGGGCGCCCTGGAGTTCCGAGGGCTGCGCGGCGCTCATATGGTCACCGCCCGCACCGAGCACAAGTCGGTGGTCGACAGCGTGCGCCAGCTCGAGAGCCAGGGCCTGCGGGTCACCTGGCTCAAGCCCGACGCCCAGGGCCTGATTACCGCGGAGCAGGTGCTGGCGGCACTGACGCCGGATACCGCCCTGGTCTCGCTGATGTGGGTCAACAACGAAACCGGCGGCATCAATCCGGTGGAGGCCCTGGCGCCGCTGCTGCGCGAGCGCGGCATCCTGTTCCATGTCGATGCCGTGCAGGCCGCCGGCAAGCTGCCGATCGACCTGTCGCGCACCCCCGCCGACCTGCTGTCGCTGTCCGCGCACAAGCTCTATGGTCCCCAGGGCATCGGCGCGCTGTTCGTGCGCAAGCGTCCGCGCGCGCGCTTGAGCCCCCAGTTGCACGGCGGTGGCCACGAGCAAGGCATGCGCTCCGGCACGCTGCCCACCCACCAGATCGCGGGTTTCGGCGAGGCCTGCCGCATCGCCGGCGAGCGGATGGCGGAGGAGGGTGCGCGCCTGTCCGCTTTGCGTGATCGCCTGCAGCAGCTTCTGCAGGCCGCGCTGCCAGGCCTGCACCTGAATGGCCACCCGCAATCCCGCGCTCCCGGCATCCTCAACCTCTCCTTCGAGGGTGTGGAGGGCGAAAGCCTGCGAGCCAGCCTGGGAGACCTGGCCGTGTCCAGCGGCTCCGCCTGCTCCTCGGCCACACGCGAGCCGTCCTATGTCTTGCGCGCGCTGGGGCGCGACGACGAGCTGGCCGGCGCCTCGCTGCGCTTCTCCCTGGGCCGCGGCACGACCCCGGCGGAGGTCGACCAGGCCGCCGCCCGGGTGATCGGCGCGGTCGGCAGCCTTCGCCGGATCGCCGGCAGCGGCACCGCCGCCCTCGTGTCACCGCCGCTCAACGCCCATGGCTACGCCGCCCCCGTCTGGGCCGCCTTCTCCGATCCGCGGCATGCCGCCACCCTGCCGGAGGGCGCTATCGCCGCCAGCGCCGGCAGCCCGGCGGGCGCCCTGCGGCTGCGCCTGCAGGCCGAGCTGGACGGCCGGCGCATCGTCCGGGCTGCCTGGCAGGCCTATGGCTGCCCGGTCACCCTGGCGGTGGGCGAGTGGCTGGCGGGCTGGCTGGAAGGCCGGTCGGCCGGGGAACTCCAGCTGTCGGCGGCCGATCTGAGGGCTGCGCTTGAAATCGGCGACGACAAGGCCCAATGTGCCTTATTGGGCGAGGACGCCGTCCTGGCCCTGGAACGACAGATGAGCTTGGCATGACGATTCAACTGACCCCCAGCGCCGCCCGGCGCATCGAAACCCAGCTGGCCAACCGCGGCAAGGGCCTTGGCCTGCGTCTCGGCGTGCGCAAGTCCGGTTGCTCCGGATACGCCTACGTCATTGATTATGCGGACGAAGTAAAGCCGGGTGAGGAAGTGTTCGAGCAGCACGGGGCCAAGATCGTGATTCACCCTGAGCACCTGCCCGTGCTCGCCGGCCTGACCCTGGACTTCCAGAAGCAGGGCCTGAACGAGGCCTTCAAGTTCCTCAATCCCAACGTCAAGGGCGAGTGCGGCTGCGGCGAGAGCTTCACCGTCTGAGTCCCCGGTCGGCCCCGTAGGCGGAAATATCCGCCTTCATACAATTGCCGCAGTGCGGCAATACCCTTTACAATTCCTTGTTTTACGAGGGCTTATAGCCCGGCCGGATCGCAATCGGCTGGCCTGGGCCCGCTTCCTCCCGCCTTTTCAAGGAGTTTCACCCGTGGCTGTCGAACGCACCCTTTCCATCATCAAGCCGGACGCTGTCGGCAAGAACCACATTGGCGAGATCTACTCCCGCTTCGAGAAGGCCGGCCTGAAGATCGTTGCCTCGCGCATGACGCACCTGACCTCGGGTGAAGCCGAAGGCTTCTACGCCGAGCACAGCGCGCGCGGCTTCTTCAAGGATCTCGTCAGCTTCATGACCAGCGGCCCGGTCGTCGTGTCCGTGCTGGAAGGCGAGAACGCCGTCCTGGCCCACCGCGACATCATGGGCGCCACCGACCCGAAGAAGGCCGCGCCGGGCACCATCCGCGCCGACTTCGCCGCCTCGATCGACGAGAACGCCGTCCACGGTTCGGACAGCGTCGACAGCGCCAAGCGCGAGATCGGCTACTTCTTCCGCGCCACCGAGCTCTGCCCGCGCACGCGCTAAGCCGATGACCGCCGCCTCCGCCAGCACGCCCGTCAATCTGTTCGGTCTCGACCGGACCGAGCTGCGCGCGCGCTTCGCGGAGGCCGGCGAGAAGCCCTTCCGCGCCGACCAGATCATGCAGTGGATCTACCGGCGCGGGCAGGGCGACTTCGACGGCATGACCAACATCTCGAAGGATTTGCGCGGCAAGCTGGCCGAACGCTTCGAGATTCGCACGCCGGAGTTGCTCGCCGAGCAGGTATCGCAGGACGGCACCCGCAAGTGGGTGCTGCGCCTTGATGGCGGCAACGCCATCGAGACGGTCTACATCCCCGAGGAAGGCCGCGCGACGCTGTGCATCAGCTCGCAGGTCGGCTGCGCCATGGACTGTTCGTTCTGCTCCACCGCGCAGCAGGGCCTCAACCGCAACATGACCACGGCCGAGATCATCGCCCAGGTCTGGTTCGCCGCCCGCACGCTGGGCGGGGATTTCCAGAATGAGCGCGTGATCTCCAACATCGTGTTCATGGGCATGGGCGAGCCGCTGGCCAACTACGGCGCGGTGCTGCCCGCCATCCGCATCCTGCTGGACGACTTCGGCTTCGGCATGTCCAAGCGCCGGGTCACGGTCTCCACCTCCGGCCTGGTGCCGTTCATGGACCGCCTGCGCGGCGACGTCGACACCGCCCTGGCCGTCTCGCTGCACGCGCCCAACGACGCGCTGCGCAACGAGCTGGTGCCGATCAACCGCAAGTACAACATCGAAGAGCTGATGGCCGCCTGCCGTCGCTATGTCGAGGGCAAGGACCGCAAGACGCACATCGTCTACGAGTACGTCATGCTCGACGGTGTCAACGATTCGCCCGCGCTGGCGCGCGACCTGGCGAAGCTGCTGGGCAACATGCCCGCCAAGGTGAACCTCATTCCGTTCAACCCCTTCCCGGGCTCGGACTACACGCGCTCCAAGCCGGAAGCGATCCGTGCCTTCGGCGAGGTGCTGCGCGCCAAGCGCATCATCACCACCACCCGCAAGACGCGCGGCGACGATATCGACGCGGCCTGCGGCCAGCTCGTCGGCCGCGTGCAGTCCAAGCAGAAGAACCGCCTGCGCGACATTCCCGTGAGGCTGGGCTGATGCGCCTCCTGGCCGTGGTGCTGCTCGCGGCCCTCCTGGGTGCCTGTGCCTCCTCCGGCAATCGCGGCAACAAGCAGGAAGCCTCGCGCATCAACACCCAGCTGGGCATCGACTACGCGCGCAATGGCCAGTTGCAGTTGGCCGAGGAAAAACTGCAGCGCGCCCTGGAGCAGGATTCCTCCAACGCCCTGACCTACGCGGCGCTGGCCTTCGTCTACCAGCAGCGCGGCGAAATGGATCCGGCCGAGCGCAACTACCGCCGCTCGCTGTCGCTGAACCCCAACGATTCCCAGGTGCGCAACAACTTCGGCGCCTTCCTTTGCGGCCGCGGCAAGAGTGCCGATGGCGTGGAGTACTTCCTGCAGGCCGCGCGCGACCGTCGCTACGCCACGCCCGAGGTGGCCTGGACCAACGCAGGCGTCTGCTTCCGCAGCAAGGACCCCGAGAAGGCCGAGAGCTACCTGCGCGAAGCCCTGCGCGTCAACCCGACCTTCCCCGATGCGCTGGCGCAGATGATCGCCCTGTGCGTCGAGAAGCAGGACTACCTGCGCGCACGTGCCTTCACGCAGCGCTACGAACAGTCCGGCGCCGCGGCGTCGCCGCAGATGCTGTGGCAGGCCGCCCAGGCCGAGGTTGGCCTGGGTGACTGGGATGCCGCGCGCAAGTACCAGATCCGATTGAAGCGCGAGTTTCCCGATTCCGCGGAAGCCGCCATGATGCTGAAGACCCACCAGAACGATGAACGCTGAAAACGAAACCCAGACGACGGGCGAGCAGCCCGCAACGGCCACGGAGGCCAGCCCCGGTGCGATGATCCGCCAGGGACGCGAGCGCATGCACCTGTCGCTCGACGAGCTGGCCGGCGTCACCAAGCTGTCGTACAGCACCATCGAGGCGCTGGAGCGCGACGATTTCAGCGCGCTGCTGGAGCCGGTTTACGTGCGCGGCTACTACCGCAAGTGCGCCAAGGTGCTCGACCTCCCCGAGAAGGCCTTGCTCGATGCCTACCAGGCCCGCGTGGCGCCGCGCCAGCCGCTGCCCCCAGCAAAGCTGCGCCTGGCCTCCGGCGCCGACCTCGGCTCCGCCAGCCGCCTGCCGCTGACGCTGGCCCTGGTCGGCGCGATGATCGCCGTACTGGTTTGCGCCGTGGTCTGGGTGGCACGCAACACCGGCGGCCAGCCGCCGGTTCAGGCGGGCGAGGCGGGCCTGGCCGCCGCTCCGGCCGCCAGCGATGCCACCGTGGTGCCCGGCGCGGATATCGCCGTGCCTGCCGCCACCCCGGCCGAGGTGCCTGCTCCCGCCGCGCCGGATGCCACCGGCGTTCCCGCCGATGCCGGCACGGCCATCGCGGTGCCGGCCGCTGCGGCTCCGACGGCACCCGCGGCTCCGGCGGCCGAACCCGCGCCGAACGCCGCCACGCCGGCCGCCCCGGCCGTTGGGCCCGGCTCGGCCGTGTTGAAGTTCACCGCCACCTCCTGGGTGCGCGTGGACGATGCCAGCGGCAAGACCCTGTTCAACGGCCTGGCGCAGCCGAACGAATCGCACGTGCTCAACGGCGCGCTGCCGCTGAACGTGTTCCTCGGAAACGCGCCTGCGGTGCAGGTGGAGTTCGGCGGCAAGCCGTTCGACACCCAGGCCTTCCAGCGCGACAACAAGACCGCGCGCTTCACGCTGCCGGCACGCTGATTCAAGACGGGGTTTCGCGCTCATGGCGATGAAGAGCCACCACCAGATCCAGCGGCGCAAGTCGCGGCCCATCCGCGTCGGCCGCGTGACCGTGGGCGGCGATGCGCCGGTCGCGGTGCAGACCATGACCAACACCGATACCGAGGACGTCGCCGCCACCGTGGCGCAGATCCAGTCGGCGGTGAAGGCGGGCGCCGACATCGTGCGCGTCTCGGTACCGACCCTGAAAGCCGCTGAAGCTTTCGGCAAGATCAAGAAGCAGGTCGGCTACGTGCCCCTGGTCGCCGATATCCACTTCAACTACAAGTGCGGCCTCGCCGCGGCCGAGGCCGGCGCCGACTGCCTGCGCATCAACCCCGGCAACATCGGCGGCGATCGCAAGGTGGCCGAGGTCATCGCCTGCGCGCGCCACCACGGCATCCCGATCCGCATCGGCGTCAACGCCGGTTCGCTGGAAGCCGACCTGCAGGAGAAGTACGGCGAGCCCAACTCCGACGCCCTGGTGGAGTCGGCGATGCGCCACATCGAGATCCTGCAGAAGCACAGCTTCGATGATTTCAAGGTCTCGCTGAAGGCCTCCGAGGTCTTCATGACGGTGGAGGCCTACCGCAAGCTGGCGAAGATGATCGACCAGCCGCTGCACCTGGGCATCACCGAGGCCGGCGGCCTGCGTGCCGGCGCGGTCAAGTCCGCCATCGGCCTGGGCATGCTGCTGGCCGACGGTATCGGCGACACCATCCGCGTGTCGCTGGCCGCCGACCCGATCGAGGAAGTGAAGGTGGGCTGGGACATGCTCAAGTCCCTGCACCTGCGCAACCGCGGCATCAACCTGGTGGCCTGCCCATCCTGCTCGCGCCAGAACTTCGACGTGATCAAGGCCGTGGCCGAGCTCGAACGCCGCTTCGACGAGATCGACGAGCCGCTGGACCTGGCCGTGATCGGCTGCGTCGTCAACGGCCCGGGCGAGGCGAGGGAAGCCGCCATCGGCGTCGCCGGCGGTCGCCCCAACTCGATCTACGTCGACGGCAAGATCCAGCACAAGGCACACAACGACGAGCTGGTCGATGTGCTCGAGAAGCTGGTGCGCGAAAAGCTCGTTGCCCGCAAGGCCGCCAAGACCTCCTGACCCCATGGCCAACCTGTTCCAGTCCGTAAAGGGCTTCAATGACGTGCTGCCCCCTGCCACCGCGCAGTGGCAGCATTTCCACGCGGTCGCCGCGGACATCCTCAACGGCTACGGTTACGGCGAGATCCGCCTGCCCATCATCGAGCAGCTGGCGCTGTTCAAGCGTTCCATCGGCGAGGTCACCGACATCGTCGAGAAGGAGATGTTCGCCTTCCAGGACCGCGAGGGCGACATGCTGGCGCTGCGTCCGGAAGGCACCGCCGCCTGCGTGCGCGCCGGCCTGGAGCATGGCCTGCTGCACAACCAGCAGCAGCGCCTGTGGTACGCCGGCCCCATGTTCCGCCACGAGCGCCCGCAGGCTGGCCGCTACCGCCAGTTCCACCAACTGGGCGTCGAGGCCTACGGCATGGGCGGGCCGGACATCGATGTCGAGCTGATCGCGCTGTCCGCCCGCTTGTTCAAGCGCCTGGGCCTGAAGGACCTGACGCTCGAGCTGAACTCCCTGGGCAGCAGCGAGACCCGGCAGAACTATCGCGCCGCCCTGGTCAGCCACCTGGAGAAGCACTTGTCCGGGCTGGACGCGGACTCCCAGCGCCGCCTGCAGACCAATCCGTTGCGCGTGCTGGACTCCAAGTCGGCCCAGACCCAGGCCCTGCTGGCCGAGGCGCCGAGCATCCTGGACTTCCTGGACGACGAGTCGCGCGCGCACTTCGATGGCCTGCGTCAGGGCCTGGATGACCTGGGCATCGCCTACCACGTCAATCCGCGCCTGGTGCGCGGCCTCGACTACTACTGCCGCAGCGTGTTCGAGTGGACCACCACCCAGCTCGGCTCCCAGGGCACGGTCTGCGCCGGCGGCCGCTATGACGGCCTGGTGCAGCAGCTGGGCGGCACGCCGACCCCGGCGGTGGGCTGGGCCAGCGGCGTCGAGCGCCTGATCCTGCTGCTCAACGCGCAGCAGGCGTCCTTGCCGGACGGTGCGGCCCAGGTCTACTTCTGCTGGCTGGGTGACGACGCCCAGCGCGAGGCCCGCAAGCTGGCCGAGACCCTGCGCGATCGCCTGCCGGGCCTGCGCATGGTGCTGCATGCCGGTGGCGGCAAGCTCCAGGCGCAGCTCAAGCGCGCCGACAAGAGCGGTGCCCGCCTGGCCCTGATCCTGGGTGACCAGGAAGCAGCGGAAAAGCGCATTCAAGTAAAATCCCTGCGCAGCAACGAATCCCAACAGCAAACCCTGGGTTGGCCGGAACTCCCGGCCCACCTGGCTGGTCTGCTGGAACTCAGCGAGAAACCCACGTGACGACTCATTACGACGACGAAGAACAGGTCGAGAACCTCAAGCGCTGGTGGAAGGAGAACTGGCTGGCGCTGGTGGTCGGCCTGGGTATCGGCCTGGCCGGCATCGTCGGCTGGGAGCAGTGGAAGAGCCACAAGACCGGCGAGTCCGAGCAGGCCTCACAGATCTACGAGGACATGAAGAAGGCGGTCGAGGCCGGCAAGGGTGAAGACGCCCAGGCCGCCGGCGACAAGCTGCTGAAGGACTTCGCCGCTTCGCCCTACGCTACCGACGCTGCGCTGCTGCTGGCGGCCCGGGCGGTCGAGGCCGGCAAGCTGGACGAGGCCCTCAAGCAGCTGCAGTGGGTCACCGCCAACAGCAAGGACGCCGGCATGCAGCGCCTCGCGCGCCTGCGCCAGGCCCGCGTGCTGTGGGCGCAGAGCAAACCCGAGGACGCCCTCAAGCAGCTCGACGGCGATGCCGGCGAGTACGGCCACCTGTTCGACGAACTGCGCGGCGACATCAAGCTGGCCCAGGGCGACCGCGATGCGGCCCGCCAGGCCTACGAAAAGGCCCTGAAGGCCCAGGCCGACAAGCCGGGCGCCACCGAACTCCTCCAGCGCAAGCTGGATGACCTCGCGGTGCAGTCATGAAGACCTCCCGCGTCCTGCTGGTCCTGCTGCTGGCGGCCGCCGCCGCGGCCTGCTCCAGCAAGGGCAAGGTGCGCGAGCCGGCCAAGCTCACCAGCATCGAGGCGCCAGCGGTCAAGCCGCAGACGGCTTGGAGCCACTCCGCCGGCAACGGCAGCAAGGGTGAATTCGGCGGCTTGCGCCTGGCGCTGGAAGCCGATGCCCTGTTCGCCGCGGACACCGCCGGCCGCGTCTATGCCTTCGAGCCCAAGACCGGCAAGCGCCTGTGGGAAGCCAGCACGCAGAGTCGCGTGATCTCCGGCCCCGGCGTTTCCGGCGACCTGGTGCTAGTCGGCACACTGGATGCCGAGGTGATCGCCCTGTCCCGTGCCGACGGCAAGGAAAAGTGGCGTCGCAGCGTGTCCAGCGAGGTCATGTCGGCCCCGGTAGGCAACGGTGACGTCGTCGTGGCCCGCAGCGGCGACGGCCGCGTCTACGGCCTCACCGCCACCCGCGGCGACCGTGTCTGGCTGCAGGACCGTAGCGTCCCCAACCTGACCCTGCGCGGCATGTCGACCCCGCTCGTGGCCGGCAACCGTGTCTACATCGGCTTCGACAACGGCCGCCTGGCGGCCCTGAAGCTGTCCGACGGCACCCCCGAGTGGGAGCAGGTCGTGGCCGTGCCCAGTGGCCGTACCGAGCTGGAGCGCCTGACCGACGTCGACGCCAGCCTGCTCGACAACGGCAAGGACCTGTTCGCCGCCAGCTTCGGTGGTGAAGTGGCCTGCCTGGACGGCGACACCGGCCAGGTGCTGTGGCGCCGCTCGATCAAGAGCTACACCGGCTTCGCCGAGGCCGGCGACTTCGTGGTCGTCACCGACGAAGCCGGCGTGGTCTGGGCGCTGGATGCCCGTACCGGCGCTGCCGCCTGGAAGCAGGAGGCCCTGCTCAATCGCCGCCTGTCGCCGCCGGTCTCCTACAAGGGCTGGGTCGTGCTGGGTGACTTTGAGGGCTACCTGCACTGGCTGGATCCCAAGGACGGCAAGATCGTCGGCCGCTCGCGCGAGGGCAGCGACCCGATCCGCGCAGCGCTGGTCAGCGGTGACGACCTGCTCTACGTGATGAACAGTACCGGCCGCATCGCTGCCGTCCACCTGAAGTAAGCAATGGTGGGAGAAAGGGCGGGCCCTAGGGGTACCTGGGGCCCGCCCTTTCGTTTCCACCGGTATGATGACGCCGTATGAACGAGAAGATCCCCACCATCGCGCTGGTCGGCCGCCCCAACGTCGGCAAGTCCACGCTGTTCAACCGGCTGACCGGAACGCGCGACGCGCTCGTCGCGGACCTGCCAGGCCTGACGCGCGATCGCCAGTACGGCTTCGGGAGCTTCGAGAACAAGGCCTTCATCGTCGTGGATACCGGCGGCCTGATGCCGGACTCGGCCGACCCGCTGGCCGCCCTGGCCGAAGAACAGGCGCAGATCGCGCTGGACGAGGCCGACCAGGTGCTGTTCCTGGTTGACGGCCTGCAGGGCCGCCTGGGGCCGGACGAGGCCATCGCCAAGCAGCTGCGCAAGCTGGGCAAGCCCCTGACCCTGCTGGTCAACAAGTCCGAGGGCCAGACCAAGGCCACGGTCGCCAACGATTTCTATGCGCTGGGCCTGGGCGAGCCGGTGCCGGTTTCGGCCGCACACGGTGACGGCATTGCCGGGCTGCTGCGCGAACTGCTCAAGGACACCCCGGAGCAGGAAGCCCCGCGCCCGCAGGACGGCATCTGCGTGGCCATCGTCGGCCGTCCCAATGTCGGCAAGTCCACGCTGGTCAATCGCCTGCTCGGCGAAGAGCGCGTGGTCGCCGCCGACATGCCGGGCACCACGCGCGACGCCATCGCCGTGCCCTTCGAGTACGACGACCGCAAGTTCACGCTGATCGACACCGCCGGCATCCGCCGCCGCGCCCGCGTCTGGGAGGCGGTGGAGAAGTTCTCCATCGTCAAGACGCTGGACGCAATCGAGCGCGCCCACGTCGTGATCGCCGTGCTCGACGCCCACAACGACATCAGCGAGCAGGACGCGCGCCTGCTGGGCCTGGTGGCGCAGCGCGGTCGCGCCATGATCCTGGCCGTGAACAAGTGGGACGGCCTGCAGCCCGACGAGCGCGAGCAGGTGCGCTACCAGGTCACGCTGAAGATGCCGTTCCTGGACTACGCGCCGGTGCGCTACATCTCCGCGCGCCACGGTACCGGTGTCGGCGAACTGATGGGCTTCGTGCAGGATGCCTATGAAGCCACCATGCGCGAGATGCCGACGCCGGAACTGAACAAGGTGCTGGAGAAGGCGGTGGAGCAGCACCAGCCGCCGGCCGTGCTGGGGCGGCGCATCAAGCTGCGCTATGCCCACCAGGGTGGCCAGAACCCGCCGATGATCGTCGTGCACGGCAACCAGACCGAGAAGCTGCCGGACGTCTACAAGCGCTACCTGACCAACCGCTTCCGCGACGCCTTCAAGCTCGTCGGCGTGCCCCTGGTGCTGACCTTCAAGACCAGCGAGAATCCCTTCAAGGGCCGCAAGAACCAGCTGACCGGCCGCCAGATCAAGAAGAAGAAGCGCCTGATGGCGCGCGTGAAGCGCAAGTAGATTCCGCCCCGCAACGAAGAAGGCCCGGCATTGCCGGGCCTTCTTCGTTTCATGCAGCGATCACTCCGTCTGCCACTGGGCCAGCATGTCTTCCAGGTAATGGATGTTGTGCTCGCCTTCGCGGAACACCCCGTCGCGCATGATGCGGCTCTGCAGCGGGATGTTGGTCTGGATGCCCTCGATGATCATTTCCGCCAACGCCTGGCGCATGCGCGCGATGGCAGACTTGCGGTCCGGACCCCAGGTGATCAGCTTGCCGATCATGGAGTCGTAGTTGGGCGGGACCTTGTAGCCGTTGTAGATGTGCGAATCCAGGCGCACGCCGGGACCACCCGGCGCATGGTACTTCTTGATCTCGCCGGGCGAGGGGATGAAGGTGCGCGGGTTCTCGGCGTTGATGCGGCATTCGATCGCGTGGCCGCGCAGGCGCACGTGCTTCTGCTGCTTCTTCAGCGGACGGCCCGCGGCGATCTTGATCATCTCGCGGATCAGGTCCACGCCGGTGACCAGCTCGGTCACCGGGTGCTCCACCTGGATGCGCGTGTTCATCTCGATGAAGTAGAACTGGCCGTTCTCGTAGAGGAACTCGAAGGTGCCGGCGCCACGGTAGCCGATACGCACGCAGGCGTCGGCGCAGAGCTGGCCGATCTCGTCGCGCTGCTTCTGCGTGATGCCGGGAGCGGGGGATTCCTCCACCACCTTCTGGTTGCGGCGCTGCATCGAGCAGTCGCGTTCGCCGAGGTGGATGGCGTTGCCCTGGCCGTCGGACAGCACCTGGAACTCCACGTGGCGCGGCGCCTCCAGGTACTTCTCCATGAACACCGAGGCGTCCTTGAATGCGTTCAGTGCCTCGGTGCGGGCCAGCTGGACCTTGACGATCAGTTCCTCGGGCTTGCGCACCACGTGCATGCCGCGGCCGCCACCGCCAGACACCGCCTTGATCAGCACCGGGTAGCCGACGCGCTCGGCGATGGCCAGGCACTCGGCCTCGTCCTCTGGCAGGATGCCGTCGGAGCCGGGCACGCAGGGTACGCCGGCCGCGATCATCTCGGCCTTGGCGTTGGTCTTGGAGCCCATCATGCGGATGGTTTCCGGACGCGGGCCGATGAAGATGAAGCCGGACTTCTCCACCGACTCGGCGAAGTCGGCGTTCTCGGACAGGAAGCCGTAGCCCGGGTGGATCGCGTCGGCCTGGGTGATCTCGGCCGCAGCGATCAGCGCCGGCATGTTGAGGTAGGACTTGGTCGCGGGCGCGGGGCCGATGCAGACCGCCTCGTCCGCCAGGGCCACGTGCTTGAGCTCGCGGTCGGCGGTGGAATACACCGCCACCGTCTTGATGCCCATCTCGCGGCAGCAACGCAGGATGCGCAGGGCAATCTCACCGCGGTTGGCGATGAGGATTTTCTTGATCTCTTTCATGGCCGGAGCCGCTTACTCAATCGCGAACAGCGGCTGGTCGAATTCCACCGGCTTCTCGTTGTCCGCCAGGATTTCCACGACCACGCCGGCCTTGTCGGACTCGATCTGGTTGAGCATCTTCATGGCTTCGATGATGCACAACACCTGGCCGGCCTTCACGGTCTGGCCGACCTCGACGAAAGACTTGGCGCCCGGCGAGGGCGAGCGGTAGAAGGTGCCGACCATCGGCGCCTTGACGATGTGGCGGCTGTCCGAGGCGCGCGGCGCGGCGGCCGGGGCCGCGGCAGGAGCGGCGGCAACGGGCGCAGCCGCGACCGGGGCGGGCAGGGCGGCAGGCGCGGCTACCGCCGGTGCGGTCAGGTACTGCGTCACCGGACCGGTGTTGCGGCTGATGCGGACCGATTCTTCGCCCTCCTTGACCTCCAGCTCGGAGATGCCGGACTGCTCGACGAGGTCGATCAGGGTCTTGATCTTGCGCAAATCCATTTGAATGTCCCTCCCGGGGAGCTTTTGTCTGTTGGTGTCAGCGCTTGGAAAGTCGTTCGTGGGCAGCTTGCAGGGCGAGTCGATAGCCCAGCGGGCCCAGGCCCACGATTTGGCCGACGGCGATGTCGGAGAAATACGAGTGATGCCGGAACTGTTCACGAGCGTGCACATTGGACAGGTGCACCTCGATGAAGGGGATCGCCACGCCCAGCAGCGCGTCGCGGATGGCGATGCTGGTGTGCGTGAAGGCGGCGGGATTGATCAGGATGAAGTCCACGCCCTCGGCCCTTGCCTGGTGGACGCGTTCCACGATCTGGCCTTCCTGGTTGCTCTGGAAGGCCGAGAGCCGGTGGCCGAGCTGCTGGGCTTCCTCAGCCAGCCCTTTCTCGATGTCGGCCAGCGTGGCCGAGCCGTAGATACCTGGCTCGCGGGTGCCGAGCAGGTTCAGATTGGGGCCGTTGATGAGGAGCAGGTGGCTCAAGCAGGCGTTTTCCGGTGCGAAGTGCCCGGATTCTGCCGTCAGCTACGCCGAAAAGGCAAGTTCGCTGCAATTCGGTGCAAGATACCGTACGTTCAGGGGGAGATGCTTGTGCGATCCAGCCTACAAGTGTTCCTGCACAAGTGTATCGATTTGCTCGCGCGTCATGCCGCCCAAAACGGTCTTCAGGACGCGTCCGTCCCGTGAAATCAACACGGTATAGGGCAGCATGCCGTTGTGGTTGCCCAGTGCACGGGCGGCCGCGTCGGCCTGTGCCAGATCGGCCGACACCGGGTAGTTGATGCGCAGGCGCTGCGCCATGGCCTTGGCCGGTTCCGTCTCGTCGAAGGCCGGCCCCAGCACCTGCAGGCCCTTGGCACCGTAGCGTGCCTGAGCCTCCACCAGCAGCGGGATTTCGTCGACACAGGGCGCGCACCAGGTCGCCCAGAAGTTCACCAGCAGCAGCTTGCCCTGCCACTCGGCCAGCGTACGCGACTGCCCATTGAGATCGGTCAGCGTTATCGCAGGCGCCGGCTCGCCCTGCATGCGGCTGCCTCCCATCCACCAGCCGGAGGCGAGGAAACCCGCCGCCATCGCCGCCATGCCGGCGACGACGAAGCCGGCGGCCAGCCAGCCGCGGCGCGTCATGAGCGCACCGCCGCGGGCACCGCTAGCTGCTGCTGTTGAGGCGGGTAGCAGATGCCGAGGTCGGCACAGCCCTGGTAGTGCACCCGCAGCTTCAGCGGGCCCTTCATGCCCGGCGGCAGGTCGAACTCGGCGGCAACGATGCCGCGGTAGACCTCGACCTTGCCGAACTCCCGATCCTGGATCGTCTCGCCCTTGGGCAGGCGTGGCGGTGCCAGGCGGAAGCCCTGCGGCGTCAGCACCTCGAAGGCCAACTGGCCGCGGTAGAGGTAATAACCGGGAGCGATGTTCCATTCCAGCTTGAGTGCCTGCGCCTGGCGCCTGGCCGGCAGCAGCTGGAAGGCTTCTTCCACCGGCAAGAGACTCTCCTCGGCTGGAGACAGCCAGCCTGGGTTCGCCCTCAACCCACCACCCGCTCCTCGGGCGCCCCCCCCCTCTCCCGCGATGCGGGCGAGGGACGGCTGCCGGCCTGCGGCCGGGTCTTCATTCGTGGGGCGGGCAGTGGCGCCCATGGCAAGGCTGCAGGCCAGGGCCAGCAGCAGCGTGCGGATCAGCGGCATGAAGCGAGAATCCAGTCGAGGTACGGAGGATGGACGGCGTCGGGGTTGACCGCGACGATCTCGGGAAGTTCGTAGGGGTGCCGGGCCAGCACCGCCTGGCGCAGGGCCTCGAAGCCCTCCGAGGGCGCCTTGACCAGCAGCAGGGCCTCCTCGTCGCGCTGTACCGCCTCCTGCCAGCGGTAGACCGAGACGATCCCCGGCAGGACGTTGACGCAGGCGGCGACACGGGCTTCCACCAGCGACCGCGCCAGCCCCTCGGCGCGGTCGGCCGGGCAGGTGACGAGGACGATTTGCAGGGAGGCGGTCATTGCGGACGCCATTGTGCCTGCGCGGCGGCCGGGCTGCGTGCATGCAGTACACTTCGCGCCCCCCGCAGCACCCGTGACCCGCTCGTGACCGATTCGCCCCATTTGCCGCCCGGCGCGTCGTTCCGCCGTGAAGCCGGCGCCAACCTAAAGCTGGCCCTGCCGCTGATGGCGGCCCAGATCGCCGCCGTGGGCATGGGCACGGTGGACACGATCCTGGCCGGCCAACTCGGGGCGCAGGCCCTGGCCGCGGTCGCGGTGGGCTCCAACTACGCCGTGCTGTTCTTCATCTTCTTCCACGGGGTGCTGATGGCCTGCTCGCCGATCGTCGCCCAGCGGGCCGGCGCCGGCCGCCCCGCGGGCGATACCGGCATCTTCCTGCGCGAACTGCTGCCCCTGGGCCTGGTGGTGGCGGCGTTGTGGTGGCTGCTGCTGCGCCTGACCGCTGCTCCACTGATCGGGCGGCTGGGGCTGCCGCCGGAAACCGCACGCACCGCCGTCGAGTTCCTGCAGGCGCTGTCCTGGAGCGCCTTCGGCTTCAGTGCCTGGTTCGTGCTGCGCTACACCGCCGAGGGCCTGGGCCAGCCGCGGCCGATCCTGCTGGCCGGCGTGGTCGGCCTGGTGGTCAACGGCCTGCTGGCCTGGGGGCTGCTGTTCGGGCACTGGGGCCTGCCGGCGCTGGGTGCGCCGGGCTGCGGCTGGGCCACGTCCATCGCCGCGCTTGCGATGGCGGCGACCCTGGCGCTGCAATACAGATTGCGCCCGGCGTTGCGGCCGGTGCGGCTGTTCGAGGGCGAACTGGTCCGGCCGGCGGCCGACTCCGCCGAGGTGCTGCGCCTGGGCCTGCCGATCGGCCTGATCCTGGCGGCCGAGGCCGGCCTGTTCGTGATGGCGGCGATGCAGATGTCGCTGTTCGGCGAGTCCACCGTGGCGGCCTACCAGGTGGCGATCAACTTCGCCGCGCTGATGTTCATGATCCCGATGGGCATCGGCCTGGCGGCCACCGTGCGCGTGGGGCAGGCCGTGGGCGCGGGGCTTGGGGCCGCCGAGGTGCGCTTCCGTGGCCGCGTCGGCATGCAGCTTGGCTTGATCAATGCGGCGTCCAACGCCCTGATCATGCTGCTGCTCGCCACCCTGATCGTGAGGCTCTACACCGCCGATGCCGAGATCGGCGCCCTGGCCGTGAAGTTCCTGTGGCTGGCCGCGGCCTTCCAGTTCTTCGACGCCGTGCAGGTCACCGCCAACGGCGCCCTGCGCGGCATCAAGGACACGCGGCTGCCGATGCTGATCACCGTGGTCGCCTACTGGGCCGTGGGCTTCCCAGTCAGCTGGTGGCTGGCCTTCCATACCCCGCTGGGGCCGGACGGCGTCTGGTGGGGCCTGACCGTCGGCCTGGCCGCCGCCGCGGTGGGGCTCGCCGCGCGCTTCCGCCACAAGGCACAATCCGCCTGAGAAAAAGGGCGCGGTGGGCGCCGGGGGCGTGCGTGGTCGGGAAGTCCGTGCGGTGGCGGGGACTGTGGGCGTGGCTCCTGTTGCTGGCAGCCGGGGCGGCCACCGGGCCGGCGCGTGCCGATTCCATACAGCTGCTGACCGCAGGCGAGTTCCTGCCGCAGGCGACCATGGCGCTGCCCGACGACGCCGATCCGCGCTGGCGGCCGGTCGTCCTGCCGGACGTCTGGCGCGGCGATGAACGCTTCGCCGGTGGCAGCGCCGGCTGGTACCGCTTCCGTCTCGCCGGACTGCAGTCCGGAGGAGAGGCCTGGGCGATCTACCTGCAGCGCGCCAGCCTCAACGTCACGGTGTACTTCAACCGCAGCATGCTGGGTGATGAGGGCAGCTTCGATGAGCCGATGGCGCTGTACGCCAATCGCGCCCTGCTGCTGACGGTGCCGGCGCCGCTGCTGCGGCCTGACGCCAACGTCCTGCACGTCTACCTGCGCGGCTACCCGAATTTCACCGGCCTGCCGCCGCTCGAAGTGGGCTCGTTGGACGAGCTGAAGCCCGAGTACGAGCGCCGCCGCCTGCTGCAGAACCATGCCGGCCTCGGCCTGATGATGCTGAGCCTGGTGGCCTGCGGCTTTGGCCTGAGCTTCTGGCGGCGTCATCCGGATCAGCCGGTGTACCTCTGGTTCGGCCTGACCGCGGCCTTCTGGTGTGTGTTCTGTGCCTACACCGCCTTCAGCCAGCCGCCGCTGCCGGGACGCTGGTGGCTGGCAACGGTGCACAGCGCCATCGACTGGTCGTTCGCCTCGCAACTGATCTTCGTCCACCGCTTCCTCGACATGCGCCGACCGCGGCTGGAGCAGCTGGCCCTGGGCCTGGCCGTGGTCGCCACCCTGGTGAACTTCCTCGGCGGCTGGTGGGAGCTGCGCTACCTGGGCAGCCTGATGCACCTGCCGGGGCTGATCAGCGTCGCCTACTGCCTGGTCTTCGCGATTGGCCGCGGGCGCCTGAGCCCGCGTACCGACGTGGTGCTGCTCTGTGCCGGCCTGGCCCTGGAACTGGGGCTGGTGCTCGGCGATGCACTGCCGACCGTGGCGGGGGCCGAGGGCCGCTATCTCAATCCGCTGCTGCTGGCGCATTTCGCGGTGCCGCTGCTGCTGTACGCCATGGCCTGGCGCCTGATCGACCGATCACTGGCCATGCGCCGCGAACTGGAGCAGCTCAACCGTCGCCTGGAAGGGCGCGTGGCGCAGGTACGCGCCGAGGTGGAGCAGGTCTATCTGCACCGCTATACGCTGGAGCGCGAGCAGGCGCGGCTGGAGGAGCGCGAGCGCCTGCATCGCGACCTGCACGACGATCTCGGGGCCAAGCTGCTGACCCTGGTGCATTCGGCGGGCAACGAACAGAACGTGACCCTGGCCCGCTCCGCGCTCGCCGACTTGCGCGAGGTGGTATCGCTGAACCCGGAAGACGCCATCAGCCTGCGAGGCGCCCTGTCGGAGATGGAAACCGACGCTCGCCATCGCGCCGAGGCGATGCACTGCCGCCTCGAATGGCGTTACTCCGAGGAGGCCGAAGATTTGGAGCTGCCGTCCGGCTTCGCCTTCCACGTTGCCCGCATCCTGCGAGAGGCGCTCGGCAATGCCCTGCATCATGGGCAGGCGAGCCGGGTCGAGGTGGATGTCTCGGTGGTCGGGGAGGCCTTGTCCGTACAGGTCCGTGATGACGGCTGCGGCAATGCCGACTACCGGCCTGGCGGCGGCATGAACCGGATGCGTACGCGCGCGGGCCAACTGCGCGGCGATGTGCGCTGGCTGCCCCTGGCGGGCGGCGGGACCTGCGTCGAGTTGAGCGCGCCGCTTCCGGCTCCGGCCTGAGGCTCGCACGACGCCGTCCCAGGCGGCAGAATTCCAGTGGAAGCGGGTGAAAAGGGGGCAGGGTGGGGGGAGACAGACGAGGCTGGGCAACGGCGGTGCTGCTGGCGCTGGCCCTGCTCGTGTCCAGCGCTCCCGCCGTGGCCCAGATCCTGAGCCTGTCGTCCGGTGAATTCCTGCCGGAGCCTTCCATGCAGTTGCCGGACGATGCCGATCCGCGCTGGCGCCCGGTGCAGTTGCCCGACCAGTGGAACGAACCGGGACGGGCGGGGGTGGAGAGCAGCGGCTGGTATCGCTTCCGCGTCGAGACACCGACCGACGCCGACGGACCCTGGGGCCTGTACTTCCTGCGCGGTGCCATCAATCTCGCGGCCTACTTCAACCGCAGCTTCATCGGCAGCGGCGGGCGCTTCGAGGAGCCGATGGCCTTCAACGCCAACCGCCCCCTGCTGTTCGTCGTGCCGCAGCCACTGCTGTCGGACGACGGGCACAACCTGGTACACGTCTACCTGCGCGGCTACCCCCACTTCGTCGTGCTGTATCCGCCCGAGGTCGGGCCGCTGCAGGAACTGCGACCGGCCTACGAATGGCGCCGGCTGCTGCAGAGCGACATCAGCTTCGGCCTGACCGCGCTGACCCTGGTCACCGCGCTGTTCAGCTTCACCTTGTACCTGCGCAACCGCGACCAGTCGCTGTACCTGTGGTTCGCGCTGTTCACGGCCTGCTGGGGTGTCTTCGGGGCCAACATGTCGGTGCGCGACCTGCCCCTGCCGGGACGCTACTGGCTGGCGCTGGTCCACAGCAGCATCGACTGGGCCTGCGCACTGCAGATGATCTTCGTCCACCGCTTCCTCGATGCACGGCGGCCCCGCATCGAGGCCGCCGCACTGGCGCTGGCGGCGCTCGGCACGCTTTGCAACCTGCTGGGAAGCTGGTGGACGCTGCGCTACGTCGGCGCCTTCTTCAACCTGCTGAGCGTGCTGAGCCTGGTTTACGCGCTGGCCTACACCTACGGCCGGCGCCACCACAGCCGGGATGCGGCGATGCTCTGCGCCGGCCTGCTGCTGCAGCTGCTGCTCGCCGTGCATGACTACGGCCTGGCCGCGACGCGTTCCGCCAACTGGTACGGCCACAGCAGCTTCCTGCTGCATTTCGCCGTGCCGCTGTTCCTCACCGTGCTGGGCTGGCGTGTGCTCGACCGCAGCCTGGTGGCGCGGCGTGACCTGGAAGAGCTCAACCTGCAGCTGGAGACGCGCGTGGCCGAGGCCCGGCGCACGCTAGAGCAGGGTTTCGAAAAGCGCTGCAAGCTGGAGCGCCAGCAGGCGGTGCTGGAGGAGCGCGAGCGCATTCACCGCGAGCTCCACGAGGACCTCGGCGGCAAGCTGCTGACCCTGATCCACGCCGGCGAGAGCGAGGCCAATGTCGAGCTGGCGCGTTCCGCGCTGGCCGACCTGCGCGAGGTGGTGATCTTCGACCCGGCTATCGCCGTGAGCCTGCGCGGCACCCTGGCAGAGATGGAAGCCGAAGCGCAACAGCGCACGGCGCGCGCCGGTTGCCGGCTGCATTGGGCCTATCCCGAGGGCGTCGACGAGCTGGAGGTGCCGCCGCTGTTCGCCTTCCACCTGGCGCGCATCCTGCGCGAGGCCGTCAGCAATGCCCTGCGCCACGGTGAGGCGCCGGAGCTGCGCGTGGACTTCCGGCTCGGCGGCGGCAACCTGCACATGCGGGTTGCCGATACCGGCTGCGGCTTCGAGCACAGCCGTCCGGGCATCGGCATGCGCGGCATGTGTGCACGCACCGAGCTGCTGCGCGGCCGTATCCAGTGGAAGCAGGGCGAGTACGGCGGCACGATCGTGGAACTGCAGGCGGCGTTGCCCGGTCTGGATGTGGGCCATGATCCAATCCGTTCTGTCCTTATGCCTTGATCTGCCACGGGAACGGCGCATCATGGAGCCCCCGCACCACCCCATAACCCACAGGAGAACCACATGACACTGCGACTGGGCGACATCGCCCCCGATTTCGAAGCGGACACCACCGAGGGCCGCATCCGCTTCCACGAGTGGCTGGGCAATTCCTGGGGCGTGCTGTTCAGCCACCCGCGCAACTACACGCCGGTCTGCACCACCGAGCTGGGCTACACCGCCAAGCTCAAGCCCGAGTTCGAGAAGCGCAACGTCAAGGCCATCGGCCTGTCGGTGGACAAGCTGGAAGACCACCACGGCTGGAGCAAGGACATCGCCGAGACCCAGGGCACCTCGCTGAACTTCCCGCTGATCGCCGACGCCGACAAGACGGTGGCGAACCTCTACGACATGATCCACCCCAATGCCAGCGACACCTTCACCGTGCGCTCGGTATTCATCGTGGACCACAACAAGAAGATCCGCCTGACGCTGACCTACCCGGCCAGCACCGGCCGCAACTTCGACGAAGTGCTGCGCGTGATCGACTCCCTGCAACTCACCGATAAGTACAAGGTCGCCACGCCGGTGAACTGGAAGCAGGGCGATGACGTGATCATCGTGCCGGCCGTCAACAACGAGGACGCCAAGAAGCTGTTCCCGCAGGGCTGGAAGGAGCTCAGGCCTTACCTGCGCGTCGTGCCGCAGCCGAAGGGCTGAGGACCGACATGCATACTGTCCTGAGTGCTGCGCGGGCTCTCGCCGCCGGACTGCTGCTGGCCCTGGTCGCTGCCTGCGACCGGGCGCCGCCGGCGCCGGGGCCGGCCGGTGGTCTCGAGGTGGAGGGCGGTAGCCTGAGCTTCACTGCCGTCCAGGGGCAGGGCGTTCCGCCGGCACCGCAGACCCTGGCCGTACGCGTGGACAAGGACCAGGCCCAGCGCATCGGCACCGGCCCGGCCCTCGGCGAGACGGCGGACTGGTTTGCCGCACGCATCGATGGCGCCCCTCCGGATCTCAAGCTGGTGGTCAGCATCACCCGCACCACGCTGCCACCGGGTGACTACAAGGCGCGCCTGGAAGTGGCCACGGGCGATGCCCAGCAGAACTTCCTGCAGTCGCGCCCGGTGGAGCTGAACTACCGGGTATTGCTCAAGCCCTAGCTGTATCGGCAAGCCCTGCCGGTGCCGCCGGCAGGGCTCAGGGCTGCCCGGGGCCGGCCGTGATACGGTTGCACACCCGTCTCACCAGCCAGGTCCGCCATGTCCGACGCCAGAAAGCCGGTTTCCAACAGCCGCTCGCGCAACATCACCGAGGGCGTCGCCCGCTCGCCGAACCGCGCGATGCTGCGCGCCGTGGGCTTCACCGACCAGGATTTCGACAAGCCCATCGTCGGCATCGCCAGCGGTCATTCGACGATGAACCCCTGCAACGCCGGCCTGGGCCCGCTGGCCGATCGCGCCGATGCGGCGCTGAAGGCTGCCGGTGCCATGCCGCAGACCTTCGGATTCCCTACCGTCACTGACGGCATCTCCATGGGTACCGAGGGCATGAAATTCTCGCTGGTGTCGCGCGAGGTGATCGCCGACTCCATCGAGACCGCCGTGCAGTCGCAGTTCATGGACGGTGTGCTCGCCATCGGCGGCTGCGACAAGAACATGCCCGGTGCCATGATCGCCATGCTGCGCATGAACGTGCCGGGGCTGTTCTGCTACGGTGGCACCATCAAGCCGGGCTTCTGGAAGGGCCAGGCCCTGACCATCGTCTCGCCCTTCGAGGCGGTGGGCAGCTTCACCGCCGGCAAGATGAGCCGGGAGGACTTCGACGGCATCGAGAAGAACGCCTGCCCCAGCCATGGCGCCTGCGGTGGCATGTACACCGCCAACACCATGTCCTCGGCCTTCGAGGCCCTGGGCATGTCGCTGCTGGGCTCCTCGCAGATGGCCAACCCGGACCCGGAGAAGGGCGACAGCGTGGCGCAGTCGGCCGCCGTGCTGGTCAATGCGATCCGCCTCGGCATCAAGCCTCGCGATATCGTCACGCGCAAGAGCATCGAGAACGCCATCGCCCTGGTGATGGCCACCGGCGGCTCCACCAATGCCGTGCTGCATTTCCTGGCCATGGCCCATGCCGCCGACCTGGAGTGGTCGCTGGACGACTTCGAGCGGGTGCGTCGCAAGGTGCCGGTACTGTGCAACCTCAAGCCCTCGGGCGCTTACGTGGCGGTGGACTTCCACAAGGCCGGCGGCGTGCCGCAGGTGCTGAAGATGCTGCTGGTGAAGGGGCTGTTGCATGGCGATTGCCTCACCATCACGGGCAAGACCCTGGCCGAGGAACTGGCGAACGTTCCCGCCGAGCCTCGCGCCGACCAGGACGTGATCCGTCCCTTCGACAAACCGCTGTACAAGGAAGGCCACCTGGCGATCCTAAAGGGCAACCTCGCCCCGAACGGCGCCGTGGCCAAGATCAGCGGCCTGAAGAACCCGGTCATCACCGGCCCGGCGCGCGTGTTCGACTCCGAGCCGGAGGCCATGGACGCCATCCTGGGGGATCGCATCCAGGCCGGCGACGTGCTGGTGATCCGCTACATCGGCCCGCGCGGCGGCCCCGGCATGCCCGAGATGCTGGCGCCGACCTCGGCCATCATCGGCAAGGGCCTGGGCGAGAGCGTCGGCTTCATCACCGACGGCCGCTTCTCCGGCGGTACCTGGGGCATGGTGGTGGGCCACGTCGCGCCGGAGGCCTTCGTCGGCGGCCCCATCGCGCTGGTGGGCGAGGGTGACAGCATCACCATCGACGCCCATCACCAGCTGATCCAGCTCAACGTGCCCGACGAGGAACTGGCCCGGCGCCGCGCGGCCTGGAAGCAGCCGGCGCCGCGCTATACCCGAGGTGTGCTGGCCAAGTTCGCGCGGCTGGTGAGCGGCGCCGACAAGGGCGCCGTGCTCGACGGCGAGTAGGCCGCAGGCGCGAAAGAATTAAGGGCGGGCCCTCGGGCCCGCCCTTTTCGTTTCAGGCCGCGAAGAAAGGCTGCAACTGCTCCAGCGTGCCGTTCTTCTCAGCTGCCTGGCGCGCGGTGGCGCGATGCTTCGGGTCCACGGCATCGCTGAGTTTCGCCATGCGCTGCTGATCCTTCGGCGGCATCTGTGCGGTGACCAGGCCCACTTCGTTGATGAACTCGGGCGCCTTGAAGGCGGCTTCGATCAGGCTGCGGATCTGCTGATCATCCATCTTCGCCGTGAGGCGCGCGACGCGGTCCTTGCGCTGCGCGAAGCTGGAGATGCGCAGGGAGTCGGCGGGGTCGGCGATCTCCTCCATCAGGATCATCGCCTTGTCTTCCGGCAGGTAATCGGTGAAGCCGCCCATGATGTGGTAGTCGCGGCTGGCCAGCATCTGGCGCGTGACGCCGCGCATCAGGTCCACCGGCAGTTTCTCCAGCTGCTCCCTGGCCCTTTCCGGGATCTGCTCGCGCGCGATCTCCGCCATGAACTCGTCGTCGAAGTGCTTGCACATGCGCGCCGCGCGGTCGGCCGGCACGTAGTACGACATGTTGGCGGTGATGCTGGGGCCGAAGACCTTGCGGCACAGCAGGGCGCTGAGCGCATCCGGTGCCAGCTTGCCGCTGGCGGCGATCTTCTCGAACAGCCCGGCGAATTCCTCCAGCAGGCTGTTCTGGATCAGCGTGCGCAGCTTCATCAGGCCGGCGCCGTCGAGCGCGGCGAGGTGGCCCAGCTGGGCCGCGTCGCGGTGCAGTACACGCGCCAGGCGGCGCAGCTCGGTGTCGCGGTCGATGTTCATACGCCGAAGAGCTTCTTGATGGGCGCGCGCAGCAGCCAGGGCAGCTGGTTCAGCGCCTCTTCCATGCTGCCGCGGATGTGCTTCGAGTGGGCTTGCCGCGCCTGCTCGATGTCGCCAGCCAGCTTCAGCCGGTCAGCCTCGGACAGCGCGGACAGGAAGTCCAGCTTCGCCGGCTGCGTGCGCAGCAGTTTCGCCAGCTTGTCGTTGGGGTTGGCCATGCCTGTCTCCTCGTTTGCGGCGCAGTCTAGCCTGAGTTTCCGTCCAGCAGCCGGCGCCGGTAGCCGCTGGGTGAGTCGCCGGTCCACTTGCGGAAGGCGCGGGTGAAGTTGGCCGGGTTGGTGTAGCCCAGCCGTGCGGCGACCTGCTGCAGTTCCAGCGTGGAGTGGCGCAGCAGTTCCTGGGCGTCGCGCTGGCGCACGTCCTCCAGCAGGGCCAGGTAGGAGGTGCCTTCGGCCTGCAGCTTGCGCTTGAGGCTGCGTCCGGACATGTGCATGCGCTCTGCCACCGCGTCGACGCTGGGATAGCCACCGTTGTGGGACAGCCGAAGTTCGGCGCAGACGCGCAGGCCGACGCTGTCCTGCAGGCCGCCGGCCTGGGCCAGCTCGCGTTCGCAGAGCTCGATGGCCTGGCGCGAGGCATGCGGGTCGGCCAGCACCGGGCGCAGCTCCAGGTAGCGCAAAGGGAAGCGCAGCAGGTTGGCCGGCTGGCCGAAGCGGATGTTGGGCAGGCGTTCGCGGTAGGCCGCGTGGTAGGGCGGCTCGGGCCAGTCGAACCCGATTTCCGCGCCCTGGAAGTCGCGCAGCTCCATGCCCAGGATCGCGCAGGCGCCCCGCGCCAGGCCCAGCAGGATGTTCTCGACGAAGAACGAGCGCAGCACCGGGATCGGGTGCTTCTCGCGCAGTGTGATGGTGCCGTGCGTGGCGTCGGTGCTCAGGCTCATCGTGAAGTTGCGCTGGCGTGCCTGCACGTAGCGGATGGTGACGTCCATGGCCTGGCGCATGGAGTCGCAGCTCATGGTGGCGTAGCCGAGGAAGCCGTGCGAGGTCGGACGCATGCGCAGGCCGTATTCGTAGCCCAGACCCGGGTCGCCGGACAGGCGGATGCCGTTCATGGCCAGCAGGGTCCACTGGTAGGCGGACATGCGCGCCTCCGGCTGCGCCAGCAGTTCCGGCGCCATCGGCACCCCCGCCAGCAACTGGTCCTGCTCCACGCCGCGCTCGGCCATGATCTCCACCAGCAGTTGCAGGTAGGAGACCGGGATCGACGGCTGGTTGATGTCGGGTGGCAGCTTCAGGCGGGACAGGTCCATGGCGCAAAATGATAAGCAAATTGGCGCGGCCGCGTCTCACGCGGCGGGGCGCCGCGCGCCAAACTGTGCCATCGATCAATGACGAGGTTCGGAGCGATGGCCAGGCAGGGTCTGCGGGGTAAGGTGGTGGCGGTGACCGGCGGTGCGCGCGGCATTGGCCTGGAGATCGCCAGGGCGCTGGCGGCCGAGGGCGCCCAGGTCAGCATCGGCGACATCGACGAGAAGCTGGCCCAGCATGCGGCACGGCCGTTGGGCGCCCATGCCGCGAAGCTGGACGTGCGCGACCGTGCGTCCTTTGCCGCCTTCCTCGACGCCACGCGCAAGGTACTGGGGCCGGTGGACGTGCTGGTCAACAACGCTGGCATCATGCCGATGGGCGCCTTCCTCGACGAGCCGCTGGAGCGTTCCGACGCGCAGATCGACATCAACTTCCGCGGCGTGATCCATGGCATGCAGCTGGCCCTGCCGGAGATGTTGAAGCGCGGCAGCGGCCACATTGTCAACATCGCCTCGCTGGCGGGCCGCTTCGGCATTCCCGGCGCGGTGGTCTATACCGGCACCAAGTTCGCGGTGGTGGGCCTGACCGAGGCGGCGGACGCCGAGTACCGCGGACGCGGCGTGCATTTCACCGCGGTGATGTCGTCCAAGGTGCGCACCGAACTGGCCTCCGGCACCGAGCAGGCCGGCAAGGGCATCCCGGCGGTGGACCCCGAGGACGTGGCGGCGGCGGTGGTGCAGGCGCTGAAGCGGCCGCAGCTGTTCGTGGCGGTGCCGGGCTTCCTGAAGCCGGCCGCCGCGGTGTTCCAGCTGGCACCGGAATGGCTGGTCCGCCTGGGGCGGCGGGCCATAGGCGACAACCGCATCCTGTCGAAACTCGACCATGACGGTCGCCGCGATTACGAGCGGCGCCTGGATGCGTTGGCCAAGCCTGCCGCGAAGCCAGCGCCCAAGCGCAAGGTGCGCGCGTGACCCGCCGCGCCCTGGTCATCGGCTGTGGCGGCGTGGCCGGCGGTGCCTGGAGCATCGCCACGCTGGCGGCGCTGCAGCGCGAACTGGACTGGGACCCGCGCGAGGCGGAGATCCTGATCGGCACCTCCAGCGGCGCGGTGCTGTCGGCCCTGCTAGGAGCCGGCGTCTCCGTAGAGCGCATGGTGGCCAGCCAGCTCGGCGAGGCGCCGGATTGCGTCTGGAACCATGACCGCGACACCGGCGGCGTGCTGCCGCCGCTGCCGGCGGCGGACTGGCCGGGCCTGCCGCTGGCACGCCTGGGCCTGCGGCGGCGCATCTCCGCCTTCACCGCCTTCACCGGCCTGCTGCCGCGCGGCACCGCCGACATGGCGCCGTTCCGGCGGCTGGTCGGCAGCGTGGTGCCGCCGGGGGAGTGGGCGCCGCATGCCAATACCTGGATCGTCGGCGTGGACGTGGACAGCGGCGAGCGCGTGGCCTTCGGCCGCGAGGACGCGCCGCGGATTCCGCTGGACCTCGCGGTCTGCGCGTCCTACGGCGTGCCGGGCTGGTGCCCGCCGATGGAATGGCAGGGCCGCTCGTATCTCGACGGCGGCATTGCCTCGCCGACCTCGGCGGACCTGCTGCTGGGCAGAGGCGTCACCGAGGCCGTGGTGCTGGCGCCGATGGCCTCCAGCGAGCCCGACCAGCCGCGCTCGCCACTGGCGCGGATCGAGCGCCGTGTGCGCCGGCACATGACCGCGATCGTGGACCGCGAGATCGCGCAACTGCAGGCCGCCGGCATCCGCACGATCCGGCTCGAGCCGGGCCCGGCCGAGTTGGCCGCGATCGGTTACAACATGATGGATCACCGCCGTCGCCGCCGCGTCTTCGACGTGACGGTGGCGGGCAGCGACCGCGCGGTACGCGCGGCGCTCCAGCGATAACCTTTGGGAGGGCAGCAATGGGCAGGGCAGAACGCATGGAACGCCAGCCGGACTACGAGGCCATCGTCATCGGCACGGGTTTCGGGGGCATGGGCGCGGCGATCGAACTGAAGCGGCAGGGCATCGATTCGCTGCTGCTGCTGGATCGCAACGACGATCTTGGCGGCACCTGGCACGTCAACAGCTATCCGGGCCTGGCGGTGGACATCGCCTCCTTCACCTACTCGTACTCCTTCGAGCCGAATCCCGGCTGGACGCGGCTCTACGCGCCGGGCGCGGAGCTGAAGAAGTACGCCGAGCACGTCGCCGGCAAGTACGACCTGCGCCGCCACATGCGCTTCAATACCGTGGTGCTGAAGGCCGTGTGGGACGAGGCGAATCGCTTGTGGACCGTGCATCTCGCGCGCGGCGAGCCGTTGACGGCGCGCTTGCTGCTGACCGCCACCGGCTTCCTGTCGCAGCCGAAGAAGCCCGGCATCCCGGGCATCGAGACATTCAAGGGCAAGGTCATGCACACCGCCGCCTGGGACCATGACTACGAGCTGCAGGGCAAGCGCGCCGCGGTGATCGGTACCGGCGCCACCGCGGTGCAGTTGCTGCCGAAGATCGCGCCCAAGCTAGCGCGGCTCGACGTCTACCAGCGCACCGCGATCTGGGTGACGCCCAAGCTCGACGGGCCGATCCCGCTGGCGCTGCGCCGCCTGTTCGCCGCGCTGCCGTCCACGCAGCGCTCGGCGCGCCTGGTCAGCTCGGGCCTGCTCGAAGCGATCATGGTCACCGGCGTGCTGTACAACAAGCAACTGCCGCTGCTGATGCGCACGATGGAGCGGGCCTGCAAGACGCACATCGCGCGCCAGGTGAATGACCCGGCGCTGCGCGAGAAGCTCACGCCGGACTACAGCTTCGGCTGCAAGCGGCCGACCTTCTCCAATACCTACTACCCGACCTTCAACCGCGCCAACGTGGAGCTGGTGACGGACGCCATCGAGCGCATCGAGCCCGACGCCATCGTCACACGCGATGGGCAGCGCCGGCCGATCGACACCCTGATCCTGGCCACCGGCTTCTCGCTGTGGGAGGAGAACTTCCCGGCGATCCAGATCGTCGGACGGGCGGGCAAGGACCTGGGTGCCTGGTGGCGCGGCACGCGCTTCCAGTCCTACGAGGGCATCGCGATCCCGGGCTTCCCGAACCTGTTCAGCCTGAACAGCCCCTACGCCTACAACGGCCTGTCCTTCTTCACCACCATCGAAGGGCAGATGAAGCACATCGCCCGCCTGCTGGGCGAGATGCGGCGCAAGAAGGCGCGCAGCTTCGAGGTGTCGGAGAAGGCCAACGATGCCTTCGTGGCCGACATGAAGCGGCGCCTGGAGCATTCGGTTTTCGTCAACGGCAACTGCGCCAGCTCGCGCAGCTACTACTTCAACCCGCATGGCGAGGCGACCCTGCTGCGGCCCACGTCGACGGTCTCGGGCCTGCGGCGCTCCGGACGTTTTCCCCTCAAGGACTACCAGTTCGCCTGAAGGCGGCGCAGAATCCGGCGAGTTACAGGAGAAGGGCCATGGGCAAGATGGAGCAGGGCGGTGCCGCGACGATCCCGGTGCGGCGCATGGACTTCGAGTTCGGCGACGACATTCCCACCTGGTGGTTCGATGGTGACCCGGTCAAGACGCTGATCATGGCGGCGCAGTCTTGCACCTTTCCGGAGGGCGAGCGCTTCTTCATCCGCTCCGTGCGCGCCTGGCAGGACGGCGTGAAGGACCCGGTGCTGCGCCAGCAAATCCGCGGCTTCATCGGCCAGGAGGCGCACCACGGCAACGAGCACACGGCGCTCAATGCCTTCATGCAGGGCCGCGGACTGCCTACCGGCAAGGTCGAGGCCTTCGTCAAGCGGGGGCTGGGTTTTCGCGATCGCATGCTGTCGCCGGAGCGGCGCCTGGCCATGACTTGCGCGCTGGAGCATTTCACCGCGATGCTAGCCGAGATGCTGCTGGAACATCCGGAGTTCCTGAAGGGCATGGACGAGCGCGTGTTCGCGCTGTGGCTGTGGCATGCGGTGGAGGAGAGCGAGCACAAGGCCGTGGCCTTCGACGTCTTCAAGGACCAGGTGGACAGCGAGTGGATCCGCCGCAGCCAGATGGTGGTCACCACGCTGGAGTTCTCGCTGTTCAGCGCGCTGCACTTCGCGCGGCTCTACCGTGCTTCCGGCGAGAAGCTGGGACTGCGCGGCGTGATGAAGCGCCTGGCTTACTTCCGCCCCTGGCTGCGCCAGCTCGGCCCGCGCTACCGTGCCTACTACCGCCGTGACTTCCACCCCGACGAGGTGGACAGCCGCGCCCTGCGCGAGGCGGCGCTGAAGCGCCTCGCACAATTGCTGGACCGGCCGACCTTGGCCGCCTGATAACCAGACCTGAAGAACCAAACCATGGCCCGCAGCTCCGAGGCGATCAGCCCGACCGCTCATTACACCGGCTACGCCTGGTTCCACCACGGCCTCTCGCACGAAGCCCTGGTCACGCCGCAGGGGCGGCTGCTGTTCAACGCCCTGCGCCCGCTGAACCGCCTGGCGCAGGCCTGGGAGCGACCCACGGTGGAAGGCTTCCTGCTGGCCCGCCATCGCGCCATCGACGGCCTGCTGGAGCAGGCCATCGTGGAGGGGCGGGTGACACAGGTGATCGAGATCGCCTCCGGCTTTTCGCCGCGCGGCTGGGACTTCAAGCGCCGCCACGGCAACCGCCTGCGCTACATCGAGGCGGACTTGCCGCAGATGGCGGAGTGGAAGCTGCAGCGGCTGGAGCGCGGCGGCCTGCTGCAGCCGGGGCACCGGGTGCAGCCGCTGGACGCGCTGGCGGACCACGGCCCCGCGTCGCTGGCGGCTCTGGCCGAGCGGTTGGACCCGGCGCAGGGGACAGCGATCGTCACCGAGGGCCTGCTGAACTACTTCGACCGTGAGTCGGTGCTGGGCATGTGGCAGCGCTTTGCCGCCGTGCTGTCGCGCTTTCCCCAGGGCCTGTACCTGTCCGATCTGCACCTGGCCCGGGACAACCAGGGTACTTCGCAGCGCGTCTTCGGCCGCCTGCTCTCGGCCTTCGTGCGGGGGCGTGTCCACCTGCATTTCAACGGCCCCGAGGAGCCCCTGGATCTGCTGCGGGCCAGTGGCTTCGCCACCGCCGAGCTGCACGATCCGCGGCAGCTGCCGCAGGCCGGGCGGACGCAGCCCGGCGCCGAGCTGGTGCGCGTGATCGAGGCGCGCAGCCGATGAGCGACCGTCACGCCGTCAGGTCATAATCGACTTCTTCGCATTTCCCTAGCATTTCCAATAGGAGCATCCCATGGCGCAGCACCAGGTCCACGTGAGCCGCGATTTCACGCTTCCGGTCGAGGACGTGTACGCGCTCCTGTCCGATCACAACCGCCTGAGCCGCGTGCTCGGCGTGCCGGTCAAGCGAATCCGCGATGCGGTGGGCGACGACGTCAATGGCGTTGGCTCGGTGCGCCTGATCGGCGTGGCTCCGCTAGGCATCGAGGAGACCGTGACCGCGGCCGAGCCGAACCGCCTGATCCGCTACCGCATCAGCAAGGGTGGCGCGCCGGTGAAGAACCACAGCGGCGAGTTGACCTTCAGCAAGACCGCCGAAGGCTCGCGCGTGCAGTGGGTGATCGACTTCGATTCGTCGCTGCCGGTGGCCGGAACGGTGGTGCGTCTGGTGCTGGGCGCGGCCATCAACCGCGGGCTGCGCCGCATTTCCTGAATCGGGCGGCGGTCTCAGGCGACGAGCGAGCTCGGCGCCGCTTCCGGCGGGGCTTCCTCCGCTGCCGGGGCGGCGCCGTTCTTGTGATCGGCATGCTGCTGGCGCAGGGCCTGCAGTACCAGCACCGTCTGCGGCGGGATGTCGATAGGCTCGGAGCGACCCTCCAGCAGGTCCTCCAGCAGGTCGGCGGCGGTAACGGTCAGGCCGTTGTGGCCGTCGAACTCGGTAAAGGATGCACGCTTCACCTGCGGGAACCAGGAGTTCAGCTTGAGCCAGCGCGTGCCCTGGCTGCGCCGGTCGTAGACGCGGAACCAGGCGCCGACGCGCAGCAGCTGTTCCAGCAGGCGTTGCGGCGTGGGCAGCTCCAGCGGCAGGCTGACGATGCCTGCTGAGGTGGTCTCATCCGCCGGGTCTTCCTCGGCCTCGGAGCCAGGCTCGGCGAAGACGGCGGCGATCTCGGCGGCCTCGGCCGCTACTTCCTCGGAAATCTCGGCGCTGTTGGCGACGCTGTCCATGATGGCGTCGGCAATGGCATCCGCCAGCGCGGCCTCCTCGGCGGGAGTGTCGGCGGTGACCGCCTCGGGCAGTGCTTCCGAGGTGGTTTCAGCCCGCGTGATGACGGCAGTGGCCAGCGGTTGGGCCTGCAGCTCGCGGACGATCTCGGTGGTGCGCGCCAGCGCTGCCAGCTCCGCCTCGGTGGGCAACTCACGGGCCGGGGCGGGTTCGGGGAGAGGGCGCGACGGGCGCTTGAGCGTGATTTCCATGGTGGCCGACAGCGGTTCCCAGTCCGCCATGGCGGGCGCGGCGGCCACGCTGGCGGCACCGGTGCCCGGCGGATCCTGGCGGCTGAAGCCGTTGAGGGCCTGGTCCAGGCCCTTGAGCAGTTCATGCGCGCGTTCGCGCGGCATGCCCACGGCGGTCAATGCCTTGAACAGGTCGACGCGCAGGGTGGCGCGCTCGGCCGGGGTACGGGCGTTCGGCGTCTCGGGGTTGAGGGCCTGCAGCACGCGGTGCAGCAGTTCCATGCCACTGCGGTAGACCTGGCTGTCCGGGCCGTGATGCAGCAGGTGGCTGGCCATCATCGGGCCCCAGCCGCTGCGCAGCAGGGGCCAGACCGGGTCGGGCAGGCCAGAGGTGGCGGTGCAGAGCTCCAGTTCCTGGTCGACCACCTCGCGTACCTTGCGCAGCAGGGCCTTGTGGCGCTCCTGCTGCTGCCGGCCCTGCTCCAGCAGGAAGGCCTCGACCTCGCCGGCGGCCAGCGGCTGCGTGCCGGCCAGTCGTTCGTGCACGGTGCCGGCGGCCAGGTCGGCCTGGCGCAGCACGCGCCGCGCCCAGCCGTCGAAGCGCTGCAAGGCGTCGGCACCACCGATGCGGGTGTCGCCGGCCATGTCGGCCATGTCGTTGATCAGTACGCGCACCGGGTGCTGGCGGTTGGTGAAGAACGAGGCGTCCGCCAGCGCGGCCTTGATGGCGGGGAAGCGGAAAGCTTCGATCAGCGGATACAGGCGCGGGGGAATCTGCGGATCGTCGAGGATTTCATCGATCATGCGGCCGACCAGGCTGGCGCGCTGCTTCATCAGCCGCGTCTGCGGCAGGTCGAAGCCGGTGGCGGCCTGGCCCTGCAGCGCCTGTAGCAGCAGTTGCGCCAGATCGGCATCGGAGAAGCCGGCGCTGAAGTCCGGCAGGAATCCCGAGGCAGCGGAACCCGGTTCGCCGGGCAGCAGCGATTCACCGCACCGGACCTTCTGCAGCATGCTGGCGGTGGCGCGCTCGGAGTTTTCGGTGGAGCGGCCGCGCCGTGTTGTCGGCAGGATGCCATGGCGTTCGCAGCTGGCCACGGCCTCGGCGTAGACCGGGCGCAATTTCGCCAGCACCGTCTGTTCGAACAGGCGGTTGAGCGCACTGCGCGCGGCGGAGCTATCCGGCAGGGTGCCTACGGCGGAGGCGAAGGCCTCGCAGAGGCCTAGCGGCGTCAGGCTGGCCACCGGGGGGAAGTCTGGCAGCAGGCCGCGCAGTGTGTCGAAACGGGAGGACAGGTCCTGGATCTGCGCCTCGCAGCTGCTGCCGGCGCGCACCGCCATGTCGGCCAGGCGGATGCTGTCCTCGACCTCGTCGTTACCGCGCAGTGCCAGTTGCTGTGCCTGCGTGTCACGGGCGGTGGCGGGGTTCAGCCTCCGTTGCAATGCCTCGCGGAAGCTGGCGGTGAGCGTGGCGCGGACGCCTTCGCTGCGCAGCAGGTGGCGCGCATTGAGGAAACCCGGCAGTTGGGTCGGAGGGCTGCCGCGCGCGAGTTCGAACAGCAGGGTGTCGGCTGCCTGCATCATCGACTGCAGGCGGCCGTCCATCTCGGCCAGCAGCGACATGCACAGTTCGCCGAGCAGGGCCTTGGCATCCGTCGCGGTCGGCATGGTGCGTGCACCGGGTTCAGTCATGGGCGGCGGACGTCATGGAACGAGAGCCTGCGGTGCGGGCATTCGCCGGCACGGAATCCGTGGCACAGGTCTGATTGATGCTGTTCATGATCCTCTTGCCCGGCGGCTGTTGGCCCGGCTCACCCGCTACCCCAATGCCGTGCGCTGCATGGCGCACGTCTCTCACCCCGGCGCATTTAACCTCAAGTGCCAACCCCGCCGGTATAGGAATTGGCCTACACCAGTATGAACCGCGGTTCGAGCGGCCGGGGTGCCGGCTGTCTGGCACGTGGCTTGCGTTATGGGCCGCAGACATCAGGGGAACCCATATGAGCGCACCATCCCGAAGCAGCCTGAACGCCGCGGCCCTGGCCTATGCCGTGGCCAACGAGCCGGTGCATGACGAACCGCCGCCGGGGTACGGGCATGCCGAGGAGATGGCCCCGCTGCGAGCGCCGATGCTGCCGTCCACCGGCTTCCAGCTGAGTTGCATCGGCCTGGGGCTGGCGCTGATCCTGTTCCACTTCGGCAAGATGGGCGGCGCCCTGGCGCCCCTGTACCCGGCCAGCCTGGTGATGCTGCCGGGCATGCTGATGATGGCCGCGGCGACCGGCTACCTCGCCTGGCTGAGGCGCGGCTGATTCAGCGGGTGTTCTCGGCGGCGACGTCGGCTTCGAAGCTGGCCTGGTCGAGGCGCGGCAGCGTCGGGTACAGGCGCTCGAAGTCGGCGCGCATCTCCTGCCAGGGCACGTCGAGGTGCTCGCCGCGAAAGGCGAGGTATTCCATGTGCCGGTTACCAGCCAGGTCGTAGGGGTGGTAGATCGAGTCCTCGCGGCCGTCGAACTCCAGCGGCTTCAGGCGGAAGCGTTCGCAGAGCTCGATGTTGAAGGCCGGCGTCGCCTTGACCCACGCGCCGTCGAGCAGGATCGCGGTGTAGCCGTGCCAGTAGAACACGTCGGTCTGCATGGTGCGGCGCATGCGCTCGGTGGACAGGTGGTTGCGCACGTCGGCGAAGCCCACCTTGGCCGGGATCCCCAGGGCGCGGCATCCGGCGGCGAGCAGGGCCGCCTTGGTGACGCACCAGCCATGGCCCAGGCGCAGCACGCTGCTGGCGCGCAGGCCCTCGGCGCTGACGTCGATGGCATAGGGGTCGTAGCGGAAGCCGTCGCGCACGGCGTAGTACAGGGCCACGGCTTGCTCGCGCGGCGTCTCGCCACGGCCATGCCGGCGGGCGAAGGCCTGGACCTCGGGGTGATCGGAATCGACGACCGATGCCGGCTGCAGGAACTCGGATGCGCTGGAATCCACGGGGGCTCCGGAGATAGGGATCAGTTCGTCGATTCTAGGAGCTGCCGGCGGCTTTCGAATCGTCTGAATCGGCCATCCAGCGGATCGCGGAATTCCAGGCTCCGTGCCAGCAACTGCAGCGGGCGGCTGAAGTCCGCCTCGTCGGCGGGATGCAGTTCAGGGTAGAAGTCGTCGTTAAGGATCGGCGCGCCCAGGGCCGCCAAGTGCACACGCAGTTGGTGCTTGCGGCCGGTGACCGGACGCAGGCGGTAGAGGTCCAGCGCGCCGCGCCGCTCGGCGATCTCGAGGCCGGTCTCGCTGTTGGGTATGCCGGGCACTTCGCGCATCAGGAAGAACGGCTCTCCCGGCTCCAGCCGGCTGCAATGCCGCAGCGGGAATTCGCGGCCCGGCAGGTGCGGCGCCAGGGCCTCGTAGACCTTGTCCACCGCGCGCTGGGCGAACAGTGCCTGGTAGCGGCCGCGTGTCTGCTCCTGCACCGAGAACAGCACCAGCCCGGCGGTACCGCGGTCGATGCGGTGCAGGGGGGCCAGCTCGGGCAGGTCCAGGCGGCGGCGCAGGCGTAGCAGCAGGGTTTCCTGCAGGTGGCGGCCGGCTGGCACCACCGGCAGGAAGTGCGGCTTGTCGGCCACCAGCAGGTGCTCGTCGCGGTACAGCAGCTCCGCCTCGAAGGGCACCGGCGTTTCCTGCTCCAGCTCGCGGTAGTAATGCAGGCGCCCGCCGGGCCGGTAGCCGCTGCTAGGCGCCAGCGGCTGGCCCTGCGCGTCCATCACCAGGCCGCGCGCCATGCGCGAATGCCAGGCTTCGGCACCAATGCCCGGGAACTGCTCGACGAGAAAGTCCAGCACCCGGGCCCAGGGGCCCCAGGGCAGCTGTACGGTGCTGGCACTGACGCCGTCGCGGTGCGGGGGGAGGGGGGAGGGGTTGTCATTCACGATGGCGGAAGTATGCCGCCCGTGCCGCCGGCATGGCTCGCCGCCCTGCCGGCATTGGCCTTCGGAAAATATGAGATATGCGTCACATTTTCATGATCCAGCAGGAAGAACTTGCATTCCTGGCACTTTCGAGCGGCTAGAACCCCCCTGAAAGGGGTGGATCATGTCTTTTCTTTTCTTGGCGGCTGGCTCTACCATGGGGCCAGACAGGGGTTGGGGAGACGCCAGATGCGGGGCGCGTCCACGTGAACGGGGCTCTTACCGGCCCGGCCGAGACGGCGGAAGTGGCTTCCGGGGAAATGCCTCCGCTGCAGGAGGCAAGGTCGGCTGCACCCGTCGAAGACGCTGCACTGCCGGAGCAGGTGCTCAATCCCGAAGAAATCCGTGCGCTGCGCGACGTCGCCTCCGAATCGCGCCGCGGTGTGCGCATGGCGCCGCGCCTGGAAGAGGAATTCGAGGCCCATGAGCGCCGCTCCGCGCGCCTCACGCGCATCTGCCTGGGCCTGATCCCGGTACTCAGCTTCGGCACGGCGCCGCTCTGGCAGGCGGCGATTGCCGGCACGCCTCCCGAACTGGTGCTGCTGCTGCTGTGGATCGAGTTGGCGGTGGTGGTGCCGCTGTTCATCGCCGTGACGCTGTCGCAGGTTCGGCGCGTGGAGTCGTCCATGGCGGAACTGCTGCTGATGGGCGGGTTCTTGCTGGTGGTGGCCAGCGTCGAGTTGATCCGCTACCGCGGTCACGCGTTGGGCCACATGGTGGAACCCTACCTGGTGCTCACCATCCCGGTAGCGGTGGTGACGCTGGCCCGCCTGCCGCTGGCGCGCTGCATGGCCTTTGTCGCCGGCTATGTCGCAATCCTCTTCGGTGCCTGGCTGCTGCCCGGCGAGGCACCGGGGCGCGGCACGCAGGAGGTGATCCTGGAGGTTCTGCTGCTGGGCACGGCACTGCTGACGGCCTGGGGTACGCGCCTGTCCTCGCGGCGGCAATGGGCGGCAGGCAAGCTGCTGTCGATGATGGCCTTCCGCGATCCGCTCACGGGCCTGGCCAATCGCCGCGCGCTGGAGGACCGCTACGAGATCGCCTGTCGCACGGTTTCGCGCGGGCAGCAGCGTGGGATGTTCTTCGCGCTGCTGGATATGGACCACTTCAAGAAGGTCAACGATCTCTACGGCCACGAATACGGCGACGGCGTGCTGGCCGAACTGGGCCTGGTACTGGCGCAGTACGCGCGGCGCACCATGGACATGGCGGCGCGCCTGGGCGGCGACGAGTTCGCGCTGCTGCTGTACGACTGCGATCTCAACGACGGCCGCGAGCGCCTGGCCGAACTGCTCGACACGATCCGCAACCTCGGTATCGAGCACCGCGACAACCAGGCGGCGGTGGTGACGGTCAGCGCTGGCGGCGTGGCAGTGGGGCCCAACGTGCCGCTGTCGGACGCCTACCATGCGGCGGACCACTGCCTGTACAAGGCCAAGCATGCCGGCCGCGACAATCTCTACGTTGAAGATCTCGAGGCCAAGGCGGCGCGCCGGGCGCGCTGAGATTGGCCTTGCCGGCCCCGGCGCGAGTCAGAGATAGCGCAGCCCGGTGAGCTGCTCGGAGATCTGCCAGAGACGCGCGCCCAGTTCCGGGTCGCGGGCTTCCGGGCGGTAGCCGACGCGCTTGGGGTGTCCCATGAACTCGATGAAGCCGTCGGGGCCGATGTAGTCGCCGCTGGCGATGTCCGCCACGGTGGCGGCGTACAACGTCGGTAGCGAACCCTGTGCGGCGGATTGGGCGAAGAGGCTGTTGCCCATGTTCATGGCCCAGCGCTTCCACAGCGGCGTCTTGTCCTTGAGGCCGAAGCCGATGTTGGTGGCGGAGTAGCCCGGGTGGGCGGCTACGGCGACCAGCGAGCTGCCGGCCTTCTCCAGGCGCCGCTGCAGTTCGAAGTGGAACATCAGGTTGGCGAGCTTGCTCTTGCCGTAGGCGTCGGCCGGGCTGTAGGGGCGTCGCTCCCAGTTGAGGTCGTCCAGGTCGATGCCCTTGGTGGCGCGGTGGGCGACGCTGGCCACGGTGACGACGCGGGCCGCGGGGGCCGCCTGCAGGGAGTCCAGCAGTTGCCCGGTCAGCGCGAAGTGGCCGAGGTGGTTGGTGCCCACCTGCATCTCGAAGCCGTCGCGGGTCCTCTGCAGGGGCAGGTGCATGACGCCGGCGTTGTTGCAGAGCAGGTCCAGCGAGGCGTAGCGCCCCTTGTAGCCCTCGGCGAAGGCGCGGATGGAGGACAGGTCCGCCAGGTCCAGGGCCATGGCCTCGATGCGGCTGCCGGGGGCGCGGCGCTGCACCTCGGCCACCGCGGCGCTGGCGCGCGAGGGGTCGCGGCAGGCCATCACCACGTCGGCGCCGGCGCGGGCCAGTTCGGCAGCCGTTTCCAGGCCCAGGCCGCTGTTGGCGCCGGTGATCACGGCGCGCTTGCCGGCCAGGGTGGGGATGTCTTGCGCTGTCCACTTCGCCATGTCACACCTGCCGCCGAACGATGAGCCGCCATTCTGCCGGAATGCTGCGACGCAGCATTCGTCTCATCGGCGTAGTGGGCTTTCTACCGCCGGGCCTGGCGCAGGGACAGCAGCAGCATGCCGGTCATGACCAGGCCGGTGCCGGCCAACTGCAGGGCGGTGATCGGTTCGCCCAGCAGCCACCAGGCCAGGAACAGGGTGGACACCGGGCCGATCATGCCGGCCTGGGCCGAGGGGCCGGCGCCGATGCGGCCGACGCTGATCATGGTCAGGAACACCGGCAGCACGGTGCAGAGGCTGGCGTTGAGCAGCGACAGGCGCCAGACCGGCAGGGTCTGCTCGATCAGGCCGGGCAGGGGACGCAGCAGGGCGTACTGCAGCAGGCAGGCGGCGGTGGAGACGGTCATGGCCAGCGCCACCAGGCGCAGCGAGCCGACACGGGCGATCAGTTCGCCGGACAGCAGAAGGTAGATGGCATAGGAGATGGCCGCGCCCGCCACCAGGGCGCTGCCCAGCGCCACCTGTGGCCCTCCTAGGTTCACGTCATGCCAGAACACCAGCACGATGCCGGCATAGGCGAATCCCAGCGACCACCATTGCCGCCGGGTGACGCTGCGCCCCAGCACGAACAGGCCGATCAGCAGCACGAAGCTCGGCGTCAGGAACAGGATCAGCCGCTCCAGGCCGGCGCTGACGTATTGCAGGCCGAGGAAGTCGAGCATGCTCGACAGGTAGTAGCCCAGCAGGCCAAGCAGCGCGATGCGGCCGAGATCGCGCGCGTCCAGCCGCGGCTGGCGCCGCCAGGTCCACACCGCCACCGCCAGGAACACCGGCAGTGACAGCAGCATGCGCAGCGCGATCAGCGTGACGGCGTCGATGCCCTCGCGGTACAGCAGCTTGGCGATGACGGCCTTGGCGGAGAAGAACACCGCGCCGGCGACGGCCAGCGCCAGCCCGGCGAGCCAGGCGCGGCGCTGAGCGTCTTCGCTGGTACTCAGGCGCCGTGCTCCTTGAACCAGTCGCGCGTCAGCTTCCAGGCGTACTGCGCGGCGGTGGCGTCGTAGGTGGGCCGGTAATCGGCATGGAAGCCGTGGTCCACGCCGGGAAAGACGATGATCTTGGAGCCGCTGCCGGACTTCACGAGGTCCTTCTGCATCTGGTCCACCTGCGGCAGCGGGATGTAGGCATCGCCCGCGGCATAGAGGCCCAGCACGGGCACCTTCAGGGTGGTGGCGATGTCCAGCGGGTCCTGCGGCTTGATGTCGGACTTCATGCCGCCGAGCAGGCCGTAGTAGGCCACGCCGGCTTTCACCTTGGGGTTGTGCGCGGCGTAGAGCCAGGTGGTGCGGCCGCCCCAGCAGAAGCCGACGATGCCGACGCGGGCGGTATCGGCGCCTTCCGACTTTCCGGCCCAGGCCAGCGTGGCGTCGAGATCGCTCATCACCTGGGCGTCCGGCACCTTGGAGACCACCTGCTGCAGGATCTGGCCGATGTCGTTCATCTGCGAGACGTCGCCCTGGCGCGCGAACATCTCCGGCGCCACGGCGCAGTAGCCGAGCTTGGCGAAGCGGCGGCAGACGTCCTGGATGTGCTCGTGCACACCGAAGATTTCCTGGATCACCAGCACGACGGGGTAGTGGCCCTTCCTGGCCGGGCGCGCACGGTAGGCCGGGATCTTGCCGTCGGCCACGGCGATTTCCACGGCACCGGCGACCAGGCCCTTCGAATCGGTCTTGATGGCTTGTGCCAGGACCGGGCTGCTGGCCAGGGCGAAGCCGCTGGCGAGCGTGGTGACGAGGAAGCCGCGTCGGGTGAAGCCGTTGGCCGGCGGGGCAACCGTCTCGCCGCTGAAGTCCAGGGGCTTGAGTCCGTATTCATCCAGGTCCATGTGCGTTCCTCGATCCGATGGGGGTGCGCGACCATATGCCGGTCGCCGTGGCGAGGTAAAGTCACAGCCGAAGAAAAAATCCCCCTGACAGGAGTTCACGATGGAATACAGGCAGCTTGGCCGCTCCGGCCTCAAGGTCCCCGTCCTCAGCCTCGGCACCGGTACCTTCGGCGGCAAGGGTGCGATGTTCAGCAAGTGGGGCACCACCGACGTGGCCGAGGCCAAGCGCCTGGTCGATGTCAGCCTCGACGCAGGACTCAACTTCTTCGACACCGCTGACATCTATTCCGCCGGCGCCTCCGAGGAAATCCTGGGGCAGGCGATCCGTGGCCGACGTGATGAGTTGCTGATCTCCACCAAGGGTACCTTCCCGGTAGGGGCGGGGCCGAACGACAAGGGCTCCTCGCGCCATCACCTGATCCGCGCCTGCGAGGCCAGCCTCAAGCGCCTGGGCACGGACTACATCGACCTGTACTTCCTGCACGGCTACGACGCGCTGACCCCGGCCGAGGAAGTGCTGGGCACGCTGGACGACCTGGTGCGTGCCGGCAAGATCCGCTACATCGGCTGTTCCAACTTCTCCGGCTGGCACGTGATGAAGGCGCTGGCCACCTCGGAGCGTTATGGCCTGGGCCGCTACGTGGCCTACCAGGGCTACTACTCGCTGATCGGCCGCGAGTACGAGTGGGAGCTGATGCCGCTCGCCCTGGAACAGGGCCTGGGCACCATGGTCTGGAGCCCGCTGGGCTGGGGCCGCCTCACCGGCAAGATCCGCCGCGGCCAGGCCGCCACCTCCGGCCGCATCGCCCAGGGCGGCGCCGCGGGCGGGCCGCCGGTGAACGAGGAGTACCTCTACACGGTGGTGGACGCGATCGACGAGGTGGCCAGGGAGACCGGCAAGAGCGTGCCGCAGGTGGCGCTCAACTGGCTGCTGCAGCGGCCCACGGTCTGCAACCTGGTGATCGGCGCGCGCGACGAGGAGCAGCTCAAGCAGAACCTTGGTGCGCTGGACTGGAAGCTCACGGCCGGGCAGGTGGCGAAGCTGGAAGCGGCGAGCCAGGTGGAACCGATCTATCCGTACTGGCACCAGAAGGATTTCGGGGAGCGGAATCCGAAGCCGACGCGGTGGTAGGAGGGCGGCGCGGGGTGCCGGACAGTCTCTTTGGTGACGAGCGCAAGCAAGGCACTCGCCTCTGCTACCGCAGTCCTTCTGGAATCGCGCTGGGCTGCAAATCACGCGCCGCCGTTTGCGGTCGGGAAGTTCAAGTCATATGAGGTTGAATGCCCGCAGCGGAGGCATCAGGTCGATATACTGGCTCCGCACTTGATCTTGCGGTATGCCAGCAACGGTATACAGAAGAGGGCAAGACCCAGCGCGATCCAGTCGAGGCGTTCCTCCCAGTGGAGGCGCTCCAGTATGGCCGTTCGGGGATTGCCTGGCTCGTCATACACCTTCACCACGCGCCCCACCGGATAGCGCGCGATATCCTGCTCCGCGGTCTGCTTCAACCCGGCGCCAAAGCCGAGGAAGCGGCCGTAGGCGACGGAGACGTCCGTTTCCGTTCCATCATCCAGGTAGGCGACAAGGATATGAGGATGCCAATGCGTGCCGCGGGAACTGGCGCTGCTGGAACTGCCCAGCCGTGATTGCATCACTTTGGCCTCTCGTGTAGGCCAGGAAGCTGTCGGGTATCGCTCCAAGATGGCGATCATGCCGGCGAAGACGCAGAACGCTCCCATCAGCGCGCAACAGGCCAGGGCCAGAAACCACAGAGAGCGCGTGAGGGTCGATCGACTGGTCGGGAATCCAGTATGCACAAAAAAGGCCCCGCCGAGGCGGGGCCTTTTTTTGTCCGGCTGCTATCAGTTGTTCTTCAGCTCGACCACGTCGATCTGGAACAGGCTGGTGGTGCCGCTGACCTCGTTGCCCACGGCCAGCATCGGCTTGCTGTTGGGGCTGCCGGAGGCAGGGATGAAGGTCACGCCCTCGGGGCCGGTGTCACCGGCTTCGTCGGTGGTGGGCTTGGTGAAGTCGCGGGTGTTGATGTACTGCACGAAGCGGGCGCTGCGCGGGTTGCTGACGTCATAGACCGTGACGCCGCCGACGCGCTCCAGGCCGATGAAGGCGAAGGTGCGGCCGCCGATCTTGCCCAGCGCGACACCTTCCGGCTCCGGACCCTTGTTGTCGCTGCGGTCGTCGAAGTTGTTGTTGTCGTTGCTGGCGTTGAAGAACTGCGGGTTGGCCTTGGCGGTAATGCGCTCGAAGTCGGAGCCGCTGTCGTAGACCTGGCTGCCGCTCTCGTCCCAGATGCTGAACGAGCGGCCGCCGAGAACCAGGATTTCCTGCAGGGTGCCGTCACGGCCCATCAGCTCGCCAGTGCCTTCCTTCTTCTTGGCGCCGAAGGTGGTGATGGTGAGGCGGCCCAGCGCAGCGTTGTCCTTCAGGGCGGCGGCGGTTGGGAAGATATCCGGATCCAGGATGATGGAGGCGTGGCCCAGGCGCTTGGTTTCCTCGCCGGTGATGAAGTCGTTGCGATCATCGCCTTCGTTGGCTGTGACGTAGTAATTTTTGCCGTTGAAGCTGTAGGCGGCGATGGCGTCCGGCTGGTACATGCCCTTGACCGGCCAGTTGCGGATGTCGATGCGGCCGTCGCGGTCGCTGGCATCCAGCTCGTTGCCGATGATCGAGTGATCCTTGAAGCCGAAGGACTTGATGCGCGTGATGCTGGGGTTGCCGATGTCGGCGATGTTCAGAACTGCGGCGGCGTTGGCTTCCTGCAGCGTGACCCAGGCGGTCTTGCCGTCCGGCGATACGGCGATGTACTCGGGCTCCAGGTCCTGCGAGACCTTGGCGGCGGGGCCGTAGATGCGCACGCGGTCCGCGAGCAGCTTGGCCTTCTCGGCGTCGCTGTCGAAGGCGGTGAAGTCGATGTGCTTGACCTTGGGCTTGTCCACGCCATCGCGCAGGTCGATCACGCTGATCGAGCCGATGGGGTCGATGGTGTAGCCCGCATTGGGCTCGCCTTCGTTGGCCACCAGGACGGCCTTGCCATCGGGGGTGAAGGTCAGCATGTCGGGCAGGGCGCCGGCACCGATCTCGGAGATTTTGGCCAGCGTGGCGGCATTGTAGAACTCGACCCGGCCGTTATCGGTCTTGACCGGAGCCTGGACCGCCACGGCCACCGTGCCATTGAACACGGCGACGCTGTTGGCGCTGCCGCCGCTGGGGATGACAATGGTGCCGACCTTGGCCGGGGCGGCCGGGTTGGCGACGTTGAGCACGTCGATGCTGACATCGGCGGCGTTGACCACGAACAGACGCTTGGAAGCGGCGTCATAGGCCACGATCTCGGCGGCGCTGACTCCGGACTTGCCGGACTTGTAGCGGCCGATGTGGCTCAGTTCCACGACGACGTCGCTGGTGCCGTCGGTACCATTGGAGCCGTTCTTGCCGTCGTCGCCTTCGCAGGCGGCCAGGCCTATTGCCAGCGTGGAGGCGATCAGCGTCAATCCAAAGCGTTTCATCAGGCAATCCCCGTTTTCATGCGTGCAGGAAGAGCTGCGAAACCTAGGGGCGCGGGATGACAGCCCGGTGACCGATTCGTGTCAGTTCGGTTTCGGACTGTCACGGATGCCATGGCGAGCCTGCGGCCGGCGCGCTATAAGGCGGCAGGAGAGGGGAACATCATGAAAAGAACAGGCAAGCGCTATCGGCCCGGGCGTGCGGCGGAGCAGTACGACGTCATCGTGATCGGCTCGGGCATCGGCGGGCTGTGTTGCGCCGCGCTGCTGACCCGGCTGGGCCGCAAGGTCTGCGTGCTGGAGCAGCACTACACGGCAGGGGGATTCACGCATTCCTACGAGCGTGAAGGCTACGAGTGGGATGTGGGCGTCCACTACATCGGCGAGGTGCACAAGCCGCATACGCCGCTGCGCCGCATCTTCGACGTGATCTCCGACGGTAAGCTGCAGTGGGCGCCGATGGACGCGGTCTACGATCGCATCATCATCGGTGGCAAGCACTACGATTTCATCGCCGGCCGCGAGAACCTGATGGCGGAGCTCAAGCGTCACTTCCCCGGCGAGGAGGAGGCGATCGACCGCTACTTTGCCCTGGTGGCCAAGGTCAGCCGCAGCATGCAGGCCTATTTCGCCGGGCAGGCGATGCCGCCGAGGCTGGCGCGGCTCTATGAGAAGGTCCGCCCGCTACGCGTGCCGCGCGAATGCTTCATGAGCACGCGCGAGGTGCTGGAGGGGCTGACACGGAATCAGGAACTGATCGCGGTGCTGACCGGGCAATGGGGCGACTACGGCCTGCCGCCGCGCGATGCGGCCTTCATCATGCACGCGGCGGTCACCAAGCATTACTTTGCCGGCGGCAACTACCCGGTGGGCGGCTCCTGGAAGATTGCGGACACGATTGTCCCTGTGATCCGGGCCGGCGGCGGCGAGGTCTTCACCTATGCCCGCGTGAAGCAGATCCTGACCGAGGGCGGGCGGGTCAGCGGCGTGGAGATGGAGGACGGCAGCCGTATCCAGGCGAAGTCGGTGGTCAGCAGTGCGGGTGCGCGCCTCACCTTCGAGCGCCTGCTGCCCCAGGCGGAGCGCGAGCGCCACGGCTACCCGCAGAAGCTGCGCGAGGTGAAGCCGTCCTCGGGGCACCTGTGCATCTATGCCGGCTTCAAGGGCAGCGCCCGGGAGCTGGGGCTGCCGCGCACCAATCTCTGGGTGTACCCGGATGCGGACCACGAGGGCAATACGGAACGCTTCCTGGCCGACCCGCAGGGAACGCTGCCGATGCTGTACATCTCCTTTCCGTCCGCCAAGGACCCGGAATGGGACCAACACTACCCCGGCAAGAGCACGGTGGAGGTCATCACGCTGGGCCGCTACGAGTGGTTCGAGGCCTGGGCCAAGGAGACCTGGAATCAGCGCGGCGCCGAGTACGAGGCCCTGAAGGCGCAGTTCACCGAGCGCCTGCTGGAAGGGCTGTACCAGCAGATGCCCCAGTTGCGTGGCAAGCTGGACTACGTGGAGCTCTCCACGCCGCTGTCCACCGAGTACTTCGGCATGTACGACCGCGGCGAGATCTATGGGCTGGATCATGACCTGCGCCGCTTCGAGCAGAAGTGGCTGCACCCGGTGACGCCGGTGAAGGGGCTCTATCTCACCGGGCAGGACGTGGTGACGGCCGGTGTCGGTGGCGCGCTGCTGGGCGGGGTGATGACCACGGCGGCGATGATGGGGACCAAGGCGGGGCAGGTGTTCAAGCTGCTCAAGCAGTGGCAGCCGGCGCCGGACTGAGACTTTTGCGAGGGCCCTGTCGCCAGCAAGCTGGCTCCTTCAGAGGCGTTAGCGGCTGGCGTGCGGCTACACCAGCGGCAAGCCTCGACGCATGCGACGGCGCAGGTCCCACATCGCCAGCGTGTAGGGCAACTGGCGGATGACGCGGGGCAGGTGGCGGTTGATGCGTGCCATTCGCGCCAGCCGATGCTCGAAACCCTGCTGGTGCGGAGGGCTCCAGGGGAAGCGCATCAGCTCGCGCAGGGCCGGCGGCAGGAAGCCGGTGGTCATGAAACGGCCGCGGCCACCACCCAGCGCCGGCGGCAGGAATTTGCGGTCGGCGATGTCGGTCAGGTAGCGCCGCACCGGCTCGTCCATCTCCAGACCCTGCAGGCCGTCTTCCCAGTAGCGCGTAAAGGCGTCGAGATCGGCCGGCCACATGCCCGGGCGCACCTGCAGCGTGGTACCGATGGGCTCGGCCAGGCGGTAGAACGCTTCGGCCTGCTCGCGCGTCATCGGGCCGCGCAGCTTCTCGTGGGCGTCGGCGAAGCCCCAATAGATGCAGGCGGCCACCCAGAGTTGCAGCGCGGGGTCGAAGGCCTTGTAGGCCACCGGTGATTCGGCGGTGGAATGCACCTGGGCATGTTGCCGGTTCACCGCCTGGCGGTAGGCCAGTTTCTCGGCGGTGGTGCCAAGCAGTGCGACGGCGAGGTAGGTGACGGTGGTGCGGAAACGCTTGAACGGGTGGCGGAAGATGTTGCCGCTCTCGACGCGGCTCTCTAACACGCCGCGGCCCACCGGCAGGCGCGACAGTTGCAGGATGACATTGGCACCGCCGGCCATCAGGCCCAGGCCGTCGAGGATGCCGGGGAAGCGGCGGTCCCACTCGTGCGGCGTCAGCGGCGCGGGCCACTGCATCTGCAGCGGCGCCGCGCGCGCCGGACTGTCGCCATCCATGCTCAGGCGCTGCCCAGGCGCCTGCAGGTGTCGCGGTACTCCTGTACCAGGCGCTCGCAGAGCTCGCCGGCCGGCGGCAGGTCGGTGATGGAGCCGGTGCCCTGGCCGGCGGACCAGATGTCCTTCCAGGCCTTGCCGGCGGACAGCTCGGTGCCGAAGTCCACCTCGGTCTTGGGCTGGAGATGATCCGGGTCCAGGCCGGCGCGGACGATGGAGGGGCGCAGGAAGTTGGCCGGTACGCCGCTGATGTGCGGGGTGTAGACGATGTCGGCGGCGCGGGTGTCGAGCAGCATCTGCTTGTAGGCATCCGGGGCCTCGGCTTCCTGGGTGCCGATGAAGCGCGTACCGAGGTAGCCGAAGTCCGCGCCCAGGGCCTGCGCGGCGGCGATGCCGGCGCCGCTGCCGATGCAGCCGGACAGGGCGATGTAGCCGGGGAACATGGCGCGGATCTCCGGCACCAGGGCGAAGGGGTTGAGGGTGCCGGCATGGCCGCCGGCACCGGCGGCCACCGGAATCAGGCCGTCCACGCCGGCCTGGGCGGCCTTCTCGGCATGACGCAGGCTGATGACGTCATGGAACACCAGGCCGCCGTAGCTGTGTACGGCGTCCACCACCTCGGCGGCCGCCCCCAGCGAGGTGATGACCAGCGGCACTCGGTGCTTCACCACCTCGGCCAGGTCGGCTTGCAGGCGGGGGTTGGTCTTGTGCACCACCAGGTTCACGCCGTAGGGCGCGTCCTGTGGGCCCAGCAGGGATTTCAGTTCGTCCAGCCACTCGACGAAGCCGGCGATGCTGCGCTGGTTGAGGGCGGGGAAGGTGCCGACCACGCCGCCCTTGCAGCAGGCGGTGACCAGCTTCGGATTGGACACCAGGAACATCGGGGCGGCGATGGCGGGGACGCGGACGCGGCCTTTCCAGGATTCGGGCATGCGCATGGGATTTCTACCTTGTTCAGTCGAGGATCGAGCGGGCGATGATTTCCTTCATGATCTCAGAGGTGCCGGCAAAAATCCGGTTGATGCGCTCGTCCTGGTACATGCGGCAGATCGGGTATTCGTCCATGTAGCCGGCACCGCCGTGCAACTGCACGCCTTCGTCCACGGCGCGTCCGTAGACCTCGCTGGCGAAGAGCTTGGCGCGGGCGGCGTCCTCGGGGCTCAACCGACCCTCGTTGTGGACCTCGATGCAGCGGTCGATGAAGGTCTGTGCGACCTCGATCTCGGTATCCAGCGCGGCCAGCTTGAAGCGCGTGTTCTGCATCTTGGACAGCGGCTTGCCGAAGACCTTGCGGTTGCGCACGAACTCGCGGGTGACGTCCACGGCGGCGCGTGCGGCGACCACGTTGCCGGTGGCGGAGAGCAGGCGCTCCTCGGCCAGGGCGTGCATCAGGTGGTAGAAGCCCTTGTTGACCTGGCCCAGCACGTTGGTCTTGGGCACCTTCACGTCGCGGAAGAACAGCTCGGCGGTGTCCTGCGATTTGAGGCCCATCTTCTTCAGGTTGCGGCCACGCTCGAAGCCCTCCATGCCGCGCTCCACCAGGAACAGGGTCATGGCGTGCGGGTTTTCCGGATGGGTCTTGGCGGCGACGATCACCAGGTCCGCCAGGATGCCGTTGGAGATGTAGGTCTTGGAGCCGTTGAGCAGCCAGTGGTCGCCCTTGTCCTCGGCGCGGGTCTTGGTGGCGGCGATGTCCGAGCCGGCGTCGGGCTCGGTCATGGCCACGGCCAGGATGGTGTTGCCGCTGATGATGCCGGGGAAGTACCTCTGCTTCTGCTCCTCGGTGCCGAAGCTGCCGATGTAGGGGGCGATCAGGCGGCTGTGCACGGTCATGAAGAAGCCGGGGTCGCCGTGCAGCACGTTCTCCTCGATCAGGATCTGCTCGTAGCGGAAGTCCTTGAGGCCCAGGCCGCCGTACCTTTCGTCGGCCCACACGCACAGGTAGCCTGCCTGGCCGGCCTTGAGGAAGGCCTCGCGGTCGACGATGCCGGCCTCGCGCCAGCGCTCGCTGTGCTGGCGGATCTCGGTCTGGAAGAACTTGCGCGCGGAGTCGCGGAACAACTCCATCTCGGCGTCGAGCGGCTTGCGCTGCATGCGGTAGGTCTCGGATTGAAAGTGGACGAACGACATTGTTCCGCCCGCTCTTTCCATAAGATTGACCGCTGGACGCCAACCGATTGACCGCAGGCCACCAAGCGCCGTGATCCTTCCCCCGGAAACCCCCAGGCTGAGCATGGCCTACTGCCGCGTGCTGACCGACTGGCTGCAGGCCCGCGGCCAGCCGCTGGCGCCGGTGCTGGCGGTGCTGGACGTGCCGGAGGCGGCGCTGGCCGACCCGGACCGCTGGGTATCGCGGCTGCGCTTCAATGCGGCGCTGGAGCGGGCCATCGAGCTGACCGGCGACTCCTTCCTGGGGTTGCATGCCGGCGAGCAGGTGCGGCCGGCGCACTACGGGGTGCTGGGCTACATCATGATGAGCTGCGGCACCAGTCGGCAGGTGATCGAGGCGCACCAGCGCTGGCACCAGCTGGTGATGCCGGGGGCGGAGGTAGACTACGAGGAAGGCGAGGGCCTGCTGCGGCTGCGCGAGTCGCTGCCGCCGCTGCCGGGGTTGCAGACACGGCCGGCCGGGGAGTGCCTGGCCGGCTCGATGCTGAGCTTCGCCCGCTGGGTCTTCGGTCAGCAGTTCCGCCCCGTGGACGTCAGTTTTCCCTATCCGCAGCCGCCGGTGCTGGACGAATACCAGCGGGTGTTCCAGTGCCGGCTGATGTTCGACGCCCCCTGCTTCAGCCTGTCGATCCACAACGGCCTGCTGGATCGGCCGCTGCCCCAGGCCGATCCGGAACTGCGCCAGATGATGGAGGGCCGGGCGGAGCGCCTGGCCCGGGAGCTGGGGCTGGCTGCCGACCCCTTCGTGGTGCAGCTGCGCGCCGCCATCGGACGGCTGCTGCCGCAGGCGCTGCCGGAGATGGAGGACGTGGCGGCGGCGCTGAACATCTCCGGCCGGACCCTGCAGCGTCGCCTGCTGCAGCGCGGCACGCATTTCAAGGCGGCGCTGGACGACGTGCGGCGCGACCTGGCGCTGGGCTATGTGCGTGACCCGGAGCTGTCGCTGGTGGATATCGCCTTCCTGCTGGGGTTCTCGCAGCAGAGTGCCTTCAACCGGGCTTTCCGGCGCTGGACGGACAGCACCCCGGGGAGCTACCGCGACGCCCTGTAGGGGCGCCCGGCCGGTCTCGGGAGGGGGCCCGGCGGCAAGTGGACAGTCGTTTGCCGGAATGACAGGGGCGGCGGTTGTCCGAATCAGTGACACCTGCCATTGAGCGATGGTAGCGTCCGTCCAGACGGCGGTGCCGTCCCATAAAAAAGTCGTTCTGCGTCGGGAGGAAAACGTGAAGAAACTGACTGGGGCCGCCCTGCTGGCCCTGATTTCGCTGCCTGCATCCGCCCTGGAAGGGGAGTTCTACGGCTTCGACATGCAGTGGAAGACGATCCTGTCGGTCGGCGCCCAGGTCCGCATGCAGGCTCCCAGCAGCGACCTGATCGGCAAGACCAATATCGACGGCCAGCAGGACCTCTGTGCGGCCGACGATTGCCTCTCGCTCGGCGGCGACCCGGGCCCCAACCAGCGCCTGGTCAACGCCCGCGGTGCCTTCTTCGGTGCCAACGGCGACGATGGCAACCTCAACTACGACAAGGGCGACATCGTTGCCGCCCTGGCCAAGATCAACACCGACCTCACGCTGCGCAAGGGCGACTGGCTGGCGCGCGTCCACGCGCTGGGGTTCTACGATGCGGTCAATGCCGACTTCACCCAGTACCATCCCAATACGCTGTACCAGCCGGAGCACGACAAGCGCCCGGGCGATGCGGTGGACCGCTATGCGCTCGGCACCGAGCTGTACGAAGCCTTCCTGCAGTACAACTTCAGCTGGGGCGAGAGCCGCGAGGGTGCGATCACGGTCGGCAGCCAGATCGTGCGCTGGGGCGAATCCACCCTGCTGGCGCTGAACAGCATCAGCGAGATCAACCCGCCGAGCTACCGCAGCCTGCATGCGCCGGGCTCGGAGATCAACGAGGTGTTCAAGCCGGTGCCCGCGGTGGTGCTGGCCACCAGCCTGACCGATTCCACCTCGATCGAACTGTTCTATCAGCTGCAGTGGAAGCCGGCGGAGGTCGATCCGGCGGGCAGCTTCTTCTCCTTCACCGATTTCATTGGCGGGCGCGGACGCACGGCCAACGTCTCGCTGGGCCAGTTCCCCGAGGACCCGGACCAGCAGTTCATGTTCAACAACAGCGACCTGCGCCTGCTCAGCAGCTCTACGCTGACGGTGCCGGTGCGGGAAGTCTCGCCGCGCGACGATGGCCAGTACGGCATCAAGCTCAGCCACTTCGCCGACTGGCTGAACAACGGCACCGACCTGTCGTTCTACTTCCTGAATTACCACAGCCGCCTGCCGTACGCCTCGATGTTCGCCGCGCAGGATTCCTGCGCGCGGGACTCTACCAGCGTGCTCGGCGCCTACGTCGATTGCCGCGGCTTCAATGGCGCCCTGCCCAATCCGATCTACGGTGAGGGCCTGGAGCCGCTGCCGGCCGATACCGTGCGGGTGATCGTGGAGTATCCCGAAGACATCCAGATGTACGGCTTCAGCTTCAACACCAACGTCGGCAGCTGGTCGATCGCCGGTGAGTACGCCTACCGCCCGAACCTGCCGGTGCTGATCTCGGTGCAGGACCTGTTCTACGGCGCCGCGCAGCCGGCGCTGCCCGCCAACCAGATCGCCTTCACCCAGCTGCTGGACCTGCAGACGCTGGGCAGCCTGGACCTGATCGGCCTGCTTGGTGCGGGTGCCAGCAACCTGCCGGCGTTGCTGGCCAACCCCGGCCAGCTGTTGAGCGACATCGGTGGCGTGGTGGGCGGCCTGCTGGAGCTGTCCGACGTGACCTTCCCGTCCGCCACCGATGCCTTCCCGGCCTACGTGACCCGCTACCGCGGCATCGACCGGGTGCAAGCCGGGCAGTACATGCGCGGCTGGGAGCGCTTCGGTGCCGGCCAGTTCGGCCTGACGGCGATCCGCGCGGTGTCCGATATCCTGGGTGCCGACCAGATCATCTTCATCAACGAGGTCGGCTTCACGCATATCGTCGACATGCCCAAGCGCAACGAACTGCAGTTCGAGACCTTCTATCTCAACTCGACGCATGCCAGCGGCGGCGCCGACGGTACCGGCCAGCCGGGCGGCGTGCCGCCGGCGACACTGGTGTTCAATCCCACCCAGCAGACCAAGGGCTTTGCCGATGACTTTGCCTGGGGTGTGCGCAGCCTGATCCGCGGCGAGTTCAACGACGTGATCTTCGGCCTGTCGTTCCGCCCGACGCTGATCCTGGCCTGGGACATCAAGGGCACCGCGCCGCAGCCGTTCCAGAACTTCGTCGAGGACCGCAAGGAGTTCCAGCTGATCAACGACATCCAGTTCGGCGAGGACTTCGGCATGCGCATGGGCTACACCTGGTACACGGGCGCCGGCGACCGCAACAACTACCGCGATCGCGACAACGCCTCACTGAGCTTCTCCTACGCCTTCTGATTTCTGCTGTCGAAAAAGCCCCGGCGCTGCAAGGTTCCGGGGCTTTCTTTTTTTTTCGTGGAAAGGGGCCGGCCATGAGGGAGTATGGCGGCAATGTGGATGGGAGCAGGCGCTCGGGATGGCTCATAACAGCTCTAAGAGGAAGTCGCGACGATTTGAATGGCAGCCGTGAAGCAGCCATTGAAGACATACACTTTAGTCCTGACCGAACATCTCCGATTCAACCCACGGTTTGGCGGAGTCGAGCCTCAGGGACATGGCGACCATCTTTGGACTGCCCATGAGAAAGTAGATGTTCCGGGCCTATAGGGCTATCCCCTTCAAATCTCGCACAGCTAATCGCCAGTCTCCTTGATGTAAGCCTCGATCCAGTTGCTGAATTCACAGGCGAGGTGCCAGCGATGCTCCGGCACAACAGTTGGAGGAAGCGTTGGAGGGAAGAAAATCGCAGCCCGCAGTTGGAAGCCGTCATTCAGCGATCGTAGACGGTGATTGGTGCCGCCGATCACGGTCCCATTGTTACGCCTGGCTGCGCCATTGAACACGATCGGGAAGTCGGGCTCATTGGTCATGGGCAACGAGGCTGGATCACGGTAGTTGATCGTGAATTGGCTGCAGGCTACCGAGCCTCCTACCGTTTCGTACACCTCCTGGAAGCTTGGCTGCGTGCCCTGCAGGAAGTAATGGTCAGGGCAGGCCACCAGCATGGCTCGAAGATCATTCTCGGAGACTCCTTTACGAGAGAACCAATCGGCAAAGCCTTCGGCCGTTCCGCGATTGCAAAAAATTTCGGTTTGACTCACGTTCCAACGATCATTGGCGAGCACGACCGCCAACTCTGCGGCAGCGCCGCTAATGACCAAGTCGGGCGCGACCAGCGCCTTCATGCCGTCTGCTCCCACTCGCATTTTGGCGTCGGCTAATCGCTCTCGCTCGTCCTCGATGTTGGAGATATCGGCGGCCGACCGCGTTATCAGCGAGTCCAACTCGCCAACCAGGGCTCCGAGCAGATTGCCTCGCATGCGATTAGCGACAACCTGCATGCGGCGCGCCTCCCACTCCAATACCTGGGCACGCGTGACATAGGTGTCGTTATTGAGATAGGCCGTTAGCTCCAGCGGGCGCCCCCTAACCGTAGTGCCGCCGCCCATGCTTGAGGAATTTCCACAGGCAGTGAGCCCGAAGGAGCCTGCCGATACTGCGCCGTAGCAGGCGGATCTGACGAGAAACGATCTGCGGCTGAGCATTAGCAATTTTCTCCCTGCAATTAAAATAAATCACGATATAGATCATGATCTATATTAATGTACGGTACCCCAGACGTCAATGAATCGAGCATGAGCCGGCTAAAGCAAACAGAGGAGGTCAGGCAGCGGGTGGTGCGCACGGCTCAACGCCTTTTCCTTGAACGGGGTTACATGCAAACCACGCTGCGCGAAATTTCGGCTGCGGCAGGGGTGTCTTACGGGAGCCTCTACCACCACTTCGCCGACAAGGAAGGAATTTTTCTCGAACTGGTGCTAGATGGCTTTGAGAAGAATCAGCAAGCGGCCGATCATCAGCTGAATGCCAGTCAAGACTCCCATCTGCGGCTCGGTCTGAAGTGGGGTGGGCTGGTCCAGGCAGCGTCTGACGACGTGCGCGTCGCCGAATTGCTGTCGGTGGCCTATCGCTCCTGGAAGATCACTGACGTCCTCATGAAAGCAGCGACTGCGAGGCATCAAGAATGGCTGAAGGCTGAGTTGCCGGATTGGTCCGAGAATCAGTTTCTGGCGGCGACGTTCGTCTTGAAAGGAGCAGTTGCAAGTATCGTTGAGGAGAAGCTAAATCTAGATCGCCTGACGACCCATGAACGAATCAGGGCGGTTCTGGCCGCCGCATTACCCAGCTTCGGCGCAAATCGGGAGAAAACTCTACTGGTGATCGAGAGGGTGCAGCAGCTTTCGGCGCCGCTGGCTAAAGCTGCGATTGCCGAGGCCATTACGAGATCTGGCAGAGGTACCCGGTCTTTAGCCCGAAAAACCTAGAAGACCAGAGCAAGTTGCGAGTTCGGACGCCCTAGCGGTCTTCAATTCTGAATTGGCGACAAAGGTGGTCGGGTCCCGCCTGGGAAAAGCTATGGTGACACTCGCGTCAACAAGCACGGAGCCTCTCAAGAGCAGTCATTCGTTAGAGGCCGCTCCTGGCACAGGCCGTGTGAAAACGCCGGTACGACGGCGGCGTGTGCAGCTCTGCTGAGGCAGCGGGTGCTGAAGGCGGGTTTGGAGTGTTCGAGAGCGCGGAAAGCCGTGAAGAGAGGGCTTAGGCCCTCATTGCCTGTATCAGCGGCTGCGTCCCCATGATCTGGAGCACTCTCTTCAGGTTGTAAGCCAGTACATGCAGGCTCATTTCTGTACTTACCCTCGGCAGGGTCCGCGTCAGGAAGTGCGTGGCGCCCATCCAGGCCTTGAGCGTTGCGTAGGGATGCTCGACGGTCTGCCGTCGTAAACGCGATGCATCTGGCATTCGGTCCAAGCGCCCCTGCATCGCATCCAGCACCGACTCATGTTCCCAGCGCGTGATGCGGCGATAGTCACTTGGGGTGCAGTCCGCCTTGATCGGGCACCGCGGGCAAGCCGAAGACCAGTACTTGTGCAGCCGCATGCCCTTCTCGACGCTGGTGAAGCGCAAGATGGCGCGCTGGCCTGCAGGGCATCGGTACTCGTTGTCCTCGGGGAGGTAGACGAAGTAGCGCTTGTCGAAACGGCCCTCTGCGGCGCTATTCGATGTGATGGGCTTCGGTACCAACGCCGTGATGCCTTGGCGCTCGCACTCGACGATTTCCTCGCCCTTGTAGTAGCCACGATCGGCCAGGACCGTAGGGTTCTCCTGTCCGGTGGCTTCTCGCGCCAGGTTGGCCATCGATACCGGGTGCGAGCGGTCGCTGCTGTCGTTGGTGACCTCATGCGCCACGATCAGGTGATGCTTGGCCTCCACCGCCGTCTGCACGTTGTATCCCACCATGCCGGTGCCGCGGCCCTTGCTGACCATCGATCGGGCATCGGGGTCGGTCATCGATATCTGCTGGTCGGGCGCGGACTCCAGCTTTTCGCCCCAAGCAGCGAGTTGCTTCATATGCGCCCGTATCGTCGCGATCTTCTGCTGGAGGTGGGCGATGCGATCAGGCGCCAACGGGATCGCGATTCGGTCCGCACGATCAAGCTCTTCCAGATAGCGGCCGACGCTGTTCTCCATGTGCTCCATGCGGGAACGGAGCTTGTGAACGGTCAGATTACGGTCCCGGTTGTTGACTGCCTTGAACTTGCTGCCGTCGATGGCAATCACGCCGTCGGACAGAAGGTTGAGCTGCCTGCAGAGGGCCACGAAGTGGCCGCACACCTTGCGGATCGCCGGCCCGTTGTCCCGGCGGAAGTCCGCAATGGTCTTGAAGTCCGGCGCTAGACGTCCGGTCAGCCAGATCAGCTCCAGATTGCGCTGAGCCTCTCGCTCAAGCCTGCGGCTGGACTGCACGCGGTTGAGGTAGCCATAGATGTAAATCTTCAGCAGCGTCGCCGGGTGGTATGACGGTCGGCCTGTTTCGGCAGCGACAGCGCCTTCGAATCCGAGAGCCACCAGGTCCAGCTCGTCGACAAAAACGTCGACGGCCCGGACCGGATTGTCCTCTGCGACGAAATCATCCAGGCGCTCCGGGAACAGCGTGCTCTGTGATCGATCCTGTCCCGCTACGAATCGCTTCATCGGCCACCTCGCTGTTCCCGGACGGGAATACAGGAGCAAACATCAGGCCGTTTTCACACACTCTCGGCACTTAAGCGCCATCGCTCCGCAGTTGTGGCTGGCTGCTCACGCTGCATTCGGCCCTGCACAAATTTTCGAAGATAAACGGGGCCTCTGTGCGGGAGCTCTGCAGTCGCTGATGGACTGCGCCGCCGCACTGGCGGGCGCACCGCGGTCTTGCCATGGACGGCGTTCCCGAGGCTCCCGTTTACTCCACCGCAACCTGCAATTCACCCGCCGCAGGCAGGGCCTCCGGCCGCCGCTTGCGTACGTAGAGGGTCTTGCGCACCCGCGCCACCAGTTCGCCGCGCTCGTCGCGCACTTCCACCACGCGCTGGGGCTCATACTTCTCGCCGCTGGCGGTGCGCGCCAGGATCTCCTCGATCTCGGCCGCATCCCAGTCGAACACGGCGGTGACGGTGCCGCGGCCGGGCTTGATGAAGTCGATGCTCGCGGCCTTGTCCCAGACCCGGTAGTCCGGGCCCAGGCGCGGCACCAGCATCAGTACGTAGAAGGGATCGCACATGGCGTAGAGGCTGCCGCCGAAATGCGTGCCGAAGGCGTTGGCATTGTAGAAGCGGCGCTTCATGCGCACGACCAGGCGGCTGTAGTCCGGCGCCAGTTCGGCGATGGAGATTCCCGTGCCCCAGAACGGCGGCCACAGGTTCATGACGGCGCGGAATACGGCGGGGCTGCGGAGGAGCTGGGACATGGGAGGAGAACGGTGGTGATCGGATCGCCGGCCTCTCTCCAGCAGGGAAAGAGGCCGGCAAGCGGAGTCGGGCTTAGCGGGCCGCGTCGGCGGTCAGCACCGGATCGGGCTCCACCGGGTGGATGTAGATGTCGCTGATCCAGCCCGGTTGCTCGGAGTCGCGCACCAGGACCACGTCGGCGTCCTGCACCAGGTGGCTGCTGCGCACGTTGATGATGGAGACGCGGGCGACGCCGCTGACTTCCTGGAAGGCGATGGTGCCGAGCTGCTGGTGGGCATCGAGCAGTGCGTCCACGCGCTCGTCGACGCTGCGTTCCTCCAGCGCGCGGGCGCTGTAGTTCTGCTGGACGTAGGCGGTCAGGCTGGGGCGGTCGGCGCGGTTGAAGGCCTGGACGAAGGCCTCGACCGGGTCGGCGGCGGTCTGGGCGGCGGCGGGCAGGCTCAGGGTGGCGGCGAGGGCGAGGCTGGCACTGGTGAAGGCGGTACGGATGTTCATGGCGGTTCCCCGGGTTGGCTGCCCTTTTCGGGCTTGGGAACAGCCTAATTCCCGTCGCCTGAATCCATAAGCCGGGCTATCGGAACTTTATTCGTGACGTTTTGGAAAGAATGGGGCGGGCGAAGCCCCTCAGGCGATCAGGTAGCCCCGCAGCAGGGGGGCCAGGGCGACGTGGGCCTTGAGGCGTACCAGGGTCCAGTAGTGGCCGCCGACCATGCGGTCCAGGTAGGCGGTCTTCACGGCGGGCTGGAACTGGTCCATGCGCTTGAGCACCTCCGGCCCCTTGGCGGCGGCCGCCTTGTGCATGGTGGAGCTAGCAAAGTCGAAGGGGGCGTCGGAGATGAAAGGGCGCAGGACAATCCGGCGCCACTCGGCGTAGAAGGCGCCTTCCACCGGCGCGGAGCCGGGCACGCGGGCGCCGAGGCGGATCAGGCCGATGTCCACGCCGGCCCAGTTCTCGGCCAGGGCCGCCTTCACGGTGTCGCGATAGGCGACGATGCTCTCCGGCTCCAGCTGCTTGATGCAGCCGAAATCGTAGACCACCAGGCTGCCGTCGCGGCGATAGGCGAAGTTGCCGGGCTGGGGGTCGGCATGCACGGCCTGCAGGCCGAACAGCGAGCGACACATGAAGTGGAACAGGCGGATGGCCAGCTCGTTGCGCAGTTCCTGGTCGTACTGCTCGTTGACGGTGTCCAGGTGGTCGCCGGGCTCCAGCAGCATGGTCAGCACCTGCCTGGAGCACAGCGCGTCCACGGTGGAGGGGATGACGATCTTCGGGTCGTCCGCGTAGTAGTCGCGGAACAGGGTCATGTTGCGGGCTTCCTGCACGTAGTCCAGCTCTTCATGCAGGCGCGCGCGGATCTCGTCGAAGAGCTCGTCGAGCACTTCCTTGCCCACCTTGACCAGGCGCGCGCTGCGCAGCGCGAACTTGAGCTGGCGCAGGTCGGTGTCGCAGGAGGCGGCGACGCCGGGGTACTGCACCTTCACCACCACCTCGCGGCCGTCGTGCAGCACGCCGCGGTGGACCTGGCCGATGGAGGCGGCGGCGTAGGGCGTGGCGTCCAGCTCGCGGAACAGTTCCGTGAGCGGTTTGCCCAGCTCGCGCTCGATCTGCTCGCGGATCACCGCGAAGGGCATCGGCGGTGCTTCCTTCTGCAGCTTCTTCAGCGGCTCGGCGATCTCGGCGGGCAGGAAGTCGGCCGCCTGCGAAGCGATCTGGCCGAGCTTCATCACCGCGCCCTTGAGCTCCCCCAGCGTCTGAGCGAGCTGCGCGCCGGCCTTGGCGTTGAGCTGCTCTCGCGCCTGGTCGCGCTGCTCGGCGTTGCGGAAGCCGTTGGCGATGGCATGGCCGGCAAAACGCCCGGCCAGCGACGCGGTCATGCCGGCCATCTTCAGGAAGCGCTTGGCGCCAGCGGCGGGCTTGCCGGTTTTCGGGTCGTCTTCTTCGCTCATGTCGGGGGACGCTGCAGAGGTTTTGCGGACGGTACGCGCAGGCTGCGGTGGCCGTCCACTTGGGATCGGGGCCGGGCCTGCAAGTTCCGCTGCCGGGCGGCTGTCGCTACGGCCATGGCAGGCCCCCGGGGCCTACTGCAGAATTTTTGACCCGGTCCGCTGGCCGGTCACCATTCCAAGAGCCGGGGGCCCATTTTTCATGCTTTTCCGCCAGAACCGTGTCGCCGTTCCGCGCGACCTGTCTACCGTCACGTCCTACGATCCTGCCGCCGAGACCAATCCGCTCGATGTAGGGCTCAAGCGCGATGCCAGCGAGCGCATCTGGTCGTCGGTGGAAGCCATGTACCGCAGCGGCCTGCATCCGGGCGTGTCGCTGACCGTGCGCCGCGGTGGGCGCGTGATCCTGGATCGAGCCATCGGCCATGCGCGCGGCGCCGCGCCGGGCGTGGGCGGCGAGAAGCTTGCGCTGACGCCCCAGACGCCGGTCTGCCTGTTCTCTGCGTCCAAGGCGATCAGCGCGATGCTGATCCACAAGCTGGCGGAGCAGGGCAAGCTCGAGCTGGACGGCCGCGTCGCCGACTACCTGCCGGAGTACGGCAATAATGGCAAGCAGACCACCACGCTGCGCCAGTTGCTGGCGCACCGCGCCGGCATCCCGGACGTGCCGCTGAAGAATGTCGATGCGACGCTGCTCAACGACTTCGACATGATCGTGAAGCTGCTCTGCGCGTCCAAGCCCAATGCCGCGCACGGCCGCCAGCAGTCCTACCATGCCGTGACCGCGGGCTACATCGCCGGTGCCGTGGCACAGCGCGTCAGCGGCCGCTCGCTGCAGGAGCTGCTGCGCACCGAGATCGCCGAGCCGCTGGGCTGCAAGTACCTGCGCTACGGCCTGGCGCCTGAAGACCAGGGCAAGGCCGCGCTCAATGCCTTCACCGGGCCGGACCTGCCGGCGCCGCTGGCCTACGTGGCGCGCCGCGCGCTGTACCTGGATTTCGACGAAGTGGCGGTGCTGACCAACGACCAGCGCTTCATGGAGTCCGTGGTGCCCGCGGCCAACATCTACGCCACCGCCGACGAGGCTGGCCGCTTCTACCAGATGCTGCTCGATGGTGGCATCTGGGAGGGCAAGCGGGTGTTCCGCTCGCAGACCATCGCCGAGGCCGTGCGCCCGGCGGGCCCGATCCAGATCGACCGCACGCTGCTGGCGCCGGTGCGTTTCTCGCCGGCCTTCGTGCTGGGCGAGAAGCCCTTTGGCCTCTACGGCGCCAACTGCCCGAACGCCTTCGGCCACCTGGGCTTCCTCAACATCATCTGCTGGGCCGATCCGGACCGCGACATCTCGGTGTCGCTGCTCAACACCGGCAAGACGGTGGCGCCGGACAGCCTGCTGACGGTGGCGCGAGTGCTGGGGTCGATCAGCCGGAATTGTCCGCGGGTGCGGTGAGGGGTTGGAGGGCGCTGCGTGCAGGGGGCGCACCTCGATATGCGACGCTTCGCGGCGCTACTCGGTGCGAGCGTTTTGTGTTGCTTGAGGGGGCACGCTTGTCATGCGCAAGAGTGCCCCCGTCGGTCCTGAGTGCCGCGCCTTGGCGCGGTGTGTCGAAGGACTCGGTGTGAACGGGATTTTTCTTGATTCAAGTGTCTAAAAATTCCTGATATATCAATTTCTTGTTGTGTCTTTTATTGACTCCGAAGCGGCGGCAGGATGTAATTTGCAAACCTCTCACGGGGAGTAGTCGGGGCGTCACAACGCTCCTGCAGTGTCGTCAGCACGGAAGACGGAGGTCTCGTCTCTCCCGGCACTGCGGTCCACGCCTTCGGCGTGTCTCGGCAAGACCGGAACAGGCTCCACACCTGAAATCCGTCCATAAAAAGGTCTTGTCGCCATGGTTTCCGTTGGTAGTCCGCTGTTGTGGTCGCTCTTCGCGGCCTTCGTCGTCGTTGCCCTGCTGATCGATTTCTTCGCCCTGCGCCAGCAGGGTGCGCATCGCGTGTCGATGAAGGAGGCCGGCATCTGGACGCTGGTCTGGGTGGCCGTGAGCTTCGTGTTCGTGGGCCTGCTGTGGTGGGGCCTGGGCGGCATGGGCGAGGACGCCGCCGCGCGCGCCATGGCCAACGACAAGGCCCTGGAGTTCATCACCGGCTATCTCATCGAGAAGGCCCTGGCGGTGGACAACATCTTCGTCTTCCTGATGCTGTTCACTTACTTCGCGGTGCCGCCGGAGTTCCAGAAGCGCGTGCTGATGCTGGGCATCCTCGGCGCGCTGGTGTTGCGCGGCGCGCTGATCCTGGTGGGCGCCTGGCTGATCGCGCAGTTCCACTGGATTCTCTACGTGTTTGGCGCCTTCCTGCTGTTCACCGGCATCAAGATGTGGTGGGCCGCGGGGCAGGAGCCGGACCTGGACAACAACCCGGCGCTGAACTGGCTGCGTCGCCGCATCAAGATCGCGCCGGACTACGACGGCGAGCGCTTCTTCACCTACAAGGATGGCGTGAAGCTGGCTACCCCGCTGCTGGTGGTGGTGCTGCTGATCGGTATCGTGGATATCGTGTTCGCGGTGGACTCGATCCCGGCGATCTTTGCGATCACCACTGATCCCTTCATCGTACTGACCTCCAACGTCTTCGCGATCCTGGGCTTGCGCGCGATGTACTTCTTGCTGGCGGGCATGCACGAGCGCTTCCACCTGCTGCCCTACGGCCTGGCGATCGTGCTGGTGTTCATCGGCAGCAAGATGCTGCTGATCGACATCTACAAGATTCCGGTGGCCTGGTCGCTGATCGGCACCGCCCTGATCCTGGGTACCACCATGGTCCTGTCGCTGAAGATTCCGCCGAAGGCAGGCGAGGCTCAGAAGCCGCGCGGCGCCTATCCCTTTGGCAGCAAGGAAAAGACCGGGGATCACGAGTAAGTCTCGGGCTTCGCCGCTTCCTGCGGCAATCAACAAAAAGCCGTTCACCCTTAGACAGGGTGAACGGCTTTCTTGTGCCTTGATCAGCGCACCAGGCTGTAGTCACCCCGTGGCAAGCGGCGCATCTGCAGCCGGTACTGCGTGGCGAAGCCGGGGTACATGCTGCTGTTGAAGCCGTCCTCGGTCAGGTACCAGCTCTTGCAACCGGAGTTCCAGTTGGTGCCGGCGAGGCGCCGCTGGATTGCTGCGTTGTAGCGCTGCTGTGCGCCTTCGTGCACGTCGAGCCACTTCAGGTCCTGCTCGATCACCAGGCGCACACCCTGCACGATGTAGTCGATCTGCGACTCCATGTAGACCAGGGCGGAGTTGTGCCCGGGGCCTGAGTTGGGGCCGAAGGTGAAGAACAGGTTGGGATAGCCGGCGACGCTGACGCTGCGGTAGGCCTGCGCGCCGTGCCGCCAGTCCTCCGACAGCAGGCGCCCGCCCAGTCCGTGGATGGGGAAGGGCGTGCCGGTCTTGCTGACGTCGAAGCCGGTGGCGAAGACGATGCAGTCGGCCTGGTGCTCCACGCCTTCAACGGTGCGGATGCCCCGGGGGCTCAGCGTGGCGATGGGCCAGGTGATGAGCTTGGCGTTGGGCTGCCGTAGCGCCGGGTAGTAGTCGTTGGACACCAGCACGCGTTTGCAGCCGATGCGGTAGTCCGGCGTCAGTTGGCGGCGCATCCAGGCGTCGGGTACCTGCGAGTGCAGGTGCAGGCTCGCCACCTGTTCCAGCAGTCGGCTGGCCGGCGTGCGCCAGATCAGGCCGGTGGCCATGGATTCGTGCGCGGTGTATAGGGCCTGGCGCAGCGCGGACTGCGCCGCCGGCGCGCGGCGGAACAGCGCGCGCATCCAGTTGGGGGTGCCGTAGTCCGGCCGCGGCAGTACCCAGCCCGGCGTGCGCTGGAACACCTTGACGAAGCCGGCCTGCTTAACCAGCTCCGGGATGATCTGGATGGCGCTGGCGCCGGTGCCGATCACGGCGACGCGCTTGCCGGCGAAGTCGTAGCCGTGATCCCAACGCGCGCTGTGGATCTTGTGGCCTTCATAGCTGCCGATGCCCGGCATGTCCGGGAAGCTGGCGTTGGACAGCGGGCCCTGCGCCATCACCACGGTACGGGCGCCGTAGGTCTGCCCGACGGCGGTCTTGGCCAGCCAGCGGCGCGAGGCCTTGTCGAAGCTCAGCTCGATGACGTCCTGGCCGAAGCGGATCAGCGGTGCCAGCTCGTACTGCCGCACCAGGCCCTCGACGTAGGACAGGATCTCGCGGCTGCCGGAGTAGGCCCGCGACCAGTCCGGGTTCTGCGCGAAGCTGTAGGAGTAGAGATTGGAGGGGATGTCGCAGGCGGCCCCGGGATACTGGTTATCGCGCCAGGTGCCGCCGACGGCGTTGCCGCGCTCCAGGATGACGATGTCGCGGATGCCGGCCTGGCGCAGGCGGATGGCGCTGCCCAGCCCGGCGAATCCGGCACCGACGATCAGGGTTTCATAGGTGTGCAGGACGGACGAGTCCTGCGGCCGCGTGTTACGGCGTGCCTGGGTGGTGGTGCTCATGGTGTGTTCCATTCGAGAAATGCTTTCGTTCCCTCTCCCGCTTGCGGGAGAGGGGTTCTGTCGGTCTTTCAAGATTTACAGCAACCCTCTCCCCCCGTGTTTGCCGGACTGGAGAGTGACATCGAGTCACTCTCCAGTAAGCAAACACGCCTCTCCCGTGAACGGGAGAGGGGAGTAATAGTCAGGCCGTCGGCTTCCAGGTCAGCTCATGGACCCAGCTCGGGATCTGCGGTAGCAGGCGCGGCGGGATCTTGCCGGTGAGGCGCACCAGGGCGTCCACCGGGACGTGATAGAGACGGTTGCGGCGGTTGACCATCCAGCCACCATGGCGGCTGATCAGCTGGAACCAGGGATTGCGCAGGCCGCCCGGCGTGCCGCCGACGCGCCGGTACTTGCGGATGGCTTCGTAGAGGCGTTCCTCCTTAAGGCCCAGTTCCACCAGGTTGTCGCGCATGCGGTTGAGCAGCGGCAGGTAGGCGAGGATGCCGATCAGCAGGCGCGGGTCAATCAGCTTGCCGGCCATCTGCAGGGTCTGCCGGTAGACCGGGCTGTGGCCGAGCATCTCCAGCACGTGGAAGTCGACGCCGAGGTGGCGCGCCTCGTCGGCGTTGATCTTCTCGAAGGCGGCGTGGCAGATGGGGTCCTTCACCGTTTCCAGCAGGAACTTGCACAGTGCGCCGTCGAGCGCGATCTCCAGCATGGGGATCACCGAGCCCAGCACCGACAGCGGCATGTCGTCGGCGTAGGCGTCGAGCCACTCCACCACCAGGCGGATATTGATGTTGGGTTCTGGCAGGCCTTCGCCGTCGAGCATGCCCCAGCGCTGCATCAACGCCATCTCGGCGTTGGCGTGGCGCTGCTCCTCGGCATGGAAGTAGGTATAGATCTCGCGCAGTGTGTCGTTGGGGGCCTTCTTGGCCATGGCGGCGAAGCCGCGCGCGCCGACATGCTCGATCCACATCAGGTCGGCCATGAAGGCCTTGAGCTTGGGATAGAGATCGGGGTCGTTGGTGACGAGCTCGCGGCCGGGGGCGTCCCAGTCGATATCGGCCAGGGCCCACTGCGAGGCCTTGATCTTGTCGCGCATCCTGTCGAGGTCGAGTTGCATGGGTGTTCCTTGTCGGTGGTGCTCAGGCGCGCTTCATCAGGCGGCCGATCAGGGCCGCGCCGCGCTGGTAGGTGACGGGGGCCAGGCGCTTGCTGCGCCAGACCAGACGTGCGTCGAGCTGCGGCAGCACGTAGAGTTCGCCGCGGTCCAGGGCGTTGAGGGTCTTGCGGGCGACGCCGTCGGCGGAGACGCCCGTCCAGCGCATCAGCGTGCTGGCGAAGCGCGAGGAGCCGTCGGCGATGCGACCGTCGCGCACGATGTTGGTCTTGACGAAGGTGGGGCAGAGCGCGGTAACGGCGATGCCGCTGTCGTCCAGCTCGGCGGCCAGGGTCTCGGACAGGGCCAGCACGCCGGCCTTGGTGACGTTGTAGGGCCCCATCAGCGGCGCGGCAGCGAAGCTGGCGGCGGAGGCGACATTGATGATGCCGCCGTGGCCGAGCCGGCGCAGGCGCGGGGCGAAGACGTGGCAGCCGTGGATCACGCCCCAGAGGTTGACCCCCATGGTCCACTGCCAGTCCTCGATGCCGATCTCGCCCACCGGCTTGCCGCCGATACCGACGCCTGCATTGTTGACCACCAGGTCCACCGGAGCGCCGAGCAGGCGCTCGGCCTCGTCGGCCAGGGTTTCCACGTCGGCCAGGCGGCTGACGTCGCAGGCCAGGGCATGGGCGCCGCCGAGGCGGCCGATCAGGCGCACGGTTTCCTCGGCGAGTTCGGCGCGGATGTCGGCGCAGACCACCTGGCCACCGCGGGCGGCGATCTCCAGGGCAAAGGCGCGGCCGATGCCGCTGCCGGCTCCGGTCACCACGGCCTTGGCCTGCCGGCTTCTCTTGTTGCTGGGCATGCTGTCCCTCGGAATTGGATTGCTGCGATGCAGCGAATTGACTGTGGCTACGGTATTCCCGACACTTGTTCGGATTCAATTCGGAAGATTTCCATGCCGCGCAAACCCCAGCAGCAGCGGGCCAAGACCACGGTGTCGAGCATCGTGGAGGCGGCGATGATCGTGCTGGCCACGCAGGGCCCGAAAGGCGTCACCACCCGCAAGATCGCGGACGTGGCGGGTATCGGCGTGGGCTCGCTCTATGAGTATTTCGAGAACCGCGAGCAGGTCTACGACGCGATCTTCGAGCGGCTGGTGCAGGACGCGGTGAAGACCATCCAGCCGCTGATTCCGGAACTTGTTCGGCTTTCGATCCGCGAGGCGGTGCGCACGCTGCTGCTGAAACTGCGCGAATTGCTGATGGAAAACGACGGCCGCTACCTGATGTGCGTGCGCTATGCGCCGCACCTGGCGCAGCGTAATCCGCTGGAGCCCCTGCGCAAGGTGCTGACCGAGCTGCTGATGCAGTACGTGATGCGCCATCCGCAGTACATGCAGGTGCCGAACCTGGCGACCATGGGCTACATCCACATCCATGGCGGCACCTTCACGGTGATCCGCCACCTGGCCGACCCGACGCCGCCGATGAGCTTCGATGAGCTCGCCGACGGCCTGGCCGACATGGTGTCCTACTGTGCCGAAGGCGGGCTGCGCGATCGTGCCGCAGGGCTGCGGTGAGATGGGCTCAAGCAGACGCGCGGGATCAGCGTGAGGGAGACGTTGCTTCGCCCAGCGTGCGGTGAGAAGGTAGCGCGTAGCGCCGGATAAGGGACAACGGCCTGCCTGTTCGCGGGGGCCTGCGGCGCGCCCCTCACCCCGGCCCCTCTGCCCGCACGCGGGCAGAGGGAGGTCATTGCATGGCGATGCAGTGGCAATCGCTTCAGTGCAGGCGCGTGCTGTCGCACTCGGCCGCACGCCGCAGCATCAGCTCACGCTCGCGGCCGTTGCGCGTCAGCGAGGCGGCACGCTCGAACTCCGTGCGCGCCTCATCCAGGCGCCCAAGCTTGAAGAGCAGGTCGCCGCGCACGCCGGGCAGCAGGTGGTAGTTCTTCAGCGCGGCTTCGGACTGCAGGGCGTCCACCAGCTCCAGGCCGGCGGAGGGGCCGTAGGCCATCGAGACGGCCACGGCGCGGTTGAGGTCCACCACCGGTGAGGACATCAGCTGCGAGAGGGCGTCGTAGAGCGCGGCGATGCGCACCCAGTCGGTGTCTTCGGCCTTGCGGGCGCGGGCATGGCAGGCGGCGATGGCGGCCTGCAGCGCGTAGGGGCCCAGGCCGCCGCCGAGCTGCTCGACGCGCTTGAGGGCGCCCAGGCCGCGGCGGATCAGCAGCAGGTCCCAGCGCGCGCGGTTCTGCTCCAGCAACAGCACCGGCTCGCCCTTGGGGCCGATACGGGCGTGCTGGCGCGAGGCCTGGATCTCCATCAGCGAGACCAGGGCGTGTACCTCGGGCTCCTGTGGGGCGAGGCCGGCGAGGATGCGGCCCAGGCGCAGGGCTTCGTCGCACAGCGCGGGGCGCATCCAGTCGTCGCCGGCGGTGGCGGCATAGCCTTCGTTGAACAGCAGGTAGATCACCTCCAGCACGGAGCCCAGGCGCTCGCCCAGCTCGGCGCCGCGCGGTACCTCGAAGGGCACGCGCGCTTCGGTCAGTGTGCGCTTGGCACGCACGATGCGCTGCGCCATGGTGGGTTCCGATACCAGGAAGGCGCGGGCGATCTCGTCGGTGCTCAGGCCCGCGAGCAGGCGCAGCGTCAGCGCGGCGCGCCCTTCGGTGGACAGCACCGGGTGGCAGGCGATGAACATCAGGCGCAGCAGGTCGTCGCCGATGTCGTTGTCCAGCTCTGCGTCGAAGTCGGGCATCGCCAGTTCCTCCTCCTGCAGCTCGCGGCCCAGTTCCTCGTGCTTGCGCGCGGCGAGCCTGAGGTGGCGCAGGCGGTCGATGGCGCGGTGCTTGGCGGTGGCCATCAGCCAGGCGCCCGGGTTGTCCGGGACGCCGGCCCCGGGCCATTGCTCCAGTGCCGCCACCAGTGCGTCCTGCGCCATCTCCTCGGCCAGGCTGACGTCGTGCAGCAGGCGCGTGAGGCCGGCGATCAGGCGCGGCGACTCCATGCGCCAGACGGCGTCGATGCGGCGGCGGACCGGGTCGTTCACCTAGGAGACCTTGCCGGGGATGTAGTGATCGAAGGGCAGGATCTCGATGCCCCAGCCGACGTCCTCGCCCAGTTCGGCTGCCGGGTGCCTGGAGGCGATGGCAATGGCCTCCGTGATGTCCTCAGCCTCGATCAGGAACAAGCCGCCGACCATCTCCTTGGCCTCGGCATAAGGACCGTCGGTGACCACCGGCTTGCCGTTGCGAGGGCGGATACAGACACGGTGCTGCGGCTCCGACAGGGAGGCGGCGAACAGCATGCGGCCGGTGGCCTGCAACTGCGCGTCGCGCGGCGGGCACTGGCTGACCAGGGCCTGCATGGCCTCCGGGCTGAGTGCGGCGAACTTCTCCGCGTCGTAGTAGCCCAGGCAGAGGAATTTCTTCATCGGTGATGTTCCGCTGCGATCAGGACCGGGAGGCGTCGGACACGGCCGGCGGATCCTGCGAGACTTCCGCCGGTGCGGCCGGGGCTTCGGTAGCCGGCGCCGCGGCGGGCGCCGTCTCGGCCAGCGACTTCAGCGTGGCCAGGCCGGTCTCGAAGTCCTTGCCGATCATCTGGTCCATGTCGAACAGGACGCCCATCAGCTTCGACAGGTAGTTGGCAGGCCCATGCATCGCCCAGGCGAGGCGGGTGGCGTTGCCCTCCGGCGTCATCGTGAATTCGGCGATGTTGCTCGACTCGAAGGGGCGGAAGAAGTCGAGCTTGATGCCGATGCTGTGGGGTGGGGTGACCTCGGTGATCTCCATGCGGCCGGCGCCGATGTCCTTGTTGCCGTCCCAGGCATAGATCGCACCCAGGCCGCTGTCGGCGCCGCTGTAGCTGCGCTTCAGGGCCGGATCGAGCTTTTCGTAGGGCGACCACTTCGTCCACTGGTGGAAGTCGGCGATCAGCGGGTAGATGGCCTCGGGCGGGGCGTTGACCAGGGTGGTGCGCTCGACGCGGAAGCTGTCGGGCTGGGTCGCGGCGTAGGCCAGCAGGCCGGCGATGGCGACCGCGATGACGATGAGGATCTTCTTGAGCATGGCGCGATTCCCTTCAGGCCCTCTGGCCGATCTTCTGCTGCATGTCGACAAAATCCGAGGCGGCTTCCTGCACGTCGGCCGGGAAGTCTTCGAACTCCTGCACCTGGCGGATCTCGATGACCTCGTTGTCGCCGCCGGGGCAGCGCCGGGCCCACTCGATGGCTTCCTCGCGGGACTTCACCTGGATCATCCAGTATCCACCCAGCACCTCCTTGGCCTCGGCGAAGGGGCCGTCGGTGACGCTGGGCTGGCCGCCCTTGAAGGATACCCGGGCGCCCATCGAAGGGGGATGCAGGCCGTCCAGGGCCAGCAGGACGCCGGCCTCCTGCAGGGCGGCGTTGTATTTCATCATCGCCTCGACGGCGGCCGCGTCGGGCATGGTGCCCGGGGCGGCGCTCTCGTAGCCGCCGGGAATCATCAGCATCATGAAGCGCATGATCAGGCCTCCCCGATGACGTGGATCATCCAGGTGACGCCGAACTTGTCGTTCTGGGAAGTCGGAATTAAAAACCCCACCAAGAATTTAAACCCCCAATAAATTAGGAATTTAGACCCTCTTAAGCCAACTAAGCTAGCGTCTCAAGTCAGCTATGCACCATTTTGGCGCACGAT
>NZ_JAUASX010000030.1 GCF_030345715.1 Solimonas sp. SE-A11
CGCAACTGGAAGACCTCCTACGACAAGCTGGGCAGGTTGGTTACGACCACCGATCCGCTGAACCAGGGGACGGTCACCGCCTACGACGCCTTCAGCCAGGTGCTGACGCAGACGGACAAGCTGGGTCTCGTCACCCTTTACAGCTATGTCCTCGATAACCAGGGACGCCGCAAGGTCGAGACCACAACGCCCGAGGGAGTGGTCACCAGCGTTACCTATGACGAATTCGGCAGTCGTCTGCGCGTCAGCCTGGACAACAACGGCGTTACGGAGGCCTCCGAGTGGCTCTATGACCAAGACGGTCGCTTGGTCAAGGAGACCGATGCCAATGGGTTCTTCTTCACCAGCGAATACAATGCCGCCGGTCAGCTGAGCCGCACTATCAACCAAGAAGATAGCGTTACGCGCTATACGTACGATGCCGCCGGCCGCGTGCTTACGCGTACGGTCGACTTTGGCAGCGACAACAGCCCAGTTACAGGGCAGCCTCGCCTGAATCTGAGCACCAGCTACGGCTACGACAGTTTCGGCGCGGCTATCCGGGTGACCGATACGGAAGGCGCGGTCACCGAAACGCTCTTCGATCGAAAAGGTCGCGTGCAAGCTGTGGTCGTCGATACCACGCAGCGCCCGGGACAAAATGCTCCGCTCAAGCTCGCGACGGTCTATGAATACGACCTTGACGGGCGGACCCTCCGTCTCAAGGAAGGCGTACAAGCAACCGGAGAGCCCGGCAGCCTGGCGGTGAGCGGCGCGGCAACGCGTACCACGCACTACGAATATGACAAGGCTGGTCGTCGTGTCACGGAGATAGTCGATCCGGCTGGCGAGGCGTTGACCACCCGCTACGTCTACGACAAAAACGGCAACCTGGTTCGCAAACGCGACGCCAACCTCAAGGATTGGGTCTACGTCTACGACGAACTCAATCGCGAGGCTTTCAGTGTAGATCCCAAGAACCAGGTAACAGCCAGGACTTATGACAAGGCCGGGCGCATGGTGAAGGAGGTGCGTTACCTCAACCCGCTCGCTGCCTCGGTTTCGGATCCTGACGGAATTTCAGGTGCTGCCCTGGGCCAGCTGCGCGCCGCCGTGGGCCAGCCTGGCTTTGCGGTGTCCAGCCGCGCCACGCGTTATGTCTATGATGCCGATGGCCGCCTCACCTATACGCTGGATGCGCTGGGCTACCTCGACGAAACCCGCTACGACAAGGCCGGCCGCGTTATCCAGACAGCTCGTCACGCGCTGCCGCTCAATCTTGCCGCGCTGCCCGATCTCCCGCAGCGTATCGACATCCAGAAACTACGCGCCACGGCTACCGCGGAGCTGCTCAACGCCAACTTCGACGCCGGCCCAACGGGCGTCAACATTCCCGCGAATCAGACAAGTCTCGTCCACGATGCGGCCGGCGGCCGCCTGCGCCTGACCAGCACGGCTGGTAGCAGCATGGTGGCGGCGATCGGGACCAATCGCGCAACCGGGGCTAATACTTTCACCGTTCGCGGCGAGCTCCAGGTGGAGACCGTCGGCAACGGCCAGTATTTCTTTGGGGCGTACAACAACCAGGCAACAACCAGCGCCGCATACCGCCGTCATGGCGCCCTGATCGTCGGCAATAAGCTTTACAGTGCTCACTACGTAGGCAGCACGGCGCCGGTGCTGGTGGACCTGGGCATCACAGTTGTGGCCAACAAGGTCTACACGATTGAAGTATCCGCCTACGCGCAGGGCAGCCAACTATACGTGTATGACGGCGGCAATCTTATCGCCACAGACGTCGCGCAGGGTGGCTGGAGCACTATCCGCAGCTATATCGAGGTCGCCGGACCTGCGGGTGCCACTGGCGAGTTGGCCTATGTCGATAATGTCAAGGAAGTCCGCTACACCGCGCCAACCGCTGATCAAGCCGACACGCGCCGCTCGAGATACATCTACGATGCCGCTGGGCGCCGCGTCTTCGAGATCGACGCCGGCGGTTACGTCAGCCGTTCTGCTTACGACAAAGCTGGCCGTGTCATCGAGTCGACGCGCTATGCCAATAGCATCGACACCACGCAGCTTTCAGCCACCCCGACGGTGGCCGATGTCAACGCCAAGCTGCCGACGCTGGGGGCGGTCTGGACCCAGGATTTCTCCACCGACGCTTCGGGCCTGACGCTGCCGACTGAGAGCGGCTACATGCAGGTCGTTGGGGGCAAGCTCGAGGTTAAGAGCCGCAACGATGCTGCGGGGGCCATCTCCCCGGAGGCCACCGGCCAAATGCGGACTCTGCCCGTCGGCGGCGCAATCGTCTTCCGTTCCGAAGTGGACATCACCCCCACGGTCGAAGACCTGGAGGTCGGCATTGAGGACGGTTCCGGCGGTCGCACCACCGCATCGTTCTCATCGCAGCGGACCGTCTATGTCAAAGGTCCCGCGCTTGGCAACTCCGCATTCCTGGGAATATTGCCCAGTGACGGAACCTACGTTCTGGAATGGACGCTGAGTGCCAATCGCACCGTTCTGAGGATTTACAAGAAGGGCCAGACCGCCGAAGGGGGCTTCAGCTTCGAATTCGCTACGGCCTGGTCACAGGCGAGAACCGTCATCAAGACGGCGGGGCGCAATGGCGGCGGCGTGACCACCAGCACCACCATCGACAACCTGAGCGAGACGATCGGTTATGGGGAGCGCGGCCAGCGCACCGTCTACGACGGCGCTGGGCGCAAGGTCTACGACATTGACGCTTTGGGCCAAGTAACCGGATACCGCTACGACGCCGCCGGCAAGCTGCTCGAATCCATCGAATACGACCAGCCGCTCGACATCGGGGCGCTGGGCCAGACCACGCTGAACGCCAAGTGGGTGGCGGACCGCCTGCCGCCGACCGCGACGCTTTGGAGCCAGGACTTCGTTACGAACACGCAGGGCCTGACCCTGCCAAGCCAGGCGGGTTACATCGCACGCGTCGGGCCTGGCATCCTGAGGGTGACCAGCAAAGCCAATGCCGGTGGCACCATCACTCCCACCGCTCGCGGCGACCGCCTGTATGAGGTCAGCGGTGTTCCGCTGGTCTTCCGCAGCGAATTGACCCTGTCTTCCGTTACCACCGGGCGGCGCCTGGTGATTGGCGCCGAGAACGACGGTGTCGGAAATGCCTACCAGCGGCTTGGCGCGAGCTTCATCGACGGCAAGGTGTATGCGGACATCGCAGCGTCCACTGGCCCCATCGAGCTGGGGGCCATTGACGCCGGCGCCACGTACATCGTCGAGGCAGAGATGGTCGGGCGTAGCAGCACGCTCTATGTCTACAAGAAGGGTACCTCGCGCCAGAGCGGATACCGTTACACCTACGGCTTCATCTGGAACAAGGCTCGCAGCTTCGTCCAGGCTACCGGAGCGCCCAGCGCGCCGACTGCAACCATTGATATCACGTCGATGTCCGAAGTCTATGACTTCGGCAGCCGCACTTCCTATGCCTACGATGGCGCTGGCCGCCTATCCAGCTCGACTGACGCGGAGGGCGGCACCGAGAGCTATGGCTATGACAACATTGGTAACCGAAAGACGCTGATCAACAAGACCGGCAACCAGAAACCCGCCGATTCGGCTTGGGTAACGGCGCACACCTGGCAGTACGAATACGATGGCGCCGGCCGCGTAGAACGCGAAATCGCGCCGTCGACCAAGATGGTCCTGCCGAGCGTCCCGGCCGGTGTCCCCTACGACTTTGTGCTGCCGGATCCTAGCCTCAAGGGTGCCCTGCGTTGGGGCCAGAACTTCGATAAGCCCGCGAGCACACTGCCCAGCGAAGGCCTGGACACCTCCGGCAGCCTGAGTGTGGATTCGGCCGCCGGCCTGCTGATGTTCACCAACGCCAGTACTCGTGGCACCGTCACCGGCCAGCGCGTTTACACCACCAGCACTCTTGCTGCGGGCGAGTACGTCGTTTTCCGCAGCGAAGTCGAAATTCCGTCGATGCAGGCGCCAAGCGGTGACATTCGGGTGGGCGTGAGGGGCCAGACCGCTACATCGGGCATGCAGGCATCATTCGTGGGGCGCGATCTCTATGCGTACTACAATGGCGCCTCGACGTACCTCGGCACCGTCAATGACAGCGCCAATGACTGGGACGATCTCTACGGCTACGTAGTCGAGATCATGGCCGGTAAGAACGAAACGGTCATGTACGTTTACAGGAAGGGCTCCCTGCGCACGGATGGCTTCGTCTACCGCCAGCAGGCCCGTATCGATGATGCCCGCTTCGAAGCTTCCGGCAAGGGCGGAAGCACCGCACTCGGCGCCGCCAGCGGCGTTCGCAACATGGTGGAGTACAAGGCCAATGCAAGCTTGGGCGGCGACGCTCCGGCCAACGGCCTGATCGGAACCTACTACAACAACATCGAACTCACGGGGGCTTCGCAGACCCGAGTCGACTCGACCATCAACTTCAACTGGAACGGTGTGGAGCCACTTCCCGGCCTGGGTTCTACGGTCTACGGCGTGGACTGGAAGGGCGGCATTGAGGTCGACGTCAGCGGTTTCTACATCTTCTCGGTGCGAGCCGACGACGGCTACTCGCTCTGGGTCGATGGCCAGCAGCTCGGCGTGAGCTGGGACGACGACCACGGTACTTCCGAGCGCCGTGACGGCATCGAGTTGGAAGCGGGACGTCGCTATACCATCCAGTTGCGGTACTTCCAGAACACCGGCAACGCCAATGTCTGGCTCAAGTGGCTGCGGCCGGGTACCACGGCGTACGAGTTCGTTCCCACTGCCTCCCTGTTCCAGTCGGATGAGCGCTATGCCTATGTGACCCCACAGCTCGTTTCCGCAGAACCCACGCCCGAGGAACGGGCGCTGGTCACCGAATACGAGCATGACGGCCTCGGCAACCTGCGCAAGCGCACCGAGGCAAAGGGCACCGTCCAGCAGCGCGTAACGGAGTATGTCTACGACGCTCTCGGTCGACAGACCGAGACGCGCTACGACGCGATGGTTTACGACGACGTCACTGACGTTGATGGAAGCTCCAAGCTGCGCACGGAGACGCTGAAGAGCCTGGCTTCGCAGGTCACCTACAACGCCTACGGCGAGGCCGTCTCCAACCTTGATGTGGGCGGCGCGCGCAGCGATAAGGTCTACGACGCGCTGGGGCGCCTGAAGTACGAGATCGACGCACGGCGATACGTCACCGAGTACTCTTACAACGCCTTCGGCGATCAGACGGTGGTGAAGCGCTACGCAAGTCCGGTAACCCTGCCACAGGCCACGAGCTATACCGAGCAGGACATCTCCGGCGCACTCCAGGCGACGCCGACCGAAGACCGCACCGTCACCACCACCTACGACCGACTCGGACAATCCAAGAAGGTGGAGCAGTCGTCGGTCTACACCTACTACACCTCGGGTGCGGCGGGACAGCAGTTCTTCAGCGCTGCCCCCACCGTCGTACGCGACTACGACGCCTTCGGCGCGGTGATTCGCGAGGGCCAGCTGCAGAGCAGCCAAGGTACGCCCAGCTGGGCCGAGACCTTCCACTACTACGATCGGGGTGGCCGCAAGACGGCCCAGATCGACTCCGGTGGCTATCTCACCGAGTGGACCTACGAGAATCGCGGCGCGGTGCAGTACAGCCTCGAGTATGCAACCTCGGCGACCGGCTACAGCGCCGCGGGTTATACCCGCCCGCCAAGGGACGCTGGGAATTCCTACGACGGCTATGTTGCCCCGGCCGAAGCGCAATCGAACATGCGTGACTACGACCATACGGTGCTGACCAAGCAGCGTTATGACGCCGATCGCCGCTATGTCGTCGAGAAGGACCGTTTGGGCCGCGATATCCGGCAGGCGCAGCTCGGTGTGGAGTACTACGACTTCGCCGTTCAGGGCACAGATTTCCTTGACTTCAAGCTGAGGAAGAGCGACCTGGCCAGCACCACGACCTATGATGCCGTGGGCAACGCTATCAGCGCCACGGATGCTCAGGGGGCAATCAGCTATAACTACTACGATGCACTCGGACGGCGCATTGCTTCCGTCGGCGCTGCACGCCCCACCGACGGTGCTCCTGCGAACTTCCGCCCCCTGGCTGAGTATCAGTACGATGCCCAGGGTAACGTGGTGCAGGAGACTCGCCGCATCTACGGCGCCACCACAGCCGATAATGCCGGCTTTACCACCACGCGCTTCCCGGATAGTGATCCCACGGCCTTCAAGCGCTACGATACCTGGGGGCGGTTGATCCAGGAAACGGACGCCGTCGGCAACAAGACCTTCTTCAGCTACGACGCTTACGGAAACATTCGCAAGACTTGGACGCCATTTACCACCGCAATCGGCGAAGAGCGTTTGAGTGCCACCGTTTACAAGTACGATGCCGCCGGCCAGACGATAGAAGAAAAGCAGATTGACGGCTACGCCAAGCCGGACTGGACGATCGAGCAGACCGACTACAACGCCTTTGGGCAGGAAAGTGCCAAGGGCATCGTCGGTTGGGGAACGGGACGGCAGGAGTCTTATGCATACGATCAGGCGGGCCGCGCCTGGAAGGTGACCGACGCGAACGGCGTCACTCACATCTACGCCTATGACCTGCAGGGACGGATGACGGCGGAATACAAGAGCGACACTGCCAACATCATCAATGCCACCTCCGTGCAGTCGGCGCATACGCTCTCCAACACGGCATCCAAGCGCATCCAGAAAATCGAGAACTTCTATGACAGCCTCGGCCGTCTGGTCCAGCAGCAGCAACCGTCCTTCGACGTCGGCAACTCGCTGAACGATACCGTCGTCTACAAGACCCCGATAGTCTTCCAGCGCTTCGACCGCTGGGGCAACGTAGTCTGGAGCAAGGGCGTGGGCGGCACCAGCACGACCGATACTGAAGGCCTCGAGCAGGCGATGGATTACGACTCGCGCAACCGGATGATCCGATCGCGCAATCTGACCAGCACGCCGAACATGGACGAGCGCGGCAATATGCTGGGGTCGAGTGTCAAGGCTGTCTCCTACTACAGCTACGACAACATGGGCCGGCAGATCTCGACCGTAGACGCTCGTGGCTATGTCAACGCTAAGACCTACAATGCCGTCGGACAGGTGATCTACGATCTGGCAGCCGACGGCGGGTCGATCTTCCATGGGTACGATCGCTTTGGCCGAGAGACGGTGCGTCAGGACGCGATGGGGCGCGGCTCATACTTCGAGTATGACGCCGCCGATCGTATGACGGCCAACGTCACCGGTCTGGGCCTCAACTCCATGCGCACCGAGTACGACTATGACGCCAATGGCAATCGTAGCGTCGAACGTACGCTCTTGGGCTGGACGTACGGCAAGCCGATCTATGCCACCCACAGGATGGTGATGGACGGACGCGGACGCGTCAGGATGGATATCAACGCCAGCGACGTCGTCGTCTACACCGGGTACTACTCCAACGGCAAGAAGGCCTATCAGTTCGACGAGGCCAGCATGCAGATGACTTGGTCCTACGACCAGTACGGCCGCATGACCGATCACCGCAACATTGCCGGAAATACCTTCGGCTACACCTACGACAATCTGGGCCAGCTGAAGACGCAGAAGACCACCTCCAACGGTGGGTTCAAGCAAGATCTCACCTATACATATGACCAGGCCGGGCATCAGACCGGCATCACTGACGCCAAGAACCCGACGATCGAGACGATCACCTACCGCTATAACATTCGCGGCCAGCGCGTGCGCGAATTAGAGATTGTGGGTGCCACGGAATCGCGCCGCGCGCAGATCGACTACGACGCTCTGGGGCGCATGTCGGGCATGGACGAATACCGTGGCGGCACCCTGCGGTTGTCCCAGGACTACAGCTACGATTTGTCGAACAACAAGAAGCGCCAACAGACGAACTGGGTTGACTACGTCGGCTCCAAGTCAGCCGACTACTACTACTCCTACGATGCGATGAACCGCATCCTGGTGAGCCAGGGCGTGAAGAGTGCGACCGGCACACCGATCGACATCAGCACGACGCAAGGCATTGGTCTGGGATACGACCTGGCGGGCAACCGCACAATGGAGCGCGGCTACGAGAACCCCACCACCTTTGCGGTTCGCGCCTATGCCTACGACGATTTCAATCACCTGACGCAGATCACGCGCAACAGCGTGATGGAACACAAGCGCCAATATGACCTGGCAGGCCGCGTCATTTGGTCGGAGGACTACAAAAACGGTGCCCGTGACCGTGTCCGCCAAAATGACTACTACCTGGACGGCCGTACGCGCATCCAGCGCAACATGAGGGGCGACCTGCGGTTCCTGCAGATCCTGCGCTACGATCATGTCGCCGCGGACGGTGGCCTCAACAGCTACGACAATGCCGGCAACCTGCTGCGCTACACCCTCGAGAACTGGGAGGGGTCCTACTACCTCAACACCTACAGCATCGGCTACCTCGGCCGCGAGACTTACCTCAAGAGCACTGAGACGGTCGTCAACAGCGGTGGCTCCACAACCACGACGCTGACCTACGACGGCAACAGCACCCTCATCGCGGTGGACGACTCACGGGTCAATGCCAACGACCGCACGTTTACCGTCAATGCCGCTGGCCAGACCCTGCACAAAAACCAGGGCAACGACAGCGCATTCTATTTCTACGCTAACGGCGAGCAGAAGGGCTGGTTCGAGAAGGGCGGCGAGCACGACTTTGACTACAACTACGAGCCCATCAGCGCGCAGTACCCCGGCCTCGCGCCGAGTAGCTACGTCACCATGGATGGCGACACGCCCACCAGCGTGGCGCAGGCCGTGTTCGGCGACGCCAGGCTTTGGTACCTGATCGCGGACGCCAACGGCCTCAGCCAGAACGAGACCCTGACCGCGGGCCGCACGCTGACGATCCCCAACCTTGTGGATAACGTCCACAATACCTCGGACACCTTCAAGCCCATTGACCCGGGCAAGATCGTGGGCGACACCACGCCCGCCACTCCGCCGCCGAAGCCCAAGGGCAAGAAGTGCGGGGGGCTACTCACGGTCCTTGTCATCATCGTTGCCGTGGTGGTGACGGTCTATACGGCAGGTGCGGCCGCGGGTGTGTTTGCCTCTGCTGGTAGCGTTGCCGCCGGCACTGGGGCCGCGACTTTGGGGGGAGCTGTACTCAGCGGCACTGCGGTGGCGGGTCTTTCTACGGGCGCTGCTTTGGGTGCTGCTGCGATCGGTGGGGCAGTGGGTTCCATTGCCAGCCAGCTCGCTGGCATGGCACTGGGCGTCCAGGACGGTTTCTCGTGGCGCAGTGTTGCCTTGGGCGGGCTGACGGCTGCCGCGGGTGCTGGACTGGGCGCGGGGCTGAATGCGATAGGCAATGCCGGCACTTCATTCAGCTGGCTAAAGGTCGCCAAGGAAGGCATGACTTGGCAGCGTGGCCTGTTGCAAGGTGCCCTGAATTCCGCGGCCAACCAAGGGATTGGCATCGCCATGGGCATGCAGGACCACTTCTCTTGGAACCAGGTAGCCTCGGCGGCCGTGATGGGGGGCTTCGGCAACACCGGGGCCTATAAGGATGGTTCGGGCATGCTGGCGGGTGCCTTCGGTCAAAAGGCGTGGGGCAAAATTGCGGCTGAAACTTTAAACCGCACCCTGACTGGTGCGGGTGGCCGATTGATTGAGATCGCCTTGCAAGGGGGAGGCAAGGTCGACATCAAGCAGATTGCGGCGGATGCGTTCGGCAACGCGCTTGGCAATGCTGTCGTTGGAGAGATGCAACGCTCCGACGCCCAGCGTATGGCAGCGAGAGAGGAGCAGAAGACCCGGTTGCGGGCACTGGATGCTCTAGCCGAGCAGAGGAAGCTTTCACCTGAGGCATATGCCAAGGCTAAGCTTGCAATCGAGACTGGCCAGTTCTCCTCCTTCCAAAGCGTCGACAATCTAGGTGGCGATGGAGCCTTCAATAAGGAGACAGGCCAACGCTTCGTCGATAGTGAACTGCTTGCGGCCGCTCGCGCTGGTGATCCAATGGCTCAGGCGAAACTGCATAGCGTCGCCCTAGAGGAAACAGGCCATCAGGTTGCCTCCATTGTGGAGCGCGAACTGGGCATCACCGACTTTTCCGGAGATGAGGGAGCGGAAATCGCCGCGGCGCTCATGACTGAGAACCTGCTCAGCGCCAAGAATGCAGGTATCGGCAGCATCGGATTCTCTCTGAACGTGGATGGCAATGTCGGACAGTTCGAGTACGGCCTGGGACACGGCACGCTGGCAGCACTGGAACTGTTCTCACGCATGGAGGACGACGTTCAGGCTGGAGGCCTCGAATACTCTGGCGGCAAGTTCAAGAAGATTTTGGGAGACGCGGCCGAAGGTTTGGGGAAGATTGCCAAGGCTACTGAGATTAAACCTCTGGTTGCCCTCAAGAATGGCGTGAAGGGCCAGTTGGACGACCTGGGTGCATACGCCGCGCGCACGGATAATGAAGTGCTACTGCATGTCGGCGGCGTGTTGTATGGAATGTCGGAGGCGTTGCTACCTGAGGGATTGCTTGACTTCGTTCCTGGTGGTAAGGCAACCAAGGTTGGAAAGTTATCCAAGGTGGCTGGCGGGGCGGATGAAGCAGCTCAAGCTGGGCGCGCCGCGGAGCGCAGCGACGACGTATATGATGCGCGCAGCATTGGTGACGCGTTGGAGGCAAAATATCCAGGTCAAGTAAGTTCGCGCACGTTGCCCTCTATAACAGAGAAAAACGTCGCATTGGCTGGAAAAAGACATCCAGTGACCAAGATTGTATTCGATGAGAGAGGGTTCCCTATCTTTGACGATGTCTCCGCCTTTGACACGCGCATTGCAAAAAAATACTTCTCCGTCGACGATAGCGCGGCGCATATGCGTGCCGCCACGAGGGATCTGCGGGGCGCCCTCGCACGCGGAGAGGTGGATTCAGCTGGATACAATGCACAGCAACTCAGAGCCATTCAGGGCGGAAAAGCGAACATTCCTGGCCTTACTTGGCACCACCATCAAGATTTAGGGCGTATGCAGTTGGTTCCTACGAAAATACACGAAAAAACTGGCCATGTTGGTGGCCACGAAATGTGGTTTAGGTGAAAATGAGAGACTTAAACTGGTTTGAGCCCGGCTCGCCCTTGGAAGTTAACGAAATTGAAGCGGCCGAAGAAGGATTCGGTGTCAAGCTGCCGCGTGACTACGTCGAATTTGTTCTTGTCAATTCAGGGGGCAGCAATCCGGATGAGTCGGTATTTGAGTACTTGGATCAGGGGAAGAAAAGGGTTGGGAATTTCGGAGTGCTTCTTAGTCTGTCTGCGGAGGATGAATTTTCGGTATTTGCGACGCTGGAAAATCTTTCCGGACAATTGCCGGACAAAGTGATCCCTGTCGTGGGATCTGGTTCGGGCGACTACGTATGTCTAGATTTTCGAGGTTCAGATTTGCCGGGAGTTGTTTACTTTTTACACGAGAGAAGTGGTGACTTTGCGCTGGTGCCTCTGGCTAGTTCATTCTCTGCTTTTTTAGACCGTCTTCAAGAACCAGAGGATGAGTAAAAGAGTAGTGCTGACAGGGCAACCCTTGAATATTTCGCTCTAATTTCAAAATAATCGAGGAACTTCATGCGGCAGGCCTAAAGGGGTAGGAAGATGCCGCGCAGGTGCCTTTACTAATTGGCCGGAATTCCTTGTTATGTGATCCGGCGCGGTCACAATCACGACTTTGCTTCTAGGCGCCCGAAGAGCCCCGGTACTACCTGCAGTGTCTGCGTGAAGCCTGCCTGTCGCCTGAAGCCGCGGTCCATACTAACGTTCTGATGACCAATCGTATTTTCCGGCCGATAGAATTGGGGAAAGTAAAATCGATCGCCCGTTGCTACAGTCGGTAGGCCTGCCATACGTGCAGCACGTCAACATCAGCTACCGCCGCAGCGGCACTCTGTGGGAAGGACGCCACAAGGGCAGCCTGATCGATACCGAGCACTACCTGATGAGTTGCTACCGGCGCATCGAACTCAATCCCGTGCGGCAGGCATGGTCCTGCGCCCTAACGACTATCCCTGATCGAGCTATGCCGCCAACGCTCACGGCAGGGATGGCGCCGCAGCCCTTCGCCACGATGTCTACATGTCATTAGGAAGCGGCGACGCAGAACGAGACAGCAGGCGTATCGAGAAAAGTTTCAGGAGCGTCTGGACGCACCAGATTTTGAAGCCCCGAGCACTGGCATCAACCTATGTGTTCCGGTGGGCGGCGACCAATTCAAGAGTCAATCGAGCATCGTTTGAAGCTGCGGGTCAGCTACAAAAGAGGAAGGCCGATGAAAGGGCTTCCGGCTGAGAGTTAATTTACTCCTCCCCTTTAAGCCGACTTTCAAACGAGTCCTCGTTTGCGCCGCCCATTGCCCCTCAAACCTGACAGTCGGTTCAGGTTGCGCCCGCGCCTGGACTCGATTCAAATGCTGGCCGCGCTCGATCCGCCTTGTTGAGACCCCAAATAATCTCCAGGGTGAATCTGAGACTTTGTCCCCAGTTCAGGTGACATCGTGCAGTTTGTCGATTGTTTATCGTCGCGCTTTGGATTCAAATGCGATGGCCATGGGGTGCGGCACTGCCGCAATGGCCCCGGGGTTAGATAAATAGATGGCGCGACGGCCTCCGATCGCGCAGGTGCGGTAGTGGTTTGTTGTATCACTTGGGGAAGTTCAGATGCAGAATGTCTTCGACGGCGAGGAGCTGTTGGTCCTTGCGCGCATGGATCTTGAAAAAGGCGTTGTGGAGCAGGGGCTTGCCAAGCTGAAGCAGGCGGCTGCCCTGGGCGATTGCCCGCCGGCGGTGCGGCTGGAACTGGCCCGCGTTTATGCGCAGCTGGGCCTGCGCGGCAAGGCCCGCGCGCAGTTCGAGGCCTATCTCCAGACGCAGCCAGGCGACATCGACGCCAGCTTCCAGCTCGGCATGACGCGCTTTGAAGATGGCGACACCGATGCGGCGCTGGCCATATGGGAGCGGGTGCTGCAGCAGTCTGCGCAGTATCCGCCGGCCTTGTACTTCCGCGCCGTTGCTGCGGCGCGGCGCGGGCAGGGGAGTGAGGCCAGGGCCCAGCTGCGCAGTGCCCTTGATGTCATCCCCGCGGACAATCTCTACTTCACCCGCTCGCGCGATCTGCTGGCCTCTATGAACGCCGCTGAACGCTCCGGCAAGGCGGAGCCGGTTGCGCTGAATGCCGCTGACGCCTACCGCACCCAGCACTAGGAGCGGAGTGTGACACTGACTGGCAATGCCGACGCAGCCACACGGCTGCAGCGCCTGCGCGGGTTCCTGCAGGCGGACCCGGGCAACCTGCGCCTGGTGCAGGATGCCGCCGCCGTGGCGCGCGATCTGCGTGACCTGGACGCTGAGCGGGAGATTCTAGGCTCGGGCCTTGCCCATCATCCGGAAGACGCCGCTCTAGGGCATACGCTGGGCGTCAACGCGCTGGAGCGCCGCGATTTCCGCAACGCGGCCATCTGCTTCGATACCCTGCTGGCCGCGGGACATGAGCATCCGGCCATCCGCTATAACCTGGCTTTCGCGCAGTTCTACGCTGGCTTTCCCCAGGCTGCCATCGACGCCCTCGCGGATTTTTCCGACGCCGACTGGGCGCAGTTGCCGCAGGCGCACAAATTGTTTGCGCAGGCCGCGCACTACGTGGACGACGAAGGCTTGCAGCGGACCATCTTGCACCTGCAAAAATACCTGGCAGTGAAGGACGACGACGCCGAGGCCCATGGCCTGCTGGCGCTGGCCCTGTTCGATGACAACCTGGCCGAGGAAGCAGAGCAGCGTATCCAGGCGACGCTGCAGCGTCGCCCGGACGAGCCGCATGCGCTGTTGGCACAGGGCGGCCTCGCGCTGGAGCGGCAGGATCACCGGCAGGCGGCGGAGTCCTTCGATGCGGTGCTGCGGCAGCAGCCGCAGAACGGCCGCGCCTGGTCGGGGCGCGCCTTTGCCCACATGCTGAACCTGGATTTTACGCCGGCGCAAGAGGCCTTTCTCAAGGCCGTGGAGCACATGCCGGACCACATCGGCACCTGGCATGGCCTCGCCTGGTTGCGGATCATGAACAATGACCTGGCCGGCGCGCAGCAGAGCCTGGACAAGGCCATGGCGCTGGATCGCAATTTCGGTGACACCCACGGCAGCATGGCGGTGATCGCCGCCTTGCAGGGCCGCACCGACGAGGCCAAGCTCATGGCGCGACGAGGCCGCGGCTTGAATCCGCAGAGTTTCTCCGCCCGCTACGCCGAGAGCCTGCTGCTGGCTCGCTTTGGCGAGCGCGAACAGGCCAGCGAAGTTGTGAGGAAGCTGCTGGCAAGCTCCGTCGTCGAAGGGGGTCTCAGCGCGGGTGAGCTGACCGCGGCCCTGTTGGAACGCCGCCAGCGTGACGCAGCCAAGGCCGAGGGGCCGCACTCATGACGGCCGACCTCGCCCTCAAGCTCTCGCAAGAGATGCTGTGGACGGCAATGCTGGTGGCCGGGCCGGTGGTCGGCATCAGCATGATCGTGGGCCTGATCGTCAGCATCTTCCAGGTGGTGACTCAGATTCAGGAGATGACGCTGACCTTCATCCCCAAGATGCTGGCCATCTTCTTCGTGCTGGTCGCTTTGGGGCCCTGGATGCTGGCCACCCTGGTGCAGTTCGGCGTCACGCTGTTCACCAACATACCCGTCTACGTTCGGTGAGCACCACATGAATCTGGTGGTGCAAGCCGAGTGGATTGTCATGTTATTGATGGCGGCTGCCCGCATTGCCGGCGCCTTGGCCTTTGCCCCTGTGCTGGGCTTCGCCACGCTGCCGACGAACATCCGGCTATTCCTGATCTTGGCGCTGGCGCTGATGACGGCTGGGCTGGCGGCCGGCGGCGCGCTGCCCGCAGCGCCGCAGACACTGATGGGCCTCATCCTGGCCATGGGGCGGGAGGTCTTGCTAGGGGCTTTGCTGGGCTTCGGCATCCTCGCCGCCTTCGGGGCGCTCGCGGTGGGCGGCCGCCTGCTGGACTACCAGATGGGCTTCGGCATCGCCACCCTGTTCGACCCCTCCACCCGCGGTCACGGCTCGTTGATGGGGGCGGTGTTCACCATGCTCGGCGCCACCATCTTCCTGGCGCTGGATGCGCACCACACACTGATTCGCGGCTTCGCGTTCTCCTTCCAGTCCGTGCCAGCGGGATCGCCGTTGGTATTGCCGATTCAGTTGGTGATGGGGCAGTTCGGTTTGATGTTCGTTTACGGATTCATCCTGGTGGCGCCGGTGGTCTTTGCGCTGATCCTGATGGACCTGGTTATTGGCTTCGCCGCGCGTGTCATGCCGCAAGTCAACGCCTATTTCGTGGCGCTGCCGGCCAAGGCTTTCGTCGGCCTGCTGGTTACCGCGATCTCCCTTCGCTTCTCTGGCGGCATCGTGCAGAGCCTGTTCGAAAAAATCTTTCTCTACTGGCAGCAGGTCCTCGTCGCGAGATAATCATGGCCGACCAGGGCGCAGACCAGGACAAGTCAGAGACCGCAACCCCCTTCAAGCTGGAGGAGGCACGCAAGCGCGGGCAGGTGTTCAAGAGCGTGGAACTGAACTCACTGGCCGTGCTGTCGGTGGCTCTGGCAGCGACCATCGCCTTCTCCGAATCGGCCATGCGCAAGACCTTCACCTTAACGCAGGGGCTGCTGCGCGAGGCAGGCCGCACTGAACTCACGATTCCTATGGTGACGGAACTGATGAGCAGCTTGTCCACGAGCGTCCTGTTCCTGCTGCTGCCCTTCCTCCTGCTGGTGATGGCGGCCGGCGTGGTCGCCAACTTCCTGCAGACCGGGCCGGTGTTCTCCTTCACGCCGCTCAAGCCGGACTTCACCCGTCTGAACCCCGCCACGGGGCTGAAGCGCCTGTTCTCCATGCGATCGGTCTACGAGGGCTTCAAGTCCATGCTCAAGCTGGGCCTGCTGGCGGCCGTGCTGTTCTGGATGATCTGGAGTTTGCTGCCCGATCTGCTGATGCTCACGCGCCAGCCGCTGGGTGCCTACCCGGATCTGCTGATCGAACATGCCAGCTTCGTCTTATTCGTGCTGCTGCTCGGCTTGCTCGGCCTGGCCTTGATGGACCTGAGCTTCACCCGCTGGGAGTTCATGAAGAAGATGCGCATGAGCCGACGGGAGCTCAAGGACGAGGTCAAGCGCCGTGAGGGTGATCCCCAAATCCGATCCAAGCGCCGCGAAATCCAGCGTGCAATGCGCAAGAAGGCAGCCTCAGCTGGCCGCATCAAGGATGCTGACGTCTTGATCACCAACCCCACGCATGTTGCCGTGGCGCTGCAGTACAGCCGTGAGGACATGCCGGCGCCGAAGCTGATCAGCAAGGGCGCGGGCGATGCCGCCCTGAAACTGCGCCGGGCGGCGTTTCGTCACGGCATCCCCGTGGTGGAGAATCCGCCCCTGGCCCGTTCGCTCTATCGCAGCACCGATCTGGAGCAGTACATCCCGGAGGATAGCTATCGCGACGTAGCCCTGGTGCTGCGCAGTGTGCGCAAGCCCTCGCAGGAGCGTCCGTCTTGAGCGCCGCCAGCCTGTCGCGCCAGATGCTTGGAACCCGCTCCGAGCTGTTCGTGATCGCCGCGGTGGTTGGTATCCTGGTGGTGCTTTTCTCGCCGATACCGCCGGGCCTGCTGGACTTCCTGCTGATCAGCAACTTCTGTTTGGCGGCGCTGATCCTGCTACTGACGTTCTATACCGACAAGCCGCTGACCTTCTCGACCTTCCCGTCGATCCTGCTAATCGCGACGCTGCTGCGTCTGTCGCTCAACGTCGCCGCAACGCGGTTGATCCTCACGGACGCCTACGCTGGCCGCGTCATCGAGGCGATCGGCTCGCACGTGGTAGCGGGCAACTACGTAATCGGGCTGGTGGTGTTCCTGATCTTGATCGTGGTGCAGTTTGTGGTCGTGACCAACGGCGCGCAACGCGTCGCCGAGGTCGCCGCGCGCTTCACGCTGGATGCCATGCCCGGCAAGCAGATGAGCATCGACGCCGATCTCAACATGGGCCTGATCACCGAGGTCGAGGCCCGCGAGCGCCGCAAGGAAATCGAGCGCGAGGCCAACTTCTACGGCGCGATGGACGGCGCCAGCAAGTTCGTCAAGGGCGATGCCATCGCCGGCATTATCATCATCTTGATCAACATCATCGGTGGCCTGGCCATCGGTTTGGTGCAAAAGGGGATGGAGTGGTCGGAGGCGCTGGCCACCTACACCCTCCTGACGGTGGGCGACGGTATCGTCACTCAAATTCCGGCGCTGGTCATTGCCACCGCTACCGGCATCCTGGTTACCCGCGCCGCCACCGATGCGGACCTGACCAAGGAGATGCTGTCGCAGGTTACTCGCTACCCCAAGTCCCTCGTGATCCTCGGGGGAGCGCTGTTCGCCACACTATTCCTTCCGGGCATGCCGGTGCTGCCGGTGCTGGCCATCCTGGTGCTGGTGGTGGCATCTGCCGTGGTCGCCTACCGGGCCAGCGCGCGCGAGCAAGTGGCCGAGCCGTCCGCCGAAGATGCCACAGCGACGGGAGAGGAGGGGGTGTCCTATGCCGCGCTGGCGGTAGAGCCCCTGGAGATGGAGTTGGGCGCCGCGTTGCGGCCGCTGGTTGGGCAGGATGACAGCCTGTTCATGAAGCGCGTCAAGGCCTTCCGACGGCAGCATGCGACGGAGAGTGGCCTCATCATCCCCAGCCTGCGCCTGCGCGAGGAAGCGCGCCGTTCACCCCAGAGCTACGCGATCCGCTTCTTCGGCGCCACGGTCGCAGAGGGCGAAATGCGGCCTGACTCGGTGCTGGCGATCAATCCTGGCAACGCTGGCACGGCCATCAAGGGCGAGAAGACGCGTGACCCCACCTTTGGCCTGCCGGCATTGTGGATCGCTCCCGGCGATGCCGCTGCCGCCCGTGCCGCTGGATTCACCGTGGTGGAGCCGCTCACGGTGCTGGTCACGCATTTCTCCGAGGTGATACGTAATCAGGGCCACCACTTGGTCACACGCCAGGAGACCGAGCGCTTGGTAGGTACGGTGCGTGAGGCTCAGCCCAGCCTGGTGGAGGAGCTGATCCCCGGCGTGCTGTCGCTGAGCGACGTGCAGAAGGTGCTCAAGGCACTGCTCAAGGAACGCGTCCCTATCCGCAACATGGACTTCGTCCTGGAGGCCCTGCTTGAGGCCGGCCGTCAGGTCAAAGACCACGACTCCCTGACCGAACGGGTACGCGAGAAGCTGGGCCTGGCGATCACCCAGCGCTTTGCCAGCAAGGACGGCTCTCTGCACGTGCTGACGCTGGAAGCCGCCACCGACAAGGTCCTGCGCGACGCCATCCGCCAGAGTGAGGGCGGAACTACCTCGATGGACCCGGGCTGGATGGATCGCCTGGTGCGGGCGTTGTCGCGCCACGTCGAGGAGATGCTGGCGCAGAACATCGTGCCGGTGCTGATCTGCGCCCCCTCTGTGCGGCGCTTCCTGCGCCGTGCGACCGAGGCCTCCCTGCCGCATCTCAACGTCATTTCAACTTCGGAACTGAACAGCACCTTGTCTGTTCGCGTTCACGCCACCGCCGGCGTCAACTAGGGGAAGCCGCATGACCGATATCGCCGCACTTGTCACCGCGACCCTGGCCAACGACCAGGAGCGGCTGCGCATCATCGCGCAGAACCTCGCCAATGCCTCCACGCCGGCCTATCGGGCAGAAATACCGGTTGGTACCGGCGCCTTCGCCTCGCTGATCGATGGATCGCAGCCGGGCTCCGCGGTGGAAGCGCATCGCAGCCAGCGTCAGGGCGCGATCCAGCAGACCGGGCGCAAGCTGGATCTGGCGATCGAGGGCGAGGGCTGGTTCCGCGTACAGGCGCCGGAAGGTGTGCGCTACACCCGACGAGGCGACTTCGAAATGGACCCCTCTGGTCGCGTGCAAACCGCCCAGGGCCTGCCGTTGCTTGCCGGCAGTGCGCCGCTGAGCCTGCCCAACATGGATTTTGAGATCGATGCACAGGGCGCGGTTCGCGTCGGCAGCGGCGTGCTGGACCGCATCCTGTTGGCGCAGGCGGATGAGGATACGCAACTCGTCTACGTGGGTGAAGGGCTTTATGCCGCGGCCGGGGAGCTTCCGATAGCAGCTCCCGAGGCGGGCACCGCCTCCATCCGCCAAGGCGCAATCGAGCGCGGCAATGTGGATCCGCTGCAGGAAATGGTGGCGATGATGCAGACCGTGCGCCATTTCGGCAGTAGCGCCCAGGCGCTGCGCGCGTACGACCAGATGCTGGATGCCGCGATCAACAGAAGCGGCGATTTCTAAGACGATTCCCAGGGGAAGATTTCCATGCTCGACGCGATCTACGCCAGTATCTCCGGTCTGCAGGCCCATCAGCTGCGGCTCGATGCCTTGTCCAATAACCTGGCCAACGTCAACACGCCAGGCTTCAAGAAGGCGCGTGTCAACTTTGCCGATCTCATGTACCGCCCGGTGGAAGCCGCGGCGGCAGATTCCGAGGCGGCGGACAAGCCGCGCCAGGTTGGCCTGGGGACCGCCGTGGCCAGCACCGAGGCGATCTTCAGCCAAGGTGACCTGCGCCAGACCCAGCGCCCGCTGGATATGGCCATCTTCGGGCAGGGCTTCATGGAGGTACAGCTGGCCGATGGCAGCTTCGCCTATACGCGCCTCGGCTCGCTGCGCCTGAACGAGACCGGGGAACTAGTCACCACCGATGGCCTGCGGGTTTCCGGCGACGTACGAGTGCCCGCCGAAGCCACGCAACTGGTCATCGACCAGGACGGCCGTATCCTGGCCACCTTGCCGGGCGAGAAGGACCCCGAGGAGATCGGTCAGCTTGAGCTCGTCGGCTTCGTCAATGCCACCGGCCTCAAGTCCATGGGTAGCGGCCTCTATGCTGCCACCTCCGAATCCGGCGATCCCTTCTACGGCAAGCCCGGTGAAGTCGGTCTGGGCAAGCTGCGCCAAGGTTTCCTGGAAATGTCGAACGTCGATTTCATCGAAGAGCTCTCCGAGCTGGTCGTGGCGCAGCGCGCCTATCAGCTCAATGCCCGTGCCCTTCAGGCGGCGGACGAAGTGCTGGCCGAGATCAACAGCCTGCGCCGCTGATCATGAAAATGCCCTTGCCTCGCTACTGGCTGTCCTGCCTTGCACTGGCCCTGGCCGGTGTGCAGCCGGCCGCATGGTCGATGCAGGGGTGCAGCGAAGAGCCCTTGCTTCGGCAGGCCGCTGCGCAACTGCGCGGGCAGTTCGGGGAGCGTTGTGAGGTCTGCGCGCTGGGCAGCTTGCCGGAACAGGTTTGCACTGGTGCGGTCGCGGATATCTCAATTGGAGCGGCCGGCGCGCCGAATGAAGGTCGAGTGGCAGCCCGCGCGAGCCTGCGCTGTGCCGATGGCACGGTGCGCAGCCTCCCGCTGTGGTTCCAGGTTGCCGCTCCGCGGCTCACGCCGCGGGCTCGCCGGCCGCTGGTCAGCGGCACGTCTGTAGAGCCGAGTGATTTCGAATGGGTGGAACGCATGCAACCCCTGCCGGGTGACGGCTGGAGCGCCGATGGATGGACCGCCGGCAGCAAGCGGCTGGTGCGCCCCCTGCGTGCCGGTGATGTATTGCACGCCCGGTACCTGCGGAGCTCTGCCGCCGTCGAGTCCGGCGCACGGGTCGAGGCGGCGCTGGTGCAGGGTAAGGTCAGCCTGCGTCTGGATGCTATCGCCATGGGGGAGGGAGCACCGGGCGAGCGTATCCGGGTGAAGCGAGGGCAGGACGGCAAATCGATGCCTGCGCGGGTGACAGGAAGTAATAGTGTGGAGTTGTTGCCGTGAATAAACGATCGATGCGTCGCCTGCTGCCAGCCCTGGGTCTGTTGATGCTCCAGGCCTCGCCCCTTCAGGCCGACAATCTTTACGACGAAAGAAGCTTCCGTCCCCTGGCCGGCGACGTGCGCGCCCGTGAGGTCGGCGACTCCCTGACAGTGCTCATCGTGGAGACTTCATCGGCGGAAAGCCGCGCCAATTCTTCCGAGGACTCAGGTTTCTCGTTTGATGCCGGCGTCAAAGATGCGTCCGGTCCGTCCTCGGTGGGTCTGGACGTGGAGTCCAGCAGCGATGGCGCGGCCCGCACCACGCGCGGCGGCAATCTGCGGGCTCAGATTTCGGCGCGTGTGGAGAAGAGGCTGGACAATGGTGACCTGTTCATCCGGGGCCACCAGATGATTCGTGTCAATGGCGAGGAACAGGAAATCCGCCTGGAAGGGGTGGTTCGGCCGGTCGACATCGCTGGTGCCAACGTCGTGCTGTCCTCGCGCATCATGGACGCGCGCATTGAGTACAAAGGCAAGGGCTGGGTATCACGGTCTCAGCGCCCGGGCATCTTCCGCCGACTCCTGATTTTCATGGGCTTTTGATCATGCGCATATATCTTGCTCTCTCCGCGCTGATCGCCCTGCTGCTCGCCGGCCCCTCCGCGGCAGTTGAAACTTCCGCGCCGGTGCGCCTGAAGGACCTCGTGCGGATCGACAATGCACGCTCGAATCCGCTCGTCGGCTATGGTCTGGTGACGGGCCTGGCTGGGACCGGCGACAGTAGCCGAAGCCGCGCCACCACGCAGTCCATCGCCAATACCCTGAATCGCCTGGGTCTGAATGTCGACCCGGCCCTGCTCAACAGCCGCAATACGGCAGCGGTCCTGGTCACCGCCTCGCTGCCACCCTTCGCCAACGTTGGGGATACGCTCGATATCAACGTGTCCTCGCTGGGGGACGCCCGCAGCATTGCCGGCGGCACGCTATTGATGACACCGCTGCAGGGACCTAACGACGTGATTTATGCGCTCGCACAAGGTCCCGTGACGGTCGGTGGTTTCCGTTACGACGCTTTCGGCAACCTGGTACAGAAGAACCACCCCACGGTCGGGGTGGTCAGCGCTGGCGCTACGGTGGAAAAGCGCATGACCACCACGGTACTCACCGAGGAGGGCACGTTGCACCTGATCCTGAGGGAGCCGGATTTCACCACCGCTGGACGCATCGTTGATGCCTTGCTTGGTGAGTTCGGGAACAAGCGCCAGGGCAGGGACATTCTCGCCGCCGGACCGGACCGTATCCTGGTTCGTCTTGCCGACTATGAGCAGATGCAGATGGTCGATGTGCTGCGCCGGATCGAGGCGCTTACCGTGGTACCGGATCTGGTGGCCCGCGTCGTGGTCAACGAGCGCACCGGCACCATTGTGAGCGGGGGCGACGTCAGACTGGCCGCGGCCTCGATTACCCATGGTGATCTGAGGGTGAACATCGAGACTGACTATTTGGTGTCGCAGCCCGGTTTTGTTTCCCGCACCGGAGGTGGCGTGCGCACGGCGATAGTACCCGACACGACGATCACCGCCACGGAGTCGTCCTCGCACACTGTCAGCGTCGGAGCTGGGGCGACGGTCACCGATCTGGCCGTGGCCCTGAATCGGATTTCGGCCACGCCACGTGATGTCATCACCATCTTCCAGGCCTTGCACCGCGCCGGCGCGCTGCGTGCCGAGTTCATCATCCAGTAGCGTTCCGGAGCCCCCTTTATGAGCGACCCCCTTAGCAGCGTGACCTTCGACCTGGCGGTAGCCTCACTGGATCTCAGTATGGCCCGCCACCGGCTGATTGCCGCCAACATCGCCAACCACAAGACGGCCGGGTATGAGCCTCAGCGGCTCGATTTTGAAAGCCAACTGACGGCGATAAACGCCTCCATCGAATCAGGTGCCTCCCAGGCGGAGGTGAGAGAGCAGCTCCGCCGCCTCGTGGAGAACCTTCCGGTCGAGGTCCAGGGCGGTCAGACCGTGCAGCTCGACGACGAGATGAACCAGCTGCTGGCCAACACCCTGCACTACAACGCGGTGTTGACCGGGCTTGGCAAGCTCGGCGCCCTCAACAAGATTGCGATTGACGGAGCAGTGTGATGAGCGATTATCTGGGAATCCTCGACGTCAGCGCAGCAGGCATGCGCACGGAGCGCATGCGTCTGGAGGTGGCTGCACTTAACCTGGCCAATGCACAGTCCGTGAAGGCACCGGATGGCAGCCTGTACCGTCCGCAGCGCGTCGTCTCAACGGCTGCAGCGGCCCTTAGCACGGGCTTTGCGGAGCACATGGATGCCGATGATCTGGCGGAGCTGCCCTCCGCCGAAGTGATCGAGGCCGACGTGGCCCCGCGCCGCCTGCACCAGCCGGATCATCCTTATGCGGACAAGGACGGCTTCATCGAGATGCCGACGGTCGATCCAGCGGTCGAGATGAGCGAGATCATTACTGCCGTGCGCGCCTATGAGGCGAACGTCAAGGTCGTCAGCGCCGCCAAGTCGATGATGACGCGCGCGCTGGAAATCGGAGAACGCTGATGGCTATCGAAGCAATCGCCGCGGTCAGCGGCACAGAAGCCCTGACCGGCACGCTGCCGGCGGCAAGCCTCGCGCCCCTGCGTGAGCCCTCGACCCTGTTCGCGGCTGTCAGCGACCAGATCGCCACTACGGACCAGCGCATCCATGCGGCGGGTGAGTCGGTACGCCAGTTGGCGGCTGGCGAGATCGAGGACCTGCACGGGGTAATGCTTGACCTGGAGAAGGCCAAGCTCTCGATGAGCTTGATTGTCCAGGTCCGAAATCGTCTCCTGGAGTCGTACCAGGAAGTCATGCGGATGCAGATCTAAACCATGGACAAGGTTTCTGACAACAAATCGTGGGCGAACTGGTGGTCGGGCAGGTCTGGGCGCGATCAGTTGGTGATCGCCTCGGCAGTAGGCGTGATCCTGGTCTTCTTCGCCGCCGCCGTGGCCTGGGCGCTGATGCCGCAGTACCGTCTCCTGCTGTCCAATCTCAGCGCCGAGGATGCTGCCAACATCGCCAACCAGTTGGCCCTGGAGAAGATCCGTTACCGTCTGGACGAGAAGAACGGTCGCCTGATGGTCGATGAGGCGGACCTGGACCTGGCGCGGATGTATGTGATGGAGCGTGGTCTGCCGCAGAATCAGCCGGTCGGATTCGAGCTGTTCGATGAGTCCGATTTCGGCATGACCGACTTCAATCAGCGCATCAACTACCAGCGTGCACTGGAGGGGGAGCTGACCCGCACGATCATGGCCCTGGACGAGGTCGACCATGCGCGCTTGCACCTGGTGATCCCCGAGGTCAGCCTGTTCAAGCGACAGGACGAGGTGCCAAAGGCTTCGCTGACCTTGTCGCTCAAGCCGGGTGCCACCCTGAGTCAACGCAGCGTGCAAGGCATCCAGAACCTGATCGCCTCGGCCGTGCCGGGACTGGTTTCCGAGCGTGTCGCCATCCACGACAACTTCGGCTCCCCACTGTCGACCGCCACAGCCGATCCGCTGTCTGGGGGAATCGTGGCAGCGCGCCTGGAGGCAAAGCGCAGTTACGAGGCTTACTTGTCCCGCAAGGCTCAGGATGTACTCGACCGCAGTTTCGGTGTCGGCGCCGCGGCTGTGATGGTGGATGTCGAGGTCGATCATGATCGCAAGCAGTTGACGCGTTCCGAGGTCCTGCCGGTGCGGGAGGGTGTGACGGGTGCGGTGACCGGCCTGCGTTCACTGCGCGGTAGTCCCGGAGCAGACGGCGAGGGTGAGGAGATCTCCGATCTGGCCCCGCGCAATGCCACCGCCGAGGTGAAGTACGAAGTGGGCCGGCAGGAAGAGAAAATCGACGTGACGGCCGGAGCCATCCGCCGCATGACGGTCGGTGTGCTCGTGCCGGTGGGTACCCTGCCCGAGGAGCGCCAGCGCATCGCCGACACCATCGCCAATGCCATCGGTCTGGATACGAGGTCCCGCGGCGACTCCATCACCGTGCAGGAGTTGGGCGCCGCCGCGCGCACCCTCCGCATGGCCGAGAAGCTGGAACCCATGCCGGCGGCCACAAGTACCGTAATCGACTGGAAGAAGACCGCTCTGCTGGTCGCTACCGTCTTGGCCGTCTTGGCATTGCTGCTCGCCGTCTACTCCTGGATGCGCAGCGGGGGGCAGCTGTCCCAGACCGAGCGCGAGCAACTGCTCAAGGATGTCCGTGGCCTGCTGGAGCGCATGGATGCGCCAGCCGGGAGAGCCGTGCCGTGAACAGCGTCCGTTCCGTGGCCTTGCTACTGGCACAATTGCACGCCGGCGACCGGCGCTGGCTGCTGTCACAGCTGGACCCGGCGCAGCAGCAGAGAATCGGTTCCGAGCTTCAGGCCGTGCTGCGCCTGCCTCGAGCTACCCGGCGCCGTGAGGCTGCTCGCGTCTCGTCGCCCACCGCGCTCGCGGAGCGCAAGGCCGCGCCCTCCGAAGAAGTTCATGAGCTGCAGCCCCTGATCGATCGGATCGACCGGGCGGATGAATCGCGCATGATGGCCTTGTGGCAGGGCAGCGCCCCCTGGCTGCTGCAAGCCTTCCTTGCGGTACATCCCTGGCGCTACAGCGCGGCGCTGCGCTCGCTGCTGCCCACGTCGCGCATGGCTGCGTCGGCCGGCGGGCAAAGGCCGTTGCTGGTGCGCCGCCGGCTGCTCGAGTCAGTGCTCGCAGTGCTGGAGCGCGAGGCGCCGCTGGAGGCCCTGCGATGAGCACAGTCATCAAGACCGCCCGGATTTCCCAGACGCCGCTGTCACTGGAGCGTTCTCCGCGCCAGGGCGCCGAGCGTCGCCCGCCGCAGCGCGAATCTGTTCACGTTTCTCCAGCTGGGGGCGTTGCGCCGCGGGTCGAGGCGCGTGTTGCTGCCGAGGCCTTGGCGCAGGTGCCGCAACTGGCGCCCGCGTTGACACCGCCCCCGGACGCAGCCCAGCGCGAGGCCGAGCGCCAGGACCTGGCTCGCCGCCAGGAGCGCGCCGAAAGGGAGGGCTATGAACGCGGCTTGCAGAAGGCCGACGTAGAGTCCGAGCGTCAGCGCAAGGAAGAGCTGCAGCGCCTGCGTGCTCTGACCGAGTCGCTGGAAGCAGAACGCAACCGTTTTGTGGGCCGGCTTGAGGATGGCGCTGTCGAGATTGTGTTCGAATCCCTGGCGCGGCTGCTTGGCCGTGCTCTGGCGGGTTCCGCAGGTGTTGCGGCGGCCGTGCGCGAGGTCATCGACCAGCATGCCGCCGGCCAGAAGACCCTGGCGATCCGCGTCGCACCCGCTGATCTGGAACTGCTCGGGGAAGCCGGCATAGCCGCGATCCGCAGCGGCCTGCGAGCCGATATCCAGTTCGAGGCCGACGAGCGGCTGCACCCTGGCGGCTGCCTGATCGATATGCCCTCCGGCAGCCTCGACGCCCGCCTGGAGTTCCAGATGGAACGGCTCAAGCAGGCCCTGCTCGACGCCCGGCGCTCGGGCGAATAAGTCATGCTCTTCGATCGGTATGCCTCTGCAGTGCGCAACGTCGACCTGGTCGCCAGGACCGGTCGTGTGGTCGCCTGCCAGGGCAATACGATTGAATCGGCAGGCCCCAGCGCCTTCCTCGGTGAGTTGTGCGAGATTTACGCCGCGCCGGGCTTCCAGCCCATTCACGCGGAGGTGATCGGCTTCCGGCAGTCCTCGGTTCTGTTGATGCCTTATGGAGACACGCGCGGCATCCGTCCCGGCTGCGAAGTGTTGGCTTCAGGGCGCAGTCCCTCCATGCCGGTTGGCGAGCTGCTGCTGGGTCGGGTGATCGACGGCTTCGGCATGCCGATTGATGACAAAGGTCCCATCGACCGTAATGAGGCTGTGAGCCTGCTCGCCAAGGCACCCAACCCGGTGCAGCGAAGCCGCATCCGCGACGTCTTCGAGACCGGCGTGAAGATGATCGATGGCTGCCTGACGGTAGGTTGTGGCCAGCGCATCGGCATCTTTTCCGGCAGCGGTGTCGGCAAGAGCACGCTGATGGGCATGATTGCCCGCCACAGTGCCGCCGATGTGAACGTCATCGCCCTGATCGGCGAGCGAGGCCGCGAGGTTCGGGACTTCATCGAGGAACACCTGGGCACAGCGCTGCGCAGGTCGGTGGTCATTGTCGCTACTTCCGATCAGCCGGCGCTGGCCCGCACCCGCGCGGCCTATGGCGCCGTGGTGCTGGCCGAGTATTTCCGTGACAGGGGGCGCAAGGTCGCCCTGATGATGGACTCGCTGACCCGCCTGTCGATGGCGCAGCGCGAAATCGGCCTTGCCGCAGGCGAGCCGCCGACGGTACGTGGCTATACCCCCTCGGCTTTCGCCGTGCTGCCTGCTTTGCTGGAGCGTATCGGCTGCGGGACGGAGGGCAAAGGTGCCATCACCGGCTTTCTCACCGTATTGGTCGAGGGCGACGACCTGTCCGAGCCGGTTGCCGATCATGCGCGTGCAATCCTGGACGGCCACATCGTGCTGTCGCGGGCCCTGGCACATCAGGGTCGCTATCCCGCGATCGATCTTGCGCAAAGCATCAGCCGCGTGTCGCGCCAGGTGTCTCGGCCCGAGGACGTGCGTCTGGCGGACGCCAGCATGCAGATCTGGGAGGCCTACGAGAACTCCAAGGATATGGTCGACTATGGTGCCTACAAGCCTGGCCTTAACCCGGAGCTGGATCGCGCCATCCGCCTGATGCCGGAATTGAAGCGCTTCTTCGCCCAGCGCATCGATGAGTCGATCAGCCGCGAGGACAGCCTGCGGCAGCTTACGGCGATCCTCGGGGAGACACGCAAATGAGGCAGCGGCAGGCCCTGCGGGTATTGCACAGGCTCAATGAGCTGCAGCTGGTGGAACGCCGTGTCGAGGCTGCGCAGAAGCGCTTGGCGGTTACTGCCAGCACGGCGCTGTGCGAACGTCAGGACGGCTACCTGGACTATGTCGGACGGCGCCTGACTGCCGACGGCCCTCTGCAGGCTGAGGACTTCCGGGCTGAATCTGACCGTTTCCAGGTCGCGCTGGATAACCGTGCGCTGCTCGGCAGGCGCCTGGAGGCCGATGAGGCTGCTTTGGATGTGTCCGTTCGCGAGTGCTTTGGCTTGGAGCGTCGCAACAAGACACTGCAACAGGTCATGAGCACCCGTCGCCAGACTGAGCAGCGCCTCGAAGATCAGCAGTGGCTACGAGAGATGGACGAGCTCTGGTCGCAGCGGAAGGGGCAGGCATGAACTACGGACTGGACGATGTGCTGGTCGCCTGGAGTGGTGTGGCGCGAGCAGCCAACTCCGCCTCGGGTCTTCGCACGAGCATGGAGCGCTCGGCCTTCGCCGACCTATTCGATTCCGATGTGCACTTCGCGGCTCTGGCGGGTAAGGCAGCCGATGTGCCTCAGGCTGCGGACGTCGCTGACCCGGTAGCCGCGGAACCACCGGTGACAGGGGCGTTGGCCGCACCGCGCTCCATTGCTGAGGAACCAGCTCCAACCCTGAGCATGCGGTCATCACTGCCGATAGCAACATCATCGGGCGGCGCTGCTGGTGGCGGCCCCCTCGTTGCACCTGGCAGTTTGGTGCGACTGATGAATGTGCCGGAAGGCAGCGCCGCGGGCCGGGCGCCTGCGCGCGCCACGCTGGAGCCGGCACTTTGTCAGTGGAGCCGCACGGCATTAACAGCTTGTTTGCGTGATGGCGAACTCAACCTGACGGTCCGTGATGGGGCGCTGGGTGCTGATCGCGAAACGGTAGACGTCCTGAGGCAAGCGCTTCGGGAAATGGGAATCGGGCTGACGAAGCTCAAAATCAACGGCATCAATGCTGAGGCCTGAGTCAAGGCGCGGCGATTAGTAGCGGAGGTGATTCATGGCGGTCGATGCGATTGGCGGTTCGGTAGGAACAGGGTTGGGCGAACTGACACGCTCCGGCGTTTCGCAGGAAGATTTCATCCGGCTGTTCCTGACCCAGCTCAATTTCCAGGATCCGCTTGAGCCAGTGGACAACCGCGAGTTCCTGGCGCAGCTCGCCCAGTTCAGCTCGGTAGAGCAGTTGCGCACTCTGGGCGAGAACATCGACGCATTACTCGGTGTGCAGGCCTCCGGCCAGGCTCTGGGCCTGCTCGGCCGAACCGTGGAAGTCGCGACCGAATCCGGCTCCGCGATCGGGCAGGTCACGACATTGAATTACCGCTCGGGAAAACCGCTGCTGACGATCACCCAGACCAACGGCAACATCCTGCCGGACGTCAGCCCGTCCCAAGTCCTGATCGTTCGCTAAGAGGAGTCTAGCCATGACCGCATTGACCAGCGCCTATACGAGCCTTACCGGCCTGATCGCCTTTTCGCGCGCGCTCGACATCATCGGCGACAACGTGGCCAACCTGAATACGGTCGGCTTCAAGGCCACCGATTTGCTGTTCGAAAGCCTGCCGCCGCCGGAAGGGTCACAAAATGACAGCCGGCCGGCAGCGGAATCCGAGATGCCGGGTGGTGGTGCGGTCGTGAGCGGGACCCGGCGGCGCTTCACTCCTGGTGAGTTACGCGAAACCGGCACCGCCACACACGTCGCCATAAACGGTGACGGCTTTTTTGTACTGAACGACGGTGATCGCTACCTGTACACCCGCAATGGTCAGTTCCAGCTGGACGAGGACGGCAATCTCCAGGACGCCTCCGGCACGCGCAATGTGCAGGCTCTGGTCAACGGCGTGCTTCAGAACGTCGTCATCGACAGTGACAAGACCAACCCGGCATCGGCTACGAAGACGGTGGAGTTCAGCGGTGTGCTGTCGGTGGGGCAGGCTTCGACCGGCACCGGTACAGACGCGGCGCAGCGGTTCACGCTGGATGCGGTCAAGGTGTTTGACGCCTCTGGCACGCAGCAGACGCTGAAAATGGAGTTCACCCGCGCGGCGAGCAATGGCATCAATGCCTGGACCGTATCGGTGAAGGACACCGCCGGCCTGGAACTCCTGGGCACGAACAAGGAGATCCGTTTTGATGGATCGGGGAATCCCACCACGGGGTTCTCCTCCCTCACTTTCAAGGTGAAGACCAGCACGGGGGTGGAATCCGAGGTGACCCTGGACTTCAAGAACGCGAACTCCTTCTCCGCTGGGACAACCTCGTCGCTGACGGTTTCCAAGAGTGACGGCTACGCCCTGGGCCGCCTGTCCAGCTTCAGCTTCGACGAGAAGGGCAAGGTGACCTTGCAGTATTCGAACGGCCAGAAGGAGGACGGACAGCGCCTGGCGCTGGCGACCTTCTCCGATCCCCAGGTACTTGAGACCAGCGACGGCGGCCTGTTCATTGCGCCGGAGGGCACGGAGTTCCGCCTGGGTATGGCCGATGAGGACGGGTTTGGTTCGATTCGGCCGCGCAGCCTGGAACTCGCAAACGTGGAACTGGCCCGGGAATTCGCAGACATCCTGATTCTGCAGCGCGGCTTCCAGGCCAGCTCACAGGTTCTTAACGTCACCAGCAAAATGATCGAGGACATCTATAACAGCGTTTCGGGACGCGGCTGATGAAGCCCTTTCGATTGCTGAAGGCTTCCGAACTGCGCCAGCTCGAATCCAGGGCTGAGCAGGCCGGTGCGAAATGGTCTGACCGCTGGGCCCTGCGCGCTGACACGCCGCTGACTTGGTCGGCGGTGGACGCGGGGGAATCGAAGGCCGCCTCCGGCCGGCACCATGCCATCGACTGCGGCGAAGGACTTCAGGCGGCTGTAAATCTTCCAGCCGAGGCCGATGGAATCCTGGCGGGCATGGCCCTAGGCCAGGGAGGGCAGGGGTCCGACCATCTGGTGGCGCGGGAATTATCCCTGCTGTGCCTGGCCGATCATCTGGCCGAACTTACCGGCCTCGGCGAGTGGCGGCCGTCGACCGGCGGGGTGGCGGCGCCGGTGCGCGGCAGCGGTACGGCATTGCTCAGCTGTCGGATGGGGGATCGCTCCCTCGGTGCCCTGCTACTGCCCCTGACTTTGTTGCAGCGCATGGGTGTAGTGGCTGCTACGTCATCGCTGGCACCAACCGCCACTCTCGGGCCTCGCGCCGCGGCGGTACTGCCGGCGCGGCTGCAGCTGTCGGCAACGCTTAACGACACGTCACTGACGATTAAGGACTTGCGCGAGATCGCGGTCGGCGATGTTCTGATGCTCGATCACTCGCTCGAAGCACCGTTGACGCTGCGCTTGGGCGGCAAACCCGCGGGCTCCGCTTATCCCGGAATCCGAGGCGGTCGCCTCAGCGTCGAACTCAGCAAGTAGCTCACTTTATTACAGGAAGCAGGACACATGACTCAGGTTAATGAACAGCCCGAAATCCAGCCGCTCAAGTTGGGGGAACTGGGGGCAGGTGCGGGTCGCGGTCAGCCCTGGTTGGAAAGGCAGCTCGACTTGGTGCGCGACATCAAGGTTACTGTTCGCGCCAGCATGGGCAGCGCTGAATTGACCATCGCTTCGCTGTTCGCCCTGCGCGAAGGGGATGTGGTGACTCTGGATCGCGAAACGGATGCTCCGGTGGACATCACGCTGGAAGGTAATCTGATTGCCCGTGGGCAACTGGTGGCGGCCGGTGATCGCTTCGGCCTGCGGATTACCGAAATTCTCGACCCGGGCAAGTTCTAAGGCTGGGTCAAGGCGAGTTCCTCCGTGCTACCAAACATGACAAGACTGCTGCCCGCTGCGATCCTGGCGAGCATTGGCGACGTGGCGTTCGCAGCCCCAGGGGCAGCCGAGGCTCCTTCGGTGGCGGGATGGCAGGTTCTGACCATCTTCGGCTACCTGGGCTTGCTTGGCATGCTGGCGTTTTTTGGCGTGCGCTGGTGGAAGACTCGCCAGGTTAGTACCTCTGGAAGCTTTGTCCGGACGCGGCAGATCAATGTCGTGGAGACTCGCCGCGTATCACCGTCGACCTCGATCGTGCTGGCCGACATCAAGGGGCATTCCTACGTCATTGTCTGCTCGGGTACAGCGGTTGCGATTCATCCGATCGCGGAGCCTTCCGCATGAGCCATCGCAGGTCAGATACCCAATGGTTACGGGTTGCGCTGCAGTTATCTGTAATGCTGGCGCTGCTGGTGCTGCCTGGCTTGTCCACCGCCGCGGACATCACGTTCCCCGGCGGGTCGGTCGACTTCACGACTCAGTCGGGAAAGGCCCTGAGCACGCCGCTGCGATTGGTGTTGATGCTGACGGTCCTAAGCCTGGTGCCGTCGTTGCTGATCGTGCTGACCTCCTTTACCCGCATCATCGTCGTCCTGGCGATGCTGCGGCACGCGCTAGGGATGCCGGAGACGCCGCCCAATACCGTGCTGATCAGCCTGGCTCTGTTTCTCACGATATTTACCATGCTGCCGGTATGGGAGCAGGTGGACCAGCAGGCGCTGACGCCCTACATGAATGGCGCGATCGCAGAGAAGGAGTTGTTGGAGACGGGATCTAAGCCGTTGCGGGAGTTCATGCTGGCGCAAACGCGCGAGAAGGACTTGGCGCTGATGATCGAGCTGTCTGGTTCCAAGGCGCCGGCGCAGGTAACCGAAATCAAGTTGTTGCAGTTGATTCCAGCATTCATGATCAGTGAGTTGCGCAAGGCCTTCGAGATTGGGTTCATTATTTTTCTGCCCTTTGTGGTGATCGACATCATCGTGGCCAGCGTGCTGATGTCCCTGGGCATGATCATGGTTCCGCCACTGGCGTTCTCGTTGCCCTTGAAGATTCTGCTTTTCGTGCTGATCGATGGATGGGGATTGCTGTCGGCCGCCCTGATCCGGAGCTTCGTCCCATCCTGAGGTTGCGGCAGCTCCATGCAAGACCATCAGGCACCCGCTGAATTGACACAATCGGACGAGGCCCCACTCTGGGAGCGCCTGAGAAGTGTCGATGTCGAAGAGTCCCGGCAAGCGCGAGAAGATCTCGTGCTTCGCCATCTTTGGCTTGCCAAGGCCGTTGCGGCGCGTGTCCTGCAGGAGCGATCATTCACCGCAGATTTAGACCTCCGCGATCTGGTTCAATTGGCGACGGTAGGACTTATCGAGTCGGTCGATCGGTACGATCCAAGTATGGGAGTTCCGTTTTCGGCCTACGCCAGAAAGCGTGTGCAGGGGGCCGTTCTAAACGGCTTGGAACAGAGCTCTGAGTATCGAGCGCAGAACTCTTGGTTGCACCGGATGGGCAAGGAACGCGCGGAATCCATCACCTCGGCAAACTCATCGGAAGGGGACAGCCTTCTCCGCCTGGCTGAAGTCACCGTGGGATTGGCCATTGGGTTCATGCTGGAAGATAGCGGCATGTATGTGTCGTCGCCAGACCGGATCGACACACCGTACGACGTGAATGAGCTTGCCGTTCTTCAGGGGCAACTAAGACTAGTTGTGACCGAGCTGCCCGAGTCGCAGAGAAAGGTGGTCGAGTTGCACTACTTCAAGGAACTCAGCTTCTCCGAAATTGGTGCGGTCCTTCGCCTCACTAAAGCCAGAATCTCACAAATTCACGGTAAAGCCTTGCTTGAAATCCGTCGGCGCCTGAAGCTTGTTGGTCAGATTGATGAGCGTGGTTGAATCATCTCGAAGCAAGCTTCAGTAGGAGGCGGTCCAGCTCTGTTCTCAGCTCGTTTTCGTCGACGATCACTGCTTCCACCTTCTCTACAATCTGTGGAAACCGCTGGTCGTTGGCCAATGCAATGCCAAACTCATCCAGCAGCACGACTTCCACAAAGGCCTTGCGACCGCGTCGCCTGCCATCCTCTCCGTCGAGATGGATTTCTCTTATCGCGGCACGAATGTCGTGTGACAGCTGATCCGAGAAGTCTTTCCCCTCCGCCTTTGAGGGGGGCGACTTTGCGCTCGAAGGCGAGGCACTACGCTGCTTATCAGTCCGAGCAGAAAGGGCCGCCCGGATTTGAGCCAGAAGGCGTTGCGTTGGGTCGATGCCGCTCATTCGCTAGTTGTGGCTGGCGCTATGAATCCAGGTCTCCGTAACGACGCAAGAGGCCTGCCCCGGCAGAGCCGCCGGTTTCGGTGGTCGCAGCGGGAGCTGCCTGCTCATCCGCCAGCTTGCCACGTACGTTGGTCAGTACCTTGGCGATATCATTTTTCAGCGCGGGGTTCGCGTCGGACGCCTCGAGCGCGCTCTCCAGTTCCTGAATGGCTTGAGCGAACGAGCCGCCCTGAATGTATACCAGAGCACTCTTGAACAGATTCAGTGGGTCTCGGTCACCCAACTTCTCAAGCTCAATCCAGGTATCAGCGGCGGATGTGGCGTCTCCCCGCGAGTACTGCAAGAGCCCCAGTTGGAATCGAGCGGTATGAAGGCTGCCATCCAAATCGATCGCGCGACGCATGCCTTCTTCGGCGCGGTCATACAAGCCCAACTCAGCATGTTCAGCTGCCAGCATAAAGTGGGCGCGGGCATCTTTTGGCTCACGAAAAACCACTTGCTTTAGCTTGATGATGGCGGCGTCATGCCGGCCTGTTTGGACATCGAGCAGAGCTAAACGAAAGAGTTCTTCGGTGTCGAGCGATTCGAGAGAATCCATTATGGAAAGCCAGATGGAATAAATGAGACCGCTACCAGTGAAAGCCAAAGGAGGCTGGCGTTGCGGCAAAGGTCATTATCGGACGTTTACTCCGTCGCGCCTACGACGAATTCGCCTAACTTGTTAAATACTCCGCAAAAAGCCCTAAAGCGTATAGAGATATTTCGCAAGACATTGTTATTAATGCATTTATTAATTTTTTTGCTCGGGACGTCGGTATATCCCCTGGCTATGCGAGCCGGCGCCGAGTACAAATCTGCCCCCCTAGCTCCGCAACTCCTCAGAGTGCACTACGGGCGTTGCATTGGCGTTTGGTCGCTCGCTCAAATCTCGTTTTGGACTGGAATCAAACGCGGTAGCGTCAAACGCGTCTTGCGCCGCAGGGGGGGTGAAATGTTCGATCCCCCGTCGGGTGGGGAATTCTAAGGTATGGTGAAAGGTGAGCCCTTGTCGGTTTATCCCGGACCAAGACGCTCAACGACTTTGGTGTGGATCGCCCAATCTTTCGTAGACGCTTAGCTCATTCTTTTTGAGGTTGCTGCCTCAAAGATCATGGGCGGAACACTTGATGTAGCATGAATTGCGCTGCTGCGAATATCTCGGCGTACGTTCCGAAGTCTTAACACACCTCACCAATGAAAAGAATACCTGAATTCCGCAGGAGGATGCGCGAGCGTCAGGACGCTTCTTTCAAGAAGCAGCGCCGTGCGAGAATTGCAGCGGTTTACGCAGCCACTGCATCAACACTCCTCGGGATCAATGCGCTATACGAGGGGTTATGGCCCAAGAGCCATGATCTGGCGATTCAAGTTTCCGACTTGAACATCGACGGCGATGTTGCGGAGTATGGCGTGGCCTTTTACAACAACGGCGGATACCACGAGGTGATCGCCGACGCGAAATCGATGCTTGGACAGACAGTCGAGGGCTATGAGAATACGATGAATTGGCAGCAGGATCACTGCTTCCATCCGGTCGTCCTTGAGCCCGGCAAAGCCGCATACGTCCGGTATGTCACCAAATTCGCATTAGATAAACCCGAATACCGAGCCGCCGCCAATCAGCAACAGAAGTACCAGCTAATACTTGTGTTTGACGTGCTTTCTCCCAGCCGAGGCGTTGTTTCTGTGCCGATTCCAGTGGGCACTCTCGCTCCATATCAGAGCTTTGCAGAATGGTTTGGTAAAGTGGCTTATACCTTCCGCACCCGGCAGGTCTCTGTCGACTTTGACAAGGCCAGACCACGAGTCATGCTGGGGTCTTATCCCCAGGACGACGAGTTTCGCTTCTCGAAACTGTGCCGCAAGGAAGCATAATCCCGCTTCAATGCCGTAAGGAAGCCGGCTGCCTCAGGAGTTCCCCGATCCGACCAAGCTCTTACGGCCGGGTACCAAGTGGTTGCAGATGATGCTGTACTCAGGAATGACCGGCACTGCGTCGTGCAGGCGTCATCGACAATCGCCAGACATTCGAACGCCCGGACAGGGGTGATCTGGTCGAAGACATAAGCCGTCGACTAGGTCTCGTTGGTGGGCACCGGGGTGGATTAACGGCCTGCGATCTGCCGTCGGGCGGCCAAGTCGGGAATAGAGAGGCGGCTGAGACAGGCGAAGTCCACCAAGCTTGGGCAGAGCGGGCGAGCCGACGATTAAACTTCAAGCGTTTCGGAATTGACCCGTTAAGGCGTCCCTGGTGGCTGCCATCGTGTTGCTGACAGGGCGTAGCGGTGAAGTTGTGGTTGAGTCGGTTAATTTTCGAGTTTGCCGAGGCGACACTCGTAGCGCCGTTGATGAGTAGGGTTGCTGGTGTCATCGTAGTGGTGCTTTTCAGGGGGTATTGGCCGTGGGGCGCCGCCCCACACCCTAAATTCCTGGTTCGGGCCAACGCCTGTCTCGCCTATGGTGAGAGCGGGTGTCAGACGCCGGGTTGCCCGAGAGCAGTTGAACGACGCCTAGAGTTTCACGCCGAGGGCATTGAGTGTTTCCGTCGTCATGGTGCCTGTAGCGTCCAGTCCCTTGTCAGTCTGGAAGGCCCAGAGCGCCGTGCTGGTTGCGGACGTCATGGAGCCGTCGATTGCGCCGGGGTCATAGCCCAGGCGCAAGAGTGCGGCTTGTACGCGCATGATGAGGAGTTGCAGCTCCTCTGGCTGTTTGGGCGGATTCCTGGGGGCCGTTTCCGGCTTGCGGACAACAGGAGTTCGAGCTGGGGCCGAAGCTTTGGGCAACGCCGTCGCCGCGGGAGTTTGGGGTGCAGAGTAGAAGCTGCTCGCTGGGGCCGCCGGCACCGGCTCAATTACGGGCTCCGGCGGAGGAGGGGGCGGCGGCGGAGAGTAGGAGTATCCACCGCCACGGCTGGAGCTATGGCTCCGGTGACTGCTGTGACTCCGGTGGGAGCTGTGCGAGCGATGGCCGGCGAACAGGTTCTGGGAGTCTTGGTTTAGCGGATCCTGAAGGATCAAAGGGTCGATGCCATCCAAGCCCAGGTCGGCGGCAGCCCCAGCAACCGCCATCGCACTGGCCTGCGAGGGCAATGCGGTCAGCATGGTTGGAATCAGCAACCCTGCTAGGCGCTGCAACTGCTGTTTCAGGCTGGAACTCATGGTGCCTCCCCTTCAGAGACCACGGCCGTCACCCCATGGCTGGTCCATTTTTTATCGATGGACGCGAAAAAGCCAGCGCACCGCTTCTGCAAGCTGCAGGCCCCACAAGCTGGCAGGTAAACGTTCTTCCAGTTGGAGATGCTCCGGGCGGCAAAGGCCCGAAGGTCTTGGCGGAGGACGCATAGCGGCAGGTTATAGAGCGAAACCGGGATGCCGTTGCCATGCAGGAAGGTCACCGCCTCGGACAACTCCCCCTGGTAGTCCACCGGGTCGATCCAGAGGGCCGCATGGTTGGCTCGGGCAAACCCGATGGGCTCTATCCCCATCAGGGCCACATGCCTGACAAAGCTCAGGTTGCGGTAAATGAAGCGGGCCAAGCCAGCGAGCCGGGCAACTGTAGGGCGGTGCAGCACCACCCGAATTTCGATGCGTTGCCCTGCTTCAGCCAGCTTGTAGAGCCCCCGGATCGTCTGATCAAAGGCACTCGCGGACTGGACGACGTAGTCATGTATGGCCGAGACATCGGCGTACAGGGGGATATTCCACTGAAGCTTCGGATGGGACACCGCTCGAACGCGAAGGGCCAGATCAGAGTCGGCAAAGCCCCTGCCGTTCGATAGAACCTGCAGGTCGGTGTCGGGCAGGGCACGCCCGCAGGCCCTGATGATGTCCACCAGGCCCTCGCCCAATAGGGTCGGTTCACCGCCGGTGATCGCCAGACTCGGCTCGTCCCGGTCGATGAGGTCCACCAGCTCGATGTTTTGCCGAACCCGCCATTCGTCCGCCTCCTCTCTGGGCGGCTGCGAGCACATCAGGCAGAAGCTGTTGCAACGCTCGGTAGCAAAGATGACGTTGCCATTGTCGCCTCGGCGATACAGGACACGGAGCATGGGGCGGTCTGGGTTGACCTCGATGATGTCGCCTGGGCGCACGCCCTGGTGCGGGTCGGGATGGCGCAGTACCGGTGCGGCAGTGGAGACCTCACTGGGTTTGGAGCTCATAACGGCTCCCCAAGGCACCTGGAGGAGACTTGAGCGCTGGTCTTCCGGAACGGCATCCAGCAGCAGGACCGAACGCCCCGGAGGCCAGCCATGCCGCACGAACTCCTCGCCATCGACCGCCTTGAGGGTCATGGGCCCCAGCAGCGAGAAAGTCTCGGTCTTCAGGACCAGGGGCAGGGCCATGGGCTAGTCCGCGGCTAAAGACTGGCGACGAACCCAGGACTGGAAGACGGCCATTTCGTCTGGATTGCCGCGGCGCAGCATGCCGAACAGCAGATCGAGCATGGCCGTCTGGCGCTGGCAGAAGTCACTGCTGGGGCGGTGGCCGATGACATCACCCTGACGGCGATACGAATCGATCGGATCCGACCCGCAGAATGGCAGGTAAGCACAGGTAGAGCAGCCCGGGATGGATTCCGCCACGGCGGCCGAGGCGATCAGCTGCATCGCCGGGGAGGTCAGAAGTGCCTCGTAACTGTCCTGGACCGAGCCCATGCAGAAGGTTTCGTCTCCCATGGCCGCCAGCATGCGGGACTCATCCGACGCGTAGACCCTGCCATCGTAGTTGTAGACCCAGGCCCCGAAGCCGGCGCCGGCGGGAGACCTCAAATCCACATAGCCATGCCCGAAGGGTGTCAGGATGCTGCGCAGGAGTAACGCGGCATAGGCCTCGTCCATGGGATAGCCATCGAGGTTGACCCGGATGAGGTGAACCAGCGCCCGCCGGTAGAACCCCATGAATTCGGCGACGGAGTAGTCCGTCCGCTTCGAGCGGGCCGCAAACCCGTAGGGGCTGATTGGTCGCAGGAAGATGGAATGGAAGCCCGCGTTCCGATAGGCGTCGATGATGGCTTCCGGGACAGCCAGGCTCTCTTTGGTGATCGTGGTCAGCGCGGCGACCGCATGAGGGCCAAGTACTTCCCGGGCCTGGGCAATACCGGCGAGGGTACGGGCATGGCTGTCGCGGGACGGCAGCGGGCGATTGCGGTTGTGGATCTCCGCGGGACCATCCAGGGATGTCGACAACTCGATGTGATGAGCGGCCATGAAGGCCAGCTTGTCCTCATCAAGGTGGTGCAGGACGGAGGTGATGACGTATTTGATCTGCTTGCCACGCTCTGCTTTGCGCGCTTCCAGGTGCTCCACGACATGGCGGATCACGGCAAAGGCCAGGAGGGGCTCTCCGCCCTGGAACTCGACCGTCACCGATGGAGCGGGAGCCTCCAGCACCAGGTCAGCGGCGCGGCTCGCATCGGCCAGGGACATGTCGAACTGGTGCGCATCCGGGCCGTCGGCCTCTCGGGAGACCTGGCAGTAGCGGCAGGAATGATTGCAGCGCAGGCTGACCACGAAGATATGCAGGGCAGGGCCCTGGAACAGAAAGGCCTTGCGAGAACGCAGCTGTACCGCCATGGCCTCCAGTGGTAGTGGTTGTCCTTTCCGAGCCAGGAAGTGGCGGCTCTCGAGGTCCCAGAACGAGGGGTGGACAGGGCTCAGGCGGCGTTGCGCGAATGCCAGGAAGTCATCCGATTCGAGCCAGAGGTGTTCGCCGGCGTCGTTGGTTAGCAGAACCGGACTGTCGTCAGCCAGGCGCCGGAACTGGAAGGGGAGCAGGGCGTACCCAGCTTCGCCCTGAAAGGCTTCCCGCGGCCGGAAGAGGGTCATTATTTCTCAGCCTGCCGGGCCGGCTGGGCGCCCATGAAGGCCTTTCGGACCAAAGTGTCGCGAATCTCGCGGGTCTGATCGAGGATCTGTTCCCGAAGCGACTCGTCCAAGAGGGCGGTAAAAAACTCCTGCCTTAAGGAGTCGGTGTTCGTCGCCTGGGCTCGGGGCTTAAGGGCCACCGCGAAGCCGTCATCCCGTCGGGATATCTCGATCCAGAACTGGCCGGTGAACCGGTGGGCCGTGCGCTGGATGGCTGCAAGAGAGTACATGGAGCCATCAACGGAAATGTTGGTGGTGTCATCGAACTGCGTTTCCATAGTCTCTCCCCCGCAAGTGCGGACTATGTATCCGGCGGCCTTTTGTAAGGTCGGGTCTTTTTGAATCTGGCCGCGCCTGTCTGATCTTAAAGGTGCACGGGCGCGGCTGAACAGTAACGAGGCGGTTCTGTTGGTGATCTATGCGGCAAGCTTTGCCTGCACGGTCTGGACAGAGTCCGCTACGCGCTGCGAAAACTTGGAGTCGGTGTAGTAAGTCATCACCAGGCGGTCGGTTGCTCGGGTCATCGCAACGTAGAGCAGGCGTGCCTCATCCTCTTCCGGCTCTTTCGGCAGCGGTAGTCCGCCAAGGTTCGGGATGAAAACGGTGTGGAACTCCAGGCCCTTGCTGCTGTGCATGCTCACCAGCTTCACCGATGGCTCTCCGGTGAACAAGGCGCGCTTGCTGGCCTGGTCATTGGCGGTTTTGAACTCGATCCCGCGCTGCTTTAGCTGTTCCTGAATGCTGGCAAGCTGATAATCGCGACGATAGATGACTGCCAAATCCGACAGTGAGCGTCCTTGGTTCCTGGCATCCAGAACCTGCTCTGCGATCAGGGTTGCCTCACTCTTAGGCGACGTTGCCCGCACCAGCATTGGCATGGGGCCTCGCCGGCCTGCGCTCTCTGGCGAAACCAGGGGAATGCCCTCGTCATCCTCCGGGCGCTCGTTCAGCAAATCTTCGGCAAATGCTCGAGCGACGGCCAGGACTTCCAGGGTGTTTCGGTAGTTGAGCTTGAGGATCGTGGTCCGTCCCTGGGCCTTGATCCCGACGCTGGCGAAGCTGAATTTGCGGCGCTCCCGCTTGGTATAGATCGCCTGGGCGTCGTCGTACAGCACGAGCATGGAATTGCTTTCCGGATCGACCATCTGGACCACCAGCTTGAACCACTCTGGTTCGAAGTCATGGCCCTCGTCAATCATGACCGCGCCGTATTGACCCCTGGGGATCAGGCCCTGGTCGACGCCGGCGATCGTCCGGGCAACCAGCTCAGCCGAATACGCGTTGATGTCCTTGTTCCACTTGGGCTTGTCGACATGGAAGGCGCCGAGCATGTCCTTGCACCAGTCGTGGAAATGATGGACGACGACCTGCGCGGTGAGACCCTGGCCGTCGATGACTTCGCGGAGTCGGGCCGCCAAGGTAACGTTGAAGCACAGGACCAGGATCGGCTTAGCCAGGGTCTTGGCCAGGTGCATGCACCGATAGCCCAGGATCATTGTCTTGCCGGAGCCTGCAACCCCATGGATCACCCGGTGGCCATCTCCCATAGACCGAGCGAGCAGCTCCTGGTTGAGATCCATGACCTTGACCATGTCGGGAATCTGGATTTGCGGGTTACCTTGCCCAGGCTCATCGAATAGACCGAACTGATTGACGCTGGTGTTGATCCGGACTTCGGGGAACAGGTGCCAGCGGATACGGTCGAGCTGGGGCAGCGTCAGCTTGCAGGGGAAGGGGTGGGCGAACATGCCCCACAGCCGAGCCTGAAAGGCCTCAGGAGTGACGCTTTCCAGCATTTCGTCCCTGCAGATGACCCGCCCAGGCTCTAGTGCTTCCTCTAGTCCTGAGGCCTGCAGCTGCGCGCGAGTAATGTTTGTGAGCACCGTACCCCAACCGTAGGGCATGACCAGCTTACCGGCATAGCGGTGCCCGGAAGGGTTCCGGAGGGCAGGGTCGCGTTCCAGGGTGACCGCGACTTCGAGAGCGTACACCCGAGCCTGAAGCTGGGGGTTCTTCTGCGTGACGATCCCCCGATCAGTGAAAATCTGGAAGGCGTGCCTATCGGTCTGACCGGAGACCAGACGACGTTACCCCGCCTTGAGTAGCGGTTTGGTTTAGAGCCCTGGGTTGATGGTAATAGCCTTTGCAGCAAGCTGCTTGGCGTAGACGGCGGGCGCCAGCCCGCCGAGTGCTTTCTTGGGTC
>NZ_JAUASX010000031.1 GCF_030345715.1 Solimonas sp. SE-A11
GAACAGATCCAAAGCACGAAAGACCAACTTACCCACAGATTTGAACTAGACTCTCAACCCTTACAGGTGGGTCACTTTTCGCTGCGCACCCTGGGTCAACTTTCGCTGCGCGCCAACACGCGGCGGCCAATGTGACGCCAACCCTGCCGAGCCAGTCGGAGAGGACTGAATGCGATCGTCGCAGGAACGTTACGTCCTCACGAGCCTTCACCTCGGCCAAAACAGCCCCCAGGGCGGCGATCAGTGTCGCGGCCTGGGCGTTGGGCAGGCCATCGACCTTCACCTCGGCGACCTTCCCTGGATGGAGGGTGAAGTCCGTCCAGAACAAGCCTTGAGCCACCCGAAAGGAAGACTCACCTTCGATGGTTGCGCGATGCTCTTGCGCCGCGACCGTCAGACGGAGCTCGCGCTCCTCGAGCGACAGGCGCCAATCTGGGGAGCCCGTGAAGCTCCGGCCCCAGTCGGATGGCTTCCATTCCTGCGTCACCTGCGCCCCCAATCCTGCCGGCCCATCTAACCCCCGCTGATGCGCTCAGCCCGACTTGGAATCTTCGAAATCAAGATCGTCGCTAGGGTCTTCCTGCTTCGGTTCAGGCTTGGGAACGGCCTTTGATTGGGCCTCCAGGCCACGAAGTCGCTGCTGGGCCTCTTCGACCGTCAAGCCCCGATAACAGGGTCCACCATTCCAACTGCCATACTTTTGCTCATATCCTCTCAGCGTCTGAGGTTGAGGGTCCGCTGCAGAGGTGATGTGGATGATGGTTTGGCCGCAATGCGGGCAAACCATGCATACGAATCTAACAAAATCAGAATCAACCCGCGGCACAATCGGACGATTACAGGCGTTGTATGGGCAGGCCACGATTTTCAGAGTCATTCCTTAAGTCCTTTTCTCATCGGCGTCGGGCGAACCCCCAGACAAATTCCACCCACGCACCAGGCTGGAGGAGTATATGAAGGACGCATTTACATGGACCGAATGACGATATCCGCCAGCCTGAAATGCCAATCAGCATCGCGCGGAAGGTCAGCCTTTTAATTTAGTGCGGCCTCGATCCCACAGCTGTTCCACCTCAATGAGGGGGCATCCCAACTCGGCGGCGACCATGCGCAGTCCTTCGATGATGATCAGGTAGGTTTCGTAGTCCTGGATCTGGGAGATGCGCTGTACCACGTGAGTACGTTCGAGGATGGGCTTCGGGTCCTTGTGCTCCTTGCAGTGGGTCTTCACCCCGCGCCAGAGGCCACTATCGACCGGAGGATGGATCAAAGCGATCAGCCCCTTACGCCCCGCGCCACCTATATACACATGGGCTTTCAGGTAGACGTTGAGGAGCTTGGCCGCCCAGCCAGCCTGTTCACACAAATTTTCGTACTGCATCAAGGCGGCCGTCGTCGTCCGATGCCAGTTGCCGAACTCCCGCGCACTGATCGGCTTCGATCGGGGGTGAAACAGTTGCTTGAATATGGCGGGGTCCAGGAGCCCGTATATCTCGGTTGCGCTTTTGACCGGCGCGCCGGAGCGCATGGCGGAAAGCGCAGCCCAGGCTGAGAAATCGTCCAGAATTTTCTCCCTAGCAGCCACCTAAACCTCCTGCCGCCTAACGCCTCAGCGTCGCAGCGATTTCCGAATCTTCGCCCAGACCCGCAGGCCTGGCGCCATCACTTCGCTTCACCTGACTAGGCCGCCGTCCAAGCCCGGCGTCGACGGATCTCGGAGCTAAACTATCCCAACCAATTGTAAATAAACTAATTAATAGAATTTCTACTTTTCGGAAACATTGACCGAGAGTACCCCCAACGACGACCTAAATATGGGCACATCCTTTACCGAGGCATTGCCCCCTATGAGCATCCGTTCACCAAAATCCCCTGCGTTGTCCATCGTGCCGAGCCATGACCCCTGCCCTGCACCGGCTGCTGAGCCCCAGAGCCAAGAGCCCCACCACCGCCGCCAGCGCGTATCGGAGAAGCGCTGGACCCCTTTGCGTCACCTGAGCCTGCAGCATGACGTGGGCTGCGGCACGCCGAGGACGAAGTCCGGCACCTGAAGGGACCATCCAGCTACAAAACGCCACCCGTCTGCGCACTGGCCCCGTCGATGCGGCGCATTGCCACCAAGCGGCGCGCACCCGGGGCCCTTCGGCCCTATTACAAGCCGACCGGTGGAAAGTTGCAGCGTGCCATCACCACATCCCGATCCGCAGCGGCACAGCGGGCTTCGGTCAGTAGCCGCGGGAGGTTTTCCCGCACACGCTCGGCCATGTCCCGGATGATCCGGGCGCCCTGGCTGGAGTCGAGACCGAACTGGGCCACACCGTCCATGACGTTCTCGTAGCTGCCCTCGGTCCCGCGCGGTCCCACCTCGAGTGCGTGGTCCCGGTGCTGGTCCTTGAAATTGGGCAACACGTCGAAGGCCCGTGACAGGCGCCATTCGCCAGCAGCGTTCATCACAAAGCCATGGTTGCGAGCGTGATCGTCGGTGTTGCCGATCATCACGTTGAAGACCATGCGTTGGAAAATCTGGCGTACGTCGGCGGTGACCCCTTGGCCTGGCAGCTGCCGCCGCAGCTGCGCAACGCCGGCGTAGCTCGCCCAGGTGCCGACGCGCTTTGCTGACAGCGTCCGCTGGTTGAACAGCCCATGCGCACTGGCGTAATGCTCAATGCCGTCCTCACGATCGAAGCGCCGCACCAGCAGTGCTGAACGCTCCGCCATGGCAGATAGCGTGACCTCAGCCGCATCGATGTCACACAGCCGTGCGAGCTGCATCGAAGCCCACTCCACGCGTGGCGTGTCGATCACGTCCTCGACCGACTTGAACTTCGCCAGCCACTCGTTGCCGTCAGCGTCACTCACCGCGACTTTGGGATGCATGCCGCCGGCGGAGACGGAGGATTGCAGCAGCAGTCGGAGCTGGGCGCGCGGCACTTCGCCAATCTCGACGGCATGTGCCGCCTCGGCCGCTGCGTTGATATCTGCCCGCTGGATGCCTTTGCGCCTCTTGGGCTTGATGTCCGGGGACTCGCTGAACATCAGGCTACCGACGCCGTAGCCGCTACCCTTGATCAGATAATCGATCGCCGTGGCGCGACCGAACCACTCCGGGTCGATGGCTTTCAGGACCTTCTGTCCCCAACTGTCAGGGCCGGCGTCGTTCAGCACACCCCATAGGATGCCAGGCGCCGAAGTGGTGTAGACCGTGCGCCGCTTCAGCGGCAGGTTGATCGGATCGATCGCGGGCCGGTCCTCATCGGCATAGGGATCGACGTAGAAGAAATCACTGCTGCGCCCGCGAATCTCGGCACGGCCGACGCGGACGAGACGCCCGCCCACGTCGCTCCACACCACGCATTGATCGCTCACTTGAATCGAGCTTCGTCGTCGGTGCGCCGGCCAGCTCGCCGGCGCGTGAGGTTGAGGTGCTCGCTCTGCCGAGACAACAGGACCGGATCGATCAGCTGCAGGCCCAGGACGCGACAGGCCGCCAAGTAGTAGCCCATGGAAATCCGTGCATCACCCTTTTCCATTCGGAGCACGGTCTGCACACCAATGACCAGCCGGTCCGCTAGGGCGCGCACGCTCAGGTCGGACTGGATGCGATGGGCGCGGATGCCGATGCCGATCGAGACGAGGAGATCCTGATCCTCGGGGTTCAGAATTGCTTCGGCACGGCTTACGGTCTTGTTATCAGACATGGGTCATTACCGTCTTTATATGCCATACATGGCAACTATATTCCGAAAAACTGCAAGATGATTCGTTCAATATTGTTACCACATATAGTAATTTAAATATCTAATTGATCATGTGTGATTACTAAGATGCGGTCGCGTTGAGTTTCCGCCGCCCCAGCCTTGGATCGCGGCCGCTCGGGGATTAACCCCCGGGGGTCAGATCAACCAACACACCATTAGGTTGACCGGGTCGGCAGACCCAAGCGCTCCTCCACCAGCCCCGCGGGTCGATCCACTCGCGTGGGCGGCAGGCGGCAGGCGGCAGATCAGTATTAGGGACAAGTTCGGGTTCCCCGATCATGCTCCCGATCGAGTTCATTTTGCCCCTCATCGTAGAATTCAGCTGATCTTGATCACTATCGGGTGCATATATGATCCCTAAGTGTTACATTTCAGCCATGAACATCTCTAGGAGACCGCAATGAACCCGCTCGGGAGCACGTCTTCAGCTGTCCGCAGCGCCGCCGACATCGGCGCCCTTGTGCACCGTCGACGGATGGAGCTACGAATGACCCAGCAGGACCTCGCCAACATGGTGGGTAGCAGCCGGCGTTTCATCAGCGAGCTAGAGGATGGAAAGGAAACCGCTCAGATCGGCAAGGTCATCGGGGTTCTCTCCAATCTGGGCATCGCCCTGACGGCAGTCACCTCATGAGAATCCTCGACGTCTACCGTTACGGCCATCTCGTCGGCCAGCTGCGCGACGATAACGGTGATGTCGAGTTTGAATACGTCCCCGACACTGCCGATCCGCCACCCCGGCCGATCTCCGCATCCCTGCCCATGGACCCGCGGCTACACCGTGGCGCGCAGGTCAGCAACTTTTTCGGGAACCTGCTGCCAGAAGGGGCGGCGCGCGACGCCCTGGCCCGGCACTACAAGGTCGACGACTCGGACGACGTGGGCTTCCTGACCGCCATTGGCGCCGAGTGCGCCGGCGCTCTGGCAGTTGTACCCCAGGGCGCGTCCCTGCTGCCTGAGGACGCGCCCTTTTGGGACCGGTATTCGCCGATCGCCGACGAGTATGAGCTCGGCCAGTACATCGGCGCCCTGCTGGCCGCGCCCAATGCGATGTTCAAGGGTGAACGCACGCGCCTGTCCCTAGCTGGCGCGCAGAGCAAGACCGCCGTCGCCCGCTTCCACGGGGATCCCCGCATCTTCCGCCCGAAGCTGGGCGCGGCATCGACGCATATCCTCAAGTTCGGAGACGAGCCTGGCAAGGAGCGGTTCGATGGCATCGTCTACAACGAGTTCTACTGTTCGCGCCTGGCGCGAGCCTGCAACATCGCCATTCGTCACGTGGAATTGCTGCCCTACCGCACCTACCGCGATGGACCGTTGCTGCACGCCTTCTGCATCGAGCGATACGACCGCAAGCTGAGTATCCACCACCACCCAGACGCGCCGCTCCACCAAGTGGGGCGAATCCACCAAGAAGACTTCTGCCAGGCCCTGGGTCGTCCCCGCACCGCCAAGTACGAACAGCAGGACGGCGTGACGCTGCGACAGATGTTCGAGTTCTGCAATGACCCGGAACGAATCGCCATTCCGGCGGCAGCACGGCGCGCACTGCTCTTCCTCATCATCTTCAACATCATCATCGGCAACCGCGACAGCCACGCCAAGAACTACTCGATCATCCGCAGCGGGTTCAAGGCGGAGCTCGCGCCGGCCTATGACTTGGTGTGCACACAGCTCTATCCCGACATAGACCAGGAATTCCCACAGCGCCTGGGGGGGGCACTAACGATGGAGCAGCTGGGTCCGGAGCAGCTTGACGCCATGGCCGGCGATGTCTTAATCAGGCCGGCGGCCCTGCGGTCGGAGCTTGAGGCCGCCTGCAAGCGAATGCATGCCGCATTGGCAACCGTGGATCGGGAACTGAAGCGCGAAGACACCCCCGAGGCCGTCTTTCCGATTGCCGCTCAGATTTCCCACTGCATCAAGAACAACATCACCGACCTGAAAGCGAGGCTCTAGGTTGGCGCATCCGAACTTATGCATGCAGGCAATTCAGGCAGCGACCTAAGCAAAACCCTTAGTGTGGAGTCTCATCTCTTTGAGTCCTCGACATGAAACCGCTGATTCTCGCCGTCGTCACCGCCTTAATGCTCCTCGCCGAGGCCGCCTTCGGCATGCGAACGCTACAGAAAGCCGCGGCTTGGTTCGCGTCGCCTGAAGCCATCCCCTCACCAAGCCGAGACTGCACGGCTGAGCAGATTCGCGAGAACCCCAAAAGATACGATTGCTTCCGCAACCCTTAGGCCTCGGACCTCACGGGGTTAAGGCTGAAGATGTCCTTAGCTAATCGTGCGCCAAAATGGTGCATAGCTGACTTGAGACGCTAGCTTAGTTGGCTTAAGAGGGTCTAAATTCCTAATTTATTGGGGGTTTAAATTCTTGGTGGGGTTTTTAATTCCGACTTCCCACCCGCCCGCTTCCAGCTGGTGGCGGCGATGAATCCCTGCCCCTGCGGCTACCTGGGTGACAGCAGCGGCAAATGCCGCTGCACGCCAGACCAGGTCCTGCGCTACCGCGGCCGCATTTCCGGCCCCTTGCTGGACCGAATCGACCTGCAGTTGTTCGTGCCGCGCGTGGAGCGCGAGACCCTGACCGCTGCCGCCACCCCGTCCGCCGAGACCAGCGAGCAGGTGCGCGCTCGCGTGGTGGCGGCGCGCGAGCGTCAGCTGCAGCGCCAGGGCAAACCCAACGCCGCACTGGGCCCCAAGGAACTGGAGCAGCACTGCCGCCCGGAACCGGCGGCGCAGACCCTGCTGGAGACGGCGATGACGCGGCTTTCACTCTCCGCGCGCGCCTATCACCGCGTGCTGAAGGTGGCGCGCAGCCTTGCCGACATGGAAGCGGTGACGGTCATCGGCAAGGCCCATGTCGCCGAGGCCGTGCGCTACCGCGAGCTGGACCGCGGGCAGCCCTGATCCACCGCCGCAGGGGGAGTGGCAAAGAAAAAGGGCCGCTTGCGCGGCCCTTCTTGTGGACTTGGGAGTTGTCCGTAAGGCTTTACAGGTCGAACGCCTTCTTCAGGCCAACGTAGAAGCGCTCCTTGTTCTGCGTGTCGTCTTCAGAGTTGGCAGCGACGGCGGCCGTGAAGGTGTAGCCACCTTCCACCGTCTTGGACAGGGACAGGCTGTAGTCCATGTAGTTGTCCTGATCCGGATCGCTGAAGGTGCCTTCCCAGGCCTTGCCCCAGCTGTAGCCGATCTGCGGCGTCAGCGTCAGCGTGTCGCTGAGGGCGAAGCCGTAGCTGGCCGTCAGGTACATGGCGGAGTCTTCGGTGGCGCCGAGTTCCGGGCTGTAGTACAGCTTGCCGCTGAAGCCGGCAGCCGACAGGCCGACATAGACTTCCGAGAAGTTGGCCTTGGTGGTGTCGCGATAGCCGTAGAAGATGTAGCCCACGTCATAGCCCAGCTCGCCGGCCTTGCCCGCGAAGCCGACGTACAGGTCCGTCTCCGGGGAGCCGAAGCTGGTGTTGGACACCCACACGCCGGTGTAGAGGCCACTGTCGTGAGCGTAGTCGATACCGCCCTGGACCGCGGCATCGCTACCGGTCTGGGTCAGGCCACGGAACAGGTAGTCGCTGACCACGCCGACGTTGCCGGTGAACCCCGCGAACGCCGAACCACTGGTCATCAGAGCAGCTGCAACGGCAATGTGCTTCAGTTTCATGCTTCGCCTCTCCTGAGGAAAATCAAATTTAAGTTGGTTCAAGGCAGCGGCCATTCGTGTCGGGCCGAACCCCCGCGATGAGAGAGCAATGAGCATGCCAAGGGCCGAGCAGGCTCCATGACGGTGCTTGCGCTCTATTCTGGAGCATCGCCGGAAATATGCTGCGGAAAGAGAAAGGGCCGCTTGCGCGGCCCTCCTCATATCTGGAACAGCGATCAGAACTTGTAGATCGCCTTGATCGCGACGTTGCCCTGGTTATCCTCGATCGAGGCTCCGTCCACGAAGACATCATCATCAGCCATGTCGTAACGCAGCTCGCCGAGAATCTCGAGGTTGTCGGCAAGCTTGTGCCCCAGCGTCAGCGTATAGCTCTGAGCGTTGGTATCAGTGCCGAGCACGAACGAGTCGCTGATGTCGACGTACTCGACGCGCAGCGAGCCGCGGGTCTTGTCGCCAAGCTTCATGTTGCCGTAGGCAGCGAGGCCCCAGACCTTCTGGTCGTCGATACCCGCAGCGTCCGGCTTGGAGACGCGGTAGTCGGCATTCAGGACCAACTGGAGGGTGTCGGTGGCCTGCAGGCTGAACACGGCGTCGATCAGGGTCTCTTCCACCGGAAAGGCATTATCGGACGAGTGGTAGCCCACCAGCGAGAAGCTGCTCTTCGCCGAGGGAGCGAGGCTGAAGCCCAGTTCGACGGTCTTCTGCGTGTCCGCATCGGGGCCGAGAGGGATGGCCGGGCCCGGGGGCACGGGAACGAAGGACAGGCCGCCGAAGCCGGCGTTGGACAGGCCGCCGTAGAGGGTAGCGCCGCCCATCTTGTAGCTGGCGCGCACGCCGGTGTGAACCAGGGTCTGCACGTTGGTGAACAGCAGGCCACGGGAGATGTTGGCGTTCTGCGTGTCGTTGATCACCTCGGCACCGGCCAGGGTGACGAAGCGTCCGCCCATGACAGTCAGGCCGCCGGTGGCGTACTGCAGGAAAGCCTGGGTGACGTTGATGTTCTGGATGCCGTCGCCGTAGGCAGCGCTCAGTACCTTGGCGTCTTCGCCGGCGATCACGTTCACCATACCGCCTGCGCCTTGCGCCGGCAGCTTGGCCAGCGTGAAGGCAGCCTGGTTGAGATCGAAGGAATCGGTGTTGCCATCGAACTGGCGGAACTGCAGGTCAGCACCGGCCGGGTTCTCATCATTGAACCCATAGGTGTAGCCGCCGGAGATGTAGCCATCCAGCGTGACGCCCGAGGCGCCCAGGACTTCGGTCAGGGTCGGTGCGGCCGCGGAAGACATCATCGGAAGGCAGGCGAGACCCGCCGCCGTCAACAAGCCAACGTACTTGCTCATAACGCTCCTTTCACACATGTTCGAATCAGTTTTTTGTGAACCCCGAGGCGCGCTTTTGGTGCGTACTCCCGGCATCCCCTCTCTCGCGCAAGCACCCATATGGTGCAGAGCGGCTCGACTCTATCAGGGGTTCACAAAAATGTCATGAAAATGAAACAGAGGGTTATAAGGCCCCGAAAAGTAAAAAGGCCGGGCTTGAGCCCGGCCTTTTTGCGTGAAGCGCGCTTCGGATCAGACGCCCGCTTTCTTCAGCAGCACGTCGATGGCAGCCTTGACCTCGTCGTCCGACAGGTCGGGATCGCCACCGCGCGGCGGCATCATGTTCTTGCCCTCGATGGCGTGCTTCACCAATCCGTCGAGGCCAGCAGCGGCCTTGCGGGCCGACCACGCGGCCTTGTCGTGAGGAGCGCCCTGTACGCCGGCCTCGTGGCAGCCGGCGCAGATCTTGGCCACCACCTCGTCGCCCGTGTAGGCGGCGCGCTGGACCTTGTTGGCCTGCTGCAGCTGCAACAGCACGGAGGGGTCGGTCACCACGGTGCCCACGGGAGCGATGCGGGCCTGCAAGCGGTCCGGGCCGGTGGCATCACCGTGGCCTTCGCCGTCGTCGATCAGCGCGGCGGCGCCGATGCAGATGAAGAAGATCAGGAACAGGCCGCCCATGACCTTGCCGAAATTAACGAAAAAAACCTGATCGTGGTTTTTGTGCTCCACGGACGACTCCCTGAATGGCTTGGCTATATGGCTTTTGCGGCGCGGGAGTATAGCCGGTGCAGGCATTTACGGGTATCCTGCCCGCCCCGTCACGCCCCGCCGCCCGCACCTGGGCGCCCTGGCCGGCGGGCCGTACATTCATAAGCGTCCGTAGCTCAGCTGGATAGAGTACCGGCTTCCGAAGCCGAGGGTCGGGGGTTCGAATCCCTCCGGGCGCACCAAATCAATAAGTTAGGCAACGGCCGCGGAGCAATTGCCTTGCCTCCTAAAAGCGACGCTCGCTCTTCGCTTGTCGCGGATTGACTCAATCCTCATCCCAGGCATTTTGCGCAGCTTGGGCACAAGCGCCCGTCCCGTGCCCGGGTTGTGCCCACGCATTTCGGCCACCGCTTCCATTGACCCAATCCCTCAGCGCCCACATCCAAGTTGTCATTCCGCGCCTAACTGATTGGCAGTTCAATGGAGCCTTAAGACACTCAAGCAGTGTGCGCCAAAATCGCCCCTGAGATCTTGACCGGATAACTACCAACACATCCCCTAACGAGGCCGCCCGCCCGCATCGCCTGCGCTTGGCCGTCATAGCGAATTGCGGCTCAGAATGCTGCCGGGAGCTTTGTAGGACGACAGTTCCATGGTCTCGTCGGGTTCATGCGCTCGTGATGCTCGGGCGCCACGCCTGCTCCGTCCTCAAGATCAGTGCGCCGCCCTTTGACCCCGCTATACAGGCCGCGGCAATGCCTCGTACGGTACCCCTCTGTCCATAGGACAGCCCCGTCCGCGCCGAAGCTCACGACGAAAATGAGCATCCAGGAATTCCGTCAATAGACTCCTCGTATCGCTGCGCCAAGTCACGACGCTCGAGCTGTCGACGATCGCCCCTTACGGTTTGACCTAGACGATCGCGCGATCGCCACCGCAGCGCTTTATTGATTGCCGCCGGCTTCCGCAGCATCGGGGAAAAATTCGAGCAGCTGCCCTACCTCGCAACCGAACAACTCGCAAAGCTTGTCGATGGCTTCGATGTCGATGCGGGTCGCGCTCTCCTGATACAGCAGAGTCACCGTATTCCGGTGCAGCCCAGTGGCTCGCGCCACATCCACGATTTTCATCTTCCGCTCGCCCATCAAGCGTGAGAGGTGGCACCGGATCACGTCAGTCTCCATAGCATTATGCCCCGCAGAATGACAAAAAGCCTTGACACAGGGCGTCCTGTCGTTCAAAATTACATCCAGCAGGGCATTATTCCGTTCTGCAGGTCTCCTGGCCATCCAGGAGGGCGTTATGACTTGGAGAATATTACCAGTGAACCAGCCCACGTACCTCACCACGGAGGAACTCGCGGCGCGCATCAAGTACGACGCGCGCACCATCCGCAACCGCTTGAAGGACTCGGTCCTCATCGAAGGCACCCACTACTTCCGCCCGTTCGGTGGCCGGAAGATCCTGTTCCTCTGGGAAGCGATCGAGCGCGACATGCAGAAGCGCCTGGCGGTCGCCGAAACCCTGGCCATCCCGCTCGCTTCGGGTCAGCTGTGCCATGGCTAGTATCCGCAACCGAGCCGACGGTCGGCTGTTCTTCGACTTCCGCTACAAGGGCGAGCGCTGCCGCGAACTGACTTCGCTCGACGACACCCCCGCCAACCGGCGCAAGATGGAAAAGGTGCTCGCCAAGATCGAGTCCGAGATCTCGCTCGGCACCTTCGAGTACGCCCGCTACTTCCCGGGCACCAAGATGGCTCAGAAGTTCGCGGCCCCGAAGGCGCCCGCCCAGGCCCCGGCGATGAACATGCCCTACCCGGCGGTCGCCCCCGCTGTCGTCCTGCCGACCTTCGCCGAGTTCACCAAGACCTGGCTGGCGGAGAAGAAGATCGAGTGGCGCGAGTCCCACAAGGTGTCGGTCGAGTCCGTCCTGGACGGCCACCTCCTCCCGGCCTTCGGCGAACTGCGGCTGGACGAGATCACCCGCGAGATGGTGCTGGGTTTCCGCGCCGAGCTCGCCGACAAGCAGGTCCGCATGCCGCACAAGCCGGCTGCTGAGGGCCGCAAGCTCTCCGCGTCCACGATCAACAAGATCATCGGCATCCTGCGGATGATCTTGGACGAGGCCGCGCTGCGGCACGGAATCCGCAACCCTTGCCTGGCTGTGAAGCGCCTCAAGGTGCAGCGCAAGGACATCGAGCCGTTCACGCTCGCCGAGATGCAGCAGATCCTGGCCCGGGTGCGCCAGGACTACCGGCCCTACTTCACCTTCCGCTTCCTGACCGGGGTCCGGTCCAGCGAGGTCCATGGCCTGAAGTGGAAGCACGTCGACTTCGAGCGCCGCCAGGTGCTGATCCGCGAGACCTACCAGAACGGCCGCGTCGAATACACCAAGAACGACGGCTCCCAGCGCGACATCCACATGAGCCAGCCGGTCCTCGATGCGCTGATGGCCATGCGGCCGGAGGCCTACCTCAAGGATCCGCAGTCGGTGGCGGAGAACTACGTGTTCCGCACCCGCAACGGCAATCCGATCGACAACACCAATTTCACGGACCGGGTCTGGGCGCCGCTGCTGCGCAACCTCGGCCTGAAGTACCGCCGGCCGTACCAGATGCGCCACACCTGCGCGACGCTGTGGCTGGCTGCCGGCGAGTCGCCGGAGTGGATCGCGCGCCAGCTGGGGCACACCACCACCGAGATGCTGTTCCGCACCTACAGCCGCTACGTCCCCAACCTGATGCGCAAGGACGGCGTGGCCTTCGACACCCTGGTGTCCGGCGTGGTCAACGGCGGCGTCCAGGCGGCGAACGACGAGTTCCTGAAGATGGGCCGGACGGGCACCGGGGGTGCGGCATGAGCAAGAACTCCCCCTTTGAGGCCCTGACGCGGGAACAGCTGATCGAGCGCCTGGAGGTCGAGGTCTGGGGCTCTGCAAAGCCGGTTCTGGCGCAGAAGCTGGCGAACCGTGTGATGACCCTCCAGAAGATCAATCCCAAGGGCGTCGAGCTGGTGATGTGGCTGGGCGATGCCAGCCACCACTCCAATGCCACGGCGATGGCCAGCTGGGTCAACCGCCAGCTGGACGATCCCTACTTCATGCAGGACACCCGGGAGGTGGCGCCCCAGGTGGCTCTGGTGCGCCGCCTCAACCAGATCCTCGACAAGACTGAGGCTGCCAACTCGTGAACACCCGAATCGCCACCACCGCTCTGGCTGCCCTGCAGGGCCAGTCGGTGCGCAGCCACTTCCTGCTGACCGAATGCGCCGAAAAGCCCTGCGGCAGCGGAGGGTCGCGCCTGCAGGTGGTCCTGGAGGACAGCGAGGGCTCGGTCCTGGGCTTTGTCTGGCCTGAGCGCCGGAGCCTGATCGGCTCCGTGGCCGCCGGGACGCCGGTCGAGGTGCAGGCGACGGTCGGGCTGTTCGACGGCCAGCCGCAGCTGCGCATCCAGCAGCTGAACGCCCTGCAGCCGGACCAGGTGGAGTGCGCCGCCGAGTTGCTGCCCTACCGCCGCTGCCCGGTGGAGGCGCGCGACGCCTTGAAGTGCCTGATCGATTTCGAGCGCTCGCTGCCGGAGCCGCTGGCCGGCTTCCTGCGCCGGGTGCTGCTGGATCCCGCCATCGGTGTTCCGCTGTTGCGATGTCGAGCCAGCGTGGCTCACCACCACGCGCAGGTGGGTGGCCTGCTGCTGCACAGCACGTCGGCCCTCGACATCGCGGCAAACCTGGGACGGTGGGCTCTCCCCGCTGATCCCCTTGCCCCCGCCATGACCCAGCTCGGATACCTGCTCCATGATCTCGGAAAACTGCGGTCGGTCGGGGAATCCAGCAGGGCGCTGCATGGCCTGGTGATCCGCCATGAGATTCACTCGCTGATGCTGCTGGCCCCGCACCTGAAGTGGCTCGAGTCCCAGGATGCGGATCTGGCGGCGGTCCTGCAGTACATCCTGGCCTACGTTGCCACGCCCCCGAAGTCGCGGCCCTGGGGCGAGTACCTCGTCGCGGAGCTAGTGACGTCGCTGGATGCCTGGAACGCCGCGGGACACAACGGGCGTGACATGGCTTCCCTGCTGGCCGGCTACAAGCCGGACGCTGTTGCGGCGAATGACGACCGCCACACGGAGCGTCGCCATGTCCGCTAAGCGCTCGCCTTCCGGGAACGGTTCGAATGGAACGGTTCCGAACGGTTCCAAAGTTCCGAACTCGGGTCAGCAGGCGGCCAACGATCCGCGGCAGGGTCCGACGGGCCGGCCGGCGATCCTGGACGACGAGCAGTTGCTGGAGCTGGCCGCTGAACTCAACCAGCGCCTGGGGCGGCCGCCCCGTATCGAAGAACTGATCGAAGCTGCGGGTGGCTGCCAGAAGCAGCGCGCCAGTCGGGCGATCCGGGCGCTGCGCGAGCGGCTGGCAGCTGCCGCGGTGCACTCGATGCTGGTGCTGCCGCCCGAGCTGGAAGCCGAGCATCGCGCCTGGATAGATCGCTGGATGCGGGTGGCTGCGGAGCGGCTCTCGGGTGAGCATGCCCTGCTGGTCGAGCGTCACGACGATAAGGTACAGAAGGCGCAGGACCTGCTCGAGGAGCAGAACCTGGTCATCAAGGGGCTGCGCGAATCGCTGGCGGATCAGCAGCGGATTGCCGCGGAGCTGGCGCAGTCCGTGGGCAAATTGGAAGCGATGACCAGCAAGCTGCGTGGAGAACGGGATGTGGCGTTGGCCCTGGCCGAGGATCGGCTGAGGTATTGCCGGGCGCCGCCCGCTGAGCAGGAGGGTGCCTTGTAGGGGCCACGCTGAGCCGCTGGATGCAACGATACCTAGGAGCTTTCCCTGCTCCGGCGGCCAAGATTTTCGTCCAGTAGATCAACCGGCTTGACGTTGAGCGCCTTGGCAATCCGCTCGACGAAGTCCAGCGACGACGCAACCACGCCCCTTTCGACCTTACTCAAGTACGGCTGCTCGGTTTTGATCCTCAAAGCGAGCTCTTCTTGAGTAATACCCAGGCGCGTGCGTTCCAGCTTCACGTTGACGCCGAAAAGCTTGTTTAAAGTCGAAGGCTTGCGCTTCTTCTGCATGGCCCAAGCCTCTATACATTTTGAGACCTAGTCCAAGCACGTTCGCACCTTTTTTAGATAGCATCGTATATATTTCAACCAATCGCTCTCGGTTGGTTAACGCATAGGAGGTAGCTACATCCATGAGTCCCATCCGCTTCAAAGCCTTTTCCCACCTCACCCTGGGCGCCGCCCTCTTCGTCGCACTCACCACTTCCGGCTGCGCCGTCATGGACGCCATCGAGTCCCAGAACGCCAAGTGGCTCCAGCAGGACATGGCGGCCTTCCCGGACCAGCCGCTGATGTCGACCTTCGTCGCCGCGGACGGAACGGCGGCGCCGGGCTATGTCTGCGCTCCCTGCCGCTTCTACTTCAAGGAGGCGGCGGACCCGCTGCACTTCCTGACGGTGGATCGTGAAGGTCCGCGGGTGCACGACACCGCGGCCCTGGTGGCCCAGAACGCGGCCTCGCCGATCGAGCGCAGTGACGCCGGCCTGCTGTTCATCAACAACGCCCGGGCCCGTGGCAATACGGTCGCGGTCTATGGCGCGCCGGTGAACCAGAAGATCCTGGCCCTGTCGGGCGCCAAGGCTCCCGGCCTGGATGGGGCCTGGTATGCCACCAATGCTTCCAGCTGCCTGGTCGAGGTCGATCGGTCGGGGGCGTTCGTGTCGATCCTGGGGGTGGGCTACCAGCTCTCCTACGGGGTAATCCGTACCAACGTCGAGACCTCCCGCGACGTGTTTACCCGCCAGCGCCTGTTCCTGCTGCCGCAGCCCACGGCCCGCTTCATCCAGGAGCGCCTGGGCAGCGAGTTCCGCGAGAACTACCGCATCCGCTAACCCTCCCCCCGAGCGGTTCTTTCCTTTTCTTTGCCCTTCACAGGAGAGGTGCGCTCGGAATTCGGGCCGCCGATCCCGAGGGGCTCGGAGTCGCCGGCGCAGATGCCCCGTCTTGGGGTGTGAGCGTCCTGCGGCCTTCCGGCGGATGGGTTTTCGTCATCGGCGTCGCCTCACCCCTGTCTGTGCGGGTGGGAGTTCGATCGCCCGGCGAGCCGGTCCGCCATCCCGTAACCGAATCGTGGAGGTGTTATGACCTTGAACTTGAATCTGTACTCCCTGGCCCGCGGCGGCTTTGCAGCCGTTCTGGCGTTGTCCCTGGCGGCCTGTGGCGGTGGCTCTGAATCCGATGGGCCGTCCTCGGCGGTGGCCGATGCGGAGGCGGCCCGGATCGGGACGCTGTATCGCTATACCCAGACGCTGGGGTCGGTGATGCTGACTGGGCTGACGGAGGTGGGGGTGGGCAGTCGCCGTGCCGGGACGCGCAGCTGCACGTCCGGTGGATCGGTGACCTATACGGACACGACGCCGAATCCGGCCGGTGATCCGCAGTCCACGATCAGCTTCTCGGGCTGCCAGGAGGCGATCGGAACGATCCAGGGATCGATGCAGGTGAAGCACCTGCTGGTTCGCCTCAATGAGGAGGGGGCCGGCACCTTCAATGTGGCCTGGAGCGCCAACCTCACGGTGGACGGCTACGCGATGAGCTTCGAGAGTGTGTCGGGCACGGTGACCCGGTCGGCCACGGGCTCGGTGCAGATCGAGACCTATGGAGCGAAGGACAACGCCCTGCAGCTGACGGCGCCGGATGAGCGCAGCGTGCAGTTCAGCGATGCACGAATCGCGGTTTCCCATGATCCGGCCACGGGGGTGGCCAACTTCGGGGGCTCGGATGTGCAGATGCGCTCGGTTTCCACGGCGGACCTGAATGCGCTGCTGCGGACGGCGAGCCTGTCGGCACCTGCCACTGCCAGCACCTCCGGGGTGGTCAGCATCGGGCTGCCGCAGTCCGGGTCGCTGAGCTATCGGCGCAGTTTCGATGAGACCGGGACGGACCTGGTGGGTGCCGGCACGACGTCCGGTGGGCTGCTCAACCTGACCATCGATTCCCTGCCGGCGAAGTATGGCTTTCCGGGGTCGGCGGGCCAGTATGTCTGGAGCAGCCTGCTGGCTAATCCGGGCTTCTCGCTGCCGAGCGCGGCGCCTTGAAGGGGGAATCCATGGAACTGCTACGCGGGCCTGCCGCACAGGTGATGGCGGCCAATCGGGTGACGGGGTCGGGATCGGGGTCGTCGATGTCGGTCTCGACGGAGTTCATCACGACGTTTGCGATCGGTGATCGCCAGGTGCGGATCAAGGGCGATGTGCCGCCGGTCGTGAATGCGGGGGACGAGATGGTGGTGGCCGGTGAGCAGGACCGCTCGGGGGTGGTTGATGCGATTTGCTACGTCAATGTCACCCGGGGGACGGGGGTGGCTGAGGAGGGGCCGTGGCTCTGGAGGCTGGGGGCGATCGTCTTTTTGATCTTTGCCGGGCTGATGACGCTGCTGATGGTGCTCTTCTTGGGGCTGAGCCTGCTGACGGGGAGGATGGGCTCGGACGATGCGGTGTTGATCTGCCTCTTCGCGGGTTGCGCCTTGCCGCCCTACTTTGCTGGCCGGTGGATGATGCGGCGGGGGCAGCGGGTGTCGCGGGCGCTCAAGTTGATTCGGGAGGCGTCGGTACAGGCCAGTGCAGGTCGGAAGAGTCGGTAGCCCGATAGGCAGAAACCCCAGAAGGAGGCCCAGTCCGTGGGCCTCCTTCTGGGTTGAACCTGCTCGAAGCGCAATCCGCTAAGCGCCCTCGTCGAATAAGGACGAGACGTGGAACGGCTTATCGGTTTGTGCGTCGATCAGCCGATACGAGTAGGTGCGGATGCCGCTTACGGGGTCTTCGGAGGCGATGGGGCGGAAGGCGGGCAGGAAAGTCCGGATGCCGTCCAAGAGGCCGGAGGCGCAGGCCTCGCACAGGTCGGAACGCTGCAACTGGTGGCCTTCGTCGATGTCGATGGAAATGAAGCGGCCGATCTCGGCGCCGATCGAGGTGGCGGGGCGTCCGCCTGAGCTTTCGGGATCTTGGAAGCGGACGCTATGGCCGCAGTGGTCGCAGCGTTTGCCCACGAGGCGTGCGTGGGTGTCGGTACAGCAGGCAATCTTCATGGTGTTCTCCAAATGCATTTAGACCGCCGACATGGCAGCCAATGGATAAGGAGAACCGGGTCAATCGCTGTGGTGCTGAAATACTACATGAAACATTCGCAAGCCGATTCATTCAGCTTAAAAATGGTCAGTACGTATTCTTTTGCAATATGTCGTCGGCAACTCCAACGAACTCATTGCACATCGAGGCCTTATTGCTCGCATCGGAGCTTGAGAGCGTCAAGCCGACTCGCACGCCTTCAGCATACTCATCAGACACCTGGATTATGCGCTTGCCAACGCGGAAAAAATCGGAGCTATCAACAGAATTGCGTAGGTTGTTCATCCATGAGTCTGTGGAAACTTGAAATACTGCTTTTGACAGCCCTATGTTACCGCAGTACCTCAATCCGCCAACTACAATTAGCTCTCTCGAGCTATTCTTAATTTGGTACGGCCAGCATTTCGTAGACACCCAAGTTGCCATAATTGATGGCAAAGACCGAGGTGTTTATGAGCAGCAATCGGCAGTACACGGATGAGTTCAAGAGCGAAGCGGTAAAGCAGGTGATCGAGCGTGGTTTCACGGTGGTGGACGTGGCCGCGCGGATCGGGGTGCCCAAGCACACGCTGTACGGCTGGGTACAGAGCGCCCGTAAGGCCGCCCGCTCCAGCCCGGCGGCGCTGCCGGCTGGCGATTCGGCCGAGGTGCGCCGGCTCAAGGCCGAGCTCAAGCGGGTCACCGAAGAGCGCGACATTCTAAAAAAAGCCGCCGCGTACTTTGCCAAGGGGTAAGGGCGAAGTACGCATTCATGCGTGTGCATGTCCGGGAGTTTCGTCTCTGCGCGATGTGCCGGGTGCTGGGCGTGCACCGCAGTGGCTATTACGCCTGGCTGCGGACGCCGTCCAGCTTGCGTGCTCGGGAGGATCAGCGCCTGCTGGGTTTGATTAAGCATCACTGGCTGGCCAGTGGCGGGGTCTACGGCTACCGCAAGGTCACGCTCGACCTGCGCGAAGCCGGCGAAACCTGCAGCCGGCATCGCGTGCGGCGTCTGATGAAGGCCGAGGGACTGCGCGCGCAGGTGGGCTATGGCAGCAAGCCACGCTATCGCGGCGGCCCGGTCGGCGTGGTCGGCAACGTCCTCAACCGCGCGTTCGCGCCCCAGGCGCCGAACGCAGTCTGGGCTACGGACATCACCTACATCCGTACCTACGAGGGCTGGTTGTTCCTGTCAGCGGTGATGGACCTTTACTCCCGGCAGATCGTCGGCTGGGCCACCAGCCCGACCATGACCAGCGACCTGGTGCTGCAAGCCCTGGTGGCGGCGGTCTGGCGACGCAAGCCGAGGCCTGGGGTGCTGGTCCATTCCGACCAGGGTTGCCAGTTCACCAGCAGCGACTGGCAATCGTTCCTGAAGGCGCACCGCATGCAGCCGAGCATGAGTCGTCGCGGAAACTGTCACGACAACGCCGTGGCCGAGAGCTTCTTCAGTGCCTTGAAGAAGGAGCGGATCAAGCGGCGGATCTATCCGACACGGGCCGCAGCGACGTCAGACCTGTTCGACTACATCGAGATGTTCTACAACCCGATCCGTCGGCATGGTTCCGCTGGCGGTGTATCACCGGTAGAGTTTGAAAAGCGCTACGCGCTAAGCAGCAACTGAGTGTCTAGGAAACTCTGGCCGTACCAATTATTTTAGTGGTCAAGTTAAAGTCATCATCCTCATCTGCGAAAGAGGTTGATGCAATTGCGAACAGCAACATGAAAAAGACGAATCGCACGATTTTCCTTGTAAGATCGAGCAGTCAATAAGACGACTTTGCGGCAGCATATACACTTCCGCAAATCAGATATCGGCGATAGGCCTTCCAGTCACAGGCACTGTGACTAGCCTCACCCAGGTCGCCCGTTCACCGAGCCGCCGCCTTCGCCATCGAAGCACCTGAAAACAGCAAGCTGACCACCAGTCCAGCACCAACGGCGACATTCAGGCCAGGCACCATCATGGCCAGCGTGAGAAAGCCGATTTTTCCGATCTTTATACCCGTCACACGTGCCGCCATCCACCTGAAGCGCTCGATGCTAATTTCGTCGCGCTGGTGGCGCTGCCAAAGCTCCCACACCACTAGCGCGATGGACGCAGTGGTGAGTGCGGGAAAATAGCCCCACAGGTCGCTCTTGTCACCTGCGTTCAACAACCGATCCACCACGTCTTCCGTGCGAGCCGTCAGCTCCGCGTTGCTTAATCCCGAATCCGGGAGGCCTAAGCGGTCGGCCAACTCACTCGTGACAGCGATCTCGCCGTCCGGATGCTCATCAAGCCAATCCTGCACATAGCCCGCGTTGTCGGTTGCCTTAAGTTGGATTGCCCAGCTCTGGTCGGAAGTAGGATCGAAGAAGCGAACATCATTACCAGGATGGTTGGTTGCCTCGAACAGGCTTGCGTAGACTGAATCGCCGTCGTCGTTCTCCAGCCGAACGAATTCCATCTCGTGCAGAACGCCCTTGGTGTTGCTGACGACGCCATCGATTTGGCTCTCGTCCATGTCCGATAGCCAATCACCCAAAGCACCTAGGCTGTCGCCGGCTTGGGGGTGAGCGCGCTGCATGGCAGCGACTGTTGCCAACTCAGAATCGCTAAACTGCGGATCACGCTCAAAAGCCAGCTTGGTTGCGACCACCAAAATGGCGGCTTCGTCGAAGTTACGACGGATGTAAAGAAGGGACGGTCGACTAACCATCGGTGTGACGGCGGATGTCACTTTCTCGCTGTTTCCCGTCTGCCTCACCCTTGCGTTTCGCACTTTTCCAGGCCTGTTTGATTTCGCTCGCACTCAAGGTTCGGCCTTGCGATTTTGCGACGAAATAGCGGTCCATTACCGAGCCGATTGCATAGGTCAAACCGAACACCACCGGAATCGTGGCCACGCCACCAAAAATGGGGAACAATACCTTCGCCGCGGCAATGCCAAGTTGCTGCGCCAGCAGGCCCATTCCGACGACACCCATTAGCTGTTTGAGGACGTCGGTGGCCTCCTGCTCCGAAAGACGGATGCCGCGAATGGCGGCCAGGCGCGTTCCCATGTATGCCTGCAATGGCGTAAGGATAAAAATATCCGCGAATGGAATTGGCTGCACGGCTACTCCTGCGCAAGCCGTAGAAAAAATCACGACGATGCGGTCCGCCTTCTGGTCATCCGTCATGTCAGTGCGCTTCTCGATCTCAAGCACTTCGCGCTCAAGCTTGGCGCGCGCCTTCGAAAGCAAGTCGTTCCCCATCCCCCCCCCCCCCAGTTTGACGTTATGTTCCGCAACGGCAGCGGCGATTCACTGAAGCCTATTTCACAATTATCAGGATCCGAGCACCGAAGCACTAACCAGTACAGCTTACTCGCTTAGGCACTGCTTCCCGAACGCGCTTGAGATGGAAGGCACGTGGATATGCTAGACATTGGCAACATCTCAGGGGGACGCCAGATAAGCAACACGTGGCGCTTCGCGGACGCGCATGTCCTTTATTCGCAGATGGGCTGGACGCATCGATTCCAGATGTGAGTAGTCATGTAGCCGACGGATCTACTCCCCCATATCTCTGCTAAAAGCGAGCCTGAATCTGCAAATCATAGATGAGCGGGCGGTGCCAATCTCACCTCGCCAGCAGTGTTCGTCACAACGCTAAGGGCCCGGCATACTGGGCCGGGCCCTTATATGAATTGCTTGTATTCGACTATCGAAGCCTTCGCATAGTAGAGGACACCAGCCTGCGCCCCGTGAGCGGGACATCGGCTTCCGTGGCCAAAACCAATGACCCGTCTTCTAGAATGTTCCAGGCGTACCCGCTGAAGCGAGGAATATCCGGCTTGGTCATCCTCAGGACTTTTTTGTCTTGGCGATACACGCCCGACATGGGCTGTCCACCTGCCTGCAAGTAGAACTCTCCCGGACCCAGCTGCCGCAGTTCCACTTCAAATGCCTGGCTATCCGTAGGCCGTAGCTCCCAGACCCCGGGGCTAATGCCGGTGCTGGCACAGGCCAACAGGGATGCCGCCAATGTGGCTGCTCCCAACCGGCGGACAAGCGCCATGGTCCTCACCAGTTCGCATCCTCTTTAGCAGCGGGAGCTTCGGCCGGAGCCGTAGCGGCGGGATGCGCCTTCTTCTGTGCCTTGGCGGGGGCCGCGGCAGCAGGCTCGTCATCTGAGGCGTCTTCCTCTCCCACCGATTCCATCGGCGTAGGGGCGCCCTGGGCGACCTTGCCCTGCAACTCCAGCGCGCCGGGCTGGAATGCCTTCTGCACATCCAAGCTGCTAGAAATAATCTGCCCGTAGGACAAGGTCGGAGTGACTTTAGTGATGGCAATCACGCAGCAGGGCTTCTCCACCCTGCCAAGCGACTGCCCCGTCTGTGGGTCTTTCATCTCTTGGCCACGGAGTACCACCGAGTAGTGGCTCCCCTCCGCTACAGCTGAGCCGCCCTGACTCAGCACCACGTCATTGCCCTGCACCGAGAGAACCGTGACCGGGAAAAGTTTAGCCAAAACCTTCGAAGAGGCATTGTTGCTCAATCCCTTCATTAGTGTCTCCACGACCGACGCAGAATCGATGGATGTACCTAACGTCGTGGGCGCGGTGGCCGGGAGAGCGATCTCCACCTGGTCAGCCATGGCGATCTGATTGGTGGTAACGTTGATTAGGCGAAACGACAGAGTCGCACCACCGGAATGGCTGACCAGCACACGGTCCGAGGTGCGGAGAGCACGCTCATGACGCTCGTAACCGAAACGATCCAACTGGGCCACCAGCACGTAGTCCGTAGCCAACTGCTGCCCAATTCGCGCAAAATCTTCTGATGCCACACGTCCGCTGGATATCTCGTCCAGCTCTGCGTTCACTTCGGCCGAAAATTCGCGGTCCAGAACCGCGAAGCGGTCCGTCTGGGTCAACGCTGTCGTCAGATCGGTTCGCAGGCGACGTGCGATCTCCTCAGAGGAAAACTCCCGGGTGTCCACCCGGTATGCTCCCTGGCGCGTTCGGAAAGGTGCGATCGCCAGCCGCAAGCGGTTCGCCGACTCCGGGCGAACGAATTTGGCGATGTTCGCCTCGATGGTTACCTTGTGGCTATCGCCGAGGATGGACTTTTCCTGCTTCAGGATCTTGAAGTTACTGACGACACCGCGAGTACGCGTGCTAACGAGGTTCTGGAATGCGGCAGTCCCGATCTCGATGTTCTCAGACCCGACGGCGATCGCCACACCGGCCTGGTAGTGCGTCGCGCTTGCGTCAATTGACTTACCGTTGACCTGCTCTACTGCCAACTGGATTGCCTGATCGACGGCCGCCTGCACACTGCGCCCCTCGCCGGTAGCTTGTATCGCGACCTGCTCCAGTTTTCCTGCGTCCGGCATCTCGCGGGCCATCGTCGCCGGGGCTTGCTCGACCGGGGCCTCGGGGGCCTCCTTCTTGCAAGCGGTCACAGCGAGGATTGCCGATAGGAAGGCCATCGGTAAGTATTTCGACATGATTGGATCTACCCTTCCGGAAAAGGAAGGGCGGCCGAGGCCGCCCTTCATCAGCTTACTTTAGAAGTTCAGTGCGGCAGTTGCGTCTGCCGGCACCGGAATCGAATTGCTCTGCGCGAAGGTAACGATCTTCTTGAAAGCATCGATGGCATTGCTGGTGTAACCAGGCGCTTCCTTCACCAGATACATGCCGGGAGCCAGCTTGGATGTGACCGAAGCCTTGTCCATCAGTGAAGCAGCCTGCACCTGCTGCTTGGCAGCATCTCCGAACGTCTTCAGTTCGGGAGGCAACTTGGAGGTAATGACCAGTCCCTTGGCGAACGGCACCAAGCTGGCGACATAGTGCTGCTTACCTTCCTCGCTCAAAGGCTGACCTGCAGCGATGCGCTTAGCAATCTCATCCGAAGCGGACTTCGAACTCTGCGTAGCCTTGCTCAGAGTCGACTGATCAGTTGCACCGCTTTTCAGGGCGGCGGCGTCAGCTTCCAGGGCGGCGGCCTGGTCCTTCAGGTCAAACGCGCGCAGCAGCGATGCCTGTGCCGTGCTGATCTCGATGGAGCCTGCCACGAAGGTCTTGATGACGGAATCCTGCATGCCCGATGCATCGCCCGCGGGCGCCGTCTGCGCTTCGGCGCTCGCACCCACTCCCGGTAGCTTCGGCAAGCCGATGGCAAACGCCGGGGCAGTGGCCAATGCTGCCATGATCGAGAGGGCTGCCACGATTTTATTGTTCTGCATTTTCTGTTCCTCTGGTTAAAAAGATTCTTACTGAACGCCCCGGGCGTTCATTTCATTCATCAGCTGCTGGGCGGCGCTGCCTGCAGCCGATTTCAGCGCATTGGTTCGCGCTACCCCTTCATTGGGCCCCAGGCCGGCGAACTGCACCGGCCCGACGGCGGAGGCCGTCTTGGGAAAGCGGCCACGCAGATCTAGAACCTTGCCCGACACCGTCACGTATACGCGAGTCAAGCCTGAAGCCGGATCAGTGTCTGCCATGCCCACGTCCAATGTTCCGTAGGCCAAGTAAGGAACCTCCGCCGCCTTTACGCCGCTCACAGCACTTCTAAGCGTAGCCGCCGAGAGGTCGTTGCCGGTGCTGTAGTCCTTGCGAATCGCGGCCACACTGAGTTGATTGTTCGAGGCTTGCTCTAGATATTCGGCTTCCACCACCTCATAGCCGGCGTTGGAAAAGGTTCCGGTCATTACGGAGTTGATGCCATCCGCATTAACGATGGACCACTCGACCACATCGGCTTTCTTGGTCACGCTCCCGCCGGTCGTGACGGAATCACTGCTGCTTGCTTCGAAATTTCCGCTGCTCTTAACCGATTCGCCGGTCTCGATGCTGGCGCTCCGGATTCTTTCGGACTCCACTGCACGGTTCTGCGAGGAACCCGACTGCTTCGCACTTGACTGTGTATCGACTCGCTTATAGACCTTGTCGTCAAATGCCTGGACCGAGCGCTGCTGTCGGGCAATGAAAACAAAGGTGAGGGCTGATTTATCAGCGTTGGCCGTGTTCGCCATCGCCGAACTGCCCTGCAGGGCGTTCTCAAGGCGGGGCTTATTGATATCCGCACGCACCGTCACCGTATAAACGCCGGCCTTGTCGTCCACCTCCTCCGACAAAATCGTCGCCCCCAGGATGTAGGAGTCGATGGACTCCAGCAGTCGACCTCGGATTAACTCGTAGTTCTTGGCTTTAGCCTGGTCCACCGTAGAGAAGTACCGATCCAGTGCATTAACCTGCGCCTTTTGCAGGGCCGCCTGCTTGGTGGCTCCGGTGAGAGGAGGAGTGAAATTCACCGTCGCCATACCCTTGGCCGAGGCATCCTGGGCGGATGCACTGAAGGAGAAGCCGAGCAGCAGTGCCGCCACCAGACAGCGCATTATTACTTGCATGATTGCAGCACCTTTCTGAGATCGCTCATCGAAGAAGTCAGGGATTTGTCGCTGGCATGCTTCTCAGCCCACTCAGCGGTCGGCGCGTCCAGCGCGCTCGTGAAGTTATTCATCAACTGCAGGATCGTCTCCTGGAACGCGGCCCAGTCGTCCACATTTTCCTGTGACTTTGGTACACCCTTGCTGGCACCCTGCTTGATCGGCGCATCGAAGTAGCGCTTTCCCGACAGTGGCTCCGACACCTTTATTTTTACCTGGGCCCCATAGATGACGCTCATACCTGCCGCGCTCTGTGGCCCATCGATCCGCCGAAGCTTGGCCAAATCCAGGTCGATGGTGTAGTCGGGCTCTGGGATTTTCAGGTCAAACACAGACCCATCCTCGAAGCGGGCCGCCATACGATTGGAGATCGCGTACCCAGCGGTGTACGGCAGCACTGGAATTTTCTGGTTCACGGAAAGGTAGGAGCTGAACTGCTGTGCCAGCATGTTTCGAAAATTCTGCTCGTCGTCAGCATACTGAGGGGGCAGAACCGCTTGAGCCTCGCTCCCGATGTTGACGCTGGAGACCTGGATTCGACGTGAGACATTCGTATTCAGCGATATCGTTTCCAGCCGCTTCGAAAATTCATCTAGAAGGTTGACTCCAACGTTCCCCAGGTAGAGGTCGGAGACCAGTTTCGCCAAGTAAGCGTCATCGGGTCGTTCACGGACCACGTCAATGTACTGGACGATGATCGGGTAACTCGCGATGACTGCCTTCTCCTTGAAGTCGAAGAAAAGCGCCTGCGCGGACAGCTCCACAACGATCTTATGGATGCCACCAATCTTCTCTACACTGACTGTCTCGCGATCCAGCGCCAATGCCAACGCAATCGCGGTAGTCGCATCCGGACCGAGTTTACCGAGGCCCTCGAACTCAATCGTTAGAATCGGGTTTCTGACAGCTTTCACACGCGGCAGAACGGCCACATCCAATCGCGATGGACCACCTTGCTCAGACTTCGTTAGCTGCGTTGTGTATGGGAAGTTCTTCTCGATCGACTTGAAGTCGCCTAGGTAGGCGAAGCCGCTGTAGTACGCGGTAGCGGCCATGGCTATCGCGGGGTTAAGCGACAAGGCGCCCATGATGCACATGGACACCAGCCAAGATGGTTTTCTCACGTCAACTCCCCTGCCTCTAAATGCTCCAATCCGAGCCAATAGCGAAGTAATGGCTGACAGAAATGAAGCAAGGTTTTCTTCGTAAACTTCTGTGGACGATTGTCAGCTCGCCTTCGATCAATATTGTCGCGGCACGACCTAGCGTCGATGCTTGCTTGTGAATGTACAACGCGACAAGCGTCATATCTAGATGTTCTGCCTTCATTAGGCAACCCCTTATTGGGGGTTGACCCTTCGAGATCGCCTCCTTTGGCTCAAAGCGGCATGCCCCTCACCGAAAATTCCTGCGAGCCACGAACAACCTGATTCATCTGTCATGTTTCGAGGCAGTCCGCCTTCCATTAATGATGTAGCCCCGGCCAATCTCCAAGACCTGAGGTCACTGAAATTCCCATAGCTAAGGAGCACCACTTTTATCGACCGGATCGAACGTAGCTGCCGAAAGACATGCGACATGCTTCCATAGGCTCCTGGAATCGACGGGTTGCTATCAATCACCGTCTGCACGGACGGTCCCACTGCACTCGGGTTGACGTCCGTGATCAGCATCAGGCTTTAGGCTCTACACCGATCGGACTGTCCGTGGAAGAAAGCGCAGCTCGGCCTAACCCGCCCAACATGACATATGAATCAGGTTGGCAATCGACATGCGCCCCCCCCTGGACGCGCAGCGTATATTCCCGCGTAATGCCTAGGTGAAGCTGCGGCATTATTTAATGTCGACAATAACAGGGGAGGAAGGATGAGCGTGTTCGAGGTCTGGGCGGCAGGTCGCCCGCTAAGCGGTTTCACTGATGACATGCTCCAATCCAATGTCCGCGCACTATTTCCCAAGGGCAGCCAGGAACAGATCGCGCGCTTCACAAGCGGCGCTCGATTTATCGTGACGCGCGTACCCGATGAAGAGACTGCAAAGCGTGTGGTGGAGGCGCTGACGAAGGCAGGCGTCCCGGCAGAGTATCGTCACCCTGCTCCACCTCCTAGCCAAGCGTTGGCTGGCGTTGAATTGGTGGATGAACCGCCTCCCGCCAATCACCAGTCACCTCCTCCCATCCGATCAAGAACTCAGACGCATGGTCCCAACGCCCCTAAGCAGCCTCAGCCTAGCGATCAAGATGCGCACCGACCAAGCGTGCCTCCTGAACGAGTGGGAAGCTACGTCAAGCGCGTTCTCATGCCAGACGAGCGTGTGGAATACGTTGCGAGGGTTAGCCTATGGCCCTACGCTCTTGTCATTTTCTTTGGAGTATTTCTGACATTCGCCTGGGGCGTTGGGTTGCTCATACTGCTCGGGGTTTACATTACTTACATCTCAACTGAACTTGCGGTAACGAATAAGCGGGTAATCGCGAAGTTTGGCTTCATTCGGCGAAATACCGTAGAGATGAAAATAGGTCGCGTCGAAAGCGTCCAAGTCAATCAAGGTATTTTTGGACGTGTTTTTAACTACGGCTCGATTGTTCTAGCAGGCGCTGGAACTCCTCAGGCTCCAATTCCTAACGTCTCAGATCCATTGGAATTTCGCCGTGCCTTCAATGATTCTCAGGAATCTGCAGCAAACGCCCGCTGACTCATTGTTCTAAGTAAGCACCAAGATAAGCCAGGCCTCTCAGTCACACACGTTGTGACGGACCCCAGCCAAATGAATCCACATTGGAGGGTCCACCATGAAGCTGCGATTCAACCAGGTCTTATCGGCATCCTTGGCCCTGCCGCTGTCCGTGGCAACTCTGGCATTCGCAAGCAATGCAGATCGCGAGTACACGTCTGGCGATCTGACCATCGTCGAAAGGACGGTGAACGGAGCCTATGCAGGAATCGATGAAGACGTAACGCTCGTACTGGTTCGCGCGGATGGCGACCGGCTCCTGTAAGAGACCTCCCCGGCAGAACGCGATCGCCTTGGCCTTCAATGACAAGGCATGCCAGAAGGTCGGGCGCCCCCCCCATGGATCGGTCTATCTGACTGGCGACAAAACGGTCCCGATGGCTTGCAAGGCGGCTCCTTGAAGCACTCTTGCCATCCCAAGCTGCTGGGGAGATGCGCCAGTTCTAGATTCCCGCCTTCCAGACGTCAGGATCCGGGGTGGGCTCGCTCAAGACCTGAATTCCCGCCCGGGTCGATAGGAAACTCGATGATGATTACGGATCGCGTATGGCACCCCTAACCCTTGCAGAGCGACGGGCAGCAGCGGAACGCATCATTCGAGCCTCGCCCTGGGTGTCGCTGGCCGCACTGGTTGTTGTGATTGCCACGATCTTCGCAAACAAGCTCTTCCCCCTGGCTCTTATAGCATCCCCGCCATTGGGCCTCGGACTCTATGCAGCAGGCATCTGGTCGTGGAAAACCGGCAAGGCTTGGCTACCTCTTGTAGCGACGGCACCCTTCCCTATCCTCGGCGGTCAGTCAGCCATGGCCGGAGGTTTTTTTGGGGTGTTCCACAAAGCTTGGCGCTGGCCATTCTCTTCGCCATGGTGCTGTTTTGGGTATCAGGACCGGCAGTTCTGGCATGGTTACATGCCGCAGACGAGCAGTGATGGCTGTCCAGCCTGCGTCCGCAGGTGGAAAACTCGCAGGGGGATAGGCGTGATTCGTTTTCAAGCGCGATGCGCAGGATCGGGGGCATGGATGCTGCTGGCGGCGATTGTTGTCTACAGCGGCCTGAGTACAGCCCAAGCGGCTGATGCCGCGCGGCCGCCATCAGTCGCCGCCAAGGCAGATACGGCCTCGCCGCTGCTGCCTTCACCTGATGGAAACGCCATTCGCAAGCTCCTCGCGCTTCATCAGCATGAAGAGCTTGAGCATCTGCTCGATCAATACCGGATCGGGGCCCTGTGGAGCGTTTCAGAGGGAGAAGATTCTCTTATCGTGGCCTATCAGTCGTTCTTGCGGCACGACAGTGAGATGCTTGCGCGGCTTGATGCCTGGGTTGAAGCACGCCCAGAGTCATATCAGCCCTATGTCGCTCGGGCGTTCAGCCGCGTTGAGGCAGGATACGCCGCGCGGGGAAGCAAGCTCTCGAATGAAACAAAGCCCGAGCAGTTCGAACTGATGGGCCGATACATGAAGCTCGCCGAAGATGATGCCCGGAGGGCGATCGCACTGCAGCCTCAGAACGTTGCCCCGTATCGAGTGCTGGTCCTGGCGGCCGGCGCGTCAGGAGCATCGGGCATGCTGGAGGCCGCACCCGAGGCCCTGGAGCTATTCCCCGATAGCTACAACCTACATGCCAACATCATCTTCCGGCTTCAGCCCAAATGGGGCGGCAGCTTCGACGCCATGACCCGTTTCGCCAAGCTGGCACAGCAGCATGCCAGCAAGAATCCCAAGCTTAAGACGCTGCTCGGCTACCCGGACTGGGCACGAGGAGAGGCTGCGCGACTGGCCGGCCGCCAAGAGGAAGCCCTGGACCATTACAACAAGGCACTTAGTTGGGGCTCCGAGCCGGATTTCCTGAAGGGGAGGAACCGGACTGCACGTCATCTGAAGCAATTCAAGCTGGCATTCGACGATGCACGCCGGTATCACCAGCTTAGGCCATGGCAGGAAGGAGACAGCGCCAGTGACGATCTCACAAAGGCGACCACTAACGATGCCTGGAAACATACCGGAAATGCCTATAGAGCCGGCAACCTGGAGGAGGCCATTGCGGGCTACACCCTTCTTCTGGAGCAGAATCCAGCTGACGCCACCGCCTTGACCTGGCGAGGAACCTCATTGTGCCGGCAGGGAAACTTCAACCCTGCGCTGACAGATCTCAAAGCAGCGACCGGCCTAGCCCCCAAGTCGCAAGAGGCCAACGGCAATCTCATTGCTTGCCTGGCTTACCAGTCTCGATTTAAGGAAGCCATCGCCGTCCAGGAGGCGTATCTAAAGGAAGTCCCAGATGACGCGGCTTCATTATTCATGCTGGGGCGCCTGCAGGCCCAAGCGGAGGTCAGCAACAACGGCGCAGATGCAATGCGAAAGGCCTGTGATCTGCATCATGCAGATGCCTGTACATTCATGCGATCTCAAGGCCTTCGATGACGAACCCGGACACCATGCGCGCGATCAGCACATAGTCGATTGAACGCAACAAGGGACGCATACGAAGATATCGGCGAGGGAGAAGGAAGCCATGGAGAGTCCACGCGATGTGTACCTTGCGAGCTGCCAGGAGATTTCAAGAAGATTCGAAGGCGCTGGGTTTCGTTATGCCAAAAGCGGGCCTCGCTTCTCTCGTGGTGACGTCGACTTCAAGTACACCGTTTCCTTTCAATCGTCGGTGTACAACATCGCAGGGCAGCACGTGCGGCTGTGGATGTACGCGGGGGTCGGTTCAAAGGCCTTGATGGCACTCAGGAAGGCTCACCTCCCTGAAAAAATGGTTACCGATTACGCAGCTGGCGGTATGGCTCAGAATCTACTCGGCAGGTCGAGGCCGGTCGTAGAGTGGGACTTGGCCGACCCGAGTACACGCCACGCGAAGATTCTGGAGGTCGTAGCCTTCCTGAACGACAACATCATCCCGTACTTCGATATGTTCTTGAGGCCGGGAGATCTGGTCGACAGATTGATCGCAGAGGATGTCCCGGCAATGGATTTCCCGAGTTCTCTCGAATTTGCGCTCTGCTATCGAGGGGAAGACGCTGCCAGGCTCGTGCTTGCAGGCTTTCAAGAAAGGCGCCGTGATTTGTTGCCAGAGATCGAGCGCATTGAGAATGAGGGGTTGAAGTCCCCGCATATCGGGCCATCCGGCTATGCGGAGCAGGTGGTTTATTACCGGCGCAGCTATAACCTCTAGCCAGACCAAGCGGGCCTATCGATACTCTTGCCCGCTCTGCAACGCACGTCAGGGGCGTCTAAAGCTTTCTACGCGCCCACCACATCAGCGCCTGCTCAACGGACTTCCCCTTGAAGAAAGTCGCCAACTTGATGGCATCATCCCATCCGTAATGCCCACGTGACATGGCGATCTCTACCCCCTCCTTGTTCAGCAAGGAGAAGTAGTATTGATCCTCCGGCCATCTCTGGCCCCTGACCTTATCAACGATGTGCGTCGCCGGGCTGATGAGTATCTGGACATCGTCAACTGGAACAGGGAGGCTGGCCTGGATCGCAGGATGTCCGTGCGGGCCGACGTTACCCCAAAATTGAGTAGCACCGTGGTTTAGAGTCCGACCCAAGACCCCAGGAGGTCGGACGTGAAGAAGCGGTATTCGGAAGAGCAGATCATCGGATTTCTGAAGGAAGCGGAT
>NZ_JAUASX010000032.1 GCF_030345715.1 Solimonas sp. SE-A11
GAGAACAGATCCAAAGCACGAAAGACCAACTTACCCACAGATTTGAACTAGACTCTCAACCCTTACAGGTGGGTCACTTTTCGCTGCGCACCCTGGGTCAACTTTCGCTGCGCGCCAACATACACCGTCTGGATTTCTCATTGAAGCACTCCTGAAAGGAGCGCGGTATCCACGCCAAAAAACCTTGAGCGGGCCTGGTCAAGAAATAACCAAGAACTTATTCTTGTCCTATTCTTGTCCTGCGGGCGCCATAGCGCCCGCACCAATTCCCGGCGGGAAAAGGAAACCTAGCGAAATCATGGACTTGAATGGTGGCCGGGGACGGAATCGAACCGCCGACACGGGGATTTTCAATCCCCTGCTCTACCGACTGAGCTACCCGGCCAGATACAACTTGCTACTGCTACCCGCCGCCTTGCGCGGCTAGGGGCGCGTATTAAAGCGGGGCAGGGGAGGGGAGTCAAGGAAAACGGCGGATTTTCTCAGGTTTTCCTGAAGGATCGGCAAATATTTGACCGCCCCCTCTTCCCTTGCCCCTCTCCCGCGAGGAGAGAGCGGTTGAAACGGGGACTATTCGCCCTTCGCGGGAGGAGTGAAGCCGGTCTGCGTCAGGTCGCCGCCGCCGAAGAAGAACTTCTCCATTTCGTCGGCCAGGAACTTGCGCGACTGGGCGTCGGCCAGGGCCAGGCGGTATTCGTTGATCAGGCGGGTCTGGTGGGCGAGCCAGTCAGCCCAGGCCTGCTTGGAGACCTCGTCGTAGATGCGCTTGCCCAGCGGGCCGGGGTAGGGCGGGCGGTCCAGGCCTTCGGCTTCCTGGCCGAGCTTTACGCAGTGGATGGTTCGGGACATTTTTCGTTCTCAGGGAGGCCGGACTTGCGGCGCGCGTCCAGCAGCTTGCGGATCGGCGCGGGCAGGCCCTTGGTGGGGTCGTCCATTTTAATCCAGGCCAGCTCCGCCGTTTCGCGCAGCGTGCTGGCGGGGCCGGCGCGCAGGCGCAAGGGGCGCAGTTCCAGGTCGAAATGGCTGAAGGCGTGGTGCAGCGGCGGCAGCGCCTGCGCGGGGCCGGGCGCCAGCGCGTAGCGCTCGCGGCAGGCGGCGGCGGGATCTTCCCCCTCGTCCACCAGGGGGGGGCACCACAGGCCGCCCCAGATGCCGGCCGGCGGGCGGCGTTCCAGCAGCAGTTCGCCGCGCTCGTTCTCGATCAGCAGTACCTGGGTACTGCGCTCGGGGCGTTCCTTCTTCGGCTTGGGCTTAGGCTCGGGAATCTGCGCGGTGAGGCCGGCGATGCGCGCGCCGCAGTCCTGCGTAAGCGGGCAGATGGCGCAGGCAGGCTTGCGCGTGCTGCAGAGGCTGGCGCCCAGATCCATGATGGCCTGGGTGTAGTCGGCCATGCGAGTCTGCGGCAGTAGGCTCTCCGAGACGGTCCACAGCTTCTTCTGCACGGCCGGTGCGCCGGGCCAGCCTTCGACGGCGGCATGGCGCGAAAGCACGCGGCGCACGTTGCCGTCGAGGATCGCGTGTCGGTCGCCATGGGCCTGGGAGAGGATCGCGCCGGCGGTGGAGCGGCCGATGCCGGGCAGTGCCTGCAGCGCCTCGATGTCGCGCGGGAATTCGCCGCCGTGCTCGTTGACCACGGTCTGCGCGCAGCGGTGCAGGTTGCGCGCGCGGGCGTAGTAGCCCAGCCCTGCCCACAGCGCCAGCACGTCGTCCACCGGCGCGGCGGCCAGCGAAGCCACGTCCGGGAAGCGCTGCAGGAAGCGCTCGAAGTAGGGGATGACCGTGGTGACCTGCGTCTGCTGCAGCATGATTTCGGACAGCCACACGCGGTAGGGCGTGCGCGGATGCTGCCAGGGCAGGTCGTGCCGGCCGTGGACGTCGAACCAGGTCAGCAGGCGATCGGCGAAGGGCGCGAGCGCCGCGGTCTTCTTAGCGGACGGCATGAGACGCCCCCCGTTCGCGCTGAGCCTGTCGAAGTGCGAACGGTTTCAGGTAACGGCTGGGGCGGGAAATCCGCTCATGCTTCGTCGGGCTCGGCACGAACGGATTTCCGGGACCTTGCTGGGGATGACCTGGCAGGGAGCTCACTTGGCCGGCGCAGCCTCCGCGGGTTTCTGCTCGGCGGGGGCGGCCGGTTCGGCAGGGGCCGGCGCGGGCGCCGCCTCCTGCTTTTTCTTCTTGCCGAACAGCAGGTCGCCGAGCTTGTTGTTGAGCTCCTGCTTGAGTTCCTGCTTATCCAACTGCTTGCCGTCCTTCTCGGTCTGGATGCCCAACTTCTCGCCGAGCTTGGCCTTGAGCTTGTCTTCCTCGCCCTTGAGATTTTCGCGCAGCTTCTCGGTGGCCTGCTGCTGCAGTGCGGCCTTGAGGTCCAGCGAGACCTTGGGCTTGTACATGTTTCCGCTGAGGCGGATGGGGATCATGATGCCCTTGAGCTGCTCCAGGCCCTTGCCCTCCTGGCCGGTGATGGTGTTCACGATCGTCGGCTTGGCCAGGTAGTTGATGGTCTCGTTGACCAGGTCCACCTGGCCTTCGCCCGCGACGCGAAACAGCGGGCTTGCGGCATCCAGCAGGTCGCTCTTGAGCACACCGTTGATGATCTTGGCGGTGGCGGAGAACACGCTGAAGTCGGTCACCGGCTGCTCGGTCTCGGTGTAGTTGAGGTTGCCGCCCAGCGTGGCCTTGGCCTTGCGCACGGTCTGCGCGAGGTTGAAGCCCTTCACGGCGCCGTTCTCCACGCGAAAGGACAGGTCTCCGTTGAGCGCCTTCTTGAACTCGCCGTAGGTGTTGCCGCGGCTGTTCAGGCTGACGTCAAAGTTTCCCAGTCCGCTCACCGGGTCCTTGCCGATCAGGTCCTTCAGGAAGGGCGCCGCCTGCAGTGCGGACAACTGCGTCTTGATGGCGTAGCCCGGCTCGTTTCCCGGCGTCACCGCATTGCTCAGCGACACCTTGCCGCCGTAGAGCTGGGCGGAGATGGCCTGCGCCTGGGTGGCGCCCGGGGCGCCGCTGAGCTTGAGGCTGACGTTGCTCAGCTTGAGGCCGTTGATGGTCAGCTTGCCAATGTCCAGCGTGCCATTGGCGTTGAGCTTCTGCAGCGCCTCGGTGGGCAGCGGCTGGTCGTCGAACTTCTTGTCGCCGGCGGCGGCCACCGGCTTTTCCTGGCCCGGCTTCTTCGGCGGCAGGTAGCGGTCGGCGTTGATCTCGTCGATCTTCAGCGCCATCTCCATGGCCTTGGCCTTGAAGTCGCGCAGGCCGAACATGCCCTGCATCGTGGTCTGGTCGAGCTTGAAATTCAGCTGCTCGAAGCGCGCGGAGGTGAACGTGCCGGAGTAATTGGCGGCCAGGCTCACGCTCTTGAGTGCCTCGGGGTCGGCCGTCTCCAGCTTGATGCCGAGCTGGCTCATCAGCGGCCGCGGATTGAAGGCCGCGATGCTGATGGGGCCGTGCAGGCGCGGCGCGCCGCCTTCGCCCAGGCCTTCGCCGCGGATGCTGGTCTTCAGGTCCAGGCCGGCCACGGCCAGGGCGCCCTTGTCGAAGGCCATGGTGCCCTTGGCGCCGTCGTAGGAGAAGTCGCCGCTGAGCTTGAGCGGCTGCTTGCCGCCCGGCACGCCCTGGCCCGCCACGGTGCCGGTGAAGACCAGGCCCTTGGCGTTGTAGAGCTTCTGCCCGTAGTCGGCCAGGATCTGCGCCGCCAGCTCGGTGTCGGCGTCGAAGCCCATGCCCTGGCCCTTGAGCTTCAGCTTGAGGTTCTCGGTGCCCACCAGCTTCTTGGCCATGTCCACGGTGGCGGCGCCGGCCAGTTCGAGATCGGCGTTGGCGTCCTTGCCACCGGCGATCTGCTTGCCGGCGGCCTTGAGCTTCAGCGTCAGGCCGCTGAGCTTCAGCAGCGAGGTCTCGACCTGGTAGTCCACGGTGGTCTTCAGGTCCAGGTCGGCGGTGGCGGCCGGCGCGCTGGCGATGGCAGTGAAGCCCAGGGCCACGTCGAAGGGCTTGCCCGGCGACAGCGCGCCGGTCTTCAGGCGCAGCTTGTCGATCTGGTAGCTCTTGCCGCTGCGGGCGTCGCTGTACTTGGCGCTGGAGTCGCTGATCTCCACGCCGCTGATGTCCAGCGACTTCATGTCGAAGCCGCCGCCCTGGTCCTCGGGCTTCTTCTCTTCCTCCGGTTTTTCCTTGGCCAGGTCCGCCCAGTTGTTCTTGCCGTCCTTGTCCACCTGCAGGTTCAGGCGCAGGCCGGAGAGCTTCACGGTGCTCACCTCCACCTTCTTGTCGAACAGCAGCGGGAAGAGCTTGACGCCCACGTCGGCCTCGCCGACCTGGGCGAAGGGCTCGTCGTCGAAGCCCGCTGCGTTGCCCAGCACCACGCCCTTGGCGCTGGCCTTGAGCCAGGGGAAGACCTTGAGCCCGATCTCGCCCAGCTGCAGGTCACGCCCGGTCTGTTCCTTGACCTTGGCGGCGATGGTGTCGCGGTAGTCGTTGGGGTCGAACAGCGTCGCGGCGGCAGTCAGGGCGCCCGCCAGCAGCAGGATCACCACGCCAGCGCCGATGAGCAGGTATTTCAGGGGCTTGTTCATGGACTCGTCCGTGATTATTTGTGGAACAATTTTCTTATTAGCAATAAAATATAAGTATCAGCCGCCGCCGATCGCCTGCACGATCTCCAGCCGGTCGCCGTCCGCCAGCCAGGTGTCGGCATAGCTGGAGCGCGGCACGATGTCGCCGTTGCGCTCCACGGCCAGGCGCTTGCCGGCCAACTGCAGGCGCTCGACGAGCTGGGCTACCGAGCAAGGCGGGAGTTGGTGTTGGACTTGGCCGTTGATGTGGAGGTTCATGGGGAGATTCTATCGCGGCTGCCTCGGGAGCCCGAGCCTGGGATGCGTCCCGGATTCCTTGTCCCTTGGTGCCCGGGGTAGTGACTCCACAGGCGATGGTCTAAACTGGGAGCCCCGTGCGGGTGTAGTTCAATGGTAGAACTGCAGCTTCCCAAGCGTGCGACGCGAGTCGCGTAGGTAGTTAGCCTAGTCACCACGGGGCTGAAAGGCCGCAGAGTGATAAAACTAGCAGCATCACAAGTGGTAACCCATGGGCGTCGCCGCGGTATACGGCCCCATGTCTACGCGGCGTAAGCCGCATAAGTAATTGTCTGACCGGCTTTTCGGATCAGACCAGGGTTTCTGCACCCTGTAGCCTAAGAGCGGTGCGGGTCTGGCAACGGACCTGTGCTGAGCGCTCTGAGAATGTAGCTCCCTTCCGGGGGACAGTACCCCCGCGAGGGGGACTGTGCACGCGAGAAACGCACTCGCGGCGGCGCTAGGCTGGGTTGCAGGACTAACGCAAGTGAACTGTCGTTGAACCGTCGTCAAGCTAAACGGACGCATGGCGTTTGACGCGTCCGGCTCGTAAGAGCACGTGGTCGGATGTGCTGCTGCTTGGTCAGCGCACGCAGACAACGGGACCACCGGCGGAAAGACAGAGTCCTCGCAACACCTGTTACTTATGCGGAACGCGGTAAGCCCGTCAGGGCGTCCGGCAATCGAGAAGGGGGTGGTAAGCCCTCCATCGTTATCGGACAAGGTAAGCCGCAAGGCTTGCTGATGCTCAGGCGGGTAAAGGATGTCGGAAAAAGCGAATGGCAGCCTATAATGGGCTGTATAGGGGATGAAATGATCGCCCCGACGCGAAAGCGTGCTGACTTCCGGCAGGTGGCTTATCGCTAGATAAGTCTTGTAGCCACTCCACCCCAAAGGGGAACGCAAATCCCCTGCGGGGGATACGTGCGTCTCTCCGATGGGTTTTTCCTCGGTGCGGGTGTAGCTCAATGGTAGAGCGGCGGCTTCCCAAGCCGTTGACGTGGGTTCGATTCCCATCACCCGCTCCATTCAACCCGGAGGTTGATATGGACGCGCAAGCTGTACTCCCACGCGATGTTGCCTCCGACGTATGGCAGGACTGGACCAGTCTCGATTGGGCCGGTATCCACCAGACGGTTAGGAGGCTACAAACTCGCATAGCGAAGGCGATACGAGAAGGTGATTGGCGCGGCGCAAAACGCCTGCAAAAGTTGCTGACTCGCACGACAAGCGCGAAAGCGCTGGCTGTACGTCGTGTCACTGAGAACCAAGGCCGTAGGACGCCGGGCGTGGACGGGGAAACCTGGTCCGCTCCGGATTCCAAATGGAAGGCGGTTCAATCGCTACACACCACGGGCTATAAGCCCAAACCCCTCAGACGGGTCCACATCCCAAAGGCCAACGGGGAAAAGCGGCCGCTGGGCATTCCGACGATGAAGGACCGAGCTATGCAGGCGCTGTTTCTGCTTGCACTTGACCCCATCGCGGAAAGCACGGCGGACGAAAACTCCTACGGCTTTCGGCCCTTCAGATCCACGGCAGATGCCATCGTCCAGTGCAAGAATTTATTAGCACGGGGGCATTCGTCGAAATGGGTACTGGAAGCGGACATCAAGGGATGCTTTGACAACATCAGCCACGACTGGCTGTTGCAGCACATTCCAACGGATCGGAAGGTGCTGCAGCGCTGGCTCAAGGCGGGTGTGGTTGAAATGGGCCGTCTGTCCCCCACAGAAGCCGGAACGCCCCAGGGTGGCATCATCAGCCCTGTCTTGGCGAACATGACCCTGGATGGGCTCGAATCGCTCCTCGCGGAGCGGTTCAAGAGCCGCAAGCACAAAGTCCACATGGTCCGGTATGCGGATGACTTTGTTGTAACTGGTAGCTCGAAAGAGTTGCTGGAAGCGCAGGTCAAGCCCGTAATCGAGGAATTCTTGGCGGAGCGCGGTCTATGGCTCTCGCCAACGAAAACCAAGATCACCCACATATCAGACGGCTTCGACTTCTTGGGGTGGAATGTCAGGTGGGTCCGCAATGGCCTACAGGTCAAACCATCGAAGAAGAATCGTCTCGCGCACTACGACAAACTCAGGCAGCAGATTCACGAACTGCGCACGGCCAAACAGGAGAACGTGATCCTGACGCTCAACCCGATCATTCGGGGATGGGCGCGGTATCACATCCCGGTGGCCGTCGCGGCGACGTTCAAGAAGATGGATCACCTGCTATGGGGGAAGTTGTGGGCGTGGGCGAAACGGAGGCATCCGAGCAAGGGTAAGCGCTGGATTAAAAAGCGCTACTTCCGCAGGGAAGGAGCCCGAGATTGGGTGTTCGCCGTCGATGGCATGCGGCTCTTGAGGTACTCGGACTTTCATTTCCGGGAACATCTCAAGATCAAAGCCGACGCCAACCCTTACGATCCGAAATGGGATGCTTATTTTGACGAATGTCTCACTCGTCTGATGATGGCAACCTTGACGGGGCGCAAGAAGCTGGCATGGTTGTGGCGGGAGCAGGGAGGAAAGTGCTCTGTCTGCGGTCAACCGATCACCAAGCAAACCCGGTGGCATGTCCACCACAGGGTTCGCCGAAGCGACGGGGGCTCAGACAAGCTGACCAATCTGCAATTGCTGCATCCGACGTGTCATCGTCAGATTCACTCTCAGCCTACGGGAAGCCCTCGTAGGAACGGGAGTCCAGAAGCGGGTTAGCGGCATAAGGCGAAACCGTCTTCTTTTCGCGCGGCTTTTTTTTTTCTCTCAGGCACTTAGCAGGGAAGGAGAAGTCGTGAGCACTGCGAAAGCAGCTGTATTGGGTAGCTTGATGTCGATGGCGGCGGTAATGCCAGTAACTGCACATGCATACGATGGCGACTGGGGTTACACAGCCGGTGGTCTCGCAAAAATGTGCAATCCCAAGGCTAGAGATGAACTCGCGCACTGTGTGGCATACGTGGAAGGGGTGGTTTACACAACCCGCAGTGTCTTCAGTGCGATGATCAAAACTGACCCAGCCATGGAAATGTGCATCCGCTCGCTATACAACGATCCAGCGGCAATAAAGCTGGTCGAACGTACCGTCCGAGGACTCTGGGAATACGTGCAAAACCCAGCCTCACAAGCGGAACCGGAACGCCTGGAAAGGCCGGCGGTCTTCGTAATCGGGCAGCTCTTGGTGAAGGAATGCCAGCAGCGGCTAGGTGTGAAGGTTGAATAGTACGGAAGGGCAGAGAGAAGGCTGTTACATAGACCCGTAGTGCACGCACTGCCAAGGTTTGAGGCTGCGCGAAACGAACCTAGCTATAATCGGGGTTAAACCGGGTTATGGCATCGGTTCCCACAGTGGTACAGCCGGTCTCGGGCTTTTAAAAACCGGGACTTAGAGCTGCATGAGCCGTATGAGGGGAAACCCTCACGTACGGTTCTAGGGGGAGGGGGTGGCCGCGAGGCCGCCCCCTTACCCGACTGCTAGCGTGGGTTCGATTCCCATCACCCGCTCCAATTTTCCCTCCGCACAAAAGCCCATGACCACCAACGTAGATCCGCTGATCATCGCGGGCAAAACCTACCGTTCCCGCCTGCTGGTGGGCTCCGGCAAGTACAAGGACCTGGAGCAGACCCGCGAGGCTACCGAGGCCAGCGGTGCCGAGATCATCACGGTGGCGATCCGGCGCACCAACATCGGTCAGAACAAGGGCGAGCCCAACCTGCTCGACGTAGTGCCGCCCAGCCGCTACACGATCCTGCCGAACACGGCCGGCTGCTACACCGCCGAGGATGCCGTGCGCACCTGCCGCCTGGCGCGTGAGCTGTTGGACGGCCACAAGCTGGTGAAGCTGGAAGTGCTGGGCGACCAGAAGACCCTCTACCCGGACGTGGTCGCCACGCTGGAAGCCGCCAAGACCCTGGTCAAGGAGGGCTTCGACGTGATGGTCTACACCAGCGACGATCCCATCCTGTGCAAGCGCCTGGAGGAGATCGGCTGTGTGGCGGTGATGCCGCTGGCCGCGCCGATCGGCTCGGGCCTGGGCATCCAGAACCGCTACAACCTGCTGACCATCATCGAGAACGCCAAGGTGCCGATCATTGTCGACGCCGGTGTGGGCACCGCGTCCGACGCCGCCATCGCCATGGAGCTGGGTTGCGACGGCGTGCTGATGAACACCGCCATCGCCGAGGCGAAGAATCCGGTGCTGATGGCCTCCGCCATGCGCAAGGCCATCGAGGCCGGCCGCGACGCCCGCCTGGCTGGCCGCATGCCGCGCCGCCGCTATGCCAGCGCGTCGTCGCCGCTGGAAGGCATCATCTGAGCATGTCGGGTACCGAGGACTCGCAGGAAGGGGAAAACCTCCACCTGCGCCACATCCGTTCCTTCGTGCGCCGCGAAGGCCGCATGACGGATGGGCAGGAGCGCTCGCTGGCCGAGCAATGGCCGCGCTACGGCATCGAGCCGACGACGCAGCTGCTGGACCTGGCCGCCGTCTTCGGCCGCCGCGCGCCGGTGATGTTCGAGATCGGCTTCGGTGCCGGCGATCACCTGCTGGCGCGCGCCGCCGCGGAGCCGGGCTGGGACTTCATCGGCGTGGAAGTGCACCGCCCCGGCGTGGGCCGCGTGCTGAACCGCGCGGCGCATGCCGGCCTGGCCAATCTGCGCGTGGCCAGCCATGACGCCGTGGAGCTGCTGCGCGACGGCATCCCCGACGGCAGCCTGGACCAGGTGGTGATCCAGTTCCCCGATCCCTGGCACAAGAAGCGCCACCACAAGCGCCGCCTGGTGCAGCCGGAGTTCGCGCAGCTGGTGGTGCAGAAGCTCAAGCAGGGGGGCGAACTGCAACTGGCCACCGACTGGGCGCCCTATGCCGAGCACATGCTGGAGGTGCTCAACGTGGCGCCCGGGCTGCGCAACCGTGCCGCCGATGGCCGCTACGTGCCGATGCCTGTCACGCGCCTGAAGACGCGCTTCGAGGCCCGTGGCGAGCGGCTGGGGCACGAGGTCTTCGACCTGTCGTTCGAGCGCACCTGAGGTGGTGTGCCTGGCCCTGGCGGATATCCCCGCCAGGCGCCCCAGGGGTAATAAATCCAGCCCGGATTCCCAGCTTCCGGTGTTTTCCCCTATGCTCCCGGCACACGCGGCGGTATCGGTTTGAAGCTCAAGAGGCAGCATGTCCGCGAAACACCCCATCATCGGCGTCACCGGCTCCAGCGGTGCGGGCACCAGCACGGCCACGCGCGTGATGGAGGGCATCTTCGACCAGTTGGGCCTGCGCCCGGCCGTGATCGAGGGTGACGCCTTCCACGCTTATGACCGCGCCCAGGTGCGGCAGTCGCTGGAGCGCGCGCGCATTCGCGGCGAGAACTTCTCGCTGTTCGGCCCGGCCGCCAACCTGCTGGATCGCCTGGAGTCCTCGCTGCGCGAGTACGCCGGCAACGGCACCGGCTGGACGCGGCACTACCTGCATACCGACGCCGAGGCCGCCGAGGCTGGCCAGCAGCCGGGCACCTTCACGCCCTGGGAACGTCTGCCGGCGGATACCGACGTGCTGTTCTACGAGGGGCTACACGGTGGATACGTCGGCGAGGACTGCAACGTGGCCGGCTGCATGGACCTGCTGATCGGCGTGACGCCGGTGATCAACCTGGAGTGGATCCAGAAGATCAGCCGCGACACCGCCGAGCGCGGCTATCGCCCGGAGGAAGTGACCGGCACGATCCTGCGCCGTCTGCCGGACTATGTGAACTACATCACTCCGCAGTTCTCGCGCACCGACATCAACTTCCAGCGCGTGCCGCTGGTGGATACCAGCAACCCCTTCGTGGTGCGCGAGATCCCGCAGCCGGAGGAGACGCTGTTCGTGGTGCATTTCAACGAGAACTCGCGCATCCAGTCGGACTTCGAGTTCCTCAAGCGCGAGCTGCCCGGCACCTTCCGCAGTCACGAGCAGACGCTGGTGGTGCCCGGTCCCTTGCAGGCGCAGGCAATGGAACTGATCCTGCGTCCGGCCATCGAACAGCTGGCACGCCGCCGTGCCGAGGCCTTGCGCAGCGCCGCCTGAAACGCGGCGCGCGGGCCGTGGTCTGTAGTCTCCCGAAGCATCTCCAACAGGGCACCGCATGAAGAAGAATCCGCTCGGCCGCACCGGCCTGGAAGTCACTGAAATCTGCCTGGGCACCATGACCTGGGGCGAGCAGAACACCGAGGCGCAGGCTCACGAGCAGATGGACTATGCGGTGGCGCAGGGCATCAATTTCCTTGACGCCGCCGAGATGTACCCGGTGCCGCCCAAACCCGAGACCCAGGGCCGCACCGAGGAATACATCGGCAGCTGGCTGCGCAAGACCGGCAAGCGCCAGGAGCTGATCCTGGCGACCAAGGTGACGGGCCCGGGCCTGTTCCCCTACCTGCGTGGCGGCACCAAGCTGGACCGCGAATCCGTGCTCGGCGCCTGCGAGGACAACCTGCGGCGCCTGGGCACCGACTACATCGATCTCTACCAGATTCACTGGCCGCAGCGTCCCACCAATTACTTCGGCAAGCTCGGCTACGAGCACCATGGCGAGGACGGCGGCGTGCCGCTGGAGGAGACGCTGGATGCCCTGGGCGAGCTGGTGAAGCAAGGCAAGGTGCGTTTTGCCGGCATCTCCAACGAGACGCCCTGGGGCTTGTCCGAGTATCTGCGCCTGTCGCGCGAGAAGGGCCTGCCGCGCGTCGCCAGCATCCAGAATCCCTACAGCCTGCTCAACCGCAGCTTCGAGGTCGGCCTGGCGGAGTTCAGCATCCGCGAGGACGTGAGCCTGCTGGCCTACTCGCCGCTGGCCTTCGGCGTGCTCAGCGGCAAGTACCTGCATGGCGCCCTGCCGCCCGAGGGCCGCATCACGCTGTTCTCGCGCTTCACGCGCTACACCAAGGAGCAGGTGGAACTGGCCACGCGCGAGTACGTGGCCCTGGCGGGCAAGCACGGCCTGGACCCGGCGCAGATGGCGCTGGCCTATGTGCGGACGCGGCCGTTCATGACCTCCATGATCATCGGCGCCACGACGATGGAGCAGTTGCGCAGCAACATCGCCAGCGCGGAGCTGAAGCTGGGCAAGGATGTGCTGCGCGGGATCGAAGAGATCCACGGGCGGTTCACGATTCCGGCGCCGTAGTTTCCCTCGGCGCCGGGCAAGTTGCCGTTTCGTGCTGAAGTCCTGAGCTTGTCGAAGGATCGAAGCGTGGACGGCCATGGTTGACAGTACGGTGGGGCTGTTCACCCTTCGACAGGCTCGGGGCGAACGGCTTCAAGCCTTGTCATCTCCCTAAAGTTTCACCAGCTTTCAGCCGCTTGCCCGCGCTCTCTCGCGCTGCGCCTTGAACCCCTCGCGCAACAGGCGTAAAACAAAGTCACTCCCATCTGCGATGAATGCAGGAGGCGGTCATGGCGGAGTGGCTACGCGAGATGTCCGTCGGCCAGTGGTTCCAGGCCGACGCTGAACCGTTCGAGATCGTCGGTCTCGATGCGACGGCCGAGGTGGTGCTCGTGCAGCACTTCGACGGCACGCTCGAGGAGGTGGACTTCGACGCTTGGGCGGAGTTGGCCGCAAGGCCCTGTGCTCCGCCCGAGGATTACTCCGGTGCGCTGGATATCGGCCGCGACGACTACGGCGGCAATGACGAAGCCCTGTCTTCCGGGCGCTGGGACAACCCGGCGGACTTCATTGACCAGATGAATCTCTGACAGGGCCGGCGATGGGCGTCTTCTCCGGATTCTTCACTCCCACGCTGCCGCCGGCTTTCGAATATCCGCTGGACGACGGGCTGCGCGTGATGCTGCGGCCGATCCGCCATGAGGATGCGCCGCGGCTGCAGGAGGGTTTCCGCCGGCTATCGCAGCTGGCGCGCCGCCGCCGTTTCCTGGATCAGGTGGACCCGCTCTCCGAGGAGCAGCTCAAGGTCTTCACGTCCAACGATGACGTGAACCACGTTGCCTGGGGCGCGCTGAACCTGGAAAAGCCGGAGGAGCCGGGTATCGGCGTGGCACGCTACGTGCGCCTGGCGGACGATCCCAAGGCGGCGGACGTGGCCATCGTCATCGCCGACGAGTACCAGGGGCGCGGCACCGGCTTCGTGCTGCAGGCCTGCCTGCACCTGTCGGCGCACCGCGCCGGCATCCGCCACTTCTACTACGACGTACTCTCCGACAACGAGCGCATCATCAAGCACCTGAAGCTGATGGGCGCCGAGCACGCCGGCCGCGCCGACAACATCGACCGGCTGCGCCTGCCGGTCTACAGCCGCGCCTGGGACGTGCCCGACGGCAACGAGATCGGCCGGCGCTTCGCCGAGGTGTTCAGGAAGCTGCGCTCGGTTTCGCCAGCCGCCGGTTGAGCTGCAGCAGGATCCACAGCGCCGGCAGGCCCAGCGCCGAGGTGTAGAGGAAGAAACCGGTGAAGCCGATCTGGTCCACCACCCAGCCCGAGCCGCCGCCCAGCAGCTTGCCCGGCAGCGTGAACAGCGAGCTGAACAGCGCGTACTGCGTGGCGGTGTAGGCGGTGTTGGTGAGTCCCGAGAGATAGGCGATGAAGGCCGAGCCGGCGAGGCCGGCGGCGAGGTTGTCGGCGCTGATCACCAGGGCCAGGCCCCCGATGCTGGGCTGGCCGTGGATCGCCAGGGCGGCGAAGCAGAGGTTGCTCAGGATCACCGCGATGCCGCCGATCACCAGGGCCCGCAAGGCACCCCAGCGCGCCACGGCCAGCCCGCCGAGAAAGGCGCCAAGAATCGACATCACCACGCCGTAGCCCTTGGCGATGGCGGCGATCTGCTTCAGCGTGTAGCCCAGGCTCAGGTAGAACGGGTTGGCCATCACGCCCATGGTGATGTCGGTGAGGCGGAACAGGCCGACGAAGCACAGGATCAGCAGGCCCAGCTTCAGGCCGTTGCGCTGGAAGAAGTCGACGAAGGGGCAGACCACGGCGCCGATGAGCCAGGCGCCGGCATGACGCAGGCTCTCCGGCCAGTGGCGGCGCTGCTCGATGAAGCGCGTCACGCGCTCTTCCTGCAGCAGGGTGTCGCGGCTGATCTTCTGCTCGGGCTCGGCGATCAGCAGCGTGGTCAGCAGGCCGATGCCGACCAGTGCGGCCATGATGAGATAGGCGATGTCCCAGCTCTGCTCGGCGGCCAGGTACAGCGCGCCGGCGCCGGCCACGATCAGGGCGATGCGGTAGCCCAGCTGGTAGGCAGCCGACATGTTGCCCTGCATCGCGGGCTCGGCGGCCTCGATGCGCCAGGCGTCGATCGCGATGTCCTGCGTGGCGGAGGAGAAGGCCACTAGCAGGGCGCAGCCTATAACCGCGCTGAGCTGCGTCGCCGGATCGTGCAGTGCGAGGAGCGCCAAGCCATACGCCAGGCCGATCTGTGCCAGCAGCATCCAGCTGCGACGGCGGCCAAGCAGGCGCGTCAGCAGCGGCAACGGCAGGCGGTCCACCACGGGCGCCCAGAAGAACTTGATGGAGTAGGTGATGCCGACCCAGCTCAGCATGCCGATGGTGGCGCGCTCGATGCCGGCCTGCGCCAGCCAGGCCGAGAGCGTGGAGAACACCAGCAGGAAGGGCAGGCCGGCCGAGAAGCCCAGGAACAGCATGCTGGCCACCCGCGGGTGGCCATACATGCGCAGGGAGTCGATCCAGCCGCGCGGGGCGGCCGCGTCAGAGGTCATAGTCGAGCGTCAGCGGGGCGTGGTCGGAAAAGCGCTCGGCCTTGTATACCGCGCCCTGCTTGAGCTTGCCCTTCAGGCCCGGGGTGACGATCTGGTAGTCGATGCGCCACCCCACGTTGTTGGCCCAGGCCTGGCCGCGGTTGCTCCACCAGGTGTAGGCGTCGCCTTCCTGCTCGGGATAGAGCGTGCGGTAGCCGTCCACCCAGCCCACGGGGCCCAGCACCAGGTCCATCCACTCGCGCTCGTGCGGCAGGAAGCCCGAGTTCTTCTGGTTGGAGCGCCAGTTCTTCAGGTCGATGTTCTTGTGGGCAATATTCCAGTCGCCGCAGACGATGTACTGGCGGCCACTGCCGGCCCATTCGCGCATGCGCGGCAGGAAGAATTCCAGGAAGCGGTCCTTGCTGGCCTGGCGCTCCGGGCCGGACGAACCGGAGGGCAGATACAGCGAGACCACGGACAGGTTGCCGAAGCGCATCTCCAGGTACCGGCCCTCGGCGTCGAATTCCTCGTTGCCCAGGGTGCTCAGCACGGCATCCGGCTTCTTGCGGGAATAGATGGCCACCCCGGAGTAGCCCTTGCGCAGGGCACTATTGAACTGCGCATGCCAGCCTTCCGGGCTGAATACCGGATCGCTCAGGTCCTCTGGCTGGGCCTTGGTCTCCTGCAGGCAAAGGATGTCGGCCTTCTGCTTCGGCAGCCAGTCGAACAGGTTCTTGCGGGCGGCGGAGCGGATGCCGTTGGCATTCAGCGAGATGACTCTCAAGGCGGTCTTCCGGGGGTTAGAATGTGCGGCCGTAGTGTCCCTGAAAGCGGGGGTGGGCACTAGTGGAGGCAGGGGATTCCGCCGTTCATCCGCGCCATGTGCGCGTCCGGCGAGCGGAGCCGAACCCTTCAGGTCCCGCTCAGTTCCCAGATTCCAACATCGCCCCATGCACGCCTACCAGTCCGCCTTCCTCAAGCTGGCCCTCGAACACGAGGTTCTCAAGTTCGGCTCCTTCACGCTGAAGTCCGGCCGCACCAGCCCCTATTTCTTCAACCTGGGCAAGATCTCCAGCGGCGCAGCCATGCGCGAGCTGGGCAAGGCCTACGCCCAGGCGCTGCAGGACGCCGGGATCGGCTACGACATGCTGTTCGGCCCGGCCTACAAGGGCATCTCCCTGGTCACGGCCGTGGCGCTGGCGCTGGCGGAGCAGGGCCAGGACATTCCCTATGCCTACAACCGCAAGGAAGCCAAGGATCACGGCGAGGGCGGCACCCTGGTAGGCGCCGCGCCCAAGGGCCGCGTGGTGATCGTGGACGACGTGCTGACCGCCGGCACCGCGCTGCGCGAGGCCGTACGCCTGCTGCGTGCCGCCGGCGCCGAGCCGGTGGCCGCGGTGATCGCCCTGGACCGCCAGGAGAAGGGACCGACGGGCGCCTCCGCCGTGCAGGAGATGGAGCGCGACTCGGGCATCCGTGTGCTGCCGCTGGTCAATGTCCGCACGCTGCTGGACTACCTCAGCGGCGGTGCCGCGGACCAGTCCACCATCGATGCCATCCGGGCGTATCAGGCGCAGTACGGGGTTTAGACGTAAACTCGAAAGCAGTTGAGAAGAGAGGGCTTTTCATGATCAAGACCACGAGCGGACTGGCGATGGCTGCATTGCTGATGGCCCTGGCCATGCCGGTGCTGGCGGCCAATGAACCCAAGCCCTCGAAGCCCGCCAAGACACAGACGAACGTCAAGCAGCAAGGGGCTCGGGGCAAGATCCAGTGCTGGACGGACGCACAGGGCAGCCGTGTCTGTGGCGACAGCGTACCCCCCGAGTACGCCAAGCAGGAAATCAACGTCATGGACAAGCAGGGGCGCGTAGTGGATACCCGCTCCCGCGAAAAAACCGCGGAAGAGCTCGCCGCGGAGCAGAAGGCCGCCGAAGAGGCTGCGGCACTGAAGCTCAAGACCGAGAAGCAGGCGGCCTACGACAAGTACCTCACCGACAGCTATTCCAGCGTCAAGGATCTGGAGCGCGCACGCAATGAGCGGCTGGCGACCCTGGACGGACGCATCAACCTGGCCAACCAGGCCGTGGCCGGTTCCGACAAGGTCAAGGCCGATCTTCAGGCACGGATCGACGGGCTGCTGAAGAAGGGCCGGCCGGTGGACCTTCAGCAGAGGCAGCTGCGTGAAGCGGACAAGAACCTGCGGGACAATCGGGCGGCGATCAACCAGATGCAGAAGGACCGCGAGCACGTGTGCAGCGACTTCCTGCGCGATATCCGCCGCTACCAGGAGCTGACGATGGGCAGTTCCGCCTACGCCAGCGAGTGCCCGGTCCCCGGATCTCCCGCCCTGGCGCTGGCGGTGGAGCGGCCCAAGCCGCCCACTGCCAAGAAGAAGACCGACAAGGACAAGAAGGACGCCAAGAAGGATCCCAAAAAGAAGGATACCAAGAAGAAAGACGAGAAAGCCAAGAAGCCGGTGGAGTAAGCGCCGGCTTCCCGGTGGTGCCTAACCCCGGATCAGCGTGCCGATGCCTGCATCGGTGAACAGCTCCAGCAGCACGGAGTGATCGACACGGCCGTCGATGATGTGGGCCGACTTCACGCCGCTGTTCACGGCATCCAGCGCGTAGCGCACCTTGGGCACCATGCCGCCGTAGATGGTGCCGTCCAGGATCAGGTCTTCCACCTGCGGCACGGTCAGGCCGGTGAGGATCTTCTCCTCCTTGTCCAGCACGCCCGGGGCATTGGTCAGGAAGATGATCTTCTCGGCCTGCAGCACGGCCGCGATCTTGCCGGCGGCGACGTCGGCATTGATGTTGTAGGCCTCGCCGTTCTCGCCCACGCCTACGGGGGCGATCACCGGGATGAAGCCGCCGGCTTCCAGGTGGGTGACGATGCGCGGATCGATCTTCTCCACCTCGCCGACCTGGCCGATGTCCTGGCCGCTCTTGAGCAGCATCTTGCGCGCGCGGATCAGCGAGCCGTCCTTGCCGGTGAGGCCCACGGCGCGGCCGCCCTGCTGGTTGAGCGCGCTGACCACGGCCTTGTTGACCAGGCCTCCGAGCATCATCTCGACCACGTCCATGGTCTCCTCGTCGGTGACGCGCATGCCCTCGACGAACTCGCTCTTCTTGCCCAGGCGTTCCAGGTGTGAGCCGATCTGCGGGCCGGCGCCGTGCACCACCACCGGGTTCATGCCCACCAGCTTCATCAGCACGATGTCGCGCGCGAAGGAGGAGATCATCGCGTCGTCCTTCATCGCGTTGCCGCCGTACTTGACCACGATGGTCTTGCCGGCGAAACGGCGGATGTAGGGCAGCGCCTCGGTGAGGACGCGGGCGATGTTGTGGGCGTTGATCAGGTCGATGGGCATGGGGGGGACTCACTGCTTGCCGGTGCTGCCGAAGCCGCCCGTGCCGCGGACGGTGGCGTGGAATTCGGTAACGGTTTCGAAGGCGGCACGCACCACCGGCAGGAACACCAGCTGTGCGATGCGCTCGCCCGGGTTGATCGTGAAGCTGTCCTTGCCGCGGTTCCAGCAGGACACCATCAGCTCGCCCTGGTAGTCGGAGTCGATCAGGCCCACCAGATTACCCAGCACGATGCCGTGCTTGTGGCCCAGGCCCGAGCGCGGAAGGATCACGGCGGCGAGACTCGGGTCGGCGATATGGATCGCAAGGCCGGTCTTCAGCAGCGTGGTGTCGCCGGGACTCAGCGTCAGCGGCGCATCCAGCAGGGCGCGCAGGTCCAGACCGGCGGAGCCGTCGGTGGCGTAGGCCGGCAAGGGTAGTTCCGACCCGACACGCGGGTCGAGGATCTTGATCTGGATCGTGTGCATGTCAGGCGTTGGCGATGTAACGGTCGGCGATCAGCCGCGCGAGGTCGCGGGCGAGGTCGTTCTTGTGGGCGGGTGCCAGGTCCTGGCCGCCCCCCTTCCAGTAGAGGCTGAGCTGGTTGGAGTCCACGTCGAAGGCCTTGCCGTTGCCGACCAGGTTGGCCGCGATCAGGTTGAGCTGCTTGCGCTCGAGCTTGCCGCGGGCGTGCTCTTCCAGCTTCTCGGTCTCGGCGGCGAAGCCGACGATGAACAGCTTCGGGTTCTCCTGGCGCAGCGTCGCGAGAATGTCCGGGTTCTTCACCAGCTGCAGTTCCATCGCATCCGAGGACTTCTTGATCTTCTGCTCGGCGACCGTGTCCGTGCGGTAGTCGGCCACCGCGGCGGCGCCCACGAACAGTTGCGCGCCGATGACGGCGGCGCGGGAGGCGTCCAGCATCTCGGCCGCGGTTTCCACGGATACGCGCTGCACGCCGCCCGGGGCCGCCAGCTGCGTCGGACCGCTGACCAGGGTGACGCTCGCGCCCAGGCGCGCCAGTGCGGCAGCCACGGCGTAGCCCATCTTTCCGGAGGAACGGTTGGTGATGAAGCGCACCGGGTCGATCGGCTCGCGTGTCGGCCCGGCGGTGACCACGGCCTTGACGCCGCGCAGCGGGCCGTCGCCGAACAGGCGCATCACGGCCTCGCGGATGTCCAGCGGTTCGCTCATGCGGCCCTCGCCGGTCTCGCCGCAGGCCTGGAAGCCGGCACCGGGGCCCACGGTGCGGATGCCGCGCTCGCACAGCGTCGCCAGGTTGGCCTGCGTGGCCGGGTTGGCCCACATCAGCCGGTTCATGGCCGGCGCCACCAGGATCGGGCGATCCGTGGCCAGGCACAGGGTGGTCAGCAGGTCGTTGGCCATGCCGGCGGCCAGGCGCGCCATGAAATCCGCGCTGGCAGGCGCCACCACGATGGCGTCGGGCCAGCGCGCCAGCTCGATATGCCCCATGGCGGCTTCGGCGGACGGGTCGAACAGCTCGGTACGGACCTCGCGGCCCGACAGGGCCTGGAAGGTCAGCGGGCGCACGAACTCGGTGGCGGATGCGGTCATGGCCACCTGCACCTCGGCCCCCGCGTCCATCAGGCGGCGCACGAGGTCGGCCGCCTTGTAGGCGGCAATGCCACCGGTCACCCCCAGGAGGATGCGGCGTCCGTCGAGCCTTGGTTCATTGGTCTGCATCGCAATATTCTATCTCCATCAAACAGGGGGCGACGCCGCATGGCGATCACGGATTGGCCGGAGGGCGAGCGCCCCCGGGAGAAGGCGCTGGCGCAGGGGGCGGCCAGCCTGTCGGACGCCGAGTTGCTGGCGATCTTCCTGCGTACCGGCCTGCCCGGCACCAGCGCCGTGGACCTGGCGCGGGAGCTGCTGGTGCGCTTCGGCGGTCTGCGCGGCCTGCTGAAGGCCTCGCGGGAGGAGTTCTGCACCGGCCGCGGCCTGGGCGATGCCAAGTACATCCAGTTGCAGGCCTGCGTGGAGATGGCCCGGCGGTATCTGGCCGAGGAGTTGAAGGCCAAGCCGGGCCTGAGCAGCCCGCAGGGTGCCCGCGACTACCTGGTGGCGCGCCTGCGCGACCTGGACCGGGAGGTGTTCGGGGCGCTGTTCCTGGATGCACAGCACCAGGTGCTGGCCTTCGAGGAGTTGGCGCGGGGGACGCTGGATTCGGCGGCGGTGTATCCGCGCGAGGTGCTGAAGGCGGCGCTGCGGCATAACGCGGCGGCGGTGATCTTTGCGCATAACCACCCGTCCGGAGTCTCGGAGCCCAGTGCGGCGGACCGGGCGCTGACCGACCGCCTCAAGGCGGTGCTGGGGCAGGTGGATATCCGGGTGCTGGACCACTTCGTGATCGGGGAGGGAAGGCCGGCTTCGTTTGCGGAGAGGGGCTGGTTGTAGCCGCGCTTTGGCGATGACCAAATGTCATCGCCCGCGGCGGAAACCACGGGCGGCCATGGAATGTTTGGCCCCGTTGAGGCATGACTCGATGTCATGCCGAAGTAAGCCAAACATGCCCCGGGGCTAGATCGGGAAGTGAACCCGCCATGGATGGCGCCACCGCTTTTGCCCCTCGCCCGCTTGCGGGAGAGGGCTTCTGTAGAGCGCCACTAGGCGGGCCCTTCGAGATTTACAGAATTCCTCTCCCGCAAGCGGGCGAGGGGACCGATACAGCTAGCCCTGCGCCTGCTTGTGCAGGTTCGCATCCACCACCGTCAGCGCTGTCATGTTGACGATGCGACGCACGGTAGTGGACGGCGTGAGGATGCTCACCGGCGCGGCGCAGCCCAGCAGCATCGGGCCAATCGCCACGTTGCCGCCGGCGGTGGTCTTGAGCAGGTTGTAGGCGATGTTGGCGGAGTCCAGGTTGGGCAGCACCAGCAGGTTGGCGTCGCCGTGCAGCGTGCTGCTGGTCAGGATCTCCTTGCGGTGGACTTCGCTCAGGGCGCAGTCGCCGTGCATCTCGCCGTCCACCTCCATCTCCGGGGCCTGCTCGCGCAGCAGGGCCAGGGTCTGGCGCATCTTCAGGGCGGAGGGTGAGTCGCTGCTGCCGAAATTGGAGTGCGACAGCAGCGCCACCTTGGGCTTGATGCCGAAGCGGCAGACTTCCTCGGCGGCCATGCGCGTGATCTCGGCCAGCTGGTCGGCCGTGGGGTCCAGGTTCACGTGCGTATCCACCAGGAACAGCTGGCGGTTAGGCAGGATCAGGGCGTTCATCGCGGCGTAGACGCTGTGGCCGGGCTTCTTGCCCAGCACGCGGTCGATGTACTGCAGGTGGCGCGCGGTGGTGCTGATCGTGCCGCAGATCATGCCGTCGCCCTCGCCCTTGCGCAGCAGCATGGCGGCGATCAGGGTGGTGCGGCGGCGCATCTCCAGGCGGGCGTACTGCTCGGTGACGCCGCGGCGCTCCATCAGCTGCAGGTATTCCTGCCAGTACTCGCGGTAACGCGGGTCATGCTCGGTGTTGACCACCGTCAGGTGCTCGCCCAGCTTCAGGCGCAGGCCATAGCGCTTGATGCGCTCCTCGATCACGCCGGGGCGGCCGACCAGCACCGGGCGGGCCAACTTGTCGTCCACGATGATCTGCACGGCGCGCAGCACGCGCTCGTCCTCGCCCTCGGCGAAGATGATGCGCGAGCGCTCCGGCGCCACCTTGCGCGCGGCGGCGTACACCGGCTTCATCATCGTGCCGCTCTGGTACACGAACTGCTGCAACTGCTGCCGGTAGGCGTCGAAGTCCGCGATCGGCCGCGTGGCCACGCCGGAGTCCGCCGCTGCCTGCGCCACGGCCGGGGCGATCTGCACGATCAGGCGCGGGTCGAAGGGCTTGGGGATCAGGTACTCGGGGCCAAAGGACAGGTCCTCGATGCCGTAGGCACTGGCGACGATGTCGCTCTGCTCACGCCGCGCCAGCGCCGCGATGGCGTGGACGGTGGCGATCTCCATCTCGCGCGTGATGGTGGTGGCGCCGGCATCCAGCGCGCCGCGGAATATGAAGGGGAAGCACAGGACGTTGTTGACCTGGTTCGGGTAGTCCGTGCGGCCGGTGGCGATGATGGCGTCGTCACGCACCGCCTTGACCTCCTCCGGCAGGATCTCGGGCGTGGGGTTGGCCAGCGCGAAGATCAGCGGCTTGGGAGCCATGGTCTTGACCATGTCCTGCTTCAGCACACCGGCGGCGGACAAGCCCAGGAAGATGTCGGCGCCGGGGATCACCTCGGCCAGCGTGCGCTGGTCGGTGGGCTGGGCGAAGCGGGCCTTGTCCGGGTCCATCAGCTCGGTGCGGCCCTGGTAGACCACGCCGGCCAGGTCGGTCAGCCAGATGTTCTCGATCGGCAGGCCCAGATCCACCAGCAGGTCCACGCAGGCCAGGGCCGCGGCGCCAGCGCCGCTGACCACCAGCTTGACCGCCTTGATGTCCTTGCCGAGCACCTGCAGGCCGTTGAGCAGGGCGGCACCGACGATGATGGCGGTGCCGTGCTGGTCGTCGTGGAACACCGGGATCTTCATGCGGGCGCGCAGCTTGCGCTCGATCTCGAAGCATTCCGGGGCCTTGATGTCCTCCAAATTGATGCCGCCGAAGGTTGGCTCCAGGGCCGCGATGATGTCCACCAGCTTGTCCGGGTCGCGCTCGTTGAGCTCGATGTCGAACACGTCGATGCCGGCGAACTTCTTGAACAGGACCGCCTTGCCCTCCATCACCGGCTTGGCCGCCAGGGGGCCGATGGCGCCCAGGCCCAGCACGGCGGTGCCGTTGGTGACCACGGCCACCAGGTTGCCGCGGGCGGTGTAGCGCGAGGCGGTATTGGGATCGGCGGCGATTTCTTCGCAGGCGAAGGCGACGCCGGGGGAGTAGGCCAGGGCCAGGTCGCGCTGGTTGCTCAGCTGCTTGGTGGCGGTGACGGACAGCTTTCCGGGCACCGGAAACTCGTGGTATTCGAGGGCGGCGCGGCGCAGTTCTTCTCTGATTTTCATGGGGGACGCGGTCAACGCTGGGGCGCGGCGGCGGCCTTGAAGCGGCCGGGGCGGCGCAGGGGGATCAGGACTAGGGGGCTGCTAAGGCTACCGCAATCGCTGCGATACCCCTTCGGGTCACCCCTACGGGGCGGGACCGTTCTGGCTCAGGGAGGTGTCCCGAGGCCGCTTATGTACTGCGAGTACACCACGCGTCTCGGGACATTGCCCTGCGCCAAAACGGTCTCCGTCACAGCGACCCCAGCAGCCTTAACAGGCTCCCAATAGAATATCCCGAAGCGGTCCGTGCCGGCTTTGGCCGGGCGGACGCGCGCCGGGGCCGGCTAGAACGCGGGGATCGGGGGCCTTGCCTTGCCGCGTGGCTGCTGGCACAATCGCGCCCCTTCTGCATGGCCTGTGGCCGTGTAAATTCTCTTTGACCAAGGTTTTGTGTCATGTCCAAAGTCTGTCAGGTGACCGGTAAGCGCCCGATGACGGGTAACACCGTCTCGCACGCCAACAACAAGCGTCGTCGCCGCTTCGAGCCGAATCTGCACTCCCACCGCTTCTGGCTCGAGTCCGAGAAGCGTTTCGTGGCGCTGCGCGTTTCCTCCAAGGGCATGCGCATCATTGACAAGAAGGGCGTCGAGGCCATCGTGGCCGAACTGCGCGCCCGCGGCGAGAAGGTGTAAGCCATGGCAAAGAAGAAGGAAGTAGAGAAGGTCAAGCTCGTGTCCACTGCCGGCACCGGCTACTACTACACGACCAAGAAGAACCGCAAGAACACGCCGGACAAGTTCGAGTTCAACAAGTACGACCCGATCGTTCGCAAGCACGTGGCCTTCAAGGAAGCGAAGATCAAGTAAAGGTTTTTGCACCTGGCCAAGCGAAGCCGGCCAGCAGCAGAAAACCGCAGGTTCCAGTGGGCCGCCCCAGGGGCGGCCTTGCTGTTTTCTGGAGCGGGTTTTTGGCTCCGATGGCCGGAAACTTCGCACTTGGCCAAGCGAAGCCGGCCAGCCGTGAAATTTCGCGGTTCCAGGAAACCACCCTCCGGGGTGGTTTCTCCGTTTCCCCCAGGGGGCTTCTGCGGTCTCAAGGCCGCCATCAACCGCCGCCCCCTGGGCGGCGGTCCTGTTTCCGGCATTTGCCCCGCCCGGTGCTCGCCAAAAGCCCAAACCGTCACGCCCTGGCCGTAATATTTCCTCATGACCCCGGACCTGCCGCCGCCCGATCTCCACGATGACGCCGACGCCGCTGCGCGTCCGCACCACCATCACCTGGAGCAGGCTCGTGCCCAGGTGATCCAGCTGTTGTCTCGCCAGTCGGTAGAGAAGGAGCTGCTGCTGCGGTCGGAGGGGCGCAACAGCGACGTGGTGGCGCAGCTGGTCGCACGACAGCACCAGACGGCGCTGGAGCAGCGCCTGTCGCTTTTCCACCCGGCGGACATCGCCTTCGTGCTGGAGGCCCTGGCGCCGGAGGCGCGGGACCTGGCCTGGACGCTGGTGCGGCCGTCGCGGCGCGGGGCGGTGCTGCTGGAGACCTCGGATACGGTGCGCCGGGCCCTGGTGCTGAACATGCCGCCCGAGGAAGTGGTGGCCCTGGCCGGCTCGCTGGATACCGACGACCTGGCGGACCTGGTCTCTTCGCTGCCGGAGGAAGCCCGCCAGCAGGTGCTGGAGCGCCTGGACAGCGCCGATCAGGCCGAGGTGCGCTCGATGCTCTCCTTCCCGGAGGGCACGGCGGGTTCGATGATGGACCTGGACTTCATCGCGGTGCGCGAGGACACCACCCTGGAGGCGGTGCAGCGCCTGCTGCGGCGGCGCAAGCTGTTGCCGGCGCATACCAACCAGCTGTTCGTGGTGGACCGCGGCAACCAGCTGCGCGGCCTGCTGCCGCTGGCCAAGCTGCTGCTGGGCGACCCGGAAGGGCAGGTGTCGGAGGTCATGAACCCGCGGCCGGTCTATTTCTACACCGACGATCCCTCGCGCGAGGCGGTGGCGGCCTTCGAGAAATACGACCTGATCTCGGCTCCGGTGCTGAACCTGCACCGGCAGGTGGTGGGCCGGGTGACGGTGGACGCGGTGCTGGACGAGGTCCGCGAGCGGGCCCAGACCGAGGGTCTGCGCCAGGTCGGTCTGACCGAAGAGGACGAGGACCTGTTCGCCCCGGTGGTGGCCAGCGCCAAGCGCCGCTGGCCCTGGCTGGCCATCAACCTGGCTACGGCCTTCTTCGCCTCGCGGGTGATCGGTGCCTTCGAGTCGATCATCGCCACCTTGGTAGCCCTGGCGGCGTTGATGCCGATCGTCGCCAGCATCGGCGGCAATACCGGAAACCAGTCCGCCGCGCTGGTGATCCGCGGCCTGGCCCTAGACCAGCTCAGCAATGACCAGCTGCGCCGCATCCTGCGCCGCGAGCTGTCGATCAGCGCCATGAATGGGGCACTCTGGGGCGGGGTGCTGGCCCTGTCCACGCTGCTGCTCTACCACCAGCTGCCGCTGGCGGCGGTGATCGCGGTGGCGCTGATGCTCAACATGTGCGTGGCGGCCCTGGTGGGCGTGCTGGCGCCGGTGTTGCTGCACCGGATGGGCCGGGATCCCGCGATGGGGTCCAGCATCATCCTGACGGCCACCACCGACAGCATGGGCTTCTTCATTTTCCTGGGCCTGGCGGCCGTCTTCCTGGTTTGACGGGCGCTGGCGGCCAAAGCCGCCGGCACGCTAACAGATGTCACACGCCATGCCGTAAAGTGCGCGATCCCATGACCGAAAACCCCCATATCATCCCCGAGTTGAGCCGCGTCATGATCGGCGCCGGCCAGCTGTTCCATGCCCGCGGCTGGGTTCCGGCCACCGGCGGCAACTTCTCCGGCCGCCTGGGGCCCGAGCGCATGCTGATCACGGCCTCCGGCTGCCACAAGGGCGAGCTGACCGAGGCCGATTTCCTGGTGGCGGACCTGGACGGCCGGCCGATCGGCAGCAGCCGCAAGGCCTCCTACGAGACCCTGCTGCACTGCCAGCTGTACAAGCACGATCCGGCCATCGGCGGCGCGCTGCACACCCATTCGGTGGCCAACACCCTGCTGTCGCGCCGCTTCGAGCGCATCCGGCTGGCCGGCTATGAGCTGCTCAAGCTGTTGCCGGGGATCAAGACGCACGATGCCGCTGTCGAAGTGCCGGTGTTCGAGAACGACCAGGACATCGCCCGGCTTGCGGCGCGCGTGGACGCCCATATGAAGCAGGATCCGGCCACGCCGGCCTACGTCATTGCCGGCCACGGCCTGTATGCCTGGGGCTCCACGGTGGCCGAGGCGCGCTGGCGCGTCGAGGCCCTGGAATTCATGTTCGAGTGCGAACTGCGCTCGCAGTTGTTGAAGTAAGGAGAAAAGCCATGACCACTCTCACGATCTACGCCGACAGCGATGCCCAGCAGCCGCTGCAGACGTTGACGCGCTTCGAGGATATCCGCGATGCCCTGGCCGGCATCGGCGTGGAGTTCGAGCGCTGGGACGCTTCCAAGCCGCTGAAGCCGGAAGACGGCGCCGAGGAAGTGATCGCCGCCTACCAGGACGCGATCGAGAAGCTCAACAAGAAGTATGGCTTCGTCACCATCGACGTGGTGGCGATGCACCCGGAGAACCCGCAGGCCGAGGCGGCACGCGGAAAGTTCCTGGCCGAGCACACGCACGACGATTTCGAGACCCGATTCTTCGTCGACGGTTCCGGCATGTTCTACATCCGCTCCGGCGGCAAGGTGTACATGACCGAGTGCACCCGCGGCGACCTGATCAACCTGCCGGCCAACGTCACGCACTGGTTCGACATGGGCCCCAAGCCCTTCTTCAAGGCGATCCGCTTCTTCCGCATCGCGGAAGGCTGGGTCGGCAAATTCACCGGCGACACCATCGCGGATCGCTTCCCGCGCTTCGAGCGGGCGGCCTAAGACAGCCGCTTTCTCTGGCTTCCCTCTCCCGCTGGCGGGAGAGGGGGAAGAGGACGCAACAATGATCAAAGCCATCGTCACCGACATCGAGGGGTGAGTCGGAAGCAGATGGATGTCCGGTGGACATCCATCCCGACGAACGCCAGGCCATGGATGGCCGGGCCGGAACCAAGCGCCATGGATGGCTAAGGAAAACCAATGATTAAAGCCATAGTTACCGACATCGAGGGTACAACCTCCTCGATCGACTTCGTGCATCAATCCCTGTTCCCTTATGCCCGGATGCACATGCGCGCCTTCCTGCGCGCGCAGGCCGGCAACGACGCCGTGCAGCGCGAGCTGGCCGAGGTGGAGCGCCAGGAAAACCGTGACCTGTCGCTGGACGAGGCGGCGGACGTGCTGGAGCAGTGGATCGCCGAGGACCGCAAGTACACGCCGCTGAAGGCGCTGCAGGGCATGATCTGGCGTCAGGGCTACGAGGCCGGCGAGCTGAAGGGCCATGTCTACCCGGACACGCCGGAGGCCTTGCGCCGCTGGCAGGGCGAGGGGCGCAAGCTCTACGTCTATTCCTCGGGCTCCGAGGAGGCGCAGCGACTGATCTTCGGCTACAGCGATGCGGGCGACCTGACGCCGCTGTTCTCGGGCTATTTCGACACCCGCATCGGCGGCAAGCGCGAGGCGGCGTCCTACCGCAACATCCTCAAGCACATCGGCCTGCCGGGCGAGCAGGTGCTGTTCCTGTCCGACATCGGCGAGGAGCTGGATGCGGCCCAGGCCGCGGGCATGAAGACCTGCCAGCTGCTGCGAGACGAGCGCACCAGGCCGGCGGCGCACCCGCAGGTGGACAAGCTCACGGACGTGACGCTGTAGGGCGCGATGCCGTAAACGAGAACGGGCCCGAAAGGCCCGTTTTTTTTACGTCTTCGGCAGGCGGTCCGCCCAGCCCGCGGACGGGTCGCCGATCACCACGAACAGCGGGTTCAGTAGCGATTCCTTCTGGTTGTAGCGCAGTGGCTGCAGGCCCGGCATGACCAGCACCTGGGCGCCGGCCTGCTCGGCCACGCACTGGCCGGCGGCCGTGTCCCACTCGCTGGTAGGGCCGGTGCGCGGGTACAGGTCCGCCACGCCGTCGGCCACCAGGCAGAACTTCAGCGAGGAGCCGCGGCTGACCGCGTCGTGCTCCGGCATCTTCTCCAGGAAGGACTCCAGCGCGGCGTCGCGGTGCGACTTGCTGACCACCAGCGCCGGGCGGGCCGGCGACTTGCGGGTGCGGATGGCGCTCTTCTGGCCGTTCTCGATGCGCCAGGCGCCGAGGCCCTGGGCGGCGATCCAGCTGGCCTTCAGCACCGGGCCGTGCACTACGCCCAGTACCGGGACACCGTTGTCGAGCAGGGCGATGTTGACGGTGAACTCGCCGTTGCGCTTGATGAATTCCTTGGTGCCGTCGAGCGGATCCACCAGCCAGTAGCGCGTCCACTGGCGCCGCGTCTCGTAGGGGATGTCGGCGTCTTCCTCCGACAGCACCGGGATGTCCGGCGCCAGGGCCTTGAGGCCGGCGACGATGTGATGGTGCGCGGCGAGGTCGGCCTGGGTCAGCGGCGAGTCGTCGTCCTTGGTGGTGACGGCGATATCCGACTCGTAGACGGTCAGGATCTTCTCACCGGCCCCGAGGGCGATGGCCAGCACCTGGTCCAGGGTTTCCTGCGATACCTTCACGTGACGCCTCCTCGAAATCAGGCGGGTATCATAATCCCCTGATGAGCGAGAACCTCCTTCAAGTGGACTGGTCGCGGGCCGATTGGGTCATCCTGGACATGGATGGCACGATCCTGGACCTGGCCTACGACAACTATTTCTGGCGCGAGCTGATCCCGGAGCGCTATGCCTGGGCCCGGGGGCTGAGCCTGGAAGATGCGCGGGCCGAGCTGCTGCCGCGCTTTGTCGAGGTGCAGCACACGCTGCCCTGGTACTGCACCGACTACTGGAGCGACATCACCGGCCTGGACGTGGCGGGGCTGAAGCGCGAGATTCGCCAGCACATCCGGGCACTGGAAGGCGCCGAGGACTTCCTGCGGCACGTGCGCGACTCCGGTCGCCAGCTGTGGCTGGCGACCAATGCCCATCGTGACAGCTGGACGCTGAAGATGGAGCAGACCGGCCTGGGGCATTACTTCCATCACATCGTCAGCTCCCATGATTACGGCGCGCCCAAGGAGGATCCGCTGTTCTGGCAGCGCTTCCTGGCCGACAAGCCCTTCGAGCGCGAGCGGGCGATGTTCGTGGACGACAGCCTGCCGGTGCTGCAGGCGGCGCGCCGCTTCGGCGTGGGCCAGGTGGTGGGCCTGCGGCATCCGGACTCCACGCAGCCGAGCCGTGCCGATTTCGACTGGCATCCGGCGGCGGACCGCATCGAGCAGCTGATTCCGCGCTGAGGCGGGAGCGCAGCCGGGACGCAGTCCGGCGGCAAAGAGAAAGGCCCGCATGGCGGGCCTTTTTCGTGTCCGTGACCCGTCCTGCCCAGGGTTGACACCTTTTCGAAGTCGAGAAGGAGAGTCAAATGGAATCAAGGGTTAAGAGGACGCAGCGCGATTACACGATGGCCTTTAAGTTGGCGGTTGTGGATCA
>NZ_JAUASX010000033.1 GCF_030345715.1 Solimonas sp. SE-A11
GAGAACAGATCCAAAGCACGAAAGACCAACTTACCCACAGATTTGAACTAGACTCTCAACCCTTACAGGTGGGTCACTTTTCGCTGCGCACCCTGGGTCAACTTTCGCTGCGCGCCAACACATCTCGAGCGATACGGGCATCACCTGCGGAGTCTGGACCGCTTCATGGCCGCTGGTGGAGAGCCGCTCCCCAGATTCCGATACTTTGTAGGGGAGGGCGAAGACCCTGTTGCCTTCCGGCCGAGTCATTTTGAGGCACTCGTCGGGTCCTTTTATAAGTTGGAGCTGTACTCGTTGCGACGATTTGCGCGCACGTATCTGCTCTCCATACCCGGAGTGGAAGGCGAGGACGTCGATGCATTCATGGGCCATTGGCATGATCGGGTAAGCCCTCACGACCCTATGTCGACGTATCCCATGCGCCGCTTGCAGCAGTTGGCCGATGGGCCTGTCACCGAAATGCTGCAGGCGGTGGGGTTTACGCCACTCTGGATGCTGCCGTGAGCAGCCTCATCGATCCCCTCTGGGACCCGCCGGCGAGGGACGCTCCGGAACTGCAGCTCCAGGCACATCGCCTGATGATGAAGCTGCTGATGGGTATCCGCAGCCGTGTCCCTGAGATCCTGTCAGCGCCTGGGATTTGCAACGGCGAGAGGGTCATGGATGCTGCGTTGGCGGCCAGCCTCAACCCCAAGATCGACCCTACGCTTCGCATCGCTGCACTGACGTTGTTGCAGAGGCGGATGAAGACGGTTGATCCGAAAACGCCGGATCGCATCTTCCTGCCCCGGCAGGAACACCGAAGTGCGCTTTCTCCGACGTTCGGGATGGATCTCAGTGACCTCGAGCAGTTCGAAGAGGCCCTCGAGGCATACCTCATTTCGGAGCGCCCCGGGCAGGCGCTGCGGCTCCCACCCTCAGCTGCTCCCAAAGATGCATTGCGCTCGCTCGGCCTGCTGATCGCCTTGCTTGTTACGCGGCACGGCCAGATCTCGCGTGCTGTCCTCGGGTACGCCGTCCAGTCGTTGAAGCATTCGGTACTGCTTAGCGGAAAATGGGCCTGGATCGACATTGAGGTTCCGGATACTGCGCATGGGGCCGTCCAGATACGGCGCCTCTTCATGGATCCCACCACTCTGGCTGCATGGCTGATGGCGGCGGATGCCACGGGGCATCTGGATGCCCCGGGTGAAAATGCGAAAGTGGGGGCGATAAACCAGTTCTTTCGACGGCTGGCGGATCGAGGATTTGCGGAGTTGGTCAAGCACATGCGTACGGGCGGGCACCAGTCGAAAATAGATTCATTAAAGCGATTGTGCGATTGCCAGAATCAGAGGCTGCATGTTTCAGCAATGCCCTTGGTTGCTGCCTATGCTCGAGGAGACGTCATCAGCTCCTCGCTGGAATCTTCGACCTGGCTGCGTCTGATTGGCGGTGTCAACATCGCGAAGTCGGCCCCCCCTGCGGAAGAGCGGAATATCTCGCAGGCGCTGTCCGGGCAAGAGCCGTCCGGTGAACCCGACGTCATGGAACAAATCATCGCGGGAGACCTCGAGGAAGAAGGGCTGATCCCGGACCTGCGCGCCCTGATGCAGGCACCCCGGGCGGAGTGGGCCAGATTGTTCGATGGCCAGCTGGCCACGATGCGACAATCACTGCCCGCGGATGCGACCGCGGTTCTGGCGGTGGGTTGGCTACGCCATTTGGCCGTCGACCGAAGGAACAAGGGCAAGCAACTCGCCGATGGAAGTCTGCATTACTATCGCGGCCTTCTGGTAAACCGCCTGATCGGCGCGTTGCCCCCCGTTCTGGATTCTGTCGATGCGGATGAGTTGACAGAAGCCTACGAGGAAGTGATCGCCAGCCGCCGGTCGCCCCAACAGGCATCCCGCATCAGGACGGCTTTGGCGGACTTCGATCGGTATGTGCGCATCCATCATCTGCCGGAACTGCCGAAGGTTGCTCTGCCGGGATTCGAGGGCGGGGGATATGCCATCAGTGCCCGGATCATCTCGCCAGAAGAATATCGGCGTGGGCTGGAGTTGATCGGAGACGGGACGATGGTCTTCAAGGACCCGCTGCTGGAGCAGCGGGTCCGGGCCTTCTGGATCTTGGCGTTCCGATTCGGGCTACGCCGTGCGGAAATATTGGGCCTTCAGGTCCGGGACGTGGATGGGTTCTGGCTTCGTGTGCGGGTAAACAGCGTTCGAGCACTCAAGACCTCCAACGCATATCGTCTGATCCCGCTGCATACGTTGCCGAAAGCGGAGCTTGACGCGGTTCTGCTTCTCGGGGCTGATCGGGTGGCACTGGATTTCCTGTTCTTTGACGAGCGAGTTCCGAAGCGAAAAGATCTTGATGGTCACCCCGTTATCTCTCGAATCAACGACTTGCTGGAGCGCCTTACCGGAGATTCACGACTCCATCCGCACAATCTCCGGCACACCACTGCGACGCTACTGCCTCTCGGGACGCTGGGGCCGGATCTCGGATTGATGGGGCACCCTTACGCAGAAGAGTGGATGCTTGAGGCGGTGTCGTTTGCACAGGATGTGGACAAGGCGATATCCGGGCAACTTCATCGGCGCGCAGCTCGAGGCGCAGCGCTGGGCATGATGATGGGCCATGGGGATGAGTCGACCACCTACGAGCATTATGTTCACTCGCTGGATCTGTTGTTGTTCTTTTCCTGCTGTAGCGGTCGATTTGATCCGATCAAAATACCTCCGGATCAACACCGATACCCGCAGCGAAAGGAAATGACACAGCTTCTGGCGATGCTCGGCTATCACCCAACCAGTCGGGTCGACTCGCGTGACCACGCCGCACTCCTGAGGGGTATTGCGGAACGCCGACCGGATCGGGTGACCGTCCTTGATCATTCAGGTAGCAAAGGAATGCCTCCGAGTCCGGAGGAAGAATCGATAACGCTGCAGGATCTCTTGGCTCTCGAAGTCGCCAAAAGCTGGCGAGGTTGGCCCGAAGGACAGGCGCAGCGTGACACCGTGAATGCGCTACTGCCTCTGATCAACGCCGCTTGTCTGAAGGATGCGGATCGCCTGAAGAAGAGCTTCGGGTACTGGGTGAAGGCGCAGCTAGAGAACGACGACTGGGCTTCAATGGATGGGGATAAGGCTCTGGCCTTCTATGCCATAGCTCCGGATATCCCAGTCGAAGCCCTTTGGGTTAGGTCAGTGGGGCGTGGGACGGTCAAGACGGTACTGAAGGACGCGCCAGAGTTGATTAGCGCTTGCGGTGACGGCGCCGGGAAGATCTGGGTTCGGTTGCGAGATCTTCGCCCAAAGAGGCAACCGCGCCGCAAGAAGAAAAGCGCTGTGTCACGGTCGAAGACTCAGTCGACGGTCAGTTGGGTGGTCCACGCGGTTCTGCATACTTGTACTGACCGCGGAACTAAGCGGGACGGGGATAGTGATCATCCAACCAGCGCCGCATGCGGTTCTTAGTCCGGGATAGGGATTCCCGCTCGTCGCCCCAGTTCGCCGGACGCCGCCCGAGCTTATCTTGCTCCATGAGCGCAATCGCGAATCTGCACATCGCTTCGAGATCGTCGCCAATCGGTCCATCAACGCAGACGCGCAGTTGATCTGCCGCCCGGGGCCAAGTTGTCGCTGAATCCACGTCGCAATGATCAGCAATGTAATGATCGCCCTCGCCATAGTCGTCAAAGCCCAGCGCCTCTCGGCGAACGTGGTGCAGAAGATGCAGTACGCGGGCGCTCTCGGGGGTCATATCGTCGGCCCCATTGGGGATCGCAGTACCGCAATGGGGACACTGAAACGAGTTGTCGACTCTAAGTTCATCTCTCATGTGCATACTGATTTCGTCCTGTGACTAAAGGGGGGATCGCAGCGGCTCAGGCTGCCAAATGCCAGAAATTCAGCGCTCGGCATGAGGCAAGCAAAGCAGTACTCGCGAACGACATGCGGCATCGAATTCTCCTTGAGCAAAGGCTACGAGCAACAAAAAAAGAGACCCCCCGTTCGGGAGGCCTCCTTTAATTGTTGACGGCTTAGCCTAACGATATTTCCAGCTGAATGGAAGTGTGTATTCGCGCGGAACCGGCCAGTCTTGAGTCACTCTGATTCAAGGCCATGGGTTCTAGTCCAACCTGATTCATGTGACGCTGTTGCAAGACTGCATATACTGTTCGAGGAGAGGCGGTTGGGAGGCCGCCGTCGCAGATGCCCTGCGATGGCGTGCAACCGTCCCTCCACTACAATTCAGGCAATCGATTTGCGATAACAACACTTATCGTAAGCATGGCTGACAGGCAGCAGTCAGCCAATTCTGTTGAAAAACTCCGTAGCCACCCGCGATAGCAGTGGAATCTAAGAAAAGCGCTCGCGACAGTTCGTTCAATGTCTGTTCGCTGCGCGTTTCTGCAATTTGCGGCGACCCACGCGAGCGAATTTTCAATCGCACGGCCGGCGCGGGAGTTTTTCAACAGAATTAGCCCGAAGCCGCCAATCGGAAGCGTAGATTCGCGCACCTAAAGCGGCCGCTCGTCGAGCGGCCTAAGTGACTAAGGGGGCTAATTAGATCGGAATGCTGCTGAGGACGGTTATCCCAACAAGCGGCCCCAAGTACTCTGGTTCCGGAGATGCAAGCTCGTTGGACCATGGCCCGCCCGCACGATCGGCGCGCTGCGATCATCCTGAATGGCACCAAGCATAGGGCACTGCGTATTCCCCGGTGTCATGTCGTCCGTCAGACGCACAACAACCTCGATCGAAACTGCGCGCGAGGTGATTGCGGATCCTCTACCGCTGGACCAATCGGGTCTGCGCGCTCCGATGCTGTACTTGCCGTTCGGAGAGCGCAGATCGTCCGGCTGACGCGCTCAGCGGCAGGTCACGATACGCTGCCCCGAGTTGCTTCCGCTGCCCGAGGTATAGCGTTCGGTACAGACTTGCTGACGAGGCTTGTACGAGCTGCTGTTGTTTCCGCTGCCTGAGCCAACATAGCCCCCGGATCCGCTGTTGCGTCTGCCGCTGACATTTGCGTCGGAATAGGAGCTTTCGGGAATGGTGTAGTCCGTGGGCCGCCGCTGCTCGACCTGCTGTCTTTGTTGGGTCTGGTTTTGCGCCTGGCGTTGCGCATGTTCATCATCGATCGCCTTGTTCCGGGTGAATTTCCCGGCGTTCTCGCAGGCGGCTTGGTCCCCTAATTGACATCCCTTTTGGGCGTAGGGAATGGCTTCATTCCAGTTTTTCGCGGCACCCAGCTTGTAGGCGTGCAGTGAGCAGGCATAGCTGTCGCCCTCGGCGCACGCGCTTTGACGTTCGGATGCACTGGAGCTTGACGAGACCCGCGACGCGAGCGTCTGCCTGTGGCTCGCGTAGTTCTGGGCATTAGTGCAGCCGTTCTGACTGCCCAGCTCGCATGCCCTCTCGAAATACTTCTGAGCGCCCGCAAAATCCTTCTTGCTCACAAGTGAGATGGCGTAATTGTTGCAGCCTGCTTTCTGGCCTGTGTTGCACTCGTCCAGCCAGCGATTGCCGGTAGGGGCCGGCTGGCTCTCCTGCGCGAGAACCGGATTGACGCTCAATAGCAAAAGGGCTGCGACATGCGCTAACAGGATTCGCATTTTCTTTACCTCAAATGGATTGTTTCACGAAAAACCATATCAGATGCAAGCGCAAGCGCTACCCCGCAAAACAGTGGTGCGTGTCGCGAGACTCGAAATATGGGCTGACGACACCTCGTTCGGGGATGCGGAGATGCTCGGCAGTTGCAGTACGGTTGCTGGCGAGCATTCGCAGTGGCTGCCTACATCACGGCCGGTTAGTCCCGGTGACGCCAAGGGGGAGCTAAAGGGCGGGAAGAAGGGGATCCCGGCGGGCAAGGTCATTCTCATCGGCGCGGGCGTTGTGACCATCGCTTATGGAATTCCATGGCTTGCAGAAAAGTGGTTCGAGCACTCCTTCAGGTCCTGAGGTTGAAAGTAGCCCCGTATCAAAAAAGGCATCGATCCGGCCATTTTGAGGAATCCGGCTCACCTATCTCTCTAGTCGAACGCTCCGAGATGGTTGACGGACTACATGGCCACCCTGGAGGAGTGCCGGCAGTGGCTCGATGACAAGGGGTAGTCGGATGAGCCAGTTCACCAGAAGGGATAATACGCGCGGTCCCGCCAAAATTAGGCAACTCGGATGTCTTGATGGACTATCCTGGGGACTGGCAGTTGGGCGGGTTCGGCGCTTGCGCCATGTAGCTCCCAAGGGGCGACAGCACGCCCCCGCCAAACTGCCACCCTCTACAGCAGCCGAAAGGCCAGCAGTGCCACGATCGTTGGCGGAAGAGCTGCAAGCAGCAGTCCCAGAGGCCCGATCGTCTCGTCCTCGAACCTGGCTTTCAGTATCGAGAAGCCCGCCGGGTTGGGCGCGTTGGCGATGACGGTCAGGCCACCGCCGGCTAAAGCGCCCGCCACCAGCATGTACTTGAACTCGTCCGTCAACCCTTCGACCAGTGAGCCGAGGTAGGTCAGCGCGGCGTTGTCGGTGATCGCCGTGAGTGCCGTTGCGCCGAAATACACGGCGTCCGGACTCATCGAGACAAGGAGTGGTTGCAGCCACCACTGTTGGAGCCCGCCCAGTACCACCAAGCCGGCGAGGAAGAACGCCACGAGCAAGGCCTCGCGAACGATCAGCCGGCCCTGGAACTGCTGGTACGCCGTGGAGACCCCCAGGAAAAAAAGCAGCAGCCCCAGGAAAAGAGCAGGGTGGTGTGCGAAGACGACGATGCCGAGCAAGAACAGGGAGTTCACCAGCATGATCGGCGCGGGCACGGTCACGCCTGTCGGCTTTTCCGCTGGAGCTATGGAGGCGATCTCTCGTCGAAAAAGCGCTGAAATCGCAATGGCGTTGATCAGGACCGCTATGGCGGCTTTCCAGCCAAAATTGGTCAGCATGAAGGCGAGGTTCCAATCCCACTTTCCTGCCACCATCAGGACCGGCGGGGCGGCGAATGGCGTCAAGACGCCGCCGATGGAAACGTTGACGAACAGCACGCCGACGGTGGCATACTTGAACCGGCTGCTGAGTTGCCCATCCGACAGAAAGCGATCTCGCAGCATCAGCGCGCCAAGGGTCATTGCGGCTGGCTCCGTGATGAAGGAGCCCAGCAGTGGCACCAGGGATAGGATCGTGAAATAGGTCGCCGGCGTTTCGCGCAGCGGCAGCAAACGCGCGAAGCCCTTCACGAGCAGGCTGGACAGATCGAGGATGGGCCGGCTGGCGGCGACTATCATGATCGCGAACACGAACAGCGGCTCGGTGAAGTTGCGGGAGTCGACATAGGTGATTGCCGCATCCTTGCCTTCCAGGTCAAAGATCACGACCACCAGAACCATCGCCCAGAATCCGAACACCACTTCCACCTAACCCAGCAAGTGGAAGATACCCTCGTGGGAGGGGTGGCGGTGGGCCAGGCGCTCGAAGAACTTGGTCGAGAAGGTGTGTATCAGCGCGATGCCGAAGATGGCAGCGGCCAGGACTTGAACCAGGGTCGGAGTCATGGGGTTCTTCGGTTGGGGGACATCAAAAAACCGTACCACAGACCGGGTTGCTGTCGGACGATTGGGGCAACGTTCAAGCGGATCAGCCGCGCCGCATCGACGGTGTCAAAGCTCAGCCAGCGGAATCTTTGCCGCCTGCTCTTCCCTGACGGGGAGCGCTTCGACCAGTTGCCTCATATGTTGTTCGAGACCCTGGAGGGTCTCGGCTGGCAGGTGCTGCAATGCAGCCTGGAGGACGCCGATAGCGGGTTCAGGTGCCAAAGATAGCACCTGGCGCCCTTCCTCCGTGGCGTGTAGACGGACCTGGCGGCGGTCCTGTTCTCCACGTAGCTTCAAGACCAAGCCCATCTTCTCGATCCGATCGATCAGATTGCTGGCGGTGGACTGGTGGATCAGCAACGAAGCTGACAATTCTCGCACCGTCATGCCCGGGCGATTGTGGATTTCTGCAAGCGCCCATAGTTGTGCGCCGCCGAGGCCGCACTGCGCTTCCACATCCCGGTAGTGCTTCTTGATCGTCCCCAGGAGCAGCCGGAACTGCCGCAACACCTCGCGTGCCGCGGGATCGCTGAAGCCGTCTCCGCTCGGAATAACTTCCTTTTTCGGCTCCAACTTGAAAGACATCCGCTTTTGCATGGGGTTGATTAAATATATTTGTACAAATATAATAACGAGGTGAACCACAGGCCGCACCACTGCGTCCCGGTTCGCGGACGACAGGGTGCCGTAACCCATTCTATTCATGCGCCCTCTCGCCGGCCTCTGCCGGCCGTCCTTCGCGCCGCGGCTTCATCGTGGCGATCGAGCCTTCTGCCCGAGTCGGCGGAAGCCATTCATGCCCTCGGGGCAGCAGGTGTGCCGAAGGGGCCGCCAAAACAGATTGGCATGCCCGTTAACCCGGCGGTATCGGTGTGGGCACTCGTGGAGTCTGGCGCCGGGGCGTCGGATTTCGTAATCCAGCCATGCGTCCGCCCTTGTGTGACGGTCGCCAGACAGGAGAGCGAACATGCTTCTGGAAACCTCCATCCTGGGCAATAGCTTGCAGGCTTGGCTTAGCGCCCTGGGCCTCGCGTTGGCCCTCAACTTGATTGTTGCTGTCGGCAAGTCCGTGGCGATCAGAAAGCTTCCGGATTGGGCACGGCGCACCCGCACATCACTGGACGACGCGGTGGTCGAGCTGGTTCGTGCCACACGGCAGTGGTTGGTCCTGCCCGTCACGCTCTATCTGGGCAGCCGCACACTCCAGTTGCCGGAGCGTGCCGATGACCTCATCCGCATCCTCGCCACGGTGGGCGCCTTCGTCCAGCTCGGCCTTTGGCTCACCGCCGTGCTCAAGCTCTTCATCGGCAACTCGCGCCTGCGCGCCTCTGCCGACAGCCCTGGCGCCGTCACCACCCTGGGGGCGTTGTCTTTCATCGGCCAGCTGCTGATCTGGTCCATGGCGCTGTTGCTGGCGCTCGCGAACCTGGGGATCGACGTCACGGCGTTGATCGCGGGTCTCGGGGTCGGCGGCATCGCGGTGGCCCTGGCCGTGCAGAACATCCTCGGCGATCTCTTCGCCTCGCTGTCCATCGTGGTCGACAAGCCGTTCGTGGTGGGGGACTTCATCATCGTCGACGACTGCATGGGTACGGTCGAGCATGTGGGGCTCAAGACCACGCGCGTGCGCAGCCTGTCGGGCGAGCAGCTGGTCTTCGCCAACAGCGACCTGTTGAAGTCGCGCATCCGCAACTACAAGCGCATGCAGGAGCGCCGCGTGGTCTTCGGCTTTGGCGTGCTCTACGGCACCGCGACGCGCATCCTAGCCGGCATCCCCGACACGGTGCGGCGCATCGTGGAGGGCCAGCCGCTGGCGCGCTTCGACCGCGCGCACTTCAAGGGCTTCGGCGATTCGAGCCTGGATTTCGAGGTGGTCTACTGGATGCGTGATCCGGATTACAACAAGTACATGGATACTCAGCAGATCATCAACTTGGCCCTGATGGAAGCCTTCGAAGAGGCGGGCGTCGGCTTCGCTTTTCCCACCCGTACGGTTCAGATTGATGGATCGGTGGCGTTGCGCAGGGAGACTCCGTCGTGGCCGATGCCCGAAGCGGCAACGGAGGCAAGCAAATGAGGAACGCGCTGCATTTCCTCGTGATCTGGCTGGCCGCCCTCGCCATCCTGGTGGGCGCAGCCTGGTTCAGCCTTTCGCACACCACGCAAGCTTGGTTCGATAAAGACCTGGCCCTGCGCTCCGAACTGGCGGTCAGCGGTGCGCGCAGTGCCCTGCTGCAAGACCTGGAACAGGGCAGGGATGCGAACCTGACGCCGCTGCTCGAGGACATCGCTCGCGACGAGCGCATCCTCGGTGCGGCCGTCTGCTCCGGTCCGCGAGTGGTGGCCGCCACGCGCGCCTGGCCCCGGGAGCTGTCCTGCGCCGAACTCGGTGGCCATCTGGTCGCTGTCGGCCGCCCCATACCGTCCTGGAACTCCAGCCTGCCGCTGCCCGGCGGCGAAGTGCATGTCAGTGCCATCACCTTGAATCGGGGCGTCCCCACCGCCGGCTTCGCGGTGGTTGTGCATGACCTCAGCTTCGTCGCACGGCGCGAGGCCAGCACGCGTCAGTTCCTGCTGGCAGCCTTCGCGATCCTGGCGCTGCTCGCTTCTGCAGTCACGCTGCTCTCCGTCCGCATTCTCTGGCGAGGCTTCGGGCACGCGCTGCGCCAGCTTGCCAGTGGCCAGGACGACAGTCGGCGCCGTGAGTTCCAGCCCCTGCTGAAGGACTTGCGCGACCTGCTGGAGCGGCTCTCGCGCGAGGAACAGGCCGAGTTGCAGGGCGGCCTCTGGAGTCCGGAGCGGCTGAAACTCACCCTGCAGCGACACCTGCACGGCGAGCGGATGATCGTCATGGCCAATCGCGAGCCCTACATCCACAACCGCCAGCCCGATGGCAGCATCCGCGTGTTACATCCGGCCAGCGGCCTGGTCAGCGCGCTGGAGCCGGTCATGCGTGCCTGCTCCGGGGTCTGGGTGGCACACGGTGCCGGCTCGGCCGATCGCGAAACCGCCGACATGCGCGGTCGCGTTCGAGTTCCGCCGGGCGAGGAGTCCTACAGCATCCGTCGTGTCTGGCTCAGCCCCGAGGAGGAGCAGGGCTACTACTATGGCTTTGCCAATGAGGGTCTCTGGCCATTGTGCCATGTCGCGCACAATCGCCCGATCTTCCGCGCGGAAGACTGGCGGCACTACCAGGAGGTCAACCGCAAGTTCGTGGACGCGGTCTGCGACGAGGTGGACGGCGAGAATCCGGTGATCCTGGTGCAGGACTATCACTTCGCGCTGGCGCCACGCATGCTGCGCGAGCGCCTGCCGGGGGCCACCATCCTGACCTTCTGGCACATCCCCTGGCCCAATCCCGAGCAGATCAGCATCTGTCCCTGGCATGCCGAATTAGTCGATGGCCTGCTTGGCAGCAGCATCCTGGGCTTCCATACCCAGCAGCACTGCAACAACTTCATGGATGCCGTCGACCGCTTCCTTGAGGCACGACTGGATCGCGGCGCCTTCTCCGTGGCTCGCCACGACCGTACCACGCTGGTGCGTCCGTACCCGATTTCCGTGGAGTGGCCCAACCATTGGGCGCAAGGGGCTCCGACGCCGGAGGAATGTCAGGCCGCGGTACGAGCGGAACTGGGGCTGCCGCTGGATGCCAAGCTGGGCATGGGCGTGGACCGCCTCGACTACACCAAGGGGATCGAGGAGCGTCTGCGCGCGGTGGAACGGCTGTTCGAGCGGGAGCCGGAATGGATCGGTCGGTTCAGCTTCTTGCAACTGGCCTCACCCAGCCGCACGCTGATCGACCGCTACCAGCGGCTGAACGACGACGTGGAGCAACTGGTCAACCGCATCAATGAGCGCTTCGGCACGGGCGACTGGAAGCCTGTCATCTTGCGCCGGGAGCATACCGAGCCGGCAGACGTCTTCCGCTATTACCGCGCGGCCGACCTCTGCTACGTCAGCAGCCTGCATGACGGCATGAACCTGGTGGCCAAGGAGTATCTGGCCGCGCGCAGCGATGAGCGAGGCGTACTCATCCTGTCCAAGTTCGCGGGCGCGGCCCACGAGCTGACCGAGGCCTTGCAGGTCAATCCCTACGACATCGAGGAGGCCAGCGGCGCCCTCTCCACTGCCTTGCACATGCCGCCGCAAGAGCAGGCCGCGCGCCTGCGCGTGATGCGCAGCCTTGTGGCCGAGTTCAATGTCTACCGCTGGGCGGGGCGCATGCTGATCGAAGCCAGCCGCCTGCGCAGCCGTGAGCAGATCGCGGGCATTCTTTCGAGCAGCCAGCCTGGCCTGAAGGTGCCGCGATGATGGAGCACCTGATGGGCGAGGCCGGCCGTGTGGTGCTCGCGGAGTTTCTCTCTGATCGATGCCTGCTGGCTTTCGACTATGACGGTACGCTGGCCCCCATTGCCACCGATCGCCGCCAGGCGATCATGCGCAACAGCACCCGCATGATACTGGCGCAGCTGGCGCGTCGCCGCCCGGTGGCGGTGATCACCGGGCGCAGTCGGCAGGATGTCCTGTCCTTTCTGGTGGGAGTGGACGTGCAGGAGGTCATCGGCAATCACGGGCTGGAGGGCATGGGTGTGGCTGCAGCCATGTTCATTCCGCGTGTGCGGGAGTGGCATGCGGAGCTTGATGAGCGAATGGAGGCTATCCAGGGGCTGGAGATCGAGGATAAGCGGTACTCGCTGTCCATCCACTTCCGCAACTGCCGCGACAAGGGTCACGCCCGGGACATCGCCTTGCGCGTGGCCGGGCATCTCGAGGGCGTGCGCATTGTTCGTGGCAAGGACGTGGTCAACCTGGTCCCGGAGGAGGCGCCGGACAAGGGGCAGGCCCTGTTGGCGGCCATGGCGCGGCTGGACCTGCCGCGCGCCATCTTCGTCGGCGACGACGACACCGACGAGGACGTCTTCGCGCTGCCGGCGGAACTGCCGGTCCTGCGCGTTCGGGTTGGCCGGTCGGACCAGTCCGCCGCCCAGTACTACATCCGGGACCAGGGTGAAATGGATTCCCTGCTGGGCCGTCTGGGTTCGGTACCGGCGCTCGGTCAGGCCTGAATTGCCCTGGGCCGCTTGCGGCCCAGGCGTGCACGGCCATATGGTTTGTGGAAAGCGGCTGGACCAAGGCCGCAAACTGCCATGGCGAATGGCTTTCCAATGACCTCAAAGGCGGCGGCAATGAGAGCGTGGACCTCAGTCCTATCCGCAGGCGCGCTTCTAGTCGTCGCCGCGATTCCGCTGTCACAGGCGGCAGACGCTCAGGGCGCCGCGGGAGGCGCTACTGAGACGCCCGCCCCGGCAGTGCCGCACGAAGACCCTCGGGGCCGGCAATTATCAAGCGAAATCAGTGACCTTGAGGCCGTGATCGCCGGAGGGATGCCGCAGCACGCGCCCTTGGCAGCACTGTTCGAGATCGATGTCACCGATCCCGCGGCGGTGGCCTCGCGCGCCAGCGAGCTGCGCGAAAGGTTGCGAGCACCCATTACTGCGCCGTCTGTGCCCCCGAAATCCAGCCCTGAGCGTGCCGTCGACGAGTTGGCCCGGCAGCGGGATCGCCTGCGCCTGCAGTTCCTGGAGTTGCCAGCGGAGTTGCGGGAGCGGCTGATCGAGCAGGATCAGCTGGAGCGTGAGCGCAGGGGCGTCGCAGAGCAGGCGGAGCAGGCACGCCAACTGCGGGAGGCTGCCGAGCGTGAGCGCAGCGCAGCCCTTTTGGCTGCCCAGCAAGCTGCCACGGCGGCAGAGCGGGAGCTGGCGGTCGAGGAGGCCCGGCTGCAGACACACCGCGCCGAGCTGGCCGCAATGGCACAGGCCTGGAACACGCGCAGCCAGGCTGATCTGGATGCCCGTGGGCGTCTGGCATCCAGGTATTCCTCCGCGACCTCCGGCGAGGCCTTGAGGCCGACGCAGGCGGATGCCCTCTACCAGAGTATCCGCACCGATCTGTCGGAGCTGCGTGAGCGCGCGGACCAGGCGCTGAGCGATCTGGCGGCCCCTTCCTCGATCGCCGGCGTGACCAGCGAACTCGAGCTGCAGAGCCCGCGCTTCGATCAGTTCGCGGAGCAGCGCAATCATCTCGTGCGCCTGCGTGCCGACATCGCGGCCGAGGAAGCGGAGATGGCCCGGCATGAGAGGGATGACCGGTATCGTGCCGCGGCCAGCACCATGGAGAGCCTGCAGAATCTGCAGACCCTGCGCGTCGCGCTGCTCGCTCGGTTGTCGCCAGAGCGGCGGGAACAGGTGACCGGTCTGAACGCCGAGGGTCTGCAACGCCTGCGTGGCGAGTTATCGCATGTGACCTTGATGGCGCGGTGGTACCCGGAACAGCGACGGCATGCCATCGCCGGCCTGCGCGAGCAATTGCGCAACGTATTGACGGCGGGAGGTGTCGGGCTGCGCGCGCTGGCCTTCGTGGCGCTGCTGGTGGCCTATGTGTATGTCCAGCGCCGCCGCCGGGCCGCATTGACCTGGCTGCGCCTCCGCCTGGTCGGGGCGGTGGACAATCGCGCCATCGCCTTGCGGCTCAACAGCGCGATGCTGGCGTTGTCCGCGGTCGCCGGCGAGCTGTTGCTGCTGGGCACGGTCTACCTGCTCTTCGATCGTATCCTGCTTCACGCGGCGCAGGTCCCGGAGGTCGCTGTCCTGCGAAAGCTGGCCTTTGCGTATGCCTGGTATCGACTCGCTCTCGCGGCGATACATCGCGTGCTTCTCAACTCGGTGCGGCGCTACCGCCGGGTCGATCTGGAACTCGATCGCAAGATCCTCCGGTCGGTCCGGGTCGTTGCCCTGTTCGCGTTGGTCATGACGGCCTATCTCATCATCTCCCAGGCCCTGCTGGGGCGCGGGGCACTCTACGGGACCGCCCGCACCCTCGCCTGGGCAGGGACGGCGCTGATCGGCTACTACCTGATCAGGATGTGGCGGGAGGACGTCGCGAAGAGCTACCTCAGCATGTATCCGGAGGGGCGGCTGGCCTCCCTGGTCCGGGGAACCTCCGGGCACTCGCATGGCCTGATCGTCGCGCTGCTGGCCTTTGGCTTCGTGGCGGCTCGCGGCCTCTGGACCTGGTTGCGTGATACCGCGCTCAGATTCGAGCAGACGCGCAAGGCGCTGGCCTACCTGCTCCGCCGTCGCTTGGAGCGCCAGGCCGAGCGCGAGGCCGGCAATGCCCCCGACCCGCGGCAACTGCCGGATGAGCTGACCGGCGCGCTCAGCGAAGACCCGGTTACATCACCCTTGAGGGTGCAGCACTTCCCGGCGCAAGATGAGGTGCTGGCCATGGTCCAGGGCCTCGCTGGCGGGCAGCAAGGGGGACTTGTCGCCCTGGTGGGAGACCGTGGAGTCGGCAAGACCACCTGGCTCAACGCCCTGGCGGAGCAGCTCGGTGAAGCGCTGCCGCTGTGCCAGCTGGACCTGCAGGAGCGCTTGCTCGATCCTGCCGAGCTGATCGGGCAACTGTCCAGCCGGCTGGAACTGCCGCAGGTGGGCGGGGATGGCGAGCTGATTGCCCGCCTCAATGAGGGGCCGCGGCGGGTTGTGATCGTTGACCTCGCGCAGAACCTGATGCTACGCGCGGTGGGTGGGCTGGACTGCTATGAATGCCTGTTGGGGATCGGGCGTGCCACGGCGGGGCGAGTGATCTGGATACTGGCGTTCGCGCGCTGGCCCTTCGAGTTCCTGCAGCGCCTGCACCCCGGGCAGGATATCTATCACCGGATCATCCACCTCAACGGCTGGAGCGAGCGCCAGATCAGCGATCTGATCAATCACCGCATGAAGGCTGCCGGGTATGCGGTCGACTACAGTGAGTTGCAGCTGGATGCGGCTTTGCCGAGCCGCAGCCCGCGTCCGCTCGACGAGGAGGGACTCTCCAACTTGAACGCGGAGCAGGAGCCGCCTTCGGATCGGTACCACCGCATCATCTGGGACTACGCTGACGGCAATCCGCGCATCGCCTTGCATTTCTGGCGTTACTCGCTGGTACCGGCGGGTGAAAAGAGGGTCAAGGTCAGGCTCTTCTCGACGCCGTCCCAGGCAGTGCTGGAGATGACGGGGCTTCAAACCCGTTTCCTGCTCGCCTGCCTGGTGCAGCACGAAAACCTCACGGCGAGTGAGGCCGGGCGCAGCATGCGGCTGGATGAGGCGGCCTGTGCCGCGTCCCTGGAGACACTGAGATCCAAGGGCATGCTGGTGGCTGAAAATGGGCGATACCGCGTTGATAGCCACTGGAACCGGGCTGTCCTCCGCTTCCTGCAACGCAAGAAGCTGCTGGTCGTCTGAGGGGGCGAACATGGACAACGCAGGTCAGTTTCTGCAGTTCCTTCGGCCCGGTGGCATCCCCACCGCGCTGCTGATCTTCGGCATCGCCTGGCTGCTGGTGCAACTGGTGCACCGCACCGCGCAGGGGCTTGGAAACCGCCTGGTCGACCGGCGCCTGCTGATCCACCAGATCGCGACGCTGGTCCGCTTCCTGCTGTTCATCGGGGCCTTCGCTGCATCGATCCCCGTGGTGTTCGCGCTCACCAACGAGATGATGCTGGCCCTCGGCGGCACGATAGCCGTCACGGTGGGATTCGCCCTCAAGGATCTCGCTGCCTCCATGATCGCCGGCATCATCCTGCTGGTGGATCGCCCCTTCCAGGTCGGTGACCGCATCACCTTCGATGGCATCTATGGAGAGATCCAGTCCATAGGCTTGCGTTCGGTGCGCCTGGTCACGCTGGACGACAATGTCGTCACCATCCCCAACAACAAGTTCCTCAACGACGTCGTCTCGTCCGGCAATGCCGGTGAACTGAACATGCTGATCCAGATGGACTTCTTCATCGGGTCCGATCAGGACCTGCCCACCGCCAAGCGCATCGTCAAGGAAGCCATCACGACGAGCACCTATGCCTACCTCGACAAGCCCTGGGTAGTGCTGGTGAACTCCGTGATCCACGAGCAGTACTTCGCCTTGCGCCTGCGGGCCAAGGTCTATGTCATGGACGTGCGCTTCGAGAAGGCATTGGAGACCGATGTCACCGAGCGTGTGGTCGAGGCATTCCGGGAGGCGGGCATCCAGCCGCCAGCGATGCTCTATCGGGAAACCGTGCCGAGGCCTGCCGCGTGACGAAACCGCATCGAAGCAGCCGACTGTTCATGCGTGAGTCCGTACCGCCGGAACGGGTGCTGCTATCGCGCGTACTGTTACTGGTCGCTCTGGTATCGATCATCCTGGCCGTCTTCTGGTGGGACCGTGATGGTCTCAAGGACCATGTCGACGGCGAGATCAGTTTCAGCGATGTCGCCTATTTCACGGCGGTGACGGTCACGACCGTCGGATACGGCGATATCGTGCCCGTGTCGGACAGAGCGCGCATCGTGGACGCGCTGCTCGTCACGCCGCTGCGACTGGTGATCTGGCTGGTTTTCCTGGGGACCGCATATGAACTTGTACTGCAGCGCTGGCTGGAGAACCGCCGCATGACCCGTATCCAGCAATCCCTGAAGCAGCATCTCATCGTCTGCGGTTACGGCCACAGTGGCCAGAGCGCGGCGCAGGAAGCCGTGGCGCGGGGCACTCCTCCAGATCAGATTCTGGTCATGGAGCGTGACGAGGTCAGGCTTCGACTGGCAGCGTCCTGCGGCTACATCGGGCTGCTGTCTGATCCGACCCGGGAGAATGACCTGCTCGACGCCGGAGTCGCCAATGCCCAAGCTGTGCTGGTTTGCCTGGGGCGCGATGATGCGGCCGTTCTCACCGTTCTGACGGTGCGCCAACTCAACCCCAAGGTGCGCGTGATCTGCAGCGTGGCGGAGGAAGAGAACATCAAGCTCCTGCGGCAGGCCGGCACCGATGCGGTGGTTGCTCCTTCCATGGTAGGTGGATTCCTCATGGCGGATTCGGTGCAGTCCTCCCACATCGCGGATTACGTTTCTGACCTCATGCGCATTGGTGGGCGCATACATCTTCTGGAACGAATGGCGACTCCGGCGGAGATAGGCCGCACCATGCGGGAGCTTGAGCCGGGGCTGGTGGTGCGGCTTATTCGGGGCGGTGAGCGCATAGGATTCTGGGAGGGGGAGCGTGCCCGGGTGCAACCGCAAGATATCTTGTTGGTTATCCAACCCAACCTGGACGGGTGATGCGGATTGACTGAACAAAGCGAAACACTGGCGCGGCGCGCGCTCAATAATGGGTGGCCGACGGCGGGCGTCGGTAAATCAAATCGTTTAGATGCCCCAAGCGATTCTCTACCCGGCTACCCCATGCGATCGCCAGCATTAACTACTGGAGATTCCCGCTGAGAGATCTTGGCTTGGCGCATGCCCATCGAGAGGCGGGATAAGGGTCATCGACAGGGGCAATCGCCCGGCCTCGAACTGATGACCTGGTTGGTGATTGTTCCCATGAGCAGTTAGAACTGTCTCAGCATCTGACGAGCGGCGGATCATGAAAGTGGACGGCCTAGCGAATTCTTCTGAAGTCGGAAGCTCATGAAGGGATCGGTGGCAGAGATCGGGTGCCCTGATGTATTTGTACAAATATAATATTCTGGCAAGTACCGCAGGTGCTCGTGCCGCGGCTATGTCTGCGAGATACATGCCGCAGCGTCCGGACCTTTCCGGACGGACAGGGGCCAAGCCCCCGGAATACACACCAGCGAATATCGCGGTGTGACGCCCTCTCGTGCTCGTTGCGGGAGTCATTTACGCCGCTTTTGACGGCAGCGGCGCGGACCTGAAGTTCTTCATCCGCCGCAACAAGTCGCATCCCAGCAGTTCTCCGCCAACCGCGGAGGGCAGCCCATGCGCCTTCGGGGGAGGCAAGCTATGACGGCCTACAAGGCACTCGTCGCGGAGCAGGTCGCTCTGCTGAAGCAGCGGCCGCCAGGGGAGATGCTGCACCTGATCGCCCTTTTTGAAATGACGGATGACACATGTTCGCTTGCGCGGAGGGCCTGAACATCCGGGTCGATTGTCGCCACCCCTTTGGGTCTGCGGGTCGTTCTCTTGATCTGTACCATCCCTTATCCCCCGAAAGGCGCAGTTCGACTCTGGCTTGGCCTTGGAGTCTTGGCGTCTAAGTGCTGTTAAGCTGGATACAACAACACTACCGACTGCCGCTGCAAGCCGTATCTAGAAAGTCAATTAACGGCGTGTTCACTTGATGCGCCAAAAACACCGAAGCATGTGAATCTATTGTTGCCACTGTGGCAAATCAATGGAGCTCCCGGGACCAGGCGCGGACTTCATTCATGCAATCTTTTGCCGTCACGAGGCTGGCTACAGCGACCGCCTGCTTTCGATTGATAGGCGAGGGGGCAGAGTCGCCAATAGAAGTCATCGGGCGCGGCACGGCGTGCACAGCCGAGCCCATGCCTATCTCGTCCAGGTGCGATCCGAAACCCGACTCCCGGCGGCGGATATCGGACATGCGCGACAGCCGCATCGAGCAAGCTATTGCTACGCCGCGTATGCTGTGCTTACTGAGGTACGACAAGTCCCCTCTCCCGCCTAGGGAGAGGGGCATCCCCCGTCTACTCGGCCAACATTGGCCATCCGCCTGCGAGTCCGTGCTCCTTGCTTACGCTGGTGGCGTAAGCGCGCGCCTCCAGCTTGCTGCCGAAGCGGCCGATAACTACCCGGTACAAGCGGAGTCCGTCCACATCCACCTCAACAATCCGGCTGTAGATGCCACGTTTCCCAACGGACACTTGTGCCTTCCTGGCACCCGCTTCCAGTCGGAATGATCCCACGCAGACGCCCCATGGCCTTGCAGACGGCACAGGCGACTGAAGCGCCGCAGGTGCGCTCACCGACATTGCCGCGGCAGGCACGAGTGCTTTCGGCGGCGGAGAAGCCGATTCTGACGTCTCCGGGACTTGCGCGACCGGCTCCTCCTGTGACGGCACAGCGAGAGCAGTGGCCGTCTCGGCTGTGCCAGCATCTCCCTCCGGGATATATGACACCACTACCAGGGGAGCCTGGCCACCGTAGGTCCATACGCCGGTAGTGTCCGGCTTCCCATCGGGCGATAGAACTCGCTGCAGTCTCCCGCTGAGTTCACCGCCAGGCCCTGATGCGCATCCCCCCAGTAGCAGTGCGGCAACCAGAAAGCTGCGACTGCTGGCGGTGTTCACGGCTTCTTCTGGTCCGCGCCCCTGATCCTGTCCGCCCGTTCGGCGGAGAGCTGGCCCATGTGGTTCAACTTGAGAGCCTTGCCCGTCACCGAAATGGTCTTCTTTGAGTAAATGCCGGGGATGCCGGAAGACTCGGTCCGCGAGGAGACCTGGAAGAACGCATCGCCGCCCTTGGCAGTGGCGGCGCGATAGGCCGCGGCGCCTTCGAGGCCGCTCTTGGTGCCGGCCCCGAGGATGGGCAGGCTGAATTCATCGGCATCGCCCAGCGTGATGAAGCCGAGGATGGTGGTCTTGGATGCGGTGCCGTTCGAGTCTCCGAGTTCGGTTACGCCGTACTCGAGCGGACGGGAGACGATGGACATCGCCTCGGCCTTCATCGAACCGTCACCGGCCACGTTGAGACGATCCTTGGTGGTGGAGCAGCCGGTCGTCGCGAGGACAAGGCCAGCCGCCAGGAATACTGGCAGTTTACGCATCTTAAAGTGACCCCCATTCTTGTTATTGGATCGCGCCGTCCAGGCTGGCAAAGAGGCCGGCGGAAGGTCGCGCACTGATATGGTGCAGTCAAATGAATGATTTGTTGCACCCCCTGGACAGGGGGCGAATTAGGCCTTGCGTGGTTGGTCGATTTAGAAGCTCAGGGCGGGTACCGGGCGCGGGCGCCCCCAGGCAACAAGGGGGGATGCCTCGTTAACCCTGTTGGCGACATGGGGATCAGTCTCGCCCGCGGATCCATGCTGGGAAGGCTCAGGCTTGCCTTAAAGGGGAGCTAATTGGGGAGCAGCAGTGTCGGCTGCATAACCACTCTCTTCTAGAATCGATGCATCCAGCCCAGCTGCAGTTGAAGAACATGCGCATCCTCGAACCGCCACGCATCACTGAGAACAGATAGGCGAAGGTGGTGCCAGTGCAAGCCCGCGCCGACGGCATCAAGGCTCGGCATCCATTCCAGGTCCAACAGAACGGAATGGGCTAACTGCTGCGAGATGGAAAGGCTAGAGTAGGATTCTACTTCCGTCATGCGCAGCTTCACGTCTAAGCGTGTCCCCTGCAGCGCCTGCCACTGAAGGGCTGCTCGGCCCCGAGCGTGCAAGCGTTGCCGGTAGTCCTCGTTGAACTCGAGACCCGTGAGTGTTGGTCGGAATCTTAGATAGCCATCTGCATCGAACTCCTGGGTGTCGGAGGTTGCAACGGCCGATGTGGCGGGGGCGTCACGCCAATAGAGAAAACCCAGCAAATCGCTGCCTGACAAGGCCAGGTTCCACTGATTGGAGAAGCGGTAGTTGATCGCCAGATCCAGAGAGAACCCTTCTCCCGATGGGCCGCGTACATTGCGATCAAACAGAACGTCTTCATTGTAGTGATAGCTGACGGAAGCGTTATAGGCGTACTCGTTTGAGTTTATTGCACTCCCAACCCCGTGGATGGAGCCATCGATCAGAGCCTGGCCGCTTAGGACCGTCAGGCCGGCTTCGACATCAAGCTCTCCCCGGGAGTGCCTATGTGCCAAGCGTAGGCCCTGACTGCGGTTGTGAAAGGCACGCAGATTCAGGTTGTAGACCGTTCCCGGAGTGAGGTCCTGCTTGTTTTTGATCTGGTGATAAAGGATCGCGGCGTCACGGGATGCCTTGATCTCGTAGTCATACTTCTGGACGTAGCCTAAGGACCATGCGTCTTTGCGTACCCCGATCTCGATGCGATTGTGCGTTACTGCATCGGATCCTCCGTCTAGAGAACCCTTCCAGTCGTTGAGGTAATCGTGTACAGCAACCGGCTCCGCATGGGCAAAGGCATCCAGCTCGAAGTAGGGCGTCCATGCACGAGCTGGAAGCGCGAGCAGCGTCAGTGAGCAGGCACAAAAAAAGGGGGCGGTTGCCCGCCCCTTAGGGAAATTTGTCATGCTTGCTTTGGCTCGGCCTTCAGTTGAAGAGCGTCTCGAAGGTTCCGTCGACGTAATGCAGCGTAACCAGGCCGCCGTTCTGGCGTACCTCGGCGGCCTTGACCCCATTCACGGTCAGGATGCTGCCGCCGACGTCCACGTCCTCGGCCGGGTTCGCGGCCTTGTTGACCAGGGTCAGGAGGACGCCCCCATTTCCACTGATCTTGACGGTGGTGATGTCGACCTTCTGGGCAGTGTTTTCTCCGCTGACGGACAGCAGCGCCGTGCTCCCCTCCGTGAAATTGATCGTCACGCTGCCGACGGGGGCTTGACGGGCATTGTTCCAACCCTTGGAGTCGATCGCCACAGTGACCGTGGTTTCCGGAGCCACGGAAGCCGGGAGCTTGACCTTCGATGAGATGGTGACCGTACCCTGCAGGAAATTGGTCGCGCTGTAGGGCTGCGAGTAGTTGAAGTTCTTCGCGGACGCATCGGCGATGGTGACGCCAATATTGGCGTTGACCTCATTGTTGGTGCCATCCTTGACGACGCCCTTGACGCTGAGCCGCGTCGGAGCGAAGGCCGCAACGTCACCCGCCGGGGTTGAGCATACGTTTCCGGATGCCTCGCAGCGAACAACGGTTGCTCCGATGACGCCCTGGAAGCTCAGGGTCTTGCTGCCCTTCTGCGCCAGCGTTGCGTCGAGATCGAACACCACCTGCTTGATGTTCTGGGCGGTGAAGTCGTTCTGGATCTCATCATTGGATAGGATCGGCTTCGAAGCATCCCGCAGCGTAACAACACCCTTGCTGGCAGAAGCGATGGTCAGCTTTGCGCCGCTGTCGCCGACGGTTTCGGCAGAACCCTCCAGCGAGACCGTCAAGGTCGCGCCCTTGGCCTGATCCTTGTCGGTGGGCAGCTTGAAGGTGAGGTTAACGGTGTCATTGCGAACGCTACCGACGGCCGTAATGGTCGTCACGCCGCCGGTGCTGGACTTTGTGATCGTGGCCGACTTCGCCCCGCCGGTGCCTTGGGTGCTCAGGGTCTTCGTGCCGCTTGCATTGGCCGAGTCAATCAGCTCCCCGGCAGCATCCACGACCAGGCCGAGGCTCTCGAAGAGGGCCAACGCCTTGGGCTCTGCCAAGCCTGCGGCTTCTTCCAGGCCCGCAAGGTAGGTGTTGGAGGCTTGATCGGGGCGCAGCACATCTTCGTAGCGCTGGACGGTATTACGTAGATTTCCGGTAAACGCCTTGGCAGCGCTCACCGCGGTGCCCGCGTTGTCCGCAATGGGCTCCGGCTTGAAGTCGGACGCAGGATCGCCCTGCGAAGCCGCGTCCAGGCTGGCCAGAACACCGGCGGAATCCGATTTCCCCGCGGCATCGAGCTGAGCCTGGGCGACGGCTACCAGGTCGGCCAACTTGCCCTTCTTGATCGAGCCATCGGCAAAATCATCGGCGAGATTCTTGACGGCGCTGGCAATGGCGGCCTGCGGGGTCGTCGCGGTGCTGTCTGCCAGGGACAGGACGGCCGCATTGAGCGCGGAATAGGCGAGCTGCTGGCCGGTGGCATTGGCTGGCACCGACAGCAGATCCACCGGAGCTGTGCCTACCACATCGACACCGCCTGCCAGGGAGCGAACCTGGGACTGTGCCTGAGCCAGAGCCTGCGAGGTGTTCAGGGTCGCCAGCTTCAACTTTGCGAGCCCGCCGAGCAGATGCGTAAGCGCCGAGACGTTCAGGCTGTTAGAGCCGTTGGATAGCTTCGGCAAATACGATTCCAGCAAGAAATCAGGGCCGACGGCGATGAAGTCGCCTCGGCTCTTGCCGGCACCGCAGACCTTGGCGACCTGTGCGGCTGGGGCGTCGCAACGCACCTCTGTGCCCGTGGCGCGACCCTTGACCTGCAGCAGTACTGCGCCGCCCTGGTAGTCGGTGATCTTGAGGTTGTTGAAAGCGCCCCCTGGGCCAGTGGCGCCGCTGCCGATCTGCTTGCCATCGACGGCATTCAGGCTCTTTGCGCCCAGCTCGAAAACAAGGACATCTGCATTTCGGATCACGCCCTTTACGGCAGCGCCATCGATAGTGATTTCACTGGAGCCCCCGCCACCTCCGCCGCCACATGCCGTCAGCGCGAGAACCGCGCCTGCCATGATCGCTCTTCGATAAATCCTGTCCATTTTTCGCCCCTTGTTTTGATTTTTGATGGCAGCTCAAAGCTCAGAAGCCATCTCTGCCCTGTGTGAGCGGGTGTCCCAAGCCCACGCATGGGATCGTGTTCGCTCATATAGGTGGGATCACGCCCCCGACTCGGGTATTGACAAAGACATTCAAGAAGATTAGCTCGAATTATGAGGAAAAAGTCTCGCTTTACAGTTGAGAGACTCTTCAAGGAACTACCTGGCGAATCTGGTGCGCGCGGGCCAATTAGTTCTGTAAAGGGTGAAGGCGTATGGAGAATTTTGTGCGATGCGCCATTCCGTCACTGGGAATAAAACCTGACACCTGATTCAGGTTCTTCTTCGTCGACCTTCCCATTCGTCAGCTTGGAGAAGTTGGCGCGCCCAGGAGGTGGCATTGAATAAACTGGGTTTTCACCTGACCCTTCGTATCGGACATACTTGGATGACGGCCACGGGGGAATCGCCAAAGATTCTGGCCGCTAAGGGGGATAGAGATGGAAACCAGTTCTTCCACGGATAATCACGTGCGAAAGGGCACGGTAGCGCACACGTCATTGAACGAGCGGCGTGCACGGTGGGGGCGAATGCTGCTGTGGGCCCTCATCGCGAATGTCACCTTCACTGGCGTAATCGGACCTTATTTGCTGCCTAGAGAAATTTTTATATATCTCTCAACGCTGCTGGGCGGCGATTATGTTCATCAAGGTGCCGTTCTGGCACAACGCCCATGGGTGGATGCCGGGCACCGCCTGCTCGGAGTGACCTTGCTGGTGGCGGGCATGCTGCAGTTCGATCCGCAGTTGCGAAAGGTCTATCCGCAGCTTCATCGCTGGGCAGGACGCATATTCCTCATGCTTGTCCTAGTCATCAGCGCGACGGCCCTCATTATGGGATTCTCTTATCCGTTCGCAGGACCGCCTGAGAGTGTTTTCGTAGTGACGGTGTGCATGCTTCTTCTATGGTTCTCTGCCAGTGCTTGGCGGGAGATAAGGCGTCGGAACTTTGCACGGCATCGCGAATGGATGATTCGGACACTTGGGCTTTGCTTCTTTATCGCCGTACAGCGCCTTATTTACATATCGATGGTCGTCGCCACCGACTGGCCAGACCGTGAAATCTTTCTGCTTTCGAACTGGATGGGCGTAGTTATTGCGCTAGTGGCCGCTGAGTCGTGGATCAATCTAACCCGTAAGCCCGTTCCGTTAGGATCTGCAGCATGACCCCCGCGGCTCGCGACACTCGATGGCTGGATGCCCTTTTCATCGTTTTGGCGGTGCTTGGCTTGGTTGGGACCAACGCACAACTTCCGGCATATCTACCGCTTGGGCCTGTCGGGGGAACGATCCAGTTCTGGAGTGAAGCCCTCTCATCACCCGCCAGCATCTTCCTGGTTGCGGATATTCTCGTGCTCGGTGCGGTTATTCTGGTGTGGATGTTCGGCGAATGCCGACGGCTTGGCATCGGCGCAGGATGGGCCTGGTTCTACTTCATCGGCAGCCTGCTAATCGGAATCAGCTTCTTTGTGCCGCTGTTCATGGCGCATAGGCAAAGGCGTATCCGCGCCATCGTTCCTGCTGAACAGGCTGTGCCTGAAGGTAGTGACCTTCTGGCGCTTGTTATCGCACTGGGACTGGCGGCGGCAGCAGTGGCCTACAGCGTATCCCGCCTTTTTTCTGCATGAGGGGAAAAATAAGGCGCCCGGTGAAGATTCAGGGCCTCGACGCAGTGGGGTTTGAGTCCTGCCGAACATAAGTAACCCGGAATTTATTTAATTGCGCGGTACGCTGCTGTACCCGGAGGGATAAGCAGGAGCGCAGGATTAGCCGATTGGCTAATAGCCCGGGTCTACCTTGCACCTGATACTGCATGCTGAGAATCAATGGGAGAATTTCATTGAATTGCGGCATTGAGGTCGAAGAACAGTATTCTGATGCGGCGGTAGGCGCCGAGGTAATTCGTCACAAAGATGGATGCATTCTCTTGCTGGGCGGCAAGCCGTTCGTTATGGATGGGCCGACGGCTGTTCGCCTCGCCTGGGACCTTTGTGTAATGTTCCAAGATTCTCAAAAACAGAGTTAATGATTCGTCCTGCCAATTCATTGATGGTCGATATGGTTTCTTATCGAAATTCGACGGCAGGGACTGCCTGGATTGTTTTATCTCTCTTGCCACGGAACGGCCAACAGGGCATTCCGTTCCATGGGCGTCGCTGAGTCTCATCGCTTCACATTCGCGGAGCGAGAGGAATTCCAGCGAGCCTTTGGACGGATCGCAGAAAAGCTGCCGCGCATGTTTCACCCCTTCTGGCATCGCTGGGAAGAGCTTTCCGAATCCCTTCCTACCGCAATGGTGTATGCCGAAGATGGGTCGCAGGTTCTCCGCCTGACGCGACTCGTATCTGGAAGGTATCGAGCCGAAGGGTTTACTCGAGAAGGGACCGTCATGTATGCCTTCGGTGCAAGGAGCATTAGTGAGGCCTTGCGTGAGGCGGGGATCATTTAACGTATGTTTAATTCCAGTAGAGGCGATCCCCAAGATGCTGCCCTGCCGTGGCATGGGAAATCAACGATTGAACTTGGCTCCGTGCTGATACAGAGATTGCGTGAGTATGAGCATGTTGAACTCTGTCTTGTCGTTGAAGCGACCCAGGCTGGAGATTGGCGAAAGGCAACCTCGCTTACTCCCGTCCTGCACGCCTGGAGCTACAGAAGGGATTTTCCTTTTGAAGGACGTTGTGAGGTATGGGGGGAGCTAAGTGGCGGACTCCACGGCGCGTCGGCTGACGTGGCCGGATTTCTGAATCTGGCGTCTTGGTTGGCGCTCGGAAAACCGCACTGGATGTCTGGTGTGACGGGGGACTTTCGGCTCACACTTTCATCGATGTCCGCCGCCGACTATGAAAAGTTAGCAAAGCCAGGCTTCCCGCTTCTTGGCTTCTCTGGACCGCGTATGGTCTTGAAGGAAAAGCGCTCAAAATCGATGAATATGGCTGACTACCTGGCTGTGTCGACGTTACCCCGCCTTGAGTAGCGGTTTGGTTTAGAGCCCTGGGTTGATGGTAATAGCCTTTGCAGCAAGCTGCTTGGCGTAGACGGCGGGCGCCAGCCCGCCGAGTGCTTTCTTGGGTC
>NZ_JAUASX010000034.1 GCF_030345715.1 Solimonas sp. SE-A11
GATGATCGGAAATCAGCGCCCAACGGGCGCGTAGAACCTCAGAACAAGTCCCAAAATGTCTCGAAAATGATCAAGCCCACGACGCGCGTCGAAAATTGCGTGGGTTTTTCAGCGAACTCCTAGTGCAGATGATGCACCCGATCGGCGCCTGCGAGCTGGATGACGTGGCGCGGGCCGTACTGTGTTTGGCCCGCGAGGCGTCGCGCAGGACCACCGGCGCCGAGCTGCTGGTGGACGGCGGCATGGCTGCGCGGTAGCGGGGACCGACCATCAGCAGAATGCAGGGCAAGCGCTGTCTGGTGACCGGCGCCGCAATGGTGGGTCGCCCGAGCGAGAGGCGAACACGATCGTGCTCGCCATCGAGTTCAGCACGGATGCGCGTGCTGGATCGCGTATCCGCCGAACCGACTGATGGACGCTGAAGCGGTCGGTCGGCGCACAGTTGACAGGACCTGCAGGCAAGCGCATATTGAGTGCGTAGCGTGACAACGCGCTACTTGGTGCGGATCGCTTCCGAGACGCTTCCGAAAGGCAGCTCTCAGCGCTATGCGCGAATCTAACTAACGTTCGGAGCATAATGTGTTTGCGACTCTATCTTCCTCGAACCGCAAGATGGTTCCGCGCCTACCGCGGGAACTACAGTTCGACGACAAAATTCCCATCTACTGGGCGAACGGCGACGTGTTCAAGTCGCGATTTTTCGATGCGTTCTCCACGACGCTGCCGGAGGGCGAGAAGTTCTTCATCGTTTCGCTCCGGCAGTTCAAGGACGAGCTGAAAAGCCCCGAGCTTCAACAGGCGTTCAAGGATTTCGTGCGTCAAGAGGGCGCCCACGGCATGCTCCACAACGCCTACAACGCCAGGCTGCATCGCCAGGGCGTGGACGTGCCGGCGATCGATGCTTTTCTCAAGAAGTTCTTCGCGTTGCATACGCGCGTGCTATCGCCACGCATGCAGATCACCTTGACGGCCTGCGCAGAGCATATGACTGCGAGCATGGCGCACAGCCTGCTAGACAAAGGCAGCGACCTCATGGGCGGCGCCGACGAGCGCGTGCGTGCGCTGTACTTCTGGCATGCCGCCGAGGAAATCGAACACAAGTCTGTGGCCTTCGAGATCATGCGTGATGTCGCCAAGGTGGGGTACATACCCCGCGTCGCGATGATGCTCTACATCAGCGTCCTGTTTAACGCACTGGTTTTTCCGATTCTTGAGCATGTGCTCCGAATCGATGGCTGTACACGCCGCGAACGCGCTCGTTACTGGACGCAGGGTCTGTGGTGGCTGTTCAAGCCCACGCGCGGCGGCTTCTTCCGCGATCTGGGCGGCCACTATCTGGCTTGGTTCAGGCCCGGGTTCGAGCCCTGGGCCGCGGGCAAGCTCGAGGGCTACGACGCCTGGCTGCGCAGCTACGAGGCCCATGGAGACGCCCTCGCCGCCGGCGAGGCGACCTACGCCGAGCTGGCCAAGGCGGCGTAGGGGCGAACCATGATATCGAAATCCTTCCAGGGCAAGCTCGCGGTGGTCACAGGCGCCGGCAGCGGCATCGGCCGGAAGCTGGTGCTCAATCTGGCCCGACAGGGCTGTGAGGTCGCGGCCTGCGACATCCAGCGGGAAGCCGTCGAGGAGACGGTCGCGCTGGCCGGGGGCGGGCGCGACGATCGGGTCAGGGCCTACGTCTTCGACGTCGCCGACCGCGAAGCCTTCTTCCGGCACGCCGACTTGATCAAGTCGGATTTCGGCCGGCCGGCGAACCTCATCATCAACAACGCCGGCGTCGGGCTCGGCGCGAGCGTGCGCGAGATGCGCTGGGAGGATTTCGAGTGGCTGATGGGCATCAACTTCTGGGGGGTCTGTTACGGCACCCAGGCGTTTCTGCCGCAGCTCATCGAGTCCGGCGACGGCCATGTGGTCAACGTCTCGAGCATCTACGGCATGATCTCCGGACCACTGACGAGCGCCTACAACGCCGCCAAGTTCGGCGTCCGGGGATACACCGAGTCGCTGCGGATCGAGATGCGGGCTGAACGCCTGCCGGTCGAGGTGAGCTGCGTGCACCCCGGCGGCATCCGCACCAATATCGCCAAGACCTCGCGGCTGACCACCACTGCCGGGCTGGACCAAGCCGATTTCTCTAAATGGTTCGAACGCATCACGCTGACCAGCCCGGACAAGGCGGCAGCCATCATCATCGATGGCATCCGGCACAACCGGCCGCGGATTCTCGTCGGTCCGGATGCACGGGTGATCGACCTGATGCAGCGCACGCTGGGCATCCGCTATCAGTGGGTGGCGGGCGTGCTGCTCAATCCGCTGATGTACGGAAAATCCAAGAACGCGGCAGCCGCATCGCCGCCGCCGGCACCGGCGTCCGCCGAACCGGCAACCAAGTCGGCCCGCAAGCGCGCGGTCAAGAACGCGAAGTCGCTTGTCACGGATGGCGCCGAGGCGGAACCGGAAAGCGCGGCCTGCATCTTACGGTGATCGTACGGTGATCGTGCCGTGATCGTGCGGGCTGTAGATGTCGAGCGGGATTTTTGGGACGGAGAGAGACAATGGCAGACGATGTGATGATGACCGAGCAGGGCAGTGCGGTCACGCTGGCCCGGGCGAATGGCAGCCGGGCCGTCCAAGGCGGCGCGACACCGCGTCCCGTGCCGCGGACGCCGGATCACGAGGTGATCATCGTCGGTGCCGGGATTTCCGGCATTGGCCTGGCGATCGAACTCAGGAAGGCGGGAATCGAGTCGTTCCTGTTGCTCGAGCGCGCGGGCGACGTGGGCGGCACCTGGCGTGACAACCGCTACCCCGGCATCGCGGTGGACATCACCTCGTTCACCTATTCGTTCTCGTTTGAACAGAATCCCGACTGGTCCCGCGTGTTCGCCCCCGGCGCCGAGCTGCAGCGCTACGCCCAGCGCGTGGCCGCCAAATACGGCGTCTATCCCAAGGTTCGCTTCCGGACCGAGGTGGACAAGGCCGTGTTCCTGGAGGACCGGGATCTCTGGGAGATCCACCTCAAGGGTGGGGAGCGCCTGTACTCGCGCTTCCTGGTCGGCGCCAGCGGTGGCCTGATCTCGCCCAAGAAGCCCGACATCAAAGGCCTTGAAAGCTTCAAGGGCATCGTGATGCACACGGGCTATTGGGACGATAGCATCGACCTGAGCGGCAAGCGCGTCGCCGTCATCGGCACTGGCGCCACGGCAGTGCAGATGGTGCCGTCGATCGTCCCCAAAGTGGCCCAGCTCGACGTCTATCAACGCACGCCAATCTGGGTGCTCAAGAAGCCCGACACGGAGATCCCCACCTGGCTCAAGTCGGCCTTCCGCACCCTGCCCATTCTGCAGAAAGGCGTGCGTGTCTGTACCGACGTGCTCAGCGAAGCCGTCATGGTGGGCGCGGTGATTTACTACCGGCAGATTCCCGGCATGGTGCGCTGGGCGGAAGCGGCCGGCAAGAACAACCTGCTGGAGCAGATTCCCAACGACCCGGTGTTGCGTGAGAAGCTCACGCCGAAGTACGGCTTTGGCTGCAAGCGCCCGACCTTCTCGAACGATTACTTCAAGACGTTCACGCGAGACAACGTCGAGCTGGTGACCGACCCGATCGAATGCATCACCGAGCGCGGCATCCGCACCCGCGACGGCAAAGAGCGCGAGATCGATGTGTTGATTACGGCGACCGGCTATCGAGTGTTCGAGAAGGGCAACATGCCGTCGTTCGAGGTCCATGGGCGCGACGGACTCGAGTTGGGCCAGTTTTGGGACGAGCAGCGCTACCAAGCCTACGAGGCCGTGAGCGTACCCAAGTTCCCGAATTACTTCGGCATGCTGGGGCCCTACGGCCTCACCGGCACGTCTTACTTCAAGATGGTCGAGGCGCATGCCATCCATGCGGTGCGCTGCATCAAGGAAGCGCGCCGACGTCGCATGACGCGGGTCGAGATCGGGCAGGGCCCGCACGAGCGCTACTTCCAGAAAGTACAGCGCCGCCAGCAGAACACCGTGTTCGTCAACCACAGCTGCGCGTCGTCAAACAGCTACTACTTCGACAAGCATGGGGATGCACCGATGCTGCGTCCGTCCACCACGATGGAAATGCTGTGGAGGGCCCAGCATTTCCCGATGAAGCACTACCGGTTCAGCCGCGCCCAGGCTGCTCCGAAGGCCGAGCTGCAGGATCGCGCCGCCACCGCTGCCGCCGTTGCGTAGGTTTGAGTCAGACAGGAGAAGCAATATGGCACTTGCAAATCGGATGATCGGCTACGACGAGGTCCGTCCGCGCGATCTCCACTTCGACATGACGGACGTCCCGAAGTACTGGATGAACAACGATCCGTGGACCACGCACTGGTGGAACGCGCTGCTCGCGGCGGTTCCCGACGGCGAGCGCTGGGTGATGCAGTGCGTGCGCAGTCACATCGTGAAGCTCAAGGACGAGAAGGTGCGCAAGGCGGCCATCGACTTCATTAAGCAGGAGCACTACCACGCGCGCGAGCACGACATCATGAACGCGGCGGTGCAGAAGCACGGCGTTCCCGTGGACGAAGTCGAGCAGGCGTTCAAGAGCATCCGCGCGTTCCTGCAGAAGATTCTCAGCGACGACATGCAGCTCTCGGTGATGGCGGCAGGCGAGCACTTCACCGGCACGATCTCGGCGGTGTTCGTCGAGCACCCGGAGATTTTCCGTGACTTCGATCCCAAGCTGGGCGCCATGATCGCCTGGCACATGATCGAGGAAACCGAGCATAAGTCGGTTTCGTTCGATGTGTATCAGGACGCGGTCGGCAGCTATTCCAAGCGCATCGCCGGCATGATCCTGATGACGGGCATCTTCTTCACCATCTCCGAATACCAGCGCCTGAAGCTGGTCGCCCGGGATGGCCAGCTCTTCAACTGGCGTTCCGCGATCAAGGCGCTGGACTTCCAGTTCTTCCGTCCGGGCTTCATGCGGCTGCTGTTCAAGCACTATGTGCCGTACTACCTGCCGAACTTTCATCCCTGGGACCACGACAATCGCGAGGCGATCCAGGTCTGGAAGAAGACCTTCGACGCGACTGGCGACACGATGAAAGCCTTCAAGGCCTTCATCGAGGGACGGCCGCAGCTGCAGGCTGCGGCCTAGACGACCGGTGCTGGTCCGGCAGGGCGGGGCGCCATCGGCGCCGCCCTGCCGGCGGTTGCGCACGTCGGCCGCGTTGACCCGCAGGACGGCGTGGCAGATACGAACATAGAGCGTGTGACATTCAAGCTCTAAAGCCCGGCCAGGATGGCCACGGGAAAAAGTGTGCCCGAAGTGCATTTCTTTACAAGAACAAATCAACTGAGAGGAGAGCGGTGCATGGCCAAGGTGTCCTCATTGCGCAGCTACAGTCGCGGAGCCGCGGCCCTGGTCACGGGGGCGGGTAGCGGCATCGGTCGCAGCTTTGCCTGCGAGTTGGCGCGCCGGGGTGGCAGTGTGATCTGTGCCGACCTGCACGCGGACCGCGCCGAACAGACGGCGGCGCTGGTGGAGCAACTCGGCGGGCGCGGCATCCCCTACACCTGCGACGTCGGCGACCAGGCTCAGTTCACCCAGCTGGCGGAGCAGGCGGACAGACTCCTGGGCCGTCCGACCACACTGGTGGTGAACAACGCTGGCGTCGGTGTCGGCGGACGCATCGGCGAGGTCAGTCTTGAGGACTGGCACTGGTGCGTGAACGTCAACCTCTGGGGCGTGATCCACGGCTGTCATTTTTTTGCGCCGCGCTTCCGGGATGCGGGCCATGGCGCCATCATCAACACAGCCTCGGCCGCAGGCTTTGCGGCAGCGCCGGAAATGACGACTTACAACGTCACCAAGTCGGCTGTGTTGTCGCTGTCCGAAACCCTGTCCGCCGAGCTCTCCGGCAGCGGTGTGCACGTCAGCGTGCTGTGTCCCACCATCGTGCCGACCAACATCATCAACGAAAGCCGCTTTCCCTCCGAGCGCAAGAGCTTCGCGGCCAAGGCCATGGAGAAGTGGGCCTTCACCGACAGCGGTGAAGTGGCGCGCATGACCCTGGACGCCTGCGATCGCAACCAGCTGTATGTGCTGCCCCAGTGGGACGGCAAGCTCATGTGGCGGTTCAAGCGGGCAGCCCCCGTGGCCTATGCCCGTGTCCTGGGGCTGGGTTACCGGCTCGCGGCCGGCTGACGAAGGAGCGCACAATGGCCAGTGCCAGTGCAGTCGCCGCGAAGGCAGCGTTTCGCGCGCTGCTCAAGCGCGATTTTTCCTCGGACGAGGACGCGGTCAGCCACTTCCGCCGCGTGCTCGCGCTTCCCTTCCCCGCGCCGGTGCCGCGTGGGCTATCGATCGAGCGAATCAGCATTGCCGGCGTTCCCTGCGAGCGGCTCGCCGTGCGCCGCCCCGAGATGACCATTCTGCACCTGCACGGCGGGGCGTTCATCGGCGGCAAGCTGCGGACCTATCGTCCGTTTGCGGGGCGGCTGGCCAAGCTGCTCAACGCCGAGGTGATCCTGCCCGACTACCGCCTCGCGCCCGAGCATCCGTTCCCTGCGGCTCCGGAGGACTGCCTGGCTGTATACCGGACCCTGCTCGAATGCGGGGTGGAAGCAGACAAGCTGGCCGTGACTGGCGACTCTGCGGGCGGCAACCTGACGCTGGCGACCTTGCAGACGGCGCGGGATCTTCGCATCGCCCTGCCGCGCTGCGCCGTGGCCATTTCCCCAGGTGCCGACATCAGCGGGCGGCTGCCGAGCTGGCGCGAAAACGACCGGCGCGATGCCATGCTGTCGTACAGCACCATCCAGATCATGGCCAAGGTGTATCTGCGCGGCCATCCGCACGACGATCCACGCGCCTCGCCGCTCAACGGCGACTTCACCGGGCTGCCGCCGCTGCTACTGACCGTCAGCGATCAGGAGTGTCTGCGTGACGATGCCTACGCCGTTGCGGCCAAGGCGCGATCCCAGGGCGTGCGGGTGGAGTTGCTGGCGCGGCCGGATCTGCCGCACGCCTGGCCGGTGCTGAACGCGCTGATCTCCGAGTCGCGCGAGGACCTGCAGCGCATCGCGCACTTCGTCGGCAGCCTCGCTTGAAGGCATCGGCGTTTTGCTGGTCGATTTTCAATCGGTAGCAACAGACTTTAGCGCTATGCCCCAACGACACATCAGTAGGGCTTGTATTGTTGCGTTGCAAGGTGGTACGGTGTCTACCAAGCGTTTGGTAGAACGGTCGGACGAAACGAAATCGAGAACCTGAGGAGCTGAAGGTGAATATTCAAAGCAAGTCTATGCTGTGGGCAGCGCTGTTCGCTGCTGTCGTGATGCCAGCCGCCGCCAAGGCACCGCCGGAGGAGGTGGCGAAGCTCGGCAAGGAGCTGACGCCGGTCGGTGCCATCCGCGCAGGCAACAAGGAGGGATCGATACCCGAATGGAAGCCGCGTCCGCAGGGCGGCCCGCTCAAAGACTTCTGGCCGAGTTATCCTGATATCGAAGGGGAGAAGCCCCTCTTCACTATCACCGGCAAGAATGTCGGTCAATATGCGGACAAGCTGACCGATGGGCACAAGGAACTGCTGAAGCGCTATCCGGAATCCTACCGGATGAACGTCTATCCGACCCACCGCGTCGCGAACTTTCCGAAGGAAATCCTCGACGGATCGATCGTCAACGCAGCGAGCTCGGTGATGAACGGCGTGGACGAGCCGGCCGGTGCGCTGCTGGGGGTGCCGTTTCCGATTCCGCAATCGGGCGCCGAGCCGATCTGGAACCACAAGATGAAGTACCGCGGAAACGCGTTCCGGCGCTTCAATAACCAGATGATCGTTCAGCTCGACGGCAAGTACACGCTGACCAAGATCATCGAGGACGTCAAGTTCTACTACAACAACCCGGCGGTAAAGCCGGCGCTCGAACTCAAGCCGGGCGTAGCATCGATCAAATATGTGTCGGAGATCGTCGCTCCGCCTCGGCTTGCCGGCACCTTCATCCTGGCGCACGAGAAGGCGGGCACGGGACCCCAGGGACGTGCCGCCTGGCTGTACGCCCCGGCCATCAAGCGCATCCGTCGCGCGCCGGCGGTCTGCTGCGATAACCCCTACGAGGGCACCGACGGCCACCAGTTCTACGACCAAGTGGACATGTTCAACGGTGTGCTCGAGCGCTACACCTGGAAGCTGGTCGGGCGGCGTGAAATGTACATTCCGTACAACTCGTACCGGATAGCCGGCAACAAGGTCAAGTACGCCGACATCGCACGGCCCAAGCACGTCAATCCGGAGCTGCCGCGCTACGAGCTGCACCGCGTCTGGGTAGTGGAAGCGGACAACCTGCCCAACCTGCGCCATACCTTCGCCAAGATCCGCTTCTACATCGATGAGGACAGCTGGAGCATCGTAGCGCGGGACAACTACGATCATCAGGGGCAGCTGATGCAGCTCCAGGAAGGGCACCTGATCTACGCGTCTAACGTGATGGCCAGCACGACGGTCCCTGAAGTGATCTACCACTTCAACAGCGGGCGTTACTTTGTCACCGCGATGGCCAACGAGGACAAGCCCGGTGACGCATCCATGGAGTTTGCGGACAGCTATTTCGAACCTTCGTCCATCCAGCAGCGCGCGGCAAAGTAGGAGTAGCAAGAAGGCGGCGATCCAGCACGGCCGCCCGCCCGGAGATGCTGCCTCGGGCGGGCAGCCCTGACCGAAGGGCTCGAAGCACTGCGCCCATGAAGGCGTCAGAGCACGAAGCACAGGGGCGGATGGCTGGTGCAGATGGATGCGTCGGCGGATCGGAGCGATTCCCGGTGCCGCTACAGGAGGGGAAGTTCGGAAACTTGTCGAGTGACGGACACAGCCCATAACGAGATCGATAAAGATCCGAGGCTTCGCGAGAAGAGGAGAGCGAAATGATAAAAGTGAACTACGGGGCCGCCGCTGCGGCGGCTCTGATCATGGTTTGCACGGATGCTGCGGCAAGCGAACTGGACTTCAATCTGTTCGGGCAGGACGTCAGCGCGATTCTGAATAACACCTTCACCGCGGGGGCGCAGTGGCGGCTCCATGACCGCGCGGACTACCTGGTCGGCAAATCCAACCTGAATCCGGACGTCTGTGCCGGTACCTACCAGCTTTGCCAGGGCGTCATCCGCGACCAAACCTACCCCGCCGCGCACCTGCGCGACGCGCCGGGCCAGGCCTCGATGAACTTCGACAACGGCAACCTCAACTACGACAAGGGCGACATCGTCCAGGCACCGTTCGTCCTGAACACGGACGTCAAGTTCCGCTTCGCGGACATGGAGCTGTTCGTGCGCGGGCGCGGTGTCTACGACCCGGTCAACTACGATTTCACCGAGACCTACCCGAACAAGACCACGCCCGAAAACTACGATCAGGTGGCCACGCGGGGAGATCCGTACGCCAATCGCTACTACGACAATGTGCTCAGCCGCGGCACGCTGGTGCGTGAAAAGCGGCCGGACGAGATCGCAGACGACTTCCTGTTCTACGATCTGCTCGACCTGCACCTAACGGTGCCGTTTACGCTGCTGGATCGAGACGTCACGGTTCGCGTCGGCAAACAGGTCGTGAACTGGGGCGAGAGCACGGCTGCGGTCATCAACAGTTTGTCCCAGGCCAACCCGGTGAACGCCAACAACATCTACCGGCTCGGCAACGCCCTGCTCGAGGATTTGTTCATCCCCGTCAACATGGCCAACGTGTTCGTGAATCTCACGGACTCGCTGAGCCTGCAGGCGCATTACGCCTTCGAGTGGAGGCCGGTGGAGATTCCCGGGCCGGGCACCTTCTACTCGTTTCTCGACGCGGGAACCAATAACCAGGGTCCCGATCGACTCAATGCCAGCTTCGGACAGGCGACGGACGACCTCGATCAGCTAGGCACCAGAATCTCGAACCCCTTCGGTCTGGTATCGAAGACCACGCTGTCCGTCGGGCGCGAGCGGGATGACGAGGCTCGCGACGGCGGGGAGTACGGCTTCAGCCTGAAGTACTACGCCGAATGGCTCAACGACGGCACCGAGCTCGGCCTGTATTTCATGAACTATCACTCCAAGCTGCCCTATGTGGACGCCTACGCCTCCAACGCGAGTTGCATGCGCGCAGCCGGCAACCCGCAGGGCCGGAACGCCACGAACACCTTGGAGATCCTCACGCTATGTCCGAACCTGAACCTAGTCACGAACAATTATCCGGGAAGCGTCCTCCAGGCAGTCACCGATCTTGCGGGCCTGCTGACCGCGCGACCCGAGGTGCTCGCTACGCTGGGCATCGACGAAACACCGCTCGATGCCGTCACCGGCGTGCTGAATCTGCTGGTTCCGCAGCCGGGCCGGCCGGAGAGCGAAGTCATTCCGTTGGATACGGCAAATGTTCAGCTTACCTACCCGGAAGACCTCAAGATGTTCGGCTTGAGCTTCAACACCACCTACGGCGACTACTCCTTCCAGGGCGAGCTCGCCTACCGACCCGATCTGCCGTTGCAGGTGGCTCTGGTGGACGTGCTCTTTGCCGCGTTGCAGCCCACGCTATCGCACTGCAACGGCCCGGAGGATGGCTGCGACGGCACTGAAGCGGCCGTGGGCTACGCCGAGAACAGCGGCGGGCTGCCGGGTGGCAACGGACAGAACGGGACAGGCCAGTATGTCGTCTATGACGGCAGCGATGCGACGGATGCCAATGGCAATGAGTACTTCAATGACACGGCATTCCTGCTGCTCGCTGGCGTGCCGTCTCCTGCCCGATCGTTCCCCAGTTTTCTGGTGCCGTATCGCGGCGGTACGCTTGGCGACGATCCGGCGCCAAACAGCCGCATACGCGGATGGGAGGAGTTCGACGTCCTTCAGTACAACCTCGGCGCGACCCGCCTGTACAGCGTGTCCGACTGGCCGTCGAAGCTGATCGGCGCTGACCAGGTGCTACTCATCTACGAACTCGCAGCCATGCACGTGCTGAACATGCCAGACTTCGACGAGCTGCAGATCGAGGGGCCGCTGACGGCCTACACCCATGCCTCGGCCGGTGCCGACGGCAGCGGTGCGGACGGTTCCCGCCTCGCCTGCTCGACCAACATCGCCTGCACGATTGGGCCCGACGGCATTCGCTTCAATCCCTGGCAGGCGCCGCGGGATGCCTTTGCCGACGCCTTTTCGATGGGCTACAAAGTCATCGCGCGCATTCTCTACGAATCGGTCTGGCCGTCGATCAGCATCGCGCCGCTGCTGCTCTGGCAGCATGACATTCATGGCAATTCTCCGGCACCGCATTTCAATTTCGTGGAGGGCCGCTACTCGCTGACCGCAGTCACGGAATTTCGCTACGAAAAGGCGTTGTCGTTCAACGTCGTCTACAACATGTATGCAGGCGCCGGGGCAAACAATTTGATGGCGGATCGCGACAACCTGGGCTTCTACATCAAGTATCAGTTCTAACGGGCGAATAATCCATGAAAGGCATTAATACAGAATGTGCGCCCCGGTACCTAACGGCTCGGAGGATGGCGGGAGCGTTGGGGCTAATGGCCGTGGCGCTGGCGGGCGGCTGCTCGGATCCCGACGATCCCAACCGAGGCAGCAGCTCCGGCTTCGCCAATGCGCCCGAACAATGCGCCCCCGGCAATGCCTTCGAGCCTCTGCGCGCGCCGCGGGCGGTAATGGAGACGGGCATCGGAGGGCTGTGCGTACTCTGTTCGGTGTTCGATGCGGAGGCCGCGATCGACGCCGATCCAGCGAACTTCGCGACGCTCAACGTCCCCGTCTCGGTAGCCGGCACGGCATATCTGTCTGTGTTCGACACGGCGCGCACGCACCCGCCCGGCAGCCGGCTCGCCATTTTCGTGGCCGGTGAAGAGGACGCGATACCGGTCACGGTAGCGCTGAACCAGCAGATCAGGATCACGACCTTTCTCAACGGAGAGGAACAGGAGTCGAGCGCTCCCGACGTGGGGCAGGTTCCCATCGCGCTGGGACTGCTCGACCTGCCATCGCTGCTGTTCACGCCGACCAACCCCGGGCCGCGGGCCGTGGGCAGTCAGCTCACCAAGGAGTTCGACCAGGTGCGGGTGGATTTCGGGGGGGGGCTTCAGGTGCTCAACGCGTTGCGGCTGTTCGAGGTGTGTATAAGCGACGGCTGATACTGAAGCCGGGGTCCGGTCGTCGTTGGCCTGAGAGGCCGTCGGGAACGCCTGCGAGCTCTGCGCCCACCGAGATAGATCAGCCGGGTCTTCTGATGCTTGCTGCAGTGCCGGTCCGGTCCGGTCATGGCAACTGGCTGACGATGCTGCTCCGACGGCGGATTTTTCTTTCACTTCCTGGCGGGCCGGGAAGTAGTCAGTAGAAAATTATTGCGGAAAATATTGCGGAGATTCTCCATGCACGGTGAGGTAAAAGGTGGATTTGCGAAGTGGTACGTGGACGTCACCGTCCCTATCATCTTTCACAAACGCGCGCGACTGCTGATCGTGCTGACCCTGGCGACGCTGATTCTCGGATGGCAGGCGAGCCAGCTGCGGCTGGACGCCGGTTTCGAGAAGCAGCTTCCTCAGGGGCATCCATACATCGAAGATGTGTTCAAGAAATACCAGCGCGAATTCGGTGGTGCCAATTTGGTGCTTCTGGCAATCATGCAAAAGCAAGGGACCGGGGACATCTATCAAGCGCCTTTCATGGCGACGCTGCGACAGGCCACCGACGCGATATTCTTCCTTCCAGGAATGGATAGATCCCGCGTCAGTTCGATCATGACCCCGGATGTGCGCTATTTGGAAGTGGTCGAGGAAGGCTTCCGCGGAGGAAACGTCGTGCCGGCGGATTTCACGACGACCCCGGAGATGCTGCAGCTGGTTCGGCGCAATGTGGAAATGTCCGGAGTGATCGGCCGTCTCGTCGCCAACGACGAGACGGGCATTATGATTTTCGGCGAGTTGCTTGAGCGCGATCCGGTCAGCGACGCGAAGCTAGACTATTTCGAGACGGCGGATCGGCTGGAGCAAATCCGATTGCGATTCACAAGTCCGAGAATGTGGGAATACCGAATCCGGCAGGACCTCCCGCCGCTTAAGGCGGGCGATGTAGCCCACGTTTCGTACAGCGATCCTGCGGGGCTGCTGTTCCGTTTCTCCGACGTGGATGTACGCTACAAGGACGAGAGCGGGAGATTCGTCACGGCGACGCTCTCCGGCAGTGACTTCGACGTGCGTGAGGCCGACAATCCCGACTACAACCCGTCCATCGACGTGCACGTCATCGGTTTCGCCAAGATCGTCGGCGACATCGCGGACAAGGCTGGCGAGGTGGTCGGCTTTTTCGCCCTGACGATCTTACTGGTCTGGGTGGTCCTGTGGCTGTACACGGGTTCCTGGCTGATCGCGCTGCTGCCTCTGTCCTGCGGACTGCTCGCCGTGGTCTGGGAGATGGGCCTGTTGCACCTGTTCGGTTTCGGGCTCGATCCGTTCGCTATTCTCGTGCCCTTCCTGGTGATGGCGATCAGCACCTCCCACGGCATCCAGATCACCAATTTCTGGCTGATGGAGACGGCCAACAAGGGGTTGAACAGCTACGAAGCCTCGATGGGAACCTACAAGCGGCTGGTCATTCCCGGCATCACCGCGCTCATCACGAATTTCATAGGCTTTGGCACGCTACTGCTGATTCCCATCGGCATTGTCCAGGAGATGGCGATCAACGCCTGTTTCGGCCTGATCGCGGTGGTGGTCTGCAAGAAGTTCCTGCTGCCCTGTTTGCTGACCTTTGTCCCCATCCGCGATCCCGAGAGATTCCGCAGCCACCAGCATCGCCGGGACCTCGCGCTCGAGCCGGTCTGGCGGTTGGCATCAAGCCTGATCCTCAAACGTCAGGCAGCGTTCGTATTGCTGGCCACAGCAGTGGCCTGGGGCATCTCGGAGCACATTAACCGCGACCTGGCCATTGGCGAATTGCATCCCGGTACGCCAGAGCTGCGGCCCGATTCGCGCTACAACATGGACACGGATGCCATCGTGAAGAACTTTGCCATCGGCGTCGATGTGCTGAAGATCATCGCCGAAGCAAAGGCCGACGGATGCATCGACCATTCCGTCGTTGGACTCATCGATCGTCTGGCCTGGCGCATGGAGAATACGCCAGGCGTGCAGTCGACGCTGTCGCTGCCCAAGATGCAGAAAGTCGTCTACAACGCCTATAACGAGAACAACCCCAAGTGGAACGTGCTGCCGCGAGAGACGGGATCGCTGGTGGTGACGGTGCAGCCGTTCCCGAGCTCGACCGGCATGCTCAATACGGACTGCAGTGCGATGCCGTTGTTCGTGTTCACTGCGGATCACAAGGCAAAGACGATCGACACGGTCATCGAAACATTCGAGGACTTCGTTAGCGAGCTGCCCAAGGACGCGCCGGTGACCTTCAAGCTGGCGACAGGCAACGTCGGGGTGATGGCGGCGGCGAACGACGTGGTGAAGGAGACGGAATTCACCGTCCTGATGTGGCTGTATCTGGCCATCGGCATCAGCGTCTTGCTGTCCTTCCGCAGCATCGCCAGCGTGATCTGCATCCTCGTGCCGCTCGCCGCCGTGTCGGTATTTACCTACTCGGTGATGGTGTTCTTGGGGATCGGGGTGAAGGTGTCGAATATCGCCACGGTAGCTTTCGCGGCGGGTATCGGTGTCGACTACGGCATCTATATCTATTCGGTGCTGGAGGAAAATGTGAAGCAGAAGGCCATGACGATGCGCGAAGCCTATGCCGACACGCTCAGACAGACCGGCAAGGCCGTTGTCTTCACTGCGCTGGCGCTGGCCGCAAGCGTGGCCACATGGATGCTGTCGGGACTGCAGTTCCAGGTTGACATGGGCATCCTGCTGACCGTGATGTTCCTCGCCAACGCGGGCGCTGCCCTCTTCATCCTGCCGGCGTTCGCGGCGTTTTTGCTGCGGCCCGGGCGGAAGTCTCCGGACCGGCAAGAGTCCGTCGAAAACACGAAGTCCGATGCGGCCCTGTCTCCGACGGACCCAATTCAGGAAATGAACTGATGGCCAAGACAGTACCCGGAACCCTGCGACAGACGACAACCATAGTGAGTGAAGTCCGTGACCAAGCATTTGAGTAATCTGATCGGCAAGATGGTGTGGGCCGTTGTAGCGATGGCGGCAGCAGGCACCGTCGCGAATGCGGCGTCGGAGTCGAAGCCGACGGCGGCCGAGGCTGCGCCGCGCGCGGTCCATGCCCAGCTCAACGACCTTGCCGCGGCAGGGGACAGCCTGATCGCTGTCGGAGAGCGCGGCATCATTCTCAGGACGCAGGACGGAGAGCAGTGGACGCAGGTATCTTCGCCCGTCGATGTGATGCTCAATGCTGTGTATTTCGTGGACGAACGCCGCGGATGGGCAGTCGGCCACGATGCCAGCATCCTGCACACGGCTGACGGAGGGCAGAGCTGGTCGGTGCAGGCCTATGGCGGAAAAGCCGGAAGCAATCCGTTCATGGACGTCTTGTTCACGGATGTGCGGAGGGGTTACGCCGTCGGCGCCTATGGGCTGTTCAAGGTCACGGAGGACGGCGGCAGGACTTGGGCGGATCTGGTAGATCCCGCACTCAGCGAGCGGGGGCTCCACATGAACGCCGTGCATCGACTGGGCGACGGGACGTTAGTGCTAGCAGGCGAAATGGGACTGGTGGCAAGCTCCCCGGACGGGCGGACCTGGAAGCTGCTCGATGCGCCGTACGACGGTTCGCTCTACGCCGCCATGCCTCTGGGCCAACGAGGTTTGCTGATAATCGGCATGCGGGGCAACGCCTTCCGGACCGAGGATTTGTCCGAGCCGCAGTGGCAAGTCGTGCCGACAGGAACCGAGAAGTCGCTGTTCGGCCTTGCGCCTCTCAGCAATGGGCGGATCGCAGTGGCTGGAAGCGGCGGGGCCTTGATGGTACTTGAAGCGGGCAAGGAACCGTCCCGGCTGAAGCTGCCTGCGGAATCGGAAGCGACGGTGGCCAAGACCTTCACTGCGCTGCTGGCCTGGAAGGGACAGCTATATGCAGCGACCAACAGCGGTGTGCACCGCGTGGCGACGCTGCGCTGAGTCCGCCAAACCGGTTCATTCCGCGGCCCCATCTGGGCCGAGCGGATGGCATGGAGTTCGGTCAGCCGCTTGAGCTTGGCGCTGGGAAAAGATTGTGAGTGAGCCGGTTGCGCGCGTCGCCCGTTGCCGGTTCAGGCTGCGGCAGCTTCGCTCTCTCAAGCAACTGCGGGCGGCGTACTGCGCCGCCCGCGGGGTGGCTTGGACTTTGACGGCTTATCCGTCGCGGCGGCGACGTTTTTCCCCGCGGCAAACCGGGCGACGAAAGCGCGGAGCTTGCGCTCGTGCAACAGCCCGAAGATACGGTTGATAGCCGGGACTACGCGTTCCATGATCCCAGGAATTTCGTCGTCGCGCAGATTGTCGAGCAGCGTCTGGAACATGCGCAGTTCCTGATCGAACAACAGGTCGGCGGCCGCCTGCACGATTTCGATATGTTGCGGCGCAAAGCCGCGTTCAGGAGTCATGCCGCTCTGTCGCAGGACGGCGAACTGACGGAGCAGCTCCTCTTCGTCGCGCGTAAGGGGATCGTTGCCGGAGCGAATGAGCCCCATGCCCGCCATCTGATCGTAGTCTTCATCGCTCAGCCCCAGTGCGCTCGCAAGTCTACGCCCGGGCTGTCGCGGCAGTCCGCGACGCGACAGCGTGTCCATCTCGGTAAGTACACCGGCGAAAATCTCACGCTGTCGCGGCGTGAACTTGTATTCTTGGTCCTTGTTGAGCAGCGACTTGATCGCCTTGAGCGGGAGGAACTGCTCCTCCTGGAGCACTCGGATGAGCTTGATCAGTTCCAAATGCCGGTCGGAATACCAGGCCATGTTCCGGGCCGTTCGATGCGGCGGCGGCAGCAGGCCTTCGCGAATGTAGTAGCGCACCGCCTCGCGGCTGGCGCCGCTGCGGCTGACCAGTTCCGCCATGCGGTAAGTAGATGTTTTGGCCACGCTCGAATCAGGCACCCAGCGGCAGTTATGGATAGTGGACGAAGTCTACCTGAACGGGCATCGTCATGCCGTTTTGGCCAGGTTTCGGATGCCCCGTGTCAGGCCGATGCGCATCAGGGTCCGGATCGGTCTGCCGGTGACCGGGATCAGTGCATCGAAGTCGATGCTCCAGCGGACCTCAGTCCCGCTGCCGTTCGAGGACAACAGGATGACCGCGTGGTGATTGCGCAGCGGAGAGCCCCGGGTGATCGAATACTCGATGCGTCGCGGCGGCTCGAATGCCGTGATCGTTTCGTCGAAGTCCAGTGGCCAGAACCCGAGGGTGCGAACCGACAAGCGCCCATTGATGTCGCCTTCGCCATCGCGGGTGCGCCTAACTGGAACACCAAGCACTTTGCCGAGATTTCCGTGGTCGGCGAGCCGGGCGAACATCTGGTCCGGAGAAAGGTCGACGTTTTCGACAATCTGTAGTTTCTGCACGGCTTTCTCAATGGGATCTTGTGCGGCGAATACGTGGCCTTGCGTCCACGTCCCGGAGCGATCTCCCACAATCCCTCGGGTCCTTTCTCGATGATTGCGCGTATGCGCTCGCGGGGGTCGGCGATGTGCTTGCCGAGGCGGCTCAGTGCGAAGGCGTCTCGTTGCCGGAGTCGCGCTCTTCGCGGCTGGTGGACACCGGGACGGCAGTGATCAAAGGTCGCTCTGGCCGCTTGCCCAGCTCCAGCATGTAGCGGCACAGCGCGGCACCGCAGACGGCGAGGACGACATCGTTGGAGGTGGCGCCGAAGTGGCGGGATATCGCCCGGACCCGCGCCGCGGAGTTGGACTGGGCGGAAAATCGCCACGAGCCGCTGATCGGTTGGTTGAAAATGCGATGCGGGACAGCGCCGCCGGGCGCCGTTGCCGTCGCGACCGGCATCAGGACGCCTGCGGGAGCAGGTCGGTTCGACCGATCAGGTGTTGGCGGAAAGCCAGGTGGTTGTCGCCGCCAAAGTCGCGGATCAGCACCGGCGGCGTCCGGTCGCCGCCGCTGTCGAGGTAAACCCGGTTCAGGCCGCCGCTGTGCCGCTGGTGGCGCCTGAGTCCGGCGCACGCCTGCTCGGCGTGTTTCGCGATGTCGACGGCGTTGTCGGACAGCAGATTGCGGATCGTCTTCATGGCCGTACTCCTTCGCTGGCGACACTCAGCCGCTGTACAGATCGCTGTAGCGCTCGCGCAGCGGCTGCTTCTGAATCTTGCCGGTGCTGGTCATCGGCAGAGCCTCGAGCACGCGGATGGCCTTGGGCACCTCGAAGCCGCCGAGGTGGGCCTTGCAATGCTCGACCAGCTCTGCCTCGCTCGTCGAGCGGCCGGGCTTGAGGACCACGAAGGCCGTCACCGCCTCGATCCAGCGCGCATGCGGCAGACCGACGACGGCGGCATTGGCCACGGCGGGGTGCTGCAGCAGCACCGCCTCGACCTTCACCGAAGGCACGTTCTCGCCGCCGGTCTTGATCATGTCCTTCTTGCGGTCCTTGAACAGCAGCTGGCCGTCGGCGTCCCACATGCCCAGGTCGCCGGTATGGTGCCAGTCGAAGGCGCGTGCGCGCGCCGTGGCCTCCGGGTCGCGGTAGTAGCCGAGCATGACGTTGGGGCCGCGGTGAACGATTTCGCCGACCTCGCCGCGGCCGAGCAGGCGGCCCTCGTCGTCCATGACCGCGGTGTCGTTGAGCACCGAGCTGACTCCCCAGTACGGCCCGAAGCGGCGCAGCTGCTCCTCGGGCCGGAAGGCCACCGTGAGCGGGTACATCTCGGTCTGTCCCGAGCCCAGCATGAAGTTGGGGCAAAAGCGCTCGATCAGCCGCCGCAGCAGGCTCTCCGCCATCGGCGCCATCGCGTACAGGCAGGTGCGCAGACTCGACAGGTCGCGCTGCGCAAAGTTGGGGTGCTCGAGCATGGCCTGATACATCAGCGGCAGGGCGAACAGGCGGGTGATGCGTTCGCGCTCGATGGCGTCGAGCACGGCCGCAGGATCGAAGCCGCGCATCAGAATCGTGGTGGCGCCGGCCATCAGCGAGGTAAACAAGAGCGTGTGCTGGGCGCAGTGGAACAGCGGCAGCATGGCGTTGGTCGTGTCGTCGCGGTACAACCCCAGCTCGACCGCATTGGCCAGCGCGGCCATTACCACCGCCAGATGGCATTGCATGACGCCCTTGGGGCGCCCGGTGGTGCCGCTGGTGTACATGATCTGGGCGACGTCGCGGTCGCCGATCGCGACCCCCGGTTCACGCGCCGGCTGGGCTTCCCGCGCCGCGGCGAATCCGGCATAGGCGCCGTCCGCCGCGCCCTCGACGATGAAGCGGCTGCGCAGCGGCACGGTGTCGAGCAGCTCGCGCAGCCCGGGGCGGGCCAGCACGGCGGCGTCGATCAACAGGCAAGTGGCCTGCGCGTGCTCGAGGATGTAGCGCACGTCGTCCAGGCCCAGGCCGGTGTTGATCGGCACCCAGATCAGACCGGCGCGGTGGATGCCGAAGAACGCGCTCACGAAGTCGGCCGAGTTGTTGCACAGCGTCGCCACCCGCTCGCCCGGCGCCAGCCCGGTGGCCAGTAGCGCATTGGCGGCTGCCGACACGCGGTCGTTGAGCTCGCCATAGCTCAGGCGCGCGCTGCCGTCGACCAGGGCCGTGCGTGCGGGGTCGCGCTGCGCCGCGCGCCGCAGGAAGTCGCCGATGGCCACGCGCGACAGGATCGCGGGCGGCGGCTCGATGCCGCTCATCACGGGCAGCGGACTGGGCAAGGGGCTGGGGACCGTCATCGTCGTCATTATCGTCTCCTCCGGTTGCATTCCGGCTCTATGCGGCAGGCGCGCGCGCCTCCTGTTCGAAGTCTCCGCCGCGGGCTTGGCGGGCCCAGCCGGACATGCCCGGATAGACCTCGCCCCAGACACGGAAAATGTCCTCCACCGGCACGTCGACATGGCTGCCGCGGTCGCGCAGATACTCCATGTGCTGGCGGCCGGACAGATCGATGGGGTGAAACACCGAGTCCTCCAGGCCGTCGAACTCCAGCGCGCGGATGCCGGCCTTCTCGCACAGGCGCCGGTCGAACGCCGGCGTGCATTTGCGCCAGCGCTCCTCGATCCACAGCTCGGTATAGCCGTGGAAGACGAACTCGTCGGTGCCCATCATCGCCCGCAGGCGCGGGCTAGTCAGATGGTTGCGCACATCGGCGAAGTGCAGGCGCGCCGGAATGCCGGCGGCGCGGCAGACGGCGGCGAGCAGCGTGGCCTTACCGATACAGAAGCCGGCGCCGGTCTCGAAAACCTCGCTGGCCCTGAAACAGCGTCCGGACAGTTCGATGTTGTAGGGGTCATAGCGGAAACCGTCGCGCACTGCATAATACAACGCCACGGCGCGCTCGCGCGTATCGCCCAGGCCGGCGGTCACGCGCTCGGCCAGGGCGCAGATTCCCGGATGATCGGCCTCGACATGGGGGCTGGGCGCCAGGCAGGCCACCAAGCTGTCGGTGGGGTTCATTGTCGGATTCATTGCAGGCACCGGGGCAGGCTGGTCAAGGGAAAGCCGTCGAAGGGCTTGGAACGGTCCGTAGGCACTGGCTTCCAGGTGTGGCGGGCGTTGGGCACGCCGCCATCCACGCGGACGCACGAGCCGGTGACGAAGGCGGCACCGGGTGACAGCAGGAAAACGATGGCGGCGGAAACCTCCGCCTCGTTGCCGTAACGGCCCAGCGGCACCTTGTCCTTGAGCCGCCGCAGCTCGGCCTGCATGGCCTCGTCATAGGTGTCGAAACCGCTGGAGGCGATCCAGCCTGGCGCCACCGCATTGACCCGCACGCCGGATTGCGCCCACTCGCAGGCGGCGGTCTCGGTGAAATTGAGCATGCCGGCGCGCGCCGCCCCGGTATGCGCCATCGTCGGCATGCCGCCCCAGATGTCGAAGCGGCACCCGCGATTAGGCATCTATGGACATTATGCTAACCGCAGACAGATGTGCAGTTTTCTGCGGGTGTTGGCTTGTCCATGGAACTATAGCGGATTTCGGCCAATATGGACGCCCAATGTCC
>NZ_JAUASX010000035.1 GCF_030345715.1 Solimonas sp. SE-A11
TTCCACGCTAATCACTCCTGGTCATCCCTGGCGAGAAAATCGCCAGAGTACCGATTAACGTGGGTCAAATTTCAGTGCGCACTTGCCTCTTGGGTGGGTCAATTCTTACTGCGCGCCAACAATTGGGACGGCTGGGATTAGACCGCCTCAGTAAAAAAACCACACTTGAATCGATAAAGCAGGGAGAGCCTAGTGGAATTCGCCTAGAGATTCTCTGGGAGCGCTATCAGGCGGCGAATTTACGGCTTGAAACTATTGAGCATGATCTTTTTAGTATCCCGAGTTTAGCGACGGACCCGATTAGTGGAAAGGAGACCCCTTACCCTAAGGGTACTCGGTTAATTCTCACTGGCCTAAAAGATCCATGGACCAAAGAGGATGTAGCGAAGCTACATCGCGAATTGTCGCTATTAGTCTCTCCATTCCAAGGTGAGAATGATTACTCCATAACTCTGGAAACCGGCGGGTTGCTTCCTGCGCTAGATGGTCCCGTAAAAAGCGAAAAGCCCTTGTTAGAAGTGGCTGCTTGGAAATTCTCCGCGAAATTGCTCGACACACACGAGATAGAATTCCATATGACATCTCCACATCATTCAGTGGAGTATCACCTGGGCCCATCACCGTGGAGCGCAGTAATAAAAAATCAGGGAGATGTTCCATCCTGCGGTCCGCTCGATTTTGATTTTTATTTCTTTTTGCGTCGTGAGACCGAGCTAAAAGAGAAGACATTTCGGACCCCGCAAATAGCAAATTTTCTAAATTTCAATCAGGGCATACGCATATACAGAGACGGTTTTCGGGTTAAGCCATATGGTGAGCCCGACGGGAGCGGCGACTGGCTAAATCTCGCTTTTAGAAGAATGCAAAACCCTGAGGGTGTCACTCAGGGAAACTGGCGGCTGGGATACAACCAAGTCGTGGGTGCTGTTTTTATCACCCATGATAAAAATCCTGATCTTGATGATCAGACTAACCGGGAGGGATTGCTCCAAGGGAGTGCCTTTAATCATCTGAAGACATTTGCGCTGAGAGCCGTTCAATTTTTTGAAACGCATCACCAGCAATACGAGACAGAGCAGAAATCTCAACGCCTCCCGCCGGTTGAAAGTGCCGAAGCTACAGCGCGCTCATCAATTGAGAGCGTAGAAGTCGCGATCAGCGAAATTAAAAATTTAACGTCACGTTTCTCTTCAATGAACGCCGAGCATATCTCGGCAGCTGACGCGACAGTTGTTACCAACGTGGTGGCCGAGGTTCAGAAAAGACTTGCAAACGCGAGCGTGAATCTCGAGCTTTCCACAAGGCTCTATAAAGACGCTGAAGACCAGAAGAACACTTTGGCCAACTTAGCTTCTCTAGGGATTCTTGCGGCATCATTCGGCCATGAAACGCTGGATTGGACCGGGACCGTCGTCAAAAACACAAAGTGGCTCAGGAGCAATTTAACTAAGAAAGTCATGATGATTGCGCCCGCCGACGAGGAGGAGCTATCTCAAACACTTCAAGATACGGAAGCCGAAGCTCAAAAGGTTAGAGACTTCGCTCAGTTTACGCTTGGAAATTTGAATCGCACAAAGCGGCAGTTGAAGGCTTTCGACTTAAAGGAATTGATAAGGCGAGTATTTAAAGCATTCGACGGCGTGCTTAAGGTCCAACGAGGAATCAATATAGATATAGCGGAAATTCCACAGATGCCCATCATGATTGTCGGCTATGAAATGGACTGGGAAAGCATTGTCGTGAATTTAATAACAAACGCGTCGTGGGCGCTGGAGTCAAAGCTCGCGATCGATAGAAAAATCAAGGCATCCATTCACTCCGATGGTGATAACTGGGTGTTTTCCTTTCACGATAGTGGGGTTGGCCTTGAAGCCGGAACGGAAAAATCTGTGTTTCTCCCTACCTTCAGTACAAAACGAAGCAAGGCGGGCGAAGTTATCGGCACCGGCATGGGTTTGTTTATCGTGAGGTCCTTTGTCGAGGAGCATTCAGGCGGCTCCATTGCCGCGATCTCCAATGGGATTCTCGGTGGTGCGAGCTTCGAAATGGTTATCCCCAAGGCAAGTAAGCATTGAGCTTTTGGAGCAGGCATGAGGCGCCAGAACATTTACTTCATTGATGAAGATGCGGCCGCAAGGCGTTCAAACGGACGCTCATTAAAAGAGCTCCTGGGTTCTGACGAGATTGAGATACGACCAATTGAACCCAGACCGGCACTCTCTGACTACAACGATTTAATAAGCGAGCCTGACACCGCCGCCTTCATTCTCGATCAGCGGATGAAGGGTGGGGGGCGGGTCAACTACAATGGAACGGATCTAGCTCGACAAGTAAGATCAATTAATTCCAAGATGCCTATTTATATACTTACAGGGCACGCTGACGAAAAAGACGATTTTCTGGGGTCAGAGCATCTGGTTGAGAATATTATCGGGAAGGACGCGATTGATAACACTGAATCGGAGGGCGCTCAGGTTATTAAAGCGAGAATTCTTCGGCATCTAAACGTGTTTGGGGATATGCGAACGGATCGGGAGAATAGATTTCACGAGTTGTTAATAAAAAGCTTGCGAGAAGGATTAAGCGAAGATGAGCAACAGGAAATGGACCGACTGGAAGGGGAGTCGACCGCTCCAGTTATCGCGAAGGAGCGCGAATTGGAAAGAGTGATTGGCGCACAAGTTGATTCGCTGCAGAAATTTCTGCAGAGTCAGAATAATTTGCTGAAGTGAACAGCCAATGCCCTTCTTTCCCAAGCTCACGCGAACGAATCCATACGAAAAGAAGAACGATGGTGAATACTTCACATATTCCCGATATCGAAAAGTCATCGCAATAGATTGCCAGTCCCGCTGCGTCTATTGCGGCTGCCATGAAGATTGGGTCGGCGGCTTAGCGGCTATGGAAACCGACCACTTTCGCCCGTGGCAGAAAAAATTCGGAAAAGCCCAGGAGCAACTCTTTCTTGCTTTAAAAAATGAACCAACGAACTTGGTTCATGCTTGTGCGGTTTGCAACGGATTTAAATTGGCCCATTGGCCAACGGAGGACCCTGCTAAGGCATACGATCATGAAAAGGGCTGGATTGAGCCCTTTGAAGAAGATCGGTCTCAGTTTCTCTCTGTTTCAAACGATGGGGAAATGGAAGCGCTGAAGCCGCCAGCGAAGTATCAAATAGCCCAGCTTAGGCTGAATCGACCGTTTGCCAAACGTTTGAGGCAGCGGCATCTACTGCAGATTCAGACGAAAGCGTGGATCGAAGAAAAGCGCCCTATTATCGTCGCAGCGCTTCAAGCTGCTGATGACAACTCTCGAGCCGCGCTGGAGATGGGTTTACTATCGATGGATCTTTTAGCAGCTCAACTTGATTCAATCGGTTAACCGCGAGCTAATCTCTCACCTTGACGCTGGCCCAGAAATTTCCTCTCTTCTGCTAGATCAGCCAAATAAAAAAACGGAACTCCGTTATGAGTTCCGCCCCCTCCCGGCGTAGCATATTCCTTATCGAGCCAGGCCCCACGTTGCCACCCAACGACCGAGGCCCACCGCATACCGGGAACGATCTCACCCACCCGGCCCATGCCTCTCATGGCTCCAAAACTTCCCCGCAGTAGAACGATTGCCGGGCTAACCCAGTAGGGCTCTGCTAGCGCATCCGCGAACGAGTCCCGGGTCCACCTGCTGTCGGTGCTCATTAACAACACGGTATTGCTGCCCGCCGGGCCCCTCCACCAGGGGAGCCCGCGTAGCGCAACGGGCGTGCCTGGACGAGGCGCCCGCGGTGACAACGGCTGGCCGCAAGGCCAGGTCTGGCACGTGGCGCGCGCCATCTCTCCGGAGGTGGCCCGGCGGAGCAGGTTTTTTGATGGGGCAGGGGCCTTGCGCGTCCTGCCTCCCGGATTCTCGCGGGCGGCGTCAGCCGGGCCCGCGGGTCCATCCATTCCAGGGCAGGCGCTCCAGCGCCGCCCATTCCCCGGCGGCGTGGCGCAGGAAGGCCCGCTGCCAGGCCAGGTATCCCATCAGCGCCACCACGGACCGCGTGGACGCATTCATCAGGCCAAACTGCAGCGCCTCGATCTCGGCGCGCACGCTCGGCGCGTGTATCCATCCGGCCGGGCAGTCGTCCACCAGGGCGTGGAAGTACTCCCGCGCCTGATTGAAGTAGCGCAGCTGGAAGGAGTTGAACACGAAGGTGTCGTTGGCCCGCGCCCGCAGGCTCTCCGGCACCACGCCCTTCTGCGCCTCGCGCAGCAGTTCCTTGTAGCGGCCATTGAAGTCATGCACCAGCAGCGCGCTCACGTGGTCGTACACGTAGTCGATCAGCCGCAGGTCGCAGAACGGCGAGGCATCCTTGAGGCCGCGGCGCGCAAAGTGCGGCGCGGTCACGGCGCGTGTGGCGGCAAAATAGCCCCAGTTGTCGCAGATGATGCCGTCGCCCACCAGCTCGCGCTCGCGCTGCCGCCGCTGGTCCTCCCACTCCGCGCGTTGGTCGTTGGCGCGCAGCCAGGTCACCGGCGCGTGCAGCAGGCGGTCCTGGTTCACGTCGCAGACGTCCAGCGGGCCCCATTTCCACTTCGCCGTATGCCGCGCCATGCGGTAGTACAGCTCCCGCGGTATCTGCGAGACCAGGCTCTGCACGGCCAGGCTCACCGGGCTGCGGCTCATCAGCCGCGCCGCCGGCCGCAGCGCGTTGAAGAACGCGCCCCACTGCCGCCGCTGCAGCAGGTAAGGCAGCATGGCCGGAGACCGCAGGAAGAGCTGGTCCGCGCCAAAGCCGGTGAACACCAGCCCCCCCGGCCGCGTCATGCGCGCCACCGCCTCGGAGAACAGCTCGCCAAACCAGAAGAAGTCGCTGGGCTCGTCGCTGTAGGCCGGCTCCAGCTGCGGCACCGCCGGCAGCTCGTCCGGCGGGATCACCCGCAGGTCGATCCCGTAGCGCTCCGCCACCTCCCGCGCGTAGCCCTCGCTGATGTGGTGCGAGGGCACGTTGGGCTGCGAGAACATCACCCCCTTGGCCCCCGTGGTCACCTCGCCCACCAGGCAGGCCACGAAGGACGAATCCAGCCCGCCGGAGATCTCGATGCACACATCCGCGCCCGGCGCCGCATGCAAGTGGTCCTGCACCGACTCGCGCAGTAGCCGCAGGATCTCCGGCGCCACGTCCTCGCGGCGCTGCTGCGGGTCCAGCTGGTACTGGTAGTTGCGCATCACCAGCGCGCGCTTGCTCACGCTGCGCCCCAGCGTCACCAACTGCCCCGGCAGCACGCGCCGCACGCCTGCCAGCGGCGTGCACTCCGCGTGGAACTGCGAGCCGGGCACGATCAGCGTGTGCCGGCCAAAGTATTCCTCGTCCCATTGCGCGCCGGGCTGGCCGGCGTGGAAGGGGAACAGCCGGTTGCAGAACAGCGCCGGCTCCCCGCGGTAGTAGAGCTGGTGCTGGCCGGTGAGGCTCTTGAAGCCATGCACCGCCTCCGGCGTGACGTAGCAGGCCACGAAGTCGCCCGTCACCTCGGTGAAGGCGCCCAGGCCCCGCTCACGCAGGCGCGCCAGCAGCGCCTGCTCCGGCGCCGCCACATGCTGCCCGTTGATGCGGAAGATGGCCCCCTCCACCAGCAGCACGCCCTGCGCGTCGGCCGCCTGCCGGGTGTCGGGCCCGGCGCGCCAGCGCGGCTCAGTGCCGCCCTGCACCAGGAAAACCTCCCGCGTGCCGCCGCCAGCCTGACATTCCGTGCCCTGCTGCGACTGTTGAGGAAACTCCATCTGCATGTTCGTCATATCCATGAACGCCGCGTTACTCGTCCTGTCTTTCCTCGGCACCAAGTTCCTCGGCCTGGACCGCACCGTCCGCCTGGTCTCCGGCCTCGGCCGGCGCTGCCGCCCCCTGTTCCGTAGCCGCGCGGCTGCGGATATCGCCGCCGGCGTCCAGCGCGGCCTGCGCTTCCTGCCGTTCCCCATCGAGTGCCTGGATCAGGCCATCGTCACCTGGTATATGCTCAACCTGCGTGGCCACGCAGCCATGCTGCGCGTGGGCATGAAGCTCTCCCCGGTCAGCGGCCATGCCTGGGTGGTCAACGGCGCCCAGGTCTTCGTGACCACGCCGGGGCTGGAGGACTTCACGGTGGTGGCGGAGTATCCGGGGTGGGTTTGAGTTGGCTTTGTCCTTAATCCCCTCGCCCGCTTGCGGGAGAGGGGTAGGGGGAGAGGGTTTCTGTAGCACTCTCGGTGTTTAGCCCAGCCCAGATTCACAGCGCCCTCTCCCGGCCCTCCGGGCCACCCTCTCCCGCAAGCGGGCGAGGGAATGCACCGTTGATGGAGTTTCCGTTCGCCCTGAGCCAGTCGAAGGGGGGGAGGAAACCGACTAACCTCGGCTGGCGGAAGTCCGCCCGTACTTCGACAAGCTCAGCACGAACGGACTCCTGCGGAGGCCTGCTACTTCCTCACCTCCACCAACTTCAACCCCGCCAACTCCCCCACCAGCTCCGCCAGGTCCTGGTGGATCTCCGCCTCCGGCGCGTTGTACTCGGCGCCGATCTGCTGCGCCGCCTGCAGCGAGTCCGCAGCAAACAGCTTGGCCAGCATCTCTGCACCGATATCGTTGAGGCCGAATGACTCGCCCGTGCGCGTGGAAAACAGCACGGACTTGCCCTCGATACGGGTCAGGGTCACGCCCTTGGCCAGGCTGGCCTTGAAGGCGGGCGTCTGCGGGGATGCGTTCATCGTCGTTCCTGGATGCTTGATTCGTTGTTGCAGCTCGCCGCTTCAGGCGGCCGCCTGCTCGGGTTCCTGGCGGAAGAGGGAATGCCCCGGCTCCAGCGCGTCCGCCTGGTGGCGCCAGAGGCTGGCGTAGAGGCCGCCGCGCTCCAGCAGTTCCTGGTGCGTGCCCTGTTCGGCTAGCCGGCCGGCGTCCAGCACCAGGATGCGGTCCATGCGCATCAGGGTGGAGAGGCGGTGTGCAATGGTGATCATCGTGCGGCCGCGGCCCAGGGCGTGCAGCTCGGCCTGTATGGCCTGCTCCGCCTCGCTGTCCAGCGCGGCGGTGGGCTCGTCCATGATCATGATCGGCGCGTCCTTCAATATCGCGCGCGCCATGGCGATCCGCTGCCGCTGCCCGCCGGACAGCTTCACGCCGCGCTCGCCCACGATCGCGGCGTAGCCCTCGCGCCCGTCCTCGTCGCGCAGCTCGCGGATGAAGGCGTCCGCCTGCGCCTGCCGCGCCGCGCAGGCCACGTCGGCCGGTGCCGCGCCTGGCTGGCCGTAGCGGATGTTGTCCAGGATGGAGCGGTTCATCAGCGCCACGTCCTGCGTCACCACGCCGATCGCCGCGCGCAGGCTTTCCTGCGTCACCTCGCGGATGTCCTGCCCGTCCACCAGGATGCGCCCCGCGCGCGTGTCGAACAGGCGCAGCAGCAGGTACACCAGCGTGGACTTGCCCGCGCCGCTGCGCCCCACGATACCCACCTGCTCGCCGGGCCGGATCGTCAGGTTGAAGCCGCTGAACACCGCCGGCCGGCCCTCGTAGCCAAAGCCCACGTCCTGGAAGCGGATTTCGCCGCGCGTTACCGCCAGCGGCTTGGCCTGTGGATGGTCGGTGAGCGTGCTCGGCGCGGCGATGGACTGCATGCCGTCCTTCACGCCCGCCACGTTCTCGAAGATGCCGGCGATCTCCCAGGCCACCCAGCCGGCGGTGCTCGCCATCTGCCAGCACAGCGGCAGGGCCATGGCCAGCGCACCGGCGCCCACCAGGCCCTGCAGCCAGAGCTGGATGCCGATGCCCGCCGTGCCCGCCAGCAGCGCGGTGTTGAGCAGCGCCAAGCCGAAGATGAAGCCCGTGATCATGCGCATGTGCCGGCGTTGCGCCAGGTCATGCGCCTCCAGCGCCTCGCGCGCGTAGGCGTCCTCGCTGTCCTGACGGGCGAAGAGCTTCACCATCAGGATGTTGCTGTAGCTGTCCACGATGCGGCCCATCAGCGCGGAGTAGGCCTCCGCGTTCGCGCCGGCCAGCACGCGCAGCCGCGGCACGTAGCGGCGCAGCAGCAGCCCGTAGCCCAGGAACCAGGCCAGCACCGGTAGCGCCAGCCGCCAGTCGGCCTGGCACAGCAGCAGCAGCGAGGTGCCGCCGTAGATCGCGATGTACCACACCGCGCGGATGCCGGCCTCCACGCTCTCGCGCAGCGCGCCCGGCATGTGCATCACCCGGCTGGCGATGCGCCCCGCCTGGTCGTTCTGGAAGAAGGCCCAGGGCTTGCGGATCAGATGCCAGTGGCTCACCCAGCGGATGCGCGAGGTCACGCGCGGCACCAGCAGGCTATTGCGCAGCAGCAGGTCCAGCAGCAGCAGCGCCGGCCGCAGCAGCAGGAACACCGCCGCCATCAGGCCCAGCATCGGCAGCGCGGCGGTGAATGCGGTCTGGCGGTCGGTGGCGCCCACCAGCGTGACGATCTTGCCGATGAACACCGGCACCATGGCGTCGGCAATCGCCACGCCGCTGCCGATCAGCATCAGCGCCAGGAACAGGCGTGAGTGCTCGGCCAGGAAGTATTTGTACAGTGCCCGTAGCGTCGCCGGCGGAGGTTCCCGCGGAGGCGGGGCCGTCACATCCACCAGCTTCTCGAATCGCTCGAACATGTTTGGGAATCAGAGAGGCAGGGCAGCAGCCCGCCGCGACAACGGAAGAACTGCCCCGGTCGCCCGGGGCAGTCCCTGACGCTTCTTACTTGAAGAAGCCGGCGTACTGCTTGCCGTCGGAGCTGGGGCCGGTCGAGTTGGACTTGATCAGGGCCAGCGTGCCGAGCTTCACCAGAACAGGCTTGATGTAGGACTTCATGTTTCTACTCCACTAGATGGTTGGAACAACAGGATGGATATCGGTGCGGCGAAAGCTGCCCCGATACCCGAGACCGGATCGGCTTTTGACGGCCCACCCGTCCTCATACGGAATGACGCGGAACCAATGCCCGCATCAGGAAAACGTTCTGCTCGCCTCCCGGATCTCCGAAAAGTCCGTTCGTGCTGAGCCTGTCGAAGTACGGGCGGACTTCCTCGCCGCCGGTTGATCCGATGCCCTTCATCCTCACGCCGCCTCCAGGCAAGGCTGTAAATACACCCGCGCCTTCTTGCGGCTCTGCGACAGGTACTCCCGCGTCGCGCCCACGCTGCGGCCGATCACGGTGGCCAGCTCGCCCATGCTCATGTCCTCGCGGCAGCTCCAGGCGATGCAGCGCGCCCGCTCCGGGAAGTCGCGGCGGAAGGCCGCGAACTGCTGGCCGACCAGCGCGGTGTGCTGCCACTGCTCCAGCGCCTCGTCCGGCCCTGCCTTGTCGCAGACCACCGTCTCCCACAGCGCCAGCCCGCTTTCGTCGATCTGGTCCAGCGATGCGAGCCGGCTGTTCTTGCGGCGCCGCGCGTCGATCATCACGTTGCGGGCAATCGCCCACATCCAGCCGGCAAAAGCCGCATCCGTTTCCAGCGAACCCACGCCACGCATCACGCGCAGGAAGGTGTCGTGCACCCAGTCATCCGCCGCCACCCGGTCCGCGCCCTGTGCGCGGTAGTACGCCGCCAGCCGCGGGGCATAAGCGCGATACAGACGGGCCATCGCCTCGCGCCGGCGCTCGCCGCTGGCCTTCAGGTCCGCGATCCATGCCGCGGTCACGATCTGCGGATGGCGGTGGGCTTCTGCTTGGTTCGGGTTCATTGGATGGGCACGCGATCCCTGGCCCGTGTTCCGGTGACCGGTCGCACGACGCCTGGCTATTACTGTGGGTTGCCGGCCCTATCGGCCGCTTCCCTTGCCGATGAGTATTCGGGCCGCCCGTGGCCCGTGGTACCCCTCCGTGGTGGGGGAAGGCACGGACGGATGTGATCCGCCGCACAGCGCGGTGGGCCGCCCAGGCGGCATGCCCCCTGGAGAGGGCTTGACGCCCGAGCCCTGCGAAGCGGTGCGAATGCCCGGGGCTCGCCCATGAAAAAACCCCGCCGGATCGCTCCGGCGGGGTTTTCGGTTCCTCAGGTCACTCTCAGCCCTGCTTGAACTTCTGGCGCCAGGCGTGCAGCAGCGGCTCGGTGTAGCCGCTCGGCTGTTCCTTGCCCTTGAACACCAAGTCCAGCGCGGCCTGGAAGGCGCAGCCGTTGGGGTTGGAGGCCATCGGCAGATACAGGCGGTCGGCGGCGTTCTGCTTGTCCACCACCGCGGCCATGCGCGTGAAGGTCTCGCGCACCTGCGCCTCGGTCACCACGCCGTGGTGCAGCCAGTTGGCCACGTGCTGGCTGGAGATGCGCAGCGTGGCGCGGTCTTCCATCAGGCCCACGTTGTGGATGTCCGGCACCTTGGAGCAGCCCACGCCCTGGTCCACCCAGCGCACCACGTAGCCCAGGATGCCCTGGATGTTGTTGTCCAGTTCCTGCTGCTTCTCGGCCTCGGACCAGTTGGCCTGCTCCACCACGGGGATGGTCAGCAGCTTGTCCATCAGCGAGCCGGCGCTCTCGCCGGACGCCTCGATCTCGGCCTGCACGGCGGGCACGCTGACCTGGTGGTAGTGCAGCGCGTGCAGCGTCGCCGCGGTCGGCGAGGGCACCCAGGCGGTGTTGGCGCCGGCCTTCGGGTGGGCGATCTTCTGCTCCATCATCGCGGCCATCAGGTCCGGCATGGCCCACATGCCCTTGCCGATCTGCGCGCGGCCCTTGAGGCCGCACTGCAGGCCGATCAGCACGTTGCGGCGCTCATAGGCGGCGATCCAGGCGCTGCCCTTGATGTCGCCCTTGCGCATCATAGGGCCGGCCAGCATGGCGGTGTGCATCTCGTCGCCGGTGCGGTCGAGGAAGCCGGTGTTGATGAAGGCCACGCGGCTGCTGGCGGCGGCGATGCAGGCGGTGAGGTTCACCGAGGTGCGGCGCTCCTCGTCCATGATGCCCAGCTTCACGGTGCTGTCCGGCAGGCCCAGCAACTGCTCCACGCGGCCGAACAGTTCGGCGGCGAAGGCGACTTCGGCCGGGCCGTGCATCTTCGGCTTCACGATGTACACGCTGCCGCTGCGCGAGTTGACGATGCCGTTCTGGCCGTGGCGCTGCAGGTCGTGCAGGGCGATGGTGGTGGTGACCACGGCGTCCATGATGCCCTCGGGGATCTCCTTGCCCTTGGCGCCCCACAGGATCGCCGGGTTGGTCATCAGGTGGCCCACGTTGCGCACGAACATCAGCGAGCGGCCGTGCAGCTTCACGCTGCCGCCGTTGGCGCCGGTGTAGACGCGGTCGCCGTTCAGCGTGCGGGTGAAGGTCTTGCCGCCCTTGGCCACTTCCTCGGACAGCGTGCCCAACTGGATGCCCAGCCAGTTGCTGTAGCCCAGCACCTTGTCCTCGGCGTCCACCGCGGCCACGGAGTCTTCCAGGTCGAGGATCGTCGACAGCGCGGATTCCAGGATCACGTCGGCCACGCCGGCGGCGTCGGTCTTGCCGATCGGCGTCGCGCGGTCGATCTGGATGTCGATGTGCAGGCCGTTGTTGATCAGCAGCACGCTCGACGGCGCGGCGGCGTCACCCTGGAAGCCGACGAACTGCGCCGGGTTCTTCAGGCCCGCGGTCTTGCCGCCGGCCAACGCCACCACCAGCTTGCCGCCGTCCACGCGATAGGCCGTGGCGTCCTTGTGCGAGCCGCCGTCCAGCGGCGCGGACTGGTCCAGGAAGTTGCGGGCGAAGGCGATCACCTTGTTGCCGCGGATCTCGTTGTAGCCCGGGCCCTTCACGGCGCCGTCGGTCTCCGGGATCGCGTCGGTGCCGTAGAGCGCGTCATACAGCGAGCCCCAGCGTGCATTGGCGGCATTCAGCGCGTAGCGCGCGTTCAGGATCGGCACCACCAGCTGCGGGCCGGCCTGCGTCGCCAGTTCGGCGTCCACGTTGGCGGTGGTGGTCTGCACGCTGGCCGGCACCGGCACCAGGTAGCCGATCTTCTCCAGGTGGGCGCGGTAGGCGGCCATGTCCTTGATGGGGCCCGGGTTGGCGGTATGCCAGCGGTCCATCTCGGCCTGGATGCGGTCGCGTTCGCCCAGCAGCGCGGCGTTCTTCGGCGCCAGGTCGTTGACGATGCGGTCGAAGCCGGCCCAGAACTTCGCGCTGTCGATTCCGGTGCCAGGGAGCACCTTGTCCTCGACGAAACGGTACAGCTCGGTGGCCACTTGCAGGCTATGGACGGTGGTGCGTGCGGTCATGGGAGATCCCGGCAGAGGTTGAGAGGCAACGGCGAGGCCGTTCTTGACGGACCACAGTGTATTCGATACCAAATTGCCGATTAACAGCCTATTCGCTGAATGATTGGTGACTTTTTTGCAATAATCGGCCGGCCATGGACCGTTTCCGCCAAATCCAGACCTTCGTCGCCGTCGCCAACAAGGGCAGCCTCACGGCTGCCGCTGCCGCGGAGGGCATCGCCCCCGCCGTGATCGGCCGCCGCATCGACGCCCTGGAGGAGCGGCTGGGTGTGCGCCTGCTGGTACGCACCACCCGGCGCATCAGCCTCACCAACGAGGGCAGCGCCTTCCTGGAAGACGCCCAGCGCGTGCTGGCGGACCTCGCCAACGCCGAGGCCGGCGTCAGTGCCGGTGGCGCCCAGGCCAGCGGCCACCTGCGGATCACCGCGCCGGCCGGCTTTGGCCGCCGCCACGTGGCGCCGCTGGTGCCGCGCTTCGTGGACCTGCACCCGGAGGTGTCGCTGTCGCTGAATCTGTCGGACCGCCTGGTGGACCTGGTCAACGAGGGCTTCGACTGCGCCGTGCGCGTGGGCGACCTGCCGGACTCCTCGCTGATCAGCGTGCGCCTCGCGGAGAACCGCCGCCTCTGTGTCGCCAGCCCGGCCTACCTGGCCCGTCGCGGCGTGCCGCAGCGGCCCGAGGAGATCATGCGCCACGATTGCCTGACGCTGAGCTCCGAAGCCAGCCAGACCCGCGGCTGGATCTTCCGCATCGACGGCCGCAGCACGCCCCTGCGTCCGTCCTCGCGGCTGGACTGCTCCGACGGCCAGGTGCTGCATGCCTGGTGCCTGGAAGGCCTGGGCCTGGCCTGGCGCTCCTGGTGGGAGGTGGAAGCCGACCTGCGCGCCGGACGCCTCGTCAGCGTGCTCGACGACTACGCCGCGCCACCCAACGGCATCTATGCCGTCTTCGCCCAGCGCAAGCACCTGCCGCTGCGCCTGCGCCTGTGGATCGACTTCCTCAAGGCCACCTACGGCGACCCCGGGTACTGGGAGCCGTCCTAGCGCGAGGCCGCGGCGCAGCGATTCGAGAGGGTTGTCCACGCTTGCGGGCCTTCCGAAGCGATGAATATGCTGATTCGTCATTGACGCTCTATTGACACTCCCTGTACTTCGCCGCCCGCTGTTCAAGAGGCGAGGGGACGCCCTGGCGCGTTACGAGAGCAAACTGGGTGGACAAACTCCCCCGATGCCGTCTTACACTGGGACGAATCCTCAAGGTGTAAGTGAAATGAATTGGCGGACGGACTCGCTGCGCTACGGCAGCCTATCGGTGGCCATGCACTGGTTGATGCTGCTCTTGATTGTAGCGACGTACGCCTGCATTGAGTTTCGTGAACTCTACGAAAAGGGCAGCGAGCCGCGCGAAGCCCTGAAGAGCTGGCATTTCATGCTGGGACTGACGGTATTTGCCCTGGTCTGGCTGCGCCTCCTGTTGCGGCTTGGCGAGACTACGCCAGCAATCCAGCCCCCACCTCCGCGATGGCAGCTGGCCCTGGGTCGCGCGATGCATGTCGCACTGTATCTCCTGATGATCGGCATGCCGCTGGGCGGTTGGGTAGTGCTCAGTGCCTCCGGGAAGCCAGTGCCGTTCTTCGGACTGGAATTGCCCGCACTGGTGGGCGAGAACAAGGAGCTGGCCAAGTCAGTGAAGGAGATTCACGAGACCGTTGGCGAGTTGGGCTATTGGCTGATTGGCCTGCATGCGGCAGCGGCGCTCCTGCACCACTATCTGCTTGGCGATAACACGCTTCAGCGGATGTTGCCCCGCGGCTTGCAGGGAGTCTTTCGGCCGAAGCGGCCATGATTCGCTGAGCGTAAAGCCGCGAGCGGATGGGCGAAGCTCGCCCTCTCTCCAGCGGAAATGCCATGTGCTCCAGTCGGATCCTGTCCCTTCAAGGGACTGCCGGCGGTCATGACCGTCTCGCGTATTCCAGGAGAGATCGCCAGGCTGCGGGCAGTGAGGGAGAAAGATCGATCGGGCGCGCAGCTATGCCCTGTTGACGTCAGTGGCCAGCCTCAAGGCATGGCTCAGATCGTCCAATGTGTATGGCTTGTGCAAGACAGCACGCGCGACCTTGCTGGCCCCTGTCAGCTCAACGGATCCAATCGGGGAGGCCGTAGCGATCACGATAGGCACCCGAGGGCCATGGAGCGCAATGGTCTTGGCGAGATCCAGGCCGCTCATTCCAGGCATGTTCAGGTCGGTCAAGATGCAGTCGGCGGTGCCGCTGCCAAGGTCCGCAAGGCACTCGTCAGCGTTAGAGAAAGCGACGGCCCTCAGCCCCAGCGCGCGCACCATCTGACAAGTGAGCAGCAAAATGTCGGGATTGTCATCAATCACGAATACGGTCTTTGTTTGAGATCGCATATCGGTTCCTACGCCCCCGCATGGCATTCAGATGCGTAGACGCAAGGGGCCGTTGGCAGATTGCCCTTTGCCAAGTGCCACAGCGGTGGAAGGAGTTGGCGAAGTCACGGCGAACGACCCGTGCCGGATGCGCCGGCCTCGCCACAGTGCTGCTCGATTTGACGGTGGGCCAGATCCTGCATGTCCCGGGCAGCGGCGCGATGGGTCTCCCGGGATTCAAGAGGCGTGAGTATTTCGATCTCCACCGAACTCCATGACGGCCATGGCGCTCCGTCCGCAAGCAGATTCCGCGTCCCACGCATCGCTACAGGGACGATCGGTACGCCGGCCTTGGCCGCGACCAGGAAGGCGCCGGTATGGAAGGGCTGGAGCCCAGGCGCCCGTCGGAAGGTGCCCTCGGGGAATATGGCAAAGGAATCCCCCCTTCTGGCGCCCCGGATGAGACCCAGTACGGCGCATGCGGCCTGGCGGGGGCTCTCACGATTGACGAAGCGCACTCCCATGCGCCGTATGACCAGTCCCACGTAAGGCCAGGATCTGGCGCGGTGTTGCACTAGGAAGCTGAAGCGAGAGGGAAGCGCCGCGGTCAACACGATGCCATCCACGTAGCTGGCATGGTTGCAGACCACCACGCAAGGACCGCTGGGCAGGTTCTGGCGTCCCTGCACCTGGAAGCGGACACCGATGCTCAGCAGCCAGGCTCTAACAGCCCAGCGACCAATCGTGCGCCGGAGCGGCAGAATCGGGGCGGCAATCAGGACAGGGCACAGGAGCAGCAGGACGATGACAAGGAAGGCAAGGCTGGCATACAGGCCGAAGACGGCCCTCAGCAACAATCCTGGCATGGGCAACTCCAACGCGCGATAGCACGATTACGATGAAACCGTGCTTCCGGATCCCCGGTGGAACCTTCCCGCAGGGTGCATCCGAAGAGGCAAATCCGGAGTAGGGGATTCAGTCAATCTGCCAAGCGGGATCGTGGAGCGTGAATCATCTATGCCTCATGCTGGTGTTGGGCCTGCTCGTCGCGTCGCTGGCGCTTTTTTCCTGGGGGCAGGGCCTTTGGATCGAGCACCGGTATCCACCTGTCGGCAAGTTCATCGAGGTCGACGGCCTTCGTCTTCACTATGTGGAACAAGGCCGCGGCGCGGGTCCGGCGCTGCTGTTCGTGCATGGGGCAAGCTCCAATCTTCGCGAGTTCACGGCCAACCTGATGCCTGCCCTGTCGGGTACGCATCGTGTCATCGCATTTGATCGCCCAGGCTACGGATATAGCGAGCGAGGCCGCGGGCCCTGGATGAACCCTTCCGAGATTGCCTCGTTGCTGCTGACGGCATGTCGACGGCTGGGAATTGAGAGGCCTGTGATCGTCGGCCACTCCTGGGCCGGATCGGTTGTGCTGGCGGCAATGGTCGAGATGCCGGAAAAAATCTCCGGCGGGATACTTGTAGCGGGCGTGGCCGGACATTGGGTCGGCTCGCCTGGATGGACCTACGACGTTGCATCGCTACCGGTCATTGGCGCTCTTTTTTCCTGGACAGTGGTGACACCGGTGGGCCAGTTCCTCCTGGAGCAGGAAATAGCGCCGGTACTGGCGCCCCAGCCGGTCCCAATGAATCATGTGGAAAAGGTGGGAGCCCTCTTGGCGCTCCGGCCTCAGACCTTTCGGCACAATGTGCAGGACATGAGTGCTCTCAACGAGTACTTGCAGGAACTCAGTTCGCGCTATGACCGCATCGAGCGGCCTCTGCAGATAATCCACGGCGAAGAAGACGCACTGGTTCCGTTCTGGAATCACGGACGGCGTCTGACTCCCGTAGTGCATCGGGCCGAGGTGACGTTGATCCCTCAAGCCGGTCATGCGCTCCACCACACGCATGTGTCGGAGGTATCGACGGCAATCGGACGGTTCGTGCGTTCGATCCCGGAAGATCAATCCGCGCCGTCGACACCCTAGGCAATCGAAAGTCCAGGAAACCCGGGCCATACCACGTCGGCCGACAACCGCAGATCGAACAGCCCTTTTCCGCATCTGCGGCACTGGTGAAGGTCTGGCTGTGTTCAGACCCACGGATCACGATGCGTGCCCGAAAAGCCCGCCTGCCGCGCTTGGTGATGATCCCTTCGGAGTGCCGCATATGGAACTCCCGCGAGGGAGTGCGGCATCCGGCGTCGTGAGAACTTGAATGAGCCTGGTTTTAGCCGGCCAATTCTCGGCCAATCCCAAGCCCTGAACTTTGGGTTTGAGACGAAATATTCAGGCAGTGAACCTTGCAGATGGTGGCCGGGGACGGAATCGAACCGCCGACACGGGGATTTTCAACGTGTCCCCTACATCACTGGATGTCACTCAAGCTGATGATTTTACGGCTTTTTTAGCGCAACTATCGCACCCGATGTCACTGTGGATAACTGCCATTCTTGTCCTATTCTTGTCCTGGAGAAACAGGCCGCGAACCGACAGCAAAAGCGTACCGCGGTCTGGCGCCCGATCCAAGTCTATTCGGCCCCTCGCAATGAAATTTCCTGTGGACCCCTAACCGGAGAAATGGACCTCCAAATGTTCGTGGCGCATGCCTTCGGCATACCGCCATTCGACTCATCAATGAGGATGCTTGCGCTGCGGACTGGGCTTGCCGGGACGAAGGGTCGAACGATTTGTCCCTTGTACTCATGTATAGAGAACCGCATTTCCCTATACATGATTCCACCCGTATACATAGTTCAGGGAACTGAGGTCAGGGAGCATGCCCTAGGGCTCGAAGGTCGCAGTCCCGACCTGTCGGTGAGGCAGGTTAGGAAGTGAAGTCCCGCCGACACGATTCGGCCTTTTTTACAATCCAAACCCTTGGGATACCGCAAGCGCAGTACGCCCCTTGAGAGCCCCATGGAAAGTGAAACGATGAGCTTGAACGAGGTCGCCGCGTTGCTGCGGCTCCATCCTCGATCCTTTTCAAACTTGATGGCCAAGGGCGGTCGGTGCCCCCCCTTTATTCGCCTGTCACTGCGCAAAAAGATTTGGTTGCGGCGCAGCGTTATGGCATGGCTTGCCGAGCAGCAGCAGTTCACATCGCAGCCCGCGCGGCGCGGGTAGTTAGTACAGCACCTCAGGAAGGTCAGCGGGCTCCCCAGTAATGTAGCCACCGAGCCGCTTGCGCATTACTCGCATGGCCGTCGGTGATCGATCACAGAGGATGGCAGAGCACCCTGCCTTTATCGATGCGACGCCGGTCGTCCCCGAACCCGCAGTCATGTCGAGAATTAAATCGCCGGGCCGAGATGCCATCCGTATGAGGCGATCGAGTACTGCCACGGGCTTTTGCGCGGGATATCCCTGCTGCTCGCGGCGCCGAATAAATCCCGTCAGGAGCGGCTCCTCAAAAATGACGTTCCTCGGAGTCATCTTGTACTGCAGTTTGTTCTGCGACAGCAGTTCCTGATGTCTCTCACTGAGGAATTGCTCGGCATATAGTCGCGCTGTGGGACGTCGCAGGTGTATGCACGCTTGTTGGGCAGGGCGCCATGAGAGGGCGCGGTTGGCTGAATTCGGCGCCGCCCAGGTAATCCAACACTCGAACTGGAGCTTTGGAGACCACAGGTCCATCAGACGAGCGAGAGCCTCAGGATGTCCCCAAACGAAAACATGGTCCGAGCACTCGCTCGCGCTGTTGAGCAAAGGCAATGTTTCCGTCAGGTACGTGCTGCGTCCATGGCCAGTGCGATCTCGATACCACGGGTCCAAGATGGTCGCAGCGGCTTTAATGCCGGAGCTTGTCACCACCCGAAATGCATCAACTGCTGGCATGCGAGGTAGCAGCAGAATTCTCTCGGGTGGAGGCGGCAAGATTGAAGCGACTGCCGGCGGCACTCCGTTGGCGCGCTTCTCGGCTTCGGCTCTAACTCGCGTCGCCAGAATCTCACTGATTTCTGGGAAAAGGTCGACGGGCACCCTAACCAAGCGTGTACTTGCTCCGTAACGACCACTTCCGGGTGGCCGCCCCGCGCCACTACGCTTGCCTCCCTTTGGCACGCAAACTCCCCCCATCTTTTGATTAAGGTACGTAAATTGTTGTTCCTAGGATATTAGCTTTTTCCAGGCCAAAGGAAGGCTCCTCCCTCCCAAGCGGAGAGAGGGACCATTTTTGCCTCGGAATGTTGGAGGCGGCCCTCTATCTCAGCTTGCGAAGAATCTCTGCTCTTCGTTCGAGCTCTTCGATCTGCCTGTCTAGATCAGCTTTTCGATCCAGATGCGCTTTCTCAGCAGCCGCCAGCGCTGCAGCACGAGTTGCGACTTCCGCAGCCAGCGCGGCAAGCGTACCTTGGAGCCGTTTAACTTCTTGCTTCAAAAGAGGCACATCCGGGAGATCATTGAGTTGCTCGCGGCGTGTTCGAAGAAGCGCACGGCTAGGAGTCAGGAGAAGGTAGACGAGGGAGATCACGGTGATCACCACTACTACTGCCGCTACTAACCAGCCTATGATCAATCCAAAGCGCCAGCGAGCATACTCTCGGAGGTCTGGAGCAACACCCCCGTCCAGTGCACGCCGTCCAGCCTGTACGGCGTCTCTGGGACATGCGAATTCCAAGACTGGAAGTTGATTGCAGACCTGCGCAATTGCTGCAACCTTTGAAAGCTGAGTCAGTTGACCCAACTTTTGCTCCTGGGCAGCAATACGATTGGTCTTCATGCTCAACTCCATTTTGAGCACCGCGTTTTCTTCACGCAGGGTCGCCAGCTCCGATTCATCCTTGGGTACCTGGCAGCCTACGATCAAGGTAGCTAGGAGGAGCACGAGGAAGTGCTTCACAGGTCCACCTTCAAGAGCACCGTGATGGCATCCGCTACATACTCTTCGATGACACTGTCACCCGACGGCTTGCGGGTGTATTTGCGCTCCTCATTCTTCACCCAATGCCGGACAGGCTGACCGGCCGAAAAGGCCTTCCCATAGCGCTTTTGGATGTGGGAACTGCGGGTGACGATCATGTACCCCTTATAGGTGCCCGCACGCACATCGTTGACGATACGGGCGATGGTGGTGTCGAACTCCCAACCCCATTTCGCTGTGAGTTCAATCTCGATGGCCTCCCGATGACCACCGTTGTAGTACCAAATCACATCCGGGAGCTTGCCACCGATCGGCGCCTCGCCGATCTCTGCGGGAGTTTCAAATCCCACCACCGCTCCTGCACCTGTTGGCGCGCAGTAAGAATTGACCCACCCAAGAGGCAAGTGCGCACTGAAATTTGACCCACGTTAATCGGTACTCTGGCGATTTTCTCGCCAGGGATGACCAGGAGTGATTAGCGTGGAA
>NZ_JAUASX010000036.1 GCF_030345715.1 Solimonas sp. SE-A11
CCACGCTAATCACTCCTGGTCATCCCTGGCGAGAAAATCGCCAGAGTACCGATTAACGTGGGTCAAATTTCAGTGCGCACTTGCCTCTTGGGTGGGTCAATTCTTACTGCGCGCCAACAGCCTGACCATGAATACGTCGGCAGAAGCGACCTAAGGCAAACGTCGCCCCCAATAGCACGAGATTCAGTGCGATTCTGGATATCAATCAGGCAATTTCTCAACATCGGCGAGCATGGCATTAACGCTCTCATATCTCTTATCTGGCTTATGCTTTGTTGCCTTTCGAACAATCTGCAAGATGCTGCCTCCACTCGGATCTTCTTCGTCGTCTAGTACTCCACAGGGAATATCACCGGTAGCGAGGAACCACATCAACAACCCAAGCTGAAAAATATCTGAACGATGATCAACGGGAGTGTGCTTGTCTTTCTGATATGCAATCAACTCAGGAGACATCCACAAGATCGGACCGACGAACTCGTTGACCAATGTAATGTCATCACGATAGTAACGTGCAACTCCCTCGTCGGTACTGGTCTTCGCCAGGCCAAGGTCACCAACTACAATCGACGTTCCGTTTGTGAAGAAATTTGCCGGCTTCACATCGCGATGTATAACGCCCTTTCCATGAAGATAGGAAAAGGCACCGCATATTTGACGCATTGAACGCTTCACATTCGCGGGCGTCTGGGGGCCGTATGCATCGATGCTTCTTTGTAGAGTTCCCGTGTATATCTCGGTAATTAGATAAGGTACGGGTTCCTTTCCGGTGGTTTCGATTTCCCCCGCATCAATGCACGCAAGAAGATTGGGATGAGAAAGATCTGCAAGAACCTGCGTCTCGAACTCAAATCGCGCCAGTCTCTGCTTGTCCAGTCGGTGCATAAACTTCACTGCAAGCTGACGATTATTCTGAGATGTGCACTTATATATAGTTCCGTTGTTCCCCTTTACCAAGAACTGTCCAAGCCGATACTGCGCGCCAGCACTTCCCCTTATAGTGTTGTCTGTAAACCAAACCCGTTCCGGTACGATGTTCCCGTTTGATCGTTCGACCACGCACAAAAGATACCGACGTTACCCCGAAATTGAGTAGCACCGTGGTTTAGAGTCCGACCCAAGACCCCAGGAGGTCGGACGTGAAGAAGCGGTATACGGAAGAGCAGATCATCGGGTTTCTTAAGGAAGCAGACGCGGGGGTTCCGATCAAGGACCTGTGCCGCCAGCATGGCTTCTCGGAAGCCAGCTACTACCTCTGGCGCAGCAAGTTCGGCGGCATGGACGTCTCGGACGCCAAGCGGCTCAAGGCTCTGGAGGCGGAGAACGCCCGGCTCAAGAAGCTGCTGGCCGAAGCCCTGCTGGAGGCGGAGGTCACCAAGGAAGTCCTGAGAAAAAAGTGGTGACCGCACCGGCTCGTCGCGAGGTGGTGCGGACCATGAAGGATCGGGGGATGACGGAGCGGCATGCGCTGCGGGTCGTGGGCATGAGCGCCTCGGCCTTGCGCTACGTACCCAGGCCCGATGGCAATGCCGAGCTGCGCCAGCAGATCGTCGACATGGCCCAGCGGCACCGCCGCTACGGCGCGCCGATGATCTACCTTAAGCTGCGCCAGGCTGGGCAGCGGATCAACCACAAGCGTGTCGAGCGGCTGTATGCGCTGGAGAAGTTGCAGGTCCGCCGTCGCCGCCGCAAGAAGATTCCGCCCGGCGATCGTCAGCCGCTGATCCGGCCCGGGGCCGCCAACGAGGTCTGGTCGATGGACTTTGTCTTCGACCGGATCGCCTCCGGCCGGGCGCTCAAATGCCTGGCGATCGTCGATGACGCCACGCACGAGGCGGTGGCCGTCATTCCGGAGCACAGCATCGGCGGCGACCACCTGGTACGCCTGCTGGACGAGGTCTGCGCGACCCGTGGCCGGCCTTCGATCATCCGGACCGACAACGGCAAGGAATTCACCGGCCGGGCCATGCTGACCTGGGCGCATCGCCATGGCATCGGCCTGCGGCTCATCGAGCCCGGCAAGCCCAACCAGAACGCCTACATAGAATCCTTCAACGGACGGCTACGCGACGAGTGCCTCAACGAGCACTGGTTTGTCAGCCTCAATCACGCCCGCGTGATCATCCGGGCCTGGACCCAGGACTACAACGAGCACAGACCCAAGAAAGCACTCGGCGGGCTGGCGCCCGCCGTCTACGCCAAGCAGCTTGCTGCAAAGGCTATTACCATCAACCCAGGGCTCTAAACCAAACCGCTACTCAAGGCGGGGTAACGTCGAGGGGACAAATGCCGCCGGCACCCATAGCCACCATGAAATTGCTCGAATCCATATCCAGGGCAATCAAGCAACGTACCAAGTGACAGACAATGGCGATTTGATCGGCGGAATCGAAACTTTGAAGGTTGAAGATCAGGGTTCTCGCATACTCCTGCGGCTCAAGAGCTGTGCCAAACCGACTTACGAAGGCGCCGAAGAACAGTGCGCATACTCAAGAAAAACTGGAGAGGTCGTTCACATCCTAGAGAGATGCAAGGGAGAGAAGGCCCGCTGCCTGATCGGCCGCGGGCAATTGGATGACGGTATCGTATTCCGACGCGTCAAGAATTTCTCTGAATGAAGAACCCATCTCCATTGCGCTGCACGATCCAGTGGCCATAAGGCCTTTGCCTCGGCATACGAATCGCTTTTAGACAGAGAAAAATCACTCCATATACCTAGCCAGAATTTCCTCCGGGTATTTTTTAATCTCTTTGTATTTACCCTCCCTATCTTTGAATTTCATCCCGCGCCATAGAAAGCTGTTCTTAGGCTCACCAGCAATCAATTGATCCCACTTGGGGGCATTGATTCCCTCTTGTATTGCCAGGTTCATTATCCCGGTGACCGTTCCTTGGCCTGCGTTGTATGCCGCTAGATAAAGCGGCCATCTCTCTTCTTCCGAGTATTGATCCGAGATTCCCCTTTCTTTAAGGAATCTATCAATCTCTCTCATTTTCATATCAAGAACCTGAGCGGCCACTGGCAGGGCCTTTTCAGGATTGAATCGTTGATCGCCTTCCTTGTCGTAAGTCCACTTTCCATTCTTGAACTTAGTTGCCCCCATGCTCAGCCCGCCCTCAGAAACAGCCTCTGTGGGACCAAGTTGCGCTATGCCGGCATACCTGCTGGTGCGATGTGCACTAAGGAGCTTCATCTTCGATTCTTGAAATAGCAAAGATTTGTAGATCAAGGGATCAATGGAGGGGTAACGCTTCAGTGATTTGACGATTAATGCATCGAAATTGTTTTGCCCAGGCGTCACAGCAGGGCCAACCTCATATAGCGGGGCTCCGTTGTCTTTGAATATTTTTTCTCCTTGCCGAACGACCTGCCGCTGTTCATCTTGCTTCCAATCCGTCTCCATGTCCCTCCATCCTCTGGCGTTGGAGAAGCGCTTCACCGGTGGATGGGGCGTCACGTAATCGGGATAGCTCCGCGCACAGTTTTCGTCCACTGGCCTGTAGCTGGCGCCATGGGCAGCATCCTGTAGCAAAGCGGTCCAAGGGGCATCCGCACAGCCGGCGCGCAGGCCGCCCAGCATGCCCTGAAAGCCTTGCCGGTCCGCCCAACCGGCCCGCGCCAGCATTCCCTCCGGGGCTGGGCCTACGGACTCAGGGGGAGCCGATTCTGCAACTCCTTTCAGGGCGCTGTTCTTCTTCGCAGCAGCGTGAGGAGTCTTCGAGTCAGCCACCGCCACTCCCTTCAAGCCCCTGGCCAGCGGCTTGACCGGATCCAGCACAAATCCTGGCGGCAGGCGCTCAGTCATGGAACACCTCCCAGCGACCAGAACGGTGGATCAGGCGCTCGCCGGTCTGCGGAGACCTGGCGGTGCGGCCCTCCAGAAGACCGTATTCGCCTTGGGGTTGCTCCAGCATCGCAGGGTCGTCGTCGCCACGCGCCAGACGTTCCTCTCGCTGCAAGCGCAGGCCATATAGCTGCTGCCAACGCGCATCCTCCACCGCGGTGCGCTCGCGCCGCTCATTGCGCTCCTCGTCCGCCCGCTGCAGCCGGTCCACGAAGTCGAAGCCGTTCATGAAGCCATCCATGAATCCAGCGGCGCGAAAGCCGCCGCGGCTCATCGGGCACCTCCCTGCAGGCCGCGCAAGGCGGTGGTCCGCGGCGCGGGGCTCTGGAGCAGGCCCAGCAGCCGGGCACGCCCACCGGCCCGCTCGATGCCGGCGGCCAGCATCGCCGCGCCGCGCAGGCGGTCGCGCACGCGGCGCAGCGGGATGCGCAGCACCTCGTCGGTGTCGGCGGAGCTGCGGCCGCGCGTGACCGGGGCGCGGTAGTCGTACTCGCTGCCGTCCGGGCGGCGGGCGCGGATATCCAGCTCCAGCATCACCGCGTCGCCGTCCAGGTACACCGCCACCAGGCGCTTGGCGGTGATGACGCCGCCGTCGCGCAGGCGCTCGCCCAGGCCCTGGCGCAGCTCGCGGGCGAACAGGCGGTTGGCAAAGCCGTACAGCTCCGCGCCGGTCAGCCCGGCGGTGTCGCCACCGTCGTTGATCGCGGCGTCGTAGCGCAGCGCGGCCTGGCGGAAGTCGGGGTCGTCAAACTCCGCGGCAAAGTCGCTCTGCAGGAAGGCAGCGCCGCGGCGCGCCCGTTCATTGAGGGGATTCATGTTGTCTCCTGGTTCAGAACAGCTCGTTGACCAGCAGGCCCACACCGGCACCCACCAGCGCGCCCACCGGGCCCAGCACCATGCCGCTGCTCGCGCCGGCCGCCGCACCGCTGGCGGAGGACAGCCCCACCATGGCGCCGATGCCCGCGCCGGTGCCGGCCATCTGCATGCGCATCTGGCTTTCGGCAGCCTTGAGTGCGCTGCGGGCGGAGTTCTGCGTCTCCTCCCGCGCCGCCGCTGCGCCCCAGAGTGCGCCGGTCTCGTTCTTGGCGGATGCCGCCGTGCCGAGCAGGCCGCTCATTGCGCACCCCCGCCCAAGCCGTAGCGCTGTCCGCCGCCGGTGAGGATGCGGGCGTTGCGTTCGTCAAAGGCCCGGTTGGCACGGTTGGCGGCGTTGACGTCCGCCAGGCCCTGCGAGAGGTCCTGGCGCCGCGTGATGGCCGCCTGCTGCTGCGGCGACAGGCTCAACCCCTGGTCGGCCAGGCGCCCGCGCAGCGCAGCGCCGCTCTGGCGGAAGCTTCGCGCCACCGTGTCGCGCGCGGACTGCACGCTGTTGGCGCGCAGCTCCGGGTTGTCGACCATCCAGATCAGCCGGTCCTCGATCGGGCGGATCTGCTGCTTGTAGCGCTCGAAGTCGGCGCGGCGGATCGCCGCCTGCGTGTTGCTGGCGTAGTGCTTGTCCCGGGTGGAGAGTCCCAGCGCGTTGCGCTGGCCGGGTTGTGCCTCGGGGGCCTCGAGTGAGGCGGGAATGACGAACATGGAAAGCTCCTGTGTGATGGATGATTGCAAGCCGCTCAGAACCGGAACGTCGAGCCCGGTTGCAGGGACATCGTCCCGAAGTTGGGCGTCAGCGAGCCGTCGGCGATACCGTCAAGGCTGCTACGGGGCATCTGCGTATTGCCCGAGGGCGTCTGGCCGCGCAGCCCATATGCCGTGGCCATGCCCGCCGCGGAGCCGATGGCCCCCTGCATCGCGGCGCGGTTCTCGAATGCGTTCTGCGCGTCGGCCAGCGAGCGGCGCTGGGCCAGGTCGGCCGTATCGGACAAGCCCTGCAGCGCCTGCGTGCGCTCGCCGCGGCCGATATCGATCAGCGCCTGCAGGCCCTGGGCGTACTGGTCGTCGATCAGCGCGTCCACGTCCGCCATGCCCTGGCCGAAGGACTGCGCGCGATCGTTGGCGAAGCCGGCCAGGCCCATGGCGTAGCGGCCGGAGCCCGGAGCGGCACCGCTGCCCTGGAGCCGGCCCTCCAGGCCGCGCTGCGCCTGGCCAAAGGCCTGCGCGTAGTCGGTGGCGGCCGTGTCCAGCGCCTGCCGGCGGCGCGGGGCCACGTCCAGCGTGTCCTCGAAGAAGCTCTGCTGCAGCGGCAGCCAGCGCTCGCGCCAGTCGTCATAGGACTCGGCGGCGATGTCGGCCATCTCTCTCTGCTCGGCGGTTTCGCCGGGCATCTTGGGTTTGCTTCCCATGTGATTCACTCCTGGATATCGAGTTGGTATTCCACCGCGCGCATCCGCCAGCGCGGATCCAGCAGGCGCTCAAAGCCCCGGCGGCGTGTGCGGAAGGCCAGCGTGGCGGCGCCGAGCTGGCGGGCGATCTGCTCCATCTGCGGCAGGTAGCGCCGCAGCAGGCCGCCGCCGTCACCCTGCGCCATCCACAGCAGCAGCTCCGGGCGGCCGTTGTCCTCGCGCAGGTATTTCTTCAGCACCACGAAACCTTCCGGGCAGGTATAGAGCTGCGCGCGGCCGAAGCGGCACTCCGCGTACACCTCCTCGGGGGTTTCGTCGTCACCGGCGAGGATGTCGGCGATCTCGCCGCGGATGCGTGGCCACTCGCGGCGGATGTCGGCGGGGATCAGGGCCATGTCAGTACTCCAGCAGCAGCGCCGCGGCGCCACCGCTGCCCGCGGTGTTGCCCGCGGGGCAGCCGCCGCCACCCGCGCCATGGCCGGAGGCCGCGCCGCCGTTGGCGTCCTTGCCGCCACGCCCGCCGGCACCCAGCAGCGTGTCGGCACCGTCGCCGCCATCGTCATGGATGGTGAGTGCCAGCGTGGCGGAGAAGCCGCCACGCCCGTTGCGGCCCGGCAGGCCGATCACGCCGCCGGCATGGTCGGCGCCCACCGCGGCCGTGCCGCCGCTGCCGCCCACGCCATTGGCCGCGCCCACCGCCCCTGCGCCGGCCACGATGCGTGCGTCGCCGGTCTCCGCCAGCAGCCAGGCCGCGGCAGCGGAGCCGCCGGGCGGGATGCGGTAGGCGATCACCTGCCCCGGGCTCACGCGCAGCGTGCCCTCGCACAGCGCGCCGGCACCGCCGCCGCCACCGCCCGAGCGCGGCCCGCTGTTCTGGCCCACCGCGCCGCTCGCGCCGGGGCCGATCAGGCGGAACTTCAGCGCGTATACGCCGGCCGGCACCGTCCAGTTCTTGGCCGCGGCGTTGCCCGCGTTGTCCGCGAACAGCCGCGGGTAGGCCGCAAACTGCGCGATCTGCCCCTGCAGCTTGCCCACGATCAGCTGCAGGCCGTCGCCCGCCATCACCGGCGCGTTCTGCGCCGCCAGCGCCGGCAGCGGCTCGAAGAACCGATACTTGAGCGCGGCCATCAGAACGCCCGGTAGTAGACGGCGATCTTGTCGCCCGCCACCAGCGCCGAAACGCCCGCCGTGGCCAGGCCGCCGGCAAAGCCCACGCGCGTCTTGCTGCTGGCGCCGCCGGTGTAGTTCACCGTGAAGTCGTCACCCTCGAACTGCGCCCCCGCGCCGGCCACCGCCAGGCGCACCGAGTCCTGCGCCGCCACGTCCGGCAGGTCCACGTACTGGTTGGAGATGTCGGTGGGCGACAGCGTCACCGCGTGGCGCCGTGACTTCTTGGCCACCGTGGCACCGCTGACCGGATCGCGCCGCGTGGTCTGGTCCTTCTCCGCCGGCGCGGTGTCGGTCTTCACGCGCAGCTGGCCGCTGCCGTTGCCGGGGTTGGTGGACTCCAGGCCCGACAGTGCCGCCAGGTCCACCGACAGCGTGTTGCCCACCTTGGCCAGCATGTCGCCGGCCTCGATGGACAGCACCGAGGGATAGGCCACGAAGTTCAGCGGCGTGACACCCACCAGGATCGGGTTCTCCGTGGTCAGGATCACCTGGTAGCCGGCGTACTGCGTGCCGTTGGTCACCGGGAAGTACGCGCCCTTGGAGACCTCCGCGTCCTCGTCGAAGTCTGCGCGGCGCGCCAGCGTGTAGCTGCCGCCGTCCACGTTGGCCACGTAGACACCGTTCTCGGCCGGGGCCGCCTGCGCCAGCAGGCCGATGGCATCGCCATGCAGGATCGTGCGGCCGTCCACCAGCAGCGGCGTGGCGCCAGTCAGCGCCAGCGGCGCCATGGCCAGCACGTCCACCGCTTCCTTCGGGTCCTGCTTGCCGTTGATCACGTTCTGCACATACTCAACGGTCACGTAGTCCTTCTCGGCGCTGGGCATCGGCAGGGCCGCGGCGGCCTTGGGCTGCGCCTGCAGCTCCAGCTCGTTGGCCGAGGTCAGCTTGAGGATGTCGATGTCCGCCGTGTTGGCCGCGTTGCGGCCACGCAGCATCTCGTTGTTGTCCAGGCGGATCTTGGCGCCGTTGACGGCGTTGTCTTCGATGAACTTCCGCTTCAGTTGCGACATGGTTGCTCCTTGTGTGTGAGGGGTTGTTGGGGTCAGGTTTGCGATTCAGCGCTGGGATTCAGGTGAGGTACAGCACGGAAAAGCTGTCGCCGCTCTCCAGCAGCAGCTCCAGCGCCAGACCGTCCCAGGACAGCTCGGCTCCGGATATCGAGAAATCCACGCCCGGCTTCTGCTCGATGCCGTGGTGCACGCACAGCACCACCGCCAGCGGGTCGGCGGGCGCTTCGCTCAGGCTCACGCGGCGCGCCGCGAGCATGGCCGGCGTCACCGTGTAGCGATCCGTGCGGTAAGGGATGGCCGCCGCCTCCACGCGGCCGTCCGCGCGCAGCTGCAGCAAGCGCCCTCCGCCCGGTGTCAGCAGCGGCTCGCCCGGCAGCACCAGCACGCGGTTGCCATCCAGCGCCACGCCGATGCGGCGCTGCCATTGCCCGCTGCCCGGCAGGGTGGCCAGGCCTCCGCCGGGCGCGGCGTAGAGCACGTCGCCCGGCGTCCAGGCCCAGGTCTCGCAGTCCAGCGCCTGGCCCTCCGTGGCCACCGCCACCAGGCCGGCCTCCGGCCGCGTGATGGCCACGCCCAGCAGCGCCGCCGCGTGGGCCGGGTTGCCGGTGTCCGCCGCCACCGCGCCAGAGGTGCCGTAGGCCAGCACCTGCCCCGGCTCCAGCGAGCCAGCCGCCACCACGCGCAGGCCAGGGGCCACCGTGGGCGGCGGCACCTCCACCGCCCGGGGCATGCGGCCCAGCGCCTCCAGCAGCGCCCGCCGCTGCCGCTCCAGCGCCTCGCCGGAGGCATCCAGCGAAGCCTCCAGCCGCTCCAGGCGGATGCGGATCGCATCCACCGCCGCGCGGGCGGCGCGAGTGCCGGCCTCGCTGCCGAACTCGCGCGGCGTGTGGATGGCGGGGGTGCGTGAGGTCATGGGGACTCCGGGAATGAAAAAGCCGCGCGCAGGCGCAAGCCTCCCGGGCTCGCGCAGCGAGCCGGGCTTGGGTATCAACGTGTATGTACCGGCGCGGCGGCCGGTGGGGCTACTTCAGTGCCGCGATGAAACTGGGGAGAGGGTCAGTCGCGCTCGCCACAAATCACGCCAATATCGGCCGCTACCGGAACGACCTTTTCTACAGGCTCCACCCCGAATGTCGAGGATGCCGGAAGGCGGACAACCACCCCCTGGCGAGATCTTTCTCCAAAGAAGACCGAGACCACGCTGTTGCCTTTATTCAGGCCCTCAGATGAACGAGGCCCCATCAGGCGGACTTGGAAACTTTGCCCCATGCCCAGTTGCTCAAAGCGTGGAGGATTTTTCAGGCGGAACAGCCCCGGCCACATCCCCCCGCCATCCTCGACCTCCGATTTGTCGATGGATCTTCCGGCAACGTTCTCTGCCACCCAGGAACGCAACACGGCTTGCAACTGAGGATTACGCGCCTTTTCAGCCAATCCATCGCAGTAGGCCTTATCTCCCCCGCAGCCCGCCGCCAGAACTAGAAGCAGGCCTGCGAGCAGCAGCTTGGCCATCTTGTTCATGCATGCCCTCATAGGATTTCTTGTAGAAAGAATAACCGTCATTCGCGAAGTTCAGCGCTGGAGGAATCTGTTGAAGATCGTACACCCCTCTTCGATTCCACGCCTGTTTCAGGTTATGGCCCACAATGTAGGCGTCCATCGTAAACGCCTTCTTCCGAGCGGCAGCCATCAGAAGGCCCTGGAAGTAGTAATTGATGTCCTCGGCATTGTGCACTCCCTCGATGGGATGATTCTTTATATGGAATTTCTCCCCGGTATAAAGCGAGAAGACGCTGTCACCTTCGAACTTCAATCTCGTATGAAGATCAGGCCTCTCCATTTTATCCATCGGTCCGAATATCTTCTGTATATCTTCAATTTTCAAGATATCCGCAGTCCTAAGAAGGTCAAAATCTCTTCCATTAATAGGCACTGGCTTGCCGGGGTTCTCCGATAAAAAACGATCAATGCCGTTCAAGATGGACTCTCGGTCATTGCGGATCTGCTGGCGCCGGAGTTCGGGCATTCCGGGAATTTTCTCTGCCATGCTGATCGATTTTCTGGGCGAAAGCCTCGCATCTGGGCTGCCGTCAGTCACATGAACAACATCAGCTGACGTTGAGGCGGAAGGAAGTCCTTTCAAGGCTCGGCCATCCTCACGCAAGAGGCGATCTGCAAAATCTTGCCCCTGGAAGAATCCATGCATGAACCCTTCATTCGGGTCAATTCTTCGACGCCAATTTTTTTGCTGTTCTAGGGGCACTTTATTCTCCTGATCTCAATCACTCCAGCTCCTCCATCTCCTCCGCCACCTCCACCGACTGCACCCGTGAGGTGCCCGCCAGCTCGATCTCCAGGCTGGCCTGCGCCAGCCGGTCCGGCAGCACGAACTCCATGGCAGAGGTGATGGCGCGGGTCAGCCAGGGGGCTCCGTCTGCATACAGGGTGAGCTGCAGGTCCTCGTAGTCCGCCGCGCGCACCTGGGCGCAGGCAAAGGCCGTGGGGCGCGGCAGCTGGAACAGGCGCGAGCGCCAGCGATAGGGGCGGCGCGTGCTGCCGCCCTCCCACTGCCAGACCTGGTTGCCCATCACCAGCAGCAGGCGGTCGGTCAGAGGATCGCTGTAGGCGGCCTGGGCCCAGATGTCGGTGAAGACCAGGCCGAAGCCGCCGTTGCGCGCGTCCAGGATGAAGCCACCGCGCTCGCCGCCGGTCTTCTCGTAGAAGCCGAAGTAGCGGTCGTCATGCGCCACGCCCAGCATGGAGGCCGGATTCAGCGCCTGCCATTGCTCGCGCGTCAGCAGGCCCTCGGTCAGCAGCAGCGGCGCGCCCTGGCCGTTGATGGCCACCAGCCCGTCCGGCGCGGCGTAGACGATGCCCACGTCCTTCAGGTGGGCAACGCTGCGCTTGGCGCTGCAGGCCTGCGGCGACTCCAGCTTGCGCATGGACATGGCGTCCGGCGTGTAGCCGGTGGCCACGTAGGGGTGCGACTCGGTCAACACCACCAGGCTGGCGTCGATGGCGCCGATGGCCACGATGGGGTAGTCCGTGGCCAGGCGGTAGTCCAGCGGAAAGGCGTGGTAGCGCCCCTGCGCGGAGAACACCAGCTCGTTCTTCGAGAAGCCGGCCAGAAAGCCGTTGGGCATGGCCAGCAGGCCGCGCAGGTCAGCCGGCGGCAGGTCGTAGAGCTGGGACTCCAGCACGTCGCCCAGGTCGGCGTCCGTCTTGCTGTCCACGTAGGTGACCTGGTCCAGCGGGATGCGCTCCACGCGCAGGTAGGCGCTGCTGCCGGCGCCGGTGGCGGAGCGGTACAGCGTCTTGTGGCTGATGCCGTAGCCGGCGGGCGCCGAGGCCGGCGTGTCCACGCGCACTGGGGCGTTGTTGCTGCGCTGCACGGTGCGGCTCACCGGGCTCGGCGGGCCTTCTTCCCCGAACTCGTTGGTGTAGGTCCAGACGTAGTTGGTGAAGACGATGTTCTCCGGCCGCTCCGGCTCTGGCGCAGTGACGGACAGCAGCACGTTGTCCACCCAGCTGCGCTCGGCGGTCTCGTTGGAGCGGGACTTGAACCCCACGCAGGAGCCGTTGACCTCGATCTCTGCCTCGTGGCCCGTGACCACGGCGGTGCCGTTGTCCAGCGTGGTGACATACAGCCTGAGACGTGCGGCGCTGACGCTGGTGGTGTTGATCTCCGCCACTACGCGCACCCAGCGGTTCTTCAGCGAGGGCGCCAGTTGGGCCAGCAGCGAGCCGCTCTGGTCGCTCCATTGGTTGTAGCGCATCAGGCGGCAGCCGTTCTCGCCGATGTTGATGCCCACGCCGTAGCCCGCCACGCTGGCGTAGAGCATCAGCGTGAGGTTCTCGATGGCACGCATGTCCGCCTCGATGCGCGCCTTGGGGCTGGTGGCCAGGCCGATGTCCTTGTACAGGTAGCTGACGCTGTTGTTCTGCGTGAAGCGCCAGCTCGGCGCCTCGCGGCCCACGGTGGCGTCGATCTCCACGCGGGTCACGCCGCCCTCCGGCCCCTTCACCCAGCCCTCGAAGGACTCGCAGGCAAAGGGCTCCTCGTAATCCATGGCCGACAGCTCCAGGGCGTCCAGGCAGGCGTCGTTCTGCCCCGCTCCGGCACGCTCGAAGATCATCACCAGGCGCAGGGTGTGGGCGTCTGCCGGCACCTGGCGCGAGACACTGCGCTGCACCCAGGACAGGGCCGGCGTCACCGCCTGCACGGGGGCCATCGCCTCGCCCACCGGCAGGTTGGCGGCGTCGTAGAAGCGCAGGCCCATGGCGGCGGCGCTGCCGTTGGGGCCGCTGGCCTGCCACCACCTCAGCTCCAGCATCTGCTGCGGGAACACATCCACGGACGACAGCAGCAGCGTCTGCCGTGCCTCCGTGCGCGCCACGCTGCCACCGTGGAAGTAGTAGCCGCCCTGGCGTGCCGCAAAACCGGGGATATCGCCGGACGCGCGCACCTCCAGGTCACCCTCGTCCACGATCCAGCCGGCGCTGCCGCCAGACTCCGCGCCTGGGTTGATCAGCTCCACATTGCTGGCATCGGGCACCACCGTGTCCAGCGACAAGGCGGGCACCGCCCCCGGCACCGGCACGCCCAGCAGCAGGCTGTCGCAGGGGTACTGCTGCCCGCAAGGGCCGATGGCCTTGGCCAGGTTGGTGACGCGCGGCGCGTCGGTGCCGCTGAAGTAGCTGCGCTCGGTGCTGTCGCCGGCAATGGGCCCGCGCGCCACGTCCACCGACACGGCGCCCGCGCCCAGCTCCGCCGCCGTCCAGTGCAGCCAGTGCTGGCGCGCCATCAGGTGGAGGCTGCGCACCTCGCCGCTCTTGAACAGCGCGCTGCTGAAGCCGGGCTCCAGCCAGGCTTCCAGGTCGCCGCTCAGCAAGCGAGTGTTGAGGGCGGTCTGCGCCGCCTCCGGCGGCAGGCGCTGCGGCGCCACGCGCGGCATGACGCCGCGCGAAGGCTGGATCAGGATCTTCATATGCCCAGAGCCACCAGGAGATGGATATCGGTGCCGCCGATATCGCAGTTGAGGGAATCGCTGAGGCCCAGCATCACGGCCGGGTTGTCCTCGTTGAGGGGAAACGGGCACGAGGCCTGCCCGTGGATCTGCAGCGCGATCCAGGCCTGGGATTGCCCGTCTACCGGGGGCGGAAACTCCACCCACGCGTCCAAGGGCTCGTAGTCTTCTCCGGGCACGTAATGCCCACCCAGGGCCTGCACCCGCACCCCGAACGGCCCCGCGCCCTGCGCATCCATCAGTTGCAGCGGCACGTCGAGCTGCATCGGCTGGCCGGCTCCGCCGCAGTTCGGCGCCACGAAAAAGGCCGAGCGCTCGGCAAAACCCACGATGCCTTCGGCCGCCTGGGGAGACCTGCGCCGGTGAACGTATCCGTAGCTCATGCGAATCTCCGGGGCAGCACGCGCAAGCCGCGCGGCAGGTGGGCGCGCAGCGCGTGGCCCTTGGCGTTGATCTTGGCGGCGTGGAACAGCAGCCCATGGCGCGCCGCGGCCTGCGGCGACGACCAGGCGGCGCTCTCCAACGCGCAGACGCGTGCCAACGCGCCGTCCGCCAGCCCGTGGTCGTACTGGCGCGCGATATCGTCACCCACGCTGTCGGCCTCCGCCGCCGGCTGCACGATCACCGACACCCACACGGGCTCACCCAGGTCTGCCGCGTCCTCCGGCGGATACGGTGCCAGCTCCAGCGTGGCCGGCGGCAGCCACAGGAAGGCGCTGGGCCGGCCCGGCCGCTGCGGCAGCATGCGCGGGTCCGCAGGCTGCAGCGGCTGGCCGCGGTACTCCACCGCATCCACGCCGATGATCTCCTCCGCGCCGTCCTCGGGGACCAGGTCGTAGTGGCTCACGCCCGCCTCCAGCGCCAGCTCCAGCGTGCGCCGCGCAAACCAACTGTCTCGGCAGAACTCCCGCGCCGCGTGGCGCAGCGCCTCCAGCAGCAGGAAGTCCGGGCAGCCGGGCGCCTGCCGCCGGCACAGCGGCAGCAGCGAGTCGAGCGGGGTCATCAGACATCCTCGCCGGTGCGCGCCGCCACGTCCGGGTCGGTGGGCGCAAAGGAGAACTGCAGCTGCGACTTGAGCCCCAGTGCGTTGGCGAACAACGTCATGTAGGCACCGGAGCGGTTCATGTCGCCCGACTTGCTGCTCTTGGCGTAGGCATAGGCCACCACCCAGTTGTGCAGCGGGTTCTCGTAGAGATCATCCAGCGGCAGCGTCTGCGCCGCGTCGGTCACGGCCTCCAGCGCCTTGACGCCCTGCAGCTCCACCCAGCCCTCCGAGGCCGGGAAGACATAGAACAGCCGCGGCAGGCGCTTGTCGTGGCAGTAATGCAGCACGGCGGCGCCGCTGGACTCGTGCCAGTCCGGGTAGCTGTGATCCAGCTCGTTGCGCTCCACCTGGCGGATGGCGCGGCCCGGCGTCTGGCCGTCCGCGCCCAGGTTGCGCACCAGCCCCAGGAACTGGATGAAGTCCGTCGGCAGGTCCTGGCGCGTGCCCGGCGCCAGTTCGAAGGCCTCTGCCGTGGCCGCCACGTCGGGCTTGGCCGCCACGATGGCGCTGATGCCGGCGTTGAGGTAGTCCAGCAGCTCGGTGGGCGACCAGCGCACGCCGGTCTCGTCGAACAGCGTGCGCGCCGCGCGCTGCAGGATGCGGGAGCAGGCAATGGTTCCCATGGCTCAGTGCTCCTTGCCGACGAAGGCATCGGCTTGGCGCTGGGCTTCCGCGGCGGCTTGTGCGTCCACCGCCGGCTTCTTCGCCAGGCGCTTGCGCAGGCCCTGCGTGTCGCGCTGGCGCAGCGCCTGCCGCCGGTCCTGCTGCTGGCGCATGTCGGTGGCCGCCGCCGCGCGCGCCTGGGCGCGTTCGCGCGCCAGTGCAATGCCGTCGACATGGTTCGCCGGCAGCTCGTCCACGATCTTGAAGCGGGCGCTGGCGGCCAGGGGGGCGCTGTAGGGGTATACCGCGCCATCGGCGCGGATCAGGTACTTGGGCATGGGGACTCCTTGAATGGAAAGAACAGCGGAAACGAAAAAGCCCGCCGGGTGGCGGGCTTTGGTGTAGCTTGCTGATATGAAGGGGTGAGGTGCGGCTGGACTCGGCCTATTTATCTTTGGCGGGCCATATGCATACCTTCACGTGCTTGAACAAGGTCGAGTCGAAACCTTGGGGCGCAGCAGACAAGGTTGTGCCACCCCAATCCGGGGTCATCAAATGCACATGGTCGGGTTCTTTGCTCTCTGCCAATTGCGTCAGGATGCTTGCCAGGCGCAGCAAGCCCTCGCGGTCTCCATGGACATCGAGGGTTTCGGGGTCATTCAATTCAAAAGTCAGCATGCTCTATAGTCCAATCACTGGTATGACGACTGAAAGGGCCCCGCGGAGGCAAGCTATTTGTCCTCGGCCAGCCAGACACATACCTTCACATGTTTGAACGAGCTCTTGTCGAGACCCTGAGGCCCATCAGACAGCTCAGCTCCGCCCAATTCCGGGCTCATCAGGTGCACATGATCGGGCTCTTCGCTCTTCGCCAAGTGGATCAAAATATCCGCCAGTTGGAGAAGGCCCTCACGGTCACCGTGGAGGTGAAGCTTTTCGTTTCCCGAGAATTCGAAGCTCAGCATGTCTTCCTCATTTTTCTTTCCGAAAAAGTTCCTCTCCGAGAGGAAACTTTCTCTTTTCCTTCCTCAAGTTTATCCCGTCCTTCATTCGATGGACATCAACGTGAGGAAGTTCATAGTTTCTCCCGTATTTCTGGCCCTCATCCAAATAGTACTTCCGGCCACTCTTCGGATGAAAATAGGACCCAATTCCTGCCGATGGATCGCGCCCCTTCTTTGAAAAATCTCGCTCCGTCAGAAGCTGGTCGATGTCGGGAAAGTTCTTTCCGTAGAAGGGATTTTTCCCCAAGCCTTTCCTGGCCGGCGGATCACGCTGCAGTCCGAACTCGTCCATGCCCGCGCGGTAAGATCGATACTCTGCCGAATTGAGCATCGAATTGCCGTCCGGCCGTTGAGGCACTAAGGCCTTTTTCTCGCCAGGTTTCACATGGGGGGCTGCATTACCCGCACCACGGATGCGATCCGGCCTCTCCGGGCCCCGTTGAAGATTCTTGATGACCGGGAGTGCACGAGACAAGGCATGGGCAATGAACCGTTGCCAGTCCAGTTCGCCTTGCACCGGAATCCGCAAGGCGGGCCTATCATCCTTGCCGCCAGCCGTGGACCGGGCGATGCCATTGGAGTATCTCCGGCCACTACCTATAGCCAGTGCAGCCGATGCGGCGAGCGCGGGATTTCCCGTAGAGGAGCCCGCCTGCTCCGCGGCCAGCATCGAGACGCCACCGCGCATACCTGCCTCGACAGCGCGGGCCGGCCCCTCTCGCGCACCCAACAGCGCGCCTGCGCCACCGCGGCCAAAGGCGAATGCCGCCCGCTCCACTCCCGACCCCGAATCCGCTGGCCCCATCAATGCACCGGTCCGCGATAGCTGGCGGGCGATCCAATCTCCGCTCCCCACGACCTGCGAACGATCCAGCAGATCAGGCATGAGGTCCTGCCGGCCCATCAGGCCTACGACTGTGCCGTACCCCGCCAGACCCAGGTCCGCAACATTGGCCACGGTATCCACCGGCAGGCCAAGCAAATCCGCGGAAAGGCCGCGCTGCACGCCTGCTAGGCCGGATACACCAACACCTTGAAGACGGGTTGGAGCCTTGTTGTCTTGAGGCATGGTGAGGTCTTTTAGAAAGCCAAGAAAAAGCCCCGGTTTCCCGGGGCCTCGTTACCGCTTTGCCGCTTACTTCTTCTGGTGCGAGCCGGTCTCGCAGTAGGCCTTGCGGCTGCTGCCCTTCTTGCGCGTGCCGTCCGGCGTGGCGTCGGGCTGGGTGTAGGGGTTCACCGGCTTGGCGAGCTTTTCTTTTGCGTTCATGAGAGTTCCTTGCGTATGAGTGAGTCCTCTCTCCCGCAAGCGGGAGAGGGGTTGGGGGAGAGCAACTGTCTTAAGGGGTCGCCAGTTCGGTCTGTTGGAGGAGGAGTTCGTCTCGACGCCTGGCATTGAGGATCACCAGGAGTTTGCGCATGCAGGCGACCAGGGCGACCTTGCCG
>NZ_JAUASX010000037.1 GCF_030345715.1 Solimonas sp. SE-A11
ACGGCCACACTTGGCCCTCAAATACAAAACGCCCGATGAAGTCCATCGGGCGTCTGTATCCAGCATACTTTAGCAACCAGCTTTATCCCGCATAGGTGTCAACCTACTTCAGGACGGGTCAACCCACTCGCCTCAACGCGGCGCCTCGATCGCCGCAACCGGCACCACCGGCACCACCACGCTCGACGGATGCTCCGCGTCGCTGCGGATCGTCATCACGCCCAGCAGCTGGTTGAGCAGGTCACCCACCGGCGGCAGGCCATGCGGGAAATCGGCCGTGCTGATCGCGATGCGCAGGCTGTGGCCCCTCTTGATCACCGTGCTGGTGGGGAAGATTTCCACGCTGGCCAGCACCGGCTCGCCGGGCTTGAGCATCTGGCGCGACGCCTCGGTGTACGGATGCCAGGGCTGGATCATCACGCCGTTGAGCTTGCGCGAGCGCGACTCATCAATGGCACGCAGCGAGGCGGTGAGGATGCCGTTGGTCAGTTCCGTGGAAGTGCCGTTGGGCGCCACCGAGGTGATGCGAGCCGCAATGCCGGCGTCCGTCACCAGGCTGGAAATCCACAGATCGGCCTGGATCGGGCCGTTGATGTAGTAGTCCTGCTCCATCGGCTCGGTGGTGTAGGTCACCGCGCCGATCAGCGGCAGCTCGTTGATGTTGTTGTTGCCCTGCAGGCAGGGCAGGGGGATCACGCCCAGCACGCCGGCGGTCCACTGGGAACTGCTCTGCGAGCAGATGTTGAGCAGCGACACGACCGGCGAGGTGACGTTGCTGCCCTCGTCGGCCGCCGGCTGCTCACGGGTCAGGCCGCGATCGCCGCGCAGGTACCAGCGCTCCGCGCGAGCCCTCGGATGCGGCCAGTCGCTGGCGATGGAGTAATGGCCCTCGCCGCTGAGGAACTGCGTGACGTTGGGCACGCGCTCGGCACCGGTGTTCAGGCCCTTGAGGTACTTGTCGAACCACATCAGCGCGATGTGGTTCAGGTCGGGCACGCCGTCCACCGGCAGGCCGGCGCCGGTAGAAGCGCCCAAGTGCTGCCAGGGGCCCACCAGCAGCTTGGTGGTGGTGTTGCGCTTGATCACCTCGTACAGCATCGGCTCGCCACGCTGGAAGATGTCGTTGAGGCCGCCGACGATGAAGGTGGGGACCTTCACGCGGTCCGCTACCTCGATCGGCGAGCGGGTGCGCCAGAACTCGCTGTCGTAGTTGCGGTCCTGCCCGCCGGTCAGCGCGTTGACGATGGTCGGCACCTGGAACTTCAGCACCGCATCCAGCGCGTGGTCCAGGGAGATCAGCAGCGCGTCAGGGTTCGGCTCGGCCGGCAGTACGCCCAGGCCGGTGACCAGCAGCATCCACAGCGGGATGAAGCCAGCGTTGACCTGGCCGCCCGCGAAGACGATGTCGCGGTAGGCGTCGCCCATCGGCACGATCGCGAACACCGTCTTGTGCGCCGGATGCTGGTGCGCCGCCGTGAAGATCTGGGTGATGCCCATGAACGACGGGCCCCAGGTGCCGACCTTGCCGTTGCTCCAGGGCTGCACGGCGACCCAATCCATGATCTCCTTGTAGTCCAGCTGCTCGCGGGCGCTGAACGCCTCCCAGTCGCCCTCGGACACGCCGGTGCCGCGCACGTCCACGGCCACGTGGGCGTAGCCACGCTGCACGAAGAAGCTGTTGAAGGTGGGGAAGGCCGGGATCACGGTGGCCAGGCTCTTGTTGTAGCCGGTCTGGGTCAGGATCACCGGCAGCGGGAAGTTGGCGACGTTGCCCTCGGCATCGGTGGGCAGCGCCACCTTGACCGACAGCTTCACGCCGTCGCTCATCTCCACCTTCTGCTCCGGCATCTGCTTCATGCCGGCGAATTCCTCGGCACGCTCGTAATCGAACCACTTGGCGCCAGCACCACCGGCGCCATCGTCGACCGGCGCGGACGAACTGCCGCAGCCGGACAGGGACAGGGCAACGGCGAGCGCAGACGCCCGCAACAGGGACTTCATCATCGGGGGATTCCTCCGGACGGAACTTTTGTAACCACTAATGCCGCGCATTATGAAGCGCGGCTCGGCGGCATTCCATCGTCCGTCTGCGGCATCGACCGTCGGGGCATCCCACTATGCTTGGGGTGTCTCCCTACAGGGCTAGGCCTTCAGGGTCCGCCGCCTCGGCCAGCTGGTAGCGCAGCACGAAATCACCCGGGGCCACGCGCTGGCCCGGCGCCAGGCCGATGTCCCAGGCCCAGGGCGAACGCGGCTGCGCCTTCAGGGCGTGGCTGCTGCTCACGCTGCGCACCGGCAGCCCGCCGTGCAGCGCCACCTTCAGCGACAGGCGCTCGGGGGCGATGGCCTCGCCTCCCTTTGCCAAGGGAAGCACCAGTTCGTGCGTACCGCGGAAGGTCGGCACCGTCTGGCGGTAGCGCAGCACGATGCGCACGGTCTGTCCCGGCGGCAGGTCGGCCAGGCGCTGCACGAACTCCTGCCCGGCCTCGTCGGCAGCGGTCTTGCGGACATGCAGCGCCGCCTCGGACAAGGCGGTCTCGGCACCGTCGCCGATCGCCAGACGCATCTCCTGCACCGCGGCATCGCGGTACAGCGGAAACCGGAAGCAGGCCTCCTGCGCCTGCCGGTGGGGGTTGATGAAGACCTGGACCACCGTGATCTCGGCACGGTCGCCCTGGATGTCGGCCCGGATCTCGGTCCTCAGGCTTGGCAGTTCACCGCTGTCCCCGCCGACCAGCGTACCGGCGATGGGCTGAGCTGCCATCGCGGCCATGGCCGGCAGCAGGAACAGCGCGGCGACGAAGCCTGCGAACAGCAGGCCGCGGCGGCGCAGGCTGAGGGCAGCGTGAACGGTGGTGGCGGTGGACATGGTGAGCACTCCCTGTGGTACGGGATGCAGTCTCCCGCCCGGCGGTGCAAGGCCAGGACGCACCCCGTGCAAAGGCCAAGGAAGATTGTGCAAATGCAGTGCAGTCCGGCTTTTGCGGGTGCCGGCAGGGCTAGGCTGCGCCGCACATCCTCTCCACTGGCGGCCATGTCCACTCGATCACCCGCTGCACCCGCAACCGCCCGCCTGGGCCTGTGGCCCGCCTTCTGGTGGGTCTTCCTGCTTGCCGGCCACGGCTACCTGCTGGTCACACTGGCCCTGGTGTTCTGGGCCGACGCCCTGGGCTGGGGAGCCGGCCTGCGCGGCATGTTCCTGTCGATGCTGCTGGCACCCGCGCTGATCATCCTCTGCGCCATCCCGGTCCTGCGTGCGCCCGACCGCGGGGAGGGGCCGCTCTGGCATGCCCTGCTCAAGGCCTGGTCAGGGCTGAACGCCATCGCCTGGCTGCCCCTGGCACCGCTGGCGCTGCTGCTGCTGGCCGCCGCGCTGGGTCGCGCCGCATGAGCGCGCTTGCCGCAACCCCCGCGCTTGCCGCTAGGATGCCCCCACTTTCCCTGCCTCCGCCGCCGAACATGCAGACGATCCTGGTCGTAGACGACGATCCCAACATCCGCGAAGTGGTCTGCTTCGCGCTGCAGAAGGCCGGCTTCCGCACCGTCACCGCCGACAACGGCGCGCAGGCGCTGCAGCGCCACGCCAGTGAGCGGCCCGACCTGGTGGTGCTCGACATCACCATGCCCGAGCTGGACGGCACCGAGGTCTGCCGCCGGCTGCGCGCCGACCCGACGCAGCGCCAGACGCCGATCATCTTCCTCAGCGCCCGCGACGACGAGGTGGACCGCATCGTCGGCCTGGAACTGGGCGGCGACGACTACATGGCCAAGCCCTTCTCGCCGCGCGAGCTGGTGGCCCGCATCCGCGCCTGCCTGCGCCGCAGCAGCGCGCCCGCCGAGCCCGCGCCGCAGCGCCTGCAGCACGGCCGCCTGAGCCTGGATCCGGAGCAGTACAAGGCCTGGTGGGACGACCGGGAGATCGTGCTGACGCTGACCGAGTTCGGCATCCTGCGCACGCTGATGACGCGGCCCGGCCGCGTCTGCACGCGCGACCTGCTGATGGGCGAGGCCTACGAGTTGCACAAGATCGTCAGCGACCGCACCATCGACAGCCACGTGCGGCGCGTGCGGGCAAAACTCGAAGCGGTCGGAATAGACCCTATCGAGACCGTTCACGGGATCGGATACAAACTCGGACCCTGCACATGATTCACGAGGGATTGCCATCCATGGCGCGACCTTGTCTCCTGATTGAGCCCCGGCCCGGCCATCCTTGGCCGGGCGCTCACCGGGGCGAATGTCCACTGGACATTCGCCTTGATCCGGCTCGCCCCATCGAAACCGTCCACGGGATCGGCTACAAGCTGGGGCCATGTAGTTGAGAAACCTGTTCCGGTTCCGCCTGCGCAGCATCCTGCTGCTCACCAACCTGGTGATCCTGGCGCTGCCGCTGGGCGGCATCATCTGGCTGCGCCTCTACGAGAGCGCGCTGATCCGCCAGACCGAATCGGAGCTGATCGCACAGGCCGCCTTCGTCGCCGCCAGCTACCGCGCCACCGCCGAGCGTCTCACCGCGCCCGACAGCGGCGACCCCATCGCCGCCAACCGCGCGCTGGAGGACTACGGCTACGTGCTGGTGGCCACGCCCAAGGACCGGGACCCCAACGAGCACTGGCGCCCGCGCGCCCCGGTGCTGGACCTGGCCGAGGACCGCGTGTTGCCCACTGCGCCGTCGCCGGAAGCCGGCGCGGACAACGCCGATCCGCTGGCCTGGCGCATCGGGCAGGAACTGAACCCGATCCTGCAACAGGCCCAGCGCACCACGCTGGCCGGCATCGCCGTGGTGGACTACCGCGGCGTGGTGGTGGCCTCCACCCGCGACCGCGACGAAAGCGACCTCGGCCTGTCGCTGATGAACCACGAGGAAGTGCGCCGCGCGCTGGGCGGCGCCGCGGTCAGCACGATGCGCGCGCGGCGCAGCGACACCCAGCCCGCACCGCCGCTGGATTCCATCAGCCGCGGCGCGCGCCTGCGCGTCTACGTCGCCGAGCCGATCCTGCGCGAAGGCCGCGTGCTCGGCGCCGTGCTGCTGGTGCGCACGCCGGCCAACCTGCGCCAGGCCATCGAGGGCAAGATGCAGCCGCTGGCCTTCGCCGGCCTGGCGTTGCTGGGCCTGGTGCTGGCACTGACGCTGTTCAGCGCGCTGACCATCAGCCGGCCGGTGCGCCAGCTGGTGGACCAGGCCCACCGCGCCGCCCGAGGCGAGACCGGGGCGGTAACGCCGCTGGCGCACCCCGGCACGCAGGAGATCGCCGAGCTGTCGGAGACCGTGGCCACCATGGCCCGCACGCTGGAGCAGCGCGCGCAGTACATCCGCGACTTCGCCGCACATGTCTCGCACGAGTTCAAGACCCCGCTGACCGCCATCCAGGGCTCGGTGGAACTGCTGCGCGAGCACGGCGCCGAGATGTCTGCCGAGGAACGCTCGCGCTTCCTCAACATCCTCAACCAGGACGCCGTGCGCCTGGAGAACCTGGTGCGCAAGCTGCTGGAACTGGCGCGCGCCGACGTCATGCGCGTGGGCGACGATGCCTGCGACCTGGCCGCCGTGCTCGCCGGCGTGGCCGAGCGCCAGCGCGCCCTGGGGCTCAAGCTGCAAGCGCCCTCCCGCCAGGACAGTGTCGGGGTCTCCATGGCGGCCGAGACGCTGGACTCCATCCTCGGCAACCTGCTGGACAATGCCCGCCACCACGGCGGTCCCGGCGTCAGCGTGCGCCTGGACTGGGCGCTGGACGGCGGCACGCCGCCCTGCGCCATCATCACCGTGGCCGACAACGGGCAGGGCATCTCCGCCGCCAACGCCGATCGCATCTTCGAGCCCTTCTTCACCACCCGCCGCCAGAGCGGCAACACCGGCCTGGGCCTGGCCATCATCCGCTCGCTGCTGAGCGCCCATGGCGGCGGTATCGAACTGGCGCCCGCCGAGCGGGGAGCCTGCTTCCGCATCCGGGTGCCCCTGCGCCAGTAAGCCCGACATGGGCGCCGGGGGGATCGGCGATAATGTCCGCATGAAACCCTCCCGCAACAGCCGCGTGAACGCGGCGCGCGTCGTGGCCCGCGTCATGCTGGGCCACTCGCTGGACGACTGCTACGCCGGCCTGCCCCCGGATCTCCCGGACCTCCCCTTCATGAAGGCCCTGGTCTACGGCGTGATCCGCGACCACCGCCTGCTGTCGGCGCTGCTCGACCGCCTGCTGGACAAACCCCTGTCACCCGATCCCCTGCTTCACGCCCTGCTGCTCTGCGGCCTGTACCAGCTGCGCTCGATGGACGTGGCCGACCACGCCGCGCTCAACGAAACCGTCTCGGCGGTGGAGGAACTCAACTTTGCGCCGGCCCGTGGCCTGGTCAACGCCGTGCTGCGCCGCTACCAGCGCGAGGGCAAGGCACTGGACGCGCAGTTGCCGGATGACCCCGCCCTGCGCAGCTCGCACCCCGACTGGCTCGCCGGCAAGTTCGAGGCCGACTGGCCGCACGACTGGCAGCGCCTGCTCGCCGCCAACAACCGCCAGGGCCCGATGACGCTGCGCATCAACCGCCGCGAGATATCGCGCGACACCTGGCTGCAGCGCGCCCGCGAAATCGGCATCGGCGTGCAGCCGCTGGACGACTGCCCCGACGCGGTGATGCTCGACGAAGCCCGCCCGGTGTCCAAGATCCCGGGCTTCAACTCCGGCCATGCCTCGGTGCAGGATGCCTCGGCCCAGCTCGCCGCGGACCTGATGGACCTGCGCTACGGCCAGCGCGTGCTCGACGCCTGCGCCGCCCCGGGCGGCAAGACCGCGCACATGCTGGAGCGCCAGGCGCTGGAACTGACCGCGCTGGACAGCGACAGCCGCCGCCTGATTCGCGTCGACGAGAACCTGCGCCGCCTCAAGCTGAAGGCTCAGCTCGTCGCCGGTGACGCCGGCACCCCCGCCAAGTGGTGGGACCGCAAGCTCTACGACCGCATCCTGATCGACGCCCCCTGCTCCGGCACCGGCGTGATCCGCCGCCACCCGGACATCAAGTGGCTGCGCCGCAAGACCGACATCCCCCAACTGCAGTTGCAGCAGATGCGCCTGCTCAAGGCCCTGTGGCCACTGCTGGCGCCAGGCGGGCGTCTGGTCTACGCCACCTGCTCGATCCTGCGCGCCGAGGGCGACGAGATCATGGGCCGTTTCCTGGCCCTGTCCGACGACCTGCGTCCCACCAAGATCGAGGCCGACTGGGGCGAGGCCACCGAATTCGGCCGTCGCATCGCGCCCGGCGACATGCACGACGGCTTTTACTACGCGGTGCTCGACAAGCCCGCCTGAACCCGGCGTGATGAGAGACGCCTGGCACAGGGCGCTGACGACAAAGGAGTTTTCCGAACCGCCCCGGCTCGGTCCGTCACATTCCGGAACCTGGCCCGGCGTACACTCAGGCGCATGGAGATGCTCGAAATCTGGGAGTTCCTCAGTTACGTGGTGACCGTGATCGGCCTGCCGCTGGCCATCGGCGTGTTCATCTACGAGCAGCGCAAGGAGCGGCGCAACGAGGAAGAGGAGATCTACCAGCAGCTGTCCGACGAGTACGCCGACTTCCTGCGCCTGGTGCTGGAGCACTCCGACCTGCACCTGCTGCGCCGCACTGGCCCGCCGCCCGAACTCAACGAGGAGCAGCAGGAGCGCAAGGGCGTGCTGTTCGACCTGCTGATCTCCCTGTTCGAGCGTGCCTACCTGCTGGTCTATGAAGACGACATGCCCCGCCAGACGCAGCGCATGTGGCAGAGCTGGGAGGACTACATGCGCGAATGGTGCCGTCGCGAGGACTTCCGCGCCGCGCTGCCCGACCTGCTGCGAGGCGAGGACGAGGACTTCTGCCACCACATCAAGCGCATTGCAGCAGAAGAACGCACCCCCCATTAGGGGTGTGCCATGCCCCCCAACAAGGGCGCGCTGCACGACGTCCCCGCCCCCTAGTCTCTGATGCAACCGTCCCGCTCCGCGGATGGATGCCATACAGAACCAGAGGGAATTGCCATGCGTACCACTTCGATCCTGGCGGGCAGCTTTGCGCTGCTGGCCGCCGCCTTCAGCGGCGTTGCCTCCGCGGATGACGCGGCCATCGCCGCCACCGCTGCTGCCGCCGCACCTTCGGCACTGGAGCCGGATTCCTACTTCAAGGGCCAGACCGGTGGCACCTTCGGCAAGAGCGTGACCAGCGTTCTGCTGCCCAAGAGCAAGCGCGTGGCCGTGGCCGGCTTCCGCGTGGTCTTCATCAACTACAGCGCCGTCAGCGCCCAGGTACGCGCCAGCTACATGCCGGGCCGCGACACCAGCGGCGCCAAGGCATCCATGAACGTCGCGCTGGAGGGCGTGGATGCCGCCACCTTCCAGGCCATCACCGACAAGGCCTATGCCGAGTTCCTGGCCCAGCTGGCCGCCGCCGGCCGCGAAGTCGTTCCGGCCTCCGAACTGGCGAGCTTCCACGCCGAGGTGGAGCCCAGCCCGCAGCCCTACGAGAAGGAAGTCACTGGCGCCAAGGGTATTGCCTTCGCCCCCACCGGCATGCCGCTGTTCTTCACCTACGCCGACATGGGCTGGACCGACAAGACGCCCTTCAACCAGAAGAGCTACCGCCTGCTGGCCCCGCTGTCGGAGAAGCTGCAAGCCATCGTGATTGCCCCGCTGATCGTGGTGGACTTCGCCAACATGACCAGCAGCGGCAACCGCTCGGGCCTGATGGCGCGCGATGCCGAAGTCGGCGCCTCGCTGGGCATGTCGGTGAAGACCTTCAATACGCCGATGGTCCGTGCCGAGGAGTCCAAGATGGGTCTGACCACGAAGGGTGAGGATGCCAGCGTCTCGCTGCAGCAGGGCATCACCAGCGACCTGGCCTTCGGCACCATGGAGCTGATCGAGGAAACCGACAACGCATCGACCAAGAAGGTGTTCGACGTGATCGGCGGCTTCATGGGCGTGGCCAACGGTGGCGGAGCCGCCCGCAAGAAGTCCAGCAACGCCGCCAAGACCGACCCCGCCGCCTACAGCGCCGCAGCGCTGGACGTGCTGGGCCGCAGCACCGGCACCTTCGCCGCCTGGTTCCAGAAGTACCCGGCGCCGTAAGCCCGGCCTGGTTCCCGCTTCACCCGGAGGGCGCCGCAAGGCGCCCTTTTTCATTCGCCAGACAACCGCTGGCCGCTATGATGGGCGCTCCCGCCACGAGGCCCGAGATGCCGGTCATCTGTCCCCGCTGCCAACAACCGCGCGCCGAAAATACGCCGGCTCCGGACTGGCAATGCCCGGCCTGCGGCGTGGCCTACGCCAAGGCCATGCGCCTTCCACACGAACAGGCCCTGCCTCCGCCCCTGCCCAGGCGCACCGCACCGGCCTCCGGGCCCGGTGGCTCCCAGGGTCCGTGGATCGTGCTGGCGATCCTGTTCCTGGCCGTGCTCTACATCGGCTCGCAACCCGGCGGCGGCCCCCGTCCCGAAGTCCAGGCCGTGGCGGAATCGGTACAGCAGGGCGATATCCTCATGTACGGCTTCGAATCCTGCCCCGCCTGCCGCCAGGCCCGACGCTGGATGGACCGCAACGGCTTTCCCTACGAGATCTGCGATATCCACCGCAGCCCGGAGTGCGCCCGCCAGTTGCAGGCTTACGGCGAGAACGCGGTCCCGTACTTCGTCGTCAGGGGCGAACGCAGGCTGGGATTCAACGAGGATTGGCTGAGGGAATCCCTGGCGACACGCTGAACCGGCTCAGGCTGAACTGTCATCGTCGTTCGCAGTCTTGGTGATACCCTCGGCAGAAAGCCGTCCAGGTCCAGGACTCCCATGACCGACACCGCCGCCCCGACGATCGCCGCCGCGCCCGCGCTGCGCGTGCTGTCGCTCAACATCCAGGTCGGCATGCAGAGTCACGGCTATCACCACTACCTGACCAACGCCTGGAAGCACCTGTTGCCCTCGCGCGGCGTCCGCGCCCAGCTGGATCGCATCGCCCAGCTCGCCAGCCAGTATGACGTCGTGGCCCTGCAGGAGGCCGACGCCGGCAGCCTGCGCACGCAGTCGCTGAACCAGGTGGAATATCTCGCCGCCCAGGGCGGCTTCCCGCACTGGCATGCCGCGGTGAACCGTGACCTGCGCCCCTTCGCACAGCATGCCCTGGGCTGCCTGTCACGCGTCCCCCTCAAGGTCGTGCGCCACCATCCGCTGCCCGGCCGCCTGCGCGGTCGCGGCGCGCTGGAGCTGGAGCTGCAACCCCAGGGCTCGGCGCCGCTGCGCCTGATCGTCACTCACCTGGCGCTCACGCGCGGCACGCGCACGCTGCAACTGGAGTACCTGGCCGGTGTCATGCAGAACCACCCGCGCAGCCTGCTGGTGGGCGACCTCAACTGCGAGCCGGCGGAACTCGCCGCCCACGGCGTGCTGCAGTCCTGCGGCCTGCGCAGCCTGCACGAGATGCCCACCTACCCGAGCTGGAAACCCTCGCGCGCCATCGACCATGTGCTGGCCGGAAACGGCCTGCACGTCAGCCGCGCACACGTGCTGGCCGAGCGGCTGTCCGACCACCTGCCGGTGGTCACCGAGATCGCCCTGGACATCGCAGCCCCATGAGCCACTGGCCCCTGTGGCTCGGCGCCACCGCGTGGCTGCTCGCCCTGTTCGCCTGCGGCCATGCCCTGCTGCTGAAGCGCGATCCGCGCGCAGCCTGGGGCTGGATCGTGGTCTGCGTGATGCTGCCCTTCGGCGGCGTGCTGCTGTACTTCCTGTTCGGCATCAATCGCGTGGAGACTCGCGCGCACCGGCTGCGCCCGCCGCGCCATACCCTGGGCCGCGGCGTCGGCCTGGACCACGAGCGCGACGCGCGCCACCGCCGCAGCGTGTCCCACGAGCGCCCCGCCGTGCCGGCCTCCTTCGAGCAGCTGGCACGCACCGCCGACGTCATCACGCACCGGCCCTTGCTGGACGGCAACCTGGTGGAGCCGCTGCACGACGGCGAGCAAGCCTACCCGCACATGCTCCAGGCCATCGCGCAGGCCCGCGAGTCCGTGCTCATGGCCAGCTACATCTTCGACGTGGACAAGGTCGGCGAGCAGTTCATCGCCGCGCTGGCCGACGCGCAGCAGCGCGGCCTGAAGGTCTGCGTGCTGGTGGACGGCTTCGCCGAGCTCAGCCTGAGCCGCCCCTGCGCCAGCCGCCGCCTGCGCCAAGTGGGCGTCGACGTGCAGCGCTTCCACCCGCCCAGGCTGCTGCCGCCGTCACTGCACCTGAACCTGCGCAACCACCGCAAGCTGCTGATCGTGGACGGCGAGCTGGCCTACACCGGCGGAATGAACATCAGCCTGCGGCACATGGCACAGGACCCGGAAAACAACCGGCCCGAGCATGACCTGCACTTCGAGCTGCGCGGCCCGGTGGTGCAGCAGCTCGCCGAGGTGTTCGGGGAGGACTGGCGCTACGCCGGCGGCGGCGACTGCCCCTGCCCGGCACAGCCGCCATCGGAAGTGGAGGGCGGCGCCATCTGCCGCGTGATCACCGACGGCCCCAACGAGGACCTGGGGCAACTGACCCTGATCCTGCTGTCGGCGCTGGCCTCGGCGCGCAGCCGCGTGCGCATCATGACGCCCTACTTCCTGCCGCCGCGGGAACTGGTGGCCGCCATGGAGGCCGCCGTGCTCCGCGGCGTGCAGATTCAGATCCTGCTGCCCAGCAAGTCGGACCAGGGCAAGATGCTCCGCGCCATGCGCCACCAGCTGCCGCACCTGATCCTGCGCGGGCTGCGCCTCTACTACCAGCCGCCGCCCTTCGTGCACAGCAAGCTGCTGATCGTGGATGACGAGTACGTGCTGCTGGGCTCGGCCAACCTCGACCCGCGCAGCCTGCGCCTGAACTTCGAGCTGGTGGTGGAAGCCTACGACCGCGACTTCGCCTTGCGCATGGCGCGGCATTTCAAGGAACTGCGCAAGCGCTCGACCCTGCTGCACGCCAAGGCGCTGCAGAAACGGCCGCTGCCGTCACGGCTGTATGACGCGGTCTGGTGGCTGTTCTCGCCCTACCTGTGAGGGCGCGGGCCTGTCACTCGAACCAGGCGATCGCCCGGTTGCGGCCCTCGCGCTTGGCCTGGTACAGCGCGGCGTCGGCATGGCGCAGCAGTTCGGCCAGGTCGCGCGTGGTCGGCAACAGCGTGGAGATGCCGATGCTGACGGTGTAGCTGATCTCCTGCCCCTGCAGCGGAATGCGTTGTGCCGCGATCTCCAGCCGCAGACGCTGCGCCATCTCCAGGGCGGCCTGCTTGTTGGCGCGCGGCAGCAGCACGGCGAACTCCTCGCCACCCAGGCGACCGAGCGAGTCGATCTTGCGCAGGTTGTTGCTGCAGGTGCGCGCCAGGCCGATGATGGCGGTGTCGCCCACCTCGTGCCCGTAGGTGTCGTTGATCTTCTTGAAGTGGTCGATGTCGAGCATTGCCAGCGACAGCGGCTCGGCAAACCGGCGCGCACGCTCGATCTCCTGCTCCGCCGTCTCGTTGAAGTGGCCGCGGTTGAACACACCGGTGAGCGGATCGCGCGTCGCGCGCTGGTAGAGCCGCTCCTCGCGCTGCTTCTGTTCGCTGATGTCGTGGAACACCTCGACGAAGCCCAGGATCTCGCCACCCTCGTCGCGCACCACGTCCAGCGTGCTCAGCGCGAAGAATTCCTCGCCGCCCAGCCGGCGGCGACGATGCTCGTCGCGGCAATGGCGGTTGTTGGCGGCAAAGTCCAGGTTGCGCAGCGCCTGGCCCTCGCGCTGTGCCTGCTCGGCGAATAGGGCGCTGAAGTGCTGCCCCACCACCTCGCGCTCGCCGAAGCCGGTCAGGTTCTCCGCGCCCAGGTTCCAGCTCTGGATGCGGCCCTCGCGGTCCATCAGGTAGATGCCGAATGCCGTGACCGTGCGCACCATCTCGGCATAGCGGCCGGGCTCGCTGCGTAGCAGCGCCTCATAGCGGCCAGGATCGAAATCCCCCGCCTCCGCACGCGGCTCGCCCCGGGTCATGGGGTATACCTTGCCGGCCTTCCAGTTCATCACGTTCATGGATCGATTCTAGGCCTCCCCGCGCGCGCAGCCTATCCTCCCGCGGGGCAGGCGAGGGTAGGAAACCACCGATGCCCCAGTCAGGTGCTGCGGAGGATGTCGGACAGGGCGCCGGGCAGTTCCGGGAACCGGAACTGGAAGCCGCCATCCAGGGCGCGCTGGGGGAAAACCCGCTGTCCCGTCAACAACATATCGGCGATCCCGCCAACCATCGCCTTGAGTGCCAGGCCCGGCATCGGCAGCAGCGCCGGCCGCCCCAGGGCCCGGCCCAGTTCGCGGGCGAAGCCCGCGTTGGTCACCGGCTCGGGCGCCGTGCCGTTGTAGACCCCGCGGCAGCGCTCGTCCTCCAGCAGCCACAGGATCATCGCCACCAGGTCCGCCCGGTGGATCCAGGACATCCATTGGCGGCCGTTGCCGAGGCGCCCGCCCAGACCGGCCTGGAACGGCGGCAGCATCCTGGCCAGCGGCCCGCCGTCGCGCTCCAGCACGATCCCGGTACGCAGCAGGCAGACCCGCACACCCAGCTTCTCGGCCTGGCGCGCCTCGGCCTCCCAGGAGCGACACAGCAGGGACTGGAACTCGTCGTAGCCGCCGGAATTGGACTGCTCGTTCAGGATCTCGTCGCCGCGGGCGCCATACCAGCCGATGGCCGAGCCGGACACCATCACCCGCGGCCGGTCGCTGCAGGCGCGCAGGTATTCGACCATGCGCCGCGTGGTCTGCACCCGGCTGTCCACGAACATCTGCCGCCGCTCCTCGGTCCAGCGGTGCTCCGCCAGGTTCTCGCCCGCCAGGTTGACCACGGCGTCGAAGCCGCCGATGCCGTCCATCTTCATCGCGATGCGCGTGCCGAACGGCAGCTCACGGGCCTTGCCGCCATTGCGGGTGAACACCGTCACCTCGTACTCGCGCTCCAGCAGGGCCAGGCACAGGGCCTTGCCGATGAAGCCAGTACCGCCGGTGACCAGCACGTGCATGAAGTCTGCCCTGGGAAGAAGGCGCGTAAGTTAACGCGCCCGGCGCCGTGGCGCATCTTCCTGTGCTGCGGCACACTGCGCGCCGCCGCCCGCCATGAACACCCTCAGCCCCATCGACGACCGCATGAGCGAGACCCGCAAGGGCCTGACCGCCGCGCTCGGTGCCTACCTGATCTGGGGCCTGTTTCCGCTGTACTGGAAGATGCTGGCCACGGTGCCCGCCGTGCAGACCATGGCGCACCGCACCGTCTGGTGCGCGCTGGTGGTGGCGATCTGGCTGGGCCTGGACGAAGGCTTCGGCTGGCTGCGCATGCTGTCCCGCCGCACCGTCGGCATGCTGCTGATCAGTGCCCTGCTGATCGCCTGCAACTGGTGGCTGTACATCTGGGCCGTCACCGTCGGCCACATCGTCGAAACCAGCCTGGGCTACTTCATCAACCCGCTGCTGAGCGTGCTGCTCGGCGTTTTCGTGCTGCGCGAGCGCCTGCGCCCCCTGCAATGGCTGGCCGTGGGCATCGCCACCGTCGGCGTGATCTACATGACCGTGCAGGCCGGCCGCCTGCCCTGGATCGCCCTGGCCATCGCCGCGAGCTTCGCCGGCTACGGCCTGTGGCGAAAGCTGATGCCCGTGCCGGCCGTGCAGGGCCTGGCCGTGGAGAGCGGCCTGCTGTTCCTGCCCGCGCTCGCCGCGCTGCTGTGGTGGGAGTATCGCGGCACCGGCGCCTTCGGCCACCAGGCCCTGCATGTCGACGGGCTGCTGGTCCTCGGCGGCCTGGTCACCGCCCTGCCGCTGGTCTGGTTCGCCTACGGCGCGCGCCGCATCCCGCTGTCGCTGGTGGGCCTGCTGCAGTACATCACGCCGACGCTGCAGTTGCTCTGCGGCGTGCTGGTGTTCCATGAGCCCTTCCTGCAGATGCACTGGATCGGGTTCGGGATCATCTGGGGGGCGCTGGTGATTTACGCGGGCGAGGGGTTGTGGCGGATGAGGCGCAGTCCGTCACGCTAAAGTAGGGGCTCGCCATCACCCCGCAGTAGGGCGGGAAAGCGAAGCGCATCCCGCCTTGGGAGAGACCTGCAAGGCGGGATGCGCTTCGCTTTCCCGCCCTACGGTCTCCTCCGGACTTTTGGTGAGCGCCAGCGAATGCTTTTGATGTTGGCCCCCCTTGCAGAAGCACCTGCGTGGGGGTCGAACGCAGGGTCGAGCCGGGCATGGATGCCCGGCCGAGGACACGCAGGCCATGGATGGCCTGTGTGTCCGACCCGTCGCGGGCGACCACCGCGCAGGTCGCCCCGCCTCAGCGGGGCTGCGGATGCCGGGGTGTGCTTTCTTTGGCTTACCTTTCTTTGCACAAGCAAAGAAAGGTAAGTCGCCCTTAGGCGAAACCAACCATCAGAGACCCACAGCACCTGAGCGGTCTAGGACCGCCACCACTGAACGCCATCGAAGGGGTTTCATCCAGTCCCCGTGGGGCGGGCAAACGGCTTCATATTTGTCCACTCGGGGCGCTCAACCGCGTGGGCAACGCAAGCGTTGCCCACCCTTGTATTGTAGCTGTGCCTGCCGGAGTCGCTCTTTGGCAGGCAGATCAGCCGGACGCCGAGCCCACCCTTGGATGCTCAATCCGTGACGTAGATGAATGCGCCGGCTGCTCGT
>NZ_JAUASX010000038.1 GCF_030345715.1 Solimonas sp. SE-A11
GGAGAACAGATCCAAAGCACGAAAGACCAACTTACCCACAGATTTGAACTAGACTCTCAACCCTTACAGGTGGGTCACTTTTCGCTGCGCACCCTGGGTCAACTTTCGCTGCGCGCCAACACCCAATCCTTTCTCGCCCGTTACGGCTCTCTTCTTTCCAGCAGAACGTCGGCGCTCAACCTTGTTTGAAGTTCCTATAACCATCCAATGATCTAAAAGATCCTTGGATGTCATGCCATCTCCGTCATCCTCTATGACCAGAATTCGACCATTCGGGGTTTCAGAGGAGAAACGGATCCTCACATTTTCCGCATCGGCGTCGTAAGAATTTTTAACTAGCTCAACTACCGCTGTTATTGAACTAGAGATGCTCTCCCTACCGAGCTGGAGTGCCACTCGCGAACTTACGGAGAACGAGGCTTTTCCCAAACTTTGGGCCTCTTGAGAGGAGGCTTCAACTTTGCTTGGATCGTCTTGCATTAATTAGCCTGCGACACCGGGATGTCTCCTACGGCGCCCACGGTTAGATGCCTACACCGTATGCGGTCATTGAGAAAAACATTAACTGCATCAGACTTCAGCTCTTGCATTAACCTCTTGCACGAACTCAACGCTCCATCTTTTGGCTGACAAACAATAAGATGGTTTTCAACTGCAACAGGTAAATTTCCAGTAATTACTGTGGCAACTGCACGATACGGGTGTTCCGGCCTAGACGTTCGCCGAATAACCACGAAAGGGGGCTGGAATGCCTTGCCCTGATGCTTTCGAGTTTCCGTGAATTCGCTCATCACGGACCAAGGCGGAACACAACGCGGGTGAATGTACGGATGCTCGATCCCGACTTTCTGGTCTCGGTAGGGAACAACTCTTCCAATACATACGTTGAATGCGTCGCCAAGTGTCCGCATAGGCATTCTCTTGGTGGCCGGCCACTGCCGGCTCTTACTAGTTGCGCCTCTGCGCGTGAGTCGCAGCAGGAAGACATCTACATCTGCGCTCGCGTCAAAGATTCCATATGGTTTGACGAGGTGTACCTCAGCGATATCGCTGATGGCTTTTCGCCAATTCTCAGAGAACGTCCCCGAGCGAAGAACATCGGGAAGGATAGCGAGCACTTCACAATTTGGCGCTAATTCTTTAACCGTAGCTGCAGTGAATATCGCAGCGGCAGTGACCTTGCCGGACGCCCAAGTGCATCCTTCTGGAGCTGAGACCGCGCCGAACGGAGGATTGAGTAGCAGATGCGTTGCCCTACGAGAGTTCTTATTAGGGATAAGCCCATCGCCAACTTGGATGAGAGGGAAATGGTCGACATGACCGGTCGCTGATATCCCTTCAACCCCATGCCGTTCGGCTGCTAGTAGTGCCAAGCGAGCCTTGGTTCCATCAATGAACTCTTGGTGTAGATCTGCCCCCGCGAGCTGACGTCCCCATGCGCGAAGCGTTGCCGATGGCGTCTCTTGCAGAGGCAGCAGTGAAGCCGCCGCGAGTAGCAGATCACCCATCCCGCATGTCGGGTCATAGAAAAAGCTTTCTGCCGAAACACTCTTGCTATGGGACAGCAGCAAGCGGCTCAACTTCGTGCCAGTAAAGAAGGCCCCGTACAGCCTGCGAGTATCAAGGGGTATTTTTCGCCTCAGTTCTTGATTTGCCTCACCATTCAGAGCAGCGTGGCACCTTGCTTTCCAAGTGGAACTGGATATCGGGAGATACGCTAACGCTTGTAGCGATGCGACGTAGGTGGCAATGCCCTCGAAGGCGGCTAACGTTGGGTTCTTTGGAGCGGCAACCATCTGTGGCAGATTCTTGTTAGTCAATACACAGGGCAAGCAGAGGTAGACGCCCTCTAGCATTCTTAAAATTGTTTAATAAATAGATACTTAGCTTTAAATAAAGCATCTAGATCTGTCCCCTATTGCCTTCAAGGCGACGGACGACTACCCGTCATTTTTTGTCGTGTTTATAGCATGAGCCGGGGAGATCTTCGGCTGGATCGCGAATGAAGGCTCACCGCTGCCCTCCGAGTGGAACAAGCAAGCCCTGTGGTTACCTTTCAAAGGGGCGTTCTCCTGGAGTGATGACCGTCGCGCAAAAAGATCGGCCTCGAAGCCATTGCTTCGAGTGGCTCTCGCTCACTTGGATTGCGATAAGGAATCTCAGGCTTATGCTTTAGCCCTCCGCGATACGCGAGACAACTGAGCCCAACTGGCTACTGCAGTCTGGAGCCTTCAGCATTCGACGAGGAGGCTTGAAGTCGCCGCCCTCAAGTCAAAGCCGCGGATGCGCCTCCATCATCGCCCGCGCTGCCTGCGGCAGCGCCGACGTGGGGCCGGTTGAGCCCAGGCTGAGCAGGCTCATGTAGGCGCCGTCCATCAGTAGGAAGAGGCCGCGGGCCAGGGCGGCCGGGTCTTGGTAACCCGCCTGGGCGCAGAGGGCGGTGAGGCGGGTGAGCTTTTCCTGGTTGAACTCGGTGACCACCTGGCGCGCCGGGTGATCCGGTTCGGTGAGCTCCACGCTGGCGTTGCCGATGGCGCAGCCGCGGGTGTCGCAGGTGCAGGCCTTGCTGGCCTGGCTGTCAAAGATGGTCTGCAGGGCGGCGCGGGGGTCGCCGGGGTGCTTGGCGACGATCTCGTCAAACCAGTCCCAGTATTCGCGGACGGATTCACGCAGGTATTCGGTGACCAGCTCGTCCTTGCAGGAGAACGAGCGGTAGAGGCTCATCTTGGTGGTCTGGGCCTCGCTGGCGATGCTCTCCACGCCCACGGCGCGGATACCGTTCTTATAGAAAAGCTGCCGGGCGGCGTTGAAGATGCGGTCTCGCGCGCTTTGGCGGGGCGCCGCCGGCGCATGACATTCCTTTTGCTTTGAAACACTTGCAGTGGACATGGTCCGCTCCGCGTACAAACTTGCTTGAAATGAGACTGACCGGTCACTACCATAGTTCCACGGTGATACCGAACGGTCTCGTAACATCATTGTTGAGGGCGCCTCCCCCAGAGTCAAGGCGAACCCGACAGATGGACGGCTCCACGGGCTCACTCCCGCCAAACATATTGGGAGCCGTTCATGACTACAACAATCCCCCCTTTTCGCGGCGCTTTTGCCCGCCGCGCGGTGCTGACGCTGGGCCTGGCCTCTGCCGCGGTGCTGCTGAACGCCTGCGGCATCTCCGAGGCACAGGAACAAGCTGCTGAGGCGCCGGCCACGCCGGTGCAGGTGGCGGCGGTGCCGGTGCGCACGATCAGCGACTGGCGTGATTTCACCGGTGAGATCGAGGCGCAGGAGCGCGTGGACGTGCGCCCGCGGGTCTCGGGCTATATCCAGGAGGTGGCGTTCTCCGAGGGCGCGCTGGTGAAGAAGGGGCAACTCCTCTTCCAGATCGACCCCAGCCCCTTTGCGGCCCAGGTGGAGCGCCTGCGGGCGGACCTGGAGCGGGCGCAGGCGGATGCGGCGCTGGGGGCCTCGCGCAAGCAGCGCGCGGTGGCCTTGCTGGCGGAGAACGCGATCTCGCAGGAGGAGGCTGACCAGTTGGTGGCGTCCGCGGCGGGTTCGTCCGCGAGCCTGGCGTCTGCCCGGGCGGCGCTGAAGGCGGCGGAGCTGGATCTGGCCTGGACGCGGGTGACGGCGCCGATCGACGGGCGTGTGTCCCGCGCGCTGATCACGGCGGGCAACCTGGTGGACGGCGGCAAGGTGCTGACGACGCTGGTGAGCGTGGACCCGGTGTACGTGAGTTTTGACGTGGACGAGGCGACCTACCTGGAGGCGCTGGGCCAAGGCGACGGCGCGCGGGTGTTCGCGGGCCGCATGACGGACGAGGGCACGCCGCACGAGGCGAAGCTGGATTTTGTGGACAACGTCTCGCGGGACGGCGTGGTGCGGCTGCGGGCGACGCTGGACAACTCGGCGGGTGGATTCACGCCGGGGCTGTTTGCGCGGGTGCGGCTTGTGGCCGGCGCGCGCTATGAGGCGGCGCTGGTGGATGACAAGGCGATCGGCACGGACCTGAACAAGAAGTTCGTGCTGGTGGTGACGCCGGCCAACGTGGCGGAGTACCGCGGCGTGGAGATCGGAGCGCGGCTGGATGGGCTGCGGGTGATCCGGTCTGGGCTGAAGGCGGGTGATGTGATCGTGGTGAATGGGCTGCAGCATGTGAAGCCGGGGAGTGCGGTGGCGCCGACGACGGTGGCGATGGGTGGTGGTGGCGCGGCGGCGGCGGAGTTGGTGGGTTCGGTTGGGGCTGAGAGGCCTGAGCCGTCCGCCCTTCGACAGGCTCAGGACGAACGGGGGGTGACGGATGGGCCGGTGACGGAATCCGTTCACACTTCGACGGGCTCAGTGCGAACGGATTCTGAGAGGGCGGCGTCTTCCGACAAGGACGCGGCGAGCGCTGGGAATGCGGCCGGCAAGGGCAAGCGGCAGTTGAGCGTCAGCGCGCCGCAGGCACAGCCGGCGGCGGTGCAGGTGGCCCAGGCGGATCTCGAGGAGCTTTCCACGCCCATGGGGCCGTTGCCAAAGACCCCCGCCCCAGCGGCGAAGGGCCTTGATGCGCGGAGCGCCCCGTGAACTTCGCCCAGTTCTTCATTAGCCGGCCGATCTTTGCGGCGGTGTTGTCTGCACTGATCGTGATAGCGGGCGCTCTTTCGCTGGGGCAGCTGCCGATCAGTGAATACCCGGAGGTGACGCCGCCCACGGTGGTGGTGCGTGCCAGCTACCCGGGTGCCAACCCGAAGGTGATCGCTGAGACGGTGGCGAGTCCGTTGGAGCAGAGCATCAACGGCGTGGAAGGCATGCAGTACATGTTCAGCCAGTCCACGGCGGATGGTGCCATCAACCTAACTATCACCTTTGCGCTGGGCACGGACGTGGACAAGGCGCAGGTGCTGGTGCAGAACCGGGTGGCGCAGGCGCTGCCGCAGTTGCCGCCGGAGGTGCAGCGCCTAGGCGTGACCACCAACAAGTCCAGCCCGGACCTGACCATGGTGGTGCACCTGCTCTCGCCGGACAACCGCTATGACGCCCTCTATATCTCCAACTACGGCCGCCTGCGCGTGAAGGATGAGCTGGCGCGCCTGGATGGCGTGGGCGATGTGCAGATCTTTGGCGCGGGCCCCTACTCCATGCGCGTGTGGCTGGACCCGGAGCGGGTGGCGAGCCGCGGGCTCACGGCGAGCGAGGTGGTGACGGCGATCCGCGAGCAGAACCAGCAGGTGGCGGCGGGCACCCTCGCCGCCCCGCCGGCGCCGAATGCGGCGGAGTTCCAGCTCAGCATCGACTCGGCCGGGCGCCTGGTGACGGAGGAGGAGTTCGGCAACATCATCGTGCGGGCGGCGGAAGACGGCGCGGTGACGCGCCTGCGTGACGTGGCGCGGGTGGAGCTGGGCTCCTCCAGCTACGCGCTGCGCTCGTTGCTGGACAACAAGCCGGCGGTGGCCATCCCGATCTTCCAGCGGCCGGGCTCCAATGCCATCCAGATCTCGGATGACGTGCGCGCGACCATGGAGCGGCTGAAGGCGGACTTCCCGCAGGGCCTGGACTACCAGATCGTCTATGACCCGACGGTGTTCGTGCGCGGCTCGATCAAGGCGGTGGTGCACACGCTGTTCGAGGCGATGCTGTTGGTGGTGCTGGTGGTGATCCTGTTCCTGCAGAACTGGCGGGCCAGCCTGATCCCGCTGGCCGCGGTACCGGTGTCGCTGGTGGGCACCTTCGCGGTGATGCATGCCATCGGGTTCTCGCTGAACACGCTGACGCTGTTCGGCTTCGTGCTGGCGATCGGCATCGTGGTGGATGACGCGATCGTGGTGGTGGAGAACGTGGAGCGAAACATCGAGCAGGGCAAGTCGCCGCTGGAGGCGACGCGCCAGGCGATGCGCGAGGTGACGGGGCCGATCATTTCCACGGCGCTGGTGCTGAGCGCGGTGTTCGTGCCCACGGCCTTCATCAGCGGCCTGACGGGACAGTTCTACAAGCAGTTCGCGCTGACGGTGGTGATCAGCACGCTGATCTCGGCCTTCAACTCGCTGACCTTGTCCCCTGCCCTTTCGGCCGTGCTGCTGCAGGAGCATGGCGCGCCCAAGGACCGGCTGCAGCGCGGCATCGACGCCAGCATGGGCTGGCTGTTCCGCCCATTCAACCGATTCTTTAGTGCAGCGTCGGAGCGCTACGTGGGCAGCGTGAAGCGGCTGACGCGGGGCTCGGTGATCGTGCTCGCGGTGTATGCGGGGCTGCTGGGGCTGACGGCGCTGGGCTTCAAGGCGGTACCGGAGGGCTTTGTGCCGCAGCAGGACAAGCAGTACCTGGTGGCCTTTGCCAACCTGCCGGAGGCGGCGACGCTGGACCGCAGCGAGGCGGTGATGCGCCAGATGGGCGAGATCATGATGAAGCAGCCGGGCATCCAGTCCGCGGTGGGCTTCCCGGGCTTGTCGATCAACGGCTTCACCAATGCGCCCAACGCGGGCATCGTGTTCGCCACGCTGGATGACTTCAGCGAGCGCAAGGGTGCGGAGCTGAGCGGCAACGCGATTGCGGACCAGCTCAACGAGCAGTTCAAGAACATACCGGAGGCGTTCATCGCGGTGTTCCCACCGCCGCCGGTGCCGGGCCTGGGCACCATCGGCGGATTCAAGATCCAGCTGGAGGACCGCAGCGGGCTGGGCTTCGAGGAGCTGTCCACGGTGACCCACAAGATCCTGGAGCGGGCGAAGCAGGAGCCGGGGCTGGCCAACCTGTTCAGCAGCTACCAGATCAACGTGCCGCAGCTGTTTGCGGACATCGACCGCGACAAGGCCAAGGCGCAGGGCGTGAGCATCCAGGCGATCAACGAGACGCTGCAGATCTACCTGGGCTCGCTGTACGTGAACGACTTCAACCGTTTTGGCCGCACCTACCAGGTGAACGCGCAGGCCGACATGGCGTTCCGCCTGCAGCCGGAGGATGTGGCGCGGCTGAAGATCCGCAACAGCCGCGGCGAGATGGTGCCGCTGTCCACCTTCATCACGCTGCGCCAGACGGCGGGGCCCGACCGGGTGATGCACTACAACGGCTACGTCACCGCCGAGATCAACGGCGGGCCGGCGCCGGGCTGGTCCAGCGGGCAGGCCCAGAAGCTGATCGAGAAGATCGTGCAGGAGGAGCTGCCCAATGGCATGGCCTATGAGTGGACGGAGCTGGCCTACCAGGAGCTGATCGCGGGCAATACGGCGCTGCTGATCTTCCCGCTGTGCGTGCTGCTGGCCTTCCTGGTGCTGGCGGCGCAGTACGAGAGCTGGAGCCTGCCGTTCGTGGTGATCCTGATCCTGCCGATGGTGCTGTTCAGCGCGATTGCCGGCGTGTGGCTGTGGGGCGGCGACAACAACGTGTTCACGCAGATCGGCTTGATCGTGCTGGTGGGCCTGGCCTGCAAGAACGCGATCCTGATCGTGGAATTCGCCAAGGAGGCGGAGGAGCGCGGGCTGCCGCTGATGGAGGCGATCCTGGAGGCTTGCCGCCTGCGGTTGCGCCCGATCCTGATGACCTCGCTGGCCTTCATCATGGGCGTGGTGCCGCTGGTGCTCAGCAGCGGCGCCGGCGCGGAGATGCGCCAGGCGATGGGTGTGGCGGTGTTCGCGGGGATGATCGGCGTGACGCTGTTCGGCCTGGCGATGACGCCGGTGTTCTACTGGCTGGTGAGGCGCTTCGTGCACGCACGCAGCGGCAAGCGGCCGATTGCCTTGCCGGCGCCGGCGGAGTTGGCGCCGCGGCTGGATCATGGAGCGCTCTCATGAACGGGAAGAATTCCTTGGATGTGGATGAACGCGGTACGGGCCTGGAGAGCTGGATGAAACTGCTGGTGCCGATGCTGGCGGCGATTGCGCTGACGGGCTGCGCGGTGGGGCCGGACTACCGCAAGCCGGAGACGGCGGCGCCGGCCTTCCACAACGCCGATGCGGCGGTGGTGACGGGCGAGGCCTACGAGGCGCGCTGGTGGCGGCTGTTTGGCGACGAGACGCTGGCGGGGCTGGTGGAACAGGCGCTGGCGGCGAACCACGACGTGGCGATCGCGGTGGCGCGGGTGCAGCAGGCACGGGCGCTGTTCCGCGACCAGAAGCTGGACCAGTTCCCGGTGGTGACGGCAACCGGCGTGGTCAATAACGGGCGGCAGCCGCTGCTGTCGGGCGACAAGCCCGGCATCACCGGCCCGCAGACGGATGTAGAGAACGCGCGTATCGGCTTTGACGCAGCCTGGGAGCTGGACCTGTTCGGGCGCGTGCGCCGCGGCGTGGAAGCGGCACGGGCTGAGGCGGACGGTGCGGTGGCCGGGCTGCACGAGGCGCAGGTGGTGGTGGCCTCGGAGGTGGCGCTGCGCTACTTCGAGTGGCGCGGCGCGGCGGAGCAGCTGGACGTGGCGCGGCGCAACCGCGACACACAGGCGGAGACGCTGCGCCTGACCGAGGTACGCCGCCGGTTGGGCCGCGGCACGGAGCTGGAGAGCGCCAGCGCCACGGCACGCCTGGAAGTGACACAGGCGGCGATTGCGGACCTGGAGATTCTGCAGAAGCGCGCGGAGCACCGGCTGGCGGTGCTGCTGGGCCAGCGGCCCGGGGCCTGGCAGCCGCCGGCGCTGGCGCGCACGGAGGCGATTGCGCGTGCGCTGCCGGTGGGTGATGCGGGGCTGCTGCTGCAGCGCCGTCCGGATATCGCGCGGGCCGAGGCAGCCTTGCACGCGGCGACGGCGCGCATCGGCGTGGCCAAGGCGGACTATTTCCCGCGGCTGTCGGTCAATGGTTTTGCGGGCATCGTTGCGGGCAGCTTCGGCGACCTGGGCAAGGCCGCCCATCACGCCTGGACGGTGAGCCCGCAGATCTCCTGGGCGGCGTTTGACCTGGGCAGCGTGGCGGCGCGGGTGGATGCGGCAGACGCGAACACCAAGGCGGCGGTGGCGGCCTATGAGCAGGCGGTGCTGGTGGCGCTGGAGGAAGTGGAGAACGCCTTCGTGGGCGTGAGCCGGTCCCGCCAGCGGCTGGAGCACACGCTGGCGCAGGCGGCGGCGGCGCGCCGCGCGGCGGAGCTGGCGCGCATCCAGTACAAGGCAGGGTCCACGGACTTCCTGGTGCTGCTGGATGCGGAGCGCACGTTGTTGGCGGCGGAGGATGCCGTGGCGCGGGCGGAGTCAGCGGTGAATACGGCGGCGGTGGCGGTGTACAAGGCGCTGGGCGGTGGGTGGAGTCAGCGCGTTTAGGCAATGCCTAAATGGCATTGCCTGCGCTGACTCCACGGGCGGCCATGGAATGTTTGGCCCGCTGAGGCATGACTCGATGTCATGCCGAAGTAAGCCAAACATGCCCCGGGGTTCGCTGGGCGAGCAGAAGTCCCGCCATGGATGGCTCCCCTGCTCCCTTTTATGAGAGTGAGGCGAGGTGAAGTTCTTGTTCCCTCTCCCCTTGTGGGAGAGGGCTAGGGAGAGGGGGCTCCATCAAAGTACAGCCGCTCCTTGCTGGTTCCCCCTCTCCCTTGATCCCTCTCCCGCAAGGGGAGAGGGAGATGGCACCCGTCGGAATCCGCCCCACCCCCTCGGCCGCAGAAAACCCCGATTTTGCCCTCCAAAACCGGCGTTTTGAGTCCCAAGAGACTGTCTTTCCTGGGTTTCTGACCGCCGGACTGGCGAAAAACGGGAATGTCCCGTATGCTAGAAGGGCTAGTGTCAAGCAGTGTATTCAGCTGTTCCTCCGTGCCTCACACGGATAAAGGTTCCCGATGCGTTCCTTGACTGTTGCAGCCTCGGCGGGCGGCATGCCCGCTTTTATATGTAAAGGAATGTATTCATGAGCAACACCTCCACCGGTACCGTCAAGTGGTTCAATGAAGCCAAGGGCTTCGGCTTCATCACCCCGGCCGCCGGCGGCGAAGACCTCTTCGCCCACTTCAAGGAAATCCAGGGCACGGGCTTCAAGACCCTGACCGAAGGCCAGCAGGTCGAGTACGTCGCTGCCCGCGGCCCGAAGGGCATGCAGGCTACGCGCATTCGCCCGCTCTAATCCGGACCTCCGGATTGGAACAAAAGACCGCGGCTCTGCCGCGGTTTTTTTATGCGTGATGGTTTAGGGGAAGCTGGCGGACGGATGCTTTGCTGTCTTGGGCTTGGAGGACAAAACTGGCTTGGGCTTGGCTTGATGGCCTCTCTCGGCAATTGCTCCATGCATTGCCCTACCTCGGGCGTCCGTGCCCTCGTCGGCAACCGCTCCTGCGTTGCCCTATCTCGGGCGTCCGCGCCCTCGTCTCCCAAGCTCTCTCCTACGAGGGGGAGAGAGGAGACCTTAAGGGAGGCGACTAGAGGTGCCGCACTTCCTTGGGCGCATGCCACCAGTCGTTGTCGCGGCCGTTGCTGTAGCCGACGGGGGCTTCGGCGAGCGTGCTGGGGTCCAGGTCATCCAGGCAGGCGAGGTTGATGGCGACGAAGGGTCCGCCCATCTCCTCGATGTGGCCGCGGCCGAAGGAGTGCAGCCCGCAGTTGCCACAGAACAGGTGATGCACGCTCCGGGTGTTGAACTGGTAGTCGCGCAGGGCGTCTTCGCCGGACAGCAGGCGGAAAGCTTCCGGCTTGATGGTGGCGCCCCACATGCGCTGCTTGGCGCAGATGGAGCAGTTGCACTTGCCGGTGCCGGCGGCGAGGTCGATGTCGGCCTCGAAGCGGACCGACGTTACCCCAAAATTGAGTAGCACCGTGGTTTAGAGTCCGACCCAAGACCCCAGGAGGTCGGACGTGAAGAAGCGGTATTCGGAAGAGCAGATCATCGGATTTCTGAAGGAAGCGGAT
>NZ_JAUASX010000039.1 GCF_030345715.1 Solimonas sp. SE-A11
GGAGAACAGATCCAAAGCACGAAAGACCAACTTACCCACAGATTTGAACTAGACTCTCAACCCTTACAGGTGGGTCACTTTTCGCTGCGCACCCTGGGTCAACTTTCGCTGCGCGCCAACAGCTCAAGGGCTGCGCACAGCTGGCGTAGCTCCATCAGGACCCTCGAAGGTTTGGCGCCTCGTCGGCGTCATCGAGACCCCCAAACGACGGCGTTTCTACCTGGCCAGCGGCCGGACCTTCAAGCCGGCTCACTACCAAAACTGCTTCCCCGATGAATACGGCTGGGCCTGTCGCGTTGAGGACGGCATTGCCACGCCCTGGACAGGCCCGGAACCCATCGTAGACGAGCCTAAGCGCGAGAACCCGATAGCTACCGCCTTGCAGGCCGCGCCCAGCACCTAGAAAGCGCGCGAGGGCGACGGGGAGGGCTAGGGCGTGGCGACGGGAGCGCGAGCGACCTAGCAATCGCCCTGGGCCTCCCCAGAGCCCGCAACGCTTACATACGTCGCATATCGCAGCCCAGGGTCACCATTTCTTTCCAAATGCTGTTCAGGCTATCGCGGTACTCCTGACCGTTCCTGAACCCATCACGCATCCGAGCCTCGATGTTGGCCCTACGGCTTCTCAACGGCGCGCACTCCCAAGACTCCGCCCGCGCCGAATTCCCGACGATCACCGGATCAGGTGCCGAATCCGAGTACTGCTTCCGGTCCCATTCACGCTGTATACGCCTCGTGCCATGCATGATCTCGATGGCCTCCAAAGCGTTCCGCTCCGCTTGATACGGATCACGCGGAACCGGATGGCTGCTCTCCGGCGCCGTTTGAGCGCTTCCGCTGTAGTTCCTCGTTAGATCAACCTCGCGTTGAGCGGCGGCTATCTGCTCGGTCTTAAGCCGCTGTTGAGTTTCTAGCGCTGCTTGCTGTTCAATGGCCGCTTTCTCGGCCTGAACAGATTGATAGTGCTCGAAACCGACCAGGGCAACCAAAGCCAAGCCAAGGCCGAGAAGCCATGTGAAGGTGTTATCTGAATGCGCGGTTTTTCTATACCGCAGCGGTGCTTTCAGGTCGTTCATTTCATCCAAGCGAGTGCCATTAAAGCGAGCTTGAAGGTTCCATAGAGCGCCACGGCCAGCAGTGCCATGGTTGAGAGCACCTGCATGTTCTTCGAAGGCCCGATGGCCTTGCGTTTCAGGGAGGCCGCTTTGTGCCGCTCACGCGCGGCGACCTCCTTTAGCCGCAGCTTCGGGTCTTGATCGCTGCCGCCGCCCCAGGAATCAACGCTCATCTCATGTCCTCAAATCGGGGTGTGGGGTTTACCCCACGGTAAACGCGAGCTTTGACCTGACGCAACCGTCAGGACGCGGGAAATACGCCTTAAACCACAGCCAAAGCCGCCTCGCGCCCCGGAAAACGTCTTTGAAATATGAATAATGTATATTATGTTAAGTTGCACAGCCCGAAACCCCCGTCCATATGTGTCGGGAGGAAAAGGTTTTCGTCACTACTAGACCAAGGGTGGCTGGTACGACCAGATTTTCCTAGACACTCAGTTGCCGCTGGCCTCGACGGACTTGGCCTTCTGCAGGCGCGTGATCTCTGCCTTGGCTTCGGCGAGCTGCCCTTGCAGTGCCGTCAACCGTCCTTCGAGTTTGCCGGCTTCACGGATGGCTTCGTCGCGGTCTCGCTTGTGCTGCTCGGCCTGGTTGCTCAGCAACTCGATCTCGCCTCGTGCGCGCTCCAGGTCTGCCTGCTTGTTTGCCTGATCTTTTGTTGCCTGATCCTGGGCACGAGCCAGAGCTGTCTCCGCCGACGACACGGCCTCTTGGCGCTTGGCCAAGTCACGCTGGGTGGTAGCCAGTTCCGCGCGCAGCGACGCGATCTGCTTCGAGCCTTCGGACACGGAGATCTCCAGGTCCGCGGCTTGCTTGGTGACCGTGGCCATTTCCCGCTCGCGGTCCTGGGTCAGGCGCTGGAGCTGCGTCTTCTGTTCTTCGATTCGGCCCTGCAGGTGCCGCTCGCTGCCCTCGGCCTGTTCGCGCAGCCGCGCCAGGTCGCCGGCATGTTTCTGGGCGGAACGCTCGCGTTCGTCGTCAACCGCGCGGAGCTGGGACTCCGCTGCCGTCGCACGCGTGACTTGGGCGGCCAATTCCTTTTCGGTGGCGACCAGCTTGGCGTTGGTGCCCTTGAGCTGCTCACGCAGGCGATCGAGTTCGCCGTTCAAATCGGCAACACGCTGGTGGACGGCGCCGCGCTCGGCCTCGAAATCACGGCGATCCTGCGCCAGGCGGGCACGCTCATCCGCCATGTCCTTTTCCTGTGCGGCTCGTTCGGAGGTCAGTTCCTTCAAGGCGGTTGCCCGCACCTGGTCGTAGAGCTCAGCAGCGGCCGTGGCGATGGGCGCCGGTAACTTCAGGCGTCCGGGCAACGCCTGGAAGTACTGCTTCAGCAGCGCATTGACGGTGCCCGGCGAGCCGGCACCCAGGATGCGCCGGACGCTATCGAGCGTAGCCCGCTCGCCTTCGGCGATGAGCTGGTCGGCTGCACGTGTAACGTCTGCAAGGGTCACGCCCATTTCAGGTCTCCCGGTGTCATCGCCCCATCCTTTGCGCATGTACCCACGACTCGGTTGAGTATCGTCGGTTTGATCAAGGCTACAGCCTGCAGAGCGTGGCTGTGTTGAATCAGGTCTGATTTTCTGGGTACATCATGCAGCTTGGCCAATAAAAAACCCCCGTAGCATGGCTACGGGGGTTTTCCACTTCTTTAAGAGCCTGGCAGTGTCCTACTCTCACATGGCTATTGCCACACTATCATCGGCGCTGTGTCGTTTCACTTCCGTGTTCG